>NZ_JBIUYV010000006.1:0-327924 GCF_044744725.1 Nocardia sp. NPDC087230
GATGGGCGCCCAGGAGCAGCCGACCGAGCTGTACAAGGTCGGCCTGGGTTCGGTCCGCTTCCTGATGGCCGTCGGCGACCTGTTCATCGGCTGGCGCCTGCTGGTCAACGCCGAGGTCGCCCTGGCGGCCCTCGACGGCGGGACCGGGGAGCGGGACTTCTACGACGGCAAGGTGGCCGTGGCCGCGTTCTTCGCGCGCGAGGTCCTGCCCCGGCTGACCGCCGATCGCGCGGTCATCGCGGGGCTGACCGACGACGCCATGGCCGTCGCCGAAGCCGCGTTCTGACCCGAGTCGGCGCCGCGGCGAGACCTCGCGTCTCGCCGCGGCGCCGACCCCGCGGCGGGATTCTCCGGAACCGCCGACCGATCGTCGGTAGCTTGGTGCCGACAGCACAGGGGCTACCGGCCGAGGCGGGCGCCCCGGAGAGGACGACCGTGCGCTCGACCTTGATCTCCCGCCGGGATCTGGACTTCCTGCTCTACGAATGGCTGCGCGTGGAGGACCTGACCAGGGCAGCGCGGTTCGCCGAACATTCCAAGCAGACCTTCGACGGTTTCCTGGAGCTGTGCGAGGACATCGCGACGCGCTACTTCGCCCCGCACAACAAGCGCAACGACAGCCACGAACCCACCTTCGACGGCACGACCGTCACCATGATCCCCGAGGTGGGCGTCGCGGTCGAGGCGTTCACCAAGGCCGATCTCATCGGCGCGAGCATGGACGAAGCCCTGGGCGGGCTGCAACTGCCCGCGACCGTGCAGGCCGCGGGCATGAGCTGGTTCCAGGCCGCCAATGTCGGCACCACCGCCTACGTGTTCCTGACCATCGGCAACGCGAATCTGATCGCGGCGCACGGCAGCGCCGAGCAGATCGACCGGTTCGTCCGCCCGATGATCGAGGGAACGGCCACCGGCACCATGTGCCTGTCCGAGCCGCAGGCGGGCAGTTCGCTGGCCGACATCGTCACCCGCGCCGAACCGCGGGACGACGGCACCTACCGACTGTTCGGGTCGAAGATGTGGATCTCCGGCGGCGATCACGAACTGACCGAGAACATCGTGCACCTGGTGCTGGCGAAGATCCCCGGCGGGCCCGCGGGCACCAAGGGCATCTCGCTGTTCATCGTGCCGAAGTTCCTCGTCGACGAGGACGGCTCGCGCGGCGAGCGCAACGACGTCGTGCTGGCCGGGCTCAACCACAAGATGGGCTACCGGGGCACCACCAACACCGCGCTCAACTTCGGCGAAGGCCGCCACACCCCCGGCGGAGCGCCCGGCGCCGTCGGCTACCTCGTCGGCGAACCGCACCGCGGCCTGTCCTACATGTTCACGATGATGAACGAGGCCCGCCTCGGCGTCGGTCTGGGCGCCACCGCGCTCGGCTACACCGGCTACCTCAAGTCCGTCGAGTACGCGCGCAGCCGCCACCAGGGTCGCGCCCTCACCAGCAGGGACCCGGCCAGCACGCAGATCCCGATCATCGAACACCCCGACGTGAAGCGAATGCTGTTGGCGCAGAAGGCCTACAGCGAGGGCGCGCTGGCGCTGCTGCTGTACTGCAACCGGCTCGTCGACCTGGAGCGCACCACCACCGACCCCGATGCCGCCCGCGCACACACCCGGCTGCTGGAAATCCTCACCGGGGTGGCCAAGAGCTGGCCCTCGCAGTGGTGCCTGGAAGCCAACAATCTGGCGATCCAGGTCCACGGCGGCTACGGCTACACCCGCGAGTACGACGTCGAACAGCACTACCGCGACAACCGGCTCAACCCCATCCACGAGGGTACCCACGGCATCCAGGGCCTGGACCTGCTCGGCCGCAAGGTGATCCAGCACGACGGCGCCGCCCTGCTGCTGCTCAGCGAACACATCGCGGCGACCGTGACCGCGGCCCGCGAAGCGGGCGGACAGCCCGCCGAGCACGCCGAACGACTCGACGCCGCGTGGCAGCGACTGCTCGCCGTCACCGCGGCCATGTTCGCCGCGGGCGACCCGGCGGCGGCCATGGCCAACGCCGCCGTCTATCTGGAGGCGTTCGGCCACCTCGTGGTCGCCTGGATCTGGCTCGAGCAAGAGCTGGCGACCGTCGGCAAGGACGGCGACTTCTACGACGGCAAGCGCGCGGCGGCCCGCTACTACTTCCGCTACGAACTGCCCAAGACCGCACCGCAATTGGATCTGCTCGCCGCGTTGGACCGGACCACCCTGGAGACCGACGACACCTGGTTCTGACCGCAGGTCATCCGCGCAGGCGCAGGACCGCGAGGACCCGGCGGTGGTGGGTGTCGGAGGGCGGCAGGTCGAGTTTGGTGAAGATGTTGCCGATGTGCTTCTCGACCGCGCGTTCGGTGACGGTGAGGGCGGCGGCGATCGCGTTGTTGGTCAGGCCCTGGGCCATCAGTTCCAGGACCTCGCGCTCGCGCGGCGTGAGGCGGGTCAGGGCGTCCTGCTGCCGAGACGCGCCCATCAGCTGCTTGACCACCTCCGGGTCGAGGGCGGTGCCGCCGGTCGCGACCCGATGCAACGCGTCGACGAAATCGGCGACATCGGCGACCCGGTCCTTGAGCAGGTAGCCGACACCGCCCGCACCCGCGGCGAGAAGTTCGGTGGCGTAGCGGGTTTCGATCCACTGCGAGAAGACCAGTACACCGGTGCCCGGGTACGCCCGGCGCAGCTCGATCGCGGCCAGCAGGCCCTCGTCGGTGAACGTGGGTGGCATCCGCACGTCCACCACCGCGACGTCGGGCCGCTGGGCGCCGACCACCTCACTAAGGGAGGTGGCGTCGCCGACCATCGCGACCACGTCGTGGCCGCGCTCGGTCAGCAGCCCGGCCAGGCCGTCGCGCAGGATGGCGCTGTCCTCGGCGATCACCACCCGCAGGGGTCCGGGCGCGCTCACCGGGGACCCGCCATCGGCAACACCATGGTGACCACCGTAGGCCCACCGGCCGGACTGTCGACGCTCAGTGTGCCGTCGACAGCACGGGCGCGGGCGGCGAGACCGGCCAGCCCGCTGCCGCCCGCAGCGTCGACACCGGACGCGAGCGCGCCGCCGATTCCGTTGTCACGCACGGTGATCGCCAAGGCGCGCAGACTGTCGGGCAACACCGTGACGGTGGCCGCCGTCGCCCGCGCGTGTTTGACGACATTGGTGAGCAGTTCGGCGACCGAGAAGTAGGCGATCGCCTCGATCGCGGGGCTCGGTCGGCGCGGCAGCTGCACGCGCAGTTCCACCGGCACCGCGCATCGGGCCGTGAGTGTCTCGAGGGCGGGGCCGAGGCCGAGTTCGAGCGCGGGCGGGTGGATGCCACGGACCAGTTCCCGCAGCTCGGTCAGCGCTTCCTTTGCGCCGGCACGCGCCTCGGCGATGAGGTCGCCGGGATCGCCGCCGGTGGCCAGGCGTTCCTCGGCCCGGCCGAGCGCCATCGCGATGGTGACCAGCCGCGCCTGGGTGCCGTCGTGCAGGTCGCGCTCGACCCGGCGCAGTGTCGCGGCGGCATCGTCGACCGCGGCCCGTCTGCTGGCGCGCAGCTCGGCCAGCTGCCGGTCCCGCGGTGTCGCCGCCAGCAGGTGGGTGATCAGCATCCCGTGCACCCAGCAGACGCCGCGGATCAGCCACGGCAGCGTGAAACACAGGGCGACGCCGATACCGGCCATGGCCAGTGACCGGGGCCAGGTGTCGATATAGAACGAACCGAACTGCGCGAGGCTGTGTCGCTCCACGCCGCTCTCGTCCACCTGGACCGGGTCGAACAGGACCCAGGGAATCGGCGAGATCGCCGTGAAGACGACCATCGCGGTCACGACGAGCACGACGTAGCCGACCACGACGCCCAGCACCGCCTGGGCGAGCAGGAACAGCGTCGCGCGCCAGCTCACCCGATCGGTGAACGCGCTCCTGAGGAATCCGAGCAGGCCCGGTGCGCGGACGAAATCCGGGGGCGCCTCGACCCGGACGCCGAGCAGTCCTCGCCCGAGCGAGCGGTAGATCCGCCCCCACACCCGGCCACCGAGCAGGATCAGTGCCAACAGCGGGATGCCGACGAGCAGGATCGACGCGTACAGCCCGCCACCGAACCCGAAGAACAGATAGCACACGACCACGCAGCCGAGCACGAACGACAAGACGAGGTAGCCGAATTCCTTCCAGGTCCGCGGCTGGAAGGGTGCCCGTGCCACGGTGGCGAGGACGCCGCGACGGCGGGCCGGGTCCGCGGGTGGTCCGGGATCGATCACCTCGGTCTGCGCACCGGGACCAGGGATGATCAGGGTCGGCTCGGCTGGAGTGTGGGTCATGACTCCCATGGTTGTCGTGGCGGACCGGGATCTCGATGGAGCTGCCCACCGGTTTGCCGGTGTAGCCAGCCACACCCTTTCTACCTTGGGCCGCCCGCCACGAACCACCCGCGGAAGTGTCGGCGGCGCGCCTGTTCACGAGTCGGCCCGCACGAACGATGATCACCGCATGAGCACCCTGTGGTTCGTCGTCGTTCTGGTCGCCGGGATTCTCGCGGTACTCGCGATCGTCTCGATCCCGATCATCGTCTGGTTGCGGCGGCGCGGCGCGCGCGTCACCGAGGAGCTGACCCGCGACCTGCGCCACGACGTGCTCGTGCGCGGACCGGAGCAGGCCCTCTATCGGGGCGCGTCCGCGCCGGGGTTCCCGGCGGCGAAAGGCAACGGCGTCGTCGCGCTCACCGCCACCGAGCTGCATTTCCGGCCGTACCTCGGGTCGTCGTTCGCCGTGCCGGTGGCCGAGATCGTGTCCGCGCACGAAGCGAAGGTCTTCCGGGGAGCGGTGACCGGCGGCCGCACCCACCTGGTTGTCGACACCAGGGCGGGCGAAGTCGGCTTCTTCGTCGCGGACAACGCCGCCTGGCTCCACGCGATCGAGCAGGTCACCGGGCGATAGCTCCCGCGCCGCCCCCGGGCCCGCACCCCGATATGGCATCATGAACTAGAACGCGTTCTAGAAATGTCGAGGAGGTCTTCGTGGGATCCGCGCGATCAGTACGGACGGGACCGTTCGTCGTGCCCGCCGTCGACGAGATTCCCGGTGGACGGATGCTCGACCTCCCTGGGCGTGGCCGGACCTACGTCGTGGACATCCCGGGACCGGCCGGCGCACCGGTCTTGATCCTGCTGCACGGCACCGCCTGCACAGCCGTCCTGAACTGGTTTCCGGCGCTGGAGACACTGAGCGCGCGATATCGCGTGGTGCTGTTCGATCAACGCTGGCACGGGCGCGGGATCCAAGCGGCACGGTTCCGCCTCGACGACTGCGCCGACGACGTGGTCGCGGTCGCCGACGCGCTGGGCCTGGATCGTTTTGTCTGCGTGGGCTATTCGCTCGGCGGCATCGTCTCGCTGCTCACCGCCCACCGGCATCCGGACCGGGTCGCGGGGCTGGTGCCCTGCGCGACGCCGTATCGCTTCCAGGAGAAGTGGCGCGAGCGGGCGTTCCATCGCGGTTTCGCCACCGTCGCCGAATCGCTGGGCGACTATCCGTACCGGCGGGCTCGGCGGCTGACGCGCGCCCTGCCGGAACTGCCGCCCGCCCTGGTGCCGGGGCATCTGCGGCAGTGGGCGGTGGGCGAATTCCGCAGTACGAGCGGATGGGCCCTGGCGCCGGTCTTGGCCGAGATCGGGACGTTCGACGCCACCGCGTGGCTGTCGGAGCTGCGGGTGCCGACCGCGGTGGTCATCACCACCAAGGACCGGGCGATCCCGGTGTACCGGCAGATCGAACTCGCGGCCGCGATTCCCGGATCGAGTGTGCATCCGGTCGCGGCGGGTCATGCGGCGTGCGCTGTCGCGCCGGACCGGTTCGTGCCGGCGCTGGCCGACGCGTGCCGGGCGGTCACCGCGCGGCGGTAGTCGACAACCCTGTTCGACGCCGGTGGCGAACAGGGCGGACATTCGGAGGGGGCGATCAGCCCCGCGCGCGGGCCGCGGCCAGCAGTTCGTCGATCACGGCGGGCACCGCTTCGGCCAGCGCGTCGACATCGGGAACCAGGTCACGGCAGGCGATGAAGCCGAAATCGAGATCCCCGCAGTTCGACAGCACCGTGACAGTGAGCCCGGCGCCGTGGAAGACCGGGCCGAACGGGTACATGCCGTCGACCCGCACACCGAGGAAGTACAGCGGCATCGGCGGACCGGGCACGTTCGAGACCACCAGGTTGTGCACCACCGGGTGCCGCTCGGCCAGCTTCAGCGACGAGTAGACGCGCGAGGCCAGGCGGAAGGTGTTGGGCGGGGCGTACTTCGACCAGTCCTGGAGGAAGTCGGCGCCGATCAGGTCGTGCTCGGCCTTGGCGTCGCGGTTGGCCACGGCCAGCGATTCCAGTCGCTCGACCGGATCGGCGATATCGGTGCCCAGACGGCAGAACAGGGTCGAGACCTTGTTGATGCCCTCGGTGTGCCGGGTGGACTCGTGCACCGACACCGGCACCGAGGCGACCAGGGAGCGATCGGGCAGCTCGCCGTGCTCGGCCAGGTAGCGGCGCAGCACGCCACCGACCACGGTGAGCACGACATCGTTCACCTTCACCCCGAACGCGGCCTTGATCTCCTTGATCGCGCCCAGGTCGGTCTTGGTGAACGAGACCGCTCGCGTCCCGGTGACGGCCTGGTTGAACGGCGTGCGCGGCGCGGAGAACGGCAGCGCCATCCCCGCTTCGTTGTTCCGCCGCCGCTGCGCGAACCCCGCGACCATGCCGAGGGTCTTGGGAACCATGCCGAGCATCCCGGCCCTGGCGGGAAACCGGACCGCGGCACGCGCGATGAGTTCGAGGTCGCCGGGCACCGGTTCCGGTCGCCACGGTTCGGGTTCCGGGCGGCTCAGTCCCGGCTCCAGATCGCACAGGTGCATCATCATGTTCGTGCCGGTGATGCCGTCGACGGCCGAATGATGGTACTTGCACACGACCGCCACCTTGCCGTCGTCGAGCCCCTCGACGACCGACATCTCCCACAGCGGTCGGTTCTGATCCATCGGCCGGCTCGCGATCTCCCCGATCAGCGCGGCCAGACCGGCGTGCCCGCCCGGCTCCGGCAGGTCGACGCGCCGGATGTGGTTGTCGATGTCGAAGTCGGCGTCGTCGACCCACAGCGGGTGGTCGAGGTTGAACGGCACCGAGTGGACCCGGCGGCGCATGTGCGGGATGAGCGGCAATCGCCTGCGGAGTTCGTCGCGGAGGTGGTCGAACGAGTACGGCCCGTCGGCCGGGTCGAGAATCAGCAGGGCGCAAACGTGTAGATGCTGGGTATCGGTCTCCAGATAGAGGAAACTGGCATCCAATCCAGTGAGTCGTTCCATAGCCGAAGCCTACTAGAACACGTTCTACTTTTTCCGCCGCTCGAGGCCGAAATAGACGACGCTCACAGCCCAGGCGGCCACGAGACGCAAGCCGGGTAGCCGACGGGGCGCCGGTGGCAAGCGTTTTGGCGAGTACGTGATTCATGACTACCTCCTGCCAGTGCACTCCCCGACATCAGTCGCATTCCGCAAATGTGAAATACCCAAACTTTGCCGTCTGTCGCCCCCCGTCGACCAGTGAGAACGTGCGGAAACCCGGTCTGCCTCCCGCCGACCGCGCCGGCGCAATACAGTGAGCGCATGCGTGGACGATCCCGAATCCTGCTGCGGTCGGCGGCGACAGTCGCGGCGGCACTCGCGTTGACCGCTGTCCCCGCCGCGGCCGCCGAGCCGTCCGCAGGCCCGACCGACTGCGCGCAGGTCCGGGTCGTCACCGTTCGGGGCACCCTCGAACCGCAGATCGGCAGCCTGCTCCTCACACCGCTGGGCAGCCGGATCGCCCTGGAGGCCGGCCGCAGCACCACGGTGACCGAACTCGAATACCCGGCCTCGATGGCTCCCGACAGCGCCGTGCGCGGCGTCGAGAACCTGACCGCGCTGCTCAACGCGACCGCCGCCGCCTGCCCGGACCAGCAACTCGTACTGCTCGGCTACTCCCAGGGCGCCCGGGTCATCGGCAACACTCTCAACGCGCGCACCGCGGTGACCGACCAGGCGGCCGCGCGCATCGACGCCATCGCCCTGTTCGGCAACCCACTGTTCAACGGCGGCGAGCCCTACAATCGCGGCAGCTTCGACCCCGCCCTGTCCGGCACCGGCCCCCTTCCCTCGGGCGCACTCGCCGAATTCGCCGACCGGCTGCGCGACTATTGCAACGCGGGCGACCGGGTCTGCCAGGGCGGCAACCCGGCCGCCGGCTTCGGAAACGCCCTGAGCTATGGGCATTTCGCGTACTTCGTCAACGACAACCGCGACCAGGCCGCGGCCTTCGTGCACGACCGGCTCGGCGCGTAGCCTCAGGGACGATCGACGTCGGCCAGAATGGTCTCGGGCTTGAAGATCACCTTGTAGCGGTACCGGCTGACCTCCGCGGACTCGAGCTGTTCGACGAAGTAGCTCACGTTGTCCGAGAGCCCGAGGAAGTGCTTCTTGTACTCGTCGTCACCGGTCTTGCAGGTGACCTCGAGCTGGTTGTTCTCGTCCTTGATCGAGCACTTGCCCTCGATCGACAGCAGGTACTTGTCGGTGATCCCGTTGAAGAACACCACCCGGCGGTCGATCTTGAACTGGTCCGATTCCTTGGACAGGTTCTTCGACACCACATCGGCGTCGCTCGAGCACCCGGTCGCGACGACCGCACCCACCGCGAGCGCCAGCACAGCGGTGATGAGTTTCGGCTGCATTTCCTACCCCCTGTATCCCGAGAAGCCCGGACGACGATCCCACGCTCCTTGTTCTCGAAGATAGACGACCGCAACACTTTTCGGCCCCGCTCCGCAGTCGATCGATTCAGCTGATCGCGGACAGGGGAGCGGATGCGCCGAGGTGATCGGCCCGGCCTACCCGGACAGCTACGATGACGACCGGGGTCGGCGACCCGAGGGATGGCCCAGCACTCGTCTAGGAGGCGCTCATGCGTGCGACGGTGGTCAGCAAAGGTGAGTTTCGCGTCGAGGAGCTGCCGACGCCGGAACCCGGACCGGGCCAGATACTCGTCTCGGTGACCCGCTGCGGCATCTGCGGCTCGGACCTGCACGCCCGGGTGCACTGCGACGAGCTCGCCGACCTTGCCGCCGCCACCGGCTACGGCAACTTCATGCGGTCGGACCAGCGGATCGTGCTCGGGCACGAGTTCACCGGCGAGATCGCCGACTACGGGCCGCGCACGCACCGTCGCTGGAAGCCGGGCACCCCCGTCGTCGCGATGCCGATTCTGCGCAGAGACCGCGAGCCGGAACTCACCGGACTGTCCGCCCACGCGCCCGGCGGGTACGCCGAACAGGTGCTCACGCAGGAATCGGTGACCTTCGAGGTCCCCAACGGGCTCTCCCCCGACCTCGCCGCACTCACCGAGCCGATGGCGGTGGGCTGGCATGCCGTCCGCAAGAGCCGGATCACCCAGGGCCAGACCGCGTTCGTCATCGGGTGCGGGCCGATCGGACTGGCCGTCGTCACCATGCTGAAGGCCGCGGGCGTGCGCACCGTGGTCGCGAGCGACTTCTCGCCGCGCCGCCGGGATCTGGCCCGCGCCTGCGGCGCCGACGTCGTGGTCGACCCGGCCACCGAATCCGCCTGGGAGGTCGCGCCGAAGCCGCCGCGCATCGCCGGTGCCGCGGACATGCTGAACCTGGCCTTCGACGTCATGGAACGCGTGCGCCGCGTCCCGAAGGTCCCGTGGTGGTACCTGTTCCGTGCGGCACACACCCTCGATCGAGGCCCGGCCGGTCCCGTGGTCTTCGAATGCGTCGGGGTGCCCGGCATCATCGACCAGATCCTGACCGCCGCGCCGCCGTCGACCCGCGTCGTGGTCGTGGGAGTGTGCATGCAGCAGGACACCTTCCATCCCGCCAACGCCATCAACAAGGAGATCGAGCTGCGCTTCGTCCTGGGCTACGACCCCGGCGAATTCCGCGACACCCTGCACATGATCGCCGACGGCACCGTCGACCCCCGCCCGCTGATCACCGGCACGGTCGGGCTCGACGGCATCGACGCGGCCTTCGCGGCACTGGGCTCCCCCGAGCACCACGCCAAGATCCTGATCGATCCGCGCAGCGACAAAATTGCGCCCTGAGGCCGGGGCAAGGGTGTCTCTCGTGCGCCACGACGACTGAAACGCAAATAGTTCAAAAGTTCTGCTAAGCAACGGGTTTCGTTGATACCGTCGCGCGACCGGGCCGACATGTCCGGTGCAGCTCGCGAACCGTCCAGGCGGACGATCGTGAGATGCGTTCTCCCGCTTGATGAATCGAGACCGCCATGTCCTCCACCCTGCGCCTGCGCCGCGCGCTCGCCGCGATCGTCCTGGCCGCGCCGATGGCCGCCGCGCTCACCGCCACCACGCCCGCCCACGCGAGCACCACCACCTGGACAGTCGTCAACCCCAACGGCAACGGCGCGTTCTCGGCGGTATCGGGTCAGCTGACCGTGAAGAACAAGAGCGGCGCGACGGTCTTCACCTGTCCGAGCCTGTCCTCGACCGGCTCGCTGCCCGCCGGCACCCGGACCACCTCCGGGCTGGGCGCCATCAAGAGCACGAATCCGGTCACCTGCACAAGTCCGGACGGGACGTCGTGGCAGGGCATGTTCACCGCGGCCGCGGGGCCGTCCAACTTGACGGCCACCTCCTACTCCGCGGCCACCGGCACCACCTCGATCACCAATGGCGACCAGTTCAACTCGATCAACCTGGTCTTCCGGACCGCCGTCGGCTACTCGTGCGCCTTCTGGACCCATCACACCGCGATGACCTACACCAACGCCACGTCCACCCTGAAAGCCACCACCGCCGTCGTCAAGCTGGCCACCGACGACGGCGGCGCCACGCTCTGCCAGGGACTGCTCACCCAGGGGGAGACGATCACCTTCGCCACCGAGTACAAGCTCACCCCGGCGATCAAGATCACCGCCACCGTCAGCTGACCCGCAGTCCGCGCAGCCGGGCGGCCGACGGGCTACCGACCAGGATCGCCCGACGGTGACGCATCGCCGTCACCGCCCGGCTTCGTCTCGCCCGCGCCGATTCTGCGCGGGCGCATCGCCGGCCGAGGGCCGCCGGCAGAGGCATCCGTGCCGGTGCGTTTCCGACGCGAGGCGCCGAGGTCGATGACGTTGCGTTCGTGCTCGGCGGTGCCACCCGCCGGTGCCGCGGGCCGACCCGCGGCGTCGACCGGCCAGGCCCCGGTCTCGCCCTGCAATTCCGCGCGAGTCACCGGGCGGGTGGGCGCCGGGTCGTACACGGTCTCCGGATACCAGGTGCGACGCCGGGAGTCGCCGCTATCCTCGCGACCTCGCCGCGGCCGCCTGGGCAGCCGGACGACGTTCGACGCCCCGCCCTCGGCGGCACTCGAACCACCGTCGGCGGCCTTCGTCTCTTCCCACTTCCGACGCAGCTGCTCCACCGCGTCGAAACGGCTTCCACCAGGCCCCGACCCGGCTTCCTGGTCCGACATCGAACTAACCGCGAACAGGCGTCGCGACACCCATCGATCCCACAGCGGCCACTCCGAACTTCCTCTCAGGTCTATCCTTCACCTTCACATTCTGCATCAACGCGCCCATGACTCGTCTTCGACCCGTCCGCACCGGGGCTCGGATCACGCGGAAACGGTCGGCCGCCGGTCGGCTAGGTCCGGGCCTTCGGTGTCGTCGGCGGCGTCCTGGCCTCGCTGCGGTACTGGTCCCACCACGAGGCGCTCTCGCTCGGCGCGGCGTTCGGATCCTTCGGCGGCGACGACGGGCTGGGGATGCCGAGGGCCCGCAACCGCCAGTCGTCCTCCCGGATGGCGGCCACGATGCGCACGGGGACGACGGCGGTGAGCAGCAGGTAGTTGCCCACACAGATCATCAGGCAGACCGGCGGAATGGCGACCACCGTCGCGATCCCGAAGGTCCCCAGCTCGATCGGCCCACGGGAGATGGCCACGACGTTTCCGCAGATGCTCGCCAGCACGGCGGCGACGAGCAGCAGCTCATAGACCCGGACCAGACCCGTGGCCTTCTCGTCGCGAATCCCCACGAGCGTGATGAAGGTGCAGGCGACCAGCGCGACGGTGAGACCGGCGACCACCGGCCACAGCCAGGTGAGGTCTTCGGGTATGCCCGCCACCTGGGCGAGCGTGGAGGTGAAGGTGAACGACGCGATCGCCGCGGCGACGACAAGTACTAGCCCTAGGCCCACAAGCAGCTTCGGCACGGTGAACGGAACAGGTCGAGGGAAAGGGTCCGTGTGGTCCATCAGGCTCCATCCTACGGGCTACGGCCACCAAACATGCAGGCCCTCAACAGAGTACGGCCACACACGCACTAGACGCCGTACGGTCACGAGCCCGAGGCGGCCGGGACCCGCCGGTGACCCGAAGACCGGTCCCCCGGCACGGACAAGGGAGCATGCTGGGGCATGCCGCACGACCTCACGCCCGACGCCACGCCGACCCCGCGAGCTTTCGATCATCCGGACTCCGCTCACCTGCTCCGCGCCTACGCCGTCGAGCGACGCGCGATAGTGGGCTTCGGCGCGTGCTCGCACACCTCGAATCCCTTGCCGACACCCAGGGCATCCGACGGATCCTGCTGGAAACAGGCTCCTACAACCGAGCAGCCACCCAGCTCGACCCGTCCGCCGGATACGACCCGATCCCGCCCTCTGTGCCGGGCAGACCCGACTTCAACAGGGCCTACGCGAAGATCCTGAGCGAGCCCGCGGTTGGGGACCCGGGTACGTGGCGCTCAGCGTGAGCTGACGCAGACGACGTAGCGGCGCTCGTCGTAGACGACGCCGCGGTCGCCCGCCGTGCAGACGTTCACGTCCGTGGTGTCGTGGCGGATCTCGAGGACGCGGACCCGGCCGGGAACGGCGGCAGCGCATTCCACGTGCCGGACCGCGTCGCCGGACAGGTCCAGGCAGCCGCCGACCGTCCAGTCGATGTCCAGGCACAGAGTCTCCTGGACGCCACCGGGGAGCGTGCGCGCCTGGGAGCGGTCGACGTCGCCCGGGCAGTGACCGCCCGCCGACGCCAATTGCGTCACTTTGTAGTGAGAATTCGCGCTTCCGCACGCGGCCTGCTGAATATCGGATGCGCCCACATCCACGCAATCGCCGACACTCAGATCCACCCGGGGAATCCGGGACGCGGATTTACTCAATGTGGACGCCACACCGCCGGATAGCTCGAGAATAGTACCCAGCGGCTGAGTTGCCGAAACCTCGGACAGCGAAGCAGTTGCGGGAGAATCATTCTCGGGCGGTCCGGACAGCCGCGCACCGAACCCCGCGATGACGGAAAGCGCGCCGTAGAAGGCCCCAGCCAGGGCGAACACCGCCACTACCGACACACCGGCCACGGCAATGCTCTTTCGACGCGCCATCTGTGTTGTTCCTACTCATCCGCTGGGCGCCCCGACCGACACCCCACTCGCCTGACAGTTCTTACACGGCCGGACACGAACGTGTCGAATTGTGAATCTGCGCAGTTTTACAGCAGAAAGCTGGTCCAGCGCCCAATTCGGGACGGATAACTCTCCGCCGGAAAAGGGTGCTAGGGTCTGCCCGATCTCACTGGCGGACACCACGGTTCGTGCCCTCGCGCACGCCGGTCGGCCGCGCAGTCTTCGTCATGCGTAAAGGAAATCCCTGATGAAACTCGGTCACTTCCCCGCTACCGCGCTCCTGGTCGGCGCCGCCGTCTGGATCTCCTCCGGAGCCGTCGCCGCGCAACCGACGGCACCGGCGCCCCAGGCCACCGCGTCCGGGGTCGAGCAGTCCGTGCGCTACGAAGCGACCCTCACCGAGTTCTCCCGGGTGCTGACCACCACCGTCTCCGGCGGCACCTTCACCACCACCGACGACAACACCGCGGTCACCCTCACCTCCGACGCGGGCGAGGTCGTCGCCCGCATTCCGCTCACCTACCAGATCTCCGGTGCGACAATGCGAGTCGCGCAGACGATCTCCGACGGCGGTCGCCACCTCGTGCTCGCCCCGCAGGCGAACGCCACCGAGATCGGCGAGATGCAGACCATCAGCCCCATGTCCCAGCTGACGAACGAGATCAACCGCAACGTGGTCGGCGTGGTCGTCGGCGGCCTCCTGGGCGGCCTCATCGGCACGGTGCTCGGCTTCGGTTTCCTCAGCATCATCACCGGCCCCGTCGGCCTGGTCCTCGGCGCGATCGCCGGCGGCTACGCCCTGGGCGGCCAGCCCTTCCTCGACGCCGTCACCGCCGTCGTCAGCGGCCGGCCCTGATCCGCCTCCTCGCCGACGATCGACACCGCCACCGCGCAACGCGCCGCGCCCGCGTCGCTGCCATCGCGGCGGCGCGACGCGGGCCATAGTGGTCGTATGGCTAACCAGACCACGGTCGCTGCCGCGTTCGAACCTCTGCTGCGAGCCAGCTTGGGACCGCGCCCCGCGATCGGGTTCGAATTCTGGGACGGCAGCGCGATCCTGCCCGAGGGTGCGAGCCCCGGCACCATGCGCGTGCGATCCGCGGAGGCGCTGCGTCACCTGATCTGGTCGCCCGGTGAGCTCGGGCTGGCGCGCGCCTTCGTCTCCGGCACCGTGGATCTGGACGGCGACATCTTCCGGATGCTGCGGGCGCTTCAGTCCACCGCGCCGAACGACGCCCGCCTCGGTCTCGGCGCGGCCTGGCAGGCCATCGGCGCGGCACGGCAACTCGGCGCACTCGGGCGCCGCCCGCAGCCTCCCGCGGAGGAGGCACGGCCGCGGCGCGGACCGCTGCACACCAAGCGCCGCGATGCGGCGGCGATCAGCCATCACTACGACGTCGGCAACGACTTCTACCGGCTGGTCCTCGGTCCGAGCATGACCTACTCGTGCGCGCGGTTCGTGCCGGAGGACGACGGCTCCCTCGAACACGCCCAGCGCGCCAAACACGACCTGGTCTGCCGCAAGCTGGGTTTGCCCGAGCGGTCGGGCATGCGCCTGCTCGACGTGGGCTGCGGCTGGGGATCCATGGCCATGCACGCGGCCTCGACCTACGGGGCACAGGTCGTCGGTGTCACGATCAGCAGTGCTCAGGTCGAGCTGGCGCGGCGGCGAGTCGCCGAGGCGGGATTGTCGGACCGGGTCGAGATCAGGCTCGCCGACTATCGGGACCTGCGCGGCGAGACGTTCGACGCCATCTCCTCGATCGGCATGTTCGAACACGTCGGCTCCCAGCGCGCCGCCGAGTACTTCGACACCCTGCGCGCCCTGCTGCACCCCCATGGACGACTGCTCAACCACGCGATCTCCGCACCGGGCGGCTCGGTCATGCAGAAACGATCCTTCATCGGACGCTACGTGTTCCCGGATGGTGAACTCGTCGATGTGGGCGAGGTCGTCCTGGCGATGCAGCGTGCCGGCTTCGAAGTCCGTGATGTCGAGGCCTTGCGCGAGCACTACGCGCGCACCCTTCGCCAGTGGGTCGCGAATCTGGAAAACGGTTGGGAACAGGCGGTTTCCCTCGTCGGCGACGGCCCCGCCCGAATCTGGCGACTCTATATGGCCGCCTCCGCGCTGGGCTTCGAGGACGGCGGACTCGGAATCCACCAGGTACTGGGCGTCGTCCCGGAACCGACAGGAGAGGCCGACATGCCCGCGACCCGGCGCGCCTGGGGATAGATCGCGGGACAGCCCACCGCGGGCGATACCCCGCCGGGGTGGCCGATATCGTCCCGAATATCGGCCACGATCTGCGGTAGGTGAATCCGGAACAGATCGTCCTCCCCCGGGTTCTTGATGATCGTCGAAACCCCCGACCAGATCCGGGCCTGACTCCCCGCACTGCGCGGCACACTCCGGCGGGGCCACCTCCACTACTTCCACCGTTGGCCGGAGCGTGTCGTTCGAGTTCAGCCCACCCGAGCGCGGTCGGCGGTGGCGCGGACATCGCCAGGTACCGTTGGCCGGTGAACCCAGCTGACGCGCGCATCCTCCAAGACGGCGATCTCGAGACCCGCGAGGAGAATCTGCGACTGCTGCTCGCGCGGGCGGCCGACGGCGACGCCTCGGCCGCGCAGGCATTGCGCACGTTGGTCCGCGACTATCCCGACTATCACCGCGCGCTGTACAGCCGAGCCCTCAACCGGGCCGCGGTCTTCGGCGACGACACTCTCCGGGAGCCACTGCTGGCGGCACTGGCCGACACCCGGTACAACTGCCAGGCGTGGGCGGCGATGGGCTGCGCGGCGCTCGGATTCCGGGAGGCGGTGCCCGGCCTGATCGCGATGCTGGATCATTCCCAACAGCTGGCGCGAGAGCAAGCGGTGATCGCGCTGGGCGTACTAGGCGACGAGTTGGCCGTCCCGGCGCTCACTCCCGTGCTGGGCGACTCCATCGCGGGGATGCGCGAGCGGGCCGCCGAGGCCCTCGGCCGGATCGGCGGCGATGCCGCCCTGGCCGCGCTCTGGGACGAATTCGAGAATCGCCGGTACTACCGCATCGGCTATATCGCCAGCGCGCTGTCCACCTTCACCCCGGAGGTGATCCCACGGCTGCGCGACGCGGCAGGCAGCGACGACCCGGACCAAAGGTATTGGGCGGCAGTCGCACTCGGCTCGACCGGCGACGACCGTGCCGTGCCGACCCTGGAACGGCTGATGGCCAACGACCGTGGTTCGACCGTCTTCGACGGCATGGTGAGCGTCGCCGCGAAGAAGGGCCTGCGCACCCTGCGGCGGATCCAGGCCGCGATCGCCGCGCGCGAATCCTGACTCCGATCCAGCCGGGCACGACCCGCGGCGAGCCTGCCGGAATCGTCGGCCGCCGCCACATCGTGGAATGGAACCGGACGCACCGAGACCTAGCGCTTGAAGGCGTCTTTGATCTTGGCGCCGGACAGTTTCAGGTTTCCTCTGATTTGATCGGCCCGGCCTTCCGCCTGGAGGGTTCGGTTACCGGTGGCCCGACCGAACACCTTCTTGATCTTGCCCTTGGTCGCCTCGGCGGAATAGGCGATCTTCTTGCTGATACTCATGGCACTTCTTCCTCGGGCCTGCACCGCCGACGAGCCGGCAACGCCTCCGAATTCATGGTCGTGACAGGCGTCGGCGACCATCGTGTCGTTACCAGTCAACGCGCCCCATCCACCGGAGTCAACGGCGTCTGTCCTGCACCGACCGGTCGAGCGCGGCGTCGGCACAGGCGCGCCCGCGCCGCCGGTCAGGTCGGCGGATGGTCGGCGGTACCGCGTTCGTCGAGTTCGCGCTGCAGGTTCGAATTGATGCGCTGCGCCTCGGCGAGTTGGTCCTCGAGAATCACGATCCGGCACGACGCCTCCAGCGCGTTGCCCGCATCGACGAGTTCGCGGACGCGGGCGGCGATGCGCAGCTGGTAGCGCGAGTAGCGCCGGTGCCCGCCCGCCGAACGTTGTGGAGTGAGCAGCCGTGCGGCGTCGAGGCCGCGCAGGAACGCCTGGGTCACGCCGAGGATCTCCGCGGCGCGGCCCATGCTGTAGGCGGGGTAGTCATCGTCGTCGAGTTTGTCCGCCGGGCTGGTGCCGTCGGCGGGATTGATGTTCGGGTGCTGCACGAGACCTCTCGGATTCAACGCCGGAAGGCCCCGGCGCACTGAGCGCCGGGGCCGTGATTACGACTGAGGGATTGATTTCACTTGCGTACACCGGCCACCGAGGCCGGTCTGAGACACCGCATCCGACAACTCCCGGGATGCGGGACTGGTAAATGACTACTCAGTGGCCACCACCTCCAATTCGTCGGTTCTACTGCGGTCGTGCGGGGGGTCTTGCGGTCTTCGTCCCCTCCGGCGGTCCGGCCGAGTGCACCGGATTCGCTTCTCCGCCGGAGGGGACGGTCGAACTGTCATCCCGGGCAGTTCGCCTGCCCGGCCACCTGACTTCATCTTGCAACGACACCGACTGTATACCCAGTCATCGATAATGTCTACACCCGCCGCTACAGATTTCTTCGACCCGCAGCAGCGCTATCCGGTCAGCGCCGCGGGGGCGGCGGCACGCCGTCCATGATCTCGGTCCACCAGGTGTCCAGCGGGCTGGGGTCGGGCCAGATCGCACTCGGCTCGACCCTCGCGACGGGGTCGGTGTGCCGGTCAGTAGGCGAAGCAGGAGAAGTCGTCGTCGACACAGGGAACACTCCAGGCTTGGTCGATACGGTCGGACAGATCAGCGGTGTCGACCGCATGCTCGCCGACGCGCACTGCGGTGACATCGAGGCCCAGGTCACGGTCGGCGGTGCAGACGAAGGTCTCCTGATCGGCACGATCGGCCTGGGTGGCTGTCGGTAAGACGGTCATCGGATCCTCCTCAGCGATCGGACGGATGGGTCTTGCGGTGGCCGGGCGGACCGGCCACCGGGAAGTCGACTTCGGGTCATCGGAAGAGTCGTTCGCGACGTTGTCGATACACATCACCTCTCTTTCGCTTCCCCTCGTCACACCGGGCGAGGTCGGGTGGCGGGAGCGAGGCCGACATCGTCGACCTCCACCCCGGCTCAGGCGTCGATGGCCTGGAGTTCGCTGTCGCGGGAGATCTCGATCTTGCGAGGCTTGGCCTTCTCCGCCACCGGAACCGACACACGCAGAACCCCGTTCCGATAGTCGGCACGAATCCGATCGGTATCCAGACTCTCCCCCAAGAACAACTGACGACTGAACACCCCACGCGGACGCTCCGCGGCGATCATCGACCGATCCGCATCCAGACCCGGCCGCGACGCACGCACCGTCACCACATTGCGCTCGACATCCAGATCCAAAGAGTCCGGATCGATCCCCGGCAGATCGAACTCGACCACGAACTCGTCCCCCTCACGCCAGGCATCCATCGGCATCGCCGCCGGCCGCGCCGCCGTGCCGAACACCTGCTGGCTCCACCGGTCCAGATCACGGAAAGGATCGGTGCGCATCAACATGGCCGCCACCTCCAACTCACTCCATTCTCGATAGGATCGTCGCCAGATAACCTCTGTCATTCGACATAGATATTATTTAGCACTCGACCCAGATGAGTGCAAGCAGCAGAACCAAGTAATCTGATACAGAACCACAGAATCGAGGTGAAGGCGCCGATGATCTCCCCGCACGACCCGATACCGGCAGCACAGGCGGTGTACGCGATCTCCGTAGCCGCGGAACTGGCGGGCATCGGGGTACAGACCCTGCGCCTGTACGAACAACACGGCCTGCTCACCCCCGCTCGCAGCGCCGGCGGCACCCGCCGCTACAGCGGCGACGACCTCACCCGCCTACATCGCATCACCACCCTCACCGGCGAGGGCATCAACCTGGCCGCGGTGGCCCGCATCCTCGAACTCGAAGACACCGTCGCCACACTGCGCGCCGAACGCGATCGACTGCGCTCCGAACGGAAATCGCCCCGCGCGTAAGCGCCCTAGCCGGCGGCAGCGTGCTCCGGCCCCCGCTTGTGCGCGACCAGGGCGTCGACGAGGTAGGTGTGCACCGGTAGCCAGGCGGACAGACCGGCGATGGCAATGACGCGGTCCACGACCGAAGGCACCGGATTCACCAGACTGACCCCGACTCCCTCGGCCATGGCCTGTTGCGCACCGGCCGCCAGGTCCAGAACGGCGCGGCAGCCGAGAAATCCCGCGTCGCCGATGTCGACGACGAGGTGGCCGGTCTCGGCGGCGGCGAGGAAGGCGGCATCGAGCATGCGTCGCCACCGCGGGAGCGTGTAGGCGTCGACCTCACCGCAGACGTACAAGATCACCGCGTTGGGCCGGGCGACCAGTTCGCCCTGCAGCCGCGCGCACACCTCGGCGGGCTCGCCGGGAAGGGGCGGAAAGTGGTTTCCGCCGTGACGGGAGTGGACGCTCACGAGTCCTCGAATTCTCGGGGCACCGGTGCAGGCCCCGAATGCACGATCGGCCCTGTTTCATCAAGGACGGTCGCCGCCTCGATTCCACCACTGTCAGCCCTCGGTGTCAGCGACTGTGACAGCACTGTTGCCGCATAGGATCGGCCCCGTGGCTACGCGGCTGGTGCAGATCCATATGAAAGCTCGCGATGACGGTGCGCTCGGACGGTTCTGGGCGGCGGCGCTCGGTTGGGAGACGGGCAGGGAGGCGCCGGGGGTGACCAATCTCGAGCCCGAGGACTTCGCCTATCCCGATCCGAGCGCGGTCTGTATCGATGTGGTGGCCGATCCCGCGCCCAAGACGGTGAAGAACCGCGTGCACATCGACCTCGCGACCATTTCGGCGACCGAGCAGACGGAGCTGGTCGCGCGACTGCGGGCGCTCGGTGCGACGCCCGCGGACGTGGGCCAGGGCGAGGTGCCGTGGACGGTGCTCGCCGACCCCGAGGGCAACGAATTCTGCGTGCTGGAGCCTCGGGCGGTCTACCGGGGCACCGGGCCGATCGCCGCGGTGGTCGTCGACTGCGTCGATCCCCGGGCCATGGCGGAGTTCTGGGGCGAGGCGATGGACTGGACCGTGCACGAGGTGTCCGACGATCACGCGACACTGCGCTCCGCCGTCGGCGTCGGCCCCTATCTGGAGTTCCTCCGCACGCCGGAGCCGAAGACCGTGCGCAACCGCATCCACCTCGACCTGCGGCCCTATCCGGGCGACGACCACGCGGCGGAGGTGGAGCGGCTGCGGACCCTGGGCGCGACCGATCTCGACATCGGCCAGGGCGAAGTGCCGTGGACCGTCCTGGCCGACCCCGAGGGCCACGAATTCTGCGTGCTCACCCCGGCCTGACGGCAGCACACCACTCGTCGGGACAGCTCCCGGCCTCCAGCAATCGAGCGAACATCGTGTGATTGCGCCGTTATCCGCCCCTGATACGTTCGAAAAGAGGCTGGTACCGGGCGGATTGCGATCCACAATGGAGGCGTCATGAGCGTTTTGTCCGACGACTTGCAAACTCTCAGCTACGAATCGTACGTCTATCTCTACTCGCTGGTGACGATGGAGGTGACCCGTCAGCAGCAGACGAACTCACCCGCCGGTTCCACCCCCGGTTTCGGACCTCCGAACCAGTTCCACCACATGCGCCAGTTCCCGGATGTCGAGTTCCGCGCGGTCGTGCGGCCGAACTTCGACACGCTGTACTCGTCGGCCTGGCTGGATCTGACCCGCGGCCCCGTCCTCGTCCACGTTCCCGACAGCGACGACCGCTACTACATGCTCCCGATCCTGGACGCCTGGACCGATGTGTTCGCTACCCCGGGCAAGCGGACCACCGGCACCGCCGAACAGGACTTCGTCATCGCCGGCCCCGGCTACCGCGACGAGCTGCCCGCCGACGTCACGGTGATCCGCTCCCCCACGCCTCATGCCTGGATGATCGGCCGTACCCAGACCAACGGGCCCGCCGACTACGCGGCGGTGAACAAGTTCCAGGACGGACTGCGGATCACCGAACTGGCCGACCCGCCCCCGTTCGAGCCGGATCCCGCCCTGGTCACCGAAACCGAACCATTGCGGCAGGTCGATACGATGTCGGCGACCGAGTTCTTCGATCGCGCCGCCGCCGCACTGAAAGCCGACCCGCCGCACAGCACCGATTTCTCCCAGCTGGCACGGATCGCGCTGCTGGGCATCGTGCCCGGGCAGGACTTCGACGCGACCCGCTTCTCCCCCGAGGAGCTGGAAGCGATCGAGGCGGGTGTCGCCGCGGCGCGCGCGGCGGTGGCCGCGGCAACGCCTCACCTGGCTCCGCCGGTCAACGGGTGGGTGAGCGTGCACGGCAACATCGGCGTCTATGGCAACGACTACCTCAAACGATCTGCCGTCACGCTGGTCGGGCTGGGCGCCAACCCGCCCGAGGACGCGATCTATCCGCTGCTGACCGCCGACGCCGACGGCGAACCGCTCGTCGGCGACAACGACTACGTGATCCACTTCGACGCGGGGAAACTGCCACCGGCCACGGCGTTCTGGTCGATCACCATGTACGACGCCGAGGGCTTCCAGATCCCCAACGAACTCGATCGCTTCGCCATCGGCGACCGAGATCCCTTGCGGTACAACGCGGACGGTTCACTCGACATCTCCGTCTCCCGCAAGAACCCGGGCCCCGACCTCGAATCGAACTGGTTGCCGGCGGCGAGCGGCCCGATGGGCATCACCATGCGCCTCTACGCGCCGCGCTCCGAAGCACTCGACGGCACCTGGGCGCCGCCACCGGTTCAGCGGCGCAAGGACTGAGCACCGCCGCGGCGCACGGCATAGATCACGATGCCGAGCACGACGACGCCCGCCCCGGCCAGCACGGAGATGGCGGGCAGCGTGCAGGCCAGGACCGCACACCCGAGCAACCCGATGACCGGCACCCACCGCGGCGGGCGACCCTCCGACGAGGTCAGCGTCCACGCGGCCGCGTTCGCCACGGCGTAGTAGAGCAGCACGCCGAAGGAGGAGAATCCGATCGCGGCCCGGATGTCGGCCGTGGCCGCGGCGACGGCGACGATCACCCCGACCGTTACCTCGGCCCGGTGCGGCACCGCGAAGCGCGGATGCACCGCCGCCAGTCCGTGGGGCAGGTGGCGATCCCGGGCCATCGCCAGCGTCGTGCGCGACACACCGAGAATCAAGGCCAGGAGCGATCCGAGTGCGGCCACCACGGCACCGACCCGAACCACCGGCTCGAGCCACCCGGCGCCGGCGACCCGGACGACCTCGGTCAGCGGTGCGCTCGCCCGCGCCAACCCCTGCGGCCCCAGCACGACCACGGCCGCGACCACGACGAACGCGTACACCACCAGCGTGATGGCCAGCGCCAGCGGAATCGCGCGCGGAATCGTGCGCGCCGGATCGCGGACCTCCTCACCCAGCGTGGCGATCCGCGCGTACCCGGCGAACGCGAAGAACAGCAGGCCCGCCGCCTGCAGCACCCCGAATACGGTGACCTCGGAGCCGAGTTCCAGCCGCGCGAACTCGGCGGACTCGGACGTGCACGCCGCGACCACGACCGCGGCCAGCACCGCCAGCACGATCGCTACGATCACCCGGTTCAGCAGCGCCGATTTCTGGACACCGCGGTAGTTCACCGCCGTCACCGCCACGACCGCGCCGACGGCCACCGCGTGCGCGTGCGCCGGCCACGCATAGGTGCCCACGGTCAACGCCATCGCCGCGCACGAGGCGGTCTTGCCGACGACGAAACACCAGCCGGCCAGGTAGCCCCAGAATTCGCCGAGCCGTTCGCGCCCGTACACATACGTGCCACCGGAGGCCGGGTACCGAGCGGCCAATCGCGCCGAGGAGGTCGCGTTGCAGTACGCGACCACGGCCGCCACCGCGAGCCCCACCAGCAACCACGATCCGGCCGAGCGTGCCGCCGGTGCCAGGGCCGCGAAGATCCCGGCGCCGATCATGGCGCCCAGCCCGATCATGACCGCGTCGGTGACCCCCAGGCTGCGGCGCAGGCCGGTCGGCGTTGTGTCGGACACCTTGCTCCCGTCTCGGGTGATCGCGATATCCATCAAATTCATTTGATGGGTTCGGTGTTATCCTGGATCGGTGACGTCGACTCGTCAAGCTGTTCCACCGTTTGTTCATCTGGCCGCCCATCCGGTGCGATGGCAGTTGCTCAGAGAACTCTCGGGCAGCGACTGTCGCGTCCGCGACCTCGCGACCCGCCTCGACCAGCCGCAGAACCTCATCTCCTACCATCTGCGTCTCCTGCGGGAAGGCGGGCTGGTCACCACGACGCGCAGCAGCCACGACGGCCGCGACAGCTACAACCACCTGGATCTGGACCGGTGCGCCGCCCTGCTCACCGCCGCGGGCCCCGCACTCCACCCCGCGTTGCGCCTGCACCCGCACGCGCCTGCCTTCGATCCGCCGTCGACACCGGCGGTGCTGTTCGTCTGCACCGGCAACAGCGCCCGCTCGGTGATCGCCGAAGCGCTGCTGCGCCACCGAGGTGACCACCGGGTCGACGCCGTCAGCGCGGGCACGCGCCCGAAACCGGCGATGCACCCCGCCACGATCCGGGTATTGCGCGAGGAGTTCGGCATCGACATCAGCGGACGATCTCCCCGCGCGCTGACCGAGGTCGACGACACCCGATTCGACGCGGTGATCACCCTGTGCGACAAGGCCCGCGAGGTCTGCCCCGACTTCGGCGAGAATCCCCGCCACCTGCATTGGAGTATCCCCGATCCGGCGGCAGCGGGCGAGAACTACCCGCTCTTCCGCGCCACCGCGAGCGAGATCGACACCCGCGTTCGCTACCTGCTGCCCACCCTCACCGTCCGCACGAAAGGAAGTGCGTCATGACGTCCTCCACCGAATATGTCGGCGTCCGCTATCTCGTCGACGACGTCGCGGCCGCCATCGAGTTCTATACCGGCACACTCGGTTTCACCGTGCACATCAATGCCGCACCCGCATTCGCCGACGTCGTGCGGGGATCGCTGCGGCTGCTGCTGTCCGGACCGGCCAGCTCCGGTGCGCGGGCCACCCCCGCCGACATCGCGACGCCCGGCGCCAACCGTATCCATCTGATCGTCGACGACCTGGCTGCCGAGGTCACCCGCCTGCGCGACAACGGCGTCGTCTTCCGCACCGACATCGTTTCCGGGCCGGGCGGCAGTCAGATCCTGCTCGCCGACCCCGCGGGCAACCTGATCGAATTGTTCCAGCCGGCCGCCCACCCGCCGGGCCGCCACTGACCGAGGCCATGGTGCCCGCGCGGTCGCTCCGCCTAGTCGTGACCGGCGGAGCGCGTAGCCGGGGAGCCGCCGTCCATGATGTCGAGCCACCAGGATTGCAGGGGGCTCGGATCGGGCCAGTCCACGAACGGTGTCTCGGGGGCGGGTTCGGGGCGCGTGGGGTCCGCGTCGAGTTCATCGGTCATGACGGAGGTCTCTCGATAATGCCGCGGCGGCCGAGGGCGCATACGCGGTCAGCCGATATCGGGCAAATGGTGGCCGACGCGGCCGACCGCGTGCAGGATCTGGGCGTTCGCCACGTCGTCCGGGGTGTCGGCCGCGATCACCAGCAGGGTCAGGTGGACGCCGTTCACGCCGACGAGGTGCATGGTGTCGGGCAACTGGCCGATGTCGGGGACCCGCAGATCGATGCCGTCGTCGTGGTCGATGCGGCGCTGGTTGCGGCTGGTCACGTTCCAGTCGAAGCTGATTCGCGCCGTCTGGCCGAGGCGGGGCGTGAGGGCGCTGATCAGATCGTGGAGTTCGGCGGTGAGGTTCACCGTCCGGGGCCACCAGGCGCCGTCGAACAGCTCGGTGTGACTTTCGCTGCCGCGCAACAGCAGTCGCGGGGTGCGGGTCGGCACCGGGAAGGGCTGCCGGTCGCCGCCCATCGCCTGGTGATCGGTGATGGGCCGCGGACTGTCCGCGGGCTCTGGCTCGGACTCGGCGGGGTCTGCTTCGGCCGCGGCCATCAAGGACTGGTGGGCGACCCGTTCGTCGGTGTCGGACGGAATCACCTGTAGCACCAGCATGCTCGCGTCGCGCCCGAACACATACATCGTGTTCCACAGCTCGAAGTGATAGGAATCCAGCCGGACGGTCTCTCCCGCGACGGTGATCCGCGCGGGCGCCGAGGCCCAGCACGACGGGTCGTACACGACCCGCCAGACCGGGCCGAGCCGCACGCTCAGCACCGCGAGCAAGTCGGGAAGTTCGGCGGCCAGGTCGGTCGAACGCGGCCACCAGGCACCGTCGATGTAGCGGTCTCCCGCGGAGCGTGACCGCATCCGCAGCCGCGGCGTGTAGAGCGGGGGAACCTGGTGGCGGGCGGGTGCCGCGGCGGGATGATGAGTTTCGCGAACGCGCATGTCGATCGGTCCTTTCGGCCGGGATCCGAGGAATCGGTATCAGCTCCGGGGACCTGTACACCTCCAGTAGACGCGCGAATCCCGCGCTTGTCAACGTTGTAGGTCTACACTGGCAACGACAACCGAAGCAGACGGAGGTGCCCTCATGACCGAGGCTTCGACCGATGGCGCCCGCCGTCCCCCCAGCGCGGTGACCAGGGATTCCGTGCTCATCGCGGCGCTGATGATCGTCGATCGCGACGGCGTCGCCGCGCTGTCGATGCGGCGGCTGGCCGAGGCGGTCGGCCGGGACCCGATGGTGATCTACCGCCACCTGCCCAACAAGGCCGCGGTGCTCGACGGCGTAGCCGAGTTGGTGTTCGAGCAGTTGATGGTCGACGCCGACGATCCGGACTGGGCCGCACAGCTGCGTGCGGTCGCACGCTCGTTCCGCGCCCTGGCGCTCGCCCACCCGAATGTGGTCCCGCTGCTGGTGACCCGGCCGTTGTCGACCCCGCTCGGCATGCGCCCGATCGCGGTGGTCCGGCCACTCGAGAACATCCTGCGGCTGCTCACCAACGCCGGTTTCGCCGGCGCCGACGCCCTGCACATCTACCGCGCGCTGTTCGGATTCCTCTACGGCCACGTGCTCAACGAGCTCCAGGAGGTGATCGAGCGGCCGGAGGAGTCCGACGAGGTCCTGCGCCTCGGCCTGCACCGTTTGCCGATCACCGAATTCCCGCTGGTGCGCGAACTCGCCCCGGTGCTGGCCGCCTACGATGGCGCGGCCGAACTCGAGCGCGGCCTGGACATCCTGCTCACCGGTCTCACCGCGACCCTGACCTACCCCGCGGGCTGACACCCGCCGGCTCGGCCCCGCCCTCGGACTCCCACCGCTGCTCGGCGGACTCGCCGTCGAGGTCGGCCGGGACCACTCGCAGGTGGAGCCGGTAGCCGTCGACGCCGAGCACATCGACGGTGTGCGGGCGCATGTAGTGATAGCCGTCCAAGCGCACCCGATGACCCCGATTGTCGAAAGTACGTGCGGTGGCCGACCATCGCCGATGTTGTAGCTCAGCCGATGAATCGGTCCGCGCCGGGTCTCGAGCCGCGCCAGCAGGTCGGGCAGCTCGGCGACCAGGTCTGCGCCGTGCGGCCACCAGGTCGTCGAGGCGTCCGCGTGTGGTCCGGCCGATATCCGCGTCATGATCCGGCGCTCCTGTCCCGGCTCGCGCCGACTCCGTCGCACGGCAGTCACCGCGGAGGTCTATGTCGTTAGTCTACGCTGTAGACGTCGGTTGTAGGAGTACGTAGAATCACTATTACGACCAGGCGAGGACCCTCATGGCCATTACCGAAGTCGCGGTTTACGCGCACCTGAGCAGAGCCGATGTCGAGGCGCTCGGCGAGGAACTCGACGCGATCCGTCGCGATATCGAGGATCGGCGCGGCACCCCCGACGCCGACTACATCCGGCGCACGATCGCCTTCCAGCGCATCCTCGACGCGAGTGCGCGGTTGCTCCTGGCGAGCAGCGGCTCACGACTGGGCTGGCTCGTCGGCACCTCGGCGCTGGCCGCGGCCAAGAGCATCGAGAACATGGAGATCGGCCACAATGTGTCGCACGGCCAATGGGATTGGATGAACGATCCCGAGATCCATTCCCGCACCTGGGAATGGGACATGGCCGGGGTGTCGTCGCAATGGCGCTACTCGCACAACTACCGCCATCACATGTTCACCAACGTGGTCGGCATGGACGACGACGTCGGCTTCGGCGTCATCCGGGTGACCAGGGACCAGCAATGGCGCCCTCGCCTGTTGCTGCAACCGCTGCAGAACCTGCTCCTGGCAGCCACTTTCGAGTGGGGCATCGCCCTGCACGGCCTGTACTCCGAACGCGACCGCGCCGCGACCGACGCCGAGAAGACCGCGCACACCAAGGCTTTGGTCCGCAAGATCGGCAGGCAGGCCGCCAAGGACTACCTGTTCTTCCCGATCCTCAGTAGACGGCGCTGGCGCCGCACCCTGACCGCCGACATCGCCGCCAACGCGCTGCGCAACATGTGGGCCTATGTCGTGATCTTCTGCGGCCACTTCCCCGATGGCGCAGAGAAGTTCACACCGGAAGCGATCGAGCACGAAACCCACGGTGAGTGGTACCTGCGTCAGATGCTCGGCACCGCCAACTTCGACGCGGGCCCGATCCTGGGCTTCCTCAGCGGCCATCTGTCGCATCAGATCGAGCATCACCTCTTCCCCGACCTGCCCAGCAACCGCTATGCCGAGATCGCGGTGCGGGTGCGCGCGCTCTGCGACAAGTACGACCTGCCCTACACCACGGGCCCCCTGCCCAAGCAGTACCTGCTCACCCTGCGCACGATCAACAAGCTCGCCCTCCCCGACTCGTTCCTGCTCGCGACCAGCGACGACGCGCCCGAAACCGCGTCCGAGCGCAAGTTCACCACCGTGACACCCGCCGAGCCCGGCGCGATCCGGCGCGGCCTGCGCACCGCCTTGCGCTCGCGGTAGGTACCCGGTCTCGGTGCACCAACCTTCGATGAGCACCGATGCCGTCTGCCCCATCGCGGCGGTACCGACCTCCCGGGATTCCTGTCACTGATGCGCGGCGTGCCTGGGGCTCCGCGCCTCTCCCTTGCGCACCGGCGCGGAAAGACCCGAGCCTCGCCCGCCCGGCGCCGGCCAGTCCTGCGGGATGCCCAAGATGGCGCTCACGCCGCGGATCGCCGACAGCACCGCGTGCAGGTCGTCGAATCCCTGTCCGAAGGCTTCGGTGCGGTCGTCGATGCGGAAGGGGCACAGGCAGGTGTGGGGGCTGTACGGGTCGCGGCGGGGGCGACCGAGCACGATGACCACGGGGCCGGCGGCGGTGTCGACGGCTCGTGCGCCCAGAGGCGGGCCGAACTCGCGGGCGTGCGCGGCGGGGGCGCCGCCGATGCGGGGGCGGGCGGCCACGGGTTCACGAGGCCGATGGGGGTCGTCCGCGTTGTCCGGGGAGCCGAATCGGGCTGTCGCACTGTGGATGTCGATCAGGGCCGCGTAGACCGCCGACAGCCGGTCCGGGCCGCGGACTCGATGAGTGCGCGTACCCGCGACGCGATAGGTGCAGTGCCAGTCCTGTGTCATGGCGTCCTGCCGGGGATCGGCGATCTCCACCCCGAACTCACGGTCGCCGTCGCGGACGGTGCTCGCCACGACTACTTCGCCCAGCTCACTGTTCACAGTTCCTCCTAGGGGTCCAGCGAAAAGTCGCGCCGTCGGGCCAGATGTGCCCGTAGTGCGCAGGGAGTTCGCGCCGCGCCCGGGCGCAGATGGGTGCGATCGCGATGCTCGGCCGTCAGCGGACGGTGACCACCCGGGAATGCCGGCCGGTGGCGCCGTCGGGGAACGGCGCGGCGCGGGTCTCGGTCTGGACGACACCGGTGCCGTCCACGGCACGGACGCGCAGGGTGTGCGTACCCGGCATGGCATCCCACGTCCAGGTCCACTGCCGCCAGGTATCGAGGGAATAGGCCGTGGCCAGCGTGGCCTGCCGCCACGGTCCGTCGTCCACCTGCACCTCGACGGCGGTGATCCCGCGGCCCTGTGCCCAGGCGACGCCGGCCACGGTCACCGGTCCGGCGGCGAGGTTCGCGAACGCGGCGGGGACATCGATCCGCGACGCGGTCTTGATCGGTGCCCGCTCCGACCAGCCGCGCTCGGTCCAGTACGCGCGGGCCTGGTCGAAGCGGGTGAGTTCGAGGTCGACGACCCATTTGGTGGCCGAGACGTAGCCGTAGAGTCCGGGCACGATCATCCGCACCGGATAGCCGTGGGCGACGGGCAGCGCCGCGCCGTTCATGGCCACCGCGAGCAAGGCGTCCGGGTTGCCCAGGACCGCGTCCAGCGGGGTCCCGGCGGTGAAGCCGTCCACACTGCGCGACAGGATCATATCGGCGCCGGGCGCCGGACCCGCTTCCCTGAGCAGGTCGGTGAGGCGATAGCCGGTCCAGGTGGCCGTTCCGGCGAGCGTGCCGCCGACCTCGTTCGACACACAGGTCAGCGTGATCAGTGATTCGACGGCGCGGCGCGCGCTCAACGCGTCGAAGTCCAGCACGATCTCCCGCGCCACCATCCCGTGGATGCGCAGCCGCCACTGCGCGCGGGTCAGCGCCGGCAGTTGCAACGCCGTGTCGATGCGGTAGAACTCCGCGGCCGGGGTGACGAACCGGGTCAGGCCGGGCACCGGGAGATCCATCTCGGGCAGGACCGGCGGTGCCGGGTCGGCCACGCGCGGCGGCACGAAAGCCGCTCGGTCCGCGCCGATATCGCGCAGTCGGCTACCGATGACGCGCCCCGCGGCGCCCGCGGCCACCGCACCGGCGGTCACTCCCGCGACCGCCAGCAGGAAGCCACGCCGGGTGAGACCATCTCCGGGTCGCCGAGCGGCCGGGACGACGAAAAGCAGACAGAGGGTGGCGATTCCCGCGGCCGTTCCCGCCACCGCGGGTATCGCGAAGTCCGGTCCCGCGGTCGGCCGCAGCACCGCGAGAACAGCGACTGTGGTCCCGAACCCGGCCAGGACGACGGCGCCCCGAGCCGGGCTGCGACGCGCGAGCAATCCGATCAGCGCGGCGGCCGCCACCATGACTACGGCCATCGTGATCGCCAGCGCCAGTTTGTCGTTGGTACCGAACCAGCGGATGGCACTGTCCTTCAACCACTTCGGGGTGTGGTCGACGACGGTGGCGCCCAGCACGAAGAACGGGGAGGCGGCCGGATCGAGAACCGCCGCGACCAGGTGTCCGATGCCGAGCACCGTCGCGGCGGCGGCCGTCGCGGCGAGCGCTGCGGTGGCGCGGCCCAGCGGCCGTGGGGTGTACGCGTTGCGGCGGACCATGCTGTCACTCCTGAGGTATCGAGTGTCGGCGCGGCCCGCCGCGGGCGGGTCAGCCGACTGTCATGCTGACGATCACCGGTGTGGTGGGGCCGGCCGAACCACCGGCGGGTTCGACGGTCACCGCGAGGGTGTCGGCGGCGTCGACGGCGGTGACCACCGAGGCCGGACCTTCCATCACCGCAACCGAGCGGGGGGCACCGCCCGTGGGAATGCGCCACAACTGGTACGCGCGGTCGGCGGGCAGCGCGGGCATGTCCTGGAACGACACTGCCGCGGCGCCCAGTGCCGTCGACTGGTGCACCGTCATCGCGCCGCCGCCGGTGATCGCGACCGACGACTCCCGGCTGTCGGGCTGGTCGAGCACCTGTTGCGCGGTGATCGCGCCGGTGCCGTCGTTCGTGCGGTCGATCACGACCGCGACCCCGGTGCCGATGCCGACCGCGACGACCGCGGCCGCGGCGGCGGTCAACCAGCGCAGTCGCCACCCTTTGCCCTGCGTGTCCCGCCGGGTCAGCGGGCGCACCTGCGGATCGAGCCGGTCCAGCGCCCGCATCAGCGCGGCTTCGAGCCGGGCGGGTGGGGGCACCGAGTCGGACACCGTCAACGCGGCCATGGTCTCGCGAATGCGCGACACGGCGGCGAGGAACTCCCGCGCGCGTTCGGGATCCGCGGCCGCGAGCTCGTCGTCGATAGCGCGTCGCTGCTGGGGATCGAGCGCGTCGAGGGCGTAGGGGTAGGCGTCGTCGAGCAACGGCCGAGGGGTCCGCCGATCTGTCTCGCTCATCGGGAATTCCCTCCGGTCAAACAGTTTTCGAGTCGCTTCAAGCCGTCCCTGATCCGGCTCTTCACCGTCGGCAACGGCACGTCCAGGGTCTCGGAGACCTCGGCGTAGGTGCGCCCGCTGTAATAGGCCAGCGCCACCGCCTCACGCTGCAGCTCGGTCATCGTCGCGAGACAGTCCTGGACCGACTGCTCGTCGAGCCGCTGGGTGACCTCCTCGGCCACGGTGTCGTGGTCACGGCCCAGATGGGTGTGCCCGAACACCAGGTCACGGCTGGTCGCCGACTGTTCGGCACGCACCCGGTCGACCGCGCGGCGGTGGGTCAGCATCATCAGCCAGCCGATCGGGCTGGCCTTACCCACGTCGTACTCCCCCGCCAGCGACCAGGCCTGCAGGAACACCTCCTGCGCGATGTCCTCGGCCGCGCCGTGGTTGCGCACCACCCGCAGCGCGAGTCCGAACACCCGCGGGCTGGTCGCCCGATAGAACTCGGCGAACGCCGTCCGGTCCCCGGACGCGATCGCGCCGAGCAGCGTCACCAGCCGCGCTTGCACGGCGTGGTCGGGCTTGGCGGGCGCCGGGCATGCGGGCGCCGGATCGGTCACCACGCGCAACCGGATCGGCGAGGAGCCCGGGCGGTTCGTCATCGTGTGGTCCCTGCGTGCATCAGCATGAGAGGGATTTCGGCCAGCCCCGCGGTACGGATGGGCGCCGCCGAAAACTTTCTTCCGCAACTCTACGGTTCCCGGCGGCGTGACCATCGTCGACCTCACGCCGCGGGCGGCATGAGCACGCTGTCGATCATGTAGACCGTCGCGTTCGCCGTGCGCACGCCACCGCAGACCACGGCCGCGTCACCGACCTTCAGGCTGTCCCCGGAGCCGGTCACCGTGACGGCCGCGCCCTCGACGGTCTTGTGCGTGCCCGCGACATCCTGGGGCGCGAGCTGACCGGGCACCACGTGGTAGGTCAGGATCTTGGTGAGGGTGGCCGAATCGGTCTTCAGCGACTCGATGGTGGCCGGGTCGATCTTCGCGAACGCGGAGTCGACGGGCGCGAAGACGGTGAACTGGCCGCCGTTGAGGGTGTCGACCAGGTTGACCTGGGGATTGAGTTTGCCCGACACCGCCGCCACCAGCGTGGTGAGCATGGGGTTGTTGGACGCGGCGACCGCGACCGGGTCCTGAGCCATCCCGCTCACCGAGCCGGGGCCGCTGGGAACCTGGGCGGCGTATTCGGCGCACCCGGGCCCGACGAGACCCGACGCGCCGGAGCCGTTCGCCGCGGACGCGGTCATCGACGAGGAGGAGGTCGTCGCCGAGGTGGTCGCGGACGAGGTGGTCGAATCGTCGTCGGAACAGGCCGAGGCGCCGAGTACCGAGCCGAGAAGGGCTGCCGCCACGAGGGTGCTGCGCAGGGTTCGCATGGTCGTTCCGTCGCTTCCGAAAGGGCGGCGAGAGTGCCGCGCTGATGTGGACGCAACGGAGTTCGGCCAGCCCGCCCGGCCGGATGGCTCGGGATCGAGACCCGGTTCACCGGACACCCGGCGGGTGACGAAGCCGTCAGGGGGTCGGTGTCGCCACGCGTCGCAATTCAGGCACTATGGGGGTTATGCCCCATTCGAATCCTGTTGCCGCGTGGAAGTCCCTGCGTGATGGAAACGACCGTTTCGTCACCGATACCCTGCAGCACCCCAGCCAGGGTGCCGCGGATCGCGCCAAGCTGGCGGGTGGCCAGCAGCCCTCGGCGATCCTGTTCGGGTGTGGTGACTCCCGGGTCGCCGCCGAGATCATCTTCGACCGGGGGCTCGGCGACATGTTCGTCGTGCGCACCGCCGGTCATGTGGTGGACAGTTCGGTGCTCGGCTCGATCGAGTACGGCGTCGCGGTACTGCAGGTGCCGCTGATCGTGGTCCTCGGCCACGACTCGTGCGGCGCGGTGGCCGCCACCATCGATGCCCTCGACAACGGGACGGTGCCGGGCGGTTTCATCCGTAGCGTGGTCGAACGCGTCACCCCGTCGATCCTGCTCGGCCGCCGGGAAGGTCTGACCAACGTCGACGACCTGGAAGCCCGTCATGTGGAGGAAACCGCGCGCCTGCTCATGCAGCGTTCGTCGACCATCTCCGACCGCGTCGAGGCGGGCCAGCTGGCCATCGCCTGCGTGACCTACAACCTCGCCGACGGGCGCGCCCAGCTGCGCAGCGTCATCGGCGACATCGGCGAAGTCGCCTGAGCGGGTCGGCCGGTTCCGCCTCTGCGGGACCGGCCGACCAGCACCACCTCGTCAGGCGTATTCGGGACAGAACTGCATCTGGGCAGCGACGACGAGGTAGGCGGCGTCGCGGCTCGAATACCCCTTCTCGGTGAGCGCGGTCGCCATCTCGACGTCGGTCGCCCCGGCGGCCCGTTCCTCGCAGATCGCCACGCCCATGTCGAGCGCCGCCTGGCGTGAGGAGTAGTAGATCCCCTCGCGGTCGAGCGTCGCGATGAACGCGTCCTGTTTGGTCGTGTTCTGGCTGTTGCTCGACGCGCTCGGTGTCGAGGGCGCGGTACGTGGAGCGCTGGTGCGGGGTGCGCCCGAACCCGGTGGCGGCTCGGCGGGTCCACCCGGCGGTGGCGTGCTCACCGCGGTCCGGCCGGTGTCCTGGGTGTCTCCGGCGGCGAGCAGCACCGAGGTGGCGCACCCGCCACAGACCAGCAGCAGAACACCGACAACCGCGAGCAACACCCACAGGGTCGTGTTGTCGCGGCGCGGCGGCTGCGGTGGATAGGCCGGGTAGGGCGCGGACGGATACTGCGGTGGAATCGGCGGCTGAGTCACGAATCTCCTTCGGTGCGAGACGAACAGCGGTGCAAGATCGCCATTCATCGCACCCGCGTTATCAACGACCCGCGCGCCCGATTCCCGGTGCCGCCGCGCGTGCGCGTCAGTAGACGGTGATGCGCAGCGCACGCATCTTCGCGTAGAGCGTGGTGCGCGAGATCCCCAGGGCCTGCGCGGTTTTGACCTTGTTGCCCTCGAATCGGCGCAGCGCCTCGACGATGACGTCGCGTTCGGCGCGGTCGATCGGCATGAGTTGCCGGATCGGCTGCTGCGTGCGGTAGGCCTCGGGGAGGTCGTTCACGACGACCGCGCCGCTTCGCCGGTGCCGGATGACGTCGGTGACGACCGCGCGCAATTCGCGCAGATTGCCGGGCCAATGATGCGCGGACAGCGCCGAGAGCGCGCCCGGGGTGAAATACAGCGAGCTGTCCGCGCCCGCCTCGCGTAGCATCGCCGCGACCAGCGCCGGGATCTCGCCGCGGCGGTTGCTCAGCGGCCCGAGTTCGACGCGGTCGGTGCATTCGGCGGCCAGCGCGGCGGCCCGGCCGGTGAGGGTGTCCACCGCTCCGGTGACCAGCACGACGCGCGGCACCTGCCGGTCGGCGACATGGGTGGCGACGAGATCGATCAGATCGTCGGGCAACAGGTCGAGGCCGTCGACGCACACGGTGCCCTGCCGGGCGCGGACCAGCGCGGCGAAGTCACGGGCGAAGACGTCGCTGCCGTCGAGCAGGGCGTTGGCGGCGGTCAGGACGGTGACCGGCTGTTCGGTGGCGTGTTCGCGCGCGGTGCGCGAGCGCCCGGAACCCGGTGGTCCCGCGACCAGGAGCGGGTCGCCGGGCTCGAGCGCCCGGCGGGAGTAGGCGATGCTCGCCCGTTCGCGGGGTTCGACGTTGAGCAGGGTTCCCCCGGCCGGACCGCCGACCCGGGTCGCTTCGACCCGCACCGCCAGCCCGGACTCCAGCGTCAGATCGAAGACCGAGCTGCGCCGCACATCCGGTGCCATCATGCGCAGCAACGCGACGTCGGTGGCGCCGAGCAGGTCCGCGGCGGCCTGGTTGGACATGAGCAGGTCGCGCCCGATGGCCAGCACCGCGCGGCGGCGGGTGCCCGCGGCCTGGAACGCGGCGAGCAGTTCCTTGTCCGACACGCGGGAGCCGTCGAGCAGTCGCTGCTCGATGTCGGCGACCGCGCGGGCGACCAGCGGCGGCAACAGCGGGCTGGCTTCCCGGGCCACCGTCGACAGATCCAGCACACCCTCGATCCGGCGGGTGGTGGGGTGGAAGATGGGATGTCCGTAGCAGCTCATGCGCCGCAGTGGGACAGCGAAGTGCTCGTCGCCGTTGACGGCGATGCTGGTGCGGGTCTCCAGCGCCACCCCCGGCGCGGTGGTGCCGACCGCCTCCTCGAGCAGGGAGGCACCGATGTCGACGCCGAGGTCGTCGAAGACCTTGCGGGCACTGCGATTTCCGCACCACTGATGCGCGACGCGGCCTTCCCGGTCGATGACGATCGTGGTGAAGTCGGTGCCCTCGAGTCGATGGTTGAGGTCGTCGAGGACCACCGCGGCCGCGGCCATCAGCGGACTGGTCTCGTCGATGTCGACATAGCTGATCGTGTCCAGCGCCGAGCCCGGCTCCAGTCCGGCCATCGTCGCCCGATGCCAGGACGCGGCGATCGGTTCCCGCTTGGCCACCATGCCGTTCACCTCGGGTTCCATGCACTCACCGTAGCAATGGTGACCGGGGTCACGATTGTCCAGTTTCTGAACAGTCGCGTCAGCCCACCGTTGCGACTGTGGTTCGGCGTCGCTCCGGACGGGACGCATCGACGAGGATCAGGAGAACCCGCCATGAAGACCAAGGCCGCGGTCGTCTACCAGCCAGGCAAACCGATCGAGATCGAAGAGCTCGAACTCGACAAGCCGCGCGAGGGAGAGGTACTCATCCGGTACCTCTACGGCGGGCTGTGCCATTCCGATGTCCATATCGCCCACGGTGACCTGGAGGCGCGGCTGCCGATGGTGCTCGGCCACGAGGGCGCGGGCATCATCGAGGAGGTCGGGCCCGGCGTCACCCGGGTGGCGCCCGGCGATCACGTGGTGTGCTCGTTCATCCCGAACTGCGGCACGTGTCGCTACTGCTCCAACGGTCAGCAGTCCATCTGCGACATGGGCGCCACGATCCTCGAGGGCTATCTGCCCGGTGGTCGTTTCCCGCTGCGGGGACCGGCCGGTGACTACGGCGCGATGTGCATGCTCGGCACGTTCAGCCAGTACGGGGTGATCCACCAGAACTCCTGCGTCAAGGTCGACGACGACCTGCCGCTGGACAAGGCGGTGCTGGTGGGTTGCGGTGTCCCCAGCGGGTGGGGTTCGGCGGTCAACACCGCCGAGGTGAAACCCGGTGACGTGGTGGTCGTCTTCGGCATCGGCGGGCTCGGCATCAACGCGGTGCAGGGCGCGCGCTTCGCCGGCGCGCGCTATGTCGTCGCGGTCGACCCGCTGCACAACAAACGCGAACGCGCCCTCGAACTCGGTGCCACGCACGCGTTCGCCGACGCCGGTGACGCCCTGGCCACGATCAACGACCTGACCCGCGGCCAAGGCGCCGACGCCGCGATCCTCATCCCGGACCTGATGACCGCCGAGATCGTCAGCGCCGGCTTCGACGCTGTCGGCAAGGGCGGCAAGGTCGTGCTGACCGGGCTCAACAAGCTCGACGAAATCAACATCCAGCTCCCCGGTTCGATCATGACGCTGTTCCGGAAGGAACTGCGCGGCAGCCTCTTCGGCGACTGCAACCCGACCGTCGACATCCCCAAGATCCTCGGTCTCTACCAGAGCGGCGATCTGAAGCTCGACGAGCTCATCACCCGCACCTACACCCTCGATCAGGTCAATCAGGGCTACGACGACCTGCTCAACGGCCAGAACATCCGCGGCGTGCTCGTGCACGACCACTCCTGATCCGAAAGGCACGACGATGACCGAAGTACTCGAACCCACCACCACCGCGGTGCTGCCGCAGGTCCGCGCCTGGCTGTCCACGCCCAAGCAGCTGTTCATCGGCGGCCGGTGGGTCGACGCGGCCTCGGGCCGGACCTTCCAGACCCGCGACCCGGCCACCGGCCAGGTGCTGACCGAGGTCGCCCACGCCGAGGCCGTCGATGTCGACCGCGCGGTGCGCGCGGCACGCATCGCCTTCGAAGGCGAGTGGTCGCTGTGGACCCCGGCCCAGCGCCAGCGTCTGCTGTTCCGCGCGGGCGAGGCGATCTACGCCCATGCCGAGGAATTGGCGCAGCTGGAATCGCTCGACAACGGCAAGTCCGCCGGCGTCGCCCAGGCCGTCGACATCACCTGGGTCGCCGAGCTCTTCCAGTACTACGCCGGCTGGGCCACCAAGATCGAAGGCCGCACCATTCCGGTGTCGGTGCCGTGGGCACCCGGCACCCAGTGGCACGCCTACACCCTGCGCGAACCGATCGGCGTGTGCGGAGCCATCGTCCCGTGGAACTTCCCGCTGCTGATGGCCGCGTTCAAGATTCCCGTCGCGCTGGCGACCGGCAACACCGTCGTGCTCAAGCCCGCCGAGGACACCCCGCTCACCGCCCTGCGGCTGGCCGAGATCCTGGCCGAGGTCGGTCTGCCCGACGGCGTGCTCAATGTCGTCACCGGCTACGGCGACGCCGGGGCCGCGCTGGCCGCCCACGACGATGTCGACAAGATCGCTTTCACCGGTTCCACCGAGGTGGGCAAGCTCATCGTCGACGCCGCCAAGGGCAATCTGAAGAAGGTCAGCCTCGAGCTCGGCGGCAAGAGTCCCCAGGTCGTCTTCGCCGACGCCGATCTGGATCTGGCGATCCCCGGTACGGCGTCGGGATTCCTGTTCAACCAGGGCCAGACCTGCACCAGCGGCACCCGATTGTTGGTGGAGGACAAGATCTTCGACGAGTTCACCCGGGGCGTCGCCGAGGTCGCCGCGGCCAGCAAGATCGGCTCGGGGCTCGACCCGGCCACCGAGGTCGGCCCCCTGGTCTCGCAGACCCAGCTCGACCGGGTCCTGGGCTATGTCGATGCCGGATTGCGGGCGGGTGCGCGAGCACTGACGGGCGGGCGCCGCCACGGCGAGAGCGGCTACTTCGTCGAACCGACGGTGTTCGTCGACGTCGAGTCCTCGTTCAGCGTGTACCGCGAGGAGATCTTCGGCCCGGTCGTGGTGGCGACCCCGTTCAACGCCGAGCAGGGCGTGGCCGCAGCGGCCAACGACACCCCCTACGGGTTGGCCGCCTCGGTGTGGACCCAGGACGTGTCCAAGGCCCATCGCACCGCTCGCCAGATCAAGGCGGGCACGGTATGGATCAACGCGCACAACGCTTTCGACGCCGCACTGCCGTTCGGCGGCTACAAGCAGTCCGGCTGGGGCCGTGAACTGGGTACCGCGGCGATCGAGGCCTATACCGAGCAGAAGTCGGTCAACACCTTCCTCGGCTGACCGTCCCCGACCCGGCCACGGTGGGCACCGCCTCGCAGATCGGCGCCCACCGTGGCTACCGCGCTCGCGTCAGTTCGCGTTGACGGTCACCGCGTCGTCGGCGATCGAGTAGCTGATCGACCCGTTCTCGAAGTAGCTGATCTTGCCGCCCTCGATGTCCTGCTCGTCGGAGGTCGGGTAGCCGAGGCGGCCCCCTGCGCCGCCCTCTGCCTCCCACGCCTGCCGGATCGCGCCGTAGACGGTCTTGGTTCCCGTCGCCAGGTTGAAGTAGATGACACCGCCGGTGAACTCCTGGTACTTGCCACCGTTCGCGGCGTCGAGTTCCTCCGAGATCGGTTCGCCCAGCGGGCTCGACGCGCCGCCCGCTTCGTTGTAGTGGTCGCCGATCGTGCCCTTGACTTCGAATGCCATCCCACAAACCCTTTCGTACGGATACCAACTGGCGATTGCCAGCGGCGACGCTATCGCATAGCGACCGCACCGTACAGAGACTCGTACTGCGCCAGATCAGCTGTACACACGCAATTCTCAGCGACAGACCACGTTCGAGATCGGATGTTTGAAGGGCCATCAGCTACCGACCAGCATCGATAGGGTCGATCGGTCTCCGAGCCAGCGCTTTCCCGCCGTCATCCATACCCAGTCGCCGCGACTCCACACCTCGACACGCCGCGAACGCACCCGATGTGAAGATGTCCTCAATCCGTTCGGACGAACAGTCGACGGGTCACATGGCCTGGGCGGCCACGTACCCGAAGCTCGAGCGGTCCTCGTCGCGGGCCACCAGCTTGCCGTCGACGTAGATCGCGGCGTACGCGTAGCGCGCCTCGGAGTGCGAGATCGCCGCCCAGGTGAAGGATTCCTTGGGGAACCGCACGTCGACGGTGCGGCACCACCGGTCACCCTCCATCGGGTCGGTCAGTGTCACGACCTCGTCGCGCTTGCCGAGCGAGTCGTAGTAGGTGATCTCGTTGCCTGTCTGCGCGTCCGAACAGAAGACGTAGCGGACGTTGCCGTAGGCAGGGACTTCGGCGGCGTTCGCCACCCCACTGCCCGCGACGACGGCGCCGGCGAGGGCGCCGCCCGCTCCGATCATCGCGATGGTGTGCCGGAGGGCGGACCGTGTCATGTCAAGCTGTCCTTTCGCGAAACGATGCGCCGACGGAACGCTCCCGTCGGCGACAGTCCGCACGAGGCACTGCCCGGGCGAACCGAACATTGAATCACAGTGCGGCACTTGCGTTGTCGTTGCGGCGCAGCGACGACCGACTGCCTGGTGCGTCCGGGCCGGCACGACGAGCGCCCAAGTGTTGGCCGCAGGCTGATCAGCTTCGGACCGCGCGGGTCCTACACTCGGGTCATGGCAGACGACACCGACCGGTCGATCGACATCAAGCCCCGTTCACGCGATGTCACCGACGGACTCGAGAAGACTGCAGCGCGCGGCATGCTGCGCGCCGTCGGGATGGGTGACGAGGACTGGGCCAAACCGCAGATCGGGGTGGCTTCGAGCTGGAACGAGATCACTCCCTGCAATCTGTCGCTCGACCGGCTCGCGAAAGCGGTCAAGGAGGGCGTCCACGCCGGCGGCGGCTACCCGCTCGAGTTCGGCACGATCTCGGTGTCCGACGGTATCTCCATGGGCCACGAGGGCATGCATTTCTCGCTGGTCAGCCGTGAGATCATCGCCGACTCGGTCGAGACCGTGATGATGGCCGAACGCCTCGACGGCTCGGTGCTGCTCGCCGGGTGCGACAAGAGCCTGCCGGGCATGCTGATGGCGGCCGCCCGGCTGGACCTGGCGAGCGTGTTCCTCTACGCCGGATCGACCCTGCCGGGCAATGTCGACGGCCGCGACGTCACGATCATCGACGCGTTCGAGGCCGTCGGCGCGTGCATCAAGGGCCTGATCACCCGCGAGGAGGTCGATCGCATCGAGCGGGCGATCTGCCCCGGTGAAGGTGCCTGCGGCGGCATGTACACGGCCAACACCATGGCCTCGGTGGCCGAGGCGCTCGGGATGAGCCTGCCCGGCTCGGCCGCGCCGCCCGCCCCCGATCGTCGCCGTGACGAGTACGCCCGCAAATCCGGCGAGGCCGTCGTCGAGCTGCTGCGCCGGGGAATCACCGCCCGCGACATCATGACGATGGAGGCGTTCGAGAACGCGATCACCATCGTCATGGCGCTCGGCGGGTCCACCAACGCCGTACTGCATCTGCTGGCCATCGCCCGCGAGGCCGGCGTCGGCCTCACCCTCGCCGACTTCAACCGCGTCGGCGAGAAGGTGCCGCACCTGGGCGATCTCAAGCCGTTCGGCCGCTACGTCATGAACGATGTCGACAAGGTCGGCGGCATCCCGGTGGTGCTGAAAGCGCTGTTGGACGCGGGCCTGCTGCACGGCGACGTCATGACCGTCACCGGCAAGACGATGGCCGAGAACCTGGCCTCGATCGAGCTCGGCCTCGACGGTGACGTCATCCGGCGCCTGGATCGGCCGATCCATCGGACCGGCGGACTCACCATCCTGCACGGTTCCCTCGCCCCCGAGGGCGCCGTCGTCAAGAGCGCGGGCTTCGACTCCGACGTCTTCCGTGGCACGGCGCGCGTCTTCGACGGGGAACGCGCCGCCATGGACGCGCTCGAGAACGGCACGATCGTCGCCGGTGACGTGGTCGTCATCCGCTACGAGGGTCCCAAGGGCGGACCGGGCATGCGCGAGATGCTCGCCATCACCGGCGCCATCAAGGGCGCGGGCCTGGGCAAGGACGTCCTGCTGCTCACCGACGGCCGCTTCTCCGGCGGCACCACCGGATTGTGCGTGGGCCACGTCGCGCCCGAAGCCGTCGACGGCGGCCCGATCGCCTTCGTCCGCGACGGCGACCCGATCGTCCTCGATGTCGCCAACCACATCCTCGACGTCGAGATCGACGACGACGAACTGACCGCGCGCAAGATCGGCTGGGAGCCACTGCCGCCCAAGTACACCTCCGGCGTCCTGGCCAAATACCGCAAACTCGTCAGCTCCGCCGCCCACGGCGCCGTCACGGGCTGACCCGGCTCAGCGCACCGTCCGCGCATCCCGGATCGTGGCCGCCAGCCGTTCCAGCAGCGGCGCGGTGGCCGCGGGGGAGAACCGGAAGATCGGCGACCACGACGCGACCTGTCCGGCCGCCACCGCGGGCAGGCTCCGCCACACCGGCCGGTCGGCGAGCGCGTTCGGCCGCAGGCCCGTTGACCGGTCGTCGAGCAGGATCACATCCGCCGCGTACCGGTCGGCCGTCTCCCAGCTCAGCGACTGGAAGTAGCCGCCCGCGTCCACCCGTTCGGGCACAACGAATTCCACGCCGAGCTCGGTGAAGTACCGCAGATCCGCCGAGGCGCGCGGATCGGAGACGTAGAACAGCTCCGGAGACGCCGAGGCGGCGAGTACCCGCACCCCGGGGCGCGCTGCCGACGCGTCCCGCACCGCCTGCGACGCGGCCAGGAAGCGCTGCTGCGCGGCGGTCACCGCGGGAGCGGCGGTATCGGCGCCGAGCGCCTCGGCCAGCGCCCGGTACTGCGCGATGATCTCGGGCAGGCTCCGGCCGGAGACCTCCATGGCGACGACATTCTGGTTCGCGGACTCGATCTTGGTCAGGTTCTCGTCCGGGACGTACCAGAGCCGGCCCGGCACATAGGAATCGGTGACGAGCAGGTCGGGCTCGAGGGTCGCGTACTTCTCGATGTCGAACTCGCCCCACGCGTCCCCGATGACAGCCACCGAGGCGGGGTCGAGGTCGCCGCGCAGGTGCGGCGCGTGTGCCTCACCGAAGACACCCACGATGCGCCCGCGCACCCCGTAATCGACCAGGGCGCCGGCGGAGCCGGTGAACGCGACCACCCGGCTCGGCGTCGCACCCGAGCGAACGGTGCCGCCGCGGCCATCGGGAAACTCCCAGTCCCCCGCACTGTCGGGCGCGTCGTCCGGTCCCCCGCCGCACGCCACCAGGCCCGCACTCACTCCCGCCATCCCCGCCACCGCGAACAACCGTCGGCGACTCAGCACGCGGTCGTGCCGATTCTCGTTCGCGATGACGATCCTCCTCCACACGTGGCTCCTGGTTCGCCACCACTAGACCACACAGAATAAGGCAAGGCAAACCTTATCCAGAGTAGCCACCGGCAGAGCGGAGCACACAGTGACGGAGCGGCGACGAGGTCGCGAGCGCTTGACCCTGACACAGTGACAACGTCTTCACTGGACGCAGGAGGTGGTTCCCATGACCTGGACACCAGAACATTCCGTGGACCCGCGGCTGCTCGCCGCACTGAACGCGCCGACCGCGTCGACCCGACTACAGGCGGCGCTGGCCGCGGGCACCCACCCCGGCCCGGCGCTGCTCGGCGTGCTGATCGACCGTTGCGCCGTGGAGCCGGACTTCTTCGTGCGCGACATGCTGACCTGGGCGCTGACGCGGCTCCCCGCGGAGCTGACCGTGCCCCGGCTGCGCGCCGAGCTGGACTCCGACCACGCTCAGGCTCGCAGCCAGGCGCTGCACACGCTGTCCAAGATCGGGGATCCGGCCGCCTGGCCGGCGATCACCCCGGCGCTGCTGCGCGATCCCGACGACGAGGTGGCGCGCAGTGCCTGGCGGGCCGCGGTGGTACTCGCGCCGCAGGCCGAACACGAGGCATTGGCCGTCGCACTCGCCACCCAGTTCGGGCGCGGTGATCGGGAGGTTCGGCGCAGCCTCAGCCGGGCGCTGACGACGCTGGGCGAGGTGATCGCCCCGGTGCTCGACCGGGCGTCGCGCAGTGCCGACCCCCGCGTGCGCGCGCACGCCGCGGCCACCGAGCAGCTGCTGCGTGATCCGGACGCCGCCTTCGATCTCGATGTCGACGCGGCGAAGCGGGTCGCGGCGCTCGACGGTGCCCCGTGCTGATCGGTGAGGTGGCGCGGCGTTCGGGTGTCAGCACCCGGATGCTGCGCCACTACGACTCGCTGGGGCTGGTGTCGCCCACCGGGCGCACCGTCGGCGGCTATCGCGAGTACTCCGATGCCGATATCCGGCGCATCTTTCATGTCGAGAGCCTGCGGTCGCTGGGACTCTCCCTGCGCGAGATCGCCCGGGTGCTGGCCGATCGGTCGTTCACCCCGCAGGCCCTGGTCGCCGGTCTCATCCAACGCACCGAGGAACGGCTCGTGCGCGAGCGCGAGCTGCTGGCGCGGTTGCGCGCCGTCGAGGACGCCGAACCTGGCGACTGGCGCGATGTGCTACGCATCGTCGAGCTGGTGCGCACGCTCGGTTCGGCGGACGCGCCGCGCCGCCTGCAGGCGGTGCTGAACCCCGCCGAGAACGAGCCGGTACCGACCGAGCTGCTGGCCACGGCGGTGCTCGGCGAGGCCGAGCCCAACATGGCCGGCGCGCTGCGCTGGGCGCTGTCGCGGGCCGGCGCCGACGGCCTGGCCGCACTCGCACCAGGGCTGGCCGCCGTCGACGTCGAGGTCCGGCGGCGGGCCGTACTGGCGGTGGCCGAGATCCCCGGCGAGGCCGCGACCGAGCTGCTCACTTCCGCGCTCGACGACCCGGACCCCGCCGTCCGCGGCCCCGCCGCCCTGGCCGCCGGCAGCCGCGGGGTGAGCGCGGCCGAACCGATCCTGGTGGCCATGGTGATCGCGGGCGCCAATGATGTCGAGGCGGGTGAGGTCCTCGGCGCGCTCGCCCAGGATCCGGGATCCGCCGATCGCGTGCTGGGTGCGCTGACCCACGCGCTGACCGCGCACGCCGACGATGCCGCCATCCGGATCCGGCTCGTCCAGGCCTTGGTCGAGTTGCCCGGGACCCACGCACTGGCGACCCTGCGATCGCTCAGCGAGGACGCCGATCACTCCGTCGCCCTCGTCGCCACCGCCTGCACCGAACTGGTCGCCGCCCGGACCACGAGCTGAGGTCGTCGGGCGTCCGAACGTGAGCGGTGACAACGCCCGGCCCGCGCCGACCGATTTCGCACAATCGCTTGCCGCGCCGCCTCCGAGGTGACATATACTATTAAATATATTTAACTGTGATGGGTCGCCCAACGGCGCATCGACCTGTTGTCCATGCCACGCATGGAGGGAAGTGAGAGACCATGTTGCGTTTTGACGGGAAGGTCGCCATCGTTACGGGCGGCGGCCGGGGGCTCGGCCGCTCGCACGCGCTGCTGCTGGCCTCACGGGGAGCATCGGTCGTGGTCAACGACTTCGGATCCACCGCCGCGGGCAGCGGGTCCGACACCTCCCCGGCCGACGACGTGGTCTCCGAGATCGTCGCGGCGGGAGGGAAGGCCGTCGCGAACTACGACAGTGTGTCGACCGGCGCCGAAGCGATCGTGCAGACCGCGATCGAGGCCTTCGGCCGTCTCGACATCCTCGTCAACAATGCCGGCATCAACCACATGACGCCCTTCGGCCCGGAGGCGATCGAGGGCATCCGCCAGCACATGGAGGTCAACTTCCTCGGCACCGCCGCCGTGACGGCCGCCGCATGGCCCCATCTCATCGCGTCGGGCGCGGGACGGGTCGTCAACACCGCGTCGCCGACGCTGGTCGGTTTCGAGAAGCAGAGCGCCTACGTCGCGTCCAAGGGCGCCGTCTTCTCGTTCACCCGCACCCTCGCCATGGAAGCCCTCGAGGTCGGCATCCGCGTGAACGCGGTCGCCCCCACCGCCTACACCCGCATGGCGGCGGAGGCGGAGATCCCCGACGATCTCAAGAAGATGCTCGAGAAGACGATGACCACCGCCATGGTCTCCCCCACCGTCGCCTACCTCGCCCACGAGGACTGTTCCATCACCGGCGAGACCCTGCTCAGCCAGGGCGGCCTGATGCAGCGCTTCGCGCTCACGATGACCACCGGGTACACCAACACCGAGCCCACGCCGGAGGACATCCAGGCGAACCTCGAGGCGGTCCTCGACGATGCAGGCAGCAAGCCCGTCGGGATCATCGGCACGGAGAACGAGGGTTCGTTGCTCGACCTGTTCGACTGAGCTCAGCCGACACCGAGTTTCCCCGGGCCCAGCGCGCCCGGGGAAACGGAACCAGCCTGGTCGACACTCCCATCGGTGACCCACGCGACCTCGGTATCGAGTGGCTCCACGTCGACGGCGAACCACACCTCGGTCACCTGCTTCCGGCTCGGGGACGAGCGCCGGATCAGCTGATTTCCGCGGTGAGCGGGACAGCGGCGACCGAGGTGCCGACATGCAGGGTGAACGCGCCCGGTTCGACGGTCCACCCCTGGTCGGTCCAGTGCTCGAAGGAGCGCTGCGGCAATTCGATGGTGGCGGTGACGGTTTCGCCCGCCTCGGCCTCCACCGCGACGAAGCCCGCGAGCCAGCGCACCGGGCGGTCGACGGCGCTGTCCTCGCGGGACAGGTAGGCCTGCACCACCTGGCGGCCCGAACGCGCACCGATATTGCGGACGGTGACGGTGGCGGTGTGCCCCTGCACGGTCAGGTCGACGAGCTCCCAGTTGGTGTAGCCGAGACCGTGACCGAACGGGTAGGCCGGAGCCACACCGGATTTCAGCCAGGCGCGGTAGCCGATGTGGATGCCCTCGGGGTAGGGCAGGGTGTTGTCGGCGGCCGGCGTGGTATCCAAAACCGGCACGTCGGCCATCGCCTTGGGCCAGGTGGTGGGCAGCCGGCCACCGGGTTCGGTCACGCCGGTGAGCACATCGGCGAGCGCATCGCCGAATTCCTGGCCCGGGAACCAGGCCAGGATCACGGCCGCCACGTCGTCGCGCCACGGCATTTCGACCGGCGCGCCGGCGTTCACCACCACGATCGTTCGCGGGTTCACCGCGGCCACCGCCGCCACCAGGTCGTTCTGGCGGCCCGGCAGCGACAGGTCCGTGCGGTCGTAGCCCTCGGATTCGATCGCCTCGGTGGTACCGACCACGACCACGGCGACCTCGGAGGTCCGCGCCAATTCCACCGCAGCGGCGAACTCTTCGTCGGCGGAGCGGCGCGGGCGGCCGATGCCGAAGGTGAGGCCCATCGCGGGCAGGCCCTTGTCGAGAGCGGGAACCAGCTCGATCCGCACATCGACCTCGTCGCCCTCGGCGAGAGTCCTAGTGACCCAGCGCTGCGGCGGATTCAGCAACATCTCGACCGGATCGCCGCCTTCGGGGAAGACGGTCTCGCTGAGCACCGTCTCACCGTCGAGCTCGAGGCGCAGTGTGCCCACGCCCGCGTAGCCGATTCGCCACTCCCCCGCCGCATCGGCGCGTAGGCGACCACGGACCTCGACGGAGGTGGCCTGCAGGGCGAACGGCGTACCGAAGAGCATGAGATTGCCCGCGGTGCGGTGCTCGGAGTGCAGGACGGTCTCGCCGTCGAGGAAGCGCAGGTGCAGGCCCGCGGTGCCGGTCTCGGGATCGGTGACGATGTCCAGCGGCACCGCGATCATGTTCTCGTCGAGGTGGACGCCCGGTGTGTGCACCACTGGCAGCACCTCGCGCAGGCCCTGCAACGGCGACCTGGTGTGCGACGGAACAACTGTCGAGCTACCGCCGCCGCCGAGGCGCGGCTGGGCGGCCGCCGCGCCCAGCAGGGCGACCTGGGCGGGCTCGCCCAGCGGCAGCACCCCGTCGTTGGCGGCCAGCACCATCGCCTTGGCGGCGGCATCACGTACCAACCGGCGCGCGGCCGCCTCGGTGAAAACCGGTGGCTGCTGCGGCGTTCCGTTCAGCGCGCCCACACGCTGCGCGAATCGCAGTATGCGGCGGACCTTCTCGTCGATCGCCGCCTCGGATACCGCACCCGCGCGGACGGCCTCGACCAGCGGCGCCCCCCAGAGTTCCCACGGTCCGGGCATGGCGACGTCGGTGCCCTTGGCCGCGCCCGCGGTGGAGCGCACGGCGGTCCAGTCCGAGACCACCACGCCGTCGAAACCCCATTCGCCCTTCAACGGCTCGTCCAGCAGCGGATTCTCGGTCATGGTGACGCCGTTGACCGAGTTGTAGGCGTTCATGATCATCCACGCGCCCGCCGCCACCGCCCGCTCGAACGGGTACAGATACAGCTCCCGCAGGGTGCGATCGTCGACGATCGCGTCGGCGGTGAAGCGCTCGGTCTCGGAGTCGTTGGCCACGTAGTGCTTCGGGCAGGCGCTGACGCCGTGCGCCTGCACGCCGGACACGTAGGCCACGGCCATCTCACCGGTGAGCACCGGGTCCTCGGAGAAGCACTCGAAATGCCGTCCGCCGAGCGGACTCCGGTGCAGGTTGACGGTCGGGCCGAGCACCGCGTACACATTCTTGCGCCGCGCTTCGGCGGCGACGAGCCCGCCGATCTCGGCCAGCAACTCACGATCCCAGGTGGCGGCCAGTGCCGAGCCGGACGGCAGGCTGATCGAGGGGTCGCGCTCGTCCCAGGTCTCGCCGCGCACCCCGGAGGGACCGTCGGACACGGGCATCTCGGCCAGGCCGATGCTCTCCTCGCCCGCGAAGCGGAAGACACCGGATCCGGAGATGAGCCGGATCTTGGCCGCCAGATCCAGTTTGTCCAGCAGGTCGTCGATGTCGTCGGTCATGCCAGTTCCCTCCAGAAGTTCACCAGGTCGGCTGTGACCTGTGCGGGGACGTCTTCGTTCGGCACGTGGCCGATGCCCGGGTACACCGCGGTCCTGGCCCGCAGCTGCCGAGCGAAGTTCTCATGGACCTCGGGGTCCCACAGGTCGTTGGTGTCGCCGTAGGCGACCAGCAGCGGCACTCCGGCATCGCGCAGCGCGGCGGGATCGACCGACGGCGGGGTCTGCATGCATTTCAGAATGCCGAGGATGTTCGCCTTCTCGGTCCGCACGAGCCGGTTGCGCAGGAACTCGGCGCGCTCGGGTGAGGGCGTCCGACCGGCGGCGGCCATGGCATCGCTCATCTGCTGCCACAGGAACTCCTGGCCTGCCGTCTCCACCACCTGCGTCACCATCTGCGGAGGCGGGAACTTGATGTCCTCGACGGAGGACGGCCCCGACGCCAGCAGGGTGAGGCTACGGAACCGCGCGGGTGTCTCGACCACCGCGACGCGGGAGACAAAGCCGCCGAAGGAGTGCCCGACCAGATGCACGGGCGCCCGCGGCGACACCTGATCGACGACACCGTGCAGGTCACCGCAGAAATCGGCCATGGCGTAGCCGGCGATGTCGTCGGGTCCCTCCGACTGCCATTGGCCGCGCTGGTCGTAGGCGACCGCGCGATATCCGGCCGCCGCGAGCAGCGGGAGCATCGCTTCGAAGTCTTCCTTGGAGCCGGTGAAGCCCGGCACCAGCACCACGGTGCCGAGTTCCGGTGTTCCGGAGGGCGGGGTGATCTCCCATCCGGCGAGCGCACCCGCGCCACCCCGCAGCATGATCGATTCGATCACTGCCTCGGTGCTCCGAGTCATCGGCGGTCCTTCCCTCGCAGAATTCCAGTCCGGCAGCCACGAGTGTGCCAGGTTCCCGAGTGGTCACTCGGTACTGTGACTTGTTCGTTATCTTCCGGTTTGCAGGTCCCGCCGTTCGGACTACTGTCGCTGCTCATGACGCCGCATCCCCAACGCCGGAGACGGGGCGAGGACCGCCGCGAGCAGATCATCGACCAGGCGCTGCACAGCTTCGCCGCGAACGGCTATCACCACTCCTCGCTCGCCGAGATCGCCACGCGCTGCGGACTGTCCCAAACCGGCCTGCTGCACTACTTCCCGACCAAGGCGGCGCTCCTCGCCGCGGTCCTGGACTACCGCGATCGCCTCGACTACGACCGCCTGGGCATGAACCGGCAACTGCGCGGCACGGACGCCCTGCAACAGCTGGTCCGCCTGGTCGAGCACAACATGCACGTCCCCGGCCTGGTCCAGCTCTTCACCGTCGTCACCAGCGAGGCGGTCACCAGCGACCACCCCGCCCGTGCCTGGGTCGTCGAGCGCTACCGAATCCTGGAAACCTACCTGGCCGAGGCCCTCGCAGGCGGCGTCACCGACGGAACCTTCCGCCCCGACATCGACGCCCCCGCCGTAGCCCGCCAGATCTCGGCCATGATGGACGGCCTGCAACTGCAATGGCTCCTCGACCCCGAACGCGTCGACATGGCATCCCTGTTCCGCACCTACATCGACGACCTGACCACCCAGCTCTCGAGCTGATCCTGTCGCCCCACAGGACAATCCACCACTAAAGCGCGCGCTCCCGGGCGCGCGGCGGGGATGATCGGACTCGCTGATCGATCAGATGAACGCCCGCCCCGGCGTCACTCGGGGGTGAGTCGGAGCAGGCTGCCGGTGCCGGCGGCGGTGACGAACAGTGCCGGGCCGGGGCCTAGGCAGGCATTGGTCGGCATGCTGCGTGGTGGGAGGGGGTGCTGGGTCAGGGGGAGGCCTTCGGGGGTGAGGACGTCGATGCGGTCTGCGGTGGTGGTGGCGATCCAGAGGCGACCGGTGGGGTCTACGGCGAGTCCGTCGGGATGCGCGGCCGGGAGGGTGGCGAGGATGCGGGCGTGTTCGAGGGCGCCTGCGACGAGGGGGTACGCGGTGATGTGGGCGTGCACTGTTTCGGTGACGTAGAGGGTGTGATGGTCGGGGCTGATGCCGATACCGTTGACGAAGATCGGGCCTTGCGCCATCAGCTCGGGTCGCCCGGTGTCGAGGTCGATGGCCCAGACCTGGCCCGGGGATATGGATTCCGGGCGCCGGAAGTCGGCGTCGGCGCGGGAGTCGGTGACCCACAGTCGGCCGTCGGGTCCGAAGACCAGGTCGTTCGGTGATTCCAGGCCACGGAATGCGTAGTCGACGCGGCCGTCGCGGATGACCTGGATGCCCGGTGCGGCGGTGCTGCGCGCCGCGAAGCGACCGCCGTTCTGCGCGACGTACAGTGCGCCGTCGGCGCCGACGGCGAGGCCGTTGGGGCCGCCGCCGGTGTGATGCTCGGCAGCGACGGTGCCATCAGGGTCCAGGATCAAGACGCTGCCCCGGCTCATCGAGACCAGCGCGATCCGGCCGTCCGGGAGGACGGCCGGGCCTTCGACGAAGCCGAGCCCGTCGGCCACGACCTCCACGCGTAGCGGTCCGTCGCCGAAACGCCCTGTCATCGGGGCAGACTCAGCACGCGGCGGGCGATGATATCCAGCTGGATCTCGATGGTGCCGCCACCGAAGAGGATGGCAGGCAGGCCGAGGAAGTCGAAGGTGTAGGGCTGTTCGGGGGCGCCGACGGCGGCGCGGGGGCCCAGGACCGAGACCAGCGCGCGGGAGGCGTCGCGCTGGGCGATGGCATGCCAGACCTTGCGGACGCTGTCGCCCGCGCCTGCGCCGACAGCGCTGCCGTTCATCCTGATCACGGCGTTGCGCAGGTTCAGCGCGGCGACCGAGAGCTCGAGCGCGGTGTTGCGGCCGAGCACGCACACGGCGTCGTCGCGGGTGCCTGCGTGATCGCCGGATTCCAGCAGGCGGCGCACCAGGGTGCTCGAGCCGTGGCCGAAGGTGGCCGAGCCCATGGCGAGTCGTTCGTTGGACAGGGTGGTGACCGCGATCCGCCACCCATCACCGGGGTTCGCGACCACCTGAGTGTCGGGCACGAAGACCTCGTCGAGGAAGACCTCGTTGAATTCCCAGATCCCGGTGGCCTGCCGGAGCGGACGAACGTCGACGCCGTCGGCGTCCATCGGGATCAGGAAGTACGTCAGGCCCGCGTGCTTGGGCACGGTGGCGTCGGTGCGGGCCAGGCACACGGCCCAGTCCGCCTCCACCGCTTGGGAATTCCACACCTTCTGCCCGGTGATCATCCATCCGCCATCCACCTTGCGTGCGCCGGTGGACAGCCCGGCCAGGTCCGATCCCGCGCCCGGCTCGGAGAACAGCTGACACCAGATGATCTTGCCGAGCAGGGTATCGGTGACGAACCGCGCGCGCTGCTCGTCGTCACCGTGTTCGATCAGCGTGGGGAGCACCCAGCCGCCGATGCCGAGTTCGGGCTGGGTCAGGTCGCGGCGCGCGAATTCCTCGGCGATCACGGCCTGATCGGCCGGGCCTGCGCCGAGCCCGTACGGCGGCGGGTAGTGCGGGGCGACCAAGCCGGCGGCGGCCAACCGGGCCCGGCGGGCCGCTCCTCGCGCGGGAGCCCAACCCGCCGTGGCGATTTCGTCGTCGGGTAGCGTGCGGACTTCGTCGAGGACGGCGCCGACCGTGGCGCGCAGGGCCGGCAATGTCTCGGCGGTGACGAAGGCGAAGTCACGCTCGGCGCGCAGGCACCGCTCCCCCAGCTCGCGAGCCGCCGCGTCTTCACCGCCGACCGTGGCGGCCAGGGCGATCGCGCGCCGCCAGTACAGGTGGGCGTCGTGTTCCCAGGTGAATCCGATGCCGCCGAGCAGACTCACGCAATCGACCGCCTGGTCGATGGCGGCGGGCAGCGCGGTCAGCGCGGCGCTCGCCGCGGCGAGGAGTCGCTGCTCGGCCGGTTGACTCTCGGCGCGGGCCGCGTCCCAGGTCACCGCGCTCGTCACCTCGGCCCGGACCAACATGAACGCCGTCTTGTGCTGCACCGCTTGGAAACTGCCGATCGGACGACCGAACTGGTGTCGGACACGGACGTAGTCGACGGTGGTGTCCAGACACCACCGGCAGATTCCGGTCGCTTCCGCGGCGGCCAGTGTGGTCGTCCACAGCTGCGCGACGGCAGGGTCGATGCCACCGAGGACCCGTGCCGGATCCACGCGGTAGGCCTCGAACGCAGCGCGCCCGAGCGATCGGGTGAGGTCGACGGCTTCGGCGGTAGTCAGCTGAACCGCGGGGACCTCAACGGGGTCGGTAGTGCCGGAGGCGACCACGTCAACGGAGTCGAGCCAGAACCACACGCTCGCTTCCGGATCGCCGTCGATGGCGGCGCGCACCACCACGCGTTCGGCGCCGGGCAGACCGATGGCCGGATCGGAGGTTCCCGATACCACCCAGCCGTCGCCGTCGCGAGTGGCACGCAGGTCGGGGCCGGTGGCGACCGCTCCGGTCATCCCCGCGCCGAAGTCGGCCAGCAGGGCCTGGGCGTCAGCCGCGGCCATGGCGAGCGCGCTAGCGGTCACGGTCGGCAGGTAGGGCCCGGGAAACAGCGTTGTGCTCAGTTGCTCGACGGCGACCGTGAGTGTGGCCAGTCCACAGTCGTCGCCGCCGTAGGTCGCGGGCAGGTGCAGCGCGTGTAAGCCCTGCTCGCACAATGCCGTCCATGCCTCGGCAGGCATGGTCCCGGCCGTATAGTCGGACAGGTGCTCGCGCGTCTGCGCCAGCGGGGCGATCTTGCGCGCGAACGCGGCGACCGATTCCGCCAGTGCCTGCTGGTCTGCGTCTACGGCGAGGGACATCGGAAACTCCTGGGGGCTGAAACAGCGAGTACCTGTGTGGATTTCGACGGCACCGCGTGGTGTCGAGAGGAACGGACAAGAGGGTCTACGACCGGACGAGCACAGGCCGGTGCAGCTCCGCTCGCCCTGTCGAGTGCGACCGGAAGGTCACGACCGCGGCAAGTCCTGCCAGTCGGTCGACAGCCGGGCAGACCACACCGGCGTGCGGTGATCGAGCCGGGCGCGCATCCCCTCCGTGGCGTCGGGACTACCCATCACCCGCAGGTGCAGTTCGGTTTCGAGGTCGGCGACGCGGGTGGGGTCGTAGCCGTGGATCGCGGTGTCCCACAGCAGCCTTTTGCTCAATGCCGCCGACATCGGCGCGACGTTGGTGGCCATGTCGGTGGCCATCGCGCGGGCGGCGGGCAGGACATCGGCGGTGGGCAGGCTGCGGGTGGCGAGGCCGAGCCGCACCGCCTCGGCGCCGTCGATCGTCCGCCCCGACAACAGGATGTCGGCCGCGACCGACAGACCCGCCACCTTGGCCACGGTCCAATGCGCCACCGCGTCGGGCACGACACCGAGGCGCACCTGCGGAATGGCGTAGCGGGCGTCGGCAGCGACCAGGCGGATATCGGCTTGCATCGCCAAGGTCAGCCCGATGCCGATGGCGTGCCCGTTCACCGCGGCGATCACCGGTTTCCGCAGGGCGAAGGCAGGCGGGTCGACCGGGGAGGCGGAAAAGGCGGCACGGTCGGGCCGGTCGAAGGTCGCCGCTCCGCCACCCAGATCCGCTCCGGCGCAGAAGGCGGGGGCGGTACCGGTCAGGAGGATGACCCGGACCGTGTCGTCGGCGTCCAGCTCGCGGTAGGCCCGGCCCAGCGCGCGACCCATCGTGGCGGTGAAAGCATTGCGGCGTTGCGGCCGGTTCAAGGTCACCACCGCGACACCGTCGGCGATATCGATCTCGACCTCGTTCATGCGACCTGCAATGCGGTGACCAGGTCCCGGATGTGTGCGTCGGCGACGGGATATCCCGGGAAATAGCAGCAGATCCGCTCGGCGACCGCACCGAAGCGCGCCACGATCTCGGCGGCGCACTCCTCGGGGGTGCCGTAGACGGCGAGCGTCCGCAGCATCCGGTGATCGATCAGTTCGGTCATGGCCGTGACCTCCCCGCGCTTGGACAGCGCGTTCAGCGCGGGTTGGAGCTCACCCCAGCCCTCCACCTCGAGGACCGGCCGGTAGGCGGGCGTCGACCCGTAGAAGGCGAGCAGCCGGCGAACGCCGACGGCGGCGGCCTCGAGTTCGCCGGCGGTCCGGCCCATCGCGACGATCACCTGGGGATAGATCGCCAGGTCGGCAGCGTCGCGACCGGCGCGGGCGAGTCCTTCCCGAATAGCGGGCACGGTGCGCTCGGCGAAATGGCGGGCGCTGTTGAACGGCATGACCAGCAGTCCGTCAGCCACCTCGGCCGCGGTTCTGGTCATGATCGGGCCGAGCGCACCCAGGCAGATCTCGGGCACGCCATAGGGATTGGGACCGGGAACGAAGGTGGGCGGCATCAGGGTGTGCCGGGTGAATTCACCCTCGAAGCGCAAGGGGGTGCCGTCCTGCCAGGAACCGAGGATGGCCTTGACCGCCAGGACGACCTCGCGCATCCGCGCCGCGGGCCGGGACCACTGGCCGCCGTACCGCTTGTCGATGTGCGCGCGAGTCTGCGAGCCCAGGCCCAGCCGGAACCGGCCCCGGCTGAGCAGGTGCAGGTCGTAGGCCGTGTGCGCCAGGTGCATCGGGCTGCGCGGCAGGGCGATGGCGACGTTGGTCATCAGGTCGACCGGTTCGGCACCGGTTGCCGCCAGGGTCAGCGGCAGGAACACGTCGTGGGGCCCCTCGAAGGTGAACAGACCATCGGCGCCGCACGCGATCAATTCGGCTGCCCGCGAGACGGCTTCGTCGGGACGACCGTTCAACTGGAGATCGACCTTCATCGATCCGCCGCGAACTGCGGAAGCACTGCGATCATAATTACATAATAGCATGTAACGTTATTAGACGGGTGCAGTGAGTCACACATTCCCCCGCCGCCGGTCAGCCCGCGGACACCAGCGCGTACAGCGCGTCGGCCATCCGCGACACGAACAGGTCGGCCTGTTCGCCGCCCCGCGACAGTGCGTGGAATGTCGTTGTCCCCGCGAGTATCTCGAAGACGAGTTCGGCCTCGGCGCCGGGCGGGATCCGGCCGTCGTCGACCGCGCCCGCGAGCAACTCGGCGAACGCCTTGCGCACCGGGGCCCCGATCGCCAGCAGCCGCCGCCGCGCCTCCTCGGTCTGCGAATCCGCCAGCAGGCCGGGCACCCCCGCGCGCGCGGCGGGACTGTCCGCGCGCGCGAGGAAGATGCGCACCCAGGTCGCCAGGTCGGCGCGCAGGTCGCCGGTCGGCTCGGGCGGCGCGTACGCGCCCGGACCGTGAATGGCCTCCTCCAGCAGGGCCTGCCGAGTCGGCCAGCGCCGGTAGATGGCCGGCGAATTCACCCCGGCACGCTTGGCGATCGCCACGACCGTGGTCTGCGGATAACCCACCTCGGCCAGCAGCTGCCTGGCCGCGATGAGCACGGCGAGGTCCTTGTCGGCGTCGCGCGGACGGCCGGGGCGCGGCGAGGTCTCCGAAGTCACTATTACATACTAGACTGTAATGTTATTCGGAGCCGCCGCGACCCGTGCCCACACCTGACCCTAGCCCTCGGCCAGCAACTGCTCGATCCGCTGAGCGCAGAACGCGGTGACGTCGACCTCCGGCGGCAGCTGGAGCCGGTGCGCCATCCGCAGCAGCGGAATACTGAGCAGGACCGCCGCCAATACCTCGTTGTAGCGCAGGTTGCGCACCTTCATCCCACTGCGCTCCTCGTAGCGCGCGATGGTCTCCTCCCGGGTCGGCGTACCCGGAAGTCGTTCGGTGTTCTGGAATTCCGAACACGCCCAGTCCAGGAACAGCATCCAGGCGAGGTCGGCCTCATGGTCGCCGAGGTAGGCGATTTCCCAGTCGAGCACGCCGGTGACCCGGAATTCGTTGTCGTAGAGGATGTTCGACATGCGGGCGTCACCCCAGCACAGCGTGACGTGCTCGGGTTCGTACAGATGGGCGCGCAGCCAGTCCACGGCCCGGCGCAGCGCGGGCGGCTGAGTGGTCGAGGCCCAGCCGAGCGCGGCATCGACATAGCCGATCATCTGCTCGAGCGGCGCCGTCCCGAATTCCGGAAACGCCAGGAAGTCCAGACTCAAGGTGCGCCAGTCGAGCTGGTGGATCTCGGCGATGGTGTCGACGCAGCCCCACCACATCGTGGCCCGGTCGGCGGGCTCGGCCTCGAAGTAGAGCCCGGCCGAATGATAGGACGGCAGGTCACCGGGCGCGCTGCCCTCGATCCGGTCCATCACGAAGTACGGACTGCCGAGGGCCTCGGTGCCCCGATCCAGCCAGCGGACGATGGGCACCGGGATCGCGGTGCCGGCGAGTCTACGCATGACCAATACCTGTCGCAGCAGGTCGTAGTCGGGAAACAACGCCACCTCGGGCGGGCGGCGCAGCACCAGCGACACGGGCTCGGCGTCGTCGCGTTCCAGATCGAACAGGAAGGTCTCGGTCGCCAACCCGCGCGGGCTGGCCGACCAGTTCGTCACCTCGGCGGCGTTCGCACCGGGAATTCCGGCGCACACCACGGGACCGACTGCGGTCGGCAGATCTTCTGCCGCGGGTCGCGCGGTCATCAGTAGCCCTCGTATCCGTACCGGGCGTTGCGCCCCATGAACACCATCTCGACCAGGCCGTAACCGACCTTTCCGTCGCTGCTCTCGACCTTGCAGAAGGTCTCGGTGAGCATGCTGACCTGACGCAGTTCGTCGGTGTCGTCCAGGTCGACGGTGAAGCCGTCACTGTAGGACTCGCCCTTCCAGATGCCCGAGGCGTAGCCGCGGTACATGTCGTAGCCGGCCAGACCGGGCCAGAAATCATGCAGCGCGGTCACGGAGAAGGTACGGACGCTGCCGTCGGCGGCATTCGTCGTGAACGTTCCCTCGGTGACGATCCGGAAGTCGTCGCGGAACTTCAGGTCGTGGGTGACACCGACGATCGGCACGACCGGTGCCTGCGCTTCGATGGGCTGCTGGATGGAGCCTTCGAAGTGCCAGCGCTGCCCGTCGGCGGTCTCACGCTGGGCGAAGTGCACCAACTCGTCGTCGAACTGGAAGATGCCCATGAAATACAGGACACCGTCGGGGATTTCGGACGGCTGCAAGCCGCTCCCCTCGCCCAGACTGCCGCCGCCACCACCGTGCCGGGTGCCCCACGAATGGTCGCGACCGAACCACCAGGTCCTCGGATCGATCTCGATGCGTTCGCCGTCGACCTCGAGCCAGCCGGTGACCGCACCGTTCTGGTAGTAGCGTCGCGCGTCCTCGCGGACCCGCCCGCGGCTGCGGAAGAAGGCAGGCTCCTGCTCGTAGGCGGGGAACTGTCCGGCGAAGTTCAGCTCGAGGCGCACCCCGTGGTCGTTGTCGCCGAGGCTGGCGCGCACCCCGCGCAGCGGCTCGGTGATCTCGTAGCGGTAGGGGCCGACCTGCCAGGCGCCCAGGTCGTCGTACCTGCCGCCGATCTCGCGCGACAGGCGCGCCACGTGCGCTGTGCCGTCGATGGTGACCATCGCGTAGGCGTCCATGACGTTGCGGTTGGGGTAGCGGGCCATGCCGGTCATGACGCTGACCCGGCCGGTGGTGTCGAAGCCGTAGAGCACGATGCGCTCGGTCCAGCGCAAATCGCTCTGGACGACGTGGTCGAACGTGGTCGGCAACTGATGGCAGAGCAGCTCGTCCTGGGGAGTCAGCATGGGCTTTCCTTCGCGAATGTGGGGTGGAACAGGTTTCAAGTTAGCTAATTTGAATACACCATGACGCGTTTTTAAAAAGATCCGATCTCGGCTACGCTCTGCCCAGCCGACGGAGGAGTGAACAACGGTGAGTGAACGCCGCGAGGCTCGATCGGGGCCGGGCCGCCCCCGCGACCCGCAGCTGGATGCCCAAGTGCTGCGAGCCACCCAGGAATTGCTGGTGGAGCAAGGTTTTCAGGCCACCACCATCCAGGGCGTCGCGCGCCGGGCCGGGGTCGTCGCCACCTCGATCTACCGCCGCTGGCCCAACAAGATCCACCTTGTCGAGGACGCGATCTTCGCGCTCGAGACCGGCGTCGTCCCACAGCCCACCGGTGACATCGGCGCCGATCTACTGGCCTGGACCCGGTTGTTCTTCGCCGCCGCCACCCACCCCGCGGCACGCTCGGGCATTCCCGGCTTGCTCTCGGCCTATCACGACGACGAGCAGAGTTACCAGCGGCTGCGTGAGCGCGGCGAAGGTTTGGCGCGGGTCGCGCTACGCGCCACCATCGACGCGGCGATCGAGTCCGGCCAGGTCTCCCCCACCTGCGATCCCGATCTGCTCTTCGAATTCCTGCGCGGCGCAACGCTGCTGCGCGCTCTCACCCGCGGCGACGAGGACGGCGAGCGATTCTGCCGCCAGACCGCCGACGCCCTGGTCACCCTGGCCATCCACCACGAAAGTACGACATGAGAACTCCCTATCGCCGCCTGCTCATCGCCGTGGCGGCCGTACTGCTGATTCCCACCACCACCGGCCTCGCACAGCCCGACACCACCGGGGTCGTCCTGGAGACCCGCACGATCGCCGATACCGCCGTCGCCCGGGCGAGCTGCGCGGGCGATGCGCTCCCGGAACCCGGCCTGCAGGGCGACGTGCCCGCCGCCGACCGCGACAGCGGCCGCAGCACCCAGGGCTACCGATGCAATATCAGCCGCATCGGCGGCTACGCGGGGCGCGGCGCCGGAATCACCTCGACGCAGTTCGACCACTGCGTCTACCTGGGCAGCTTCTTCCCCGGCAATGTACTCGGGCCCGCCCAGGGCGTGCAGGTGATCGACGTCGCCGATCCGGCGAACCCGGTGCTCACCGCAACGCTCACCGAGCCGGCCATGCTGGCCGGGACCTGGGAGAGCCTCAAGGTCAACGCGGCGCGAAAGCTGCTGGTCGGCACCGGCGTTCCCGCTTTCACCGGCGCCGGGCTGATCTCGGTCTACGACATCTCCGACTGCGCGCACCCGCGCCTGCTCAACCCGGGCCCCGGCACCGACCTGCGTCTGCCGGTGCAGATCACGGCGCACGAAGGCGGCTTCTCCCCGGACGGCCGCACCTACTGGGCCTCGGGCGTCATCCCCGGCATCGTCAGCGCCGTCGACCTGACCGATCCGGCCGACCCCCGCGTGATCTGGCAGGGCATGCCGGGTCAGTCCATGCACGGCATGGGCCTGCGTGCCGACGGCAACCGCCTGTATCTGGCGAACAACATGGGCGGGCTGACCATCCTGGACACCTCCGCGGTCCAGCGACGCGACCCCGACCCGCAGGTGCCGATCATCTCCCAGCTGACCTGGACCGACGGCTGGGCGACCCAGCAGAACGTGCCCGTCACCTACAACGGCGTGCCGTTTCTGTTCACCGCGGACGAGGCGGGCTCCGGCGGTGTCAAACTCATCGACATCTCCGACGACACCCACCCGCGCGTGGTGAACACGATCAAGCTGGAGATCAATCTGTCCCAGCACCGCGACAGCGCGATGGCCTCCAGCATGGGCGGCTCGCTGTTCGCCTACGACGCCCACTACTGCTCCGCCGACCGGCCGGTGAACCCCACCGCGCTCGCGTGTGGCTGGATCTCCTCGGGCATCCGGGTGTTCGATGTGCGCGACCCGCTCCGGGTGCGCGAGATCGCGTACTACAACCCACCCGCGCGTACCGGCCAGAACAGTGAGCTGTGGAACTCCCCGCATGCCCTCGCTTCGATCATCGGCGTCCCGCTGCTCAGCGCGCCCTCGGTCCTGCAGGCCGTCGAGTCGGGCGCCTTCGATCCGGAGCAGGCGATCGGCTCGCGTACCGGCGAGGTGGCCTTCGGCGATCTGTCCACCGACTGGTGCTTCTCGGCCCCCGAATGGCGTGGCAATCAGCTGTGGGCGGCCTGTGCCGACAACGGCCTGCTCACCCTGGAGTTGTCGCCCGAGGTGTACCTCCCGCCCGCCGACCAGCACACGACGGTCGGCGCATGAGTCGACGGGTGACCCTCGGCGCCGCAGTGGCCGCCTCGATCCTGCTCCTGCTGGTGCTCGGGGCAGCTCTGCGACCGCTGGTGGTCTCCGAGAACGTCACGGCCACACCGGTGTTGACCCCGACCGAGATCGGCTTCGTGCAGGACATGACCGGACACCATCAGCAGGCGCTGATGATGGTCGACCGTCTCGCCGCCGACGTCGATCCCACGGTGCGGCAGCTGGCCGATCAGATCGCCGCCGCCCAGCGTCTGGAGATCGGCATGATGCTCGGCTGGCTCCGGTTGGCCGCGGTGACCCCGACCAACCCGCACCCGATGTCGTGGATGCCGACCGGCCATCACCACGCCGTGTCGGCCACGATGCCCGGCATGGCCACCCAGGCCGACCTCGACGCTCTCGCCCAGGCCCACGGCGCGGAGGCGGAAACGAAGTTCCTGCGTCTGATGTATCGGCACCACCAGGGCGGGGTGGCCATGGCCCAGACCTTCGACGAATTGTCCACCGGCGGCCCGGTCGAACAGGCGGCGCGCGACATGATCAGCACGCAGAGCCAGGAGTCCGGGCTCATCGGTCTGCTGCTCGGCAGGCGCGGCACGGCAGCCACCGGCTGAGCTCAGCCGAGCCCGACCATGTCGTGGATCGCGCCGCGGACGTCGCTCACCGCCGGAACCGCGGCGAACTCCACCGACTCGTGCCAGAAGTCGGACAGCCGGGCCGCAGTGCGGCCGGTCGGGTTGCCCTCGAACGACAACGCCAGTTCGACCTGCTCGACCGCCTGTTCTGGATCGCCGAGCATCAACTGCAGACGAGCCGAGGAAATCGCGGTCATCGCCGGTGTCAGGAATTCCCGCGGCACCGGTGGGTGGACGTCGCCGAAGGCGATCCGGGCCAGATCCGGCCGGGTCGCGATGAGCTGCCGGTAGCTGTTTCCGAGTAGCCGCGACTGCTGGCCCGGCCCCGGCCAGTCCCGACGCGGGCCGAGGAGCATGCCGATGGTGGCCGCGATCAGGCTGCGGTCGGCGGGGTGATCGGCGGACGCGGTCGCCGCGGCTTCGCCACGGCATTCCGCGGCGACGACGATCGCGCGCTGAAACGCCGCCTGTTCACCGAGAATGCCGTGCGCGTAGGCCTCCAGCTCGGCCAGCGCCACGCGCAGCAGCGGCGTCGCCGTGCGGCGCGCCAGATACTGGGCGAGCTGGGCGATCTCCAGTGCCTCCGCCGGGCTGCCGCTGTCGAGCAACTGCCACGTCGACTCGGTGAGGATCGCAGCCGTCAGCACCGTGTCGCCCGCGGCGTGGGCCAGCCGAGCGGCGGCCACCGAGTAGCGGCGGGCCGCGACGATGTCCTCCACGTCCCAGCTCATGGCGGCGGCGATATCGGCCAGTTCCGCACCGATCCGCAGGGCGCGACCGTGCCGCTGTGCAGCCGAGAGTTGCTGCAACCGTGGCAGATTCGCGGCCAGCCAGGCCGTGACCGCGTGGCGCGGCGCCTGCCCGTCGCTCCATTGCCTGCCTCGCGCCCACGTCACGAGCTGTTCGGCGGCCGCCAGCTCGGTCGCGGCGAAGGCGGGGTGCTGGCCACGGCCGTGCGCGCCGTGTGGCGGTAGCAGCAGCGACGACAGCTGCGTGGGCAGATCGTCCAGTTCGCTGACCGACTCGACGGTCAGCCGGTCGTGCAGAGCAGTCAGCGAGGTGTCCAGTGCAGACTCGTAGGCGGCCACGTGTTCGGCACGCACCACCCGGGCCCCGGTCTCGAGCTGACCGAGGTACGGCTTGGAATAGTTCGTGCGCGCGGCCATCCCCTGCAGGCTGATCCCCGCGGCGGTGCGCGCCGCACGCAACGCGGAGCCGACCTCGCTCATGCGAGGTCCGCGACACTGCGGGCCGACTCGTTCATCGGTGTCGAGAATACGTCGCCGGTGTTCCCCCGCGCGGGGTGTCTGCAAACAGTCTGCAAGACGGCGCTGACCACGTGGTCCGGCCCGTGGATCTCCCTATCGTCCGAGATCGTGAGCAATAGAACTGTCTTGTCCGGTCGGCGCCCGCGCACTGGCGCGCGGGTCGCGCTGATCTCCCTCGCGCTACTGGTCGCCGCCGCGACCGGGGTGACCCCGGCGGGGGCGGCGCCGCCCTACCGACCCACCGCCCCCGTCGAAGCCACCTACTACGCGCCGGGCCCGTGGGCCGTGACCGAGCGGACCGGTATCGACTGCTGCACATCGACCGGCGACAGCTACGACATCTGGTACCCGGCCGACCTCGGCGCCGGCGGCGTCGTGCACCCGGTCATCACCTGGGGCAACGGCACCCTGGCTCACCCGCGCGAATACGCGTATCTGCTCGCGCATCTGGCGTCCTGGGGATTCGTGGTGATCGCCGCCGACCGCACCGACACCGGCACCGGCGTGCAACTGCTCGACGCGGTGCGGTACCTGGCTCAGCAGAACAGCGACCAGACCGGCATCTTCCACGGCAAGATCGACATCACCGCTGTGGGCGCGGCGGGGCATTCGCAGGGCGGCCTCGGCGCGATCAACGCGCTCGCCCGCGGCGGCGGCGCCGTCGATACCGCGCTGACGCTCGAGATGCCGTGGTCGGCGGCCTGCGGGTCACTGCCGACCGTCGACGGCCAGAGCCCCTGCGTCGACCCCACCGCGGTGACCTCGGGCTCGGTGCTGCTGGTCAACGGCACGGCCGACGGCGCCTCGCCCTCGACGCAGCAACTCCCGCCGCAGCTGATCGGGATGCAGTCGATGCAGGCGTACTACGACGCGCTGCCCGCCGGACTGCCCAAAGCCCGCGCCGCGGTGGTCGGCGCCCAGCACAACGACGTCCAGGGCCAGCCGCACTGCACGAATTACAGCTGCACCGAGGGCGTCTACCGCTACCTCGGCTACGTCACCGCCTGGTTCATGGACCGACTGCGCGGCGATTCCGCCGCTCGCGCCGCGTTCCTCACCGAGACCGGCGAAATACTGCACAACCCCCACTGGTCCGATCAAGCCAGCACCATCACCCGCTGACCTAGGAAAGGCTGCGTCTTTCATGCAAGACCACCTCGAGGAACTACTCACCGAACTGGATCTGGACGGCAAGCTCCGCCTGATCTCCGGTGCGAGCCTGTTCCGGATGGCCGGTGACCCCGCGCTCGGACTCGCCGAGATGCCGGTCTCCGACGGCCCCTCCGGTGTGCGCGGCGAGAACTGGGACGAACGCGACCCGTCGATGAGCCTGCCCTCCGGCACCGCGGTCGCCGCGACCTGGGACCCGGCGGTGCTCAGCGAGATCGGCGCCCTGATCGCCGCCGAGGCACGCCGCAAGGACGTCTACGCAGTCCTCGGCCCGACGATGAACCTGCATCGTTCCCCGCTGGGCGGCAGACATTTCGAGTGTTTCTCCGAAGACCCGCTCCTCACCGCCGAGATGGCCGACGCCTACGTGCGGGCGGTGCAGGCGCACGGCGTCAGCGCGTGCCCGAAACACTACGTGGCCAACGATTCCGAGACCGAGCGCTTCACCGTCGACGTCCGCGTCGACGATCGGGCACTGCGTGAGCTCTACCTCTACCCGTTCGAACGCACCGTCGAGGCGGGCGCGTGGATGATCATGGACGCGTACAACGCCGTCAACGGCACCACCATGACCGAGAATCCGCTGCTCGACGAACCACTCAAGGGCACTTGGGGATTCGACGGCGTGGTGGTCTCGGACTGGACTGCCGTGCGCACCACCGAGAGCGCGGCGCAGGGCACCGACCTGTGTATGCCCGGCCCGCCGTACCTGTGGGGTGAGCCGCTGGCCGCCGCCGTGCGCGCGGGCGAGATCGCCGAGTCGGCCATCGACGACAAGGTGCGCCGCATCCTCCGCTTCGCCGAGCGCGTCGGCGCTCTGGACGGAACACCGCAACCCACAACGGTTTTCACCGACGCGCAAGCACAGGATCTGGTCCGCCGGGTCGCCGCGCAGGCCATGGTCTTGGTGCGCAACGACGGTGTCCTGCCACTGGGGCCGGAGACGAACATCGCGCTGCTCGGTCCGTCGGCGGGCGAACCCCGCTTCCTCGGCGGCGGCAGCGCGACCGTGATCCCAGGCCACACCACCACCCCGGTGGAAGGCCTGACCGGCCGCCTGCCACTGACCCACACCGCGGGCGTTCACCTGTCCGAGGATCTGATTCCGGCCCCGGTGGCGATCATGACCGATCCCGAGACCGGCGAACCGGGCCTGTCCGCGCGGTTCCTGAAAGACGACACCGTGCTCGGCACCCAGCACCGCACCACCAGCCGCCTCGTGCTGCTCGGTGAACCGCTGGCGGCGCAGTCGAACACGGTCGAGATGCGCACCCGCCTGCGCGCCGACAGGGCAGGTGACTGGCAGATCGGTTTCGGCGGCGTCGGCCACATCCGGCTCGACCTCGACGGCGAGACCGTGCTGGACGAGAACGTGCCGCTGGATTCCGGCGATCCGGCCGCGGCGCTGCTCGACCCGCCCCAGCGTCACGTGACCCGAACCCTCGCCGTCGGCGACGAGGTCGAGGTGCGGCTCGTGACGAGCATCGAAGAGGCCATGCCCGGCCTCGGGATCATCCTCGGCGCCACCCTCGGCGTCCGGCGTCCCCAGCGCGACGACGAGGAGGAGTTCGCGGCCGCTGTCGAACTGGCGCGCGCGGCCGGGGTGGCCGTGGTCGTGGTCGGCACCACCGAGCAGATCGAGAGCGAAGGTGTCGACCGCACCTCGCTGCGGCTGCCCGGCCGGCAGGACGAGCTCGTCGCCGCCGTCGCCGCGGTGAACCCGCGCACCGTCGTCGTGGTGAATTCCGGCGCACCGGTGGAGATGCCGTGGCGCGACGACGTCGCCGCCGTGCTGCTGTCCTGGTTCCCCGGCCAGGAGTTCGGCGCGGCACTGGCCGATGTGCTCACCGGCACCGCCGAACCCGGCGGCCGGCTGCCGACCACCTGGCCCAAGACCATGGCCGACGTCCCGGTCCTGAACACCACGCCGGTCAACGGCGTCCTCGACTACACCGAGGGCATCCACATCGGCTATCGCGCGTGGCTGCGGGCGGGCACCGAACCCGCCTACCCCTTCGGCCACGGCCTCGGCTATACGACGTGGTCGACCGACGACCTCGTCGTGGCAGGGCGCACCGTGTCGATCACGGTGACCAACACCGGAGATCGCGACGGCAAACAGGTCGTTCAGGTCTATCTCTCGCGCCCGGACAGCGCCGTGGACCGACCGGTCCGCTGGCTTGCCGGTTTCACCGCAGTCACCCTGGCTCCCGGCGATTCCCGGACCGTTGCGATCCCCCTGCCCGATCGCGCCTTCCAGCATTGGGGACCCACCGGCTGGGAGAGCGAGCCCGGCGAGTTCGTCGTGCAGGTAGGCACCTCGGTTGCCGATCTCCCGCACACCGCCCACATCTACTGACCCGACTTGCTCGACCATTCGACCGAACAACGGAGCCTGGCCATGTCCACCAGTACCTCGCAACTCGACAAAGACGACGACAACGACACCGGACGACTCGACAGCGCCTCGCGCACAAGGATTCTCACGGTGCTCGCCGTGATCGTCCTGTTCTCCGAGATCGCCCCGATGCAGTACACGATCGTCGCGGCGGCACTGCAGAAGATCGCGCCGAGCTTCCCCGGTGTCGGGGCCGACATCAACTGGGCCATCATCGTTTTCGGGTTGATCGGAGCGGCCGCGTCTCCGTTGATCGGCAAGATGAGTGACGTGTGGGGCAAGAAGCGGATGTTCCTCATCTGCGGTGCCCTGTTCGTCATCGGCTGTGTGCTCGACGCGACCACCTCGAACTGGGCCGTCTTCCTTCTCGGCCGCTGCCTGCAGGCCACCGCCATCGCCACCGCGGTGATCGCCTACGGCCTCATCCGGGACCTGATGCCGCGCGCCATGGTTCCGCTCGCGCTCGGACTCACCGCGACGGGCTTCGGTGTCGCCTCCATCGCGGGCCCGATCCTGGGCGGCTACCTGGTCGACAACCACAGCTGGCGCGCCATCTTCTGGGTACTGGCCGCGTTCACCCTGGCGATGATGCCACTGGTGTGGTTCCTCGTGCCCGAGTCCAAGCTGCGGGTCGCCGAGCGGATCGACGTCGTCGGCGCGGCGTTGCTCTCCGGCGGCGCCGCGCTCACCCTGATCTACGTCGACAAGGGCCACGACTGGGGATGGGCGAAGCCGACCACGGTGTCCTGGTTGATCGCCGGCATCGCGCTGCTGGTGCTGTTCGTTGTCGTCGAAAAGCGCGTGACGACACCGATCATGGACATGCGGCTGCTCTTCCATCCGCGTGTCGCACTGGTCCTGGGCGGGGCGCTCCTGGCATCGCTGCAGATCGGCATCGTCTCCTATGCCATCGCCTATATGGCGCAGACCCCGCCGGAGTCGACGGTCGTGGCCGGTGTGCGGCAGGCGGCGCTGGCCGAGATCCAGGGCCTGACCGGTCAGGCGTTGCCGCCCGAGGCGGTGCAAGTGGCCCTCGATCCGGGATACAGCTACGGCAGCGGATACTCCCTGCTCGAGTTCGCCATCCGGATCGCCCTGATCGGTTCGATGATCACGATGGTCTTCGGCGCGGTGGCGGGCCTGCTGGCCAAGCGGATCGGTGCCCGGCTGCCGCTGGTCGTCGCCCTGGTCGTCTTCGCCGGTGCCGGCATCGCGTTCGCGCTGCTGCCGCTGACCACCACCACCTTCCTGATCGTGAACTCGATCTTCAGCATCGGCTTCGGGATGTACTACGCCAGCATGCCGATCCTGCTGGTCGAGGCGGTGCCGCAGGAGCAGCAGGGTATCAGCCTCGGCATGCTCGGCGTCATGCAGTCCATGGGCGTGGCGATCGGCCTGGCCGTCGTCACCGCGTTGCTGCACGACAACGGCATGAGCGCACTGGTCTCGGTCGGCGGGCAAGCCCAACCGGCGACCCCGCTGCCCGACCTGTTCGGCGATCACGGCTACCGGCTGGGCTTCTGGGTCTGCGCGGTCGCGTCGGTGGCGGCCCTTTCGCTCGCACTGGTGATGAAGCACGGCCGCACTCCGGCCACCGGCGGCGCCGCTCATCGACAAGGAGAGATGGCGGTGTGACCACGGGCGACACCCACACCAGCGCCTGCGCGCCCGGAGCCGGGCGCATGAGCGTGGCCGGGAGGGCACTGTCGTCGGGCGGCTGGCTGCCGCCCGACGACGAGGCGGCCGGACAGGTTTGGGAAGACATCCTTCGCCCCCTCGCGCGGGAGATCCGCCGCTGCGCCCCCGACCTCACCGCGGCGTCGGTGGCGCGGATGCGGGTCGAGATCCCCGAACTGTTCCCCGACGACCAGGTGGCCGAGGCTAGCCGGGCCGGCATCAGTGCGCACATGCTCCAGCTGGCCGACACACTCGAGCACGGCGGCGATCCCCGGCGCTTCGACCTGCCGGAGCCGGGGCTGGCGCTGATCCGGGCCAGGGTGTGGCGCGGTGTTCCGCTCACCGAGGTCATGCGGCTGTATCGCCTGGCGCAGGAGGGCATGTGGCAGTGGATGTTCACCCGCATCACCGCCACCGCGCCCGGGTCGGTCCAACTGCCGACCGCGCTGCGGATGGCGACGGGATGGCTGTTCGCCTATCTCGACGGCGCGATGATCCGGGCCGAACACGCCTACGAAGTCGAACGTGAGGGCTGGATGCGCAGCGCCGCGGCCGCACAGGCGGCGGCGATCGCCGACATCGTCGCCGATCGGGAGCACGATCCGGCATGCGCCTCGACTCGCCTGCGCTACGAGGTGAACCGGTACCACCTCGCGGCCGTGGCCTGGCTCGACCGCGCCCCGGAGCATTGCGACGCCCAGACCACCCTCGGCGCGGCCTTCGCCGAGCTCGCGCGGCACCTCGGGGCCGAGAACACCCTCACCCATCCGCTCGGCGCGCTGATTCTCGCAGGCTGGTCCGGGTCGCGTGCATCCTTCTCGCCCAGGGCTTTCACCGAACTCCAGCAGGCGCTGCCGCCCGGTGTGCGAGCGGCGATCGGTGGCCCCGCGCACGGACTGGACGGCTTCCGGCGCAGTCATCTCGAAGCCGAGCATGCCCGCCGCGTCGCCACCATGGCCGCCCACCGCGCCGATCCGGTGACTCGCTACGGCGAGATCGCGGTCGCGGCGCTGTGCACGGCCGACCCAGGGCACGCACGCGCGTTCGTCACCAGGGTGCTCGGCCGCCTGGCCGCACCCGACGAGACCACCTATCGGCTCGCAACGACGCTGTCGGTCTTCCTCGGGGAGAACGGCAGTCGCCGCCGCGCCGCCGATCGGCTGCTGGTGCATCCCAACACGGTCAGCTACCGGGTGCAGCAGGCGGAGGCGATCCTGGGCCGCAGTGCCGATATCGGAACCCTCGAACTCCAGGTCGCCCTCGCGATCCTGCCGACCCTGGGCGAATCCGTCGCGCCCGGCCCGGATTCGTGACGCGCGCACAACCCGCACCGACAAGTCTGTCGTCCGGCGACGAGTGCCGCGGCCCGTACCTCGCCTACCGTTCTGTGCCGGTGAGCGTGGGACGGTTCGCCCGGATCCGGCACAGACTCGGTGGAACTGGCGCCACCGTGAAGACCCGTCCCCGGCTCGGCGCGCGGCCGGCCGGGGACGGCGTCGGTCGACGGGTCCGACGACGGACCGCGCAGCCCGGATCGAATCTGAAATGAAACTGTATCTGAAAGTGTGGGCGAAACCCGCGGCGAGCGGCCAGAATTGGCCACGACGGTCCGGCGCGCTGCAACACCTGTCGCACCGTCGCGAATCACCTTCGGCAACAGAGGAATTGGACGATGAACAGGTTGTCGAGATCCGCCGCCGCGACGCTGGTCGCCGCCGTCGTCGCGGCCGGGACCGCGGCGGTCGGCGACGCGCGGGCGGAAACATCCGGCCCGCAGCCCTGCACCCCGTACACCGCGATACTCGGGCCGGGAACCTGGGAGACCACACTCGACGCCGATCCCGAGGTGCCCGTCGGCATGCTCCGGCCTGTCGGCGACGGCCTGCGACGGCAGTTCGGCCGCGACATCACCGTGCTCTACGCCCCCTATGCCGCCAGCGCTTTCGATCAGGGCCTGAGCTACGCCGAGTCCCTGAGCACCCTGGAATCCCGTCTGCGCCAGATGCTGCGTGGCCTGTGCGGCTCGACGCGGGTCGTGCTCGCCGGTTACAGCCAGGGCGCGGACGGCATCGGCGATCTGGCCACCGAGATCGGCAACGGCGACGGCCCCATCGACGCCGATCGGGTGGTCGGGGTCGGGCTACTGGCCGACCCGCATCGCGATCCGAACACCACACTCTCCCTGGGCAATCCGCAGCCCGGCCGCGGCATCGCCGGCACCCGGAGCCGTGATTTCGGCGCGCTGTCGGAGCGGGTTCGCACGCTGTGCGCCGACGGCGACCTGTACTGCTCCCTCGACGCCGCCACCTCCCCGTTCCTGGCCGTGCTGGGCCGGGTCCTGAGCGGCGATCCCACCCCGATCGCGAACTTGCTCCCCGCCACCGCCGATCCCAGCAGTCTGATCGCCCAAGCCGTCACCATGGGCGCCGGCTGGACCGCCACCGCGGCGAACCTGCCGACCATCGTCGACGACCTCACCCGTCTGCCGGAGTCCCTCGCGGCGGGCGACATCCGCGGCGCCCATCAGACCGCACGGGCCGTCAACGCCGCCTTGGCCCCCTTCGTGGAGGCCGCCGCGGGGGTAGACCGGGTCCTGGTCGCCCAGGTCATCCGCGCGGCCGCCGCGGTCGACCCGTCCGGCCGGACCGCGGGCGTCAGCGTCATCGCCGACGCCCTGACCCACCTCGATCTCCTCGGTATCGCCGAGCGCGTCGGCCACCTCCAGGAAATCCTCTGGCGTGCGGTCGAATCCCTCGACCGCAACGACCCTCTCGCCGCCGCCGCCGACCTGGCGGCCTTGGCCGCCACCGGCGCCGACCTCACCGGCTCGGTGCTCGGCCCCGTCGCTGCGGGCATCCGCTCCGACCTCAACGCGACCACCCGAACCCTGCTCAGCGTCACCGATCCCGCCACCGTCGACGAGCTCGTCCAACTGGGTCGCCAAGGCGTGGACATGGCCAACTTCTACGCCTCCGAAGCCCACATCGACTACGGCGAGGACGTTCCCCTCCTGCTGAACTACCTGAGCTCCCAGGTCGTTTCGTAGCCCACCGCACCCGTCTGCGGCGTCGCGGCCGGGTCGGACACGGTGTGCCCGCCTGCGACCCGCCGACCGTCGCGGCACGTATTCTCACCTGGTGCCGACCGGCGGTAGCAGACAGGTGCGCGCCGCGCGCAAGCGCAAGAAGCGGATGGCGCGCGTCACCCATGACCTCACCGACGCGCAGTGGGACGCGCTCAAGACGTCCTGGGGTGGGTGCGCCTACTGCGGCTCCCCCGCCACCTCGCTGCAGAAGGACTGCGTGCAAGCCATCTCGCGTGGCGGCCGCTACACCCTCGGCAACGTCGTCCCCGCCTGCGGATCGTGCAACTCCAGCAAGTGCAACGCCGAGGTCACCGGCTGGCTGCGGCGCAAGAAGCTCGACGAACGCTCCTTCCTCCTGCGCCACTACGAGATCGCGGCCGAGCTCACCACCCGCTTCGCCTAGAGCGGAGCCCGAGGTGACGGTTCGCGGTCGGCGGCGCCGGGCCACCACGGAGCAGACCGTGGGCCCATCGTCGCCGAAGATCGGTGGGTGGTGACCCGTTTACCGATTCCGGTCCGGGACATCCTCCGATCGAGAGGTACCGATCGAACGGAGTGGGAAGCAATGGCTCAAGGCACTGTGAAGTGGTTCGACGCGGAGAAGGGGTTCGGGTTCATCGAGCCCGACGAGGGCAGTGCCGACATCTTCGTTCACTTCTCCGAGATCCGCGGCGACGGATTCCGCACCCTCGAGGACAACCAGAAGGTCGAGTTCGAGATGGACCACAGCGACCGGGGCCCGCAGGCGACCGACGTCCGCGCCCTGGACTGAGAATCCACGCACAATCACGGCCCGCCAGGGCCGGAAACGATCGGAGGCAGCAATGCTCGGACTGGGAATTCTCGGCTGGATCATCATCGGCGGCATCGCCGGCTGGATCGCCAGCAAAGTCATGAAGACCGATGCCCAGCAGGGCATCGTGCTCAATATCGTCGTCGGCGTCGTCGGCGGTCTGCTCGGCGGGTTCCTGCTGAAGGTGCTGGGCGTCGATGTCGCCGGTGGTGGTCTGCTGTTCAGCTTCCTGACCTGCTTCGGTGGTGCGGTGCTGCTGCTGGCACTGGTCGGACTGGTCACCGGCCGCACCCGATAGTCGATGCTGTGGCGGACCCGGGCGTCCGCGTCCGCCACAGCGGTGTCCGGCGACGATTCCGCTCAGGCCCCGAGCAGGCGGATATCGGTGTCGAGCAGCGCCACTTGCTCGGCGAGGCGGCGTTCGTCGATCGGATCGCCGACGCGGTCGAGCAGATCCGCACGCGTGATGAGCAGCAGGCCGCCGCCCGCGGTGTCGGGGGTGACCGTTCTGCTGGTGGCGGTACCGCGGATTCCCGGCCCTAAACACGAGGCCGGTCATATGCTTGACCGATTCCAGACAACGGAGAACACTTTCGGACGTGCCGACGGACACGGAATTCCAGCAGTTGCTGCAGGGAGCGTCCCTCCGCGTCACCGCCCCGCGGGTGGCGGTCCTGCGGGCGGTCCACGACCATCCGCACGCCGATACGGACTCGATCATCCGCGCCGTGCGCTCCAGGCTGTCCGCGGTCTCGCACCAGACCGTCTACGACTCGCTGCGTGCGCTCACCGCCGCAGGCCTGCTCCGGTCCATCCAACCCCGGGGGTCGGTGGCACGCTATGAATCGCGCGTCGGCGACAACCATCACCATCTGATCTGCCGCACGTGCGCGAAGATCGCCGACGTCGACTGCCGCATCGGCGAGGCACCGTGCCTGACGGCCGCCGACGCCCAGGGCTTCACGATCGACGAGGCCGAGATCATCTACTGGGGCCGGTGCCCCGACTGCGCCACCGTCCCCTCCGCCGACGACTCCGCTCGCAGCCCGCACGACTCGTTTCAGGAAGGAATATCGTGACCACCGATAACCGCCCTCCCACCGGCGACAGCGACTCCACCAGCGAGAGCGAAAACCCGGCGATCCCCGCCCCCACCCCGCAGACCGACCGCAGGCCGAACGCCAACAAGGACTGGTGGCCGGAGCAGATCGATGTCTCGGTGCTGCACGCGCACTCGTCCAAGGCCAACCCGCTCGGCGAGGATTTCGACTACGCAGCGGAATTCGCCACCCTCGACGTCGAAGCGCTCAAGGCCGACATCGCCGCGGTCCTGACCGATTCCCAGGACTGGTGGCCCGCCGACTACGGCAATTACGGCGGCCTGTTCATCCGGATGAGCTGGCACGCGGCCGGGACCTATCGCATCGCCGACGGGCGTGGCGGCGGCGGCCAGGGCGCGCAGCGCTTCGCCCCGCTCAACAGCTGGCCCGACAACGCCAATCTCGACAAGGCGCGACGACTGCTGTGGCCGGTCAAGCAGAAGTACGGCACCAAGATCTCCTGGGCCGACCTGCTGGTGTTCGCGGGCAACGTCGCGCTGGAGTCGATGGGTTTCCAGACCTTCGGTTTCGGCTTCGGCCGGCCCGACATCTGGGAGCCCGAGGAGGTCTTCTGGGGTCCGGAGGACACCTGGCTCGGCGACGAGCGCTACGCCGGTGACCGGGAACTGTCCGGCCCGCTCGGCGCCGTGCAGATGGGCCTGATCTATGTGAACCCCGAAGGCCCCAACGGCACCCCCGATCCGGTGGCCGCCGCCCGCGATATTCGCGAGACGTTCGGCCGGATGGCGATGAACGACGAGGAGACCGCCGCGCTGATCGTGGGCGGCCACAGTTTCGGCAAGACCCACGGGGCAGGCGATGCGAGCCTGGTCGGGCCCGAACCCGAGGCCGCCCCGATCCAGCAGCAGGGGCTGGGCTGGCAGAGCTCCTACGGCACCGGCAAGGGCAGGGACGCCATCACCAGCGGCCTGGAGGTCGTCTGGACCGCGACCCCGACCCGGTGGAGCAACGGCTTCCTGCAGAATCTGTACGGCTTCGAGTGGGAACTGACCAAGAGCCCGGCCGGCGCCTGGCAGTGGAAGCCGAAGGACGGTGCGGGCGAAGGCGCCATCCCCGACCCGTTCGACGGCCCGGCGCGCACACCGACGATGCTGACCACCGACCTGTCGCTGCGTGAGGATCCGATCTACCGGGAGATCACCCGCCGCTGGCTCGATCACCCCGAAGAGCTGGCCGAAGCGTTCGCGAAGGCGTGGTACAAGCTGCTCCACCGCGACATGGGACCGCTCAGCCGCTACCTGGGCCCCTGGGTCCCCGAGCCGCAGCTGTGGCAGGATCCGGTGCCCGCGGTCGATCACGAACTGATCGACGAGCAGGACATCGCGACGCTCAAGAGCACCGTCTTGGCCTCGGGACTCTCGATCGCGCAGCTGGTCAAGACCGCGTGGGCGGCGGCGGCGAGCTTCCGCAGCACCGACAAGCGCGGCGGCGCCAACGGTGCCCGCCTGCGCCTGGAACCGCAGCGCAGCTGGCAGGTCAACGAGCCGAGCGAGCTGGCGCAGGTGCTGCCCGTGCTCGAGCGCATCCAGCAGGACTTCAACAGTTCGGCCGCGGGCGGCAAGCGCGTGTCGCTGGCCGACCTGATCGTCCTGGCCGGCTCGGCCGCCGTCGAGAAGGCGGCCGCCGACGCCGGTCACCCGGTCACCGTGCCGTTCCATCCGGGCCGCACCGACGCCACCCAGGACGCCACCGATGTCGAGTCCTTCGCAGTGCTCGAGCCTCGGGCCGACGGCTTCCGCAACTACGTGCGCGACGGGGAGAAGGCACCGCTGGAACGCCTGTTGCTCGACCGCGCGTACATGCTCGACGTGACCGCGCCGCAGCTGACCGCGCTCATCGGCGGGCTGCGTGTGCTCGGCGCGAACTACGCGGGCAGTAGCCACGGCGTCCTCACCGAGCGTCCCGGCGTGCTCTCGACCGACTTCTTCGTCAATCTCCTCGATCAGGGCACCGAGTGGAAGCCCTCGGAGTCGACCGAGAACGTCTTCGACGGTGTCGACCGCAAGACGGGTCAGGCCCGCTGGACGGCCACCGCCAACGACCTCGTCTTCGGCGCGCACTCGGTGTTGCGCGCGGTGGCCGAGGTCTACGCGCAGCAGGACGCGGGCGCGCGGTTCGTCGACGACTTCGTCGCCGCCTGGGTCAAGGTGGTCGACAACGATCGGTTCGACCTGCGCTGATCGGGTGTCGAAGAGCCCGGGCCGACCCTCGGCCCGGGCTCTTTTCGCGTCGAGTTCGCCCTCCGGTCCGCCGCCCGGTGATTGACCAGCGGCCCAGCGGGTATGGCCCGCTCATACCGGTCAACCTGGAGGGAACCATCCATGACCTACCCGAATCCGCACCACGATTCCGCGCCGCAGCGCGCCGACCGACACGACGACGAATTCCCCGACCATGCCCGCACGACCCGCAGCCACGCCGGCGAGGGCCTCGAAGACGGTTACAACTTCCCCGGGATCATCCTGTGCGCGTTGGGCGTCATCGCGCTGGGTCTGTGTCTGACCGCGACCGGCTACGGGTTCACCGGCTGGGCGACCGTCGCCGGCGTCGCGGCGGTCCTGCTCGCCGGCGCGGGTGTCGTCTGGCTGCTGCTCGAGCACCGGCGCATCAAGGCCAAGGAGGGCCTGAAGCTCACCGATCAGCGCGGGCACTGACGGCCACCGCGCTGCGAGACCACCGAGGAAGGAACCCGCGATGAGCGAGTCCGACGACCCGGTCCCCCGGCTCGACCGTGACTTGGCGCTGGATGCGACCGGGCAGGCCGCCGATGTCGCCCGCACGCCCGCGCTGCCGGTGGCAGCCGCGGTGCTCGCCGGGTTCGTGGTCTGGCTGATCGCCCGGCGACGGCGGCGGTCCTGAGTCGCGGCCGGGCCGCCGCGCCCGGCCCGCGGTTCCCCGGCCTCAGACGAGACCCTCGAGGCGGGCCACCGACGGCGGGTTCGGCGGCGAGGCCGCGAACACGTCGATCAGCACATCCTCGTCGCCGTAGTGGGCCGTGGCCGCCAGTCCGGCGGTGCGATGCGCGATCGCGTGTACCTCGTCGCCGGTCAGCGGATAGTCGGCCACCACGTGGCGCCAGTGCGCGCACAGCAGCGTGCCGCCGGGTTCGAGGTGCCCGACCGCACGGTCGAAGGCCTGGCGCAGCGTCTCGGCATCGAGGTAGTAGCAGACCTCGCTCAGCACGATGAGATCGAATTCCTCCGCCGCCCAGCGCTGTCCCAGCCCCCACCGGCGCAACTCCACCGACGCGTGGCCAGAACGCGACAGCCGTGCGCGCGCCGAATCCAGGGCCCGCTCGGCGACATCGGTGCTTACGAGGCGATCGCAGCGCCCGGCGAGTTCCTCGGTGAGCACGCCGATGGAACAGCCGGGCTCGAACCCGGCGCGGTAGCGCGCCCTGGGCAGCATAGCCATCGTCAGCGCGCGTTTGCGCCGCTCGTACCAGCGGAGCGTGAACTGCCACGGGTCGTCGTCGGTGGCGTACATCCGGTCGAAATAGCCTGGCGGCAGGGCGGACTCGGTCACTGGAAGAAGACCTCGTCGCGTGTGGTGAACCGATGCAGGACATGGGGAGGCAGGACGGGACGGTCAGCCGGATGGTCCGACAGCGGACGGATCTGACTGCGGTGCTGTGCCAGTGCCCGTGCCTTGGCCGCGACCGCCGACGACGGCAACGCCAGGCCGAAGGCATTGGCCGCGGCGACTCGCGGATGGTCGGGGCTGCCCCAGTGCCACATCCAGACGGGATACTCGAGCAATTCGGTCGCTGTGTTCGCGCACGCCTCGGCGGTCGCGCGGCCGACGGCTTCGTGGTCGGGATGGCCGTCGTGTCGCCACGTGGCGGCGCATCGAACCCCCGGCCCGCCCAGGACCGCGAGCACCTCGGTGAGCAGGTCGGTGAGTTCGGCCTGCTGCTCGGCGACCCGGCCGTCGGGCATGCCCAGCCGCATCGGCGCCCCGATGGCGAGTTCGTGGGCCGCGTTGGCCGATTCCTCGATCCGCAGGCCGGCCAGCTCGGCCGGGGTGTGGGTGGGCGAGCCGGGGTGCGAGGCTTCACCGTCGGTGACCGAGATCAGGGTGACCGGCAGATCGGCCGATCGCAGGTGCGCGATCAGCCCGCCGACGCCGAGCACCTCGTCGTCGGGGTGCGGGGCGACGACGATCAGATGCCGCCAATGCTCCACGCGCAGTTCGGGTCTGCTTTCGCGCCACGGCGTCCACGCGCCTTCCGCGGTGCCGGGATCGGTCGGGTCGATCAGGGGCATGGCCACCATGAGAACTCCTTGTCCGCCTGGTCTCGTCCGAGGGCGGCGAGATCGCGTTCGGCATGGCTCTGACGCAGGTACACCGTCAGGTCGGCGACTCTGCGCGCATGGGCTTCGTCGCCGCACAGCGGGCCGGCGCCCAGGGCGCGCCCGACACGGTCGAGCGTTTCGGTCGCCGCGTTCTCGACGATCGCGCGCACGGTCCTGGCCCGGAGTCGACCCGCTCCGGTGAGGTCGGCGGGGTCGGCATCGATCGCCTGCGCGGCCGCGGACAGGCTGTCACGGGCGGCCGACAGACTCGCGGTGACCGCGCCCAGATGGGCGAGCGCGTGGTCGTCGGCGCGGCCCGCGGCGGCGCTGCGGTGCAGTGTCGCGGCGACCGCGCACGCGCTGCCGTACCAGCAGGCGGCCACCCCGATGGCGCCGTGCCAGAAACCGGGACGGCTCAGGTACGCGCCGGGGTCACCGATCATCCGCGCCGGCGCACTGTCGAAATCGACGGCGCCGGAATCGGACCCCCGCATACCGACCGCAGGCCAGGTGTGCGGCACCGGCCGGACGACGGACCGGTCGAGCGCCACCGCGAACAACGCGCGCTGACCGTCGATCTCGGCCGTGACCAGTGCGTGTGTGCACATGCTCGCACCCGAGCACCACAGTTTGCGCCCCTCCAGCACCCAGCCCTCGGACACCTCGCGCGCCCGCAGCACCGGAGCAGGCGGCTCCGCGGCCCACACGCCCCAGAGTTGCTCCGGCGCCACCGCGAGTTCGGTCGACGGCCGCCCGGGGGCGCCGTGATCGATCTCGGCCAGGATCGCCGTAGCATCGGTGTGGGCTTCGGCCAGACGCCCGACAACCGTATCCGCGTAGGCGATCTCGGCCAGCGCGCGCCATCGCTCGAGGGTCTGCCCCGAGCCCGGTAACGGCAGATCCAGCCGTCCGGATCTCGCCAGCGACCGCAGTTCCGCGGCGATCACCGGTTCCGATGCCTCGGCGCACAGGCCGGAAACCCGACTGTCGACGCCGGTCATGACACCTCCCGCGATGCGTCCCGCCCGATACGGCGCAGGTGCTCGGCGAACCCGTGCGGTGCGCGCCCGTGCCGCCGCGCGGAGGTGGTGACAGCGACGTCCCCGGCCCAGGCGATGGCGGCTCCGGACGCGCGCAACCGCGCGACCAGATCCACGTCCTCGCCGGTCGGCAAGGCCCGAAACCCACCGATTCCCCAGTAGGCGTCGGCGCGGAAGCCCAGCGCGGCGCCGTGCACATGACTATGACCCTCCGGCCCGTGCTCGAGATACTGCCGCTCGTAGATCCGCCGGGTCCGCGCCGAGTGCGCGTCCCACTGCCGCACCGCGACGACACCCGCCACCACCTCGAAACCCGCTCGCGCGTAGTCGAGCTGGGCCGACAACCACGATGGCTCGACCTCGGAATCGGCATCGGTGGTCGCGAACCAGGTCTCGGACGCACACCCCGAGCCCGCGTGTTCGAAGCCCAGCCGCCGCGCTGCCCCCACATTGCGCTCCCACACCGTCAGCACCTCGGCCGACGCCGCGACCCGCGCCGAACCGTCGGTGCAGGCGTCGAGCACGAGCTGCACGCGGACCGGGACGTCGACCCGGCGGACGGCACGTTCCAGCGCCGCGAGACACCGAGGCAGCAGTCGCTCTTCGTTGCGGACGGGGACCACCACCACGATCCCGTCGATGTCGTCGCCGATCATGGGCGTGTTCTCACAGCCGCCGAAGACTGACTCATAGGGGGCGGCTACCCGTCCTTCGGCAGGGCAAACAGAAGGCCCAGGTCAGCCGGGTCGCTCGCCGCGGCGCGGCCGGCCCGTGGCCCGCGGTCGTCGAAGACGGTGCGCTATCGTCGGCATGTCGACGACGACGCCCGGTGCCCCCGGCGTTGCATGCTGTGACGAGCAGTCTCAGGGAGGAATCGTGGATATCACCCAGCTGATCCTTGACGACCACCACGAACAGCGGCGTCTGTTCGCGATCCTGGAACAGATCAACCGCACCGACACCGAGGCGCTGTCCGCGATCTGGGACCGGCTCGCCGCCTTCCTGGAACTGCACGCGCTGGCCGAGGAGGAGATCTTCTACCCGGCCTTGTTGCACGCCGGAATCGCGGCGAGGCGCACAGGCGCGGTCGAGAGCGAAACGCTCGACGCCATCCACGACCACAACGACATCAGGGACGCGGTGGCCGCGGTCGCGGATCATCAGGTCGGCACCGACGACTGGTTCGCGGCCGTCGCGGCAGCCAATCTCGCCAACAGCGACCACATGGCGGAGGAAGAACGCGAGGGCCTCACCGATTTCCGCCGCCTGGCCGGCGTGCCGCAGCGCCACGCGTTGGCTGTCACCTTCGCCGCCTACGAGGCCCGCCACTACGCCGGCGTGCGGCCGGTCGACAAGGACCCCGTCGCCTACGTCCGCGCCGCCGAGAATCAGGAGCCGCCGCCGAACGGATCGCTCGGTGTCGGCAGTCTCCGCTGATCGTCGCTACGAATCACCGTTCCCGGCCCGGTCCTCGGCGGCCATATCGGTCGAGAACTCGGCGCCGTACAGCTCGATCTCCCACATCTTGTCGATGACCCGCTCGACCGCACGGGTGAGATGTCGGCGGTAGGTGGAAAAGGGCAGTCCGAGTAGTTCGGCGGCGCGTTCCTAGGTGGGCGCGGGTCGCAGGTAGGTGCGGTCGAGTGCCCGGTGCAGCTTCTCGCCGCGGGTTTCGTCGCCCAGGGATTCGCTCATCGTGGTGAGCAGCTCACGCAGCGTGGCGCCGGTGGCCGGACCCGGCCGACCGTGCACGACCTTCGAGCGCAGCAACGGGTTTCGTTCGAGTCGGCCCCCTCGGCCGAGCTCACGCAGTGCCGAGCGCACCGCGTCGGCGAATTCGGGATGGGACAGAACCGGTTCGGCACCGGCGGCGCGGGTCGTATGGCGTCCCCGCCGACGACGCGATCATTGGTCAGGTCGAGCCACCCGGCGATCCTCACCCGCCGCCAGTCGTGGGCGTCTACCGCGTAACGCAGTCCGCCGACTTCGTACCCGGCGTCGTGCGCGCCACGAAAGTCGATGTAGTGCATGAACAGTTGCCAGACGTCGGATTCCGCGAACGCCGGTGCAGCTGTTCAGCGCCCGTGGCCGCTTCGAGAACGATGTCGACGAAACGTTCAGGATCGGCCAAGGGCAGGTAATGCCCGGCGCGGGGGACCACACTCAGCCGTCCGGCGCGGCAGGCCCGAACGAAGCGACGTTCATGTACCCGCAGGTGGTCATGGCGGCCGTTGATCAGCCACACCGGGCCTGGGTGTGAGCCCAGCGCTCCGAGTACGTCGAATCGGCCGAGCTCGGCGACCACGTCCGGGATCACCTCGGTGGCGATGCCTGCGCCGCTGACGGCGACCGCCACCGGCTCGGGCAGCATCGCGTCGAACAGCCGCGCACTCGTCCGCTGGCCGCCATCGGATTGCCGCGACAGCACTCGATGCATGACGGAGAACGGCAGCATCAGCGATCGACTCGGCACGCAGGTGGAGCCGGCGACGACGAGGCCGGCCACTGCGTCAGGAGCCGCGGCCGCGGCCGCGATGCTGACGTATCCCCCTAGAGAATGCCCGACGACCACAGCGCGGCCACCGACGGAATCGATGGCGGCGGTGACTGTTTCGGCAGCGGCGGCGAGCGTGAACTTCTCGCCGCGACGACGTCCGTGGCCGGGCAGATCGACCGCGATCACCGGATGAGTGTCGGCGATGCGATCGGCGACCATCGTCCAAGCCGCCCCGCTCAGCCTGATTCCGTGGACGAGAACCACCGGCAGAAATTCCGACATCACAGCCCTCCTCAAAAAACAACGCTACGTTGCGTTGCATTCAACGTAGCTGAGGCAGAGACTCAACGCAACGTTGCGTTGTATCGTTACGACATGTCCGCAACCGACCCACCTCCCGCAGGCCCGCGCAAAGCCGAGGTCATCCACCTCGCCGCCCTCGAACTCCTCGCCGAGGCCGGATATGACGGCTTGACGATGGAGGCGGTCGCCCAGAGATCCGGGGTCAACAAGACGACGTTGTATCGGTGGTGGCCGTCCAAGGATGCGTTGCTGGCCGCGGCACTGACTGTTGCCGCGCCACTGCGGATTTCCATCCCCGACACCGGTACCTTTCGCGGCGATCTCGCCGCGCTCGGAGTCGAGATCGCCCGATTGCTGACCGCGGAGGACACCGCGGCCATCGCGGCGGCGGTCTTGTCCGCATCGGCGTCGCGACCGGCACTCGCCACCGTCGGCCACCAGTTCTTCAGCGAACGACTCGAACGCGAGCAGGCCATCTTCGACCGGGCGATCGCACGCGGGGAGATCCCGGCCGACGTCGATGTCGGCGCCGTCATAGATCTGCTGGCAGGCTCGCTGTGGGCGCGCTCGGTCCTGCGGGGGCTACCCCTGGGCACCGACTACATCGACACCGTCGCCGGAATCGTCGCGCACGGAACCCATTTCCCCGACGCGCATGCCGAACGCGACGAGGAACATGCGCTCCGCCACGACGGCGCCTGACGGGTCAGCCACCGCGCATGCGTCGGTGTTCCGACGGAAACATCAGCCTGGTGTCGAGTCGTCGACAGCATTCGAGCCGTGGCCCTGAGCAAGGGCCACGGCTCGAATGCTGCGCGGTCGTACCGACGATCGTCCCTCCCCCCGAACTACCCGACCTCCCAGGTCGTTTCGTAGCTCTCGCAGCCGTGGGCTCGACCGCAGCCTCCGGCGGGAAAGGCGTTCAGGTCAGCACGACATCGCACCTCCGGACGTGTTGTCGAGACGCACCCCCAGGACCCTCTTCAACTCGCCGACACTGTCGGCACTGGGTGTCACCACATCCCGTTCCCAACGACTGATCTGGTTTCCGTCCCTGATGCCGATCCAGTCGGCCAACTCCGCCTGCGTGAAACCGGAGGCCGTCCTCGCCGCCCGGATGGCTTTGCCGATCGTGGACATGGTCTCCCCTCTCTCTCGATGCCTCGGCGCGGACCGCATCGGAGCGGGTGTCCATCGGCGAACACTCACACTCCTGAAGCGGTCTCGCGCAGCCACATTCGAACGATAAGGGCGAATTCGCCGCCGAAGCAGGCTGTGACTGCACGGCCACTGACTGTGCACGCACAAACTTCCGCGCCGTGGGAACTCCGTCGCTACGTCGGCGGGGTGTCCGCGTCGGAGGCGCTGCGGCGCCAGTCCCGGGGCGTCATGCCGAACGCCTCCCGGAATCGCCGGGTGAAGTGGGCGGCATCGCGGAAGCCCACGGCACCGGCCACGGCGGCGACGGAACGGTGTGCGTAACCCCGGTCGATCAGCATGTCGCGGGCCCGGACCAGGCGTTGTTCGATGATCCACTGCTCGAGGCTGATACCCGACTGCGCGCAGACCTTGTACAGGTGCCGGACGGAGATGTTGTTGGCGGCGGCGATGCCGGGAATCTTCAGGGTCGAATCGGCCAGGTGTGTCCGCACGTACTCGAGGATCTGTTCGATCAGCAGTTGCTCCGGGATGGCGCCACCATCACCCGGACCGCGGCCGGCCGCCGAGATCAGCAGCGCCCGAACCATTTCCAGGCACGACTCGCCCACCGAGGCGGCGGCCGGGTCGGCTTCGAGCTGGTCGGCGATCGCGACGAGATGCTGGATCTGCGCCGTGACCATCGGGTACAGCGGCGATGCCGCCAGCCGCCCGTGCGCCGCGACGACCGTTTCCGCGGAGATCCCGAGGCGCTCCCTGGACAGCTGCAGACAGAGCGTTCCGCCGAGACCGTGCCAGCCGGAGGCGAACGTGGTGGCCAGGTCGATCACCTCGCAGGCGCCGGGCTCGATCAGCGTTTGCGCACCGAACTGTTCGTGCCTGCGGACCTGCCCGTTCTGAACGGTCACCGTCAGGGTGTCGCTGGGCGTGATCCGCTCGTGCCGCCTGGTGCGGCAGACCTGGTGGCCGGAGACCTCCGAGCGGGTGAGCGCGATCGGACCCAGCATCCAGGCCTGGTGCCGGCTGACCACTTCCGCCGGTGAATCCCACATCTGCAGGTTCGCCCCGATATCGGCTTCCTGCAGGATGGCGGTGACCGCCTCGCGGCGGTCCGCCGGCGTGAAATAGTCGGAGTCGATCAGCACTGCCATCGGTGATCTCCACTTCGGATCCAAGCCGGCGGTGGAGTGCCTCCCGTCGCCGGCCGATGCGCGTTTCGGGTGGTGGCAATTCGGGGCAAAGGTGATTGCATGGGCCTGTAGTCGGCGATGCTATCGCGACATCGCCCGCTCGGAGCCCGATTCGGCAGGGTTGCGCACCGACCTCACCGGCCCGCGATGGCGTGTTCCCTTGCCGCGGTGGGCCGCAACGCCAGAATCCGGCGTTCGGCCGCGGTCGCCGTCGCAGCCCATTCCGGCCGCAACGCCGCGTAGGTGCACACGTCGCGCCACCGGCCCTGGGTTCGGTACAGCTGTCGCAGCCGCGCCTCCGGTGTCAAGCCCACTCCCGCCATCACCGTGTCCATCACCGGATGATCGTGCCGATGCCCCGCCCAGACCCGGTGGATCCCGAGCGGCCCGAAGGCGAAGGCCGCCATGAGCCGCCCCGCCTCGATGCCTCCCGCGCGCAGCGCCCCTTCCGGAATCACGACCAGACCGCCGATCATCGCGTTGCTGCCGAAATCCTCGACCAGCAGGCCGATGGTGCCGACCATGGTGTCCTCATCGGGTGCCGTGATCGCCAGCGTGTACTTGCGCCGCGGGCTCTCACCGCGGGCGCGCAGGGCGGCGTCGAACGCCGCCGCCGCTGCCCGGACACCCATGCTGTCGGTGCCCATGAATCGGGTCAGCTGTGGATCGGTGAAGATCCGCTGATAGGTGCCCAGATCACCGGCACGCAGATCACGCAACCGCAGTCGCGTACCGACCAGTTCCACGTCGCGCAGGTCCACCGTCAACGGACTTCCTCCATCACCTGCGCGAATTCCGCGTCGATCCGCCGACCTTCGGCGGGTATGAGCTCGTCGAGGTCGATATAGCTCCGCCCCGACGGGATCAGCTCGCCGAGCAGGATCCGGCGTGCGGTGTCCGCCACCAGCGCGCCGCCGAGCATCACCCCCGAGGCGAGTTGTGGCCAGCTGGACAGGGTTCGGCCGATCTCCCCGATCGCGTCGCGCATCGCCGGACTCAGCCGCGGCTCGTCGACGACCGCCAGCAGAAACGACAGCAGCTCGTCCCGGTTCATCCTCGCGACATCGGACGAGGTCGCCGTGCCGGTGCGGCCGTGGAACAGCGGGCGCAATGGTTCGAGATCGAAGCGCTCGACATCGAGCAAGCCGCGATCATTGGCGTCCATCAGCACCGGGATTCCCCGGCTCCGCGCGTACTCGCGGGCGGCGACTTTCGCCCACACCGTGTCGCATTCCTCCACGAGCAGATCGAGCGGCCGGGTGCCGTCGACGCCGTCGAAGAACGACCCGATCGATTCCTCGGTCAGCCCGGCCGTGAACACCTCGATGTCGAGATAGGGGTCGATCTCGAACATCTGCCGCGCCGCCAGCACCGCCTTGGAAACCCCGAGATCACCGATCCCCGCCCGCAGCCGGTTCAGGTTCGACAACCCGATCGTGTCGAAGTCGGCCAGGCGGAACGAACCGCCGACCCCTTCCATCGCCAGCGTCACCGCCGCGCTGTTGCCCACCGACAGCCCGACCACACCGATCCGCCGCTCGCGCAGGTCGCGCTGCTGCCCGCGGTCGATCTTGTTGCGGTTCCGATCGGTCCGCACCCGCTGGAAACCCTCGCGCGGCAGCACATGCACCAGCCGGCCGTTCCACGGATAGAACACCCACGTTCCCCACCGCCACAATGCGGTTTCGCCGCAGATCCGACGTCGCGACGCCGCCAGGGACTCCACTGTCTGCGAGACAGCGGGGTCCTCGCAGCGGATCAGTTCGTCGAGCTGATCGTCGATCGTGTCGTGCACCGCACCGACAGCATCCGAGCCCGCCAGCGCTTCCAGATCGCGCAGTCCTTCCGGGCTCGACGCGTCGAGCAGCACGGGACGGAAATGCGATGTCGCGACGCCGGGCGCGAGTACCGGCGGACGCGGAACCGAGCGATGCCGAATCATGTGTGCACAAACCTCCGACCCTCATGAGACGAGCGGACACCGCGCGCCTCCTTCGACCAGGACGCGCAAAGACTACACACAGCACACTTTCAGCTAACTGACCTTCGGTCCACCGGCATGGCGCGCCCGCACTCCGGCCAAACTGCGACGATGACCCGCCGAGTCGACATGACCGGCAATCCAACGCCTCACCCGTCGTCGGTCTCGCTAAAGTCCCGCAAGCATCGATTTCGCGGCGTCGACGGTGCGGCGCCGTCCGGTCCACGGGGGCGGACCACCACGTGGATCGGTGGGCGCCGCCACCGGGCTCCGGGCAGAGCAGCCGTCAGATCGGCGATCGGGTCGTCGACTCCCTCGCGGCCGACCGACCAGTGCTCCCTCACCTGCGTCCCCGTTCGGCGAGCACATCGGCCGCGGGCCCTGGCGGCGAGGTCGGCGGGCAGCGCGAGCGGTTCGACGATCGCTTCGAGGCGGGCCCGAGAAAGAACAGCACCGAGTACCGGTCGACTCCGGCGGGTGGGCTGACCACGCGATGCCGGGTGGCCGTCAGATAGCCCCGGGTGGCGATCTCGCGCATCTCGCCCCGTCCTGTTGCAGCAGCGCGAGATATCCGTAGTCCTTGTGGGCGCCCACCCCTGGTCGTCGCCGGAGGTGTCCCGGCCCGGACAGTGGATGATCTTGCCGTGAGTGGAGGCCTCCTCGTCGAACCACCGATCGATGTATCCCTCTGTTCCATCGGCGGGGCGACGACTCCCGCGCGACCGCCGCCCCCGACAAGGGCTTTCGTTCACCGTGAACCCAACACCGATCACCCCGCGCAGGCCCCGGTCCACATTCCGGCCAGCCCGCGGTCACCAGAAGTGGTCGTTGGGCCGCGGAGCGGGACGGGGCACCGGGACACGTGGGGGCCGGGACACCGGCCGAGGCTGGACCGGAGCGGGGGCCAACGCACCGGGCGGGGTGGTCGGGCTGTAAGCGGACTCGGCGTGTTCGGATTCGTCGATGCCCTCGGCCTCGGATTCGGAGTCGACGCGCAGGCCGACGAGCCTGTCGACCAGCCACGCCAGCAGGAGGGTCACCAGGAACGAGTAGGCCATGACGGCCACCGAGGCGATGGCTTGGCGCTGCAACTGGACGAATCCGCCGCCGTAGAGCAGGCCGTCGCCCCCTGCGGGGTTGACCGAGACGTCGGCGAACAGCCCGACCAGCAGGGTGCCGACCACTCCCCCGACCAGGTGGACTCCGACCACGTCGAGGGAATCGTCGTAGCCGAAGGTGTATTTCAGGCCGACGGCCAGTGCGCAGCAGATGCCCGCGGCCACCCCGATGCACAGGGCGCCGACAGATCCGACGAATCCGCACGCCGGCGTGATCGCGACCAAGCCCGCGACCGCGCCCGAGGACGCACCGATGGTGGTGGGTCGCCCGTCTCGGAGTTGTTCGACGACGATCCAGGCGAACGACGCCGCGCCTGCCGCGATGGTGGTGTTGGTGAACGCGAGGGCACCGAGATCGCCTGCGGCCAGCGCGGATCCGGCGTTGAAGCCATACCAGCCGAACCACAGCAGCGACGCACCGAGCAGGGTGAACGGCACATTGTGTGGGCGAGCGATGCTGCGCGGCCAGCCGTGACGTTTGCCGATCACCAGCACCAACGCCAGCGCCGCCGCGCCGGCGTTGATGTGCACCGCGGTGCCGCCGGCGAAATCGAAGGCCCCCAGCCGGTTCGCGATCCACCCGCCGACCTCCGAGGAGGTACCGGAGGAGTCGGTATCGGTGAAACCGCTGACGTGGAAAACCCAATGCGCCACCGGGAAATACACGATGCTGACCCAGAGCGCCGCGAACACGATCCACGACCAGAAACGAGTCCGACCGGCGATCGCACCGGTGATCAGCGCCGTCGTGATGACCGCGAACATCAACTGGAACATCACGAACGCCATGGTCGGAATCTGGTGGCCGACCGGCCCGGACAACGTCCCCTGAGTCGTGCGCAGCAGCGCGTGCGACATGTCGCCGACGAGCCCGTACCCGGCATCGTCGCCGAATGCCTCGCTGTAGCCGTAGAGCAGCCAGAGCGTCGACACCACACCCAGACAGCTGAAGTTCATCATCAGCATGTTGAGCACACTTTTGCTGCCCACCATGCCGCCGTAGAAGAACGCCAGTCCCGGTGTCATCACCATCACCAGCGCGGCGCAGGCCAGCACCCACGCGGTATCTCCCGAATTCACATTCGTACCTCTTATCCGACGGGATTCCGGCACAGCATCGAGAAGCGCTGTTTCCCGTAACAACCCGCGGTGTTTCGAGTCGATGAATTCAGCGAACCAGGTCGGCCACGGCCGGTTCAGATCCGGCGCATCGTGGCGTCATAGGCAGCCTCGGCCATGTCCGGACGGTCCGGGTCGGGCAGCCAGGTACCGGTGATCGTGGCACCGTCGGTGCTGATGGCGCCGGTGTAGGTCATGCCGAGTCCGGCATGCACGATCGTGTCACCCCGACGGCTCCACCGGTAATTCAGCGGGGCGCCGGAACCGGAATACACGTGCGCGGCGAAACCCGAGCCGGTGTCGTCCGGCCAGATCAATTCCAGGCTGTGGATCTCGGTGTTCCCGACCAGCATGCGGCCGTCGAGTTGCAAGAGCCCGCCGTCCAGGAGGCGGGTCGCGGTGAGAGTCCCGGTGATGTCGTCGTGATCCGCGGTGTGGCTACGCCCGGTCAGTTCCCACGCGCCGAGCAGTACATCGAGATCGTTGCCAGTCATTTCGCATCCTCATTCGGGTAGGTTGTCCGGCCCTGCCGCCGGCCGTCTTTTCCTAGGTCGAATGGGAGCCCGGAAAATCGACAGACCGCATACGCCAGAGCGTCCAGGGCGAATCGCACCACCGATGGCCAGGTATCCCCAGCGACGGAGTCCACAGTCGTTCGCCGGGTAGATGCCGGCGGCCACGCCGCTTCCTAACGTCGACTGCCATGAACGAAATCAGGATCGACCGCTACTGGAAAACAATGGCATCGGCAGTCTCGGTGCTCGTCTCCACGGTGATGCTGACCGGTTGCGGTCCCCAGCCGGCCGCGTCGGGAAGCCCCGATCACATCATCGACTGGCACGATTGCCGCACCAGCGCACAGGACACGGTCGGTGCCCGACTGGCCGCGGCGGGAGCACTGTGCGGAGAGTTCCAGGCACCGCTGGACTACGCCGATCCCACGGGTCGGAAGATCACGATCGCGGTAGCGCGCCGACCCGCGTCCGACCCCGCGCACCGGCTCGGCACCCTGGTGGTGCAGACCGGCGGACCGGGACCGTCACGGGACGGGGTATCGATGCTCGTCGACGGGCCCGAGGGTGGTCATCCGGCAACGGCAGCCCTCGCGGAGCGCTACGACCTGATCGGCATGGATCCCCGGTTCTTCGGCGCCGCATCACCGCTGGAATGCGGTTGGTCCACGAGCGCCTATCTCGGTCTCGCGCAGACCGCGCCGGCGGACCGGCCGGGGTTCGACCGCACCGTCGCACAGGCGCGCGAGCTCGCTCGCCTGTGCGAACCGCAGCGAGAGCTGCTGCCGCACGCCTCGACCCGGGCGATGGCACGCGATATGGACCTGCTCCGGACGCTGCTGGAAGTACCGAAGATCTCGTATCTCGGCTGGTCGTGGGGCACGTACCTGGGCGCCGTCTATCTCCAGATGTTCGGGGAGCACGCCGATCGGTTCGTCCTAGACAGCAGCCTCGATCCCGGTGCGCCGGGCCCGGACCTGACCCGCGCCACCGCACCGGCCGCCGCGGCGGCGCTCGCGGATTGGGCACGCTGGGCTGCCGGCCGCGATGCCGAACTCGCCTGGGGCACAACCCCGGAGGCGGTGCTCGCGGCGATCGACGCGATGTTCGACGCGATCTCGACCGTGCCGGTCGGCATCGCCGAGGTCACCATCACCGCGGACATGGTCGCGGGCCTGCTCCTCACCGTCGACGACTCCGACACGTCCTACACCGACTTCAGCGCCCAATTGCGGGCACTGTCCGACGCGACCCTCGGTCACCCCGTCGACCCGCCCGCCGGCTTGGCGGCCAAACTCGCGCTGTACGCCGACTCGACGGTGCTGCCCGAATTCGGTTTCAGCGCGACGGTCGCCAATCAATGCGCCGACCGCGCCGCCCGCGACATCGAGGACACCTACGCCGATATCGAGAGCCACCGCGCCGCCGAGCCGATGTTCGGGGCCCTCGCCCGCCGCGTCACCCCCTGCCCGCTGTGGCCGGTGAGCCCCGTCGAGCCCGCGACCACCATCGGAAACCGATCGCCCGCCTTGCTCGTCGGCGCCGAGGGCGACCCGGTCGCCCCCGTCGCCGGACAACGCGCGATGCGCCAGGCACTCCCGGCGGCCCGCGCGCTCACCTTGGACAACGCCTTCCGCCACGGGGTCTACCTGTTCGATCGCTCGGCGTGTATCGACAACGCTGTCGAGGGGTACCTGTTGGACGGCACCCTGCCTGCCACCGACTCCCACTGCGCGCGGGATCGGTAGCGCTGCGCTGATTCAGCCGACGGAGCCGGACCCGAGTCCGGCCTCGTGGGCGAGAATCACTGCCTGGACCCGGTCGCGCACACCGAGCTTGCCGAGGATGTGGCGGACATGAGTCTTCACCGTGCCCGCCCCGACGGCCAGCGTCGCCGCGATCTCGGCATTGGACAGACCACGGGCCATGACCCGCAGCACCTCGGTCTCACGCTGGGTGAGGACGCCGACCTGGCGGCGGGCGGCCAGGTTGACCGGCGGGGCGAGGCGGTCGAGCAGGCGGCGGGTGGTGGAGGCGGCCAGCACGGCATCACCGGCGTGCACGGTGCGGATCGCGGCCAGAAAGTCTTCCGGCGGAGCGTCTTTCAGCAGGAACCCGCTGGCGCCGCCGCGCACGGCGGCCACGGCGTAGTCGTCGAGGTCGTAGGTCGTCAGCACCAGCACCTTGGGCTGATGTTCGGTCGCCAGCAAGCGGCGGGTCGTCTCGATGCCGTCCAGATGCGGCAGCTGGACGTCCATGACGACCACATCCGGCGCGACGCTCGCCGCTACCGCGAGTGCGGACAACCCGTCCCCGGCCTCTCCGACGACACGCAGGTCGGGTTGGGAGTCCACCACCATGCGCAAGCCCGCGCGGACGAGAACCTGATCCTCGACGAGCATCACCGTGATCATCGGCTCTCCCACGGGATTCGGGCTTCCAAGAGGTGGCCGCGCCCGGGTCGCGGGCCGAACTCGAGTTCGCCGCCGTAAGCCGCCAGCCGCTCGCGCATCCCGATCAGCCCGTAACCGGCGGGGCCCGGAACGGTGGCGGACCCGTCGTCGGCGATACGAACGCACAGCCGGCCCCGGCCCGAACGCACCGAAATCTCGGCTCGCGCATCAGGTCCCCCATGCTTGACGATATTGGTCAGCCCCTCCTGCACGATGCGGTACACGACCAGATGCACGCCGGAGTCGGGCTCCGCACCGGCCATCTCGATCGTCAGGTCCACCGTCAGCCCGGCGCCGCGAACCTCGTCGACCAGGGCGGGCAGGTCCGAAATACCCAGCGCCGGTACGGCATCCGGTCCCCCGCCGTCGTCCTCACGCAGTACTCCGATCGCTCGGCGGGTCTCGACCAGCGCCTCTCGACCTTGAGCGCCGATGGCCTGCAACGCCTCGATCGCCCGCTGCGGCTCCGCGCGCGCGGCGTATCGGCCGCCGTCGGACTGCGCGATGATCACCCCCAGTGAGTGCGCGAGAATATCGTGGATGTCGCGTGCGATCCGCGTTCGTTCGGACAGCACCGCCAGCCGGGTCCGCTGTTCGATATTGGTCTCGAGCAATGCCGCGCGTTCGGCCAGCGCCGCGAACTCCCTTCGCCGGGACCGCTGCCAGGCGCCCCCGAGCCAGGCCGCGACCACCGTGCTCGCCAGAAACGCGCCGACGATCAGATGCGCCAGCGCGGGCATCGGCAGCTGCGGCCAGCTCCAACCCCCGAGAATCGCCCCACCCAGGCCCGCGGCCAGCCCGATCCGGCTCCAGTACCACCGCCCGTACGCGGCGAGGGTGTACACCATGATCGGCACCGCGACGTCCGCCACCAGAGCTCCGATCGTGGCCCGGACCGTCGCCCATTGCGCCAACGCCACCACCGCCACGGCGACCGCCGCCCATTCCGGCCATCGCCTGCGAAACGCCACCGGCACGAGCAACGCGACCGTGAACCCGAAATGCGCACCCCCGGCCCCCACCAGCACCCCGATCAGCGCGCACACCACCCCCAGAACCAGCGCCGAAACCCCATCCACCAGCGCCGTCCGCTGCCGCATCCAGACCACGACCCGCTCGTCGACCACCCGATCACCCTAGATCGGACAGCGCACCCCGGCCTCCCCCTGTGGTGTGAGATCCGGTCGCCTGACCTCCACCTTCCGGAACATGCCGTCGTCGGGCGTTCCCCCCGCGATTGAAAACGACGACAGCGTCTATAGCGGGGAGAGGGAACCCGAAGAAGAGAGGTGCGAATGAACTCGACAGACCCCGACCCAGCCAACACTCCCGATCTGGAACCGGGAGGCGGCGTGCCACCGGGATCGACGCCGCCGGAATCCGCCCAGACCTCGGGGCTCTCTGCGCCGGAGCCGCGCACCAGCCGCCATTTCCCACCGACCGGGGTGGCGGCTGTCATCGTGGCGGTGCTGTTGGTGGCGGTCTTCGTCGTCGCCGCCGTAGGAGTGGTACTCGCTCGGTGAGGAAAGGGACCATTCTCATGCCACCCGCGAACGGACCTCCTCACGAGGAATCCGACAGGAGATCGCCTCGTCGCCGATTCCCGACGCTGGTTCGGTCCGTGGGAGCGCCTCAGACCGTGACAGGCACGCCGACGTCGAGGCGCTGGTAGCGCACCGTCTCGGGCAGCAGGCCGGCCAGCTGGTCGGTCAGGGTGCGGCCGATGTCGTTGAGGTCGCCGTCATGGATGGGGACGACCAGGTCCGGCCGGGTCTCGGCGACATAGTCCACGGCATCGGCGTACCGCATCCACGGCCCACTCACCGGCAGGAACAGCACATCGAGCGCGGTACCGTCGGGCAGCGCGGGGAAGGCGTCACCGGGATGCAGAATCCGGCGGTCGATCAGGTAGGCGACGTTGGGTGAATCCGGCAGGGTCGGATAGATCGCGGCGTGCTCACCCACCACCGCCCGGACCGTCAAGCCCGCGACCTCGAAAACGGTGTCCGCTGTTGCTGTTTCGAGCTGCCGGGCCTCGACGCCGGCGGCGAGCAGCTTGTCGATCACCACCTGCGGAGCCAGCACCCGGGCGCTCGGCTGTGCGGCCAGCGCCGAGGCGATGCGTCCGCCGTCGACGTGGTCGTCGTGATCATGGGTGATCAGGTAGGCCGCCACGTCCTCGAAGGCCGCCGGTGGCGCCAAGACCCCCGGGTCGATCACGACCACACCGTCTGGCCCCGCCAGCCGCACCGTCGAATGCCCGAGCGACGCTACCGACATGCTCATCGTGCTTCTCCCGTCGTCACGAAAACGCACCTGCCCCTCGGCGACCGCGAGGGCCGTCGGGTCGGCAGCATCGGTGCCGACGCTGCCGGCTCACAGGATCAAGGCTAGCTGTACCTCGAGTGGCGAACTCTGCGCGACGCGACACCGGTATCGGCGGGCGGCGTTCCGGCAGGGGTCGCCTTGTGTCCGCGCCTGCGGGTGGAGCCCGCGGTCGGGATGACGTGGTCGCCCATGACCTGGTCCCACCACGATTGCAGTGGGCTGGGATCAGGCCAGGACACGAACGAGGCATCGCCGAAGGGGGCCGGGTGGTCCAACTGCGCAGGTCGATGGTCGAGCTCACGGGACATGACGGTTCTCGATTGCGGGAAGAGCGGGCGAAGCGGCTTCAAGAGCGGGTGGTCGGGGTGGAGGTGAACCACGGCCGTCGTCGTCGCCGCGTCCGTCCTTGCGAATGCCCAGGGTGGTGGCTACCGCTGATGCTCTGCGCCAGCGGAGGCGCATCGGTCTTGGTCGCGGCCAACGCGGCAACGAATTCGGGATAGACCGGCAGCCACTGGCTCAGCCCGGCGATCTCGGTGACCCGGCCCGCCATCGCATACGGGTGTGCGTCGACCACGCTCACCGCCACACCTCGTCGGCGCGCGTACCCGGTGCACTCGGCCATCGTCAGGACCGCGCGCAACGACAGGAACTCGACATCGGTGAGGTCGACGATGAGATATCTGCCGCCGTCGGCGGAGGTGGCGCTGATCGTCGAATGCAGCAGCCGCTGCCAACGGGTCAGGGTATAGGCGTCGATGCTGCCGCGCACCGCCAGCACAGTGGTGTGCCCGCACGGTTCGGTCTCGGCGTGCAACCGTCGGCCCGCGCCGACCGGATCGGCGGGCGTCGACTTCAACCAGTGGCGTGAATGGCGGGACGTGTTCCACATCGGCCTGGAGCAGGCAATCGATCGTGATGCAGTTGTGGCTGTTCGCGCAGGTACAGGTGGTGGCCGTTTGCCGCCGTTGATTGCCTTGACGAACTTTATCGGTTCTCGACGTGTGGTGCGGCCGGGTGGGGGTATCGCGGCCGTAGGTCGTCGCGACCGCCCGGGCGGATCGCCGATCGAGAACGCGCCCCGTTCAACAACCCAGCAGCGGGGCGCGTTCGCCCCACGAGACGGTCAGCTCGGCCGCGTGTAGTAGTAGATCGTGGCGAATTGTGAGTCACGAGCGATGGTGAGCGTGGGGTAGCCGTGCACCTCGTCGCCATAGGGGAGGCTGGCGAACAGATCGATCGCGTTCGTACAGTCGAACTTCCAGTCGTTGTCGCCTGTCCTCGTCGCCGGGTCGAAACCCAATTGCTTCTTCAACTCGGCGCAGGTCACCGGGCGCAGCGGTTGGCGATGCGTGGGATCTGTGTACATCGACCGGTAGTCCGGGAGTTGTTCCGCCGGCGCGACATAGCTGCCGACATAGCCGCACATCCCTGCCAGGGGCGGACAGCCGAAGCGCCGCATGCCGACGAATTCGAACGACTCGGGAATCTGTATCCGGCGCCGTTCCATGAGTCGTTGCGACTCCGCAGCGGACAGATCCGTGTCCAGCTGCGAGATGACCAGGACGTTGGCACATCCCCAGAGCAGGGCCCCGCACGCCACCAGTGCCGAGACCGACCAGAACCACCGTAGAGGCGAGCGTCGAATCACGATTTCCGCACTCGTCACCGGAGGCATGGCGGGGAAAGCGCCAGGATGCTCGGTCATCGGGGAAGGCCTCCGCGGTCGGTATCGCCGGCGGCACCACGGGAACCCGCACTCGCGCCCTGGAGTCGTCTGCGGGTCCACCCGGTAGCTCCGCCGACCGCGTTGATCGTACCCGAGCGGTCCGCTGTTCGACCTGACGCGGCTGCGCCAACGCCCTCCGGTCGCCAGCGGGCGACTCCCGCTGCGCCCGAGAGCATCCAGGCGCCGATGGGCCGAGCGCGCACGCACCGCTCAGGGCCCCCGTCATGTTTGGCATGCCCATCCTCGGTAACCCGAAGGGTGAGGTGATGGTCATGGTCGATACCGACAGCCGAGTCGGTAGGCAGGCGCTGTTCTACTCGATCGTCGTGATCGCGCTCGCGGCGCTGACCGCCGTGGTCGCCGCGATCTGGGCCGGCGGCCGGGCGGCCTGTGCCGACGCCGCTACCGCGCTGTGCGATTCGGCGGCCGAGACCGCGGTGCTGCTCGGGCCCACCGTGATCCTGCTCGCGGGCGGGGTGGGCGCCTTCGTGCGGACCTATGTGGAATGGCGGCGGGGACGACGCTGGCCCTTGTGGCAGGGCGCCGGATGGTTCCTGTTCGTTCTGATGATCGTCTATCTGGGTATCGGCGCGAGCGCGGTCGCCAGCAGCTGATCCGGTCCCGACCGGGCCGCCGCCCACCGCGCTGTTTCGCCGGGCGGAATCGGGTAAGCGCCCCGCAGACCCCGAACGAGGAGATCATGATGTCCCAGCACGCACTGACCGGAAAGCACGTCGCCATCCTCGCCACCGACGGTGTGGAGCAGGTGGAGCTCGTCCAGCCGCGCGCCGCGGTCGAGGGCGCCGGCGCCACCACCGAACTGCTGTCCCTGCGCTCCGGCACGGTCCAGGCGATGAACCACGATGTCGAACCCGGTGACACCTTCACGGTCGACCGCACAGTCGCCGAGGCGAGCCCGGACGACTACGACGCCCTGCTGTTGCCCGGCGGGACCACCAACCCGGACAAGCTGCGCCAGGACGCCGCCGCGGTCGGTTTCGTCAAGGAGTTCGTCGCCACGGGCAAACCGATCGGCGTGATCTGCCACGGACCGTGGACGCTGGTCGAAGCCGATGCCGTGCGCGGCCGCACGCTCACCTCCTACCCCAGTGTCCGCACCGACATCCGCAATGCGGGCGGCACGGTCGTCGACGAAGCGGTGGTCACCGACAACGGCCTGGTCTCCAGCCGCAACCCCGACGACCTGCCCGCCTTCTGCGCCAAGATCGTCGAGGAGTTCGCCGAGGGCGAGCACTGACCCACGCGGGTGCGGGGTCGGTGCTCGCGATGGTCACACCGGGCGATGGCGCACGTCGGGCTTGCGCAGGTGCGGTTCGGGCGTGGCCGTGTCGTCGAGGACGACCACCTGATCGTCGACGACGACACGATCACCACCGGCCCCCACGACCGCTTCCCGGCGCGCGAACGCGATGTCACGCGCGCTGCGCACCGACAGCCGGCCCAGCGAGGTGGCGGCAAAGAACAGGATCAGCGCGCCGAGCCCGTAGAAGTACGTCAGGTGCAGCAGCGCGCGTTTCAGATCGCCGGTGGCCACGGGTTCGCCCAGATCGCCGAGCCGGAGTAGATCGGCGAGGAACGGCCCGATCACGAACCACGTACCGGCTGCCACGGCCAGCCAGCCACCGGCACTGGCCACCACCCGGTTCCTGCTCATCAGCATGAGCAGCCCGCCGACGATCGCGACCACACCGGGCAGCACCTCCAGCCAGCCCCGTGCCGAAGTCCAGGCCCAGGGATCGTCCGGGGTGAACGCGAAATCGAAGTACGGTCCGAGGAAGGGTATGAGCGCGCCCCACACACCGAGCAGCAGAACCGCCAGCCCGCCCACAGCGCCACGACTGCGGGGAATCCGCACCCGGCTGCCGCCCGAGTCGTTCTCGTCGATGTAATTCATGGTGCCTCCGATCATCGACAACAGGGATACCTCGCCAATACCCCCTGCCGGACGGGATACGCAGCTCGCCACCGGCGATAGCCTCGGAACATGACCGACAACACTCAGCCTGCCCAGCGTCACCAGCGGCCCGCCGGCGTCGACACCGCGACCGTGGCGGCCGTCGGAAAACTGTCCGAGGCGTTGGAGACCACCGAACGTGCCCGCGGACACCTCTACAGCTTCCACCAGCTCACCGGCGGCGCCGATCTCGCGCTCGGTGCGGCCGTGGACATGCTGCGCGAGGCCGGGCACGTCCACCTCGCCGAGAAGCTGGCCACCGAGTTGGTGGGCCGCAACGTCCTGCCCGGCCGCTGGACTTTCCAGATCGTCGAGGAATACGACGAGGGCTACTACGCGCAGTTCCGGCGCATCGAACGCGAGATCCGCGGCGAACTCGTCGACGGGCGCACTCACCTCTACGAGGCCGAGATGAAAGAAGCCCGTCGCACCCACGGCCATCCCGGTCACGAAGCCACCCCGGAGTGAGCAGCGCTCGGACGTCGCAGGTCCGCGCGCCCTCGCGAACAATTCGGAAGCTTTCCGGAATTAACTATTCAGAGTAAATATCTAATCGCGAATAATGATAATTCCGAGAGGCCCGGATTCACGATTTCGACCCCGGAAAGAGAAGAGCGCGCTATATTTTTCGAACACCCCCATTTGCGGCTCGACAACCCGTCACACCGCTGCTCGATATTTCTGGAGATCGCCATGAGATCGACCTCTTCGCTCTTTTCCGCCGGATTTCTCGCACCGGTGGCCGTCGCCACCATATTCTGCTTGGCCGCACCGGTAAATGCCGCCCCGGTCAGCGTGAATTGGAGCTGCCGGGGCACCGTCCTCGGTATCGGCCAAACCTCGAGCATGAACACCTCGGTCACCGGCACCGCGCCGAGCTCGGTGGCCTCGGGTTCCGCGGTGGCCATCACCATCACGCCGGGCGCCTCGTCGGTGCCCAGTTCGGCGTCCGGCTTCACGGTGAACAACATCAGCAACCTGAAGATGACCATTCCGACGCCCGCGAATTCGACCCTGGTCTCGGCGACCGCCTCCGGCGGGACCGTGGCGGGCACGGTCGCCACGTCGGGCGGGAATGTCGTTCTGACGGTGCCGGGTCCGATCGCGGGCGGCACCAGCTTCACGCCGCCGGCGGTGACCATCAACGTCACCGCCGGTGCCGCCGGAACGCCGATCACCAGCAAGTACGCGGGGACCAGCTATGCCAGTCCCGGCATGACGATGACGACCAACGTCTCCTTCGTGGGCAACGTCGCGACGTCGTGCTACCCGAACCCGTCCCCGACCCTCACCACCACCAATGTGACCTGACCCCGCGCGCGGTCGCGGGCGTGAGCATGTCCACGTGCGCGGCGACACCTCCGGGCCGGGTTGCGCGAGCAACCCGGCCCGACGACTATCGCCTCCGATACTGCTTGCCCCACTTAGCGTTTGGCGCACAGCAGCCACTTCGACCGAATATTTCGATGCGCGGTGTCGCATCCCCGGCTATGTCGTACAGTGCATGTCCGGCACCGCCACGAATGCTCCGACGGCCGGAGCGGGTGCCGCTTTCGTGATGTTCGTCAGCCGTGGTCCGAGCTGCCGGTCGATCGATTGACAGGAGCCACCATGCCCGATCTCACACCCCGACTCCCCCGGCCGGAATCGGGCGCCCGGCGATCGAGCCCGCCCTGATCGGTGAGTTCTGGTGAGCGGTTCCATGTTTCAAGTGATCGATGGGAAAGCCTGTGTGCCCGACGACAAGCCAACCCGCCAGGATCCCGGCCGAGCTCAAAAGGGCGCTGGAGTTCTATCACGGATCCGTCGAGGATCTGATCCGCGAGCTGATCAGAGTGCTCGGCGTGAACGAGACCGATCGGCGCGCACTGGAGATCGTCCTGCTCGAAGACGAGAAATCCACGACACCCGGCAGGCTGGCCGAACGGCTCGGACTCACCTCCGCCGGTGTCACGATCATGCTCAATCGCCTGGAGAAGCAAGGCTATATCGCGCGCTCCCTGCACCCGACCGATCGTCGGCGCGTGATCGTGATGGCCACCGAACTCGCGGCCCATCGGGTACAAGAACTCGTCGTACCGATGATCGTCGAGAGCTACAAGATGCTGCTGAACTATTACGACACCGCCGAACTGGAAACAATCGCCGACTTTCTCACCCGGGCCGGCGAGTTGCAGCGAATACACCGGCAACGGTTGCGCGAGGTCGATCCCTACTCGAATCCCTGACAACACCCACGCCGACCGCGCTGTGCCGTCGTCGATAACCACGCTCGGCACCGGGGAGAAAGCAGGAGCTGGATGCACACCGTCGACAACACCGAAGAACCTGGGCGATCCGACCGGCCCGACCCGGTGTCATCGGCCGAGCGGCTTCGACGACGGCTGACGCGCGCAGGCGTGGCGGCGGCGTTGGCGGCCACGGTCATCGGGACGACGCTCGCCGTCCGGGCGGACCCGGACCCGCCGGCGCGGGCGAACGAGGCGAAGAATCTCTCGTGCGAACCTGCTGTAGTCCCGCCCGATTCCGGCGTGGCCGCCGGCGAGCCGGGCGCACTGCTCCCGAACACAGTTTCCGACACACCGAGCGAGGTCTTCACCCCAGGCGACATCGCCCACGCAGACACCTCGACCACTGATCTCTCGCTCGACCCCGACCCCGAGTCGGAGCCGGACCCGGAGCCGGAGCCTGCGAGCACAGTCGACGAGACGGAGACACCGACGACCCCGCCGTCCGAGACCGCCTCGGACGACTCGCCGACGATCTCGGTGAGCGCGAGTTTCTCTGCCACAGTAAGTGTTTCGCTCGAGAGCACGTCCAGCGCGCCGTCCACCACGACCTCGACATCCACGTCGGCGGTCCCCCAGACGACGACTGACGCGGGCACCACCACTCCGAGCACGGCGCCGACCACCACCACGATCACGGGCTCGACCGGTTCGCCTACGACGACCACGGGTCCGGCCGGAAAAACGACGACGACCACGGGCCCGGCCAGCTCGACCACGGGCCCAGCAGCTTCGACCACACCGACCACGGGCCCGACCGGTTCGACCACGACGTCACCGACACTGTCCACCCCACCACCGGCGCCGACGACCACCCCGACACGACCCCCGACGACGACCGAGCTCCGGCTGTCGCCGAAACCTCCACCCCCGACGACATCGCGCCCGACTCCGTCCATCGCGCGCCCACCGGCCCGGCCACCCAAGGCGCCGCCGACGGGATAGACGATCGCGTCGGCGGCGCAGGCCTGCCGGTGACGTCGATTCAGTACCGGGTGGGGCTGCAGGGATTGGACGATCCGGCGCCGACAGCCAGGTCGCACACCCCGCCGGTAACCATCTGGATCGGGGTGATCGCCATCAGCACGAGGAATCCGATGAGATCACCCCGCTGAGCGAGTTCGACCGCGGATTGCGCTGCCCTGGAGGCGGAGTCGACGACCGACGAACCGGTGCCGGCATCGGCGACGGGAGCGGTCGGCTGGGCCGCCGCACTCGGGGCGGGGCCTAGAACGGCCGCCGACGTGAGTGCGGCAGCGGCGAGAAAAAGCGTTGGACGCATCGTGCGTCTCCTTACTTCAGGAATCGGAACGGCAAGACAGGGAACGGATCAGCGGTGCGGCCGACTCATGTCGCGGTTCATGGTCGGGATCTCGATACTGATCGGCATCTGCAATTCGGCCAGGTAGATCAGGGCCGCCTTGCGCAAGAACTCGTCGAGCAGCCAGTACGGATCGCCGATCGGGGGCACCGCGGTGAGCAGACCTTCGCGGACCGCGATGAACGGGCCCCAGCTGAAACGCAGCAGCGGATCCCAGACCGGTTCGCGGGGAATGGCCAGCCCGTCGGCGATCTTGTCGCCCAGCAGAAAGCGGGTGAACGCGCCGAGGACCGGCTTGCTCAGGATGGCGAAGTCGATATTGGCGCCCAATCCCAGCAGCCGGTCGGCGAGCTTGACCCCTTCTGGTGTCACCGCCAGGATCGGGTCGAGAACCTGCGCGGCCTGACCGTTGGCCTCCGGCCAGGAGTTCGGGATGTACTCGTCGCGGACCCCGAGGAGAGACGCGGCCACCTGCCAGGAATGCAGGAAGCCCTCGGACTCGTTCGCCGGCATCGGAACGTTCCAGGAGAGCAGGTATTTCATCACCGTGGTGGCCAGGCTGTGCCAGGTGACCATGATGTCGTTCTGGCTGATCGGCGTGTCCTCCTCGGCGGAGTGCACCCAGTGCGGCGACTGCGGCAGCAGGTGCCGCACCGCGGCGTGAACCAGGCGGGTCTTCACGCACGTGACGATCATTTCCCCGTCGGGGGCATAGGAATTCGCGGTGCCGATGTCGTAGCCGAGCTTGGCGGTCTTGGTGATGCGGTCCTTGAGATCGTGGCCGCCCTTGGAGTAGTAGACCGCCTTGGCCTCCTTGGGAATGACGGTGCTCATCATGCCGCTGGCGAATCCGTAGAGCACCCCGAGATAGAGGCCCCGCTTCTTGTTGAACTGGATCGCCGCGTCGAGCTTGCCGGGGTCGGTCCACGGCGGCAGCTTGCGCGCGTTCTCCATGAAGTCCCGGAGATCGGCGGGCAGTCCGGCCGGGAGTGGTTGTCCGTTGGTCTTCCAGGTCCGGAGCAGTTCGTTGACCCGGGGGACGTCGCCCCGGTCGATCAGCCCGGGAATCAGGGCATCGGCTTCGGGATCCCACACCGTCATCGGGTCCGCGCCCGAGCCCGAGCCCGCGATGGATCCCTCCGGTGACCAGCTCCACGGTTGCGAGCGTGCGGGCGCGGCGACGGCGAAGGCGCCCGCCACTCCCAGCATCCCACCGAATTTCATGGCATTACGCCTGCTCAGTGCGTCCATGACGCCACTCCTCGTTGAGTATCAAGCAATCCGACCGTCGTCGCACAATGCGCACTCACGCACCGTGTCTGACGGAATGAGTATTAACTTAACACCGCGGTCGCCGTCGGGGGCACGTTCCGATTCACGCTCTCCAACAGTCGAACTATTGCCATATATGCAGAGAATGACCGGACATTTTCGGGCAAAACGTCAGTTCCCCCGTTCGCTCGCCGCTCCGCAACCTGCCCTCAACCATCGGAACGCAAAGTAACTTATCGCCCGTGAGCGCGGCGGGACACTGGCTGTCTTCGCCGCGCCGTTAGAGCGGCCGCCGTCCTGTGACCACGGGATTCGCTGTTTGACCAGCCACGACACGGGCAAGCGACAGTCGTCCGAACAACCGCAGGCGGGTCGGCCCGCGGGTCGGCCTGTCACGGCGAAAGGAGACAGCTGTGTCCACATCCGTAGGACGTACCGGAACCGCACGTTCGCTGGTCCAACTGGCGGCGCTCGTCGTCGGAGCCGTCTTCCTGGTGGTGGGCATCCTCGGCTTCGTGCCGGGTATCACCACCGACTACGAGGACCTGCAGTGGGCCGGTCACGAGTCCGGCGCGAAACTGCTCGGCGTCTTCGCCGTGTCGGGACTGCACAACATCGTGCACATCGTCTTCGGCGTGGTCGGCCTGGTCGCGGCCGCCACCGCCACGGCGGCCCGCGCCTACCTGGTCGGCGGCGGCGTCGTCTATCTGGCGCTGTGGCTGTACGGGCTCCTCGTCGACGAGCACAGCGAAGCGAACTTCGTGCCGCTCAACGACGCCGACAACTGGCTGCACCTCGGCCTCGGTCTCGGCATGGTCGCCCTGGGCTTCGCCCTCCCCCGCCGGACGACGACCACCACGACGCACCGTCCGTGATCGAGCACCACGCTCATCACGCACCGGGGCGGTCCCGGCGCATTCTGCCGAGCTGAGACCCGACCGCACCGGCCGGCCTCGACGCCCGTCACTCGAGCGGGCGGCTCCCTCGCCCCAGCACGACCCTGGCCAATTCGGCGGGTGTCGCGGTACTCGTGTCGACGATCGTGTCATAGGGGTAGCCGTGGTCGTGCACTGTACCGAAGTGGCCTCGCGCCAGCCCGATTGTCCTGCCACGCAGCAGTTCCCGCTGCTCAGCCACTGCCAGCGGGCAGGTGACACCCACCAGCTGCACGTCCAGTCCCGCCAGTGCCTCCATCCAGATCGGCAGCAAGTCCGGAGACAGCAGCATCTCGTCGATGACCAGATGATCACCGCCACGGGCGAACTCGGCAGCCGCAGAACACGCCGACCGCAGCATCCGGTAGCCGACGTGCCCGTAGCGGATCACCAGGAGGGGGTGACCGTCCGCATCCTGCTCACTCCGGTCATACCAGAATCCGTCGCGACTGAGCGGACCGTCGCGTCCGCCACCCCACTTCGGCGGCACCAGGCCGAACAAGGTGTCGATCCCCCAGTACACGAACGGGACGTCGCTTTCGTCCTGGATGGCCCGGGCCAAGGTGGTCTTTCCCGCGCTCGAGACACCGTTGAGGAAGACGACCGGCGGCGGACGACCTGCGCTTCGCATTCCCCCACGCTAGCCGCTCACCGAAATGTGCACTCTCCTATCATCTTTCAGATGAAGGGTACGGCGTCGAGGCGAGCCGATACGGACGTGTGAGAATGCGCCGTGGCCATGTCACCTGGGCGCCCGTGCTCGCCCGGACCGGGGTCAGCATCGTCGCCGCAGCGGCCATCCAGGACTGACGCTGGCGCCCCACCTCATCCCGCTGACAGTGCCCGCGCAGGCCCGTCCGCCGCAGGGCCGGGCAGTGAGCACCATGAGCCACAACCACTTCGGCGACTTCCGGCACGACCTCGGAGTGGGAAGGTCAGTCGAGGACGGCGGTCGCCTCGACTTCCACACGCACGTCGGCCTCGAAAAGGTAGTCGACACCGATGAGCGAGGCCGGAGGCATCGGAATCGGCAGTCCGATGTCCGCGGCGACCGACTCCACGCCCGCCATGAAATCGCCTATCTGATCGGGACTCCACCCGGTGACGTAGAACGTCAGGCGCACCACATCCGAGAACGAGGCGCCCGCCCCTGCCAAGCCGAGGGCTGTGTTGCGCAGCGATTGAGCGATCTGTCCGGCGAGGTCACCGGGTGCGACAGGAGTCCCGTCGGCCAGCCGGGAAACCTGCCCGCTGACGTGCACGTGCCGCGATCCGGTACCCACCGCCACGTGGTGATACGGGGTCGGCTGCAGCATGCCCTCGGGCGTGAAGTGCTGAACGGTCATGGTCTCGCCTTCCGTTTGACTAAGTATCGCTAAGCTACCTAGTGGAAAGAAGACACTGCAACGAAACCAGGTTTCAGCATGGATACCGCCGGGGAGATCCGCATCGACACCGCGCACCGCGAGTTGCTCGATCAAGTGCTCGACAAATGGTCGCTCAGCGTCCTGAACGAACTCTGCGAACGCCCGTCCCGATTCAACGAACTACGCCGCGCGATCCCCGCGGTCACACAGAAGTCGCTCACCGCGACCCTGCGCCGACTGGAGCGCAACGGCGTGATCGAACGGATGGTCATCGACACCCGTCCGATCGCGATCGAGTACCGGATCACCCCACTCGGCAAGACACTGCGCCAACCCGTCGACGTACTGCTGGCATGGGCGGCTGAGCACATGCCTTCGATTCACCGCGCTCGCGCGGCCTACGACGCACGCGAGGACACCGCAGAACTGGCTTGACCCCACACTCGGCCGGCGCACGGGTAGCGGGCGCACGCCTCCACGAACCGGCGCTCGAAAGCGCGGCTCCTCTCACGATTCCCCGAGGCCGGAGTCGATTCCCTCCAGCTCGCCTCGGCGTGCCGGCCCTGGTTCACTGTGGGTGTGCGTGGACTCCTGGGGCTTCGAGAGCGAACGAGACCCGACGATTGGTGGGGCGGCGCGGCACTGGGCTTCCTGGTCGTCGCGGTGGCGGACCTGGTCTGGATGATGAACCGGCCCGGTGTCGAGCTGCCGACTGTCGTCGTCACGATCGGCAGCTTCGCAGCGCCCGCCGCCATCGCCATCGCGGTGTCGCTGGCTGGTGTGGTGATCAGTCGCAGAGCAGGTCTTCGACCGTGGTTGTCCGCTGTGGCGCTGCGTCTTTCGCTGAGCTTCGTCGCGCTGTGCGGCGTCGGCGCCATCGCCTATGTCGTGCTGATGCTGCGCGGGCTCGACGCCCTGTCCCGGTTCTGACCGTGTGGGTAGCCGAACACCACTGATGGAGTCGGAGGCGCCCGTCTTCCGACCCAAGACCCACCCGATATGACGGGGGGAGGAACTATTCGGTGTTGGCGTGGTCGATCTCGGCCATAGCCTGCCGATCAGCGCCGACCAGCTCGATCAGGCCGCGGCGGCCCACCGGCTCACCATGCCCACCCTGGCGATCGGCGCCCACCCCGTCGGCGACGCGTTGGAGCGACAGCTCCGACCCATCACCGATGACCTCGTCGGTCAGGTCATCCCGGACTGCGGCCACCTCATCCCGCTCGACAGCCGCACGAACTGCTCGACCTCATGATGCCGTTCCTCATCGCTGAACGACCGGCAGTCGATATCCCGAAGCAGTACACCCCATACACGCAAGAGGCGCGATAAGCACCGAAATCGGTGAACACGGCCATTCAGCGAGAAGGCCGCCGAGATGATCCCGGTCACCGGGAGACCCTCCCGAGGTGCTGTCGAGCCGACTTTAGTGTCCCGAATCGGGCCACAGCGTTCCGTCCCGATCGGCCCGGTTCTCGACGACGAAGGAGTCCTTATGAGTCCGCTGAAATCTCGCCTGTCCGCGACAGTCACCTCGATAGTCGCGGTACTGACACTCGTCACGGCGGGCGGTGGAAGCGCGCTCGCTGCGCCGGCGACCGGTGAAATGACCCTGACTCTTGTCCGTCACGGCGAATCGACGGGCAATGCTTCCGGCCTGATCGACACCACCGTCCCGGGACCCGAACTCACCGCCAAGGGCTGGGAGCAGTCCGCCGCGGTCGCCGAACTCCTCGCCGACTGCAAGTTCGACGGCGTGTATGCCTCGACGATGATCCGCACCCAGCAAACAGCGGCACCGACCTCGCAGCTGTGTGGTCTTCCCACCGTGATCGAAGACGGCATCCACGAGATCGAGGCCGGCATCTACGAGGGCACGCCCGAGCGCGATGCCGGCCGCGACTATTTCGCCGCACCGCTGCAGTGGATTCAGGGCAACCTGGACGCGCGAATCCCCGGGTCCATCAACGGCCACGAATTCAAGAAGCGGATGAATGATTCCATCCAGGACATCCAGGACCGCGGCAGCAAGCGCGCGGCCGTCTTTTCCCACGGCGGTGCCATCATGGTCTGGACACTGATGTCGGTGTCCGATCCTGATCCGAGCAAGCTGCAATCCGATCCGTTGCACAACACCGGCCGCGTTGTCGTGAAGGGCAGCCCGGCGAAGGGTTGGAAACTCGTTTCCTGGGACGGCCACTCGGCAGGCTGAACTTCGGCCCGCGTCCCGCGCAAGCGTCAGGAGCCCGCAGCCCCGGGCTCCTTTCGCTTGTCGCACTTGCGCGTTCGGGCAAGGTATCGGTCAGGTCTACTGCCTCGAGATCGCGACCCTGGCGACCTCGGCGGGGTCGATGAGGTGTGAGTGGTCGTCCGTGCCGACGTCGATCTGGACCACGCTGATGCGGCCGGTGAACTTGCTCGCGCCCGCGTAGTCCTGACTGACCGGGAGCCCGTAGTCCTCGCCGATATCGGTGGTCTCCTCGGCCGAGAACACCATCGGCTGAGTCTGCTCGACCCGGCCCTTTCCGACCGGAGTGCCGTCATAGAACAGCGTCACGTCGCCCCCCTTGGCCAATCCGCCTCCGTCATAGGCGAATTCGGCGCGGACCTGATGGCTGCCTGGTGAGAGGACCTCGCTCGCGGTCGTGATGAACTCGGTCATTCCGAGCAGGTTGTAGACGAACGCCGCGTACCCGTCCTTGAAGTACAGGGCCCAGCCACCGAACCGGCCGCCCTGGGCGATGACCACGCCCTCGGTGGGGCCCGCGGTCGCGATCTCGACCGAGGCGGTCACGCTGAAGGAGCGATTCTTGATATCGATGACGCTGTGCTCGCTGAGTCGCTTCATCCCGGGGAACAACACTTGCGTTGTCCCCTTGATCAGTTGCGGGCGCCCGGCGATGGTCGGGTTGATCCGCTCGAACCGGCGGTCGTCGATCGGCAAGACGTTGTACTTGACCGCCTCGATCAACCACAGTCGCTGGAGCGCGGCGAGTTTGTCCGGATGGTCGGCGACCAGGTCCCGCGCCTGCGTCCAATCGGTGTGACCGTCGTAGAGTTCCCACACATCGTCGTCGAGGGCGGGGAGTTCTTCGTTGGGCAGCCATGGCGTGCTGTGCCGGGTGACCGCGCTCCAACCCTGGAAATAGATGCCCCGGTTGCCCGCCATTTCGAAGTATTGCAGGTTGTGGCGTTCGGCGACGTCGTCGGATTCGAAGGTGTAGTTCATGGCGGTGCCCTCGATAGGCGATTGCTGAACGCCCATCACGAAGGTCGGCTCGGGAATTCCGGCCGCGGCGAGAATGGTGGGTGCCACATCGATCACATGGGTGAACTGCGAGCGCACCTCACCTCGGGCGCAGATCCCGTCGGGCCAGTGCACGACGGCGCCGTTTCGAGTGCCACCCCAGTGCGAGGCGACCTGTTTGGTCCACTGGAACGGCGTGCACATCGCCCACGCCCACCCCACCGAATAGTGGTTGTAGGCGTCGGTGCCGCCGAGTTTGTCCTTGACCTCGGCCATGAACTCCGGCGTCTCGATCGCGGCGAGACCGTTGAAGTTGGCCATCTCGTTGAAGGCGCCGTTGACGGTTCCCTCCGCGGAGGCGCCGTTGTCGCCGATGATGTAATAGATCAGCGTGTTGTCCAGCGCGCCGATGGATTCCACCGCGTCGACGAGTCGGCCCACCTGGAAATCCGTGTGCTCCAGGAACCCGGCATAGACCTCCATCTGCCGTTCCAGCACCGGTTTCAGCGCATCGCTCATCTCGTCCCACGCCGGGATCACGGCCGGACGCGGGGTCAGCTCGGCCTCGGCGGGCACCACCCCCAGTTCCTTCTGCCGGGCAATGATCGACTCGCGCTGGGCATCCCAGCCACCAGCGAACTTGCCCGCGTACCGGTCCGCCCATTCGGCGGGCACATGGTGGGGCGCGTGCGTGGCACCCGGCGCGAAGTACACGAAGAAGGGCTTGTCGGGCGCCAGCGCCTTCTGGGTGCGCACCCAGTCGATGGCGCGATCGGCGAGGTCCTCGGTGAGGTGATATCCCTGCTCCGGGGTTTTCTCGGGTTCGACCGGGGTCGTTCCTTCATACAGGGCCGGGTAGTACTGGTTGCTTTCACCGCCGATGAATCCGTAGAAGTATTCGAAGCCACCACCGCCGGTCGGCCACGCGTCGAAGGGCCCGATCGGCGACGTCTGCCACGGCGGCACCTCGTGGCATTTGCCGAACTGCGCGGTCGAGTAGCCATTGAGTTTCAAGGTCATCGGCAGCGCGGCCTTGGTGTTGGGGCGCACCCCCGACGAACCGGGCGCCGCCGTCGCCGTCTCGGTGATCATGCCCATCCCGACCGAATGATGATTACGGCCGCTGAGCAGAGCGGCCCTGGTCGGGGCGCACAACGCTGTGGTGTGGAAACGGTTGTAGGTCAGGCCATTGTTCTGCAGTCGTTCGGCGGTCGGTGTCGCCGCGGGTCCGCCGAAGGCGCTGGCCGCACCATAACCGACGTCGTCGAGCAGGATCACCAAGACATTCGGTGCGCCTTCCGGCGGCAGCAGCGGCTCGATGGGCGGAAACGTCGTCTCGGGATCCTTGGCGTCATAGGTCACCAAACCCAAGTATTGGCGATCGGGAATCGGAAGATTCTCACGTCCCGAACTCGACTTGTCCGCCACGGTGGACTCCTTGTTCTGCGATGTCGGTGGAACGCCTGCGACGCTCTCGATCGAACGTAGGACCTGGTCGACCGGCGCGGATCACCCGAAGCGGGTGAACCCGACGGATTCGGCGCAGCACGGACGGCTCGCGCCGTGACGCCTTCTGCGCGTTCTGTTCGCGGCACCAACGAGCCCGGCGGCAGGTGGAGCACATTCCACCCCGGGACGGTCGTCGGTTACCCGTCTCCACTGCGATCAAGGACGCGCTGTCGGGCACCGCCGACGTCTACCGGGTCGACTGCCCGGTGAGCCTCGATCAGCCTGCTTCGGTCCAGCAGGGCAATCGAGACCTGGTCGACCCGTGGTGCGGCAGGTTGCGAGCTACCCGAACCAGCGTCTTGTGCTGTGGAGTACGAAATCGACTGGCACGTTCATACGCGCTACCCCCGCCATGTCGACGCCGCAGCCGATTTCGTCACCGCGGTGCCGAATTCCTAGGCCTGGCCATGAGACTGGGACGAGACGAGCCGGTGCACGGTGAGCGCTGCCGCCAGCATGCGCGAATCCGTGGGCTCGGCCGGGTCGAGGCCGGTGAGTTCGGCGATGCGGCGCAGCCGGTAGGTGAAGGTGTTCGGATGGACATGGATGCGACGCGAAGCGGTCTTGCGGTCCGCGCCGTGTCGAAGATGAGCCTCCAGCGCCTCGAGCAGATGCGGGCTCGCGAGCAGCGGAATCACGCGCTGCGCCAATCGTTCTCGCGCCGGACCCGGCCGGGTGAGCTGGTACTCCAGCAGCAGGTCGTCGAGCCGGTAGCTGCCTCCCGGTCGACCGCACAGCCGGGCCAGCTCGGCCAGTTCGCCCGCGTCCACGGCTGCCGCCGGAATACCCTCGCGGCGCACGGTGGAGAATTCCCCCAGGTACACCGTGACCCCGAACTGCCGCGTCAGCCGAGCGGCCAGCTCGTCGAGTCGCGCGGCGTCGACGACGTCGGACTCGGAACTGTTGCTCAACAACGCGATCCCGCTGGTGCCGTCGAACGTCGCGGGAGTGATGGCGCCGGTGAGCTCGTAGAGCGCGCTCTGCAGCAATCGGATCCGGCGCCGGGTCACCAGGTTGACCGCGCTACCGGTGCGCGCCGGTTCGCTCACGTGGATTGCCAGCACCGTGTACCAGTCGGCGAGGATGGTGTCCGCCCGCACGGCGAGTTCTTCGGCGGGCAGCCCGCGCACCAACGCCGAACACAATTCGCGCCTGGCCTCCCGCTCGGCGTGGTAGATCGACTGTTCGACCTCGGTATAGGTCTCGACCACGGTCATGTTGATACGCCGCAGCAATTCGAGCAGCCGGTTGAAGACCTGGATGAACTCATCCATCCGCGTGGGGTCGGCGACCGCCGCGGCTTCCGCGAGTACCGCCTGCGCCGACCGGTGGATCGCGCTGATCAGCATCGACAGCGGGAGTCTGTCCTCGGCATGGCGCTCGGCGACCGGGGCCACGAATGCGGTGACCTCCGCACGGGTGAACTCGCGGTCGGCGCCGATCGCTTCGAGTACCGCCCGCCCACAGGCATAGATCGTCGGCAAGACCTCGGCGGTGAAGTGACCGTCGGGCAGTTCGGCGGGCGCGGTGGCGTCCAGGCCCTCGGTCAGCATGCGCTCCGCGATCTGCGGCCAACGACCGAGCAATCGAGCCGTCAGCGGGGACGAGGCAGAAACCGGGTGTTGCACGAGCATGGCTCCGATTGTGTCTCCACACAGCGAGACGGGGGATGCTCTGGTGAACACGGTGAAAAACTTGGTTGCTATGACAATTCCGAGAACGCATTCTCGGTTCACGAGTGCAGCTCACGCCCGGGCCACGGCCGCGACAATCATACGGCCCCCGACACCTCGGGGCTTTCCTTGCGTGCCCGCGCGGCCACGGCGGCCGGCATCGGCTCGTGCCGCAGGTACCCGCGGGCGAACGCTCCCGCGCCGTGGGTGAGCGATCGCAGGTCGATGACATACCTGCTCAGTTCGAGTTCGGGTACCTCGGCCCGGATGTGGGTGCGGCCGGGCTCGGCCGGTTCGGTGCCGAGGATGCGGCCGCGGCGGGTGGACAGGTCGCCGAGGACGTCGCCCAGCTGGTCGTCGGGGACCGTGACCCGCACCGCGGCGACCGGTTCGAGCAGCAGGGTTCCGGACGCATCCGCCGCGTCGCGAAGGGCGAGGGCACCCGCGGTCTGGAAGGCGGCGTCGGAGGAGTCCACCGAGTGCGCCTTCCCGTCCACCAGTGTCACCCGCACATCCACCAGCGGATATCCGGGAGTGACCCCGCGCGCGGCCTGCGCCCTCGCCCCCTTCTCCACCGATCCGATGAACTGTCGCGGCACCACCCCACCGACCACCCGGTCGACGAACTCGAATCCTGTTCCCACCGGCAGCGGTTCCGCCTCGATCCGGCACACCGCGTACTGCCCGTGCCCGCCGGACTGCTTCACCAGCCTGCCGCGCCCTTCGGCCGCGGCGGCGAGCGTCTCCCGCAGCGCCACCCGGTACGGCTCCACGTCCACTCGCACCCCGAACCGCCCGCGCAATCGTTCCAGCGCGACATCCCGGTGGGCCTCCCCCAGGCACCACAGCACCAGCTGATGGGTGTGTTCGTTGTTTTCCAGCCGCAAGGTCGGATCCTCGGCGACGAGCCGGGTCAGGCTCTGCGAGAGCTTGTCCTCATCGGCCTTCCCTTGCGCTCGAATAGCCACGGGCAGTAAAGGTTCCGGCAGCTGCCACGGCGCGATCAGGAGGGGATTCTCGGTGCCGGACAGGGTGTCGCCGGTTTCCGCGTGGCCGAGTTTGCTCACGAACGCGATATCGCCGGCGACGGCCTCGGTCAGTGCCCGCTGTTGTTTCCCCAACGGTGCGGTGACCCCGCCGACCCGGTCGTCGGCATCGTGCCCGGGTCCGCAGACGCGGACGGTGTCCTCGCCGTGCAGCGTGCCGGAGAACACCCGCACCAGCGACACCCGTCCCACATACGGGTCGGACGAGGTCCGGATGACCTCCGCGGCGAGTTCTCCCGCCGGATCGCAGCGCAGCGCGGCGGGCGCGGCGCCGTCGCCGCGCGCCACGGCCGACAGCGGGTGTTCGATCGGTGTCGGGAACCCGGCCGTGACCAGTTCCAGCAATTCGAGCGTGCCCAGGCCCTGTTCCGCGTCCTCGGCGGCCGGTGCCGCGAACAGCACCGGATGGAAGCTTCCGCGCGCCACGGCTCGTTCCAGGTCCGCGACCAGGGTGTCGAGTTCGACGGGTTCGCCGTCGAGGTAGCGCTCCATCAGCGTTTCGTCTTCGCTCTCGGCGATGATCGCCTCGATCAATCGATCGCGAGCCGGGTCGATCACCCCGAGCTGGTCGGCGGAAGGTTCGGTGCGCTCGCGTTTGCCGCTGCGATAGTCGGCGACCTGTCGCTCGAGCAGTTCCAGCAGTCCGATCGCGGGCCGGTGCCCGTCGGGACTCCTCTGCCCGTAGACCGGCAAGTGCAATGGGAGCACGGTATCGCTCGCTCCGTCGGTCAGCAGTGCCTGACAGGTCTCGACCAGTTCCGCGTACTCCGCCCGCGCCGTGTCCAGATGTGTCATCACGATCGCCCGCGGCATCCCCACCCGCGCGCACTCCGCCCACAGTTCCCGCGTCGCCCCCGCCACGCCCTCCACTCCGTCGGCTGCCGACACCAGGAAAAGAGCCGCGTCCGCCGCGCGCAACCCGGCGCGCAGTTCGCCGACGAAATCCGGGCATCCAGGCGTATCGATCAGATTGATCTTCACCCCGCCCCACAGCACCGGGACCACCGACACCTGCACGGATCGGTGCTGTCGCCGTTCGACCTCGTCGTAGTCCGACAGCGATGTCCCGTCCTCCACCCGGCCGGCCCGATTCACCGTGCCGGTCGCCAACGCCAGCGCCTCCACCAGCGTCGTCTTGCCCGCACCGCTGCTGCCGACCAACGCCACGTTCCGGATGCTCTCCGGTCGCTGCGCCCCGTTCGTCCGGTCCACCATGTCGCACGCTCCCTCGGATTAGGGACCCGGCTCCTTCGAGCTTCCCACCGCAGGTGGGGGCACGTCCATGGTTTCCGGGTGATCGATGCCGCGACCCCGCACGGGAGGTGGTTTGCCGGGGCAACCGGTGCGACACCGACCGCCCACGGACACCCCCCTGCCGCCACCTGTCGCGGGAGTATGCACACCGCGACCGGCACAGGCCGCGGGCACCAAGACCTATGTCCCGCGTGACGCGTATCGAGCCCGGCCGCAGTAGACGTTCGACGTCGGGAATCAATCGCAGCGAATCGCTATCCTGTCCAGTGGGCTGCCTGTCGTCCTCACCCCGCGGCGAGCTCGTCGCGAACTGCCAAGGCCGGCAGTCCATGCCAGCGGCGGACGGCCCGGCGCAGCGCGCGCTCATCGCTGTAGCCGACGCGGCGGGCGATCGACCGCATCGACAGGTCGGGATCGCGCAGCAGGTCCAGCGCGCGTTGCCGACGGACTTGTTCGACCTCGCTGCGCCAAGTCGTCTCATGTTCGGCCAGGCGCCGTTGCAGGGTGCGCGGGCTCATCACCAGCCGCTCGGCAACGGCTTCCAACGAGACGATGCCCTGCTCGAAGACGATGTCGAGCGCGACCCGGAAAGCGTCGTACCAGCGCAGCACCGGTTTGGCGGCGGCCAAGGTCAGCTCGGCGTGGTTCTGCAGAATCTTGCCGAGGCCGGGCTGGCATTGCGGCAGCGGCGCGTGCGCGTCGTCCTCGAGCAGGATGATCGAATTGACCGGCGCCTCGTAGTCGATCCGCGCGGTGCCGAAGAACTCGACCAGCCGGCGATGCTCGCGAGGCGCACGATGCGACAGGCTCACCCGCAGCGGAACGACCGGACGGCCGGTGGCCTCGCGCGACCGCTGCAGGAACAGCGCCAGCACGAAGATCTCGATCGCCTCGACCACATCGGGCACCGCGGGACCGGTCGCGTGCCCGATCGTGAACTGGCTGCCGCTCTGCAGCACCCGTGTCTTCTCCGCGCCCGGATCGCCGATCACGTCCAGATAGTTCAGCGCCTGCGGTGTGGTCTCGATCAGACTGGCGCCGGTCGTGTACAGGTAGTCCCACAGTCCGAGGGTGCCCACCGGCGCTTGCTCGGCGACATGCACGCCGATCGCGGTTCCGGCATCGCTGAGTGTGAGTTGCTCCCACAGAGCGATCATGGTCGGTGTCGACACCCGGGCCAGATCATCGGCCAGCACCTCCGGCCGCAGATCCGGCAGATGCGCGAACTGACCCCGATTCATACCCAGGTCTTGTACGACGCCCGAAACCAACCGGGCCAGGCTGGAAGCCACAGTGCCGTCATTTGCGGCACGAGATCTGCCCGAAGTCACCACAATCCTCGATCGATCAACCTTCGAACCGTCTCCGCGTCCTCGGGAGATTCGAGAACTCAGCAGCGTGAAGAGTTCCGAGGTGACTGTAGCGCCAGATTCGCTGAGGGCCCGGTCTCCAGTTCCCGCCTCTCGGGGACGACCAGCCCACGCACTCGGCCCGATCGCGGCGGTGTTCATCCGCTGACTTGTGCGAAGGCTGCCCGGAGTCGTCGCAGGCCACGATCAGGTGGCGCCGAGTCGGATTCCGGGCAGCGCTGCCGCTCACACCACGTACGTGATCGTCGCTACCACCGCCAGGGCCAGCATGCCGAGGCAGTTGATCCAGAACTCGTATCCGAGGAAGCGGGCCCGGTAGTGGGCGTAGGCGGCGCACACGAAATAGCCGATCACACCGACCGCGGTGGCGAATCCGACACCCGGATACTTCAGTCCGACAAGGAGACCCGCGGTGGCCGCCAGTTTGATGGTGATGAGCGTCCACCACCAGTCGCGTGGAAACCGGACGCCGTCGAGGCATCGCTGGATGAACATCGGCGGGCGCACGGACATGAGCGCGTCCGCGAACAGCGAGAGCGCGAGTAGCGCTGGTAGCCACCAGGGTTGGGGAGCGTGGATCATGGTTTTCCTTCCGGAGGCGTGATGACGAATTCGATGGTCTGTCGCAGTTGTTCGGCCGCGTCGGGCATCGCGATGGCACCGCTGGCCGCGGTCATCAGCAAACCGAGGTAGGCGAGATAGATGGTCCGAGCGCCACGACCGACCTGACTGTGGGGCAGCGCTGTTCGGGCGAGCACGGTTTCGAGTTCGCCCAGCAGGGCGAGTGCGAGGTCTCGAAAGATCACCGACTCATGGTTTCCGCGGACGAGGATCGCCAGGTACTCGCGTGAGAGCTCGGAGTCGAGCGCGAAATGTCCGACGAAAGGAGCGAAGAGGTTCAGCACGTCCTCGGCGGTCGCGGTCGTCGCCGAGGGCACGAGTTCGGTGTGCCTGCTGTTGTGCACCGAGGTTATCCAGTTGTCGTAGATCGAGACGAGCAACGCGTCCTTTTCGCCGGCCGCCATGACAGTCCCGGTGCTCACCTTCGCTTCGGCGGCGATCTGCCGAATGGTGGTCGCTTTGAAGCCCTGGGCACGGAAGAGCCGTTCGGCTGCCGCCAAGACCTTCTGTCGCGTCGCCGCTTGTTGCTCCGACCGCGACTGAACATGTTCATTGAACATGTTCAGAATGCTAGGCCATGGTTGGTCGTGAACGCAAACGCGGGTCCTCGGCCGGTCGATGGCCGCCGCACTGCCGAGCATCGGGCGATCCCCCCGCCTCGCGATCACCCGACGCTGGGACCGATCCACCGGGCGAGGATCAACGCTCGCGGGCACCACCCGATCGACAGGCGCGCAGGTTTGCCCCCGAACGAGGTCTGCTGTAGAACTGATGCGGCCGCGTCGTCGGCCGTCGTCCGATCTCGTCAAATCAGTTGCATGAGAGGACTTTTCAGCACATGGATCCAATTCTCGGTCAGATCGCGCTCTTTCCCTATCCCTGGACGCCGATGGGTTGGGCTCCGTGCGAGGGCCAGATCGTGAAGATCAACGACTACCAGGCCCTGTTCAGCCTGCTCGGCAACACCTACGGCGGTGACGGTCGGGAAACCTTCGCCCTGCCGAACCTGAAGGTCGCCGCCGAGGGGTTGGGCGGCACTCTGCACTACGCGATCGCCACCGAGGGCATCTACCCTCAACGCACCTAGTCCGCGCGGGCGTCGAGCACCCGGCCCCGTCGCTCAGGGGTCGGGTGTCGCGCTTTCAGCGCATGCCCATGATGTCGCAGCCGGCCTGACGCACCTGGTACCGCGCGCGGTACCAGGGCCACGGTTCAGCGCGGCGCGCGCGCCTCTGCCCGTCGCGGCGGCCTACGCTTGACAGATGACCACGGCGGCGGAGTTGAAAGCCCGGCAAGCTGGCGTGAAACAGCGCTACCGAGACGACCCGGCGACCGCGGTCACTCCCCTGCGCGGCGGCGGTTCGTTCGCCGACCCCGGTATCACCTGCACGGTGCGGACCTTCGCCGGTCCGGTGCGCGCCGGCCTGCACCCGGCCACCGGCGGTGACGGTTCCGATGCCTGCTCGGGCGACATGCTCCTCGAAGCGCTGGCCGCCTGCGCGGGAGTGACCTGCCGCAGCGTCGCCACCGCCATGGCGCTGCCCATCACCGGCGCCGAGGTCGAGGCCACCGGCACCTTCGACGCCACCGGCACGCTCGGCATCGACCGGACCGCGGACGTCGGGATATCGCCGATCACCGTGACGATCACGGTCACGACCTCGTCCGACGTGGACCCGGCCGCGCTGACGAAACTCGCCGACCTCACCGAACGGTATTGCGTGGTCGGCCAGAGCCTGCGACATCCGCCGGCGATCCGGGTAGTGCGTGCCGGGTGAGCGAACGGCGAAGGCCGGCCACCCTTCGATCGACGCGAATCCGGCCGATCCGCCGCTAGGCGCCCTTTCCCCGTCGAACACGCGCGCGGTTCGGGTAGCGGCGAGTGGCGCGTAGTGGTCGGTGAACAGTGTGGCGACGAGCTCGCCCCGGCTGGTGACGCCGACCTTGTCGAAGATCGCTTTGACGTGGTCGCGCACGGTGTGGGCGGACAGGAACAAGGTGGCCGCGATCTCGCCGGTGGACCGGCCACGCGCGATCAGTTCGGTGACGTCGAGCTCGCGCCGGGTGAGTTCGTAGGCGGCCACCACCAGCGAGGCCACCTCCGACGGCGTGGCGGGCTCGATTACCAGCGCCGTCATTCCCGGCGCCCCGGCGAGGTCGCGTAGGCAGGAGGCGTGGCAGACCAGCCAACGGCCGGTCGTGCCGCGGATGCGGATCCGGGAATTCTCGCCGGTGATCCGGGCCCGGCCCGCGGTGCTGAGAATCCAGACGGGCAGCGGCAATTCGATGCCTTGCGCGGTCGTGGTGGCAGGGCCGGCCGGCATCTGGGCGAGCAGGTGTCTGGCCTCGTCGTTGATCGAGACCAGGCCACCCTTCGGGTCGAACAGCAACATGCCGGGAGCTGCCGTGCGCCCCGGCGCAACGGGGCCGAGTGGCTGGGCAAAGCTGCGCAGCCGGCGGGCCATCGGCGTGGACAACCCGCTCAGCAGCGCGATATCGCTGTCCTGGAACGGCTTTCGCCCGCGTTCCCGGAACAGGCTCAGCTGACCCCATGGCTGCCCGTCGACGCGGAACACAGCGCGCAGTTCGTCGTCGAAACCGCGCGGGCACATGAAATTTCGATACAGCGAGCTCAGCCCCGGGTCATCGCCGGTCGCCGCGCGCAGACCAGCGACCGGAACCGGCGCCCGCGCCAGATCCCGGAAGAGGTTTACATGTTCGGAGAAGAGCTCTGATTCCCAATAGGTGCCACAGCCGCCTTCGTGGAGGTTCTCCACCCGGACGGGCGCGGTGGTAAGACCGTTGATCGGATCGGTCGCCACCCAGACCGCGGCGTCGAACGGCATTATGCGGCGTAACCGCGTCGAGGTCTCGGCGAACAGCGCGTGCGCGTCCGCCGCCTGCTCGATACCAGCCAGGAGTCGGCCCATCCCGAGCGCAGTCACACCCATGCCCGCAAGCTTGCCGTCCCGGACAAGCGACCGCCATCCCCCATCTGCGGGGTCATCGACCGACCGCGTGCGAAATTCCCACGACGGCGCTACCCCTCGAACGAGGGATGTTCCACGTGCGGCGTGCGGGCGACGCTGGTCCGGTCTCAGTGATCGGAAGGAACACAATGGATCTCGGCATTATCGGTGCGGGCGCGGCGACCGTCGGGCTGCTCGACGCACTCGCGGCCATCGAGGGCGCGCCCGGCGCCATCACCGTGTTCGACGGCTCATCGGCGGTGTGGCGGGGCCGGCCGTACCAGCCGGACCTCGAGGCGGTCCGGGTCAACGCGCCGCCCGCGCTGATGTCGGTGCGCGCCACCGACCGCGCGCATTACCAGCGGTGGCTGCGGGACCGGGGCGAAATGGCCCGGTATCTCGACGAGGGCCTAGGTCAGCCGCTGGTTCCCCGCAGCGTCTACGGCGAATACCTGGAGCAGACCGCCTACGCCGCGATCGATCGACTGCGCCGGAACCGCTGGCAGGTCAGCATGGTGAATTCGATGGTCGTCGGCTTCTCCCGTCCCGGCGCGAGCGACGGCCGAGCGGTCTTGCACACCGCGAACGGCGGCCGTCATCCGGTCGATCGCGCGGTGCTCAGCGTCGGGAGCGGGCGTCCCCGTGACCAGTACGGGCTCACCGGTGCGCCCGGCTACATCAACGAGCCGTACCCCCTGGCCGCCACGATCGCCGGGATACCGGCCGACGCGCACGTGGCGGTGGTCGGTAGCGGTCTGACGGCGGTCGACATCGCCGCGGCGCTGACGACCGGCAACCACACCGGACCGATCAGTCTTCTCTCTCGCAGCGGCGTGCTCCCGTTCGTGCAACAGCGTCCACTCCCGCTCGCACCGAAACACCTCACTCCGGCCAATGGGCTGCGGCTGGCCGCCGCCGGCGTGGTGCACCTGCACCAGTTGGTCGAGCTCATGCGCGCCGAACTCGCCGAGCTGGGACAGGATTTCGAGTCGTTCGCCACCGAGATCCGCGCCGTGGAGGAACCCGTGACCCGGCTGCGCCGTCAGCTGACCGAGCTGGACAACCCGCATCAGGGACGCCGCCTGCTCACCATGGCGATCCGTGTGCTCGGTCCGATCGTCTGGCCGCTGCTGGCCGAGCCGGACCGGAGGATGCTGCGCTCCGAGCACTTCCGTACGATCAGCAGCCTGAGTTCACCGATGGTGCCGCACAACGCGAAACTCCTACTGCGGCTGCTGGATTCGGGCCGACTCCGGCTCCGTTCCGGCCTCGGCGAGATCGAAGCTCGACCCGGCGGCGGTTTCACCGTCCACGACGACGCCGAATGGCACGCCGATGTCGTCGTCAACGCCGTCAACCCGCCCGCGTACACCACACCGAGGGAGACCGAACCCCTCGTCAGCGCGCTACTCACCGGCGGCGCAGCCGAACCGTCGGCCACCGGCGGCCTGCGCGTCGAACCCGGTACCCGCCGATTGCTGGTCGCGGATCGACCCGATCCCACCTGGCACGCCCTGGGCAATCTGGCCGCCGACTCCATGTTCATCGCCACGAACCCGCCCGGGCTGGCCATGGAAGGTGCCGCCCTCGCCCATCACCTCATCGACTCCACGGCCAGTTAGTTGCTTAGTACAAGTAAGCTAGATATAGTTGTATACCGCAAGCAAATATCTAGGGCTGGGAGTAGGCATGGCAGTGTCCCCCGATACGGCTCAGAGCCTGATCAGGGAGCTCTTTTTCATGGGCCGGGCGATCCGCGCTGCGCTCTCCCACCCCGAGGAAGGGGACCTTCTTCCTGGAGGCGTGGGGGTGCTGGGTTCGCTCGAGGCTCGGGGGCCGTGTCGACAGGTGGATCTGGCTGCGGACTTGTGCATCAGTCAATCGACCCTGAGCAGGCATGTCGCCGAGCTGGTGAACTCCGGCAATATCGCCCGCCATGCCGATCCCCTCGACGGCCGAGCCACCCTCATCCGGATCACCGATCAGGGAAGCGATCTGCTGCGGCGCGTCCGAGAGTCGCGGGCCCGGGGATTGCGCGCCGCGCTGGCCGATTGGACCGAAGCCGACGCCGAAGAGGCCACCGCGGTGGTGCGGAAGCTGAGGAATTCACTGGCGGCCGCTCCGCACCGCACCGGTGTGGGTGAGCATCGACCCGATTCGACAGAAAGTCAGGAAGTGGATGTCTAGTTCAGTCGAGACGGAGACTCGGCGCGCCCCCACCGTGATGACGCACCGTCAGGTCTTGGAGGCGATGACCGGGCTGCTGGCGGCGTTGTTCACCGCGCTGCTCAGCACCACGATCGTGTCGACCGCGCTGCCGACGATCATCGGGGACCTGGAGGGGTCGCAGACCGCGTACGCCTGGGTCATCACCACGGCGCTGCTGGCCAATGCCGCGTCCACCCCGATCTGGGGCAAGTTCGCCGATCTGTTCAACAAGAAGCTGCTGGTCCAGTCGGCCATCGTCGTCTTCGTCCTCGGTTCGGTGATCGCGGGCTTCGCGAGCACTGTGCCGATCCTGTTGGCGGCACGCGTCGTCCAGGGCATCGGCATGGGCGGATTGACCGCGCTCGTCGTCGCGATCATCGGCTCCATCGTCTCGCCGCGGGAGCGCGGACGCTATTCCGGCTACATGGGCGCCGTGATGGCGGTGTCGATGTCGGGCGGACCCATCCTCGGCGGCGTCATCGTCGACAGCCCGCTGGGCTGGCGCTGGTGCTTCTTCGTCTGTGTGCCGCTGGCTGTCGTCGCGCTGGTGCTGCTGCAGCGGACCCTGCGGTTGCCCACCGAACGCAAGGAGGGGGTGTCGATCGACTGGTTCGGCGCCGCCCTGCTGACCGCGGGTGTGTCGGTGTTGCTCATCTGGGTGTCGTTCGCCGGCAAACCGGACTACTACGACTGGTTCTCCCGCGAATCCGCCCTGTATGTCGGTGCCGGAGTGCTGCTGCTGCTCGCGACCGTCGTGGTCGAATCGCGCGTCGAGTCACCGATCATCCCGCTGTCGATCGTCACCGAGCGCACCACCGGTCTGGCGATCATCGCCTCGATCGCGGTCGGTGTCGGCATGTTCGGGTCGACCACCTTCCTGGGCCAGTACTTTCAGACCGCGCGCGGCTACTCGCCGACCATGGCCGGCGTGCTGACCATCCCCCTGGTGCTGGGCATGCTCGTCGCGTCGACCGGTTCGGGACAGCTGATCACCCGGTTCGGGAAATGGAAGTCGTTCGTCGTCACCGGCGCCGCGTTGCTGGTGGTCGGGTTCGGCCTGCTCTCGACGATCGATCACGCCACCGATCTGTGGCTGGTGGGTGCCTACATCGCCGTTGTCGGGCTCGGCGTCGGCATGATGATGCAGAACCTGGTGCTCGCCGTGCAGAACACGGTGAGCGTGCACAATATCGGCGCCGCGTCCAGCAGTGTCGCGTTCTTCCGCACGTTCGGCGGCGCGATCGGCGTCTCGGTATTGGGTTCGGTGCTGGCCACCCGGGTGGGCGAGCTATCGGCGAAGGGTTTCGCCGAGCTCGGCGTGACGACCGGTTCCTCGGGGGGCAGCAATCTGAATCTGCACGCCCTGCCCGCACCGATCGTCACGGTCGTGCGCGCCGCCTACGGCGATGCGACCGGACGGATCTTCCTCATCGCCGCGGGGGCGGCGGTCGTCGCGCTCCTGGCGACCGCCGTGCTGCCGAACCGCCCGCTGCGCAACACGATCGACATCGATCCGGCCCTCGATCCGACTGCGACAGCGCCTGCGTCGCAAGATGACGCGGCTGATGCTCTGGATGCCGAACTGGCCGCACTCGCCGAGTCGAGCCAGCCCGGGGAGCGGGTCTGGGAGGGCGCCGAGCGGGTGCTGTCCGAGGCGGACCCGGTGTCGACCACCGCGGCCGGGCGGCATGCGACAGCCGTACAGAACGGTCATCGGGCCGCCGCGGTCGAGGTGTCGTCGCGGGCCGCTCTGCCCACCGCCACGGCGTCCGGGACGGACAGCGGCACGGTGAACGGTCGCGTCCGCCGCGAGGACGGCCGGCCGCTGCCGGGGGCGGTGCTGACATTGATCGATCAGAGCGGCCGTCAGGTCGCGCGGGCGAGCAGCGCCACCGATGGCGGTTATGCGATCAGCGCGCCGACGGCGGGCGGCTACGTGTTGATCGTGTCGGCGATGGGACACCAGCCGACCGCGGTCACGGTGTCGGTCGGCGAGCGGCCCCAGCGCTTGGATCTGAGCCTGGTGGGCTCCGGTGAGTTGTCGGGAGTCGTCCGTACCGCCGACCACGGATCGGCCGTGCCGGGTGCCACCATCACCGTGACCGACCTGCGTGGTGAGGTGATCGGGGCCGCGGTCACGGGCGGCGACGGAGCCTACACGTGCCACGGCGTGGTGGCGGGTGTCTACACCCTGGTCGCGGCCGCCGAGCACATGCGCCCCAGCGCGATCACCTTGACGGTGCCCGCCGACGGAGCGCTCCGCCACGACATCGAGTTGTCCGCGATGACGGTACTCACCGGATCCGCGCGGGCCGACGACGGCAGGGCCGTGCCCGACGCGCTGGTCAGCTTGCGCGACGCCGCGGGTGAGGTGACCGCGACGGTGCGTACCGATGAGAACGGCCGCTATGTCGTGCCCGACCTGCTCGAAGGGCAGTACACCGTGACCACCCGTGGGTATCCGCCGGTGACGGATCAGGTCACCGTGTCCGGTGCCGAGGTCACCCATGACGTGCGGCTCGGCTACGAGCCCGAGGACCACCGATGAGTGGGCTGACCGGCCACGTCCGCACAGCGGAGGGCTGGCCGGTGCCGAACGCGGTGCTGACGGTGACCGACATGTCGGGGCGTCAGATCGCCCGCACGGCGGCCGACGAGACCGGGGCGGTGCGCACCGGCCCCTTGCCCGCGGGAACGCACACCGCGGTGCTCACCGCGGTCGGGTTCGAACCGGTGGCGCGGATCGCGCAGATCTCCGCCACCGGGACAGGCGCGGTCGGTGAGGTGGTACTGGCACCCGCGGCGGGGACGGTGACCTCGCCCCCGCCGGGACCGTGGACGATCGATCCGCTGCATTCGACGGTGATCGCCACCGCGCGCCACCTGGGTATCGCGAGCATCAAGGCCCGATTCGCGGAGGTGAGCGGGCGGCTCGATATCGCCGAGCCGTTCGAGCGGTCCACCGGGCACGCCGAGATCAAGGCGGCGGGCATCGACACCGGCGTCTCGATGCGTGACGATCACCTGCGCTCACCGGAATTCCTCGATGTCGACAGTTATCCGACGATCACGTTCACCGGCCTCGGGTTTCGCCGCACCGGTGCCGACACCTGGGTGATGCCGGGCGAGCTGACCCTGCACGGACAGCGTCGCCCGATCGACCTCGCGGTGACCTACGGCGGCTTCGGGGAAGATCCGTGGGGCGGCGTACGTGCGGCGTTCCACGCCGAAACACTGTTGCACCGCAACGATTTCGCGATCGACTACAGCGCGGTCGTGCGCGCGGGAGTGGCCGCCGTCGGCACCACCGTCAAGATCGAACTCGACATCGAGGTCGTCCGAGGCGAGCAACTACCCACAATGTGAGGCGGGTGGTGGCTCGTTACCGTTCGCACCCTCGAATGCGTTCAACCTCTGGCTATTTGCGCTGATTGGCGTTGAAACGTGCCTTCTTCTCGCGATTCCCGCAGGTGTTCATATCGCACCATTTTCGAGTGCGGCTCCGGCTGGTGTCGAAGAAGGCAGCCCGGCAGGTCGGCGCCGCGCACAAGGCCAATCTCTCGCCCAGCACCCGACCCTCGTCGATGGGACCAGGGTGTGCCGCTGGCCGACCTCGTCGAGGTCGTGAACTACTGGCGCACCGGGTACGACTGGCGATCGTTCGAAGAACGCCTCAACCGAATCGGCCAGTTCCGCACGCTCATCGACGGTCTGGGTATCCATTTCCTGCACCGCCGCTCCGCGCGGGCAGACGCCACTCCCCTGATCTTGACGCACGGCTGGCCGGACAGCATCGCTCGGTTCATCGATGTCGTAGACGAGCTGACGGACCCGAAAGACGCGGGCGCGGAAGCTTTCCACGTCGTGGTTCCCTCGCTGCCGGGCTTCGGTTACAGCGACAAGCCGGCCACCACTGGGTGGGGCACCGAGAAGATCGCGGCCGCATGGGTGGAACTGATGGGAAGACTCGGCTACGACAAGTTCCTGGCCCACGGCGGCGACTGGGGCGGCAATATCACCACTGTTCTCGGTGGCCGGTTCCCGGCGCAGGTTCTCGGCATCCACACGACATTCGCGGAGGCACCGCCCGGGATGACCACGGCGGGGCTGACGGCGACCGAGCGCGCGTGGGCCGAGGAAACCCGCGACTTCTGGCGCCACCGCGCGGCTTACGCCAAACAGCAGGCGACCCGACCGCAGACCATCGGCTACTCGCTCGTCGACTCACCGGTGGGACTACTCGCCTGGATCCTCGATAAATTCGCCGAGTGGAGCGATACCGAGGACAGCCCGTTCGAGACCATTGCCCGCGACCGCATCCTCGACGACGTCACCCTGTATTGGCTGACACGAACCGGCGCATCGGCTGCCCGCATCTACTACGAAAGCCACGACTCACTGGACCCCGAACTCCGGGTCGAGGTCCCGTCGGCTCTCACCATGTACCCCCGCGACACCGAGAAGTGCCCGCGCCCTTGGGCACAGCAGCGCTACCGGCAGATCGTCCGATGGACCACGCCCGCGGCCGGGGGCCATTTCCCCTCGCTCGAGGTTCCCGAGTACTTCGTCGAGGACCTGCGAGAAGGGCTGGCGGCAGTACTGGCCGCCGGTTCGTGCGCATCAGCCACACCGCGGCGGCGAGGGTCAGCACCCAGCCGATCGCTTCGATGAGCAGATGATCGGTCGCATCGGGGACCGATTGCAGCAGGTACACCCGGACGCTGTTGATCGCTCCGTGCGTCATGACTGCCGGCCAAACACTCCCCGACCGCCAACGAAGCGCGAGCAGCAGGGGCGCCCAGGGCAGCATGCCCGCGAAATAGAGGACGACATCCCACGGTGGGCGGTCTCCGACGACGGCGAGCACCGGCAGGTGCCAGACGATCCAGACCGCACCGCTGACAAGGGCCAGCGGCCAGAATCCCCAGGACGCGGCGCGAGTCGCCAGCCAGCCGCGCCAGCCGAACTCCTCTCCGATCGCGAAGACCGACTGCAGGACGAAGACCGGAACGATCCACACCGTCGCCGCCGAGATCTGGTCGAGCGGGTTGAGCGGCCAGATCCCCGATGCCACCGCGATGCCCGTCTGGATGGCGGCGATGGCGGCGATGAGGCCGATGCCGATGCCTGCCCACCGGGGTGTGCCGCGCCACCCGGTGGCGAACGTCTCGCGGAACGTTCCGGGTCGGCGGGCGAGCCACAGGATGATCGCGGCGAGGAGCGGGGTCAGTTGCAGGATCGGAACGATCAGGTTGTTGAGATCCGTGGAGACGAGCCGAAAGACCATCGGGACGGACAGGGTGTAGCACAGCACGATCGCGATCCCGAAGAACCACGCGACATCGGGGAAAGTCGATCCGGTTGAATTGCCGCGCGCACGGACTGTTGTCATGGCTGCCCGCTGCCGCCGGCGACAGAATCCTTGCCTGCCAGTCCTCGCGTCGACGTCGACAACGGGCTGTACAGAACAGAATTCGTTGTCGAAAAGCACGCATCATGGTTCATGCACGGACCGTAGCAACGGGTTTCGTTCACCGAATCCTGGAAAGACCCGGAAATCTACCCTGAAGACTCCCCTACCCGGCGTCCCCCGCACCCGCTAATCGACGCGTCCGCGTCTGGTGTCGTATGCCCACATCGCGATCTCGACGCGGTTGCGGGCGCCGAGCTTGCTCATCAACGAGGCGACGTGGGTCTTGACCGTGCTCAGGCCGACGAAGAGCTCGATGGCGATCTCGGCGTTGGTCCGGCCGCGTGCCACCAGCGCGAGCACCTCCTCCTCGCGCTCGGTGAGCGGGTCGATGGGCTGGACCGGTACCACCGGCGCCTGGCCGGCGAAGGTCGCCAGCAGCCGGCGGGTGACGTTGGGGGCGATCAGGGCGTCCCCGTTGGCCGCCGCGTGGATGGCCTGGACGAGCAGCTCCGGCCCGGCGTCTTTGAGCAGGAAGCCGCGGGCGCCGGCGCGTAGGGCGCCGAGAACGTACTCATCGAGGTCGAAGGTGGTGATCACGACGACCGCCATCGGGTCCGGGACGCCCGGCCCGGCGAGGCGTCGCGTCACCTCGACGCCGTCGAGCCCGGGCATCCGGATGTCGACCAGCAGGACATCGGGACGCAGCCGAGTCGCCAGGTCGAGCGCTGCGAGCCCGTCCGCCGCCTCCCCCACGACCTCGAGATCGGGTTGCGCGCCGAGGATCATCACCAGCCCGGTCCGGACCAAGTCCTGGTCGTCGGCTACGACCACACGAATGCTCATGCCGGCGCGTCCACGGGCAGGACCGCCTCGACCACCCAACCACCGTCGCGCCCCGGCCCCGCGGACAGCGACCCGCCCAGGAGCTGGGCACGTTCGGCCATGCCCAGCAGACCGAATCCAGGTGCCGGGACCGGCCCCGGCGCGGTCTGTCCATCGTCGCTGACCCGCAGCTTGACGGTGTCGCCGTCGCGGCGGACGTCGATCGCGACGCGGGTCGCGCTCCGGGCGTGCCGTGCGGCATTGGTCAGCGACTCCTGCGCGAGCCGGTAGAGCGCGGCGTCCACGGGACGTGCCAGCCGGGTCGACGAACCGTCCAGCGAGACCTCGACGGTGAGCGTCGCGTCGGCGCGCGCCAGCGCAGGCAGGTCCGCGACACCCAGCTGCGGTGCGTAGGCGACGGCTTCGTCCGCACGCAGCACCCGCACCATGGACCTCATCTCTGCCAGAGTTCGCGACGCTTCGGACTCTATCGCGGCCAGGATCTCGACGGCCTTCTCCGGCTGCACGGCGGCGACCACGCCACCGGCCTGTGCTTGCACCGCGATGGCCGAGACGTGGTGGGCCACGGTGTCGTGCAGCTCGCGCGCCAGCGCCACCCGCTCCTGATTGCGGATCTCGCGCTGTTGGCGATGCCAGAGGTCCGCGCGGTAGCGGAACACCGCCGCCAGGGCGACGAACAACAGCACGAGGACGGTTCCGCCGAAAACGTCGGCCAAGCCCGCGGAGGAGGCGTACATCCCTAGCGCGACGACGACTGCCACGAACGCCGTGCCCACGACGATCTCCCGTCCCGAACCCCACCGCACCAGCGAGTAGAGCAGGATCAAGACGGCCATCATGGAATAGCGGGCGAGGTCCCCGGCATAGGCCGTCAGCTGCAGGATCGAGAGCAGCCCCGCGATGCCCCACCCGACCAGGGCGGCCGACAGGGGGCGGATTCGCCGCCAGAGCAGGGCGGGCATCAGCCCCAGGGCGAGCACCGCGACAAGGGGTCGCCAAGCAGAGCCCGGCGCAAGGGCGAGTTCGACCAGGGTGGCGGCCGCGAACACCCCCACCAGCAGCCAGTCGAGACGACCGATGGGCGGGGCGTCTCCGGGCCGCGGCTCATGCCAGAGGGAGCGACGGACGGTGACCACGGCTCCAGCCTAGGGATCGGAGTGCCTCGGCGTATCCGCCGAAAGAACGAGACCCAGACCATGCCATCGGCCAGGTGAACTCCGGCCTCCGGGCCGGTGTGCCCGGCGCCGGGCGCAGCGATCGTGGACCTACCTACCCGTCCCACAACGGAGCCCATGATGAGAACACCGCAACCCACCACCACCCCGGACGCCCAGCCGATGCCGGTGCGAGCCAAGCTCGCCGCCGCGTGGACGAGCTTCATGTTCCTGTACGCCTACGTGGACATCCTCAACTTCTTCACGCCCGGCGTCGTGCAGGACATCCTCGACGGCAGGGTCTTCGAGTTCGCTCTCTCCCAGACCTTTTCGACCTCGGCGCTGACCCTCCTGGCCGTCCCGATCTTCATGGTCGTGCTGTCGATGACGCTGCCCGCCGGGGTGAACCGTGTCGCGAACCTCGTCGTGGCTTCGCTCTACGTCCCCGTCACGGTGTTCAACGTGGTGGGCGCGTCCTGGCTGTACTTCTACGGCCTCGGCATCGTCTTGGAACTGATCCTTCTCGGCCTCATCCTGCGGTACGCCTGGAGCTGGCCCCGCACCGTACCTTCGACGACCAGCCCGGACCCCGAAACCGTTCGCGCGCAGCAGCAAGCGTGAACTGTCTCGGGGTCACCCGGGATGACGCTCGGCGTCGGACTTCCCGCCGCCGAGCGTCCGGTCGACCCATGCGATGACGTCGGCCAGGATGGCCGGCCCCTCTGGTTCATCCTCCACCCCGTGGTAGACGCCCGGACAGGTCATCAGCGTCGCCGATGGCACGCGGTCGACCACCCGGCGGCTGGCGGAGAGCGGATTGATCAGATCGGCGTCGCCGTGAACCACGAGGAGCGGTACGGCGACTCGGGTGGCAGCCGATGCCACGCGATCCATCTGTGCCACGACGTCGATCGCGAAGCGTGCCGTCGCCCGCCCATGAACCAAGGGGTCGGCGTGCCGTTCGGCGACGACGTCGGGGTCGCGATTGACACGCTCGAACCGCAGCCCGTTCGGCAATGTCAGGGTGGCGAAGGTGCGTCCGAGGCTCCTGACCACAGCCAGCTTGAGACGCTGCTTCCGCAGCTCCGAGTCGAAAGCGGGTCCGGTCGCCACGACCGCGGCCACGTCCGTCCCCGGCCGGTCCGCCGCGTAGAGGAACGCGTAGAGCCCGCCCAGGCTGTGGCCGTACAGCACGACCGGCGCGCCGCCCGTTCGCCTGCGCTCGTGGGCGATCAGATGGTCCACGGCCCGCGCCGTCGACTGGTATCGGACGTCGCCGCGGCGTCCTTCGGATCGCCCGAATCCTTCGTAGTCCATGGCAAGCACGGAGAAGCCGGCCGCGGTGAACGATCGAGCCGTGCGGTCGTAGCGGGCGGCGTGCTCGCCGAGACCGTGCAAGAGGACGACACTGGCCCGCGCAGGCCCGCTCGGGGCCCAGTGGTGCGAGGTGAGTCGGGGGCCGACGCCGTCCGGCGTGAAGGAGTCGACGATGGGTGCGTTGTTCACGAGCAGTTCCTTTCCGGTCTGCTCGAGCCTCGCCGCTTCCCCTTGCTCCAGGATTGGACCAACCTGCTAGGTCGGCAGGATCTCCCAACGGATCGTGCCGAACGCGGTGGGCGGGCCGCCGAAGGTGCGGCGACACGTCCTCGTGAGGTGGGAGCTGTCGGTGAACCCGGCCAGGTGAGCCGCGTCGGTGAGCGTCCGGCCCTGCGCGACCGCCGCGGTCGCCCGGAGCAGCCGGAGCCATCGCACGTAAGCCCGGAAGGTGATTCCGAGCTCCTGGGCGAAGAGGTGGGCCAGTCTGCTCTCCGACAGATGAACGCTCGCGGCGAGGTCGCGAAGCCGAATGGGGCGTGAGTCCAGCTCGGCCTGCAGGCGGGCGCGCGCGGCGACGACTCCCGGATGCAGCGGGAGCGAGGTGTGTCCGGGAGGGCGCAGACGCCCTTCCACGTACGCGCTGTGACCGTCGAGCAGAGTCTGTCCCGCGTGATCCCAGGCGTGAGCGTGGGACGGGTCGCCGACCAGCGCGATCAGCTCGGCGCCCAGACACGACTCGGGCTCGACGTGCGCCACGACGCCCCAGGCGTCGACGGCGCTGAACGCGTGCGACTGATCGGCGGGAACGATCGCCGCGGTGGTCCGCCGCTGACGGCCCTGGGGATCCTCGACGACGAACGTCCCCCGATGGGCGACGGCCACCTGCACGGAGTGGTGCGAATGGGCGGGCAGACTTCCCAACGGACCCTCGATCTCGAGCACACCGGGACGCAAGCGCCCGATGCCGGACCACCGCGAGATCAATGGCTGTCGCTCGTCCGGCGCGTGCATCGCCTGAAATATACGCGGCACGGGCGCGCGGCGACCACCGCCGCGAACCGGCAGTCCGGGCATCGGCACCGTGGACAGCTACGCGACCGTTCGGTGTGCCGACGTGCTTGCCCGGCGACCCGCCCCGCGCCGGCGAGCGTCAGCACGCCCATCTCCTGGGCAGCGTCCTTTGCCTTGGCAGCACCATGGTGGCCAGGGCGGTGTCGACAGCCATGCAGCAGCCGAACGCCTGCCCCAGCAACCGGAGCCCCGCCGTGACGGTGTCACCGCCGACGTGGGGCGTGACCGTCGCGGCGAAGCGCCGACAGCGCGGCGAGATGTCCACACATGCCGTGCACCCCGGTACCGGGCGGTGTCGAGGAGGAGCACAGGTAATGGCCGTCGACACCGAGCCAGTACGGATCCAGCGAAAGCCTCGGGCGAGCGATGAGATTCACCAGGTCGAGGGCTCCGCCGTTGATGTCCCCGCCGACATAGTTGGGGTTCGAGCGCTGCAGCTCCCGCGGAGTGCTGACGTGGATGGCGGCGATACGTTCCCGGAAGCCGGGCGCGAACCGTTCGATCTGGCCGATGACGGCCGCCGTCGCATCGCCGTCGTATCGGTGCGGCACATGCGCGTAGGCGTAGATGGGCACCATGTCACCGACCGCACGGCTGGGATCCATGACGGCCTGTTGAGCGACCAGGACGAACGGACGTTCCGGCATCACGCCTCGGAAGGTGTTCCGCTCGGCCGCGACGACCTCCTCGTAGCTTCCGCACACATGAACGGTCCCCGCGGCTCCGACCGCGGGGTTGGACCAGGGAATCCCGCCGTGAACAGCCATGTCGACCTTGAAGGCCGCCGCGCCGTAGCGATGTCGGCGTAGCGCGCGCCGTACACGCCCCGGCAGGCGATAACCGAGGAGCCGCAGCGGCAGCTGTGGACCGGTATCGAACATCACGTAATCGAAACCGGTCAGTTGGTGTACTTCTTTTATGACACAACGGGTTTCGATGCGACCGCCCAGTGCGCGCAGCACACCGGCCATGCCGTCGGCCAGCCGTCCCGTTCCGCCGACCACGCAGGGCCACCCGTGCCTGTGCGCCACGGCGCCGAACATCAGTCCGATCGCCGAGGTCGGCGGACGAGTCAGCGGCGTCCAGGCGTGAGCGGCGTTGCCCGCGAACAGGGCTCGGGCTTCAGCAGTTCGGAAGGCCTGTGACAGCACGGTGGCGGGCACGATGCCCGCGGCCGCGAAGAGTCCGAACTCGACGGGACGACCGGGTACCTTCACCATCGGCGCCCAGATGTCGGGTGCGAGCGTGTCGTAGTCGCGGCTCAGTCTGCCCATCAGCGCGCGCCAGGCACGCCCGTCGACGCCCAGCTCCCGGGCGGTCCGGTCGATGGACCGGTAGAGCAGCCCGGCACCTCCGCCGTCGAGCGGGTGGGCGAGATCGATGTCCGGCCAAGCCCACCGCACCCCGTGGGATTCGAGATCCAGCGACTGAATGAACGGCGACCCGACGGCGCTCGGCACGATCGCGGCGCAGTGATCGTGCAGTAGTCCGGGAAGCGTCAGTTCGCTGGACCGCAATCCGCCGCCGATGGTGTCGGCGGCTTCGGCGACCGTGACCCGCACGCCGGCCCGGGCGAGCGTGATGGCCGCGGCCAGCCCATTGGGACCCGAGCCGACGACCAGTGCGCTCGACATCAGCGCAGACTCCACGCGACCGACACCGGCACCGTATCGTCCCAAGGCTGACGATCGACGACGTCGGCGACATCGATACTGCCGCGTTCGAACTCACCGGAGACCGCATCGACGAGGCGGTATTGCTGGCGCTGCCGATGGATGGGCTGGGCATCGAGCATCACGATGCGCACTTCGCCCGGCTCGAATCCGCAGCGCTTCCGCAGCGCGGCGACGAGCTGCTCGTTGCTCATGTGGCCGTCGCCGAAGTTCCAGCCGAGCACGGTGGATACCATGCGTTCGCCGTCGACGAGCACGTAGTCGTCCTCGTTCAGCCCGGCCATCGCCCGGTGCGCGAGGGTGAACAACCCTTTGCCGTGGGTGTTGAAGGCACGGAAGGCGTATCCCATGTACATCGGAATCTGCGCGGCCTCCTTGCTGCCGTAGAAGCGCTCCAACTGCGCGGCAGGCATGCTCGCGATCGACACCACGTTCTTTTCGATCTTTGCCGATGCCGACGGCTTCACGCACCACAGGGTGGTATCCCAATTGCCGGCGTAGTACCTCATCCCCGGAAGGAAAGACACCTTGCGGGGAAAGAGGTTTCCGATGATGACGATGCACACCAACACCCCCAGCAGAACCAGAGGCAGTGGGGTGGTCATATCGCCGAGTCCGACGGGTGCCTGCCCGACGAACAGCGCCAGCACGGCGAACATCATGAAGACGTTCCACTCCAGCGGCACGCCCATGGGAATGGAGGACAGGATTCCGAAGTGGAAACCCAGCATGATGATCGCGAAGACCCAGGTCGACCAGCCACCGTGCGAGAGCAGCAGTCCGACGGGTGCCACCATTTCGACAACGGTCGACAGATGCGCCAACCACCTCGCGATCCAGCTCGGGCGGAGGTCATCGGGGAAGCGCACGAAGAATCGCCGTTTGATCCATCGCGGTCGAAAGACCGGATTGTTGGCCATCATCGTGGAGATCACGAAAGGGAAATGCTTGTTGAGCTTGGAGGTGGCCGCGCCCATCCAGATGACGACGCAGACCAGCTTGGCCGCGAGGATCATGTCGACGCCGTAGCTCGCGAACAGGAAGGCCACGGTGAACGACCCGTACACCTCGCCTCGCGCAGCGAGGAAGATGACTTTGTCTCGCAGGCCGAGAACCGCCAGCAGTCCCAGCACCGTCCAGATCTGCCAGGCGGGCAGCACTCCGATGTCGGTGCCCAGCGCCTGGACGGGGCCGGTGCCGTCGGAGAACAACGCGGTCACCAGTGCCATCAGGAGCGCCGCGTACAGCACGACATCCCACAGCGTGCGGCTGTCGCCCGCGGTCAGCGGGATCCGATTCGGCCACGGCGCCAAGCGAATCGTCTGGGGACGCAGCCAATACAGAATGGACCCCATCGGCGGGAAGAACCGGTTGTTCAGCGGGCCGAAGCCGCAGCCGAAGCCGACGACCTCGAACAGCATCGTGTACAGCACGGCCTTCTCGAACACGATCGGCTCGGCGTACCAGTCTGCGACATCGGTGAAGCCGTCGATACCGTCGGTGGTCAGCATGATCAACCACGCCGCGAGCACATACAGCGCGATCTTCGCGACGTAGAACAGGTGTAGCACGACGGGTGTTCCGAAACCGACCTCGGCCCAATGCCGGGCCATCGGCATGATCTTCTCGGCGCGAGTGCCTTTGCTCCACTGCTCGAAGTCGATCTCCGGGACTTCCTGCTCGAAGAACCCCATCAGATACTCTCCCTGCGCAACGACATCAGCAATCGACTACGCCGTTCGACACTTCGAGACCGCCGCCGAGACCCCGCCGGGTACGGGGTGGAAGGGGATGCATGACCGAGAACGCCGTGCCGCGCCGTGTCCCGTGGCGTGTGCCGACCGGTTCCACCGCGCAGGATCCGCGAGATCGCATCATCGAGGCAGCGTCGCGATGCCTGGAGCGATTCGGTGTCGACCGGACGTCGATCACGGCGATCGCCCGCGAGGCCGGGGTATCTCGCCAGACGGTCTACAACCACTTCACGACCCGCGAGGACATCATTCTCGAGGCCGTGCAGACCGCGGCGACGGCCGCCTCCGAACGCATCCTCGCCACGGCGCGGACCCAGCCCACGGCCGCGGCTTTCGTGGTCGAACTCTGTTTGGCCGCAATGGCAGAATTCCGACGCAATCCGGCCATCTCGCCGCTGATCCCCGTCTTGGATTGGCCACAGACTCGAGCGCATGCGCTCGAACCCGACGTCATCGCAACTGTCCGGCATTTTCTTGAACCGATCCTGTCCTACTTGCCTGAGCGAGAGCCGTTCCTCGACGAGATGACCGAGACCTATCTGCGCTTCGAGCTCTCGCTGCTGACCATCGAGAGCGCCCGATCCCGCTCGCCCGAGATACTGCGCAGCTACCTGCACCGCGTTCTCGTACCAGCCCTTGGACTGCCTCTGGATTCGCATCACATTGACAGTTAAGACACCCGCTGTCAATGATGAACTTCGACTGGTCGACGTCTACCACTCCAGGGGGACCAATCGGCCCAGGAAGGCCGGTAGCCACCAATGCGTGCCGAGCACTTCCCGGCAAGCCCATCAGCGCCTCGACTACTACCGATTGCTCGGGCTGTGCCGCTCGCCGCCGCCGAAGGCGAAGAGGCCACCCAGACCGGACGTGGCGGCGAAATGCGTCGTCCGAGTTCGACTGCGCCCGCCGGCGCGGCCGTCGACGGGGCTCGACAAGACTCGGCGAACGCGAGTTTCCGCTCGATGCTCACAGCCGTCGGGCCGTGCAGCTGGGCCGGATCGAAGATCTCCACAGACAATGTCGCGACGCACAACCACCCACCGCCCGATGTGCTCATCCTGGATGGTTGGTGGGGCACGTCAGCAGACACCGACGTCGACGTCGCTGGTGACGACTGCGGTCGCGGACGACGAAGCAGTCGGCTTCGCCGCGGAGAACTGGGCGTGCTCCGGGAGGGCTGTGAATCCAAATCCCGAGATCAATCGGCGCGGCGCCGAGGAGGATCCGTGGTGCGCGCAGGGTAGGTGACGATGCGCTGGGCGACCCGCGCGGCCATCAGAGTGGAAACGCCACTGGGCAGCAGCGGGTCGTAGCCGCTCAGTTCGGCGATGCGGGAGAGCCGATAGGTGACTGTGTTGCGGTGGATGAACAGCACCTGGGCGGCAGCATTGTGGTTGAACTCGCGGTCTATGAACACATCGAGCGTCTCCAGCAGCGCAGGATGGTCCGCGAGCGGATCGAGCAGCGCGGCCAGGGCGGGGAGGGTGGCTCCACCCGCTGCCACGGAGTATTCGAACATCATGTGGCTTCGGGTGCAGATCGTTTCGGGCCGGGCCAGGGCGCGGGCGGTCTCGGCGACGGTCTGCGCTTCGGTGTACGCCCCGGGGATGTCCGCCCGGGTGCGTGCGGTCGCGACTCCGATCCAGCATTCAGGCTGAATAGCATTGTTGGACAAACCGATTCGACTCGACAGCGCGGCCGCTGGATCGTCTTCGTCGGCCGGACGCAGAGGGACGAGCGCGATCCAGCCGCCGTTGTCGCGGTAGAGGAATGTACCTGGGAGCAGCCCCAGCCGGTTACGCAGAGCGGTGAGAGTGCCGGGCGCGGGTTCACCGAGCCGTACCGCGGCAACGAGAAACGCCTCCGCGATAGGGATTTCGGGTGCGCCTGTCCCGCCACTGACCTCGCGTCCAGCCAGCAGGTCGGCGGCGATCTCGCCCTGGCGTTCCAGGATGTCCCAGCGTGGCTGGCGACTGTCCTCGATCAGGACGGTGGCGATATGGGTGACCACCAGGTTGAGGTAGTTGGTCAGGCGCAGCCCGAGTTCCGGCAGCAGCGGGTACTCGTCCGGTTCGAGGGCCGAGATGGACTGACTCCACAGGAACGCGGTGCCGACGCGATAATTGGTCAGGATCTCCTCGAGCGACATGCCGTCACGGACCAGCCGCATCGCCCGCTCGACGATCGGGCGCGTGTCGTCTCTGGACAGCTCGTGGTCCATGGTGAGCGACTGGAAGAACAGTGCGATGTTGAGTTGAACGCTCGGTACGAAGTCCGCGTCCAGCATGGAGTGTGGCAGCAGATCATCGGTTTTGAGGGTGGCGGCCAAGCCGGCCGCTTTGGCGTGCGTCCGCTCGACGACCTGCTGCCACTGCTTGTCGCGCGCGACGCCGGGCTCAGGGGAATACCTCTGGGTCATGTGCCCTCCTAAGACACCGGTCCCAAGCGGCGACCGATTCACTCAAGCGCCCGGGAAGCCTTCGGGCAGCGGTGCGGGGAACCCGAGATTGAACGTCGGGCCCGGAGGCAAGCCGCGCAAGACGGCACTGGTCCACGCTACCGACGGAATCCAGCCGGTGACGGCATTCACCCCGTGTTCGGGCAGGGGAACGGTGATGAACCGCAGGTTCGCTCCGCTGTCCCAGTACTTGTCCACTGTCGGCAGCACTGTCGACGGTGGCACGACCTCGTCCCAGATGCCGTGCCACCACAGAATCGGGGTGTCCGGAATGTACTTGCCGAGACTGTTGTCTTCCAGCACTCGCAAGATCGCCGCTTCGGATTCCAACGATTTGCCCGGCATGAAATAGGCACCGAGTGGGCGATAGATACCTGACGGGGCGAGGGTGATGACGCAACGGGACTGGAAATCGCGCAGCAGTTGCCGGCCTTCCTCGGTCAGCAATTCCTCGGGGCGGAACACGTCCGGATACTCCCGCGCCAAGGCCGCGAACCCGAGCCACATGGTGAAATTGCCGATACCCGCGAGACCGCTTTGCGGCTGCACCGCGTACCTCGCGATAGCCGTGAGGTCGCCGGGGGTGCCGCCGATAGCCGTGCCGAGCAGCCGCACGTCGGGGGCGTAGGTCGCGCGCAATTCGGCCGCGCGGATCGAGCCCGAGCCACCCCCGGAGTATCCGTACAGCGCGATGCCGGCATCGGTCAGGCCCAGACCCGCATCGTTCTTCACCGCGCGCAGGCTGTCGAGCACCATCTTGCCCTCGGCGTAGGTGTTGAACGTATTGAACTTGCCGTCGAAGTCGGGGACGTTGAGGGCGAAGCCTTGCATCAGCCAGTAGATCGCGAGCGCGGACTCCTTCATCGTTCCGACCTGCAACGTGTAGGACGGATTGCAGGAGGAATCGGTGGAGTCGATGGCTTCCTGGAACGACACCACCGGCCGGGTACTGCCCTGCCACGGAATGCCCGGCACGATCACAGTCGTCGCCGTCACGATCGGATTGTCGTGGACGTCGTTGGACCGAAACAGCAGTTGCTTGGTGTACACCGGGAACGGGATGCCGACCAGGCGAGTCTGAACCTCCCGCGTGCGCACGATCTGCCCCGGCGCGTAGGACGCGAGGTCCTCTGGATCGTCGTACCAGCGGTCTTCCGCGGGCGTCGGAATCGGCAGCAGATCGTAGAGCTGCGGTTCCGCCGGCAGTTGCGGTAACTGGTTCTGGTCTGGAGGGAATGCGATATCGGTGGCATCACCCGCCGCGGTACCGGCACTGACCAGCACAGTTGCCGCGGATATCGTCGCGACAGTCAAGTGCCGCAACCACGTCTTACCCATTGAACCTCCAGCGTCATTGCCATGAAGTGTCGAAAGCCTCCCGGCACCTCAGACAAGAACATCGCATGACACAGCGCGGAGTCTTCGGCACGATCCCAGCAGTGGATGCCGGCATTAGTGCGTGTGCACAATCGAATCCGAGTCGTTTCACCAGTCTTGATCGACATTGCCGGCCGGATGCTGCGGGGTTGACGGCGCCGGCAATGCCGGCTGCGGCTGCCACGGAATCAGCCATCGGCGCCGACCGGGGCGGCGAAGTACAGGTCAGTCACCTCGCCGCGGGAACCTGCTCGACGGCACGGCTGTCCCATCCCGGCTGCTGTAAGTCGGGTAGGTGTCGTCGTCGAGTTTGTCCGCGGCACGGGGCGGTTGGCGGGGTCGATGTTCGGGTGCCGCACGAAGCGCCTCGGCTTCGACACCGGAAGGCCCCGGCGCGCTGGCGCCGGGGCCTTGATGTACGACTGAGGGATTGGTTTCACATGAGTTCGACGGCCGTAAGGGCCGATCTGAGACACCGCATCCGACAACTCCCGGGATGCGGGACTGGTAAATGACTGTGCAGTGGCCACCACCTCCAATTTCGTCGGTTCTACCTGCGGTGTCTTGCGGTATTCACCCCCTCCGGCGGTCCGGCCGAGTGCACCGGATTCTCTTCTCCGCCGGAGGGGACGGTCGAACTGTCAACCCGGGCAGTTCGCCTGCCCGGCCATCTGATCTCTCCACTGGAACGTCAGCGACTATATACCTCTGCCTCGAGAATGTCTACACTCATCAGAACAGATTTACTCCACTGCCGGGGGTCGCTACGCGGGGTGACGTCCCGTGCCGATGCCAGAGCTCGACCGAGCGCCGCCGACAGGTTTCGACACTGCGACCTTGCGGTCATCGTGACCGGGTGGGCGGCGGCATGTCGCACCGCAATCGGCTAGGGGTCAGGCGGCCAGTGCTCGTCGGCAGCGGGTACGGCGTGACCACGACAGCTGCCGCACGCCGGCCCGCGGCAGCGGAGTCGACGCGATGGCGTCGATGTCGGTGGCAGGCTCGTCGTAGGTCAGGATCCGGACGGCCTCCGGGCCGCGGCCGGTGTCGGTCGCGGTGAAGATCACGCGCTGCCCGGCGTGCAGCGTCTTGTAGCCGGGGGTGTCGATGGCGGTGTAGTCGCAGAACACCGCGGGTCCGCCGTGGTCGGGAGTCAGGAACCCGAACCCCTTCTCGGCATCGAACCAGTCGACTCGGCCGGGCTGCCAGGCGATGGCGTCGGCACCGGGGTGCCGGTGCGGGTCCGGAGGGGTATGCGGATCAGCAGGCGAGGCAAGAGAAGTCGTCGTCGGCACAGGGAACGCTCCATGCTTGGTCGATACAGTCGAACAGATAAGCGGGTGTCGATAACGCGGGCGGATTCGCCCGCGTGCACCGCGGTGACATCCAGGCCCAACTCGGGTCGTCGTCGAAGACGAAGGCCTCCTGGTCGGCGAGGTCGGCCAGAGAGGCTTCGGTAAGACACCGGACGGAACCGGAGCCGGTGGCCGAACCCCCGCCAGGGTTCGGCCACCGGACTCGAGGGGAGTCGGATCGAGCTCCTTGGAAGAGTTCTTCGGGAATCGGTCGATACCCATCACCTCCTCGTCGAGAACAGGGTCGGATCGAAACCAGCGGCTACTCCAGCGGCGGAGGACTGCGCTGGGTGGGCGCCACCCGTCTCGTCGGCCACCGGCTTGATCGCAGCCTCGGCGCCGGGGGCCTCGGGCGGAACCCGGGCGAGTCACCCACGCAGGGCGGACACCCTCGCATTCGGGCGCCGATGGCGTCGATCTCGGCGACCAGGGCCGCGTAGTCGGGATCGAGGGCCACCAGCTCGGTGTCGTACCACCACGCCCGCCCGCGGCCGGTGTCGTTGCCGTAGTTGATGATCGAGGTTGACATCGTCGACCTCCACCCCGGCTCAGGCGTCGATGGCCTGGAGTTCGCTGTCGCGCGAGATCTCGATCTTGCGAGGCTTGGCCTTCTCCGCCACCGGAACCGACACACGCAGAACCCCATTGCGATAGTCGGCACGAATCCGATCGGTATCCAGACTCTCCCCCAAGAACAACTGACGACTGAACACCCCACGCGGACGCTCCGCGGCGATCATCGACCGATCCGCATCCAGACCCGGCCGCGACGCACGCACCGTCACCACATTGCGCTCGACATCCAGATCCAAAGAGTCCGGATCGATCCCCGGCAGATCGAACTCGACCACGAACTCGTCCCCCTCACGCCAGGCATCCATCGGCATCGCCGCCGGCCGCGCCGCCGTGCCGAACACCTGCTGGCTCCACCGGTCCAGATCACGGAAAGGATCGGTGCGCATCAACATGGCCGCCACCTCCAACTCACTCCATTCTCGATAGGATCGTCGCCAGATAACCTCTGTCATCCGACATAGATATTATTTAGCACTCGACCCAGATGAGTGCAAGCAGCAGAACCAAGTAATCTGATACAGAACCACAGAATCGAGGTGAGGACGCCGTTTGATCTCCCCGCCCTCCCCCGGCGACCCTGCACTGCGCTGGCACGGCGATCCCCCGCCACCATGCGGTAGGCGCCAATGGCACCTGGCCGACGAGTTCAGCAACTGGATGATCGCAGCGGCCCCGGTCGCGGCGACCGCCTGACACCGACAACCCCGCAGACCGATACCCGGCCCATCTGTCCTGGGAATTCCGTTCTGCTCGAACACCCCCTGGAGGCTCTCGGCCCGGCTGCCGCGTCCGGCTGACTCGACCCAGGGTTCAGTCGGCCGTCCACGGCCGCAGCTTCTCCGGATTCCGGATCACCCAGATACGGGTGATCCGGCCGTCGGCGATATCGAAGGCGTAGACCGACACGACAGTGCCGTCGAGCTCGGCGACCAGCCCGGGCTGTCCGTTCACCGTGCGTTCGGTGAGGGTCGGCGCGAGGCCGCGGGCAGCGATCTGCATCCACGCGGCGGCGATCTGCTCGCCGCCGACGATCGGGTCGAGGAACGACAACGCGAGGCCGCCACCGTCGGCCGTGGCGACGGCCCGCGGATCCAGCAGCCCGACCAGCGCCTCGATATCCATCGCTTCCCAGGCCCGCTTGAAGTCCCGGACCACCTCGGCGCGTTGGGCATCCGGCGCACCCCGCGCGGAGTCGATGCGGCGGCGAGCACTGGAAGCGAGCTGACGGCAGGCCGCGGGGGTGCGCCCGACCACATCGGCGACCTCGGCGAAGGTGTAGCGGAACACGTCATGCAAAACGAACGCCACCCGCTCGGCCGGCGTCATGGAATCGAGCACGACGAGAAAGGCCATGCTGATCGATTCATCGAGGGTGATCTGGTCCGCGGGATCGGCGGGCCCAGGCCTACCGAACCAGTCGGAGTGACCCGGCACCGGCTCCGGAATCCATTCGCCCACATACTGTTCCCGCCGAACGCGCGCGGAACCGAGCAGATCCAGGCAGATCCGGCTGGCGACCGTCGTCAGCCACGCGCCCGGCGAGGCCACCTGCCGCCGCTGGCTGTCCGACAGCGCGTACCAACGCGCATAGGTCTCCTGCAGGACGTCCTCGGCTTCGGCGAGCGAGCCGAGCAGCCGGTAGGCGAGATTGATCAGCTGCCTGCGCTCGGCGATCACGGTGTTCAGATGCGGGTCGGTCATGTCGGCTCCTGCGGTCTCCTGGTCTGCATCTTCCGACGAAATACCGCTCGGATGTGTGAGGTGACCTGACATTCCGGACGGCTGTGTCGTCGGAAGGTCGAGAAGCCCAGCAAACCAGGAGTTCGAACATGATCAGAATCGGCATCCTCCTCGGCAGTACCCGCCCCTCCCGCACAGGCCCACAAGTCGCGCAGTGGGTCCTGGACACCGCATCGCGACGCGACGACGCCGAATTCGAGCTGATCGATCTGCGTGATCACCCGCTACCGCATCTCGACGAGGCCACCCCGCCGATGTTCGGCCCGTCGGTGCACGCCCATACCCGTGCCTGGGCGGAGCGGATCGCGCCGTTCGACGGTTTCGTGATGGTGACCCCCGAGTACAACGGCGGCGTCCCCGGCGTGCTGAAGAACGCCATCGACCATCTGTGCGCCGAATGGACCGACAAGGCAGTGGGATTCGTCTCCTACGGGGTGAGCGGCGGCGCTCGTGCGGTCGCGCAGCTGCGGGTGGTGTGCAGCACGCTGCGCATGGCCGATGTGAGCCGCCCGGTGGAGATCTCGCTGCTCACCGATTTCGAGAACCACACCACTTTCACCCCGCGTGACCACCATGTCGCCGCCCTGGGCAAGACGCTCGATCAGCTGGTGGCATGGAGCACCGCGCTCGCGCCACTACGGGCGGGCACCGACCCCACCCTCGTCACCTCGAGAGGATCCCGATCATGACCGTACCCAGCTCGCCTTCGCACGCCGACCGCACCCACAGGGACGACGCCCCGCTCCGCCGCCAGATCGCGAAGGTGATCGACGGTCTGCGCGCCGGAGACCTCGAGGCCGTCCGACAGGCCTACACCGCCGATGTCGTCTCCTTCGATGTCGAGCCGCCACTCCAGCATGTCGGGATCACCGCGAAACTCGACAACTGGGCCCGGGTGTTCCAGGTCTTCGAGACGGTGACCTACGAAATCCGGGACCTGACATTCACCATGGGCGAGGACGTGGCGTTCGGGCACGCGTTCGCTCGCCTGCGCGGCACGCTCAGGAATGGGGCGGAAACGGACGGCATGTGGGTCCGTGTCACCTACGGGATGCGCAAGATCGACGACACCTGGTTGATCTCGCACGATCAGGTGTCGGTGCCGCTCGATATCTCGACCGGTCATGGCATGGTCGAGCTCGAGCCCTGAGCACACGCCTACGTCGACATCCGCCGGAGATCGCGCCGGATGCGATCCCCGCTGGTGCTGATCGCCCGGATTGCCCCACCGGGCATCAGGACTGCGACGATGACTGTGGCGGCCTTCCGCCGTGTCGACGAGCGCCTTCCCGGTGGATCCACCGGTTCGCCGAGGTCCACAGGAGCCGGCGTCGATTTCGTGCCACCGCCGGTGAGGCCCTGAATACACTCTGTCGGCGCTGCGGATTACGTATCGGATCCATGGGGGCTTATCGCTGGCGCGTTCGTACGCGCCCGCTTGCCCGGAGCGGCGCGGCTGAATTGTCGAGTCGCTGCGAGCGAATCGAAGTTTCCCGGCCACGTCGACAGCCGCTTCGGGTCGGCGATGACCTGGCCTCGTCGAATCTCACCGACCAGGTCACGACCTGTGATCGCCGCAGCAGCGTACGCGCCGCTGAGCATCGAGCCGACTGTTCCCGGGCCCCATACCGTGCTGGTTCCGGCCAAAAATAGGCCACGGACAGGGGTTTCGGTCCCCGGACGCAGTGGTCCAGCCTGGTCGAGGCGAAGCGCAAGCCCAAAGGGTGCTCCTGCCGTATTTCCGACGAACCGAGTCTGGGTCGCAGGGCTTCCCAACTCGGCGAGCCGAACCCGCGACGACGCCCCCGGATAGGCTTGCTCCATCCGTTCGAGCATTCCGTCGAGCACGATCTTCTTGATCTCGTTGTAGCGGCGAGTATTGCGGTACTCGCCCGATTCGACGTCATAGCCGTCGAATCCCCACAGCCTCGGATCGGCCGGGGTGATCGTCTGCACCTCGATCGTGGCGTGCCCCTCGGGCGCGGCGGCATGGTCCGGGTCACGGCGTGACGAGGACTGCAGGTACATCGGCTGCTGCGCCGCCATCGCGTGTGCCCAAGCACGTCCGTCGCAGAATCCCTTGCCGTCGATAACACTCCGCGAAAAGCGGGTCAACGAAAGCAACGACGTGGCCACACCCCAGTCGGGGATCGCGAAATAATTGCTGTTGAGCTGGCTGTGGACGTCGAATTCGACACCGAAGAATCCATTGATCAACGGATGCGACATCGACCAGTGTTTGACACGTTCGCGATGAAGCCTGGGTAGGTGTTCGAGACCGACCAGCTCCTTGTAGGTTTTGATGATGTCGGCGTCGGAGACCACTGCAGCCGCGGCGATCTCCTCCCCACTCATCAGCCGCACCCCAGTAACCCGCCCGTTGTCCACCAAGATCTTCTCGACCGCGGCGTTGGTACGGATAGTGCCACCATGCGAGGTGATCACCTCAGCGAACCCAGCTGCCAGGACCTGTCCTCCACCGCGCGGGTAGTAGGCGCCTCCGCCTACATAGTCCTGGTAGAAGCCCGCCATTGCCGCCGTCGGCATGCTCAGTGAACTCGAGGCGAGCGCTCCGCATTGCACCGACAGCGCGAGTACGGCACGTGGCGAGAATCCGCACGAGGCCAGGGTGGCGGCATAGGGCATTGCGAGGAACGGCGCCGCCCAACCCGCCGCGGCAACCCACCGCGCCAGCGTCGCCGCCGGGCGATGCGGGCCACGACGATCCAGGCTGTCGGCGAGTCGGTGCATGATCGAGTGAAACCGGCGAACAGCCCTCTGCTCGTCGGGGAACGCTACAAGGAGCTCGGCGAGGAATGATTCCCAGCCGACCGGCACGTTGAGAGCAAAGTCCGGAGCGATAATGCGGTCGAATGCCGACTCTTCCAGCGGAAGCCATTGAATACGGTCGTCGAGTGCGAGTCCGTGGATCATCGCCGAAACGATGCCTCCTGGCCCGCAATCGCCGACATAGTGGACTCCGCAATCGAATTCCCAGCTGCCGCGACGTCGGAAGACGTGCGATGAGCCGCCGAGTACCGAGTATCGCTCGAGCAGAATCACTCGTTTACCCGCCGCTGAGAGATGGGCAGCCGCCGACAGTCCGCCAAGGCCCGCGCCGACGACTACAGCGTCGAACCCCTTTGAAGCGGCGCCGTTGTGCTGCGACATGGCAGTTCCTTTCCGGCATCCGCCCGTACGGCGTCAACCCAATCCGGTATTGATTCCGACATGTTTCTCGTTGGGGGCATACCACCCGGTCACGGTCCACGACTTCTTCGAACCACGCTGAAACCATCGCCAGTCGTGGCGCGGCATGATGCCCGTCCCGCGGATTATGGGACAGCGGGGTGTCGCCGATGGCGTCGCTAGCTGTCACCTGCGCCGGAGACGGTCTAGCCGGGCAGTACGTGGGTGCGGAAATCGGCGTCTTTGCCCGCGAGACCTCGTTCGACGAAAACTGCCATGAACTTGATTCCCGCGGATGCGGCGCGCCTCCGCACAAGCGGTATTCGGTAGATCTGATGAACGAAGCGCAATCCTGCCGCCATAGCGGCCACGATCGGCGTCAGCAGCTTGTGGCGCCGAAGCCCCAACTCCTCGGGGACCCGCAGGCCCCCGTACCGAGTAGAGGCGGGCAGTTTCAGCAGGTTCCAGCCGATGGCTTCATGAGCCTTCAACGGCAGCGCGCGAAACCCCGTTGTCTCGGACAGGCCTCGGTAGTTCGCCGCAACAAGCGCCTTGCTCTGCGCGTCTGGCCGGTACAACAGCCCGAGGATGCGAGCGTCTATGTCGCGTTGTACATCGAGGGAACTTTGAATGCACTCCACCGGGGCACCTTGGAGCCGTGCAACCCACTGCCACATCCGCATCCAGGACTCGATTTCGCGCCGGCTCGTCGGTCCGGCAACCCACTGCGCGATCGCTGCGCGGTACCAACCGAACAGAAATACACCTGCACCGAGCGAGAGGGAACTGACCGGCACTCCGTCGAGCGTCCACTTGCCGCTTCTTTGCAGCCCAATCCGAACCATGGTGTGCATGAGTCGTACCCGAACCCACGTCTCCCACTGCTGACCGCCGGGTTTCATGCCCTCGACATCGAACGTCGAGATGAAGCCCCGGGCGGTTTCGAAAAGGCGCCGACTGTAGTCACCACCGTCGCGTAGTCGCCCGGTCGCGGCGAAAACCGCGGCCGTGTGGCTATCGAGGTAACTCCACGGCAGCGCGCCATGGAAGCCCAGGGCGAATCCGATCGGGTTGCGAGCAGCCCAGTCGACGCCATCCTGCAGTTCGTCGAAGTTCAGCCAGGACGGCACATACTCGACTTCAGCCAGGAAGTCGACCGCGCTTCGAATTCCCTGATCACGCAACGTACGAGCGTTGGCGATCAGATCTCCCTTCATCATGTTCCGCGCTCGCATATCCGCGATCAGCGCCTCGCCCAGAGGATCTCCCACGTGATCCCATGCTTCATAGTCGATTTCCTCGGCTGACGCGATCACCTCCCGCGCCGGTATCAACGCCGCAGCAACAGCATCGGCGACTCGAGCGTCGAAGGATGTATGTCCCGTCGGCGGCTCGAACGACGATGACGAACGAACAAACTGGGGCGCCATTGCTTGCAACCTCCTGGGAATGACCATCTCCGGGCTCCCGGCGCCGTGCGCCGCCATAGAACCCTTCAGTGCTGTATGTGACACTGTCACATACAGCACTTGACACTGTCAAGTGGGCCGGTGGCCTCGACATCCGGATCCCCACATCGCGGTAGCGGCGGCGCTCGGCGAGGGCATCCGTCAGCCCTGTTCAGAACCGGAGGCCGACAGGCTGTAGACACGTACCCATGAGCGACGCCACAGCTGACGTGCCCTCTGTGCAATCACTACACGACCGACTCCTCGTCGCCGCTGTCGCCGAGATCGACGATGTCGGCATCGACCGGGCCAGTTTGCGGTCGATCGCGCGTCGAGCAGAGGTGTCACATCAAGCACCAGGGCACCTGTTCAAGAACAAGACCGGCCTGCTCACGACGCTGGCGGTTCGAGTCATTCGATTGCTCGGCTCCCAGATGAGCGAAGCACGGTCGGCCGCGCACGCAGCGGGAACCAACGGCAAGGACCTCGTCGTGGCCATCGGCGCCGCCTACATACAGTTCGCGGTCAGCCGCCCGGCACTGTTCGCGTTGATCAGCCGCTCGGAAATGCTCGACCATACGATGATCGAACTTCGCGAGTCGCTCGATACCACGTGGCAGGTGCTCACCAGCGCCGTTCGCGACGCGCAAGCAGAGGGGTGGCGAAGCGATCAGCCCGTCGAAGATGTCGCGCTCATGTGTTGGTCAATCGTCCATGGTCTGGCCGCGATCCAGATCGGCCGGCTTCAGCCGACCGAACTACGTGATCATGACGCCGTCGAGTTGATCCACTCCGTGGCCGGCCTCCTCTAGCGAGCTGTCGAGCAGGAGAGAAGTCCTTGCCCTGTCGACCGGCCCACCTTGCGACACCAGGTCGATGGTCGACTGATGCTGCGACGTGGGCGGAACGCGCACCCTGTACGCGTCTCAATCACGCGGCGGCACGGCGAAGGTCGAGCTCGTGAGCGTCGTTCCGTCCCAGCGCTTACCGGTCAACGTCACCGCGACGTGGTTGCCGTCGTCGGTGATATCGAGCACTCCGTATTGCCCGCCGCCAGGGAAGACGCCGTGGCTGTACGGCCCACCCTTCACGCTTCCGGGACGGTCCAGAGCCGCCGCCTGCAGGATGGGAAATCCGCCGCCGCCCTGTGCCGAGTAGTCGGAGTTGGTGCCGTCGTCGATGGCCACCATGTGCGCGTCACCACCGACCATCACGAGGTTCCGCATGCCGGCCGTGGCAATCGCGTCGGCGATGTATCGACGTTCCTCCGGATGCCCAGGCCAGCCGTCGCCCCCCGGATTCGCGGCACCGATCCACGGCAAGGAATTCCCCCAGACGACAAGAGCATGTGTGCGACTCGAACGCACCAGCTCATCGACGAGCCAGGCCCGCTGTGCGGCACCCAGCACCGAATCGGACGTGGCACCCGATCGGTCGTCGGTCATGACGAACCGGACCCGCCCGATCGTGAAGGCCTGATTGATCGTCCCCTCCGGCGCGACGAAGGGGTAGTGGGGAACAACCGTGCCGAACGCAGTACGCGACGCTTCTCTGCCCGGCGAGTCCGCCCCGGCGTCATTGGGGCCGTAGTCGTGGTCGTCCCACACGTAGGCGACCGGACTGCCGCGATAGAACGCGGATTGGCCGGGGCTGGTCAGGACCCGGTCGTACGCGGCGAAGAACGGCCCGGGAACAGTGCTTTCGATATTCCCGTAGTGCAGATCGCCCAGAGCCAGGTGGAGCAGCCCGCGCTCGCGGGCCAACGCGTCGAAGACGGCGCCATCCGACCCGACCCTGGCACAGGAGCCCGCGGTGACGCGGAACGACAACGGCCCCACCGCCGGTGTGCGGAGGTGCCCGACGCCGCGGGTACCGTCCGGCTTCCCATCGACGACGACGGTATAGCTGTAGTCGGTGCCGGGGCGGAGCCCGTCGACCTCCATTCGCGCGATCCGATGCTCGCCCGCCGCGACAGCAGGGGACTCCACCACCGCTCCGTCCGCCGCGGTGAGCCGCGCGCTCGCGCGGCTGTGACCGTCGGCCAGCCGGGCATTGACCGTCACCCCGTCGCTGCGCAAGCCGCCCGACCACGACCACTCGACGCGATCCACGTCGAGTACGGGTGCTGAACTCGCCGGATGCGTAGGGCCGAAATAGATGGCGTACACCCGATTGGCGCCGACCCAGGTGCCGACGAGCAACAGCAACGTGACCACCGCCAGGATCACCAGCTCGAGCGCGGTACGCCGATGCTGCCAGCTCAGCCACAACAACACTGCGGGCACCATCGCGCCACCCGTGAGTAGCATCGCGTAGACCGGCTCGTACTCGATGGCGGCGAAGATCCCGAGGCAGCTGGCCGCGAGCGCGATCAGTACCGCGCCCACCGCCTCCCAGCGCCAGGAGATCAACGCACCGAGCGAAACCAGGGCGGCGAGAGTCAACTGCACCGGCGTTTCGATACGCGAACCGAAGACGAAGCCTTCGCCGTTCGACGGCACTCCGACGGTCATGGTCAACACGGCCAGGGTCAGCGCGGCAGCGGCCGCCGACAGGTGGGCGAGCACGCGGACCAGGCGAGCTCCGGAGATCGTCAACGGGATCACCCCGCGCGGGGAATGGTGCTGCTGCGGATGTGGCGACCACAGACAGCTCCGGCAGGCGACGTGCGCACGGGGCTGCTCGATCACCCACCGGGCTCCGAGGACCAGCGCCAGGCCGATACCGGCACCGCCGAGTACGTCGGTGGGCCAATGCAGTCCCTCGGCGACCCGATCGATCGCGGCGGCAGCGGCCGCCAGTCCCATCACCGTGGTGAGCAGGGAGATCACGCGGCGGCGATGCAGCAACGACGCGACTGCCAGCGGCACCAGACCGGCGATCAGGACAGCCTGGATGACATGGCCACTCGGGTAGGAATCCCACGCACCGGCCAACGCCCCGTCACCCGGGCGCGGGCGCTCGATCGCCGCCCGCAACGCGACACTGGCCAGCAATCCGAACCCCGTCGCGACCGCGTAGCCGACGGCGAGCGCCCGGCACCGTAGCGAGGCCAGCCCGACCAGAACCACCAGTACCAGCACGGTTCTCGTGTCGAATGCCGCAGCCGTGAACCGGGACCACAGGGGCGCGGACAATCCGTCGAACCACGCCGCGGCCGTGCGGTCGAAGCCGTCGACCACATACGGCGACGCGGCGACGACCAGCGACAGCAGAGCGGAGGCCGCGGTGGCCGCCATGAACCCGGCGCCGAGCTGCCACGGTGGGCGAGCGAGCCACTCGGCGCCGTCCACCGGCCGGGTGGTCAGCGGGGTGTTGGTCAGCACTCGCGTCAAACGAGAAGGTGGTGCCGGGTAGCGAACGAACACGACCGCGGCGACTGCCGCATAGCAGGCGGCTGCCACCGCCACCGCGAGCGACAGGCTCAGCAACCAGGCGATATCGGCCACCCAGCCCGGCTGCTGGAAGAAGTTGGCGACCGATCCGATCGTCACGTACAGAGCCCCACCCGCGAGCGTCAAGGCGATCAGCAGATAGACCGGCCGCGGCCGCAGGCCACGAGCTGCGGCGGTATCGGGCTCGCCGGTGGCGGTCGCACTACGCGCGACCGCGTGCCCGGCGATGCTCGCTCGTTTGGCGCGCGAGGCGTCATCGCTGCTGCGCAGGAGCTCGCGCAATTCGCTGGCCAGCCAGAACAACAGTCCGACGCTCATGATGGCGGGGACGAAGATGTGCAACCGATCGACACCGAGCAACGCGGCGCGGGCGCGGTCACGGGGTGAGTAGGTCATGGCGTGGTTCCTTCGTCGAGGATCGTCACGGTCCCTGTGGTGCCGTCGACTTCCACGCGGCGTCCGTCGAGCGCGCGTGCGGCGCCGGGGAGGTTGAACACGGCGGGCACGCCGAATTCGCGTGCCAGGATCGCGGCGTGTGACAGTGGACCGCCTTGCTCGATCACCATCGCGCCGCAGCGCATCAGCAGCGGTGCCCAAGAGGGGTCGGTGGTCGTCGCCAGGAGAATCTCGTCGTTGCCCAGCGGCTGATCCGGTCGGGTCAGCCGACGCGCGACACCGCGAAATCGACCGTTACCCGCGGCCCAACCCTGCAGCTGCGGTCCGGTCGTGGCCGTGGTGGGCGCGATTGTGCCGGGGTCGCCTCGGAAGTTCTGTGGCAGCGGCTCGAGCTGCTCTTGACGAAGCACCCGGCGCCGACGGCGATCGAGCACCGCGGGCACGGGCAGCCGCCTCGTGCGCGCGGCCGCCCGAAACTCACCGACGGTCAGCAATTCGATATCCGCCGCGCGGGTGAGGACACCGTCCCGCACCAGCCGTCGACCGAGTTCCAGATGCACCCGGCGGATCTCCCCGCCCAGCAACAGGATCGCGCTCTTGACTCGTTCGCGGCGCTCGAACTGTCCGCGCGCCTCATCGATGAGCCGTTCCACCTGGCGCAGGCGCAGCCAGCGGCCGATGTCGGACTTGGGGCGTCGCGGGCCCCTGTCGATCATCTCCATGACCGCCTCGATCGCGCTCGGCGCAGTTGCGCGCGGTGACCGGGTCGGCGGTTCCTGCCCGGACTCGGCCCAGGTCGGGCCGCAGGGGATCGCCATCGATGCTCGCGGACTGGGCACGATGACCGACCCGGGAACGGTCGACGTAGCCGCCAGTCGCGCCGCGTCCGCCGCCGAACCGAACCGCGCGAGCAGCAACCGAAGCCCTTCGTGAATGGCGCCCGCGTCCGCCGCGACCGTGATCTCGGCAGCCATGGCCCGGGTGGACAGATCGATCAGCGCAAGGTGGTAGCGCATCAGCTCGCTGTCGTCCAGCACCTCCGATCGGGGTGCGGTGCGGTCGATTTCCTGTGCGGCGTGGATCGCGACGTCGGCGTCGAATACGGCGCGGCGCCGGGCTCGCGCCGCGCGAGCTCGGTGCCGCAGCGCGGCGACGCGGGCGGCGAGCCCGCGCGCGGCATCCGGTGCGATCGCCGATCCCGTGACCGCCGCGTCCAGGGCCGCCCGCCCGTGGAGCCGGACCAGCAGCTGGTGTGGCGCGGTCATCGCGCCGAGGGGCAGCGTGCCGAGATCGTCGAACATCGCCCGCAGCGCCTCCTCGACGATGAACGAGCAGACATCCCAGCGCAGCGGCGGCAGCACTCCGGGAAGCATCTCCGCGATGCCCGCGGTGGTGAATTCCGCGCCCGGCAAGTCCCGCGTGTCGGTGTCGCAGGGGTCCTCATCCGCGGCGTTCACCGTGATCGGCCGGGCCTGGACGATCCAGAGCCGGAGTCCGTCCCAGGCCCATTCGATGTCCTGCGGGCGCCCGGCTCGCTGTTCGATCTCGCGCGCGACGGTGACCAATTCCGCGGCTTCGGCCGGGGCTTCGGCCGGCACCTTCCCGTCCGGCACCAGCACTACTCGCGGCGTCTGCTTACCCGAGACCAGCGTCTCCGCCAATCCACGCACGGTCTCGATCCGCACTGTCCCCGCGGGACCGGTGGGATCCTGGGTGAACAACACCCCGGCCCGGACCGCGGGCACCATCGACATGATCAGCGCGGCCATCGCCACGCCCTCGTCGTCGATGCCGAGCGCACGGCGATAGGCGCGGGGCGCCGGGTGATGCAACGAGGAAAAGACTGACAGCACAGCGCTTTCGACGGCCGCCCGGTCGCTGGGATCGACGTCGAGAACCGAGTGGTACTGACCGGCGAACGACGACGCGTCCATGTCCTCCACCGTCGCCGAGGAGCGCACGGCCACGGCGCGGCCTGCGCCTACCCGCTCCGCGACCGCACACACCTCGTCGATCAGGGTCCGGGGAAGACCCGCGCGGGAGAACGCGGCATCGACTTCAGGGGCGGGCACCGGCTCACCGCGATCGAGACGCGCCAGCAATTCGGCGACAGCGGGCCGACGGGCAACGGCACGGTATGCCGCTGCTGTCACGCAGGCCGCCGCGGGGACCTGGATGCCCCAGCCGATCAATCGGTCCAGCGCTGCGGCTTTGCCGCCGACGAGGCCTCCGCTGCACCCGGCCCCCGACAGGATCAGCACCTCGGTGCAGTCGGCCGACGCGGTGGCGCCGAGCGTGTCGATGCTCGTCATGCCGGGTCGTTCCCACTGGTGAGGCCCAGACGGTAGGCGGCGACGGCACGATCGGCGACCCGCTCCACCGGCTCGTCGCCCGCGGCGGCGCGATCTTCGAGCCATCGAGTCAGATCGTCGCGGAGACCGATGGATCGCCGTGCACCGGACAGCCGGACGGCCGCCGCGGCGGTGAACACGATGCTCGCGCCGAAGACGACCGCCAGATCCCAGTTGCGCCCGGCGGCGGCATCGACCAGCCCGATGAGGGAGATCGCGCCGACTGTGATCATCAGCCCTCGCGCATGGTCGCCGACACTCATCGCGCAACTCCCGTGCCGGTGCGAACATTCCTCATCTTGATCTCCTCGAGTCGGACGGGGGCGGGTCGTTCAGCCGACGCCGCGCCGCCGTCGTTTCCCCAATTCGACCAATCCGGTGACTATTTCGTTAGGGCCCCTGGTCCTGGCCACAGGTGCCTTTCGCCACCGGCGATTCCGGCAGCCGAGGGCGTCGGGACGGTTCCAGTGACACGAGCGCGAGCTGTCGCACCGGAGAAGCGCCGGCGATCCCGCTGGTTTGTCGGCGAAAACCCAGGGCCTCACCGACCGTCACCGACGTCATCCAGCGCCGCCAGAACGCGCTCGGCGTCCACCGTGCCCGGACTCACGAGGTCCACGTCGGCGCCGGGGCAGCTGGATCACCACCAGGGGATCGTCCACCGGAACCGCACAGCGGGTGAAGGTCTGCTGATAGTAGGCCGCGAGCTCCTCGTGCTCGAGCGAACCCGGGTAGGCGACATGCGCCACGCCGTCCGCCCAGCGGCCGCGTAGCCGAATCGACACCGGGTGCGGCGCAGCGAAATTGCGCCACCAGGTCTTGGTCTCGGAGCGCGCCACCCGGACGACGGCGAGATCGCCCACCCGCGCGTACGCCACCGGTAGCGCGATGGGCCGTCCGGAACGTCGTCCCCGGTAGCGCAACTCGGTCATCGTGGGCACACACCGCGCGACCAACGGTATTCCGAGAGCCGAGACCAGGAAGGACGCCCCGATGCCAGGGGCGTGAAAATTCGTCGAGAGGCTCATGATCGGATCATCGTCTCGCCACCACGCACGTCGCCAGAAGCCGAAGTCCCTGTCCCGAGGGCATTTCGGACTCCGAACCCGCTCGCGCGCCGTTGTGTGTCGGGCACCGCGCCGACCGGATGCCGAAGTTCGTGCGCCGGGAGCGAATTCGTTCTACCCGAACCCCGATACTTCGCTCTCGTTCCGAGACTCGTCGAGGCCATCGACATCCAGGATGCTGTCGACCGGTCGGCGAGCGGTCCGCGGGGGCGGCGGCGTTCGGGTGTTGTGCAACCACGGGGTCCGGGCCGCCCGCGCGTGTACGGCACGCACTGTCGTCAGGTCACGTTTCGCGCGTCCCCGTGGCGTCAGACCGGTGTGCCGCCACCGAAGCCACTCGCGAGCAGCAGATCGTGCGCGCGGCGCGCGGACTCGGCGGTCCGCGTGGAGGTGTCCGCTTCCGTCGGCAATTGCTCGAGTCCGTGTGACAGCGCCATAACCGCCTCGGTGAGCGTCGTCACGTGCTGCTCGAGTCGCGTCAGACGATCCGGCTCCGGCTGTTCCTCCACGCCGACCGCGGGCAGGTGCAGTTCGCCCGCGATATCGGAGGTCGCCCCGTACAGAAGGCGGAACAGCGTGATCGGCATCCCGGAGAACACGCGCGGGAGCAGGCCGGGGGAGAATTTCGCGTCCAGCGCGTAGGTCACCGCCGCCACCACTCCGGGAACCTCCGCGAGCTCGATCCCGGCTTCCCGGGCGAACTGCGAGCAGAACTCCCGCAGGCCGTGCCGTACCGGAAGGTGACTCGGTACCCAGTTCTCGAAGTACACACCCCGCAACAGCTCCGGCAGCTGCGCGGACAGATGAGCCGAACTGTCGATACCGATCCGATCGCGCACCGTGTGCAACCACGCACGCAGTGCCCGCATGGCGAACCGGCGATCGTCGGTATCGAGACTTTCGGCTACGGCACGTAGCCACACATGGGCCGTGTGGACCGTCGGGGCCAGCGGATCGTGATGGTTCGACATGAGTTCCTCCTGATTGCCGGCACGGGGTTCGGCGAACTTCGCCGAAACGGCGCGAGACCCCGCGGAAACAGCCACGCCAGGCGCACGAGCCACGCCGTCCACCACGCTGTGCCGGTGTAGCTGGGTGAACGACGTCGTTGTCGCCCACCCGGGGATCGTGCTCGATACCTCCATCATCGGCACCGCGGCCGAACCGCCCCAGATCCGAAGGACACCGCCGTCAAGGCTGAAAGCCCCCCGCGTCGAGGACTTCTTCGTCGGTCGGCGGGCCCGGCCGGCGGTTGTCGTGAGCCTTCGCGGATCTACCGAGGACCAACGCCGCAGCCACGCGGGACCTTCGACCGTATCCGGCCGATGCGGGTCCCGGCGAGGCTGGAAACCGACACCGCCGGATCGGAATTCGTGCTCGCCGGCGGCGCGACCGCGGGCGCCGCCGGCTCAGGTCTGGGAGACCCACCGGTGTCGTCCTGCGGTGCGCCTGCCCCGAGAACTTGCCCACCAACGCATCGGTGACCGACGCGGCAGCGAGTCGGACGCGACCGCCGAGATCGCCGACGCGACGGCGGCCTCCGACGTCGCCTGCCCCGGCGCTGTCACGCTGGACACCAGCGCACCACTGGTCGAGACCCTCGCGGTCGCCGATGACACCTGGCATCGCGGCGCGTTCCCGCCCCGCTCCCCCGGACACCGCCCTCGCGACAGCAGACCACTCGGCAGGAACAATCCCAGCCATCAGGAGACGACCATGACACAGCACACCGAGAGCCCGCACCAGATCGCCTCGGCCGCGATCGTCGTGGGAATCGACGGATCGGAAGGATCGATCAGCGCCGTCCGCTGGGCAGCACGCACGGCCGCGGACCGCGGCCGTGCCCTGCGCATCGTGCACTGCACCGAACCGATCGCCGATCGAACGCCGCGCAGCGCCTACGACGCCTTCATCTACGCCACCATGCAGGACATCCGGCGCGCGGCCGAACAGATGCTCGCCGCCGCCGCCGACGAGGCGCGCGCCGCCGCGCCGGCCGTCACCCTGACCACCGAACTCGCGAACGGGCGGATCGCCCGAACGCTCATCGATGCGTCGGCGCACGCGCATCTGGTCGTGCTCGGCGCGACCCCCGCCGCGGGCGCGCTCGCCCATCTGGGCTCGACGTTGCTCGCGGTGACCGCGCACGCCCACGGTGCCGTCGTCATCGTGCGCGGACCCGATCCAGATCGCCGCGACGGTCCGGTGGTGGTCGGGGTCGACGGCAGCGGCGTCGGTGAACCTGCGATCGGCGCGGCTTTCGCCGAGGCCTCGCTGCGCGGGGCCGAACTCGTTGCGGTGCACGCGTGGAGTGATCTGTCGGAGGGGCAGTTCGGCGGTGTCGACTACCTGGCGATGCCGGTTGACAACTTCGCCGTCGCCGAAGAGGCGCTGCTGGCCGAACGCCTGGCCGGATGGTCCGAGCTGTTCCCCGACGTGGTGGTCCGGCGCGAGGTCGAGGTGTTCGGGCCACGCGAACGCCTGGCCCATTGGTCGCAGACCGCACAGCTGCTCGTCGTCGGTAGTCGGGGTCGTGGTGGCTTCCGCGGTCTGCTTCTCGGGTCGACCAGCAACTGGCTCGCGCAACACGCCGAGTGCCCGGTCATGGTCGTGCATCACGACTGATCCGTGACGCCTGCTGTTCCGACGCCGACGCCGCGTTTGTACCGCGACCGCGTCGACCCACGCGTGCCGACACCGACCTGTCGTCGTCGACGGACGAACCGGAGGGGCAGGTCAGGGCGTGACCGGTGACGCCGCGAGTACCGTTCCCGGCGGCAAACGCATCAACGTCGTTCCCGTGTCGGCACGGCGTACCGGGGCGCGGGACGGCCGAAGGTCATCTGATCGGGCCGCTGGTCCTCGTCTCCCAGGACCTTCGGCCCTGACCTCGACCACGGCGGACCGGCCATGCTCGGGTTCATGATCTCGAGGTATCTGCGGCGACTCGACCCACGCCGATCGGTCCTGTGCCTACTCGCCGGGCTGATGGCGACGTGGGCGTTCGCCGGGGCTTTCGGCCTGATCACCGGCGCGGTGCCGTTGAGCCCCGCGTCCGTCGAGCGGATCCCCCTCCACAGCCCGATCCTGGCGGGAGTGGGGCTCGCGCTGGTGGTCGGCCTGCCGATGGCGGTCGTGGCACTGACAGTCACCGACGACGACACGCACAACGCGCAGACGACGTTGGTGGCCGCGTCCGCGCTGATCGGCTGGATTCTGCTCCAACTCGCGCTGCTGCGCGAGTTCAGCTGGCTACAACCGGTCTGTCTCGTTTTCGCCTTCGCCGTTGCCGCTCTGGGCACGCCACCACTGCACGACCACACCGACCTCCGACCGCGAAGCGAGTTGAACTGATGCATGCGCAGGTTGTCTACGAGTCCATGTTCGGCAACACCGCCGCGATCGCCGAAGCCGTCGCGACCGGCCTACGGTCACATTTCGAGGTGACGGTGTCCCCTGTCGCCGAGGCCGTGAATCACCCGGCACCACAGGTCGACCTGCTCGTCGTCGGTGGTCCCACGCACGCGTTCGGGCTCAGCCGAACCGCCACCCGCCAGGATGCGGCGGGCCAGACCGACGATCCCGTCGAGATCGAGATCGGGATTCGAGAATGGCTCGACGCGGCGCTGCCAGTGCCGTCGCCACGGTCGGCCGCCGCCTTCGGCACCAAGATCGCTCATCCGCCCTGGCTGCCGGGTTCGGCGGCGAAAGGCATCGCCAAGCGTCTGCGACACCTGGGGTACCACCTCGCGGCCGCCCCTGCCGATTTCCTGGTCGAGGACATGACCGGTCCGCTTCGTTCCGGTGAGCTCCAGCGCGCCACCGAATGGGCGGCCCGGCTGGCCGCCGCCTCACCGAGCCTCCCGGATGCGCGATGAGCATGCCGGTCGCGCACGGCCTCTCGCGGGTCGGCGCGATCAGGGCACCAGCACGGCGGCATCGACTCACCGCTGATCATCGCTCGGCCCGGCGCCGAGTTTGAGCTCGTGGCCGGGCGGTGCGCTCGGGCACAGCGTCAGCTGTGCTCGGGTACTTCCCTTTCCCGCAGGCGGATACCGGTGACGATGTCGGGATCGATCGTGATGACGGCGTCCATCATGCCTTCCACCCAGGGCCGCAGCCGCCGCTCGTAGCTCGCGATGCGCCCGGGGTCGGAGACGGTGCGGGCCAGTCCGGTCACCGACACCGACCATCCGACGCGGCGCACCGGATCGATCTCGTCGGCGCCGTAGGTGACCACCACCGGCGAGCTGTGGGAGGCGAGCCCGGTGAGCGGGGAGTGCAGGCGGGTCCGCACGACGATCAACCCGTCCTCGTCGAGGAGGTGATTGACCGGGCGGATCGCCGGCAACGCGTCGCGGGTGTAGACCACCCTGCCCATCGGCACGCTCGCCAGCAGACGCAACGCCTCCGCCCGTCCCAGCTCGACTACCTGGCGCTGCGCATCACCCGCGTTCCCCGAGTCGATCACCGCGGGACTCCGGCGAGAGGCGAACGCCACATCTCGATCAGCCGCACCAGGTTTCGACCTCGCCTTCTGTTCGTCGGTCCGGTCCTGATGAGACCAAATAGGCCGAGCGATGGCCTAGTGCCGAAGGCCCCTTCACGATGGGCCTTTCAGCCCTTCGAAGCAACGATGCCGTGGTGATGCGGAAGGCGGCCACCGACCGGCGGACCACCCTGGGGCATGTCATCGCCCCGACGTTCGAGACCGCGCACAGGCGACCAATGGCGAACCCGGCGTGGACGTTCGGCTCTGCCGGGACGCAACCCGCCACGCCATGCTGGCGTCATGGACCCCAGCACGCATCCGGTACCGATCGCGACCTTCACCATCAATCCCACGGTGGATCTGTCCCTGGAGGTCGCGCGCCTGCGACCCGAGGGCAAGTCACGTGCGCGGCTGCGATCGATACGCGGTGGCGGCGGGGGCATCAATGTCGCGCGCGGTGTCCGGCGTCTGGGCGGTACGGCCCTGGCCCTGCATACCGCGGGCAGAGAAGTGGGCGCGCGGTTGAACCGGCTGCTCGACGACGAAGGGCTCGCGCACCTACCCGTCGATATCGGCGAGGACACCCGCGAGGCCCTCGTCATCGCCGAGCGGGAGTCGGCGAGCAGCTACCACGTCGTTCCCGAGGGGCCGACGTTGTCCGCCGCTGAGGAGCGGCACTGTCTCGACATGATCACCCGAACCGCTCGGCACTGCGACTATTTCGTGCTCTCCGGCAGTGCGACGCCCGGTCTGAGCGCGGAGTTCAGTGCCACGGTGGCGCGCACCGTCGCCGATGCCGGCGCCGCGCTGATCGCCGACATCGCCGGCAGCCAGCTGACGACGATGCTGGCCGAACGCGTCTTCCTGGTTCGGCTGGATCGCGTCGAAGCCGCCGCCCTGATCGGCCGTCCGATCAGCGGGTACGACGACGCGTGCGCGGCCAACGCCCTGCTGCTCGAGCGCGGCGCCTGCGAACACGCGATCACCACGGTCGGTGCGCTCGGCGCGGTGTGCTCCGACAGCAACGGCCACCGCGTGATAGCGGCGCCGCACCTGCCGACGCCGCCGCGCAGCGACGCGTGCGCGGGAGACAGCCTGGTCGCGGCGATCACACACCAGTTGGCTGAGGGCGCCGACGTGCCGCTGGCATGCGAGCTCGGGGTGGCCGCCGCGGCGGCCACCGTCATGCTGCCCGGCACCGACATCTTCGAATCCGCGACGGTGGACACACTCGCGGCTCGGGTCCGCGCAGTGCGGGCGACCGGCTCCGTCACCGAATGACGGTGTCCGGCCATTCCGGGCCCACTGTGCCGAAAGTCCCCGTTGTTCAGGTACAGGTGCCCTGCCGGAGGCCGGCCGGTACGGCGACCCTGAAGATATGAGTGAGATCACCACCGACGACCACGACCGGCAACGGACTTCCGCGGCGCCCGTGGTCGTCGGCGTCGACGATTCAGCCACCGCCATCCGCGCGGCGCAGTGGGCCGCTGTCGTCGCCGACGCCCGGCGCGTTCCGCTGCGGCTGGTCCACGTCGCGGGCCGACATGTCGACGCACCGACGAAGGCGGCAATCCTCGACAGCGCCCGTCGCGCTGTGCTCGACCGGTGGGCACGCACAGCACCCACCCCGGCGCCCGCGATCAGCACGCGGGCGCTGCGCGGGGATCCGGCGACCAGGCTGACCGGCTTGTCGGCGAACGCCTCCGAGGTCGTCGTCGGCAGTGCGAGCCGAACCACGCGGTCGATGCTCGGGTCCGTGGCGACCACGCTGGCGGCGTCGGCGCACTGCCCCGTCGCGGTGATCCGGCCCCCAGCCAGCGGGGCCGCGGCGGTGGGGCCGGTGCTGGTCGTCACCACACCCACGGACAGCGGCGCGTCCCTGGCGCTGTCGGCCGCGATGCGTGCCGCCGCTGAGCGCCGCAGCGAGATGATGGTCGTGACCGTCACCCGACCGGCCGCGCGTACCTCGACGCCTCGCGCCGAGCAGGATATCGAGGCACTGCTGGCCTCTCACGGACGCCACTTCCCCACTGTCCGGGCTCGGCTGGTCACCTACTTCGGCCATACCCGCACCGCCATCGAGAAATTCGGTGCCACAGCGCAATTGGTGGTCACCGCCCGGCACCGCAGACCGTTCTGGCCACAGCTGAGCGGAACCTCGTACCTTGCCCTCCAGCACACTCGTTGCGCGGTCCTGATGGTTCCCGAGCAGCAGGCGCATCCGACCGCCATCGAACGCCTCCGCCTCCGTCGCGCGGCCGACCAGATGATCGGCTGAGTCCTGCGCCCGTGAGCAGAGGCCGCCGCCCATATTCTGCTCGATCCCGACAATCTGCCGATGACCTCGGTCGTCGTCGTTCCTCCGCGCTTCGAGTGAGGGCCGACCACGCCGACGTCGGTGTCAGCCGCACTCGGGAAGCATCAGGTCCTCGATCGGACGACGAGGAGTCATGGTCGGCGCCGCACCGATATCCGGCGCCCATCCCACGCGCAGGAGAGCTTGGGGAAACGCCGTGCCGCCCAGCGCCTCGGTCCGGAGGAAGTCCCGTCGCGACTCGAGCGGCTCTGTGAGCAAGCACGTGGCCAGCCCGATATTGGTGGCGGTCAGCAGCACAGCGCTGACCGCCTCACCGGCACGCAGCCTCGACAGCGCATCGTCGGTCGGTGTGCCGGCCACGAAGAGCTCGGCGTAGTCGACGACCGCAACGTCCGCGCTCTCCGCGGAACCGGCCTCGATCGGCGACCATCGCGGCGCACCTCCGGGAGGCTCCCCAGCGAGCGCAGACCGGCTCGCCGAGAACACCTTCGGGCGAGGCGAGCCCGCGAGGCATTCGCGATCTCTGTCGGAGAGGAGATGCACGACGCCACCCGACGCCGCCGCGCGCTCACGGAACAAGCTCAGGTACCCGGCTGGTATCGGACGCATCTGGTAGGGGCGTTGATCGCTGCGCCGCTCCGTGATCGCCTCGCGCAGCGACTTCTCCAGCATCGTGGCGCGATGCGGTACCCATCGAAGCGACGCCAGAAGCCCGGGTCGGGCAACATCCGGCAGCCGGCGGACGACCGTGGCCCACCCGGCTGCGGCGAAGGCCACGCTCAGATGGTGCAGCGCGATGCCACAGCCCAGCATCGCGTCGCGCGATTCCCGGTCTGTCGCGAACGGCGAATATCGCGGATCCAGGTACAGGTGGACAGCGCGATCGGTCACCCGCCACCGCCACGGCTGGGTGTTGCGCCGGGACGGCGCACGCCCAGCGAGCGTCAGTGCCGCTGTGACGGTGCGGCGGTCGGGCATTGCGGGGTCCATGGGGCGTCGTCCTTTCGTCTGCCTCTCCCACCGTGCCACCGCGCTCCGAGCGAGGTTAGAGCACGAAGGCATCGTCTGAGATGACTTCGGGCCGATACCCGGACCGCCGAGAATCGCGCCAGGACCGCGCCGGACACCTGGGTTTCCGCTCCCGCAGCGAACACCACCCAGGGCCGAAAGACCCCTCGCACGTAGGACCGAAGCCCTTGATGGTGTTGCCTTTCGGCGCGTTGGCACGACCAGAGAAACATGCAACTCTCAGTTACACCTATTTGCGGCCGTCGGCCGCCGAGCCCTGGGAGTGAAATGACCAGCGAGCAGACCTTCGACGAAACCATGAAGACCCTGTCCGAAGCATCGGTCACCGTGCACTTCGACGCCTTCACCGACATCGCCTGGGACAACCCCGACTACGAGATCCGCTGGAACGACCCACGCTGGGTGCTGCCCGACGTGGATCCCCTCGGCAGGCACCCCTGGTACCGGGCCCTTCCCGTCGAACGGCAGATCGCGATCGGCATCTGGCGCCAGGCCAATGTCTGCAAGGTCGGACGCACGTTCGAGGAGATCCTGATCGGCGGGATCATGGCGTTCGCGATCACCCTCCCCAACGGCAGACCGGAGTTTCGCTACATCACGCATGAGGCGACCGAGGAGTGCCATCACACGCAGATGTTCCAGGAGTTCGTCAACCGCTCGGGGGCCGATGTTCCCGGGGCGCGTCGACTGTTCCGTCGGGCGGGGCCGTTCATCTCGCTTGCCGGGCAGTTCACCCCGGCGCTGTTCTGGGCCGGAGTGCTGGCCGGCGAGGAACCGATCGACCACATCCAGAAGGCGTACCTGAGGTCCGATGTCGAGCTGCATCCACTGATCGAGCGGATCATGCAGATTCACGTCGCCGAGGAAGCGCGCCATATCTCGTTCGCGCATCGCTACCTGCGCGAGACCGTCACCACCTACCGGCCCGTCCGCCGGCTGCTGCTGTCGCTGGCATTTCCCCTCATCATGCGGGTGTTGTGTGACGTCATCGTGATCCCGCCGAAGGAGATGACCGATGAGCTCGGCATCCCGAAAAGCGTGATCCGCGAGGCGTTCTGGGACAACGCGGATTCCACCCGGCAATTGCGGGACGTCTTCGCCGATGTCCGCGCCCTGGCGACGGACGCCGGGCTGATGAACCCCCTCGCCCGGCAGGTGTGGCGGTTGCTCGGCATCGACGGTCCGGCATCGCGGTACCGCAGCGAACCCGCGCGCCGTTCGGCCGCCTGAGGCGCGACCCGGTCACCCAGCCGTTGCTTCGCACCGCGTGGGCGCGATCGGGCCGTGCGCCATCACCACACATCAACCTCGACAGGAGTCACACATCATGTCCAGTGAGCCGGAACTTTCACATCCCCAGCACGATTCGGCGGTGGATCTCGACGTGCTCGTGGTCGGCGCCGGACTCTCCGGCATCGCCATGGGCCATTACTTGAAGACGCAGCTGCCGGGCAGGTCCTTCCTGCTGCTGGACGCGCGGGACAGGATCGGTGGCACCTGGGACCTGTTCCGCTACCCCGGCATCCGATCGGATTCCGACCTGCAGACCTACGCCTACGCATTCAAGCCATGGGCCCACGATTCGGCGATCGCGGACGGCGCGGACATCCTCGACTACCTGGCCGAGGCCGTCGACGAGGACGAACTGGCGCCGAACATCCGGTTCGGGCACAAGGTGCTCAGCGCGGACTTCTCGACCGAACAGGCCCGTTGGACGGTGCGCGTGCAGGTGGCGAACGACCGCATCGTCACAATGACCTGCCGATTCCTGTTCAGCGCGGCGGGCTACTACTCCTACGAGCAGGCGCACGCGCCCCATTTCGACGGTCAGGAGAACTTCGCGGGGCCGATCGTCCACCCGCAGTTCTGGCCCGAGGACCTGGACTACCGAGATCGCCGGGTGGTGGTGATCGGCAGCGGCGCGACCGCGGTCACCCTGGTGCCTGCGATGGCCGCGACCGCGGCCCGGGTCATCATGCTGCAACGATCACCGAGCTATGTCCTGCCGCTGCCCGGTACCGACTATCTGGCGGTCGCGCTGCGGACGGTGCTGCCCGGGACTACGGCGTACCGCGTCGCCCGGCGGCTCAACATCGCCCGCCAGCGATTCCTCTGGGAGTTGAGCACACGGCATCCGACAGTGACCCGCCGGATGATCCGCGCGGTGAACAAGGCGCTGTTGCCGCGCGGGTACGAGGTCGACGTCCACTTCAACCCCCGCTACGACCCCTGGGACGAACGGCTGTGCGCGGTCCGGGACGGCGACCTGTTCAGGGCCATCCGTGAGGGGAGAGCCGAAGTGGTCACCGACCACATCGACCGTTTCCTCGAGCACGGCATCGCGTTGACCTCCGGCAGGCGGATCGACGCCGACATCGTCGTCACCGCGACCGGTCTGCGCTTGCTTCCCTTCGGCGGCATCCAGCTGAGCAAGGACGGTGCGCCCATCGACGTCGGCCGGACCATGGCGTTCAAGGGAATGATGCTCAGCGGCGTACCGAACTTCGCCTACGCGATCGGCTACACCAATTCGTCGTGGACGCTGAAGCTGGATCTGGTGTGCGAACACCTGTGTCGCTTGCTGCGACTGCTCGACGAGCGCGGCTACGACACCGTGGAACCGGTCGCCGACAGGTCGGTCGAGCATCGGCCGATGCTCGACTTCCATGCCGGCTACGTACGCCGGGCGGCGGACGCGCTCCCCAAACAGGGCACCTCCGGCCCGTGGACCGTGACGATGACCTACGCCTCCGACCTCGCACGCCTGCGCAACGGCCCGGTCGACGACCCGGCCTTGAAATTCAGCCGGCAGAACGTGGATTCGGCCGTTACCACGCATCGGACTCCATCGGCGGTTCCCGAGATCATGGTCACGGACACTGTGGATAACCGTGAGCTCACGAGGACCGACCGCGCTCCCCGCCGCGACGCCCGGCCGCGGTCAGCGCGGTGAGCGCTGCGCAGCTCACCCATTCGTTCGGCAACCGGTGACTGGTAGGTCCCCAGCTGACCAGGGACGACCCACCGCCGGGGTGCGCGGAGCTGACGCGATAGAACTTGGCCTCCGCGGGAAAACCGCCGTCGGGCAAGCGCTTCGCCTCGACCGCGTCGAGAGCCTCGGCGCAGCGTGGGTCGTCGATCAACTCGGCCTCGGCCAGTACTGTCAGCGCGAACAGGATGTCGTAGTGCCAATAGCACGGGAAGTGCAGCGCGAGAAAGGACCGATCGATGATCGAGCCGTCGGTGCGGCGGCGGAACAGTCGACGGCCGAGGAACAGCTCGGAGGCGCGCAGGACCGCCTCACGAGCCTCACAATCTCGAGTGGTGCGGGCATAGGCATTCAGTGCCCGCAGCGGGACGAGGCTCTCCCCGAAGGACGACACGCGACCGGTCGCTCGCCGATCGCAGTTCCAGCCGCCGTCGGGCCATTGAGCACGGAGCAGACGGGCGGCCAGGCGATCGACCCGCTCGTCGGCCAGCCCCAACCGCAGCAGCGCCCAGATCAGGTTGCCCTCGATCGACGCGTGCAACGTCGGCAGCTTCTGTCCCCGAACCCGGCCCATATGACGCCGCTCGTATTCCGACGACAACACCCAGTCCAAGGCTTGCTCGCGCAGCGGCACCAAGGCGTCGTCACCCGACGGGTACCCGAGCTCGGCCAAGGCGACCAGCACCCAATGCGCCCCCCGCCATTTGGCGCTGTAAGGGTGGAAGGGCAGGGTGCCGTCGGCGAGCCGTTCGGAGAGCAGACGCCCCACGCGCTCGCTGCCGGGTACCGCAGCCACCGCCGCGAGGACCGCGGGATCCCGAGACGGCAATCCGACCACACCGACGAGCGTCCGCCAGCGGATGGACGGCTCCCCGGAGCGGAGCAGTCGTGCGACGATCGGGTCCGGTTCGATCGGCATCCTCAGTGCCTCCGTACGGCCGGTTCCGCCGCCGCCCACTGAGCAGATCGGCGGCGAAACGGTGTCGACGACTGTGCCCGGTCGCTGGTGCCGTCCGGCGCGAGAAGCACCAGGCCGATCGGGAACAGCGCCGGAAAACCCACCACCACGTCGACGACGCGCATCTACACCGCCGCAGGGGTGAGGAGGCCGTAGTGCCCGTCGTAGCGGTGATACAGCACTCGGCCGCGACCCCGCTCCGGGTCACGGAAGAACACGAACGGCCATCCCGTCACCTCCAACCGGTCGACGGCGGCGTCGACACCGAGCTCGGGTGGGCGCGCGGAACTGATCGAGACGGCTTCTCTACCCCCGATCACCTGGTCAGGCCGTGGGTCGAGCTGCGCCAGGCGAAGCCCCGTGGGACCCGACCGGTACAGGACGCTGTCGAGGCCGCTTCCGGATTCGGTGAACAGGTGGAAGTCGTAGTCCAGCAACGCCATATCGAACGCCGCCTCGTCACAGGTCTCCGCCGCGAGGGCGAACGACTTGCGGCGCAGAATCTCACGCTCCTCGATGGGGCGCGGAAAGTAGGGCAGGCGTTGCCGAGGGGCGGCCCCGTGATGCCAGCCCGTCGTGTCCGCGGGCAGGCGATCACCACCGCGCTGCGCTTCCCAGCGCCGCGACAAGCGCTCCAGCCGAACACGCAACCGATCCGCCAGCGCATCGATGGCTTCGCGAGTGGTCGCGGCCGTCACCTGCGCGCGCACCGCGACTCCGGCCATGTTCACATTCGCTTGCGCCATGATCGGCTCCACGACCGCCGGGTCCGCGTGACCCACGAGCCGAACCCGCACCGACAGCACCGGTTCCGACGCTGACCGCAATGCGCAGCCGATCTTCTCGCGCGCGTACTCCGTCGCCGCGGCGGACACGTGCCGCCCCAACGAGATCCGCACAGTCGCCTCCGGCGATTCCGTGCTCTGCAGCATGGCGTTCTCCTTCTGTCTCACCTGATCAGACTCGCCGACCCGGGCGCGCGCGGGCAGGGCCCCAATACCGGCCGACTCAGCGCATTGGGCACAGATTCGGAGGTCTTTCGTCACTCCCCCGACCGACAGCAGGCAGTGCCGCTGCCGGTCCTCGCTCGCTCCGGGTGGCGACTCGCGTTCTTCTCCGCCTGGTGGCTCTTCGTCGATTCGGCCCTGGCACCGGCTCCGACACCATCGGTGCGACATCATCGCGCCGGTCCGGCCGAGCGGTGTCAGGCGCGCCTCGAGTAGATGAAGAGCCGTGCGGCCCGGCAGACACGGACTTCCGGCACTTCTCGCCGCTCCCCCCGACATTCCAGACTGTGACACCGGCCGAGTCCCACCAGGAGGTACCCATGTCGCTCGCCCGTGGCGAAGACCCCGCTCCCCTGCCGCTCGACGACGGCGCCGAATCAGCGACGACGGTGCGCTGGCCGGAACCGAGTCCGCTCCAGGGATGGTGGAACGAGGTGATGAGCTCGGCCGGAGGAGGTCCGAAGCGGCCGTCCGAATGGGCATGACGGAACCCGCGGTGTTTCTCGAGGCCGCTCGCCACCTCGGCGTTCTCCCACCGCCGGTCCGGACCATCGGCCGACGGCGATGCCGAGGTCAGGCCGTCGCCGCTGCCCGGTGGTCGATCCACGCGTTGTAGCCGCCGACCAGGTCGCTGACCTGTTCGACGCCCAGCGAACGGAGCAGCGACGCGGCAACGCTCGAGCGCCAGCCACCCGCGCAGTGCACCACGATCGGCACACCCGTGGGCAGCTCCCCGATCCTGGACCGCAACTGCGCCAACGGGATCGAGGTCGCTTCGGGAATGTAGCCGAACTCCCGCTCGCCGGGGTTGCGGACATCGACGAGGGCGACCCGGTCGGCGTCGAGTAGCTGTCGCAGCTGCTCGACGGTTGTCCTCGGTGCGGCTTGCACGAGATCCGTCAGTTCAGCCGGGAAGACTCCGCCGTGGTCGACTGTGAAGTACCCGACCGCCTCGTCGGACCCGATGCGCGCCAGTCGCAGCGCCGCGTTCTGTTCTTCGCCGGGATAGGCGATCAGCACGATCCGGTCGCCGATCTCGGCCACCATGCCGCCGGTTTCGGCGAAGCGGCCGTCGAAACCGACGTTCACCGATCCGCGCAGGTGCCCGGCAGCGAAGTCCTCCGGGGTGCGGGCATCGAGAACGATCGTGCCGGAAGCCAATTCGTCGCGAACCTGTCGCGCGGTGAAGGACGGAACGGCGCGGCTCGGATCCAGCACGGCACGGTTGCCCTTGTTGAGGGCGGCGTCGACATGGAAGTACTCCGGGACGGCCGGCTGACCGTGGGTGATCAAAGCGACGAAGGATTCCTCACTCATCGGCTGCACCGACGGATTGGTTCTACGCTGCTCCCCGATCGTCGAGGTCAGCTCTGCGGAGAGGTTCTTTCCGCACGAGGAACCCGCGCCGTGTGCGGGCATGACGATCACCGAATCCGGCAGCGTCAGCAGTGTTTCGTGGATGGTGCGGTACATCGCCCTGGCGAGGTCGGCGGTGGAGCCGTCACCGAGGTTGACCAGGTCGGGTCGGCCCACGTCCCCGATGAAGAGCGAGTCACCGGTCAGCACCGCCGTCGGCCGGGCCGTCGGGTTTTCACGCACCAGCAGGCTGATCGATTCCCAGGTGTGCCCGGGAGTGGACAACACCTCCAACTCGACCTCGCCCAGCGAGACGCGTTCGCCGTGCGCGAGCCGGCGAATCGGGTAGGCGGTCTCGGCCGCGGCACCGAATCCGATCCACGCACCGGTCGCGTCGAGCAGCTCGAGGTGCCCGGAGACGAAGTCCGCGTGGAAATGCGTGTTGATCACGCCTTCGATCGTCAGCCCGAATCGCCGCGCGTCGTCGAGATACTCGGTGACGTCGCGCCGCGGATCGACGACGACGGCCCGTCCGGAGCTCTCGTCGCCGATCAGGTACGAGGCATGGGACAGGCATTCGAGGTAGTACTGCTCGAGAATCATCACGCTTCCTCCATTCCGCGACGACACGTTCTCGCTGCCGCTGTGGACAGATTGCCACATACCCCCTAGGGTATGCAAGTACCCCCCGGGGTATCTTGATGTCAGATCTCTACATCTCCGAGGAGGAGCTCATGTGCTACCCGGTCACCTGTTCGACCTGCAAGAAGACCACATGGGGCGGCTGCGGATCGCATGTCGCCAGCGTGATGAATTCGGTGCCCGCATCGCGCCGGTGCACCTGCGAGACACACGCCGACCGCGCCGGTAACCGCGGAATCTTCGGCCGCATCCTGGGCCGCTGACCACCCGAGCCGGGCGCGCGATGAGCCACCGGGTCGAGTGACAACCGGCGGCACCGCTCGCCCTGCCGCCCTCGCTGTCAATTCCCCACTCTCCAGGGGCAGATCCCGCCCGAAAATATACCCCCTCCCGTATAAGGAGCCTCGCATTGAGCAGCAACACCACATCCGCCGGTGAACTGTCGCCGACGACATCGAAACCCGAGCACGGATCCGCCCCGCCGGGGATCCCCGGCGGGGCGCTGGCCCGCTGGGGTGCGCGGATGGCCACGCACACGAAGTGGGTCTTCGGTGTGTGGTTGATCGCGCTGGTCGCCCTCGGCGCCGCGGCGCCGGGCGTGTTCAACTCCCTGGCGGGCGCCGGCTGGCAGGCCAACGGCTCGGAGTCGGTGCGCGTCCGCGAGCTGGCACAGCAGCACTTCGGCGGGAATTCCTCCGCCGCGGTGCAGGTGGTCGTGCACTCGGATTCCGTGCCGGTTTCGGATCCGTCGATGCAGCAGGTCCTCGCCGAGGCGATCGCCCTGCTCCAGGGCGACGACCGCTTCGGCGACGTCATCGCCCCCCAGCCCGGGATGACGATCAGCCCGGACGGTCATACCGGCGTCTTGATCGCCGGCTCCGCCGCGAGCACGGACGAGATGGTCAAGGCGGTCGACGACCTCGGGCACAAGCTGACCGCGCTGTCGACGGCGGACATCGAGGTCTATCCCACCGGCGCTTCCGCACTGTGGAGCGAGTTCAACAAGGCCAACCACGACGCCATGATCAAGGCGGAGATGCTCTCCTGGCCGGTGACACTGGCGATCATGGTGCTCGCGTTCGGCTCACTGGTCGCCGCGGGCCTGCCACTGCTGCTGACCCTCGCAGGTCTGGTGGCCTCCGCCGGCGGCCTGGTGCTGCTCAACTCGGCCACCCCGATCTCGGTGTGGGCGATGAATTTCGCCATGATGTTCGCCCTGGCGCTCGGCATCGACTACGCCCTCTTCATCGTCGCGAGGTTCCGCGATGCGCTGCGAAAGGCCGCAGATACCCCTGCCGCCGTCGCCGAGACGATGGACACCGCAGGCAAGGCGGTCGTCCTGTCCGGCTTGACCGTGCTGGTGAGCCTGTCCGCCGTGTTGCTCGTCCCCGCACCCGCGGTGCGGACCATGGCCGTGGGCATCATGCTCGCCGTCGCATTCGTGCTCGCCGCGACGCTGACCCTGCTCCCGGCGGCACTGGGCGCACTCGGCCCGAAGATCAACGCTGGATCGCTGCCGTACGCCACCCGCCAGCAGCACCGGTCACCCCGGTTCGAGTCCTGGGGAAATCTGCTGCACAGGCACCCCTGGCCCTTCGCCATCGGCTCCCTCCTGGTGCTGACGGCGTTGGCGCTGCCGGTACTCGGCCTGAAGGTGGCCATGCCCTCGATACAGGTCGTGCCCGCCGACGCTTCGGTGCGCCAGGGATACGAACTGATTCAGGCTCAGATGGGCGAGGGCGCGCCCGGTATGTACCAGATCATCGCCCCCGCAGCCGATGCCGAGGCTACCGCCGCCACCGCCAGGACGACCGAGGGCATCGCCATGGTCACACCGCCGATGCCGAGCGCGGACGGCTCCGATCATGTGATGCTCCAGGCGATCCCGGCCGTCGACCCGTCGGATGCGGAGATGGGCGCGATCCTCGATCGCTTGCGCGCCGATCTGCCGTCGCAGGCGCTGGTCGGCGGCGCCCCGGCGGAGAACCTCGACCTCCAGCAAGCCCTCGACGACTACCTGCCGGTGATCATCGGCGTCATCCTCGTGCTCGGCTTCGCACTGCTGCTGGTCGCGCTCCAGGCTCCGCTCATCGCCATCCTCGGGACCGTGGTGAGCCTGCTCTCGACCGCGGCGGCGTTCGGCGTGGCCAAGCTGATCTTCCAGGACGGCCACGGCGCGAGCCTGCTCGGGTTCACCCCGCAAGGCTTTCTGGACGGCTGGGGGCCGGTGTTCTTCTTCGCGATGATCTTCGCCATCGCGATGGACTACACGGTATTCCTGCTCGCGACCGCCAAGGAGCACTATGAGGAATCCGGTGATCCGCACGTCGCGCATGTCATGGGTCTGGCTCATTCGGGCCGCATCATCGCGGCCGCCGCCGCGGTGATGGTCGCGGTGTTCTTCACCTTCGCGCTCGCGGAGCCGCTGCCGCCCAAGGAGATGGGAATCATCCTCGGCGTCGCCGTGCTGCTGGACGCGGTGTTCATCCGCCTGATCCTGCTGCCGGTGCTGCTGCGCTTGACCGGCCACGCCGCCTGGTGGTCACCGGCCTGGCTGCGGCGCGCCTTACCGAAGGTCAGCTTCTCGCACGGCTGACGCGAACGGGGTATGTGTGGTGCGGGTTACCCCACCACACATACCCCCTAGGGTATACTTGAGGTCCGTCCCAGAAAGGATTCGCCATGGTCGGAAATGACGAGAGTATCGCGCTGGTACTCAACCGCCTGCGCCGCGCGCACGGGCAGCTCGCCGGGGTGATCTCGATGATCGAGAACGGGCGCGACTGCAAAGACGTGGTCACTCAGCTCGCAGCTGTGTCCCGCGCATTGGACAAGGCGGGGTTCAAGATCGTGGCCAGCGGACTACGCGAATGCCTGGCCGGCGACGCCACGGACGGCAAGGAACCCATGAGTGAAGCAGAGCTGGAAAAGCTCTTCCTCGCCCTCGCCTGACGACAAGGAAGGTGAACCCGGTGGGAAACCTACCCCGACATCAGGGCTGGACTGTCGAACGAGTTGTGCCACTCATGGCCGGAGCGATCGTGCTGGTGAGCGTGGCCTCGGCCCTCGTCTTCACGCCCTGGTGGCTGCTGCTCACGACCTTCGTCGGCGTCAATCTCGTCTTCTACGCCGCCGTCGGCTGGTGCCCCGCCAGTCTGATCATGGAGAAGGTCGGACTCGAACGCGCCGGCTGCCGAGTCCGACCTACCGGCCACTAGCCCAGTGCAGAACCCGGACCAACCAGAACGGAGACCATCGATGAACCTCGCGCTGTCCACCACGTTGACGACATCGTTCGCCGAAGCGGTCACCCGCACCCGAGCGGCGTTGCAGGAACAAGGGTTCGGTGTACTCACCGAGATCGACATGCAGGCCACCTTGAAGGCCAAACTCGACGCGGACATGGAGCGCTATCTGATCCTCGGTGCCTGTAACCCGCCACTCGCGCACCGCGCGGTGGAGGCGAACCGGCAGATCGGACTGCTGCTGCCCTGCAATGTGGTCGTCCGGGAGGACGCGGCCGTGCCGGGCACCGTTGTGGTCGAGGCGATGAATCCGCAGCTGCTCGTCCAGGTCACCGACCAACCCGCCCTCGCGCCGATCGCCGACGAGGCGGGCCGCCGCCTGCAGGCCGCGATCGACGCACTGACCACCGGCGATCGAGCGCGCTAGCGCGAGCGTCCGACGAGGACATCACGACACCCGCGTCCAGAAGGAGACATCGTTGACGATCCTCGTCTCCGTGCTGCTGGGTGCTGTCATCGGCATCCTGCTCGGCCTCCTCGGCGGCGGCGGGTCGATTCTCGCCGTGCCAGGGCTCGTCTACGGACTGGGGATTCCGCTCGGCCAGGCGGTGCCGATGTCGCTGCTCGTCGTCGGCGTTTCCGCACTGGTCGGCGCCATCCCCAAGATCCGGTCGGGTCTCGTGCAGTGGCGAGTCGCGGGCGTGTTCGCCGTGACCGGACTTCCTGCCGCGTTCGCGGGAAGCGCCGTGAACCGCTACCTTCCCCCTGCGCTGACCCTCGCCGGATTCGCCGTGGTCATGATCGCCGCTGGAACCCGGATGCTCGCGAGTGACGACAGCATCGGTACCGCGTGCCGGGTCGACGGATCGACCATCAATTGGCGCCGCTGCGCCTCCCGTGCCGTGCCCGTCGGACTCGGCGTCGGCTTTCTGACCGGACTGTTCGGGGTCGGCGGCGGCTTCCTCATCGTCCCTGCCCTCGTCCTCCTGCTCGGCATCGAGATGTCGGTCGCGATCGGCACATCCCTGGTGATCGTCACCGCCAATTCGGCCTCCGGGCTGCTCGCCTACCTCGGTGATCTCAGCCTCGACTGGCGCGTCGCCGCGGCGTTCACCGCGACCGCCATCGGCGGATCGCTCGTCGCGGGCCGGTATGGACAGCGGGTCGACGTCGCACGGCTCCAGCGGTGGTTCGCCTTCCTGATCTTCACCGTGGCGGCCTTCGTCATCATCGAAGTGCACTTCCTCCGTTAGCGGCCGCACCGAACCGGTCGTCGGGCCGTCAGCGGTTCGCGATGTCGGGTGCGGCGAGGTTGGCCCGCCGTTCGTCCGACCCGCCCGATCGCCGGGCGGGTTCGGCAGAGGCGCGCTCGCTGGGTCGCTCCGGCCGACGTGACCGAGGGCATTTGGTCCTCACCAGACAGGCGTAATGGCCGTCCCGGAGAAGGGCCCGTCCCGAGCACACTGGCCGCTATGACCTATGGACAAGCCCCCGCGGTCCCCAGCCGGTGGACTATCCGGGCAGGGATTCAGCTGGCGTGCCGCGTCCCGTCGATCCACAACACCCAGCCGTGGCGATGGGACTTCGACAGTTCGCGACTGTCACTGCGCCGCGACCCCGACAGGTCCGGCTATTTCGATCGAGTGCGCCGCTTCCGGGTTGCCGACCTGCGCGCTGACCCAGATCACCGAACTCGTCGCGGGTCGACGACTGCTCAGCAGCCTCATCGGCCATCCCCGGTCCCCAGGTCGTCCTGCGCATCGGTCCGGCACCTGACGACCGGCGACCACCACCCACACCCCGTCGACCTCTCTCCGACGTGCTCGGTGGGAGTAAGTAGCTCACCAGGAGGCACAATCATGTCCACCTTCGAACAACGCAAGACTCGACGCGCGCTACGCGCGGGCCTCGTCGGCACTGCCGGATTCGTGGCGCTGTGGGCCTTCGTGGGCGCCCTCGGTCTCGTCGGCGGTGGCGTCGACCTCGGCGACGAGATCGCCGCCCGCCTCCCGTTCAGCAGTCAGATCCTCGCCGGACTGCTCCTGGCCACGATCGTCGGAGTGCCGATGGCGGCTACCGCGGCCCTCGGGGTGCGCGCCGACCCCAGGACGGCGATCGTCGGGTCGTACAGCGGCCTTCTGCTGGTCGGCTGGGTCACGCTGCAGCCGTTCATCATCGGCCGGTTCAACTGGCTGCAGCCAGTATTCGGGCTGCTCGGCGTCGCCGTGTGCCTGCTCGCCTACCGGCTGCGTCGGCCGAGTGCGCGCGCCGGCTTCTCCCCGCCCCTCCCGTACGGATCGTCGCCGGCATGACGGGCCACAGGCGTCGCTGCTCGAACTGGGGTGCCCTGGCTCATCCCGACGGTGCCGCCGATACCGAGGTGTCCCGGTGAAGACATCGCGGCGGGACAGGCCGGTCATGGCCGGCGTCGACAACTCCCAGCTCGCCCTGGCAGCAGTTCGATGGGCTGCCGAGGAAGCGAGTCTGCAGCACGTGCCGTTACACCTGGTGCACGCCATCGGGACAGGATGGGACCTGGGCTCTCGGCTGGGCGAAGTGGGCCTGCACCACCAGTCATACCTGGACGAGGGCATCGCCGCGCTGGCCGCCGCCGAGCGCGAGGCACGGCGAGTCGCCGGAGCGAACACCATCGATATCTCGACCGAGCTCACGTGGCCTGCCCCCGTGCGGGCACTCAGCAAGAGGTCGCGCTCGGCGCGGCTGCTCGTGCTCGGGACTCGCGGAATGGATGCCTTCGACCGGGCGGTTCTCGGCTCGGCCAGCGCCGCGCTCGTCCGGCGCTCGATGTGTCCGGTGGTCGTCGTTCCCGCCGCCCCGGCGCCCGAGCGCTCCCGTTCCATCCTGGTCGGCATCGATGGGTCCGCGGCCAGTGCGCACGCGGTGGAGGTCGCGTTCGCACAGGCCACGGCGCGCGGCGTCGACGTGGTCGCCTTGCTGGCGTGGACCCGAACCGGCGACGACCCGGCAGCGCTGGACGAGGCTCAGCAGGCGCAAGCCACGTTGTCGGCGTGTCTCGCCGGATACGCCCAGGAGTTTCCGCACGTCAGGGTGCGGCGGATCCTCGCCGAGGGCGATCCCGCCCAGCGGCTCCTCGACGCGGCCGAAGACGCGCAGTTGATCGTCGTCGGCAGCCGGGGCCGCGGCGGGATCGCCGGGTTCACCCTCGGATCGGTGAGCCGTACGGTACTCGACAATGCGCCGGTACCCGTTATCGTTGCGCGCCCACGATCGGGCGATCACCATCGATCGCACGGCGCGCGACCGCACCGTAGGCTGCAACTGTCACAGGAAACGAAAGGTCCGCACCCATGGTCAAGGTCTTTTTGGTCGACGATCACGAAATCGTTCGACACGGCGTAGCCGATCTCATCGACCTGGAGCCCGACCTCGAGGTCATCGGCGAGGCCGGCACCTGCTCGCAGGCGCTGGCTCGCATCCCCGCGCTGTGTCCGGACGTCGCCGTGCTCGATGTCCTGCTCCCGGACGGCAACGGCATCGAGCTCTGCCGTGAACTGCTCTCGGCGAACCCCGCGCTGCGGTGCCTGATCCTCACCTCGTTCACCGACGAACAAGCCATGCTCAACGCCATTCTGGCCGGCGCCAGCGGCTATGTCATCAAAGACATCAAGAGCCTCGAGCTGATCACCGCCATCCGCGACGTCAGTGCTGGTAAGTCCCTGCTGGACAATCGCGCCGCGGCCGCCCTCATGACCAAGCTGCGCACCGAAGCGGCGGGGAAGACAGGCCCCTTGGCCACCCTCACCGAACAGGAACGCACCCTGCTCGCCCTGCTCGGCGAGGGTTTGACCAATCGGCAGATCGCCGCGCGCATGTACCTGGCGGAGAAGACCGTCAAGAACTACGTCTCCCGACTGCTGACCAAGCTCGGGGTCGAACGCCGCACTCAAGCAGCTGTCATGGCATCGAAACTCGACGAGTAGGGACGATATGTCGCCCTGCGCCGGGCACACGCGACAATGGCTCGCCGTGAAACAATGTCGCCCGTGAGCGAATACGGTCTGGACTCTACGAATGGCCCGCAGGTAGGGGTCACCGAGACGCTGTCGCAATTGCGGCTGCGAGAGCTACTCGGCCAGGTCCAGGACCGTATCGCGCAGATCATCGACGTGCGCGACAACATGGACCGGCTGATCGAGGCGATGCTCGTCGTCACTGCGGGACTCGATCTCGACGACACACTGCGCTCGATCGTGCACACCGCCATCGAACTCGTCGATGCCCAGTACGGCGCCCTCGGTGTCCGCGAGACCGACAAGACCAGCAACCAACTCGCGGAGTTCGTCTACGAAGGTATCGACGACCGGACCAGAGTCCTCATCGGTGACCTGCCCCGCGGTCACGGTGTGCTGGGACTCCTCATCCAGGAGCCGACGCCGATCCGGTTGACCAGGTTGTCCGATCATCCCTCCTCCGTCGGCTTTCCCCCACACCACCCGCCGATGAACACATTCCTCGGTGTGCCCGTCAAGGTCCGGGACGAGATCTTCGGGAATCTCTACCTCACCGAGAAGGCCGGCGGTCAGGAATTCACCGACGACGACGAGGTGGTCGTGCAGGCACTGGCCGCCGCGGCGGGCATCGCCATCGCCAATGCCCGCCTGTACGAGGAATCCCGCGTCCGCCAGCAATGGCTCGAAGCGACCAGGGACGTCACGACCGAACTACTCGCCGGCGGCGAGCCGAAGGAAGTCCTCGACCTGGTCACCCAGCGGGCCCTCACCCTCACACAATCCGCGTGCACATTCGTCGCGCTGCCCGAGGATCCCGACGTGCCACCCGAGGAAGTGTCCGAATTGGTGGTGATCGCCGCGGCGGGGGTCGACGCCGAAGCGATCATCGACCAGCGTCTCGCCGTCGACGATTCCCAGTCCGGTGCCGCGTACCGCTCCGATGAGATTGTCGTCTCCGACAAACTCCCCTACAACTTGTTCTCCCCGGCCAGGACCCGCTTCGGGCCCGCCGTGGTGGTCCCGTTGCGGGTGGGTTCCTCGGTGATCGGCGTCCTCACGACCATCCGCCCCGCCGACTCCCCGGCCCTGGACGAGACCACTACGGCCATGCTCGCCGCCTTCGCCGATCAAGCCGCCCTGGTCCTCCAGCTGTCCGATACCCAGCGACGTATGCGCGAACTCGACGTGGTGTCCGACCGCGACCGGATCGCACGGGGCCTGCACGATCACGTCATCCAGCGGCTGTTCGCCGTCGGACTGTCCCTGCAGGGCACGATGCAGCGAGCGCGGACTCCGGAGGTCAAGTCGCGGCTGATGGAGACCATCGACGATGTGCAATCCATCGTCCAGGACATCCGACACTCGATCTTCGACCTGCAGAGCAACAACACCGCCGATTCCTCGAAGTACCGCAAGCATCTGCACGGCATCATCGTCGACACCACCGCCGACACCGGGCTGCGTACCACCGTCCGGCTCGCCGGGCCCGTCACCGTGTTGGCCCCGCCGCTGTCCGACGATGTCGAAGCGGTCCTGCGCGAAGCGGTGAGCAACGTGGTCCGCCACGCCCAGGCCAGTCTGGTCGCGGTCGAACTCCGCGTTGGCGACGAGGTATCGATCGAAGTCGCCGACGACGGTGTCGGCGTTCCCGACGACATCTCGCGCCGCAGTGGATTGGCAAATCTCGCCGTCCGGGCCGAGCGGGCGGGCGGGTCCTTTCACCTCGACAACCGCCCCGAAGGTGGAACCGTCCTGCGCTGGACAGTTCCGCTTCCCTGATCACCCGGCCCAAGGGCCGGTTGGTCCTCATTCCGAGGCCGGAGGTCTCTACCCCGGGTGCGCCGCGAGGCGGACGCTTCATGCATCACCAAGATGCGTGTGCGCCGCCGGTACCGGGAGACAAACCATGACCACACCGACCATCGACGATTCGCGCACCCCAACCACGGTGCCGACCCCCATCTTCCCGAACCTGAGCGGGATGCCACCACGCGACCTGTCCAGGTCGCGGCCGACGGAGCGCGCGACCGCCTCGTCCGGGTGGTCCGCCGGACCCTGATTCCCGGCTCGGCCCACCTAGCCTCAGCAAGCCGTCGTGGGGCAGGCCGAGCCCACGCCGAACCCTCCGTACGTCTTCCGGTTACCCGGCTCACAAAATTGGTATCTCGAATACGAATTATTGTAGGTTCGGGCCATGCAGCTCACCCGCTTCACCGACCTCGGACTTCGCGTTGTCATGCGGCTCGCGGTGACCTCGGACGATCGGCCGGGCAGCCGCGAGGTCGCCGACGAACTGGCGGTGTCCTACGCCCACATGGCGAAAGTGATCACCCGGTTGGCCGAACTCGGAATCGTGGACGCCCGGCGCGGACGGCGCGGCGGTCTCGCCATCACCGAGCTCGGCCGCACCGCTTCGGTCGGCTGGCTGGTGCGGCGGCTCGAAGGCGAGAGCGAAGTCGTCGAATGCGACGGAGCCACCCCGTGCCCGCTGCGGGCGAACTGTCTCCTGCGGTCGGCCCTGCGCACCGCGCAGGAGTCCTTCTTCGCCTCCCTCGACGCCCTCACGATCGAGGACCTCACCCGAACCCCCACCCGCACAGTTCTTCTCGCCCTCCCCCGCGTGGGCGACACCCACTTAGACACCGCCACAACGAACGGAGAATGACATGCTCTCGGCCCCCGCGAAAGAGATCATCCGCGCCACCCTGCCCGCAGTCGGCGCCGCCATCGGCGATATCACCGCCCTGTTCTACCGCAGGATGTTCGCCGCGCACCCCGAACTCGAACGCGACCTGTTCAACCGCGGCAACCAGCGGCAGGGCGACCAGCAGAAGGCGCTCGCCGGCGCCATCGCCGCCTTCGCCGCGCTGCAACTCGAACCGGATCAGGACCGGGTGGACCTCATCCTCTCGCGGATCGCGAACAAGCACGCCTCCTTGGGAATCCGGCCCGAGCAGTACCGGATCGTGCACAAGCATCTCTTCGATGCCATCGCCGAGGTACTCGGTGACGCCGTCACCGCCGAGGTCGCGACGGCCTGGGACGAGCTGTACTGGCTGATGGCCGACACGCTCATCGCGATGGAAGCCGGACTGTACCGGGCAGCGGGCGTCGCCGACGGTCACGTCTGGCGGCAGACGCGGGTGCGCGAGCGCCGCCAGGAGTCGGCCGACGCCGTCTCCTTCGTGCTCACCTCGCTCGACGGCGCGCCGCTGCCGTCCTTCGCACCGGGCCAATACCTGTCGGTGGGTGTCCGCCTCGAAGACGGCGCCCGCCAGATCCGTCAGTACAGCCTGTCCTCGGCGCCCTCCGCCGGAGACTGGCGCATCACCGTCAAGCGCGTCGACCCGCACACGCTGCCCGACGAGTCGATCGCCCCCGCCGGCGAGGTCTCGAACTTCCTGTACCGCAACGTCTTCGAGGGTGACATCCTCGACGTGACCACCCCCTTCGGAGATCTGGTACTCGCGGACGACGACGCGCCGCTGCTGCTGATCTCCGCGGGCATCGGCTGCACCCCGATGATGGGCATGCTCGGTCACCTCGCCGACACCGCCGACCCCCGCCCCGTCTCGGTGGTCCACGCCGACCGCGCGCCCAGCAGCCACGCCCACCGCGCCGAGCTGGCCGAACTCGTCGACCGGCTGCCCCTCGCGGTCATGCACCGCTGGTATGAAGATCTCGGCGCCCGCCGACCCGAAGACGGGCTCCGGGAGGGCCGCGCCGACCTCGGCGAGATCGCCATCGCCGACGGCACCCGCGCCTACCTGTGCGGACCGCTGCCCTTCATGCTCAGCGTGCGCGAGGCGCTCCTGGACAAGGGTGTGGCGGCTGAGAACATCCACTACGAGGTCTTCGGACCGGATCGCTGGGCGCCGGCCCCCGCGTAGATGTCGCACATCGACGAGGTGGGGACACCGAGGTGGCGCGACACCGACGCCAGGCGCCTCAGCGAACCGTTTCGGTCAGCTCGCCTGTTTCCAGCAGGGTCTTGAGGTCGGCAAGGACACGCGGCCAGCCCTGGCCGATGCTCTCCAGTACCGCGCTGCCCGGCAGGAATCCGTCGTGGACCACGGTGAGTTTCACGAGGCCGCCCGTGTCCTCGAGGTCGAAGGCCACCCTGGAGCGCGGTTCGGATGTCCCGCCGTGGCAGGTCGTGGTGCGATGCCAGGTGTAGACAAGGCGGCGGTACGGATCGGCTTCCAGGACAACCTGTTCGGGGTCGTCGGCGACGGTGCCGTCGCCAGCCGTCACGACGATGGTCGAGCCGGGCCGCCAGTCCGACTCGAAGGTATAGCCGGCCCAGTACCTGCGGGTGAAGGCCGGTTCGGTGAGGGCCTGCCAGAGCAGTTCCGGGGTGGTCCGGATGTAGGTGGTGTAGACGAATTCGTGGGTGCCGGTCGCGTCCATGTGGGTCCGTTCCAAGGCATGTTTCAGATCCGAGAGGGCCTCGACGCGGGCCCGGTCGTACTGATTGATCCAGCGTTGCGCGATCTCGTTGATCGGCGCCAGGTTGAGGTAGTGAACCTTCTCTCGGCCCCGCCGGACGGGGGTGACCAGGTTCGCCCGCTCCAGGATCGCGAGGTGCTTGCTCACCGACTGCCGGGCCATGTCCAGGCCGGCGCACAGTTCACGCAGCGTCTGCCCGTTGTGAGCGTTGAGGTCGTCCAGGAGCCGGCGGCGGGTCGGATCGGCCAGTGCCCGGAAGACGTCGTCCACCGTCGGTCAGTTCCAGCTGCTGGCGGGGGGCATCGCGGCGACGGGCTGCCAGCCGCCGTGCTCCAGCCCGTTCTTCAGACTGAACAGGAACTGCCCCCAGCGAGTGGAACAGTGGTGCATGAACTCCACCGGCTCACGCCAGTTCGCATGGGTGAACTTCACGACCGTCTCCTCCGCCACCGGTCCGGGATAGATGTCGAAGGTGATCGTAGTGCCGACCCACTCGCCCGGCCCATCCATACATTCCCACACCACGCGCCGCCCTGGGACGAGCTCGACCACCCGCACAGTGAGGATCGGCTCGTCGCCGTCGCCGAACTCGAGCGCGTGCTCGGGGTCGCCGCTGGCGGACATCCACCACTTCGACACTCCGCTTGGCGTGCTGACGGTGTCGTAGACCTTCTGCTGTGGGGCGAAAACCCCCACACGGTGCCGGATATCGGCCATGGCGAGCCTCCTCTGCAATAGGCAGCCAATCAGCTGCCCATACAATTTAGGCAGCCAATCGGATGCATGTCAACGGCATCGCAGGCCTGCCGGGTATCGATCATGGGGGCAGGGACGCTGAGCCAGCGGCTGGACGGAAGGCTCGGAGAACCATCTGTGCAGCGGTTCGATCGGTGTTGGTCGGCGCCGACGCTTCATCCCACGTCCGGCAGCGGGGTCCTCGTCCGCATCGCGTGTCCCCACCCTCTTCGACTCGGAATCCCGTCGGTCAGCTCAGGCGGCGGTCGAACACCTGGCTACTCACACCCGCGGTCGGCTCCACGGTGATCACGCGAAGATTCACGGCGTCGACACTCAGGTCCATGACCATGAATCCCAGCTCGTGCTGGGTTTCGAAGAGGGCCGGGTGCGCCGACTCCGAGTGGGTGGCGGAGAGCCCGGTCGCGGTCTTGCTCGCCGCGCCCGAGATGATCTGTCGGGTGCCTTTGGTCGCGGCGGTCGGTTCGAGGACCTGGAGGGTGTGGTCGTGACCGGAGAGCAGGAAGGAGACCTTGCCCAGCACATGGTCTTCGAGGAACCGTTTGACGTGCACACCGTTGATCGGTTCGATCGCCAGCCCTTCGTAGCGGCCCGCGTCCCCGTGTGGTCCGTTGCTGAGATACGGCTGGTGGGTGCAGGCGATCTTCCACCGCGCGGTCGACTCGGCCAGCGCGCGGTCGAGCCAGGCGCGCTGCTCGTTCATGTAGGGACCGTCCACCGACCAGTACGGTTCCAGCAATGGTGGCAGGTAGGCCGCGAGCGGGTTGACATCGAGGATGAACAACTCCAGCACGGGGTTCTGTTCGGGCACGCACACCGAGTAGTAGCGGCTCGGCATCCACCAGCGTGCGGATTTGGCGTGATACTCGACTTCGTGGTTGCCGCGGGTCAGCCAGCCGCCGTCGCCGGGGAACACCCCGGAGGTGTCGTGGTTGCCGAGCACCATGGCCCACGGAAAGTCCAGGCCCGCATTGGGATCCTCGAATTTCGTGGTGAATTGGACGTCGTCGGGGGCGTGCGGGCCGGATTCGTAGATGTTGTCGCCGAGGCCGACTGCCATGGTGAACGGCTCGCGGGCGTGAAACTGCCGCGCCGCGTCCGCGACCGCCCATTGGGTGCGGGTACCGGTGCCTGCGTCGCCGGTGATCAGAAGACGCGCGGTATCGACAGCTCGCGGCGCGAACTTCGGCACTTCGGCGGCGACGGCCGCCGCGGGTGTCAGGCCGGCAAGGGTGATCCCTGCGACGGCGCCGGACAGAACGTCGCGGCGGCTGATGCCGGACCGGGTTGAATGCGTCATGGAGGTGGGTGTTTCCTGTCCGGGATCGGGTGCGACTTCAGCGCACTGAACGAATCGGCGCCACGGCCAGCGCGCCGAGTACCGACAGCACGGCGCCGACGACGAAGAGGGCGGTATAGCCGCCCAGGCTGACGACGGCGGAAGCGACGAAGGGACCGAGGATCTGGGGCCCCGCGTTGGCGATATTGAGCACGCCCATATCGCGGGCGGCATCCTCGGCCTTCGGGAGCACCATGGTGACCAGGGCGGTGTCGACAGCCATGAAGCAGCCGAACGCCAGACCATTGACCGCGGCGAAGGCCATCATGCCGGGCCAGGTCGGGCTGATCACCGGGATCATCTGGGCCGCGGCCGCCAGCGCCGCGGAGAGCGCGACGAAGAGCTTTCGGCGGTTCAGCCGATCGGAGAGCACTCCGCCCACCACGGTCGAGAAGGCCATGGTGACAGCGGAGATGGTCGCGAGGACGGCCACACCATCGGCCGGATCCAGCCCCTCGGGCAGCCGGGTGTGGTCCTGGAGAATGTAGAGCTTGTAGCCCACGACCGCGAAGTAGCCCAGCACCAGCAGCGCTCGTCCGATGAACGCCCATCGAAAGTCGTGCTCGCGCAGCACATTCAGGAAGACAGTCACCTGTTCTCGCCATGGCACGGACGCTGTGACCTGCCTCCGCTGTTCGCGGGCGCCGGAGGTGAACAGCACCGCCGCCACCGCGACCAGCGTACCGAGCACAAGATATCCGGTGCGGAAATGCTCGGCGAACACCGAGGCGATCAGCACGCCCGAGACCGATCCGACGGGCAACCCGAGACCAACCGCGGCCGAGGCGATCCCGCGCCTTTCCACCGGCACCCGGTCGGGCACCACCGAAGTCAGCGCGGCCTGATAGACGTTCATGACCGCCTGCCCGAGGCACCAGGCGATGGCGACCAGAAGCACCGTGTTCACACTGCCCAGCAGGGCCATCGCCGCGATCGCCGCGAGCCCGGCCCCCAGGATCCAGGGATTGCGGCGGCCGGAGCGATCCGACAGTGCACCCGCGACCGGATTGAACACCGTCGCGAAGATCGCTGCCACGCCTGCGACCAGCCCGAGGTTGGCGACCTTGTCGGCGGGATCGATTCGTTCGATCTGCAAGGGCAGCAGCACCCCGGCGACACCGGTGTACAGCGCGTACATGGCGGTGTTGGCGGTGAACAGCAGTGACAACAGGCGCCGGTCGGAAGGGACTGCGGCAGAGGTATTCTCGCCGATGCTGTGGTCGGTCTCAGGAAAGGTCACGTGGTTCCAGAATTCTCGGAAAGGTCGAGCCGGCGCTTATGCGGATCGGCGGCAGTGGTAACCGTTCTCGGTCCGATCGATGCGGGAGAAGAACTGCCACACCAATTCCGAGGCGTTGGGGCCACGAGGGTCGGTGAACTGCGCCGAGCGCGCATCAGGAGAGCCACCGGACCAGAAATGGCCTTCGCCGTGGACGGTCCAGGATTGCAGCACGGGGCACGGCGAGTTCGGGAGCTCCCATGTTCGGACCGTGAAGCGGTGGCCCTGGGCAACCTGCGCGACACCCTCACCGATGTTGGACGGTGTGGCGGGAATCGGTTCCGGAACACCTTGGGCGGCAAGGGTCGTGTTGTTGGTCAGTCGCCACTGCTCGACCGCCTCTTGCCCGCACTCGTAGGGCACGGTCTTGTCGGCGTCGCCGTGGAAGGCGATGACCGGCAGCACCCGGCGATGCTCGCCTTGAGCGGAAAATGCTCGCGCCGCCAGCGCTTCCGGTGCGGCGATCGGCAGGTAGGTGCCGACACATCCCGGCACGCCATGACCGAACGGACCGCCCGAATGCAGGCCGATCGCGGCATACAGGTCCGGGAAATGACCGCCGAGCATTGCCGTTTGGAATGCACCCGAGGACATTCCGAGCGCATAGATCCGCTGAGAATCGACGTGGTGGCGGTCGGCGACGAGCCGGGTCATACCCGCGATCGCGGCCGCGTCGCCCGATGTTCGCGATTCGTTTCCCGGTGCCGCCAGCCCCGACCAGCAGCGCCCTTGGAGTTCGTTGAGCGGGCTGCCGTCGACGTAGAGGACGACGAAACCCGCACGCCGGGCTATCGGGTCGAGCTGACTTGCCTGCTGCTGTTGCTCGGCGGTGGTGTTGCAGCCATGGACCATGACGAGCAGGGCCGGGGCCTCCGGTAGTGCGCCGGGCACGAAGCTGCGGTAGTCGTAGGTCAGCCCGCCCGCGGTGTAGCTGCCGGTGTCGGTGCGGTCTGCGGGCGGTGCCGCTGCGGCGGATTGGCTCAGGCCGAACACGGTGGCCAGTACTGCGGCGATCGCGGATCGGACAATCGTGGAAACGCCTGTCGGGATCACCGGGACGATCCGCTCGAGGAGCCGGTCTTGAGTCCGTTGGCCGATCCGCTCGGCAACCGCAGGTTGGCATCCGGCACCCCGGTTCCCTGCGGATCGAGCACGCCGTCCTGGTTCGCGAACGGGCTTTGTCCGGGCTCGGATTGTCTGGTGCGCAGGTATTTCCATACACCATCGACCAGCGTCGCCGCACCGGCGAGCAGCGTTCCGGCGAGCCCGCCCGCGCCGGCGAACGCGGCGATCGCGGCCGGTGTGGTGGCCAGGCAGGCCGGTCCGACGATCAGACAGGAACCCAGTCCGATCACCGCGCCGACGAGCGCCCCGACCACCGTGCCGACCAGGGTGCCGACGACGGTTCCCCGGGTGAGGTTTCCGGCGAGTTCGTTGAGCGCGAGCTGCTCCTCCATCGGCGAGGCAATGGAGCTGATACCGGCGGTGTCCGGCGTCAACGTCAGCGTGCGCCCGGCATCGGAGATGTGCTGGGTGATGCGGTGCCGTTGGCCCTCGAGCTCGAAAGCCAACGGCAGCACATCGATTCGGGTACCGCCGTCATCGCGGATCTCGATCGTCAGACCGTCGGCGGCGACGGCGAATCCACCGCTGGTCAGGGTGGTGACCACGGCGCCGCCGACCACCGCCGATTCGAACTGTGCTGCCGCGCCCGACTCGGCCGAGGCCGGTGCCGCCGCGATCGCGGCTGCGGCGAGAAGGACTGCCATCGCGCCGGCGGACGATCCCATGCCGATCGTGCGAGATGCCATATCAGCGAACCTCGGGTGCGGTGCTGGGCTTGCCCTGCGCGTACTCGCCGTACTTGCTCGTGCCGGGCGCCGCGTTGAGGGTGGTGAGATATTCGTAGAGCGCGAACGCGGCGGTGGAACCGCCGCCCAGCACGACACCGGCCAGGGCGCCGACGCCACCGACGAGCGTGATGATCGGCAGCGCGGCTACCACGCAACCGATACTCAAAGCCAGGCAGGAGGCGCCGGCGAGGGCGAACCCGGCGCCGATGCCGATGACCGCGCCGATCGCGGTACCGATCAGCGAGCCGACCGAGGTGCCGATACTCACCGAGTTGATGAGGTCGTTCATGGCCAGCTGGTTCTCGATCGGCGACGCGATCGGCTGAGCCGGGTGCAGCAGCAGGGCCGTGGTGTCCGGGACCAGGGTGAGCTGGCGGCCGTCGGCGGAGATGTACGGCCGAATCGGGAGATGCGCACCGTCGACGGTGGCGGCCAGCGGTAGCGATTCGAGATCTCGCGCCGCGGTGTCCCGAATCGTCACCGTTCGCGAATCCGGCGCGAGAGTGAAGGTTCCGTTCTCGAGGGTCGTTATTACGGAACCGCCGACCACGGACGCATGGTAGGTCACCGGTGACGTCGTCTCCGGTGCCGCCGCAGCATTCGAGGCAGTCGAGACGGAGGCGATCGCGGCGATGACGGCTGCCGAAATCGCACTGTACTTACTCATGTTTTCTTCTCATTTCACAAGGCGTGGACGTCAGTCCGGACGGCCCGCTTCGAGGCGGGCGAGGGTGAGCTGGAGCCAGGTGATGTAGGACCGCGCGTACGCGTAACCGTTCTCGTGGGCCAACGTATGGATTTCCCGGGCCCAGTTCGGGTCCAGCTCAGGGATTTGCGGGTCGTAGATTTCCGGGAGCGGCGCGGCGGGCGAGGTGGCGTCGTGCTCGATCCGGTAGGCCAGTTCGGTGCGGACGATGTCGATCGCGATCTCCCGATCCAACTGCCCGGCGAACACGAAGCGCAGGTTGAACTCCGGGTCCATCGGCCGCGGTGACGGCTCGTACGGGGAGCGTGCCCATTCCAGCAGCGCGGCTCGGCCCGCCTCGGTCATGGAATAGACCTTCGCGTCCGGCCGCCCTTCGCGTGCGTCGATCTCGAAACCCACCAGACCGCGATCGACCAATTGCGCTAGGCGCCGGTAGATCTGAGGCAGTTGGACCCCATAACCGAGGTAGCGGCCGGAGCCTGTCATCCACAGCCGCAGGTCGTAGCCGGTCAGGCGCCGCACCGAGAGCAAGCCGAGGATCACATAGTCGAGCTGCATCGGACTCCTATGTTCCTTCGAATGTATGAACACGATCACATCGACAGGCAGTCCGTGTCAAGAACTAAGTTTTGAGTGCTCACCAAGTTGACCCACCGGACACTCTTCATCGCGCCTATGTTCCTACGAACATAGGCACCGGACGTGGGTAGCGTATGCGCGCGGCCGTGATTGCTGTTAGAGTCCGCCGCCATGAGTTGGAATCGCGCCGCGGCGGCCGTGAGCATCGCCGCGGTCTCCGCACTGTTCACCTACGCTCCCGCCGCCGCCGACTTCCCTGTCCCGGCTTTCGATCAGTCGACGCTCGATCTGTGGACCGCACCCGCCGGTCCAGCAGAGTCGGCCACGATCGTGCTCGCCTACAGCTTCGGCAACCGGATTCCGGCGGGCGTGGACCCGGCGCGCGAGGTCGGCGCGCCGGGACCGGTCAACGAGGAGCTCGCCGCGGCGGTCGTCGCCGCCCGCGGTGATCGCGACATCCCGGTGTATGCCCAAACCGAAATCGCCGAGGTGCTCGTGTCCCGCTACCACCTCACCGATGTGGTCTCCATCGATCCGGTGCGCGCCACGGACGGCACGCTGGTATATCTGTCGACCGAAGGGGTGGCCGCCAAGGTCGCGGAGCTGCGTGGACCGTCGATGAAGTCGGACGCCGTGGCGGTGGTCGCCTTCGCCGACCATCAGTGGCGCGCCACCCACACCACCATCAAGCAGGGCTTCCACGCGTTCGCCCCGGCGGGGGTGACCATGCCCAGCACCTACGATCCGGAGTCGGGGCAGGCATGGACCCGGAGCGCCTCGGTATACCGGCCCAACGACCTCGTCAGCCGACTCGCCCTGCTGCGCTGATCCGCGTGACCAATCTGCGCATCCCTCGAGTCAGGAGTTGACAGTGCACAAGCCCACTCTGCGGTGGTGTATGGCCGCTGCCGCCGTACTCGCCGCAGCCACCGGGGTTCCCACCGTCGCGCGATCGGACGCAGCGCCCATCCAGATCGAAGAATCCGCTTACCCCACCAGCCAGGGCGAGCAGCCGATGACGGTCTACCGGCCCGCTTCGGACGGCCATGGGGCACGCCACCCCGGTCTGATTCTGGTCCACGGCGGCGCGTGGGTCCGAGGCAACCGCGAACTACTCGACAGCGAGGCGCGGGCGGCAGCACATCGCGGTTTCGTCGTATTCAACATCGACTACCGGCTGGACGCACCGCGCAATCCGCGGCAGTACCACGATGTCGAGGCAGCCATAGAATTCGCGCGTAGCCACGCCGCCGACTACGCACTGGACCCCGAGCGTCTCGGCGGTCTCGGAACCTCGGCCGGTGCCCACCTGCTCATGCAGGCGGTGACAGCCGATAAGGCGCCGTTGGCTGCGATGGTCGGATGGTCAGGGCCCTATGACCTCACCGGTCGCGCGGGAACGTCGGACGCGATGCTGGCGTCAGTGGCGGCGCTGGTCTTCCTCGGCTGCCTACCGGCCACTCCCAGTTGCGCCGAGCAAGCGGCCGCGGCATCACCGGCGCTACACACGGCATCATCGAACCCGCCGATGATGCTCTTCAACTCGAGTCACGAGCTGATTCCGCTCACCCAGATGACGAGCTTCGCCGATCGCCTCCGCGCCGACGGCGTCACCGTGCACACCCAGATCATCCCTGGACGCGGCCACGCGGTGGCCTACGCCGACACCGCGATCGGCCCGACACTGGACTTTCTCTCGGAACGTCTCCATTCCTAGAGACCCGAGACCGCCCCAGCGAATACCCGCGGATCACGGCGGCGACAGAAACCCGCTGTTCTGCCGCACATACCGCGTGGTCCTCAATGGTCGAGCGGGCGGGTTCAGGCAGTCAGCAGCAGTGCGGCGGTCGTCAGCATCACGGCCGCGGTGGTGGCGTGGACGCCGTAAGCGGCGGACTTCGGGCCTCTACTGAGCAGCACGATCATCGCGTCCCCGACCGGAATGAGCGCGAGGACGAGAATAAGCCCGCCGAGCAGCGTGGTGGTACCGGCAGCGAGGACGACGAGAATGCCTACCCCGCAGGCCATGTCACGGACACCCTTGACGCGCAGCCAGGCGCGGAAGGCGGTGTCTTGGATCGGCGAGTTCGGAATGCCGAAGCCGGCCGCACCCTGTGGCGCCCAGAAGAAGCTGGTGCCCATGACGAAGACGGCGAGGGCGATGACAGCGGCCAAAGAGTTGCCGACGATCGAAAGCATGATGAATTCCTCTGCACGATAAGTAATTTCGAAATTGGAAAACGAAGACAGGAAGGGACGGCCGCGCCACCCGTCCTCGCGGAGGACAGCGATCAGGCCGCGCGGACGCGGCGGATGTGACGGGCGTAGCGGGGACGGCCGATGACGTGCCAGATGGCGCGGACCGGTGCGGGGAGGCCCCCGAGCAGCGTGGCGCGTTCGGTTCGGTCGGCGTCCTCCAGGACCAGTCCGAGGAGCGTGAGCAAGGTGAGCTTGGGTGTGTGGGCCACCATGTGCTCGCCCAGGGCAGCCCACTCCCGCCCCGTGATGTGCACGGCCGCGAGCGGCAACAGCGCCGCCTCTTCATCGTCGAGATGTTCGACCAGGACCGCCCGGTGGTCGACGAGCAGCGCTACGAGGGTGTCGCGTTCATCGGCGCCGGCCGTGGCCTCCCACGCCGGGACCGCAGCGTCCAGTTTGGTCAGACCGATGTCGACGCGCTCGTGCTGGGCGCGCATGCGCAGGATGACTTCCGCTCCCGGGTCGACCCGGGACAGCAGTGGCGGCCACAGCAGTTCGTCCTCGCCCTCGTGGTGGTTCTTCAATCCGAGTCGGTAGTCGCGGAAATGAGCGGCGATGAGCGCGGCCCGCGCGGTGTCACCCGGAGTTACCGCCGCGACGAGGTCGATCAGCATTCGGGATTCGCGACGGAATGCGCGGTGCACGATCTTCATATCCTGGGTGTCGATGCTCATTGTTCGTGTCCTCCAAGTGTTTCGAATGCCTCGAGCCTGCGCTCGGGCGTTTGGAACGGACTGGGAACCGACTTGGAACGCTCGGACCTCGGCGTGCGTATGATGTGACGCGTCATGGTCTTTGTGCGGGTGCTGGGTTCGTTTGCTGCCGAGAGCGGCGGCGAGTCCATTCCACTCGGCGGGCCTCGGCAGCGCGGCGTACTGGCGCTGCTGATAGCCGCTCGCGGGCAGGTGGTACCTGTCGATCGATTGATCGAGGACCTGTGGCGCGGTGAACCGCCGTCGCGCGCCCTGGCGTCATTGCAGGCGTACGTGTCCAACCTGCGTCGTCTGCTCGAACCCGGCCGCCCGCCGCGAGCGCCGGCCCGCGTGCTGGTGAGCGCGGCGCCCGGCTACGCCTTGCGGCTGCCGCGAGAAGCGGTGGACGCCTGGCGTTTCGAGGAACTGCTCGACGAGGCCCGCACGCTGCCCGATCCACGGGCAGCCCGGATCCGGCTGACCGAGGCGCTGGCGCTGTGGCAGGGGTCCGCCTTCGCCGAGGTCGCCGACGAGCAGTGGGTCACCGCCGAGATCGCGCGACTCGAGGAGCTACGCCTGGTCGCCCGCGAGCTGCATATCGCGGCAGGCCTGCGCCTCGGCGACCCGACGGCGGTCGTGCCGGACACGGAGACATTCACCCGCGACCATCCGCTGCGCGAGGAAGGCTGGCGCCTGCACGCGCTCGCGCTGTGGAGCAGCGGCCGACAGGCCGACTCCCTCGGCGCGCTCCGCCGTGCCCGTGCCCACTTCGCCGAAGAACTGGGCCTGGATCCCGGACCGGATCTGGTGGAGCTGGAAGAGGCGATCCTCACCCAGCGCACGGACTTCCTCCGCACGGCCGTCGCGCCTGCGACGGACGAGCCCCGCGCCGCGGTGATCGTGCCGCCTCCCGTCGAAAAGCCTTGCACGGTACCGTTCGTCGGCAGGGAGAGCGAGCTGGCGGCGCTGATGGATACCGCCCGGGACACCGGTCACGCGGGCGTGCGTGTCGCGCTCGTCACCGGCGAGGCCGGGCTCGGCAAATCGAAGCTGCTCGAATGCCTCGGCGTGCGGCTGGCACGGGAGGGCTGGCTGGTGGCCGCCGGACGCTGTCCCGACCTCGACAGTGCGCCGCCCGCCTGGGCGTGGGTCGAGGTGCTGCGGACTGTCGCCGGAAGCGTTCCGCCGGGCGAGTTCGCCGACGACCTGGCGCCGTTGTTGTCGGAGTCGGTGACCGTCACCGGGGACGCGGCAGCCGGCCGTTTCCGGTTGCGGCAAGCCGTGTGGGCATGGCTGTCGGCGATCGCGGCGTACCGCCCCGTCGCCGTCATGCTGGACGACCTGCACTGTGCGGACGCCGCCACCCTGGAACTGCTCGCCGGTGTCGACACACGGCACCCCCTCCTGATCGTCGCGGCATACCGTGCGGACGAAAGCGAGCGCCTGGCCGCGACACTCGCGGCCCTCGCCCGCACCGCGCCCCTGCGGCTGGAGCTGCCCGGTCTCGATCGCGACGCCGTCACCGACCTGGTCCGCTCCGAATGCGAAGCAGACGACGCGACCGTGGCCGGTATCGCCCAGCGGACCGGCGGCAACCCGTTCTATGTGCGGGAGACCGCGCGGCTGCTGAACTGTGAGGGCGTGCTGACCGCACTTTCCGGGGTTCCGGAGGGTGTCCGCGACGTACTGCGGCGCCGGTTCGCCCGGCTGCCCGAGAGCAGTGTGTCCGTCCTGCGGCTGGCGGCGGTGGCGGGCCGGGAAAGCTCGGTGGATGTGCTCGTGCGGGCCGCCGATACCGACGAGGACGGCGTGCTGGACGCGCTCGATGCCGGCGTCATCGCCGGATTGCTCGACGAGCCCGGGCCCGGGCGGGTCCGATTCGTGCACGCACTGGTCCGGGACACGCTCCTGACCGATGTCAGCCGGCTGCGGGTCACCCGAATGCACGCCCGCATCGCCGTAGCGCTGGAGGACTCCGGTGATTTCGCCGCGCTGGCCCACCACTACGCACGAGCGGGATCGCCGAAGGCCGCAGGTTATTGCGCGCGGGCCGCCGAGCTCGCCGAGGCCCGATACGCTCACGATGTGGCGGCCGCACTCCTCGGCGACGCCGTCGCCAACTCCAGCGATCCGGACGAGCGGGTCGATCTGCTCGGCAGGCTGCTGCGCGCGCAGGTCAGAGCCGGAGCCTTCGACGCGGCCCGACGTACTCGTGAACAGGCCGTGGAGTACGCCGAGTCGCTCGGCCGCGAGGACCTGATGATCGCCGCGTTCACCGCCTGGACCGAACCCACCCCCTGGCAGGCCCGCGCCTACGCCACCGTCGACAAGCCCATCGTCGACCGTCTCCGCCATCTGCTCGAACGGCACGATCTCGACTCCGGCACCCGGTCCCACCTCCTCATCGCCTACGCCCACGAGTTGGTGGGCGAGAACGATCCGACGGTTATGGCGGCGGCGCGGGAAGCGCTCGACCTCGCCCCCTCTCCGCGCCTGCGGGCCGCGGCGCTGCTGCTCGTCGCCCGCGAGTCCGGGCGGGAAGAGTATTCGCGTGAGCTGGTGGAGATCAGCGTCGAGCACGACCTGCCCGTCTACCGGGTGACCGGTTTGCTCGAGCAGGCCGCGAACGCGGCCGCCGCCAACGACCCCGCGACCATGCGGCGCGTGACCGAGGAGGCGCTCGACCTCGCCCGCACATACCGGATGCCGGAAGCGATCGGCGCGGCCGAGATCGCGCTGGCGACACTGGTGCTCATCGAAGGCCGCTTCGCCGATGCCGCGCGGCTCTACCACGAGGCCACCGAACGCATGGAACGCGCCGGATCGGTGCATGCCGCGGGTTTCCTGCGGCTCCCGCGGGCGGCGATCTGGATCAACGACGGCACACTGGGCGACCACGTGGACGACGTGCGCGCGCTGCACGCGGCGCTCGGCCCGATAGCCGCCGACCTGCTGACCCTCGCCCTCCACGCCGCGGGACGCGGCAATGAAGCGGATCGGGTCCGCACCGAACCCGCCCCGATCCGGCGCGACTTCTTCTTCACCTTCCTGACCAGCCTGCGTGCGCTGGCGGCCGTCGCCACGAACGACCGCGACGTCGCCGCACAGAGCTACGCGGACCTGCTTCCGCATCGAGAAGGTCCCCCGGCGGGCGCGGAGAGCGTCTCCCTTGCCCTGCGCCCGGTCGCCCACACGCTCGGCGAACTCGCTCTGTACCTGGGCCGCGCCGAGGAGGCCGCAGCGCATTTCGCCCGGGCCGCCGCCATCGCCGACAGGTGGAACGCCTCCGGCTGGGCCGCGGAAGCAACTGCTCGCGCCGATCGCGTTCCAAGTCCGCTCCAAGTTCCTTCCAAAACCTGAGGCGCAGTGTCGAGCCCATCAGAACCGAACTGATGGAGGCACGAAACATGCACAACCCGCACACCTTCCGGGCCGCGGTCGTCCGTACCCCGAACGGACCCGACTCGATCGAGATCATCGACTTGCCGGTCACCGAGCCCGGCCCCGGAGAGGTCCGCATCGCGGTCGCGGCCGCGCCGGTCAATCCCACCGACCTCGGCGTCACGGGCGGATTCTTCCACCAGATGGGCATGATCAACCAGCCCTCCCACACCGGCCTCGGCTGGGACTTCGCCGGCACCGTCGTCGCCACCGGCGCGGGCGTGGAACTGGCCGTCGGTACCCGGGTGGCCGGCGTCGTCCTCGGTTTCGACCGCGACTTCGGCACCTACGCGGAACAACTCGTCGTCCCGGCCACTGATCTCGCCGTGGTTCCCGACGAACTCGACCTGGTCGCGGCATCGACTGTGCCGCTCAGTGGATTGAGTGCGGCACAGATCGTGGATCTGCTCGGCGATGCACCCGCCGAGGGCAACCGATTGCTGGTGGCTGGCGCGGCCGGGGCGATCGGCGCGAACGTGGCCGCGCTGGCACCCGACCGCGGCTGGCAGGTGACCGGACTGGCCCGCGCCGAAGACGAACCGTTCGTGCGCGGTCTCGGCGCCGACTTCCGTACCGAAGCCGAACCCGGCTGGGACGCCGTCGTCGACACCACATCGCAGCAGGCATGGAGCTTGAACCCGGTCCGCGACGGCGGATCCTTCGTCGGCGTCCGACCGAACCTGACGCCCACGGCCGAGCGCGGGATCACGGTGAACATTCTGATGGTGCACTCGGACGGCCCGTGCTTGGAAAAGCTGCTCGCCCGCGCCGCCGGCGGCGGCCTGCCCGCCCGGGTTCACGCGGTCCTGCCTTTGACCGAGGCCGCCGAAGCCCACCGCGCCATGGCCAAAGGCGGGACGCGCGGGCGCTACGTGCTCCGCCCCTGATCCCTCCCGCGCACAGGCAAGCTGCCCGTACACGGGCGTTGACCTGGCCACTTGATGGCTGGGCCGGGTCCCGACCAGGATTCGGTCCAGGTTCCCGGTGGGATACTCACCCATTCGGCAGCCCACCGTCGCCATCGGTGCGGCTCTCTGCCGGGTGTCGTCCTTCCGGACACCCTGCCGGGGTAGCCGAAAAAGGGGGGACTGCCCCGCTGTGGAGTAGCGGTGCCCTCCCCGTACGGACGAAACCAGTGCTTCGTCCGTACGGAGAGGGTTTACGGTGAGCATCATCGGCGTGCACCGGCGCAAACGCTCTCCGTCCACCCTCAGACGCGTCGCGTGATCGCGACCATCGAAGCCGTGGACCTCGAACTGCAAGGCCGGTCACCGACCACGACGCGACACTGATGGGCCTCAACTACCTCGGCAGTCCCGGCGGCCCTGTCCGGCCCGCAGGCGGCACCGAAAATGCGACGGCCTGGCCTGCTCCGGCCTGCATACAGGCTCGACGCTGGTGCGCCCGATATCGGTTCCGATCTTGAAAACCTTTCGCGGGGCATCGTCCAGGGCAGCCTCCCGGGCCCGTCCGTGCTCACCGCCGCGTTATCGACGTGCGGCTGCGGTCGGAATTGCGTTCCTTGAGGTGGTCGGCGAACCCCGGAGACAGGTCGGCCCAGCCCATCTGTTCGCGGGTCCGCGCAAGGGTCTTCTTGTAGGTCTTCGCATCGACGTATCCAGCGTGGCGAGGGGAATTCACCATGGCGATGCCACCGTTCAAGTCGGGACGGTCATTGGCAACGAGCTGGTCGAACCGACGGGCCGTCGCAGGGCGGGTGATCTGGTCACGCAAGTACTGAGCGATGACGTTGGAGATGTTGTCGAACAGGGTGTAGGCACTGGAGTTGGTTTCGAGAAAACCCAAGGTGAACAGGTTGCGATGGTGTCGGTTGAACGCGGTGAGGTACTGGGCGGGCCGGTCCCCGTTCCACGCGAACAGATCCGCGTCGACGTAAGGGATACGCATCTCGTAGCCGGTCGCATACAGGACCAGATCGACGCGTTCGCGGGAACCGTCGGTGAACACGACATCGGGCCCATCGAAACGTGCTAAATCGGGCTTGGCGGTGATGTCGGCATGCTGGAGATGATGCAGCAGCTGACTGTTGAGCAGCGGGTGCGATTCGAACAGCTTGTGGTCGGGCTTGGGCAGGCCCCAGCGGGTCAGGTCGCCGACCATCAGACGAAGCAGCCGGGTAGTGATGGGCCGTTCGATCCAACGCGGCACAGCGGCGCTCGCCTCGCCGAATTGATCGGCCGGGACGCCGAAGATGTGCTTTGGCACGATGTGGTAGCCGCGTCGGACACTGATGAAGGCGCCATCGGCGGCTTGGGCTGCGTCACAGGCGATGTCGGCACCGGAATTGCCCAGGCCGACGACCAGTACCCGTTTCCCTGCGAAGTCGCCGGCGCGCCGATGGGTGACGGCGTGCCGGACCTCGCCGTCGAACACCCCGGGGTGCTGGGGCATCCTGGGGTACCAGTTGGTGCCCGAGGCACAGATCACCCCCCGGTAGCGTCGTGGAGGACCGTGGTCAGCCGTGAACAGCAGCCACCCATCGCCGTCCTCGACAACCGATTCGACCTCAGTAGCGAATGCGATGTTCTCGTGCAGCGCGAACTCTGCGGCGAAGTCGCGGGTGTAGTCCAGGATCTGTGCCCTGCTGGGATAGTCACCGAAGTGATCGGGCATGGGGAAGTCGAAGAAGCCGGACACGTCGCGGGAGGAGATGAAGTGCGCCGATTCGTACATCGGCGTGCCTGGGTTGTCGAGGTCCCAGATGCCGCCGAGGTCGGTGTGCCGTTCGAAGTGGTCATAGTCGATGCCGTAGTGGCGCAGCATCCGCGCGGCGCTCAGACCCGCCGGCCCGGCACCCACTATCGCGACCGCTGAACCGCGGTCGATGACGTCGTGGCGGTGAGAGTCGGCGGTGTCGACCTCGGCAAGGTGCGCGGTCGCGTCGTCGTGGCTGGCAGTCATGGAGACCTTCCGTCGTCGATTGTCAGGTTCGGGTTGGCGGGCCCAAGTCCGGTGTCAGCGAACGGCTGTGCTCGTTGACGAACGACTCGGCGCATCCGGACTGTGCCGCCACCGATCACGTTCTCGCCGGCGCGGAAGGGCCATGATCGGCGTCGACCGGGAGGGGGTTGGTGGCGCCGCTCGTCAGACTGGTTTCGACTGGGTGTCCCCCGGCCATGTGCGCGAGCATGTCGAGTGAACGGCGTTGCCGTTCCCGCAATACCGTTGCGGCGAGTCCGCCGAAGAGGCGCCCGAGTACGGCCGAAGTAGGCATGAAGCTGATCGTGAAGCCCACAGTGGTGGTGCGGCGATCTTGTTCAGGTATCAGGTCGAACTCGATCGATAGGTCGGTGACGAACGGCAATCCCGTTCCATGGTGGACCTGACGAACAAGAGGCAGATATTCGGTGACGGTCCAGTGGGTGGTCCAGGCCAACGGCCCCAGAATTCGGGATCGTTCCCGATAGGTGACCCCGATGTCGGCTGCACCGTCGACGGACAACATCGCGACGGTGTGTGCGACCCACACGGGGTATAGGCCGGTGTCGCTGATCAATTCCCAGGCACGTTCCGGCGTTGCCGGAATGGCCCGAGATGCGCAGTAGCTCCGCACGTTGGTCTCCTGGGTGATGGGGCGATCGATGTGCGCTTCCGGTTCCGAACGGTGGGCGTGCGCGCTCGACTGTGCAGTTTGTCCGTGCTGGCAGGCTCACCGCTCGGTGGTGCGCTCGTTCTCGCCCGCTCCCAGGCGGCGTGGTTGGCGCGCGATCGCTGCAAAGGCACCGTCGCGCAACCATGTCGGCACTGCGACGCCGGCAGCGAAAGCGTGTCCGCGCACGCCCACCGGGTATCGGGAAGAGGGCCGTCTGCTCGTCGCCGCGCGTCGAACGGTGGCGACGACATCGTCGGTAGGGACCACCAGCCGCTGCAGCAGCGCCACCGATTTGCGAGCGCCGTCGATATGACTGCGGTATAGCTGGCGCTGTGATTCGGTCATCGACTCGGCGGTCGCGTCCACGAGTTCGGCTGCGCTGCCCCACATGTCGGTGGCGGTGGCACTTGGTTCGATCAAACTGACAGGTATGCCCCACGGGCGCAGTTCGACACGCAGTGCATCCACCAGCCCTTCGAGGGCGAACTTGGAGGCAGAGTACGGACCCATCCATGGCAGCGCCACTCTGCCGTTGAGTGAGGACAGGAAGATGATCCGGCCGCGGGCACGTCGGATCGCGGGAAGAACGGCTTGGGTCACTCCCGTCGCGCCGATCACGTTGACCTCGAACGCCTGCCGCAACGCCTGCAGTGCGACAGTCTCCACTGGTCCGTCGACGACCACCCCAGCGTTGTTGATCACCACATCGAGTGCGTCTGGCACTCGCTCGGCAAGCATGTCGAGGTGATGCTGGTTCGTGACGTCCAGCAACAGCGGAACAACGTTCGGATGGATACTGGCGACGTCGTCGAGATCACTTTCACTCCTGACACCCGCGATTACCTGCCAGCCATCGGTCGCGAATCCAGCCACGCAGGCCCGACCGATTCCGCGGGCGGCGCCGGTGACCAACACGGTCCCCCTGGCATGTGTTGCTCTGCCGATGCGGCGTTCTGTGGTCACTGGAGTTCCTCCTTGGTCGCGGCGGGGTTGCCGATCTGCGGAAATGGCTGGGCAGCTTCGATCTCGTAGGCGAGTTCGAGGAGGGTGCGCTCATTGCCAGTGGCAGCGGCGAGGTGGATCGAGCCGGGAAGACCGTTGTCCAACATGCCGAACGGCAGCGAAATCGCCGGCGTGCCGCCGACATTGTTGAGCGCGGTGAACCCCCCATAGGCGATGGTCCGATCGAAGAACTCGCGAAACGGCAGACCAGGATTCAAATAGCCCAGTTCAGGTGCTGGATGGCACAGGACCGGTGACAACACGACATCGAACCGTTCGCTGATCTTCTCGGCCTGAGCGGCGTCGCGACGCAGGCGAACGATGGCGCCCGGCCAGTGCTGGACCTGCGACAGCGAGTCGCGAAACAGCGCTCGCGTGAAAGGGTCGAGGCGCGTGGGGTGGAACGCACCAGGCTTGGTGAGTTTGCTCGACGCGGTCAGGGCGACTGCGAAGAATCCCCAATACCGGGCGAAGTCGGTGACGAAGCGCCGATCAACCGGCATGGCGACATCGACCGTGATCTCGTGTCCGAGACCGGCAAGGAGGGCCGCCGCCGCGTGAACTGTCACGATCATCTCCGGGTCCACCTCCCCTGCTGGAGTCTCGGTGATGACACCGATTCGCAGGCGAGTGGTCCCAGGTCCCTCGACAAGGCCGATCGGGGGCAAATGGCGACTCGGCCGCGGGCGTTCCAACGCGGCCAGGTGGTGGGCTGTGTCCCGGACGGTTCGGGTGACGACGCCTTCGGCAGCGATGTTGATCGGCAGTTGGTTAGCCCCGGGCTGATTCAGCAACCGGTCCCTCGTCGGCTTGAGTCCGACAAGGCCGTTGACAGCGGCCGGGATCCGGATCGAGCCACCGCCGTCATTGGCGTGCGCGACCGGGACCACCCCGGATGCGACCAGCGCGGCACTTCCGCCGGAGGAGGCACCAGCGGAGCGCCCGGTGTTCCACGGATTGCGGGTGGGTGGCCGATCGGCGTACTCGGTGCTGGCGGTCAATCCCCACTCGGGCATGGTGCTCTTACCGAGCACGATGTAGCCCTGCTCGACGACTTGTCCGGCCGGTGCGGCCGTACGTTTTGCCGGGTGGGGATCGAAGGCACGCGATCCGTAGCATGTCGGCATCCAGGAGACGTCGACGTTGTCCTTGATGACCACCGGTACCCCGGCGAAAGGCCCTGCGCCGCAGCGTGCCGACTGGTCACGGGCACTCTGGAACGCGGTATGGGCGAATCCGTTCAGGCGCGGATTCACGTGCTCCGCGCGGGCGATCGCGGCCTCGGTGACCTCCTCGGCACTGACCTCGCCGACACGAATGCGTTCGGCGATCGCGACAGCATCGAGACAGCCCATGGCATCGTCCGCGAAGCCATGCACAATGTCAGACATAGTTTATGTTCCTTTGGTTGATTCACCGGTAGGCACCGGGATGAATGCCGTTAAGCTGCGGCGATGGCAGCGTTGGGGAAAGGAAGCGAGTGAGAGATTCCGTCGATCTGGACGCTGCGGTCATTCCGCCGGTGATCGTGCTGAACATGATCGATCTGGCAGATCGGCGCGGCGTGTACGTCGACCAGTGGTTTTCGGGCACCGGACACTCGACGGAAACCCTCAGCCAAACGGACGCCAAACTCTCGTTCCGGCAAGCCTCGCTGATCCTGCAACGCGGTCTGCGCGCGCTTCCGCCGGAGCCGGTGGGACTACAGTTGGGGACCACCGATTTTCTTGTGTCATGGGGAATGCTCGGTGTCGCGATGCGGGCGTGCGACACAGTCGGGGAGGCGGTTGATCTGGGAGTCCGGTTTCACCAAGCATCCGGAAGCTTGGTCGACGCCGAATACCACCTGAGCGGCGACGAGATCGCGATCGAGTTGGCCGAACGCGCGCCCGTGCCCGACCTGCGGCCGCTGCTCGCCGAGGAGGCCTTCGCTGCCACGGTGGCGCTCGGCAGGGTGATGATGGGCGAACAGTTTTGCCCGTCCCGCATCGAGTTCGCCTATCCGAGACCCGCCTATGTCGCGACTTATGATCAGTTCTTTCGCTGCCCGCTGATCTTCGGCGCAGAAGCAACGCGGTTGCTGGCCCCCGCCGACGTGCTCTCCCGACCTGTCCCCACCCGTAATCCCTCGCAACTCAGTCTCGCCCTCGACGCGACGCGACGACTGCTCGACCCAGCGGATCGACGCCCCGCCATCGTGGCCACCGTGGAGTCGGTGCTGCGACGAAACCTCGGGGAAAACCTCACGATGGTCGATGTCGCCGACAGGCTCTGCATCACCGAACGCACCCTTCACCGCAAGTTGGCGGCGGCCGGTCACAAATTCAGCGAAATCCGTGACAACGTGCGTCACCGGCGCGCGCTGATCCTGCTCCGCGAATCCGACATTCCGATCGGTTCGGTAGCGCATGCCGTCGGGTACAGCGACGCGAGAGAGTTTCGACGCGCCTTCTACCGCTGGACCGGCCATTCTCCGACGCAGGAGCGCGCCACCGCGTCGACAGCGTGAAGTGTAGGTGTGTGCTGGTGGGCCACCGTGGCCGATATGGACCATCGAGTACCGCTCCCCTTTCCTTCGGGCGTGTTCCCAGTGAACAGCGACCGGAACACCGTGGCGAGTGCCTCGCACGTCAATGATGGGGGGGCAAACCAGACATGCAGCCCGCCCAGAAGCCGGGAAGGTCCCACCGCCCTGGGCGGATCATCGATAGGTCGGCCTCGCCTGCCGACCGCGCCTGCGTTTGGCAGCGTGCTCGAGTGACGCCCAGTCGGCGCCGCATCGGACCCGAGGCCGACCTATGGCCTCCCACAAGGGGACGAAGTGCTGTATCGACGAACCGGTGCGACATCGAGACTCAGAAGCAAGCTATCCAGCGCGTATCCGCCGAAATCGGACCGACCTGACGGATCCACGCACAACCGGTAGCCCGGCCGCCCCTGCCGGCGACCTCGAAACCATCGAGAAGGAGCCGTCATGAGTTGGACAGTCGCCGCGGTGATCATCGCCGCGATCTTCGCCGCCATGGTCATCGTCACCACCTACCTTTCCGCCAGGAAGCCCTGACGCCGAGTCGACGGTGCTCCCCATCGAATCGAGGCAGCGATGAACCCCATCAAGTTGCGCGAGGATTCCGCTCGTCGGATCTTCCGTGATCGTCGTGAGGCCGGCCAGGCCATGGCGGAACTACTCGGCCACTACCGAGGTCACGGGGAGGTGATCGTGCTCGGGCTACCGCGCGGCGGAATCCCGGTGGCGTGGGAAGTGGCCGCCGCCCTGGGCGCGCCGCTGGACGCTCTCGTAGTGCGCAAGCTGGGAGTACCCGACAACCCGGAGTTCGCCTTCGGCGCCCTGGCCACAGGTGGCCGCATCGTCCTCGCCGACGATGTCGTCCGGGCGCTGCGTCTGACCTCCGACCAGATACGTGCGGTGGCAGAGGACGAGGCAGCCGAACTCGCGCGCCGAGAAGCTGCCTACCGCGGCAGCCGTGGCCCCCTCGATGTCGCCGGACGAACGGTCATCCTCGTCGACGACGGCCTGGCCACCGGCTCGAGCATGTTCGCGGCGATCGAGGCGATCCGAGCCCAGGAACCGCTTCGTATCGTCGTCGCCGTGCCCGCGGCACCGGAATCGACATGTCGTGAACTCGCCGCGATGGTCGACGAAGTGGTCTGCGCGACGATACCTTCACCGTTCCGCGCTGTCGGCGCCTCCTACTGGGACTTCACCCAGGTGACCGACGAGCAGGTGCACACCCTGCTGAACACACCCACCACCGGATCACCGAGTTCAGCTCCCGACCCGGTGCAGGCGATCCGCGCGTGCGCGATCCACGCGCCCGACGGGATTCCGCCTCTGGAGCACTTCGACGATCTGATCGGCACCGCGAGCATCGTCCTGATCGGCGAAAGCACCCACGGGACACACGAGTTCTATTCCGCGCGTGCCGAAATGACGAAATGGCTGATCGAGCACAGAGGCTTCGACGCGGTCGCGATCGAAGGAGACTGGCCCGACGCCGCGCGCGTCAACCGCTATGTGCACGCCCGTGGCAGCGACACCACCGCGGAAGAAGCGCTCCGTGGGTTCGAGCGATTTCCGGCCTGGATGTGGCGCAATACCGTGGTCCGCGATTTCGTCGACTGGTTGCGTGACCACAACGACGAACAGGTGCGGAACGACGAGCGCACCACCGGATTCTATGGCCTGGACCTCTACAGCCTGCATCGATCGATGAACGAGGTCGTGCGCTACCTGGAGCGGACAGACCGTGCAGCCGCTCAGCGCGCCAAGACCCGATACGGCTGTTTCGGCGAAGCCGACTCCGGCGACGGGCAGGCCTACGGCTACGGTGCGGCATTCGGTGCGGGCAAGACCTGCGAAGACCAGGCCGTCACGCAATTGGTCGAGATGCAACGCAAGTCGCTGGCCGAATTCAGCACCGGCACCGACGCCGCCGAAGAGCTCTTCGACGCCCTGCGCAACGCGTGGTCGGTCCGTGACGCCGAGCTCTACTACCGCACGATGTTCGGCGATCACACCGCTTCCTGGAATCTGCGTGACGAACACATGGCCGACACTCTCGACGCACTGCGCGAGCACCTGAGCCGCGGTCAGCGCCCAACCGGCGTCACCCGAGCTCCGAGAATTGTTGTCTGGGCGCATAATTCACATGTCGGCGACGCTCGGGCCACCGAGTTCGGAGCGGAGGGCCAGATCACTCTCGGACAGCTGATGCGGCAACGTCACGGCGCGCACTGCCGAGCGATCGGCTCGAGCACGTACTACGGATCCGTCACCGCGGCACAGGAGTGGGGTGGGACCGCGGTCCACGAAACCGTTCGCCCGGCACTACCGTCCAGCATGGAAACTCTGCTGCACGATGCCGGCATCGGTGAATTCCTGGTTCGTCTGGACACCGGCGACGCCGCCGCGGACACACTGGGTCAGCCACGGCTGCAACGAGCGATCGGCGTCGTCTACCGGCCGGGCACCGAGAGACAGAGTCACTACTTCCACACTCGTGCCGCCGACCAGTTCGACGCCCTGATCCACATCGATCGCACGACCGCGCTGCAGCCGCTCGAACCCACCAGCATCTGGAGCGCGCAGAGAACACCGGAAACCTATCCGACAGGTTTGTGACGTGACCGGATGTCTTGCACGGCGCTCGCCACGCACCTGTACCGGAACACCGAGAAGGGTCCGATCGGCGGTTGATTCCCCGGGGAACCCGACCGAGGACGGCTGACCGGCCAAGAGCCGAAGCGGCTTCGACGCGGTGACCAGCACCCGGTCGGCACGCGTCGCCACGCGGCTGAGCCGGACAGCCGCATCCTGTCGACGCAGGGCAACCGCGGTTGCGCCTCGAGCCGTTCGGGGGTTGACGTCGCACGCCGCTCAGACCGGATGACCGGGCTGATGCTGCATCGAGGAGAACCTCGCTGTCGCGACCTCCTCCCGCGCCCGTAGCTCGGCCCCGGTGAGTACATAGGCGTCCGGCCCGGGAAAGGTCAGCGCTCGATGACCATCATCGGTCCAGTGCACCAGATAGGGTGGAGACCCGTCTGCCGAGCGGACTTCCTCGATCAGGCCCCGCCGGACGGCGCCGCCGACGGTATGTCCCTCGATGACGAGCCAGTCGCCTGGTTTCGCATGCATGACATTCCTCCTCGCCGATTTCCTTGTCGTCGCTCATTGCCCGAGCTCCTCGCTCGCTGTGACCGTGCCGCCGGTCCCGCGATCGAACACGTCCTGGCGCCCGGGGCGACGCACAGTGCTCAACTCCTGTGCTGCATTCTCGGACTCCTCGATCCCATCAAAATGGGGTGAACCAGCCCTAGGGCCGACCGTCCCCTGGGCCGACGACCTGTGGCACTATTCGCTATCCCGCGCGGATCGAGGTCGACGTCCGCCTTCTCGGCAGCAGATCGACCGACGCTCGGCGTTGGCTGTGGACAACAGCTCTGCCACGATCTCCCTGCCGGCTACGTCGGCCCGGGCCCGGCTCTGACGCCCCGGTAACGCTGTGGGCTGCCGTCGAGCCGCACAGCAGGATCGACGCCGTCGTCATCCGGGGCGGACGCCCAGACCTCGCAGGTGTACGGCTGACCCGAATCACCGCTGCGACGCTGTTCCCGACCGGCGGCGCGGATCGCACCGTCGGCTACACGAGGGGATCCGGAGTGCCTGGCTCGCGTGGGCCTTGGTCGAGCCGGAACGGTGGATACTCGTCTCGCATCAGCCCCGCGTACGCGACGACCCGGTACAGCCATCGGTTGATACCGAGCACGAAGTCGAAAAGCCGACGCGGATACTGCGCGGTGAACAGCAGGATCACCGCCGCGATCACGACCAGGACCCCGAGCAGCGGGATAGTGGTGGCACCGGTTTCACCACCGAATCCGACGCTGCCGCCGGTCATCGCCAACGCGATCGCGTAGTGCGGGATCGCCAGCAGCCACCATTTGAACAACACCGACGTCCGGGACAGGCGCTCCGGATACGTGACCTGGAAGTCGGCCGGATAGTCGGTCGAGCGCAGCGTGAACGGCGGATACCGATCAGTTCCCAGCGCCGCACAGGAATAGAACTGGACCCGCCACGACCACCGGACGACCCCGACATTGAAGTCGAAGATCGCTCTCGGGTACCGGCCGGTGAAGAGAATCGCGACCCCGGCCACCACTGTGAGCAAGAAGAACGCGACCCACAGAAAGAACAAGACGACGACATGTGGAATCACCAGGACCCATTTGACCAGCCACAGCCACCGCGACAGCGGCTCGTCCAAATCCCCCCGCAATCGCACCGGATAGGGGCTATCGGGAGCTTCCATCACGACCTCCTCGAATCTCGATACCGAAACACGGCACCGCGCCGGACCAGTTGTTCGGGGGCGTCACGTTCGACGACGCCGATGGTGAGTTCGGACCTCGGTTATCGTCTGTTCGCGTAGCGCGCGCCGACGGCGAGCGCGGCCAGGGCTACTATCCCGGCAACGACGATCAACCGATTCGCATCGACCGTCGGCTGCCACCGCACCCGGCCGTCTCGGATGACGAAGGCACCGACCGGCTTTGCCCCGATCCCGAAGCCGGCGCCGGAGCCCTTCTCGCCATCCGGGCCCGACCCGCCGCCTCCGCCGGCACCGCCGGAGATCGTGGCGACGCCGATCACCGTTGTTCCGTCACGTTCGATCGGCGGCGCGTACACACGCTCGACCGACATCGATTCCTTGACGCTTTCGACTACTTCATCGATTCTCACAGGGCTCTCCTCGCCTACGCGGTCTGTATGTCGACATTCGGCGCCACGCCGAACCGCACGGGTCGGTCCGATCGGTGTCCGCGCCTTGTTGTCGAACGGACCTTTCGATTCGACCACCCGTCGGGCGACGGCCACCAGGGACCACCGACCCCGACCCGGGTGCCGTTCGTCGTTACCTGGCAGAGCGACCGACGCCGGTGCTGGAGCGTCGATCGTTGTGGGTTCGGTTCGGTCGCCCTTCGGACCTGTGCGAGCACGTGCCCGAGCACTCGAATTCGATCGGGTGAGCCGACCGACAGAATCTAGACGGGGGGTGTCAGAGCGTCACGGATGGTCCGGCGCATGATCTTGCCGACCGGGTTGCGGGGAATGGTATCGACGATTTCGAGCCGTTCGGGCAGCTTGAAGGACGCGACCTGACGATCCCGTAGATGGTTCACGAGGTCGGCGAGTTCGACCGAGGCTCCCGGAGCCGGAACTACCACGGCACAACACTTCTCCCCGAACACGTCGTCGGGGTAGCCGATCACCGCGACATCGCCCACCCCGGGATGCTCCATCAGCAGGCCCTCGATCTCGGCGGGCGCAATGTTCATACCGCCGCGGATGATGATCTCCTTGATCCGGTCGACGAAGATCAGGTATTCGCCGCGCTCGCCGCCGAGTTCGAACACATCCCCGCTGCACAGATAGCCCTGGTCGTCGAACGGGCTGGACGCCGCGGTGCCCTCGAGGTAGCCGCCGAAGACGCTGGGTCCTTTCAGACGCAACTCGCCCCGCTCACCGACAGCGTGGACGTCGGCGCCGGTCACCGGGTCGACCAGACGTACCGACGTCATCTTCGCGACGCGCGTCGCCCATTCCCGGTCCGGGGCACCGTAGTTCGGCAGGTGCAGGGCGCGGACGGCCGGATCCGGGATGTCGGCGGGCGCGCCGAGCAGGCACACCCCCTCGTTGGAGCCGAAGAAGTTGAGGACCTCGATTCCGAATTCGTCCTGCCACCGACGAACCACACTGGGCGGCAACGGTGCGCCGCCCGAGCCGACCCGCTGCAGCGACGACAGGTCCACCGATTCCCGGAGCGCGTCCTGCTGGAGCAGCATCGCCAGGATCGCCGGCGGCATCGAGGTGTGTGTGACGCGGTGGCGGGCGATCTGCGCCAGGAACACCGCGAGGTCCAGCGGCTGGTGCTGGACCAGGTGCCCGCCGCCGACCAGCCAGGGCAGGAACGCCGCCGCGAATCCCGCCATGTTCACCATGGGAAACGGGTTGAGGATGACCGACGACTCGTCGGTCTCGAGCCCGTCCTGAGCCGCCTGCGCGCTCGCGAACCAGTCGGCGTGACAGCGCGGGACACCTTTGGGAGCGGCCTCGGTCCCGCTGGTCCAGCAAATCGTGATCCGGTCGCCGATCGTGCGGACCAGGCCGTCGACGTAACGCCGCGCTTGCTCGGTGGCGGCAGACGACGCCGACGAGTCCATCGACACCGCGCGTGGGTCCGGATCGGGACCGAAGACGAACACGCTCTCGATCCCGTCAGCCGGTTCGGCGAGCGCGAGCGCCTCGGCGGTCATGTCGCGTCCGAGCAGGCGTGACACCGTCACGACCGCCCTGGCCTCGGTGGCACGGCAGATGTTCGACAACTCGTGCTGCCGGTACGCGACCGGTACGGGGCTGACGACCGCGCCCAGGCGCCACAGCGCGAGGTACGTCGCGACCAGTGCCACCGAGTTGGGCACCTGGACCACGACCACGTCGCCCTGCCGGATCCCGCTCTCGTGGTACCTGGCCGCGAGTCGTTCGACGCGATCGGCCATCGCCTTCCACGTGAGTGTCTCTGCCTCGATGCCCGCGAGGTCCGTCAGGTTCGCCGGATCGGACACGGCGTCGTGGTCGGGTCGGGCGTGGACCCAGCCGTCGAAGGCGTCCAGCAGGGTGGTCTCCCGCCACCACCCCTTGGCAACGTAGTCACGGATCTTCTCTTCCGGGTGGCAGAGCACAACCCGGCGCTGATTCGGGTCGGCATTCCCGGGCGCGGTGAACGGTTCGGACATGGCTATCTCCTGGAGAAGGACGGGTGTCGAGAGGGGACGAAGCGAGGAAGGGACTCAGCTCAACCGGCGCAGGACCAGCGCGGAGCCGAGGCCCAGCGCGGCCGGAATCGTGACCAGGGCGTGTTCGCCGTCGACGCGGCGGAGCCCGTCGAGGGCCGAGACGAGGAGGTTGCCGCCGGTAGCGCCCAGCGGGTGGCCGACGGCGTGGGCGCCGCCCGTGGGGTTGACCCGGTCGGGGTCGAGGCCGAGTTCGCGGATCAGCAGCAGCGGGCTGACGGCGAAGGACTCGTTGGCCTCGACGATGTCGAGGTCGCCGGCCCCGATCCCCGCACGGCGCAGTGCGTCTCGCGCCGCGTCGACCGGTGCGCTCAGCAGCGGCGAGCGGACCGACCGGTGCGTGACGGCGACGATCTCGGCGACCGGTGCCCGCCCGCGCAGCCGGCCGTTCGCCGCGTCGGGACCGGCGATCACGGCAGCGGACGCGCCGTCGGCGAGCTGCGGGGCCGTCGCGATCGAGTGCAGGCCACTCCGGGGCCGGGTCAGCTCCGGGAGCCGTCGGCGCACGCGTTCCCACGCCAGGTCGTCGTCGAAGAGGGCCGGGAGCGCCGCGAACTGCTGGGCGGTGGCGTCCGGGCGGGCGCCCTCGTCGACCGCGAGGATCACCTCGCCCGAGCATTTCACCGCCACCACCGCATCCGACGGCGGCGCGGCGGCCGCTCGCCGATGCGACCGCGCCGCGAACTCGTCCAGCTCGATGCGGGTGAACCCGTGCGCGACGGCCGTCGCGTCGGCGGAGACCCCGATGGTCACGAATCCAGTGCGCTCGCCCAGCTCGTGGTCGGTGGCGATCGCGGGTGTGTCGGAGAGCATCGGTACCCGCGACATCGATTCGACGCCACCGGCGACCACGACATCGACTTGTCCCGCAGTCACTTTCGCGGCGGCGGTGCCGATCGCTTCGATGCCCGAACAGCAGAGCCGGGACACCACCATGCCGCCCACGGCGTCGGGCCACCCGGCGGAGAGAGCCGCTGCCCTGGCCAGGTTTCCCCCTTGCTCCCCGGTGACCGTGCCGATCCCCAACACGATCTCGTCGACGCCCGCGGCGGCCAGACCGCGCTGCTCGAGTGCGGTCAGGAGCTGGGCGAACAGCGCGTGCGGCGGAATCTGCGCGAGAGTGCCGCCGCTGCGGCGCACCCGCCCGCGGGGCAGCCGGACCGCGTCGTAGACCAATGCCCGCGTCATGGCATCCCCCGCCTTCTCGACAGTTGAGTGGCTTGCATCACTCTGTTAGTTGTAGTCTGACCATCACGGAACCGCAAGACCTTCAGCAGAGAGCGGCGTACATGCGTACTGACACGATTCGAATAATCGGCGGCTACCAAACAGATTTCGCACGAAACCTCACCCGGGAAGGCCTCGATGTGTCCGACCTGATCCGCGAGGTCGTCGAGGGCACCCTCGCCGACTCCGGGCTGGATGTCGGCGACATCGGCGTCGTCCACGTCGGCAACGCCTTCGGCCAGCTGTTCACCGGTCAGGGGCACCTGGGTGCGATGCCACCCTCGGTGGTCCCGGACCTGTGGGGTGTGCCCGCCTCCCGGCATGAGGGTGCCTGCGCATCGGGATCGCTCGCGGTGCTCGCCGCCATGGCCGACATCGAGTCCGGCCGCTACGACTGCGCCCTGGTGGTCGGAGCCGAACTCGAGAAGACCGTGCCGGGCGACCTCGGCGCCCGGCACATGGGCACCGCGGCCTGGGCGGGCCGCGAGGGCACGGACGCAAAGTTCATGTGGCCGTACATGTTCGACAAGATCGCCGACGAGTACGACCGACGCTACGGTCTCGCCGACGAACACCTGTGGGCCATCGCGGAACTGAACGCGCGCAACGCCGGCCGCAACCCCCTGGCACAGACCCGGGATTGGGACCGGACCGCGGCGTCGTTCAGCGCCGACCCGATGGCCAATCCGCCCGTCGAGGGCCGCCTGCGCAAGGCGGACTGCGGGCCGCTCACCGACGGCGCCGCCGGCGTCGTCCTGGTCCGCTCCGACCACCCGGCCGTGCGGCGGGACGCGGCACGGCAGTCGAGCATCCTCGGCTGGGGGCACCGGACCGTAGGGCTGTCCCTCGCGGAGAAGCTCTCGCGCAGCGCCGAGGACACGTTCGTCTTCCCGCACGTGCGCGACACGATCGGCGACGCGTTCGCCCGCGCCGGGATCGCCGGCGTAGACGACCTCGACCTCATCGAGACGCACGACTGCTTCACCATGAGCGAGTACCTCGCCGTCGACCACTTCGGGATCACACCGCCCGGGGAGAGCTGGCGCGCCGTGGAAGCGGGCGACCTCGAGATCGGTGGCCGGATCCCGGTGAATCCCAGTGGCGGCCTCCTCGGCGTCGGGCACCCGGTCGGCGCAACCGGTGTGCGGATGCTGCTGGACTGCCACCGCCAGGTGACGGGCCGAGCGGACGCGTACCAGGTCGACGGCGCGCGCCGGGCCGCGATGTTGAACTTCGGCGGAAGCACCTCGACGACAGCCAGTTTCGTCGTCGGGCACTGATCGGAATCAGGAGAGGAACATGGAGATCGAGGTACTCGGGCGCGCCCTGACGACGCTGCCCGCAGACGACGACCACCCGTATCGCACCGGCGCGTGGCGCCCACAGACCGTCGAGCGCAGTGCCGACGATCTCGAGATCGTCGGCGAACTGCCGGCCGACCTCGACGGCGTCTACCTGCGTAACACCGAGAACCCGGTGCACCCGGCCCTCCAGGGCCGCTACCACCCGTTCGACGGCGACGGCATGATCCACGCGGTCGGCTTCCGGGACGGCAAGGCGTTCTACCGCAACCGCTTCGTCAAGACCGACGGCTTCCTGGCCGAGCAGGAGGCCGGGGGGCCGCTGTGGGCCGGCATCGCCGAGAATCCCGAACGATCCGTCCGCCAGGACGGCTGGGGGGCGCGCGGCCGGATGAAGGATGCGTCCAGCACCGACGTCATCGTGCACAACGGTAAGGCACTCACCAGCTTCTGGCAGTGCGGTGACCTCTACACTCTCGACCCGACGACACTCGAGACGGTGGGCAAGGCTACGTGGAACGGACAGTTCCCGACAAGCCTCGGCGTATCGGCGCACCCGAAGGTCGACGAGCGAACCGGCGAACTGCTGTTCTTCAACTACAGCACCGACGCCCCCTATATGCACTACGGCGTCGTCGATGCGCAGGACCGCCTCGCCCACTACGTGGACATCGAACTGCCCGGGTCGCGCCTGCCCCACGACATGGCGTTCACCGACAACTACGCGATCCTCAACGACTGTCCGCTGTTCTGGCTGCCCGAGGCGCTCGAGGCCGGCCGCTACGTCTCACGCTTCCACCCCGACATCCCGCTGCGACTCGGCGTGATTCCGCGTCGGGGAACCAGCGATCAGATCCGCTGGTTCGAGGCCTCCTCCACGTACGTGCTGCACTGGACCAACGCCTACGAGACCGGTGACGAGATCGTCCTCGAGGGCTTCCACCAGGAGCACCCGGAGCCCGAGGACACCGGAGACGGCGGGATCTACCAGCGGATGTTCCGATTCCTGGCCCTCGACCGGATGGGAACCCACCTGCATCGGTGGCGGTTGAACCTGCGCACGGGAGAGGTTCGCGAGGAACGACTCTCGGACAGCGTCACCGAGTTCGGGATGATCAATCCCCGGCATGCCGGTCGCTCGCACCGCTACACCTACGCCGCCACCGGCCGCCCCGGCTGGTTCCTGTTCGACGGCCTGGTCAAGCACGACACCGTCACCGGACAGGAAGAGCGCTTCGTGTTCGGCGACGGCGTGTTCGGCAGCGAGACAGCGATGGCGCCGCGCGTCGGCGGCACCGAAGAGGACGACGGCTATCTGGTCACGATCGTCTCGAACGTCGACGAGGACCTGTCGGAGTGTCTGGTTTTCGACGCCGCTCGTGTCGCGGACGGGCCGGTGGCGCGGATTCGCCTGCCGGAGCGTGTCTCCAGCGGCACGCATTCCACCTGGGCACCGGGTTCGGTCCTGCCGCGGTGGCGAACGAACGACGACCCGACGGAGGCGATAGGACTCGATCGCCCCGGGCTATAGTTCTGGGGATGTCCGATGAGCATGCACCCGACGCGGAGCCCAGGACTCCGACCGCCGGGCGCATGCTCACCCCGGGCGGGGACAACTCCATCGCTGTGGCCCTGGGACTCCTGGGAGACGAGTGGAACCTGTGGATCCTGCGCCACTCCTTCCAAGGGGCCAAGCGATACCGCGATTGGATGGGCGCGGGTGGAATCTCGCACGCCGTGCTGTCCTCGCGACTGGCGGTGCTCACCGATGCGGGGCTGCTCGAGCGGACCCCCTACCAGGACAAGCCCGCCCGGTACGAGTATCGGCGGACCGCCTGCGGTCAGGAGCTGTGGTCGATTCTGCTGTCGGTGTGGTCATGGGAATTACGGTGGGCGCCCGATCACGGCGTACTCCCCCTCATGCGCCACACCACGTGCGACCGGCACTTCACACCGCGCCTGGAGTGCGCATCGTGTGGGTCCCCCGCCGACGCCCGTGACGTCGTCGCCGAGATGGGCCCGAGCGGCGGTTGGACGCGCAGCGTCCCCGCGGCCTCGAACCGACGGCGATCGAGTGGCGCCGTCCGGATGCCCCACGTGCTTCCACAGACGATGGATCTCATCGGCAACAGGTGGTCCGCCGCGATGCTGGGTTCGGCGCTTCTCGGCGCCCGACGCTACAGCGAGTTCGCCGAACGGATGCGGGCGTCTCCGACGATCGTGGCCGAGCGGCTGCGCACCTTTACCGAGCTCGGTGTGCTGAGCGAAACGCCCAGCACCGAACGTGCCGACCGGACGACCTATCACTTGACCGACAAGGGACGCGCCTTTTTCCCCGCCGTGGTGGCCATGATCGCTTGGGGCCAACGGTGGTTCCCCGCCCCCGAAGGGGACGCGATCGCGTTCACACACGTCGCGTGTGGCGACGGATTCACACCACGGTTCTCGTGCAGCGAGTGCGGTGGTGAACTGGAGCCGACCACCGTGATGGTGGAGCCGCGATCCGCGCATGTCGATCGACGAGGCCTTCCACACCTCGATTGAACTCCTCCGAGCCGACGGGGCTGCCTGGCGCCGTGGCGGATCGCGGGATCACCCACGGCGCAAGGCCGCTCCGCGTCTCGGCGGCTCAGCCCGCTTGGGGTTCGGCAAGTTGATCGCTGCGGATCCAGCATGCATGGAAACCGGACGGCACGCGCTGCGGTAGCAGCACTCGCGCAATCGGACCCGCGGCGACATCCTGAGCGTCGAAGATGTCGATCTCGCCGCGATTCTCGGCCTCGTCGTTCACGAAGCAGACCAGGTAGCCGTCGGTCTCACCGGTCGATCCGTCGCGCGGCGCGAACGGTGCTTCGGCACCCCAGCGCCCCGCGCCGAACTTGTGCTCCTCCTTGGTTCCGGTCAGGGAGTCGAAGCGCACCAGGCCGTCGAAGAGCAACATCGGCTCGTGTCCGAGGCTCATGCTGTAGGAGTAACGATGCGACTGCCCCACGATCCGCGAATCCACGCTCGGGAACTCGAGGTTCGCGTCGTCGAGCGGGGTTTCGGTCGTCGTCCCTGTCCGCAGGTCGAACCGGTATCGGTAGAGCTGCGCATCGAGACGCATATAGGCGAGCATGCTCGCCAGTGGATGATCGAAAGTCGTCTGGTGTTGCGGATTCTTGACCCGGCAGACGTCCATGATGATCTCGTCGCCCTGCTCCCAGGAGTTGACGACGTGGTAGATGTAGCACGGCTTCGCCTCGAACCACCGCACCTGTGCGCCGGTGCCGTGCCGCGGGATGACCGCGAAGCGCGAGGGCAGTGCCCGGTCGTAGAAGATGCGGTACTTGCCCGCCCGCCGGGCATCCTGATCCTGGACCAGCGGCAGGTCCATGAGGATCGAGTAGTTCTGTGTGATCGCGATGTCGTGCGGCAGCCGCGGCGCCGGCAGGTCGATCTCGGTCAGATGCGTCTGTTGTCCGCTCGGCCCGATAATGCCGTAGCGCAGGAAGTTCTGGTCGGGACCGTAGTCGAACCAGATGAGCTCACCGGTCGACTCGTCGACCTTCGGATGGGCCATCATGTCACCGGCGAAGGTCCCCAGGAAGTCCTGGGCGCCGAGCGTTTCCAACGACAGGGGGTCGATCCCGTACGGGGTGCCGCACAGGTACCAGGTGGCGAGAACCTGACCGCGGTGGAAGATGACGTCGGTGTTGGCGGCGTCCTTGATCCCCAGTCCGTGGCCGTTGCCCCACGGGTTGTTCGCGGGGTTCTCCATCAGTCCGGTCCACAGCGCGCGACCGGCCGCGGATTCCTCCGTGAACGCGCGGGTGCGGACGTATCGGTTGCGATAGCGGACCTTGCCGTTGTCGAAGTGAGCGGCGTGGATCATGCCGTCGCCGTCGAACATGTGGTACCGGCCAGGGGCCGCGAACTGCCGGTTCGGACCGTTGCGCAGGTAGACACCGTTGAGATCGTGGGGAATCTCGCCGATCACCGGCAGATCGTCGAGCGTCAATTCCTCCTGCACCGGCGCGAAAACGCCGAGGAGGTAAGGGTTTTCCGCGGTGCTGTCCGCGGGGCGCGCGACGGCAATCGGGGCCTCGCTCGCCGATGGCTTCGTGTTCGTCATCGAGTGTTTCCTTTCGTCGAATGACCTATGCCCCGGTTCGCGGTCTCTTCAGGGGTGGAATATCAACTGAGTGCAGCGGAACAGGGCGATCGTGCTGCCTTGGTCGTCGCGAACGGTCGCGTCCCAGATCTGTGTTCGTCGGCCGCCGTGCATGCGTACCGCGGTCGCGGTGACAACCCCCGACCGCGCCGTGCCCAGGTAGTTCGTCTTGAGTTCCACCGTGGTGAAACCGGTGGCGTCGGCAGGCAGCGCCAACCGGGTCCCGATCCCGCAGGCGGTGTCCGCCAACGCGACGACGCTCGCCGCATGGAGGTATCCGTTGGGGGCGAGCACCCGTTCCTGAACGGGCAGTTCGCCGACGACCTGCTCCGCACTGGCCGCGAGGATCCGCATGCCGATCGTGCCCGGCAAGCGGCCCGTGAGCATGTCCGTCAGTTCCTCGGCGAGGGGCCGATCCACGCCGGTCGGGGTCGGTCGCGACGCTGCCACCGGGGCTGCCTTCTCACTCATGGTTCAGCCTTCTCGAGCGATCTCGCCACGCAATGTGCGGCGTTGCAGCTTGCCGATCGGGTTGCGGGGCAGTTCGTCGACCGTGACGAGTTTCTCCGGCAGCTTGAAGGATGCGACGTCCTTGGCGCGCAGGAAGGCGACGAGGTCGTCGAGTACGACCTCCTGGTCCGAGGCGGGAACGACCACCGCGCAACACTTCTCGCCGAGAACTACATCGTCGTAGCCGACGATCGCGACATCGGCGACCGCTGGGTGCTCGAGGAGCAGACCTTCGATCTCCGCCGGCGCGATATTCATCCCGCCCCGGATGATGATCTCCTTACTGCGGTCGACGAACTTCAGGTACTCGCCGGACTCGCCGCACAGCTCGAATACATCGCCGCTGCAGAGGTATCCGTCGTCGTCGAACGGGCTGTTCGCCGCCGTTCCGGCGAGGTAGCCGGCGAAGACGGTCGGCCCCTTCAGCCGCAGCTCGCCGCGACCGCCGACCTCCGTGACCACCTCGCCCGTCGCTAGGTCGACGAGCCGGACCGATGTCCGCTCAGCCACCGCCGTGACCCACGTCTTGCCGGTCGCGCTGTAGTTCGGGAGATACTGGGCGCGCACCATCGGATCCGGCGTGTCCGACGGTGCGCCGAGCAGGCAGACGCCCTCGTTGGAGCCGAAGAAGTTGATCACCTCGATGCCGAGATCGTTCTGCCAGTCGCGGACGACGCCGGGGGGAAGCGGTGCGCCGCCCGAGCCGACCGTGCGCAGCGACGACAGGTCGAACGTGGTGCGTAGGCTCGAATTCTGCAACAGCATGCTGAGAATCGCCGGCGGCATACTCGTGTGGGTGGCTCGGTGCCGCTGGATCTGATCGAGGTACACCGCAAGATCGAGCGGGTGGTGCTGGACCAGGTGCCCGCCGCTGAGCAGCCATGGCAGCAGCGATGTCGCGAACCCCGCCATGTTGACCATCGGAAAGGGCCCGACGATGACGGAATCGGGCTGTGCCTGCAAACCGTCCTGCACGGCGTGCCCGATGGCCAGCCAATCGGCGTGACACCGGGGAACGCCCTTCGGCGCGGCCTCCGTACCGCTGGTCCAGCAGATGGTGAGGCAGTCGTTCACGGTCCGTGTGAGCCTCCGCTGCGCACACCGCGCCGCGTCGACCTCGTCCGCGGTGGCCGGGTCGCGGTCCAGCGGCACACCCACACCGTCGGCGGCTGGTCCGAAGGTGAAAACGTGCCGCAGGCAGGCCAGCTCGGCGGCCAGGGACAGTGCCTCCTCATGGGGCCTGCGGTCATGCAGGCTGGTCGTGGTCACGACGCCGACCGCTTCGGAAGCCGCCACGATTCGGCTCAGCTCGTGTCGCCGGTAGGACGCCGGCATCGGTGCCGCGATCGCCCCGAGTCGCCACAACGCGAAGTACGTGGCGGTGAGGGCAACCGAGTTCGGGAGCAGCACCGCGACCACATCTCCCGGGCGCACGTGGCTCGCATGGAGTTTCGCGGCGATGTCATCGACCTTCGCGGCGAACTCCGCCCAGGTCAGGGACTGCGGAGTGAGGCCGGCGAGTTCCGGCAGATTCCCGGGGTCGGTGACCGCAGGTGCGCCGGGCCGGTCCCGGACGTGTCCGTCGAGGAGGTCGAGCACGGTGTCCCGGCGCCACCACCCGCGAGCGAGATGGTCCTCGACCCGGTCTTCCGGATGACACGCGCGTAAGCGGTTGGAGGACAGGTTGTCCGCAGTGACGTTCATGGGTTCCACTTCCTTGGACGCTCGAAGGGGGCGGGCGCTCATCCGAGTCGCCGGACAACTGCGGCGCCGCCGAGTCCCAGCGCCGCCGGAATGGTGATCAACGCGTACTCGCCGTCGACGCGACGCAGCTGATCGAGTGCGTTGACCAGCAGTGCGCCGCCGGCGGCGCCGAGCGGATGGCCGGTCGCCATCGATCCGCCGTTGGGGTTGACCCTGTCCGGGTCGAGCTTCAGCTCCCGCATCATGACGAGCACCGAGGCCGCGAAGGATTCGTTCGCTTCGACGACATCGAGTCGGTCGGCGGAGATCCCGGCGTTGCCGAGGGCACGTCGCGCTGCCACCACCGAGGCGGTCAACAGCGGAGAGCGCACCGCTGCCTGCGCGACGCCGACCACCTCCGCCACGGGTTCGGACCCGATGCGGGTCGCCGCGGCTGCGGTGCCGAGCACGGCAGCAGCCGCGCCATCGCAGAGTTGCGGAGCCGTCGCCGCGGTGTGCAGCCCGACGGCGGGCCGCGGCGCACCGGGTAGCCGCTCCGCCACTCGCTCCCAGAGCGGATCCCGACCGAACAGCGGCGCCAAGTCCGCGAGACCGGCCAGGCTGATGTCGTCGCGGGGTCCCTCGTCCGCGGTGAGGATCGTTCCGGTGTCGGAACGCACCGGCACGATCGAACCGGACCGGGGTGCGGCGAGGGCACGGCGGTGCGAGGTGACGGCGCACTCGTCGAGTTCGGCTCGGGTGAATCCGTACTGCGCGGCGGTAAGATCCGCCGAGACGCCGATCGTCACGAATCCGGTCCGTTCGCCGAGGTCGGCGTCTTCCGCGAAGGCGGGCCGGTCGGACATCATCGGCACGCGCGACATCGATTCGACACCACCGGTCACCACGACCTCCGCGATGCCCGCGGCGATCTTGGCGGACGCTGTCTCGATCGCGTCGATTCCCGAGCAGCACAGTCTCGACACCACGCCGGCGTTCACGGCGTCGGGCCAGCCTGCCCAGAGCACGGCGGCGCGGGCGACATTGCCGCCCTGGTCTCCGACCGCGGTGCTCGTCCCGATCACGACGTCGTCCACCACGTCCGGCGACAAGCCACGCTCCTGAACGGCCGAGAACAACTGGGCCAGAAGGTCGTAGGCGGGGACGTCGGCGAGGGTACCGCCGTGTCGGCGGACCCGGGCCTTGGGAGTGCGAACGGCGTCGTAGATGTAGACGCCGTCGGAGAACTGGGACACGGACTTCACCCCTGCACCTGGCGGCGATCCTGGACCATACGGAATCGGCCGGCCACGAAGGACTCGTCGGTCAGCGTCGCGTTGCCCGCCGGATTGAGACCGGTGACGTGATAGTCGCTGTAGGCGGCCGCGTACTGCATCGGCATCGAGGAGACCAGATTCGCCGACAGCGACGCGCCCGCATCCGCGTAGGCGTCGGCGATGGCGTCGACGGCCGCGTCATCGGTGCAGTACAGGTACGAGCTGATGGCGCCGTGCCGACGGACGCTCGCGGTCGCGTGCTCGACGGCGGATTCCCGGTCGGCGCAGTCGATGACGAACGCCACGGGTCCGAATTGCTCGCCGTCGGGCAGCGGGTCGCCACGCCGTGGATCGACGCGGACCAGCAGCGGGGTCACCGCCCGCGCCTGCGGGTACTCGGGATGGACGTAGGCCGAGGGACGACGCACCAGGGTGCCGTCCGCCGCCGCCCGGTCGGTGAGGGCGTCGAGCGCCTGCCGGGTCGCTTCCGACTGCAGCGCACCGCAGACGGCGGCGGCGCGGCGCGGCGCGCCCGCGAGGTCGTCCATCGCCGAGCGGAGGGCGGCGACCACGTCGTCGCGGGAGACGGGGCCGTGGTCCGTGCGGACTCCCGCGTCGGGGATGTAGATGTTCTGCGGCGTGGTGCACATCTGCCCGCTGAACAGCGACAGGCCTCCGGCCAGAGTGCGCATGGCGGCGGGCAGGTCCCGGACCGAGTCGAGGATGACGGTGTTGACGCCCGCGGTCTCGGTGAACACCAGAGTGTTGTCGACGTTGCGCTCGAGCCATGTCCCGAAGGACTGGCTGCCGGTGAAGTCGACGATGCGCGTCGCGGGATCTGTGGCCAGCCGGGCGGCGACGGGATCATCGACGGTGTCGACGACGAGTTGGATCGCGTCGGTGGGCAGCCCGGCCTCGGCGAGGACCTCACGGATGACGCTCACGGCCACTGCCGTTGCCAGCACCGAGCGCGGGTGTGGTTTGACCAGGACCGGATTGCCGGTGGCGAGGTTGGCGAGGATCGCCGGGTAGGCGTTCCAGGCCGGGAACGATGCGCAGGCGATGACCAGTGCCGTACCGAGCGGGCGCGCACGGAACCGCTTGCGCAACGTCACCTCCGACGTGCCGAACGTCTGCTGCCAGGTCACTTCCGGGGGCACGCGGCTCATGGCCGCCCACGCCATCGCGACGGCTTCCAGTCCGCGGTCCAACGCGTTCGTCCCGCTCCCGCTGCAGGCCATAGCGAGACTCTGCCCGGTGGTGTGGGACGTGATCGCGGCGAATTCCCGACCCCTCAGATGAATTCGGTGCAGAGCTTCGAGACATACCCCGACTCGCAGCTCTACGTCGGCGTCGCGGAGGGCCACCGCCGCTCGCGCAGCGCCGCCGAGCGCTTCCTCCGCCGAAGGGGCGCTGTAGGTGACGTTCAGAGCCTTGCCGGTATAGGGCGACACCTCGTCGGCCGTGATCCGGCTGGGTGTCTGCACCGAAAGGCACAGGGTTGCTCCATCGTAGGAACCGACGATGTCTTCCGCCTGCCCGCATTCGGGCGGGGCGATGGCGGTGTATCCGGTCCACGCGGAGCGTGTCTGATTGGCATCTACTGCGGCCTGCAGTAGATCGCGATGTGTTTCGAAGAACATGAAGGCTCGTTCCTGTCGACGGGGGTGCGACTGGGCGACATCGGCGGGTCCGCTGCGGAGAGATGGGCCGCGGCGTCCCACGCGCCGGTCACTACTATTATTGAAGTGAAGCAAGTCGCACAAAGATTGTCAACGGTCGACTTCTCGGCAAGGCGGCGCTGCGCCGATCGCGCGCCAACCGCGGCAGGCAGGGCGGCCGGACCGCGCTGTCAGGCTTCGAAGATGACGGTCGTGCGTTGCAGATTCACATCGCAGCCGCGGCAGCGCAGGGCGGGCCGCAGTGGGTTGCCACAGCCGTCGTGGCGCAGCCTCGGCCCCAGCTGCTCGGCCGGTACACCCGGGTGCGCCGTCGGTGTCCAGGCGAGAAGAAAGGCGAAGATCGGGAACAGCGCCCGCCCCCGGGGCGTCAGCACGTACTCGCGGCCGCCGTCACCGCGGGCGAGTATCTGCACGTCGGAGAGACGGGTCAAGCGTTCGGTGAGGGTCGTGGGTGAGATCTTCAGGATCGACTGGAACTCACCGAAGCGCCGGACACCCGACAGGGCGAGGCCGGTGACCAGCGCGCTCCACCGATCCCCGATCGCCTCCATCACCTCAGTGAACTGGAGATCGGCCCGGCTCAGGGCCGGCGAGTTCCGGGTCGACCGCCGACGACTGCCACGCGCCACCATGACCAGAGAGTCACGGTCCAGCTCGAGCCTCGCGTCTCGCGGCTTGACGGTCTCCCCGCAGTGCCCGCACACCAATTCCGGCGGGCCTCGATGCCCGCAGTCCACATGGACCATTTCGGGCTGGAGCAGCCCCTCGGCGGACCATTCGCGTTGCCACGACCACACACTGACCAGGAACTCCCACGTCGCGAGACCCAGGTCGGTGAGCATGTAATCGTGCCGCTCGTGGCCTCCCGGCTGTGGGCGCCGCACCATCAGCCCCGCCTCGACCAGCGCGTTCAGGCGCGACGACAGCACCGCGGGCGGTGCCCCGGTCCGGTCGATCCACTGACTGAATCGCCGCACGTGGTCGACGAACGCGTCGCGAAGCACTGCGACGGTCAGACGGTCGCCCAGGAGGTCGATCGTCTGCGCCACCGGGCTCGGCGCCATCGCAGCCCCAGCCTCGTCGACCACAGCCACCCGCCTTCCCGAACCGGCGCCCGTCGCACCGATCGCGTCAGGCCTCCAACACAATAGCGATGCCCTGCCCCACCCCGATGCAGGCCGAGGCGACGCCGATTCCACCCCCGAGCCGTCGCAGGTGCCGCAGGCAGTCGATGACCACGCGAGCGGCGGACGCACCGAGCGGATGTCCCATCGCGATCGCCCCACCGAAGGGGTTGACCCGATCTGCCGAAATGCCGGGTAGCTCACGCAGACACGACAGAACCACCGCCGCGAACGCCTCGTTCAATTCGAGGACACGGACGTCCGCGGGCTTTCGCCCCGCCCGCTCCAGCGCCTTCCCGATCGCCGCGACCGGGGCCAGCGCGAACAGTTCCGGCTCGATCCCCACGACGGCCGACGCCAGAACCCGCCCGAGCGGCTCGACACCGAGTTCCTCGGCGACGGCTCCGCTCGCCACCAGCGCGGCGACCGCACCGTCACTGACCGGCGACGAGTTCCCCGCCGTGACGCTGCCGTTCGGGGAGAACGCCGGCTTCAGCGCGGCGAGCGCGGCACGATCGGCCGCACGGATCGGCTCGTCACGTTCGAGGCCCGCTTGCCCAACCACGAATCCGTCGTGCACACCGTCGGCCCACCCGCGGGTCGCGAGTTCGTGGGATCGCAGCGCCCACTCGTCCTGCTCACCGCGACCGACGCCCTGACGTGCAGCCACCAGTTCGGCGGAGCGGCCCAGGGATTCGACCCACGGTGCGGGAAATCGGGGGTTCGTCATGCGCCATCCGACGGTGGTGGACACCAGGTCGAGCGCGCGCGGGAAGGCCGAGTCGACCGGAGGCAGGACATAGGGTGCCCTGCTCATACTCTCCGAGCCTCCCGCGAGCACGATATCCGCGTCACCGACCGCGACCCGCCGGGTCGCGGTCAGCACCGCTTCGGCGCCGGATCCGCACAGTCGATTGACCGAGACACCAGGGATCGTGTGGGGCAAGCCCGCGAGCAGCAGCGCCATGCGAGCGATATTGCGATTGTCCTCACCTGCGCCGTTGGCGTTTCCCCAGACGACGTCATCGATGCGGGCAGGATCGAGCCCGGGGTGTCGGGCGACCAAGCCCGCGATCGGCAGCGCCGCGAGATCGTCCGCGCGGATGGACGACAGCGCACCCCGAGCGGAACCGAACGGCGTTCGAACCGCGTCGATCACCCACGGTGTCCGCCCGTCCCCTGCCGAAGTCGCAAATCGGGTCATGCCGCGCTCCTCTCCTGCCGGCGCCGAACTGTTGTTGCGTAAACCGGGCCGACTGATGTCTACTTCAATAAGTGTAGCGAAATGGAGGAGTAGGGCTCACATGTCTATCGCCAGTGTGGTGCGCGTCGCAGCCGCGCGCTTCGGTCCCGACGTCGCCGTGGAAGACGGCACGACCTCGCTCACGTTCAGGGAACTGTCCGACCGTGTCCACCGCCTCGCGGCAGGCCTCGCGCAGATCGGGGTCGAGCCAGGGCGCACCGTCCTCGCGCTGTTGCCCAACTCGACGGCCGCCGTCGAGATCGACCTCGCGTTGACCATCGGGGGCTATGTCCGCGTGGCGCTCAATCCACGGGTGGGCGAGCGGGATTGGGTGCGCATCATGGCGGACTGCGCACCCGCGGCGCTGATCTTCGATCCAGCGGTCGCCGGTGCGCGGGAATTCGCCCTGCGGTCGCCAACCGAGATCGTGATCGCGGCCGGCGCGGGAGATGACCTTCCATCACTCGACGACGTCCTCGCCCGGGCACCGGAGAGTTTCGCACTGCCCGACCTGGACCCCCGGTCGCTGTGCGCCCTCCACTATTCCTCCGGGACGACCGGAGTACCGAAGGGCGCGCAGCGATCGCACGCCAACCGACTCGCGTCGCTTCGCGCGATGCGTGAGCACGTCCTGGCGGGCACCCTGGACGGTGCCGAGCGCCCGGTCTTCGTCCACGCCGGGCCGATCATCCACACGAGCGGACTGTTCGTTCTCCCGTTTCTCGAAGCAGGCGCGCGCCAGGTCATTCTCGATCACGCTCGTCCCGCGGACGTGATCGCCGCTGTCGAACGCCACGCCGCGACACACACCGCGCTCGTGCCCACCGTCATCGCGCGAATGCTCGACTTCGACGACGCCCGGCTCACACCGATGCGGAGGTTGCGCATGCTGGCGTACGCCGGAGCGCCGATGCCGGTCGAGCACATCCGCCAGGCGTACCAGCGGATCACGCCGAATCTCGTCCAGTACTACGGAATGGTCGAGGCGATCCCCCCGCTGACCGTGCTCGATGCCGCCGACCACCACCGCGGGATGACCGACGATCCCCGCCTTCTCAGCTCGGTCGGGCGGCCCTGCCCAGGAATCGAGATCGAATTCAGGGATGGCGACCGCCCCGTTCCCGACGGTGAGATCGGCGAGCTCGTGGTCAGCGGCGCGGCGGTCAGTCCCGGATACCACAATGCGGGTGCGCGAACGGATCTCGGCAAGAACCACGCGGACGGCGTCCTGTACTCGGGCGACCTCGGCCTGCGGACAGCCACCGGCTGTATCCATCTGACCGGCCGGAGCAAGGACATGATCATCACCGGCGGCTACAACGTGTACCCCCGCGAGGTCGAAGAGGTCATCTCCGGCATCGCCGGCGTGAACGACGTCGTCGTGGTGGGACTACCGGATTCCGTGTGGGGACAGCGCATCGCCGCCGCCTACACGGTCCACTCCGGTGCCGCCCTCGACGACGACAGCCTCCTCGCCGAGTGCCGAGACCGCCTGCCGGACTTCAAACGCCCCAAATCGGTCCACCGGGTCGAGGCAATCCCCCTGACACACCTGGGGAAGGTGGACCGCACGAACGCGGCACGCATGCTCGAGCGCCGCACGCAGGGCGCCTCTTCCCCATTCACCCACTGAACCGCTGACACCCCACTCCTGAGCAGGACACCATGATGAACACCCTTCTCGACTCTCTCCGCCTCCCCGTGGTCGCCGCACCGATGTTCCTGGTCTCCGGCCCGGACCTCGTGGTCGCGGCGTGCCGATCGGGCATCGTCGGTTCTTTTCCGACCCAGAACTGCCGAACCGTCGAAGATCTCGACGCCTGGATGGGGACGATCACCGACAGCCTGCGCGACGACGACGCGTCGCGACCCACCGGCCCCTGGGCGGCGAACCTCATCACCCACAGCAGCAACGCACGATTGGCCGAGGACCTTCGACTCATCGCCGAGTACAAACCACAGATCGTCATCACCGCCCTCGGCTCGCCCCGGCCCGTCATGGATGTCGTCAAGAGCTACGGCGGTGTCGTCATCGCCGACGTGGTCAACATGAAGCTCGCGAGGAAGGCCGCGGAGGCCGGCGCCGACGGCATGGCCTGTGTCTCGGCCGGCGCCGGGGGCCACACCGGTCACCTCTCCCCGTTCGCCTTCACCTCCGCCGTGCGTGAGTTCTTCGAGGGGATGGTCATCATCGGCGGCGGCATCAGCGACGGGTACGGCGTCGCCGGTGCGATCACCGCGGGCGCCGACCTGGTGTACATGGGTACCAGATTCCTGGCTGCCGCCGAAAGCACAGCCCCAGCGGCGTACAAACAGATGGTCGTCGACCACGGACCGGACGACCTCGTCGTCAGCGCCGCGATCACCGGAACCCCGGCCTCGTGGCTCAAGCCGAGCCTGATCGCGTGCGGCCTGGACCCTGACGATCTCGAACCGCCGACCGTCGAGAAGAACTACACCGCGGGCACCGCCTCGCTCAAGAGGTGGAAGGACGTCTGGGCCGCCGGTCAAGGTCTACAAACCATCCGAGCCGTCGAATCGGTGAGCACGATCGTCCACCGTATCGAAAAGGAGTACGACACTGCCCTCAGCCGAGTTGCGGGCCGAACGGCCACTCGTCCTCGGGCCGGAGGCGGATCTGCACGAGATCGATCTTGGGGAGCGTAGCCAGAACCGTGACGGAATGATGATGCGGCCGGAGTTCGCCTTCGAGGCCGACCTGCTGTCTCGGGGACTCTCCGACCACCTCTTACGACGACTCCGAACGCACCTGTTGCGGCCCACGTCTCGGCATCAACCCACTGGATACGCCACACCACCCTCGCCTACATCGAACGGGACTGCTCCGAGTTCGGTTGACTCGCAGGATGCGGGGTTTCAGGCCTCGAGTGCGGGCTGGTTGACCCGTTCGATTCAGATGGCGATGGCCACCCGCGGTTCCTGACGGGAATCCCAGTGTCGACTGTCGAGAACGTTGCGGACTCGCAGGCCGACCTCGCGAAACCCAGGAGCAAAACGTTGGGTCTACCTGCATGTCTATAGCGTAGACCTACACCATCCGTCTTCGTCGTTGACATCACTTCCCGGTAGGCGTGTACTGGGAACACCACCCGGTTCGGAAGTCGGAGACTTGCGGGTGATCAGGGGTCAGCTTGCGTCTACGTGGAAGCTGGCAAGCTCCTCTGTGGCCAACCACGAATGAGGAATCCGATGAGCCCCACGACCTTAGACCACGTTGTCGGCAGTGTGATCAAGGCTCACCCCGAGCAGGCTGGTGGCGGCAGAGGTCTACTACCACCCGATAACGCCATGGCCGTTCACCTTGCTCAGCATCTGGACGACATCGGAGACGCGGTCTCGGCAATGGTTGAGCAATGCCGAGACAATGCCGCAGGCGTTGATGAAGCTGTGACCGAGGTGGTCACCGACCTCGACGAGATCGTCTTCGAAGCACATTCCTTCCTGCGCAGACTCAGCCCGTAGTCCATGCAGCACACTGCTGCAGATCGACACGCAGCTACCCCGGACAGTTCTGCCTGAGCTGTCTGCGCAGGAAAGAGGCCGGCTACCCGCCTGCACGGCGAGAGCCGCTGCGAACCGCGTGCGCTCGCAGCGGAGATGCGATCAAGCCGCGCGCGATCACCGACCCGTCGAATCGTTCGCACGCAGACGACGCCACCGCCCATCGCACATATGCTTTACGCACCTGCGGAGAACGAGGGGGGATCAGGTGGGTGACACTCTGCATGTCGGCGACACGATCGGCCACGGCCAATTCCTGAGCAATGGGCGATTCCGCTTGACTCTACAGTCGAACGGAGTCTTGTCGCTCTCGGAATCCGGACGCGAGGTGACCGCGATGGCGCAGCGCGAAGATGGTCTCGTCACACAGATCATCGAGATGACCGCCGGTGGGCTCGTCGCCTACGATGCCGCCGGAACCGTGCTGTGGGAGGTCCCGTCGAGAGCGCCGGTCAGCTATGTGAAACTCGAAGGCGACGGGGACATCGCCATGTACGACGCGCGGGGCGAGGTCATCACTGCCCAGCACTCGGGGCGCTTTCGCACTGTCGGCGCGGAACTACGCGTCGGCGAGAGCCTGACGCGTGGCGAATCCATCACGCGAGGGGGGTTCGAGTTCGCCCTCGCCCGGGACGGGGTTCTGGTTCTGCGGAAGGGGATCGATGCGCTGTGGGTCTCCCCTCCAGACATCGTCCCTGCGACACGAGCAACCCTCCAGTTCAACGGACGATTCACGGCGCACGGTGACGAAGGAGAGAACTGGAGCTTCGGCCCCGGCAGCCGCGACATCGACCGGTTGACTTTCCGCGATGACGGCGAGCTCGTCATCCTGTCGCGCACCGGCAGGCAACTGTGGTCCCTGCGCACCGGAACAGGATCGACAGCACCGATCGATATCGGGCGGAAACTGGACAGAGGCGAGTCGATGCAGATCGGTGAGCAGCTCCGAAAAGGAGTCTGCACGGTCACCCTGCACGAGAACGGGAACCTGGTGTGGCGGATGGGTACGCAATTCTTGCGTGAATCCTTCACCGGCGAATACGGATTCGAACGTCTCAGCATGAACTTCAACGGCAGCGCATCCCTGGACACGGCCGACGACATGTTCTTCGATCTCTCCGAAACCGCGGGCAGCGCCGCGACGCGGCTGTCGCTGCACCGGGACGGACGCCTCGTGCCCACCAGCGATATCGGAACGGCGATCAGCGACGACATTCGGGGATTCACCCCGTACGATCTCGGCTACTCGTTCCTGCCTGTTGGTGACGGGTTGACGCATGGCCGGTATCTGAAGAACGGCACCACCACACTCACGTTCGGACCGGACGGAAACCTGACCCTGCACCACGGCAGCTCCATCTCCTGGAACACCGAAACCGCCGGCACCGGAGCGGATATCGTGCTCCTCGACGACAGCGGAAATCTCAGGCTGTCATCGAGCGGCGGCGACGTGTGGCAGACATATACGGTCGGATATCGAATCGACGCACTGGAGATCAACAGCTCGGGCACCGCCGAACTCAGATCGGAGAACTCGGTTCTCTGGTCTTCGGCACATGGTCGGCTCGTCAGCGAGTTCCATCTCGTCGGGCACTACTTGCCGCGCGACGCCGGCTTGCGCTGCGGCGACTACCTCAGCAACGGAAACTACACGCTGACCTTTCGTTCCGACGGCGCACTGGAACTGCGCTCCAGCGAAGCCGACAACGCCACCGGATGGGTGCGAAACGCCGGCTGCGGTGCGGTTCGGGCAACCCTGCAGGGGGACGGGAATTTCGTCGGCTACGACGCGCGCGGCCGTCCCATGTGGGCTACCGGCACCAACGGCGTGGCGGTCAGCTGGCTCGTCCTGTACGCCGAGGGAACGGTGGCCCTCGTGAACTCCGCGGAACAACAGGTATGGTCGATAGAACCGTCGCGAACACCACCGGTCCAGCGACCACCGGCCGAACAATCTCCTGCCGTCGCCGGTGTCGTCCAGGAACCCGCACAGGCCGGCGTTTTCGCCACGATGCTGGAGCCGTATCACCAGGAAGCCATGGCCCAGGCCGAGGAATTTCGGGCAGAGATGATTTCCCGTGGCACCGAGATAATCGGCGAGGTCGTTCGAACCGGGTTCCAGACGCTCGGAGACTTCTTGAACGAGTAGGAGCGCCGCCGTCGGAAGCGCACGTCAGCGCGTCCACGGAGAGTCAGAGGCGCGGGCTGCGCACCGGTCATGACGTCATCGCCTGCGGCTGAACAGCTCCGCTGCGGTGTATTCGCGACTCGGCAGGGTGTCCAGGGCCGCTACGATCCGACGTTCCTCCCACTGGAAATGGGACTCCAGAATCGCCGACAGCCCAGCGATCTCCCCACGCACCGTGTCGAGTCTCTCGACGCTGAGCTCGGCGAGCGCGGCGGTCATCCGGGTCAGGATGTCTGCGACCAGATGGTGGTCGGCGGCGAGTTCGGCCAGTACCGGTGCCAGATCGGGGAAACGCTGGGCCAGAAGGGGAAACGCCGTCCGGCCCTCGCTCGTATGGTGGTCGGTGAGGGCCTGGCAGAAGGCCAGGCAGTGCGTACGCAAGTCTCGCAGCGGGCCGATCGGTTCGTTGTCCGGATACTGCTCCAGTGCGCGGGCGATGCGGCGCAGTTCGCCCCGCAGCCAGTGGTGGGTGTCGATCAGTTCGCGGCCCAGGGCGCCGACGTGCTGGGATTCGGTGGACATGGCGATCTCTCCTCGTGACGGAGGCCGGATGCGGCCATCGCTGCCGACGAGGACACGCGAAGGCCGAAAAATGCTGGGGCAGTAGGGTTATGCGCCACGCACGGCGCGAGCCGTGGTGTCAGCAGGGCAGGAGAAGTGGTCCCATTGGCTGCCTTCCGAAAGCGGTGCCTCCATGCCGACGCCGTCCACCCGGCGTGTACACGCGACACCGCATCCTATGCTGCGGCAGCGAGGGGTCTGTTCGCCATTACCGATTCGGCATCGTGGCCGCCCGAGCGCGGCGAGTGCGCGGGCGGCCGAAGTCCTCGCCGAATGTCGCGACACACAGTCACATGCCCGATGTGCTCACCCTGGCGGGTTGGTGGGTTGCGTCGAGAGGGATCAACTAGCCGAGGTGAACTCAGGCCGACTACTGCGTGGTCGGGAATCCTGCAGGCAGCTCGGCGGAGTCGAGGATCGCCGAGGCGGCAAGGACCGCGAGTGGGCTGAAAGCCGCTGCGACCTGCCTGGAGAGGGGCCTATTGATCTCAATGTCGTCAGCCCTAGACGACTAGGAGACACTGGTGATCGAAGGGGCAGTGGACGTGGCGCTAACGCTGGGGTGCGAGGGGCAGCTTTGCGCCTTGCTGGATCGGGTCGAGGATCGCGACCGAACCACGGTGCCGATCAGCATCACGCCGAGCGCGGCGGCGACGTTGTGCCGAGCATGTTCGATTTTCCCTTTCCTCAACAACATTCACGTTCAGCCAAGCATGCCGGTACGAACGTCAGCCGCATGGCCGCGGCAGACTTGCTCCCGGCTCCGGCAACAGCAGAAGCGCCCGAGATCAGTGATTGCACCAATCCCTGGAACATCAACCCGGTGAAGTGCCTGCTCACCTCCCCGTCGGCATCGTGATCCGCAGCTCCGGCGGGACGAAGGAGGTCAGGGGGCCTGCGGCGTCGGTGCCCGGTAGGCGGCGAGGAAGACTTCGACTCCGGCGTCGGCATAGTGGTCGAGTTCGGCATCGGTGAATCGGGTGTCGTCACCGCAGAACATGACCTTGTTGACCGGGACCGAGACCACCAGCCAGGTGAAATGATTCGCGGCCAGCTCGGGCTCGCCGGTGCACAGCAGGCCGCGTTCGGTCAGTTGCGCGAAGCAGGAGGCCAGCATGGCGTGGACGCGTTCGGGACCGGCTTCGAAGTAGGCCCGACCCAGCTGCGGGAAGCGGCCGGCCTCGGCGATGACGAGCCGACGCACCCGTAGCTGCGCGGGCCGGGTGAGCAGGTGGACGAACCGGTGCGCCACCATGCGCAGGGTGGTCTCCACGTCGTCGGCGGAGGCGAGCTCGCCGATGGCTTCCCGGAACACCTGGTCGATCCCGCCGAGGCGGTCGAACACGATCTGCTCGAACAGCTTGTCCTTGCTGCCGAAGTGTTTGTAGATCGTCTGCTTCGACGAACCCGCGACTTTGGCGATCTCGTCGGTCTTCGCGCCGAGGTAGCCGTCGCGCAGGAACACCTCCATGGCCGCCTCCATGATCCGGCGGCGCGCCTGCTCGGCCGCGGTGTTCCCGACGAGGTCGGGTGCAGTTTCGGTCTGGGGCATGAGGCCTCCGGTATGTCGGATTCTCGGATCTGTTGACACCGACACCAGTGTACCGTACTGTTCAGTTCACTCAGAACTGTACGGTACAGTACACGCTATGAATCGAGCCGAGGACCTGCTCATGACCACCACTACCCCCGTCGCTCCCACCCTCGACCCCGCAGCGCACCACCACCACCCCGCGCTCGTCATCGCCGCCACCACCGCCGCAGCGCTGGGCGCGAATCTGGCGCTGTGGCTGGCCGGTTCGGCCGCCGGTGCGGAATTCAGCTACCTCAGCAACGGGACCACCGCCACCGCGACACTGATGTGGGTCGCAGCCGAGACCGTGCTGCCGCTGCTGGTCGGACTCGGGCTGGCGACGGTGCTGGCGCTGCGTTGGCGCCGCATCCTGACCGTCGCCTCGGTCATCGGCGCGGTGGCGGCCCTGGCGACCGGGATCGGCCCGCTGGTGACCGATTTCGACTCCACCACCAGCTCGGTCTGCCTGGCGCTGATGCACCTCGTTGTCGCCGCGGCCGTCGTGATCGGGCTGCGTTCGGTCGCGACGTCGCTGCACTGACCTTCACCACCCAGCACCACTGCTCACCCACACTCTCTCGACCGATCGGCCGAGAACGACCACCACTGATGGAGAATCCGATGCGCAAGATCATTTCCAGCCTCTTCGTCTCCGCCGACGGCGTCGCCGAAGCCCCCGACACCTGGCACTTCCCCTACTTCAACGACGAGATGGGCGCCGCCATCGGCGCCGGTATGGGTACCTCCGATGCCATGCTGCTGGGCCGGGTGCAGTACGAGGAGTTCGCCGCCCACTGGCCCACCAGCGACGACGAGTTCGCCGGCTTCATGAACAACCAGAAGAAGTACGTCGCGACCACCACGCTCACCGAAGCCACCTGGAACAACACCGAGATCATCGGCGGCGACGTCCTCACCGGGATCAGCGAACTCAAGACCACCGACGGCGGCGACATCGCCATCACCGGAAGCCTCACCCTGGTCCAGTCCCTGCTGCGCGCAGGCCTGCTCGACCAGCTGCAGCTGTTCGTCCACCCCATCGTCCTGGGCAAGGGTGCACGCTGGTTCGACAAGCTCGACGACAGCGTCGAGCTGAAACTCGCCTCGGCCGAGGCGTTCAGCACCGGCGTGATCAACCAGATCTACACCCCCGCCAAATAGCGGTCACCACCACCGAACCCGGACGGGGATGGTGCTCGACACACTGGAGAACATCGACTGCGGTCAGCTTTCCGACGTCGGCGCTGCAGGGCTACTAGCCGGCCGGCTCGATGTGGATCACGCGGCGGTGGGCGGTCACTCACTGGGTTGCCGCCGCGCTACTCGCCGCCGCGCAGGACAACCGATTCGACGCCGCGATCAACGTGGAGGCCCTCCTCGCATTGCTTTCGACGGGCGGGCCCCCGTCCTCGCCCTCGTATCGGGGCAGGGAACCGGCAGCACCGATGGGGACGAGCGCTACGCGGATGCGCTCAGGCATGTGCTGGCCACCGCCGCCGAACCCAACTACCGACTCACTGTCCCTGGCGCGGCACACCGCGGGTTCACCGACGCACCGCTGTATCTTCCGCCTATACCTGCGCTACTCGGGACACTGAAACGTGAAGAGAGCCTGCGGATCCCAGCCGGGGCCTCGCGCCCGTACCTGGACGCCGTGGTCCGCGGACAAGACAATGGGCTCACGAACGCTCGCCGATCTTGGAACGCTGGATCAGCCGCGACAGGTGCGGCACTGTAGGGCGAACCAGGGAAGGGAATCTATGAAGTCGATCGACACAAGTCTGCGGACGGACTCCTCGCGAAAGCCGGCCCTCGAATCCATCCGCGCCGCGCTGCGGCGGATCGGCGGGCACGTCATCTCACCGGGCCGTCTCGCTGCCCCGGTCGCCCTGGCGGTGCTGGTATCGGGCCTGGGCGCGCTGAGCGGCCCGGAGGCACACGCGTCCGAGGTCACCCAGCGCAGCTACACCAATGCAGCGGGCACCCGCGACTACTACCTACACGTCCCGCCCGGCGATCTTGCGGGCAAGCCCCTCATGATCTACCTGCACGGCTGTACCGATCCGGAGGCGCAGCTGGCCGGCAACGGGTTCGCGCTGACGCGGGTCGCCGACGAATTGGGCTTCGTTCTCGCGTACCCGATCCAGACCCGAGCAGCCAACGAGCGCCACTGCTGGAACTGGTTCGATCCGGCCAACCAGCAGCGCGAGACCGGTGAGCCGTCGATTGTCGCGGGCATCACCACCACCCTGATCCAGGAGTTCGGGCTCGATCGCGACCGGGTCTATGTCGGCGGCTACTCTGCGGGCGGCGGCATGAGCACGGTCATGGCCGCCACCTACCCGGACCTGTACGCCGCGATCGCACCGATGGCCGCAGGGCCGTACGGGATCAACCCGCAGCCGCCATACACCGACATCACCGGCGCCGGCATTATCGAGGCCATGGGCCCGCGCGCCCGCCCGGTGCCCGCCTTCTTCCTCCAGGATCTGGCCGACCAGACCAGCCTCTACCCGATCGGACGCGCGAACATCCTGCAGTGGCTCGGCGCCGACCGGCGGGCAGGCATCCGCACCCTCGCGGACACCCCTACCGCCGTCACCACCACCGCCGACCCGGTGCCCGCGACTATCGAGCACTACTCGAGCCAGGGCTGCGAGCTGGCCCAATTCGTCACACCGATCGGACCGGATCACATCGGCGGCGGACTACTGATGCAATCGACCAGCGGTCTGGCCCTGCAACGCAGAATGATGGAATTCCTGCTGGCGCACCGACTTTCCAGCCTGGAAGGAGCCTGCTGAACCCGGCCGTCCGGCGCCCCGGCTCGACGATGGTGCACGCAGTCACCCGAAGCGATCATGGGATTCTGGCAATGAAATACGACTCCCCCACAGTTCTGGAAGCACTCGACACAGCCTGGGACCCAGAACGCGGATACCTCGGCGACCTCCGCGACGACAGATTCGTCTCCGAGCTGGGTGACGCGTACCTGGAGCTCCTCCAGACGATCGAGATACCCGAACGAGAACGGCTTCACCCCGACTTCGTCCGACTGCTGTGGTTCGCCCCGCAGTTCTCCGGATGGCAGATCAAACACGCCGTAGACCGAGGAGCCGACCGGGTCGAAGTATCGAACCTGATTTGGAACGCAGTCACAGAACTGCTCGGCGCACCGTAGCCACCAACGTCCAGTCCTCGCTGCTGCCAGCATGCGTGCACCGCCGGGCGGGCGACAGGGGCACACGACTCACGTCGGGGGGCCATTCGTCGTTCGTGTCCTCGTCAGCCGGGCGACGGCATGTCATGGTCACCGCCGCGTCGATGACGGGGCTAACGAGGGCGTGACCTGTGGCGATCCAGGAGAGTCTTCCGACCCTGTTCGCTTTGTTCCCTGGACGCGCACAGTCGAACGGTGAGTCGCGCACTCCGCGCGACCGGAGGAGGAAACACGCGATGCTCGGATACCAGATCCATCAGATCCTGCACGCCATGATGATGCTGATGCACGAATGGGGCGTCTTCCCGCCGATGGAGCCGATGTAGCCACGGCTCGCGGTACGGATGACGTCCACGAGGGCATCGCCCACGCCATCCGGCCGAGGGCGAGTATGTCCGACTGCGAACACGACCGTCCACGACCTGGGCGAGTCACCAGCCGCGGCCGCGCTGGTCGTTGCGCGATACCTGTGTCGTAATGCCGAAGGTGGGATTGCCCAGCTCATGCGATCGCGACTTTGTGCCTGATTCGGCGACGCCGATGAACGCCGGGACCCCGACCAGGTCTGCTGTCCGGCTGCTTCGTACTGCCACCGTGCTGGATTGATCGATTCCGACGGTGTCAGGAGCCGCTCGGTACGGCGACAACGGAGCCGTGGACCTCGCAGGTAGCCGCGAGGGTGTTGTACACGGTGCCGTACCCGGCCAGATTGCGCTGCAACAGGTCCAGACGTCGTTGGGGCTCGTCGGTGACCAGTCGCAGCTGGTAGGTGAACTCGGCGAACTTCGGCGGGACGTCCTGACGACGGGCGGTCACTTGTACCTCGGCGCGTTGGTAGCTGAACGACAGCAGATCCTCCGCACGCGCCAGGTTCTTCAAGAGGCAAGCCGCCAGTGCCGCAGCCAGCAGGTGCGCCGGACCCGGCAGCCCTGACGGCGCCTTTCCCCAGCTGGCGTCCAGATCGATAGTTTCCTGGCCGGTGTGCACCTGAGCGGGCCCGGCCCCGGCAATCGAGGCGGCAGTGACGGTGTAGATCGTCGGCGCGGCCGACGACGTCGTGGTATCGGCGTTTTGCATGCCCCGAGCTTGTCGCACGGCCGTGCAGACCGGCCAGGGTCCGACGTCACCAGTCCAGGGGCGCTTCGGCCGTGTCGCCGCACCTGGACAGGGCCATACGATCACCCCATCGACGACGAGACACGCCACGCACCACGTGGAAGGGAGCCGAGATGACAAGCAAGGACTATCCGGAGATCAACGACCACCTGCGCGCGGTCATGAACCAACTCGGTCGCGAAATCCCCTCGACCATGCGGTCTTTCGGCGGACTACACGCTGCCGCAATCGGTGCGGGAGCGCTCACCGGTGCGACAAAGGAATTGATGGCCCTGTCAATCGGCATCGCCGTGCACTGCGACGGCTGCATCGCCTACCACGTCCACGACGCCATCGCCGCGGGCGCCACCCACGCCGAGGTCGTCGAAACCATCGGCGTGGCGATCATGATGGGCGGCGGCCCCGCGGTCGTCTATGGCTGCGAGGCGTTCGAAGCCCTCGAACAATTCGAAACCGCCGCCCGCCGACAACGCTGAGCTGTGTAATCGCATCCGACTAGGACTGTGATCAGCAGCAGCGCCATCGGGGACGCCAGATCGATCGCCCCACCACACCCGAACGGCGACCTTGCCGGCACGGGCGCCGACCCACTGGAGCCCGATCAGAATCGACATTGTCGAGTTTCTGTGGAGGTTGACCAAAACCACGTCAAATCTTCGGGTATGAGAAGAACTGAACCGATTTGGGACCGCTTCCGTCTTTGAGGAAGATGGTTTCGTCTCATGTCGAAGCGTGTACTCACCAGAGGTTCGCGAGAAGGCCGTGCGTCTGGCTCTCGAACGGCTCGATGAGTAATCACCACGCACCGCCTCGGTCTTGTAGAGCCCGATCGTGGTCTCGGCGAGCGGATTGCCGAAGGCGTCCCCAACCGAGCCGATCGACGGGAGGATCCCCGAACGAATCAGTGTCTCAATGTCTTTCACTGACGCGTATTGAGATCCGGCGTCGCTGCGGTGAATCGTGGACCCGGTCCACGGCCGTCCCTGACGCCCCCGCCGCGCGGCAGATTGCCGGATAGCCGACTCCACGAACGCGGCCTGTTTGCTGGGCGAGCATTCCCAGCCCGCGATCCGCCCGGCGTAGGCGTCGACGACGAACGCGGTGTAGACGAACCCGCCGCTGACCAATCGCAGGTAGGTGAAATCGGCGACGACCAGCAGATTCGGAGCCGGAACCCGGAAATTCCGGTCCACCAGATCCGCCGCCCGCGTCCCGCCCGGTTCGGCCTCGGTAGTGCGAATTGCCTTGCGCCGCGACACACCCCGCCATCCGTCGACACGGATCAACCGCTCCGCCGCGCTCCGGGCGACCGGGATGCCTTCGCGTCGCAGATGGCCGCCCCATATCTTTTCCGCGCCATAGAGCGATTCGGGTTTGCGACGACCATGCTCGTCGGGTTCGTCGAAACGCCGTCGGACTAACCCTCATCGACCTCGGTTTGGCGGAACCACTTCCGCGGCGTCTCCGCGGTCATCCCCCACCGGGACGACACGGCCTTGATCGCCGCCCGCTCGGTGGCGTAGTCCTCACGGTGATCGAGAACCAGCCGCACGGCCTTCGCACGGGTCGCTGCATGACCAGTCTGGTGCTGTGTTCGGTGCCCGACCAGTCGGCCGCCCTGAGCGAGATCGCCCGAGTCCTCGAGCCGGGCGGGACGCTGCGGTTCTTCGAGCACGTCCGATCCGAGTCGGCGCGGATGCGGCGAGCGCAGCACGTCCTCGATGCCACGATCTGGCCCCCGCTCAACGGCGGCTGCCACACCGGCCGCGACACCCTGCGCGCCCTCGCCGACGCACGCTTCACTGTCACCGAATGCGAGCGAGTCCGGTTCCCCGACACCAGTTTTCCGTTGCCGGCGGCCGAACACGTCCTCGGCACCGCCGTGTTGCGCGATCGGCGTCCGTCGTGACCGGCCCCGTGATGCCCGAAGCCTCGCCCGGAGTATCTGGCGCCGCCGAAATGTCGGTCCAACTGCTGGAACGAATGCTCGACAGACTGGGAGAAAACGCGCACGCGGCAACGGTTTTCGGTGCGCCGGTCACCGTCGACGCGGTCACGGTGATACCGGTCGCGCGGGCAGGGTTCGGCTTCGGCGGAGGTCTCGGGCGCGAATCCGGTGCCGACAAGGTCGCTGAAGGCGGCGGGATGGACGTGCGGCCGTTGGGCTTCATCGAAATGCGCGACGGCGTCGCTCGCTATCGTCCGATTCGCGACCCGTGGGTCGATGTCGTGGTCCCGCTAGCCGCGATCGCCGCCGGATTGGGCGCCCCGAGGTTGTTTCGCGCAGCCCTTCGACTGCGCAGGACGCGACGCCGCTGCGGGCCCGTGTCGATGCCGGGCCGTGCGCCCGTCAGGCGGATGCGAAGGCGAGGGGGAGTTCGGCCAGGCGCCATTCGAGCATTCCGTCGTGGAGGCGGATCGCTCGGCGACCATGGTCGGTGAGCAGGCGCACGGCATCGTGGGCCAGTACGCAGTACTCGCCGCGGCAGTAGACGACGATGTCGGTGTCGCCGGGGAGCTCGGCGATGCGGTCGGCCAGCTGGTCGACGGGGATGTTGACCGCAGCGGGGATGTGGCCTGCCTGATATTCCGGCGCGGGGCGCACGTCCAGGACGATGATGTCTCCGGATTCGGCGCGGGCCAGCAGTTCCTCGCGGGTCATCTCCGGGCTGTCCGCGGGACCTAGGTAGCTCTCGCGGGCCGGTGCCACAGCAGGCTGGTGAGCTTCGGCGACCTTGCGCAGCAACGCGAACAGTTGCGCCACGTCCTCACCGGCGAGGCGGTAGTGGATGCGCACCCCTTCACGGCGGGTCGCGACGAATCCGGCCTGCTTGAGAGTCTGCAAGTGCGCCGACGCGGTCGTGAGGTTCAGCCCGGCAGCGGCGGCGAGCGATTCGACACTGCGCTCCCCCTGGGCCAGCAGATCGAGCAGTTCGAGTCGTTTGCCGCTGCCCAGAGCCTTACCGCTGGCAGCGAACGACTCGTACAGCGCCGCCTTCGCGGCGGTGCGATCAACACTCACGGTTCCTCCAATCATCTGTGGAATATGGTACGTGCCTGCATCGCGGCCGTACCGATTGCCACCGAGAGTTGTCTTCCATGAAACCATGGAATAGTCTCTATTATATTCCATGGTTGATTGGAATATCAGCACGGAGACGAGCAGCGACCGAGGAGTGCGCGATGCCCACCGACTTCACCCTGATCCCTGTCATCGATGAAGGACTGGGCAACTCGACCTATCTGCTCGACCTCGGCGACGGGCGCGCTCTGGTCATCGACCCGGAACGCGACGTGCGGCGGGTGCGGGCCGAAGCTCGCCGTCACGGCCTGCAAATCGCCTATGCCGTGGAGACCCATCTGCACGCGGACTTCATCTCGGGCGTACGGGAACTCGCCGAGACCGAGGGTGCCATCGTCATCGCCCCGGAAGTCGGGGCTCGCGGGTTCGCCGTGACCGCGCTCGCCGACGGCGAGACCGTCGCCGTCGGCGCGTTCGTCCTCGAAGCGCTTGCGACACCGGGGCACTCGCCCGAGCACCTGTCCTACCTGCTGCGCGATGCGGATCAACAGTTGCAGGGTGTGTTCACCGGTGGCTCGCTGATGGTCGGCACCGCCGGGCGCACCGACCTGGTCAGCCCTGAGCAAACCGTCCCCCTCGCCCGAGCGCAGTACCACTCGCTGCAGCGATTGATGGAACTGCCCGACGACACCCAGGTCTGGCCCACCCACGGCGCAGGCTCGTTCTGCTCGGCAGCCACCGGCACCGACCGCACCACCACCATCGGCCGCGAGCGTGCGACCAATCCGCTGTTGCAGGTCGACGGCGAGGACGCCTTCGTCGAGGCCCTGCTCGCCTCGCTCGGAACCTTCCCCGACTACTTCCTGCGCCTCGGCGAAATCAACCACCAAGGCCCCGCCGTCCTCGCCGACTCCCCCACCCTGACCCCGCTGACCAGCGACCAGGTCAGCGAACTGATCGCCGACGGCGCGCAGATCGTCGACGCCCGCCCGGCCGCCGATTTCGCCGCAGGCCACATCCCGGGAGCACTGTCGATTACCCTGCGGCCGGTGTTCGCGACCTGGCTGGGCTGGCTCGCCGACCCCGACCGGCCCGTGATCATCGTCCGCGACCGCGCGCAGGACAGCATCGACATCGCTTGGGAGGCGGCCAAAGTCGGATTCGACACCCTTGCCGGTGAACTCGCCGACGGGATGAGCGCCTGGAGCGGTCCGGTCGAGAAGGCGCAGCTGGTCGGCGCCGACCAGCTCGCCGCACACCCCGCTCCGACCGTGCTCGATATCCGCCAGCGCGGCGAGTACCTCGCCGGCCACGTGCCTGCCGCCCGAAACCTCGAACTCGGCACTCTCGCTGCCCATCTGGTCGATGTTCCGGCCGGGCCGCTGGCGGTGATGTGTGGGCACGGCGAACGGGCCATGACCGCAGCCAGCATCCTGGAACGCAGTGGCCGCACCGACATCCGCATCCTGGAAGGCTCACCCGCCGACTACGCCGCCGCACTCGGCCAGGATCTGGCGGCCGGAGCATGAGCCTGCGCCCGAGCGTGCGGACCCCTGTTCTCGGCCTGCGGGAGAACGCCGCCCAGTTCACGCTGCTGGTCGCGGTCAACGCGCTCGTCGGTGGCATGGTCGGCCAGCAGCAGACCGTGCTGCCGCTGCTGGCGGAGTCCGAATTCGGGCTCACCGGTTACACCTTCATCTTCACCTACGTCGCCGCGTTCGGGATCACCAAAGCGATCGCGAACTACTTCGCGGGCACCTTCTCCGACCGCTACGGCCGCAAACCCGTTCTGCTGATCGGCTGGCTGTTCGCGATCCCGGTGCCGCTGATGCTCATCACCGCCCCCAGCTGGGGGTGGGTCGTGGCCGCGAACGTGCTCCTCGGCATCAACCAGGGCCTCACCTGGTCCACCACCGTCGTCATGAAGATCGACCTCGTCGGCCCGAGCCGGCGCGGACTGGCGATGGGCCTCAACGAAGCCGCCGGATACGGTGCGGTCGCGATCAGCTCCCTGCTCGCCGGATATCTCGCCGAACACTTCGGGTTACGCCCTGCCCCGTTCCTGCTCGGCCTGGCCTACACCGCACTGGCCCTGGCCATCTCGGGCTTCTTCATCCGCGAAACCCGCGACTACGCCCGCCTGGAAGCCGCCGCGCACACTCCGCGAGCCGACGGCCTGCACGACCACCTCCACGCCGACCTGACCGACCGCCAGATCGCGATCGCGACCAGCGTGACCGAACCCGCGCTGTCCTCGGCCAGCCACGCCGGACTGGTCAACAATCTCAACTTCGGGTTGTCGTGGGGACTGTTCCCACTACTGTTCGCCACCGCGGACTTGTCCGTGGGCCAGATCGGGCTGTTGTTCGCTCTCTACCCCGGGGTGTGGGGCGCCGGACAACTCCTCACCGGAGCGCTGTCGGACCGGTGGGGCCGCAAGCACCTCATCACCGGCGGCATGACCCTGCAAGCCGCCGCGCTGGCGATCATCGCCACCAGCGACGGGTTCACAGGATGGGCTCTCGGCGCCGTCTTGCTCGGCGCCGGAACCGCGATGGTCTACCCGACACTGCTGGCGGTGATCGGCGATGTCGCGCATCCGCTGTGGCGGGGGCGCGCGGTCGGGGTGTACCGGGTCTGGCGCGACCTCGGCTACGCGGTCGGCGCGATCCTGGGCGGCATCGTCGCCGACCTGCTCGGCCTGCACGCCGCCGTCTGGGCCGCCGCCGCCATCAGCGCCGCCACCGCGCTGATCGTCGGGGTCCGCATGTATGAAACCCATCCCCCGGCCCATCGACAACCCTCCTGACACCTACCGGTACCGCTGCCCTCGTTCGCGCCATCAGGCGACCGAGGGCAGCGCCGTATCCCAGGTCTTGCGCGTCCACTTTTGAAAGCGCACACTTACGCAAGTGAAGGCTTTCAAAGATGTGGATCTCGCGATTCTCGGCGATCCGACCCGCAAGGCGATCTTCGAACGACTCGCCCGGCGACCGTCGTCGGTGGGCGAACTGGCCGAGTCGCTACCAGTCACCCGCCAAGCGGTGTCGCAGCATCTGCGTGTCCTGAAGGAAGGCGGTCTCGTCGTGGCGACGCCGGAGGGCACCAAGCGCATCTACCGCATCAATCCCGCAGGCCTCGCCGCGATCCAGGCCTATTTTCAGAACATCTGGGACGAGGCGTTGACCGCTTTTCAGAAGGCCGCCGAGCAGACGGCGACCGACCCCGAACAGGAGAATCGACCATGACCAGCACCGGACAACTGAACGTCCTGGAAGGCACAGCCACCGTCGCGATGACACCGGAACGCGCGTTCGCCTTCTTCACCGAATCCTTCGGCCGCTGGTGGCCTGCGGCCTATCACATCGGCACGTCCGAGATGGCCGACGCGATCCTCGAACCCGGCGAGGGCGGACGCTGGTACGAACGCGGTGTCGACGGCACCGAATGCGACTGGGGCCGGGTACTGGCGTGGGAGCCACCGCACCGGCTCGTGGTGACCTGGCAGATCAACGGCCGCTGGGAATACGACCCCGACCCTGCGCGGGCCAGCGAGATCGAGGTCCGCTTCACCGCCGACGGGCCGGAGCAGACCACCGTCACCCTCGAACACCGCCACCTCGACCGGCTCGTCGACGGCAAAGCCATCCAGGACACCATCGTCGAACGCGGCGGCGGCTGGAGCACCCTGCTCGAACTGTTCGCCGATACCGCGCAATCACCGTCCTGACACTCGTCCGAAACTCCTGACCAAATCAGGGGTTTCGACCCCCGGCCAACGCCGCCGCCGGCAACACCACCGAATCCCAGGGCGCGAGCGCGGCCAGCAACCCGGCGGCGAGCAACGCGATCCCGGACGCGCCCGCGACCGGCAGCCGACCAAAACGGTCAACGAGCCACCCGGTCAGCGGCGAGGGCGGATACATCGCACCGACATGGACCGCGATCACCATGCCCGCAGCCGCTGTGCCGTGACCGTGGGCGAGCATGTACACAGGAGAGCACCAAGATGGTCGCGACCAGCACCGTCGACACCGCCCGACCATGGTGCGCGGCGGCCAGATCCGCTCCGGCATACCGGGCCTGCGAATTGGTGGCTGTGCCCGCGCCGTAGACGAACAACGCGACGAACAACAAAGCCGGATTGTCGGCCACCGCTGCGGCGATCATCCCGACACTGCCGATCGCGCCGAGATGGCCTGCACTCACCCCGCCCAGTACGGAACCCACTCCTCGCCCGGTTCATCGACTTCCGACTCACCAAGCCGACCACCGGGGACGACAGACCGCTGCCAAGGCCTGACATGCGAGAGTGCACCATGGCCATGTCACCTGGGGCGCCCACGCTCGCCGTCGTTTCCGGTCCCCCGGGATCGGGGAAATCCACGCTCGCCCACGCCCTGGCCGACAAGATCGGCGTTCCGGCGATCATCCGCGACGAGATCAAGCAGGGCATGGTCGCCGCCACCGGTCCGCGCGACACAGGTTACGGAGACCTCGACATCCCCGCCCTGCACGCCTTCTTCGACACCCTCACCGTACTCGCTCGCGCAGGCGTCACCGTCGTCGCCGAAGCGGCGTTCCAGGACAAACTCTGGCGCCCCAACCTCATACCGCTTACAGCGCTCGCGCAGGTCCGCATCATCCACTGCACCTCGCCACAGCATGTCCGTCGCGACCGCATCGCCCATCGCGCCAACCGCGATGTTCACCGACGCGCACACAACGACGCCGACATCCTCGCCGAGATCGCCACCGGAACCCGCACCGCCGACTCTTTCGTCGCGGTGAATTTGGACGTCGCGCAGATGACGGTCGACACCACCGAGGGATACCAGCCGGGTCTGGATGCCATCGTCGGCTTCATCATCGCGCCGCCAGGCAACTGATCCGACAGCCACCGGCTTGCCCCGCCGCGCGTCCCTGGAAAACCGACACAGGTCGATCCCGGCGAGACGATGCACAGGCCGGCGGCCAACATCGGAAGCTGATCTAGATTCGCTGCGACAGTGCAGGATCGGTCGCAATGAAGGCGGCCTGGCCTGGCACAGTGTCGTGTCGTCGTCGGGTGGGCTGCTCGCCGAGCGTGGAGAAATGGGGAGGCAGTGAAGATTCAGGTTCCGTTGCAGATGTACGTCCGGACGGCACGCACGAGCCGTTGTTCCCGAGTCACTCGGTCCACGACATTCGAGTCTCAGACAGCGCCTACCGGTGGTCGAAGCTCCCGCGAATCTTCCTGCGGCTCGAGCACAACACCGTGGCCGAGATCGTCCAGGATTCGATGGACGACCCGGACGCACTGGCGTTTCGATCATCCGGCGCTCTGCTGGAAGGAACCATATTCGGCGGACTCTACCTCGCCCCGATCCTGGGCAGTCTTTCACCGAACGTTTGGGGAATCGGCGCCTCGCGTCTCGGACAGATCATCGTCTATACCCCCTTCGCCGGTCGCTCAGGACTCCTTCTCCCAGATGGCCGCGGTTGGTGGCTGCCGATCCGTGCGCATCCAGCTATGCCGTACTTTGTCCGCTCAGCAGCTTTTCTGCGTACGCGTCCAGCAAATCGTCCTCGTCGTCGGGGAGCCCCAGGACGCGGGCCGCGGCTGGGAAGTCCCAGTCGGTTACCCGCTCCCGGACGGCGACACGGCCGAACGCGTTGTAGCGCTCGAAGTCGACGAGGACGTCGCCGTCGTACGACGCTGCACGTGCGGAGTAATCGTTGTGACCGAAAAAGAAGGTGCCCGGACACCGGATGCCGCCCAGCGCCAAGACCTCGCCTCCGGTGGCACCATCGGCACACTCGATCTCCCTCGCGGCGACCACGGAGTAGCACGGCCTGCACACCAGCGCCCCACTCACCGACAGTCCGCCCAGGACGAACAGCACTGCCCCTTCCTCCAGTACGAGGTCCCCATCGACCTGAACGTCGCCTGCGACAACATGGACCGCGTTCCCCTGCACCAGGACAGGTCCTGCGAGTTCGTGCCGGTCGGCTGACGGATACGCCTCTACCAGAACCCGCAACACAGCCCATCGATAGTGCTCCGGACCGTCGAGCCAGTCCCACGACGTTCCGCTGTCCAGCCGGGCGGGCGGCTGCTGCATTCGCTGGTCGAGCTCGTCGACCGTGACGCCATACCGGGCTGCGTCCTGGATGAACAGTGCGTCATCGATGAGTGATGCCCTGACGCGGGCGTACGCGTCCTTGACCTGCTGTGCCGAAAGCGGGAAGGCTGCGGGCTGCCAGAGAAGGGCACGCGAGGATCTGACCATCCTCCGAAGCTATCAATGCAGAGTGGCGAAACAACGGTATATCCACGTAACCGCATGCCTAAGGGTTGTCCCGTAAGCCGTTGAGCAGCAGCAGGTATCGTGCCAACGATGGTGATCGGCGGCTGATCCGGTGATGGTGGAATTGTTCTCCGGGCTGCGGCCACGCACGTTCGCTCATCTGATCACCCGGTTGCGGTGTGACGGCGCTGATCGGCCGTTGCGGGTAGGCCGTGGGAGCGTGCCGCAACGTGGTGGTGATCGCCGACGGCGGTTACCAGGGCCTGCGCACCGCCGGGCACCCGGTGCCGAGCTGTCGGAGTGGAAACAGGCCGACAACAAGTCCCACCGCAGAGTCCGTGCCCGTGTCGAACACGTCTTCGCCCGGATGAAGACCTGGAAGATCCTGCGGGACTACCGCCTACGCGGCGACGGACACTCTGGCCAAGCTCGCCACACCCACTAACGCAAACGAGCACACCGACGCGACTATTCCGGACTTACGGGAAAACCCTTAGGCCCTCTAGAGCGTGTAGTCGAGTATCGCGCGGGCGAGGGCATCGCTGTCCTCGAGCATCGCCATATGCCCGACTCCGCGAAGGTATCGGAGCTCGGCACCCGGCACCGCCTCGTACTGGTGTGCCGAGGCCGGGTCCCACCGGGGGTCGGAATCCCCGAAGATCACGAGGAGGGGCTTCCGGGTGGCGATGAGGCGCTCGGGCACAGTCCCCGCGGCGATGTAGTCCATGTTGGCGGCGAGAATCGCGCGGAACGTTCGATAGGTCGTCCTTCGCAGATCGGCTACAGCGGTGTCGGGCACCGTGATCGGGGCCGCCGCAGTCGCTGCCAGTCCGCGGCGGATCATCGAATCGGTACGAATCGCCCACACGAGCGGGCCGAAAGGTGGCGAGGCGAGCGCCTTGATGATCGCCGGCTCGGGCAAGAGCGCTGTGAGGCTCGGCCCTGTGCTGACCAGGACCAGCTCGCCGACCAGGTCCGGGCGACGCTCCACGAGGGCGGTAGCGACGTATCCCCCGCTGGAGTGACCGACCACCTTCAGATTCCGGAACCCGAGCTCGTCCAACACTGCCGCCGTCCGATCCGCCTGCTGTGGAACGGCATACGTGGACGCCGGCTCCGATCGGCCGCATCCCGGAAGGTCGATCGTGATCACCCGATACGCCGTGGTGAGCATTGGCACCACCGGCGACCACGTCGAACCGGTTGCGCCCGAACCGTGGATGAGCAACAAGGGCGGTGCCGCCGGGTCTCCGTCGATGACAACGTGCAACCCGTGGACTGTCGTTTCATTGCGTGTCCGGGTGGGGCTCGATTCGTTCATGCCGACAGCTTCGTCGCGGGCTCGTCGCACCGTCTTGTACGAATGTCACGTTGTCCCGATCCGGCTAGCCTGGGATGCATGAGCGCAACTGGCCTACTGGACTGGAGCCGGGTCGAGGTCGCTGTCCCGGCCGGTCGCCCGACTCCAGGAGTCCGGATGGCGGGTTTCCGTTACTACGACATCGGCCCCGTGGACCTCACGATGATCCCGCATCCCTCGGTCACGATCCTGCTGGATCTCACCGAGCACGGAGTCGCCTACACCAGCCCCGGAGGTCCGGTCGAGGGGAGCGCGGTCATCGGACTCCGTGCCGGCGCCTTACGAATGACCAGCGCGGGGGCCGGCGAAGTCTTGCAGATCCGCCTGTCCCCCGTCGCCGCCGCAGCGATTCTCCGAGACACCGAGATGATCGGCGGTACCGTGACATCGTTGCCGCAACTGTGGGGCAGCAGCGCCACCATCTTGACCGAGCGGCTCCGTTCGACACCGTCGTGGGACGACCGTTTCGCCCTCACACGCGCCTTCCTTCGAAGCCGGGCGCCCGGCGAATTCGCGGTAGCACCCGAATTCGTCTACGCCTGGGACCAGACCGTCCGGAGCAGAGGGCAGCTGCGCATCGAGACAATCGCCACCGAGACCGGCTGGACCCGCCAGCGACTCTGGTCCCACTTCCGGAACCGGATCGGAGTCTCGCCCAAGCGGATGTCCGAACTCGTCCGCTTCGACCATGCCGCCCACCTGCTGGCGGCAGGTCGCTCGCCCGCAGATGCCGCGGTCGAGGCAGGCTATACCGACCAATCCCACCTTCACCATCGCACCAAGGCGATCGCCGATATGACCCCGCCCCGCGTCGCCGGCGCACCGTGGCTCGCGATCGACGAAACTGCGTGGCCGACGAGCTGATCCCGCAGCCGACCGTACAACAACCGCCGGCCCGACGGGCACGAGACCGCCTCGGCCCGCCAGCCTGGCGTGCGGCCCGCGTCGGTCAGACCGCGCTTCGCGCCAGCAACGTCCCGAGCGCGCGCATGGCCTCCGCGGTCGCCCACTGGGCTTCCGCCTGCGCGAGGGCAGCATGCGCCTGTGCCTGAGCGATCACGTTCCGCCGCTCCGCGCCGCTCACCGCGTCGCCGGCGGCAAGGCCACTGAGCAGCGCCTCGGCGCGCTCCTTGTGAGTGGTGTAGTCATCCATCGCTCAATTCTCGCACCCCTGGAACTGCGGGCGAATTCGGCAACCACACGCGGGACATGATGTGCGCCGGAAGAATTGCGGACATGCAATGGCCGAGCCGAGGATCGCCGCATGGCGACCTCGACCATCACGATCGCACTGATGTACTCCCTCCGTGAAAGCCGACCTGGTCGGTTCTCGTGGCCGCGGAAGCGGCACAAAGGGCTCGGGTAGTTCGCTCGCGCGAAGGATCGGTGTCGACAGTCAGCATGGTCATCGCCTGCAGGCCCCGTGTAGTGCAGATCGTGCAACGCAATGCCGCGGGCGGCTCCCGGCTCACATGCCGGTCGCCGCCCGGCGGGGGTTGCTATTACACCGGCTACTCGCAAGCCCTCCGGCACGTCAGACGAGCTGGGACGCACTACACAGGCAGGCAGAAACGTACGTAGAACTTCTCGATCGCCAGCCCTGGTCGATACGGTCGCGAATCGGCCTGTCGAGACGCATTACCACTTGTTGACGTGGAGCACGGTCTCGAGCGGGGCGCGTTTGGCGAGCTTGAAATCGGTGCCCTTCGTGTACGCGACAGGCAACAGCACGCCCTGCCGGACACTCCCGGGAATTCCCAGTGCCTCGGCAACCTCCCGTTCGTACTCCAGATGCAGTGACGTCCACGCTGATCCGAGGCCCCGTTCGCGCAGCGCGAGCGCGAGGCTCCAGGCAGCGGGAAGCAGCGAGCCCCACAGACCGGCCTGGTTACCCTCCGGCAGCTGCCCACCCGGCACGTGGATCGCACCGATGACCAGCACCGGCACCTGCTCCATCACCTCCGCCAGATAGGTCGCACTCGAGGCCACCTTCTCCGCGGTCTCGAGATCCTTGGGCGGCTTCGCTGCCCGTGCTGCCGCACCCGCCGCGGCGTAGGCGGTGTAGGACTTGCGGTAGTACTCCGCGACGATCTTCTTGGGCTCGGGATCGGTCAGCACGATCCAATGCCAGCCCTGCATGTTGCTGCCCGACGGCGCCTGCAGCGCCACCTCCAAAGCGTCGGTGATCACCTCCAGCGGCACCGGCCGTTCCAGGTCGAGCCGTTTGCGCACTGACCTGGTCGTGGTCAGTACCTCGTCGGCAGACAGGTCGAGATGCGGGAATTCGACGGTCATGGCCTCTCCAATCATGCAGTCGGTCTGGGGATCGCAGCGTCATTTGGTCGGCGGCGCGGTTATCACGAATGCGGCGATCCGTTCACGGGCCTCATCATCGCCGATCGAGTCGGTCATCCTGGCCGTCAGGGGCCGCACCGGGCAACGCCGCATCGACGGCGGCATCGATCAACCGTCCGCCCTCGGACACAACTGGCAGTGTGGTACCCGGGCGAGTTGCCCAGAACCGAGCGATCTGACAGATCCGCCTCACGCGTGGTCGGGTCCGTCTTCGCTGGCCTGCCCCTTTCCATTTTGGTTCCAGCGCGTCGATGCCCTTCTCATCGAAGTCGTGGATCACCATCGGGCGATATCTTCCAGGTGCGGGCCTTGCCCTTCAGTACAGCCTGCCGAGTCGGGTAGGCCTTCTTCTCCGGATGAGGGCACAGCGCACGGTTCAACCCCAGGGCATGGGCGGCGGCCTTCGCTTCGGCCTTACCGCGGGTATGCCCAGTCGAGGACCGGCCACAGGAACAGCTCACGACATACTGGTGCGGTCCGAGCTTCTCGGTCGTGAACGTGTGGGCTTCCACGCATCCAGCCTACCGAGAGGCAAGTGTCCGGCTTGACAAGCGCGCGATACCACGAAACGCCGAACACCCCTCGCTCGAACCCGAACTCGCTCGTCGGGCCCCTTCGTTCAAGCAACCGCATAGTCGCCGCCGCGTTGCCGGCACGTTCGGGTTGCTCGACTGCTAGCTGTTGCGGGGCTGGAGGTTGGTGACGCGCGCATGAGCGTAGATGTATGCAGATCGCATACATTCCAGTTGTGGACTCAAGCCTCGAAGCAGAACCCACGAGTGGCACGCGAGCGTCAATGCCGGCGACCTGGAACCATCTGCGAAGACGGTCGTCGTCCTGGGCTGCCGCGGTGGTAGGAACGGGCGTACGCACTGGGTCGACCGAGCTCACCCCGGGCACTGAACGGTAACGCATGGCGTAGCTAGGGCCCACCACGCAAGATGCGTATCCTCACCGTCACCGCCATCGCAGAAAGAATCGTGTTGAACGGCAACGGGTTTGCGCGCGCCACCGAACCAACGACGCCGCCCGCCCCGGCCATGTCTGATGGAGGGCGCACCATGCGTGCAGCATGTACACATCGACGCATGCCGAATTCAGGAAACGGATGCGGGCGTGGATCGTCCGACAGCTCGCGAACGGTAGGCCCCTGGAGTGGTCGAATTCCCGAAGAGGGACTTCCACTTCGAGATCGATCGGAAGCCGACAACCCTCAGCCCTCTACTTCTGTCGGTGTTGCAGCACGTTCGAGGTCGGCGACGATGACCGCGTACTCAGGGTCTTCTGGATCGGGGACGTCATTGGCTCTGAAGGCCGCGACGACCGCGGGGTACTTCGCGAACTCGGAGAGGGAGCTGAGCGCACCGTCATAGCCCCAGTCGTTTCGGAAGAGTTCGCGAATGACGACGGTCAGGATAGGGGTGATGAATTCGGGCGATGGTTCGCTGTCGAGCAGAATCTCGGCGATCGGCCCGAACACGGTGTCGCCTGCGGAATTCCAGGCCATGAAAGTTCCTTCCGATTGTCGTGTGTCTGGTCCCGGCTTCGGTTCGAAACCGGTGAGGCCGCAGTCGATACGCGACCTGAACTAGCGGATCATCGCAGGCTGCCCAAGAGCGGCTGCCTCTATCGGTTGATCGGTCTGGATAATCCGGTAGCGGACGTGTCCGTCGAAATCTTCCCCCACGTACCGTGCGAGAACCGCGCGTGGATGGGTCGGTGTGACCTTGATGTGGTCGTCGTCGGCTTCGACGATCCGGCCGCGCATGAAGCATGCGGATCGGCCGACGGTGATGGTCTCGGTGTCGAGTTCGATCTCGACATCGCGGATCAGGCAGAAGTCGAACTCGTCGTCGACGGCGAAGGTGGACGGCTCGTCGAGGGCGATCGGGAGTTGGTCCCAAGTGCAATGAACGAGTTGCCCGCTCAGCAGGTTGGCAGCCTGGATAAGGTCTCTCGCTTGCTCGCGGGTGAGCTGGGCAGGCATCAGTAGGCGTTGATGTACGTGCTCTTGGACGGTGACAAGGGCCGCCGCGGATCGGGCCATCGCTTGCAGTTCGGGATCGGGGTCGCCGGTCATCGTGGTTGTGGTGTCGAAGGCGCGCGGCCCATAGACATTCGAGAGTGCGACGCGATTGGGGTGGTGCAGGGCGGAGATGAATCGCAGCGCATCGACGATGTCTTCGGGAGGTCGGCCAGCTATCTCGATGGCCATCGAGATGTCGACTCCAACGCTGAGACCGTCACCGTCGTCGGCCCGCCGCCCCGCGGTCTCCACTGAAACGAGCCCAGAGGAGTCGCGCCACACCGTGCGGACGCCAACGACTCCTTCTGAGCGTTCAGTGCGCTGAACCTTCAACTCGGCCAGCACGCTGTCGGTGTCGGCATCCAGCAGCGAGAGCATGAGACCTCGGTCGGTGGTGACAGCGGCCTCATCGATCGTGATCGGCACGATGCGTACGGCACCATTTCGGAACTCTCCGCCAAGCCCGGCGGGGAGATCGAAAGATCCGCTCGCGGCTCCGCGCGGCATCGTCAACGGTGCCCCGTAGTCGATGAACCGCTGTAGGTCCTCGCACAATCCGGGCTGGTCCGCTGGAGCTGTCAGCCGGAGATTGATCGGGATCGGGCGCTCTTCGAGAGCGGCCCACGTTCGCGCGTAGATCTTGGTGATCACCCAGACATCACCGTCGACCATCACCGCCGACACCGCCGTCAGCCCGCGATCGCCAGCAGACTCGTGCGATGGCGCCCGGTGGCTGACCTCAACGGCATACCGGTAGTGCGGATCGTGCGCGTTGATCGCCTGATAGATCCCCACCAGATCCGATCGCACATCGAAAGGCGTCAGCGGCGCACCGGGCTGGCGATTCTGTCGACCAGCCAAGATCGCCGCGAGCGAATCGACCGCGTCTGACAGCCGCTGCCTGCCGTCATGCAGATACCAATCGACAACGTTCGGATACGAGCTGGCAAGCAGATTGAGCCGGTCCAGATCCATCCAGCGGCACGGGAATCCGGCATCCGCGGTGAACTCGGCGAACCATGCCAGGTTGGCGGGCGTAGGCAGCAGCGGGCAAACCAGATGCCACTCGTCGATCGACCACCCCTCGGCTTCGCTGGTCCGAAGAACTCGGGTAAACGATCGCTTGATCTGCCGCTTCTGTCCGTTCGTCAGATTCGTCGCGAAGTTCTTCACCTGGTAGACGGTGCGAGACCGCAGGACCCCCTCAGGGCCTGGAACGAACATGTCGATGCCGCCGTCGCCTTGCCCAGGGCGAAGCCTCTGCGCTGTGGGAACCTCGCTGCAAAGCAGCATCGAAGCAACCGTTTCGACCTGTTCACCAGACAACAGGGTCCACTCGACGCGCGCCATAGGTGTATCCGGTTCCTCTCACGCCATTCCGGTCAGCGACCACCAGCAAACCACGAGCCTCCGACACGATGAGCGCTGTCAACTGTCCGTACAGTCCCCCTCGCACCCTGGATTTGAGGAATTGCTACAGATTGATTTCGAGGGCTTGAATGTGGCCGCCCGCAGCGACGGGGCCGGTGACGGTGGCCCCGAGTCGGGTTGTCGCGTCGGCGAAGTAGCGCATCGCCCCACTGGCGGTGACACGCTCGCGCCAACCGGTAGTACGCCGGTACCCGGCAGCCGACATCGTCCGGTCGAGTCCGTCCAGGTCGGCCGACACATCTTGCGCCGGTTGCAGGGTCCTCGACCAGCTTGCGCTGGTTCGGCCGCCGAAGGAGCCGTTGGCAGAGTGAACGAAGACCTCGCAGAAGTAGACATCGACAGCAACATCTCCGACGTCCAGCCGGGCGATGACGTAGAGATCGACTTGTGCCGTCATCGCTCACGCCCGAAACTCACATCGATGAACCACAATGTCTCGGCGCTACCCGAGGCATCTCGGGTGTCCGAGGTTGCCCCGCAGCAGATAGCGTCACCAACACCTCGAGAGGCCCGGCGGGCGACACCGCAGCGGTATCGGGCTCTGGCGATGTGCCGCAGTCGCCGCACCGTCGGCAACAGGGAATCGATGGCGACCTCGCTTTCACAACGAGGTGGACCAAATGATATGGAAGAAGTCATCTGAGGGCCCCTTTTCAGAATATGCATGCAGCGTTTCGCGGGCCCCGATCCCACCACGAACCCCATCAGGCACATAGAGCATTAGGTCCTCTCAAATCGGGACCATGGTTCCCAAAAGCAAGCCTGCTGACCCTGGATTCTTCGCACACCATCGCGACTCCGACTACATTCTGAGCGCCACATTTTTCGCACACAGCGCCCAACACCCGGGTTCCCGATTTCCCTCCCACCCTTCTATGTTGGCAGAGATTCCATCAGACTCGAACGGGCCGAGGGGGGTCTTCGACCGCCGTTCTTGGGCACAGAATCCACCCAATCCAGCCCCACGCCGACCGATACCAGAAAAATAGCCGCGCTAATCATGAACTCTGCCCCAGTCAGACGATCATCCTCGACGGTCGCCACCATGCCGCACAGCGGTTCATCTATCCGGCAGAAGGTGAGATCTTCTTTAGCCATCGCTACCGCCCCTTGTAGATGTCGCAGTGTGCGAAGCCTGAGGATTCACAAGCGCGGACGGCTTCTGACTGTGTCGGCTAGTTCTCGTCGATAAGAGATGGGGCTGCTGCAGGATCGGGTGCCAGCGTGATCTGTCGTGCCGGCCCGGCACTGCTGGTGTACCCGTGCCCAAGCCCTACCCCAAAGAGTTCCGCGACGACACCGTCCGGGTCGCTCGCAACCGAGGACCAGGCCAATAGCTCAAGCCGATCGCCGCCGACTTCGGGATCAGCGAGTCCTGCCTGGTCAACTGGATCAAACAGGCCGATGTCGAAGACGGCATCAATCCGGAACCACTGCGACCGAGAACGCCGAACTACGCGAAGGACGGAAACGGATCCGATTGCTCGAGCAGGAGAACGAGATGCTTCGCCGGGCCGCAGCCTATTTGTCGCAGGAGACCCGGCGGGACATCAACTACCCACTCGTCCGCGAGCTGGCCGCAGACCGGATCGCCGTCGCGGCGACGTGTCGGGTCCTGATCATCGCGCGCCAACTGTACTACCGGGTGGCTCGCGGCCCGATCACCGACGTCGTACTCGAGCAGACATACCGGGCCAGCGCCTTGTTCGATGCCCACCGCGACGACCTCGAATCGGGTACCGATTCCTCGCCGACAAGGCCGCCGACGCGGGCCAGCCGATGGCTGCCCGGCCCGCGTGGCGGATCTGCTCGGCCAACAAGTGGTCGAGCAGTTTCGGCAAGAAGCGTGGTACCAAGGCCCCCCGATCGGGTCCACCGGTCCATTACGACCTCGTCGAACGGAAGCTCACGACCCAGCCGCCAAATAGGTTGCTGTTCAACGATATTCACGAGCATCGCACCGATGAGGGGAAGCTCTACCTTTGCGCGGTCAAGGACGTGTTCTCGAACCGGATCGTGGGCTACTCGATCGATTCGAGGATGAAGGCTCCCTCGCTGTTGATGCTCTGGCGTCGGCGATGGCCCGACGTAGCTCGGACCGCGTTCGAGGCCAGCTGACCACTGAGAAGGTCTCTTATCGGCGGTCAGGCCGACCTCGCCCCTGCAGCGGCCGCTGTCTTCCTGGTCCGACCATTGGGGGGTCGGCCGGACTGCTGGCCGTTAAGTCTTGCGTGTCTGCGCTGCCGCGAGATGGGTAGGCGTTCGCCCTCGTCTTCCTGGACGGTGTGTTCGTCTCGACCGGTCGACCGGTCGAGGCGAACCTTCCCCGTTCACTTTCGCGCCGCCGACACGTCGCGGGCTTGTCCACCCTATGCGGTTGGGCACTTGGATCGGGCGCGCCACGCTTCGGCCGCGACGCAGAGCGGGACGGAGCCTTCCCCACGCCACTGCGACTGGCCCGAACAGATCGGCCCCGGATCGCTCTTCCGACCGCAGCCCACGGTGTAGCGCGATCCTCGACTGGCGAACGAAAGAACCGGCCAGACGAGGAGTATCGAACTTCTACTGGGACGGTCGATCAGATTCAAAAATGAGGGGTTTCTGTGGTGGCGGGGCAAAAAACGTCAAATCTCCGAAACGGAGAAACCCCCTCCGACCCAGGTCAGAGGGGGTTTCCACTGTCGGGCTGACAGGATTTGAACCTGCGACCACCTGACCCCCAGTCAGGTGCGCTACCAAGCTGCGCCACAGCCCGTTCTTGCCCCCGTCGCCGGGTGCTCGAAAAGATTACCGCACCACTCTGCGTAGGAACTAATCGGCTGGTAGATGGCTGTTTTTTGCAGGTTTCCGCTGCGGATCCAGTGGAGGTAGGGCGCGGGCGCGCACCCCTCCGAGCGGGTCGACGACTGGGCGTAGGCCGACTCCGGCGGATCGGAGATCGTCGAGCCCGGGGCGGCGTCCGGAGGATGTTCGTCAAGCGGGCCAGGGATCTCGCCGAACGCACCTCCACCCCTCCGGATTTCACGCGCTGCGGGAGAGGCCGCTGGGTACCGACCTTTTCTCCGCCATCGGAAGTTGATCGGCGGCAGGTCAATTCAGTGGCGTTGCGGGCGAAGGGGTTCGGCGGTGAGTTCACCGTGTCCAGCGGAGCACCTCGAGGGCAGCGCCGATGGCGATCGTATTGCTCGCCAGTGGGCGGGGCAGCAGTTCGTCGGCGCGGGACAGGCGGCGGACGACGGTGCTGCGGTGGGTGTACAGCCGGTCGGCGGTGCGGGTGGTGCTGCATTGTTGTTCGAGGTAGGTGGTGACGGCTTCGATCACGTCCGGTTCGGCGGTGACCAGGGCGCCGAGGGTGTCGGCGACGAATTCGTCGGCGCGGAGCGGGTCGGCGGTCAGGACGGTGACCAGTTGGACGTCTTCGTGGCGGGCCACTCGGCGGTGGGAGGTGAGGCGGGTGAGCATGCGCTGGGTTTCGAGGGCGTCGAGGTGGCTGCGCCGGAATCCGGGGATGCCGAGGCCGGGACGACCGATGGCGACGCGCACGTCCGGTGCGTCGGCGAGCCCGGCGTGCACCGGGTCCAGTTCCGGTGCCGCGTCGACCGGCAACCACAGCCACAGGGCGGCGGCGCCGGCCACGATCGTCAGGCGGTGGGCGGCGCCGGCGACTCGCAGGAGCAGTTCCGCCGCCGCTTCGAGCTGGTCGCTCGCGCCGGGTGAGGTCGCCCAGAGGACGGCCGCGGTGTGGGGTCCGGTCAAGCGGTAGCCGAGTTGGCGTTCGGCTTCTCCGCGCCGGATCGGCGCGCCTTCGAGCAGTAGTGAGACGGTGGCGCGGCGTTCGGCGTTGGTGCCGCGGGTCAGGTCCTCGCGTTCGGCCTTCATCTGCTGGGTGACGGCGGCGACGGTGTCCTCGACGTAGGTCGAGATCGACAGCGACGCCAGTTCCAGCAGTTCGCGGAGTTGAGCGGGGTCGTCGGTCAGCCCGAAGCAGATCTCCATGCAGCGGTTCCAGACAACGCTGTAGCTGGAGCGATAGGCGTCGAGGGAGGTCTCGTCCAGGCCGCGCCGGACCAGGTCACGGGCCGCGGAGAGGGCTTCGGGGCCCAGGTTCGGTGGGACCCGGCGACCGGGGTGCTGCACATTGGACCAAGCCCAATGGGTGATGTTGGCCAGGTTCGCGCGGCGCACCGCCGCGGCGAGGACGGGGTCTTCGGCGATCCGGCGCATGCGCTCGCCGGCGAGCGAGGCCGCGTGCAGTTCCTCCAGCCACTCCCCCGACGGCCGCAGTGCCGACTCGGCCGCCTGCCGGATGAGGGTGACGATCTCCGGACCGGGCTCGGGCCAGCGTGCGTCGCGTGCATCATTTTGCCGCATCAGTGGATGATGCTGCGTCGTTATGTCGTAGCGCAAGCACGTCGTGTTGCCCGACTCTGGACAACACACCCCGCCCCGGCGCAGTTCCGCCCGGCGCGGCCACGTACCTCGCCCTCCGCGCAGGCACTCGCGCAACGGAGCCGGACCAAGGAGCCGCTATGACATCCACGCCGACCGCCGCCGATCATGTCGACGTCCTGATCATCGGCGCCGGGATCTCCGGTATCGGCGCGGGCCGATATCTGCGAACCCTGCTGCCGCACAAGACCTTCACCATTCTCGAAGCCCGCGCGGGCCTCGGCGGCACCTGGGACCTGTTCCGTTACCCCGGTATCCGCTCGGACTCCGATCTGCACACCTTCGGCTACGAGTTCAAGCCCTGGCGCGACGAGCAGTCCATCGCCGACGGCGCGCGCATCCTGGACTACCTGCGCGAAACCGCCACCGAGAACGGGCTCGACGAGAGCATCCGCTACCACCACAGGGTCGTCAGCGGGTCGTGGTCCTCGGAGCAGGCGCGCTGGACGGTGCAGGTCGACCGCACCGATACCGGCGAACGCCTCGAGCTGACCGCGAGCTGGATCTTCTCGGCCGCGGGCTACTACCGCTACGACGAGGGATTCACCCCCGAGTTCACCGGCCGGGACCGGTTCCAGGGCACCGTCGTGCATCCGCAGCAGTGGCCCGAGGACCTGGACTACACAGGCAAGCGTGTCGTGGTGATCGGCAGTGGTGCGACGGCCGTGACCCTGGTGCCCGCGATGGCGGAGTCCGCGGCGCACGTGACGATGCTGCAGCGCACCCCGACCTACATTCTGCCGGTGCCGAGGAAGGACGCGATCGCCAACGCGATGAAGCGGGTGCTCGGTGACGCACGCGGCTACGCCCTGACCCGGCGCAAGAACATCGCCCAGCAGAAGCTGGTCTGGAGCCTGTCGCAGAAGTACCCGAGCGTGATGCGGCGGATCATCCGGTGGACCAACGCCAAGCAGCTGCCGGCAGGCTATCCGGTCGACGAACACTTCAACCCGCCCTACAACCCGTGGGAGCAGCGGCTGTGCACCGTGCCAGACGGTGACCTGTTCACCTCGATCAGGCGGGGCCAGGCCTCGGTGGTCACCGATCGCATCGACACCTTCACCGAGAACGGGATCCGGCTGGTCTCGGGCCGGGAACTCGACGCGGACATCATCGTCACTGCGACCGGCCTGAACGTGCGGGCGTTCGGCGGTATCCCGGTGACGGTCGACGGCCGCGCGGTCGACGTGGCGAACACGGTGGCCTACAAGGGACTGATGCTTTCGGGTGTGCCGAATCTCGCGTACGCCATCGGCTATACGAATTCCTCGTGGACGCTGAAGATCGGCCTGCTGTGTGAGCACTTCTGCCGCCTGCTGGCCCACATGGACGACAACGACTACCGGATCGCGCGCGCCGAGGTCGCGGACCCGTCGATGCCGACCCGGCCGTTCCTGGACTTCGCCGCGGGCTACATCCAGCGGGCCGTGGCCGAGTTGCCCAGCCAGGGGGACCGGATGCCGTGGCGGACGTCGATGAACTACCAGGACGATGTGAAGCTCCTGCGCGAGGCCGCCGTTCTGGACCCCGAACTGCATTTCGAGACCGCGCGTCAGCGGGCCCGGCGCACGGCGACGGTCCCCGCGTAGCCGCCACGTGCGACCGGCCCGCCGTCCGCGTGGTGGGCATAGGACTGCGCGGCGCGGGGTTGGCAGTGGACGTGTCTTCCGAACAGCCCCGCCCCACCCGCTTGCATCCCCTGCTGGCCGACCGCTACAGCCCGCGCGCGTTCGATCCGGCGGGAACCGTCGACGACGAGAGCCTCGAATTGCTGCTCGAGGCGGCGCGGTGGGCGCCCTCGGCGGGCAACTCGCAACCGTGGAGCTTCTATCCGGCTCGGCCGGGCGAGGTCGAGCACAAGCGGATCGCCCGGTATCTGGCGCCGAGTTCGGCGCGCTGGGCGTCCGCCGCGGGACTGCTGATCGTCACGCTGACCCGGCGATTCGTCGACGACACCGATCTGCCCTACTCGGAATTCGCCGACTACGACCTGGGGCAGGCCGTCGCCCACCTCACCGTGCAGGCCCAAGCGCTCGGGCTGGCCTGTCACCAGTTCCGCGCCTTCGACCGTGACGCGATCACGGCCGAGCTCGCCCCGAACCCGGGCTGGGTCGTGATGTCGATGATCGCGGTCGGTCGCGCCGCCGACACCGCGAGCGGACGCACCCGACACGACATCGCCCAGCTGCGCGCGGCACCCTGGCAGTGAGTCGGCGCCGCCAACGCTCCGCCTTGTCGCGATCCCGCTGGGCCGCTGGTCCCGCAGACCTTTCCGAGCTCCCCGGGTCCAGCGGTCGGCGCGGGGGCAGGCGAACGACGAGTGCGATCGAGCCGGTTCGGGGGCCGCCACAGTCCGCGCCCGGCCGCCTGGCCAGAATGGCCGCACTCGTCCGCGCGACCGCCCACGCGGACGAGTCCGGGTGATCGAAGTCGTCAACCGGATGCAGGCGTCTTCGACGCGCTGCAGGCCGGTGCCGGCGCTGCGGGTCACCCGCGGCCTCCTCGGGCAGTTCACCGCGGAGCGCCGGCTGCCGCGCCCGCGGATCGGCTGTCGGTGCTCACCCGACCGTGAACGCGAGGTCCTCGCCCTGGTCGGCCGGAGCATGAGCAACGACGAGATCGGGGCGGCGATGTTCCTCAGTCCGCCACCGCCCGCACCCACGTCGGTCGCGCGATGACGAAACTCGATGCCCGGGACCGCGCCCAGCTCGTGCTCGCCGACCAGACCGGACTGACGACCCCCCGAACGGTGATCGGCGCTTTCGGCCGGTCGCTAAGGTGAGTCGGTGCAGCGGATTCTGATCGCCGGGATCTCAGGGGCGGGGAAACCGACATTGGCGGGCGTGCTTGCCGAGCGGCTCGGGATACCCCGGCGGGAACTGGATGCGTTGCATCACGGGCCGGGATGGGTGAAGCGGCCGGAGTTCGAAGTAGAGGTCGAGGGGTTCACCGCGGGTCCGCGGTGGGTGACCGAAGACCAGTATCGCCGATGGCTGGGCGATCTGCTGTGGACGAGGGCCGATACCGTTGTGTGGCTGGACCTTCCGAAGCGGACGGTGATGCGGCGGGTCCTGTGGCGTTCGTTCACGCGCGCGATCACCGGGCGGGAATTGTGGAACGGTAATCGCGAATCGTTCCGCAACTGGCCGGCTCGGGACCACCCCATTCGGTGGGCGTGGGACCAGTACGAGGCCCGGCGACTGCGCACCGAGGAGCTGATCGCCCGCTTCCCCGAGGTGACCGTGGTGCACCTGACATCGGCCGCCGATGCGCGACGCTGGGTCCGCGGCCTGGGGTCGTGACGACGGAAACGTTCTCGACCCGTGCTGCGCGGTCTCCCGAGGCCCTGCTCGGCGGTCGTGACAGCGTGAAGACCGCTCTCCCCTCGAGCCGCCTCCGCGCACACGACTCCCACCGACCTGCCGAGTGGTCGGTCGGTGGGGCTGTTCGCCCTCGAGGCGCCGCGGCTCGGCACGGCGGCGCGGGGCTGACGCGGCAGCGGCACCGATCAGCTCCGGACGCGGTCGAACTGGAGGTGCAGTTCGCGGGGCGCGCCGACGCTGATGCCTACCGAGCGAGCGATCTGGGTGCCGGGGGCGAGGCGGAAACCGGTGAGGCGGTCCAGGAGGCGGGTGATGCCGATGTCGAGTTGCATGCGGGCGAAGTGGCGGCCGACGCAGCGATGGATGCCGATGCCAAAGGCCAAGTGCGGGTTGTGGTTACGGTCGAAGTCGAGCTGTTCGGGATTGTCGAAGCGGACGGTGTCACGGTTGGCGGAGCGCCAGTGCACCGCGATCCGATCGCCCTTCACCAGGGGGACGCCGAGCAGGTCGTTGTCCTCGGCCACTACTCTGCCCATGACGCTCACGGTCGAGGTGTAGCGCAGGATTTCGTCGAGATCGCGTGTCGCCCAGTCGGGTTCGCGCAGTCGCGCTTCCAGGCCGGGCATTTCGGTGAGATATTCGGCGATATAGGCCAGGGCGCCGCGGGTGGTGTCCAGACCGCCCAGCAGGAGCACGGTGACGACTCCGAGCCGTTCTTCCATGGTGAGTGGACGGCCCCCCTCGACCGTGGCATCGACGATGGATTGCAGCAGGTCATCGCGGGGTGCCGCGGCCCGCTCCGCCATGAGTTCGGCGGCCAATCCCGCGACAGCGGCGAAACTTTCGGGTGTGTTCTGCACCGAGACCTGGGTGACGGCATCGACCGCGCGGGCCAGCCGCTCCTCGTTGTCGTCGTCGAGCACGATCTTGGCCAGTGCGCCCGCGGTGAACGGGATGGCGAACTCGCTCACGAATTCGACCTGCCCGCGATCGGCGAATCGGTCGATGAGTTCGTCGGCAAGCTGCCGCAGCACGGGTTCGTACCGGCGCAGTGCGGGCTTGGCGAACGGGCCGTTCAGAAACGCCCGGAAGTCGTGGTGCAGTGGCGGATCCACGTCGATGGGCGGCAGCGCGACCGGGACCGTCGTCAGTCCGGGCATGGCCGAACTGAAGATCTTGGGATGCGCGGCAACCGTGACCAGATCCTCGTACCGCGTCACCACATGCATGCCACCGCCGAATCCGGTGTGCACGACCGGACAGTGCTCGCGCGCCCACGCCAGCTCCTCGTCCAGCTGCGCGCAGTGCCCCTCGTCGAACCAGTCGAGATGATCGAAAAACCCTTGGCGACTGACGTTCACGGCCAACCCTTCCCACCCCGAAGCAGCAACCCCACCGATGGTCCGCCCGCACGGTCACCGCGTCAACCCTCGGGTGCGCCGGTCAGAGCGCCTGGGAGTGGAAGACGCGCTCGATCAGGCCCCGCGACGGTCGATCCAACGGTTTTCCGCCCGTATCGAAGCCGGGAACGGGGTTGCCGCTGAATCCACCGATGAGTTCGCTGTTCCCGTCGGCCGCGGTGGCCCAGACCTCGGTGTCGGCAGGCCGCCAGAGGACCACCCCGTCGGGATAGTGGGTCAGTTCGGCCAGCATCGCGTCGGGCCACGGAAGACCCGGACGACCTTGCCCTCCGCGGGAAACCCGTAGGCCATCCCCTCCGGCTCGACCATGACGACGAACCGATGACTGTCGGGCCGAGCCGACATCGCGAGCTGGAACTCCATCCACCGATCATGCCGCGGTCGAGGCGAGTCGAGGGCAATCACGGGGGGCCGCTCGACTCGCGGCGCGTGGATCGGTGAAAGCTTGGCCGCGATAGGAGCTTTAGGGTCGCTGACCCTGGACAGAGTGGACGCCCCGAGACTGGGAGCATGCTGGGTGGGCCGCGATGAGCACCGGAGTCGATGTCGACGCGCGAACCGGGGCCGGGCCGCGGAATCTGACCGTCGCCCACCTGCTCGTCCTCACCATCGGCACCTTCACCCTGGGGGTGGACGGTTACGTGCTGGCGGGGCTGATCCCGGAGGTCGCCGCCGATCTGCACGTCTCGATCAGCACGGCGGGACAGCTGACCGCGCTGTTCGCGGTCGGGTACGCGGTGGGGTCGCCGGTGATCGCCGCGCTGACGGGTAGCTGGGATCGCCGAGTGCTGCTGGCGGGTGGAATGGTGGTGTTCGTCGCCGGGCTGGTGGTGCAGGCCGCGGGACCGAATTTCGCGACGGTGGCCGCCGGACGCGTGGTCGCGGCATTGGGGGCGGCCGCATATCAGGCGAACGCCTTCAGCACCGCGGGTCTGCTGAGTGACGACGCGCATCGCGCCCGGTCGCTGGCCATCGTCTCCGGCGGTGGTTCGCTCGCGCTGGTGGCGGGGCTCCCCTTCGGGATCCTGCTAGGCCAGGCCTGGGGGTGGCGGACCGCCGTGTGGATCCTGATGGTGCCCGCGGTGATCGCCCTGTGCGCGGTGGCGTTGCTTCCGGCCGCGCACGCGCCGAGACTGTCGCTGCGCGATCGGCTGCGGGTGCTGACCGATGCGCGGGTGCGGGCAATCCTGCTCGGCACCGTGACGGTGATCGTGCCCGCGTTCCTGCTCATCGCCTACCTGCCCGCGGTGCTGGAGGTCTCCGGCACGCTGGTCGTGGCGGCGATGCTGGCCTTCGGCGGCGGGCAGGTCGTCGGCACCACCGTCGTAGCGCGACTCATCCGCCTGCGCGGTGCGCCGTCCACGCTGGTGCTCGGCGCGAGCGGGATGGCCGCCTGCGCGGTCCTGCTGGCCGTCGGCCGCACGAGCACGCTCGGCGCGGTCGTCGCCATGACCGGGCTCGGCGTCGCCGTGGGCATCGCGATCGTGCCGCAGCAGCACCGCTTGTTCGCCCTGGTCCCGGCGATCGCGCCGATCGCGATGGGCCTCAACGGGTCCGCGGTCTACCTCGCCGTCGCGCTCGGGACCGGCCTCGGTGGCGGCGCGCTGGCCCTGGTCGGGGCGAGCGCGCTGGCTCCCACCGCGGCCGTTCTCGGTCTGCTCGCTGTCACCGTCGGCCTCGCGGTCCGCCCCGAAGGACAAGGGTCGGCCGGAAACACTCGTGGTGTTCGGAGAGCGAAATGACCGGAATTGTGGGGCGACCGAGGCGCTTGTCGGGCTCGCATTACGATCACTGAGGACACAGCCCCTCACGAACAGGATCCTCATGGCGCGCAAAGTCGTTGTCACCCTCGTCGATGATTTCGACGGCGCATCCGCCGCCGATGAGACCGTCTCGTTCGGCATCGACGGCGCGAGCTACGAGATCGACCTGTCCGAGACGAACGCGGCCAAGCTCCGCGATCTGTTCGATCAGTGGATCCCGGCGGCCCGCCGCACCGGGCGCGTCAAGACGAGCGGTCGCCGGTCCGAGGTGAGCGGTACGGCCGCCGCGCCCGCGCGGCGCAACGACCTGACCGCGATCAGGACCTGGGCCAGCAACAACGGCCACACGGTCTCGGCGCGCGGCCGGATCGCCGCCGACATCATCGCCGCGTACGAAGAGGCGAACGCCTAGAACACACCGCGGCCCGAAGGCCCCACCGGTTCCGATCGACAGTCGGATCTCACGTTTTCCCGATGCGCAACGTCTTCACGGTGTCAGCGAAAGGAAAGCAGATGAATACTCGACACCTCGTTGTCGATGCCGGTGTCCTCGGGCCGATCACCCTCGTCGCGTCCGGCGCCGCCGTGACGGGCTTGTACTTCCGTCGCCACGTGCGCGGGCCCGCGGCCGAGACCTTCGGGCGCGCGGTATCCGGGACCGAGGACGAACTCCTGTCCGAGGCGGCCGCGCAGGTGCTGGACTATCTCGCGGGTCGCCGTCGGAACTTCGAGCTGCCCCTGCACGCGACCGGTGACGAGTTCCGACAGGACGTGTGGCGGATCGTGGCCGAGATCCCCTTCGGCGAGCGCACCAGTTACGGCCGGATCGCCGAGCGGCTCGGCGATCGCCGGCTCGCCCAGGCGGTCGGCAAGGCCGTGGGCGCCAATCCGCTGTGCCTGTTCGTGCCCTGCCACCGGGTCGTCGGCGCGGACGGGTCGCTGACCGGCTACGCGGGCGGCCTCGCGCGCAAACGAGCTCTGCTCGACCTCGAGGAACCGGCCGCGGTCGGCGCCGGTCGCCTGTTCTGACCGGGGTGCCCGTGAAGCAGCCTTTCGAGCAGGTCGTCACCCGGCACGGGCCCACCGTGCTGCGGGTGTGCCGGGTCGTCCTCGGCGTCCACGACGCCGAAGACGCCTGGTCGGAGACGTTCCTGGCCGCGATGCGCGCCTACCCGGACCTGCCCGAGGACGCGAATGTCGAAGCGTGGCTGGTGCGCATCGCCCATCGCAAGGCGATCGATGTGGTGCGCGCGGCCACCCGCCACCCACTGCCCGTGGACCGGCTGCCCGACGCGCCGAGCCCCGTCGTCGACCCCGAGGACACCGAGCTGTGGACCGCGGTGGGCGGATTGCCCACCAAACAGCGCCAGGCGATCGCCTACCGCTATGTCGCGGGGTTGTCCTACGCCGAAATCGCCGAGGTCCTCGGCGGCAGTGTCGATGCCGCCCGGCGAGCCGCGGCCGACGCGGTGAAGACCTTGCGCAAGACCTACCCGGGCGCGAACCCGGAAGGAGCACCATCATGAGCGATACCCGTCGCGATGACGACATCGTCGCCGCACTGTCGGCGCCCGTGGACGCCGACGTGCTGTCGCGCCTGCATCGGCGGCTCGAACAGCGGGCCGACGCCGCCGGCCTCGTCGACGTCGCCTACACCACCATCGACTCCCCCGTCGGCGAGCTACTGCTGGCCGCGACCCCGCGCGGCCTGGTGCGGGTGGCCTATGCCGGCGAGGACCACGACCGGGTCCTCGCGGTGCTGGCACAGAAACTGAGCCCGCGCATCCTGCGGGCCCCCCGCCGGCTCGACGACGCCGCGCGCGAACTCGGCGAATACTTCGACCGCCGCCGCCGGGTCTTCGATCTGCCCCTGGATCTGTCGTTGTCGCACGGCTTCCGGCAGCTGGTGCAGCGCCATCTGCCCGAGATCGAGTACGGCCACACCCGCAGCTACCGCGAGGTCGCCGAACTCGTCGGCAACCCGAAGGCCGTGCGCGCGGTCGGTACGGCGTGCGCGACCAACCCCCTGCCCGTGGTCGTGCCCTGCCATCGGGTGCTGCGGGCCGACGGCAGCCTCGGCGGCTACATCGGTGGCGCACAAGCCAAGACGACACTGCTCGAACTGGAGGCCGCGTGACCGCCGCGAGCCGACGCACCGATCGGTGGCGCGAGCGCGTGGACGCCGGCGATTGGACGGCGATCACGGCCGAGCTCGACGAGTTCGGCGGCGCGCTGCTGCCCGAGCTGCTCACCGCCGGCGAGACCGCGCGGATCCGAAACCTCTACCCCCACGACGAGCTGTTCCGCAGCACCGTCGACATGGGCCGGCATCGTTTCGGGCAGGGGCAGTACCGGTATCTGCGCGCGCCCTACCCGGAGCCCGTCGAACGCCTCAAACAGGCGCTGTACCCACACCTGCTGCCGATCGCGCGGGACTGGTGGGCCCGGCTCGGCAGGTCCGCGCCGTGGCCGGACACCCTCGACGAGTGGCTGACGATGTGTCACGCGGCGGGACAGCACAAATCCACGGCGATCCTGTTGCGCTACCAGACGGGCGACTGGAATGCCCTGCACCGGGATCTGTACGGCGACTTGGTCTTTCCGTTGCAGGTCGTCATCAACCTGAACGAACCCGGCGTCGATCACACCGGCGGGGAGTTCCTGCTGCTCGAGCAGCGGCCCCGCGCCCAATCCCGGGGTACCGCAACGCTGTTGCCGCGTGGACACGGCTACGTGTTCACCACCCGCGATCGTCCCGTCCGCTCCGCGCGCGGCTGGTCGGCCGCCCCGGTCCGGCACGGAGTGTCGGTTGTCCGTTCCGGACATCGGACGACCTTGGCGCTGGTCTTCCACGACGCGGCATGAGCACCCCGCTACCGTACGTGCTGCTCGACCGCGACGGCCGCCCCTTTCGGTCCGCGAGCGCGGGCCGCTGGGGTGGCCATCGGCGGTCGAAGATCTACGGCCGCTTGGACTGCCCGTCGGCGCGGCGGGCGATCGCGCGCGGCGGTTACGTCTGCCACCGGGTGTTCTTCGCCGACGAGACCACCGCCGTCGCCGCGGGCTACCGACCGTGTGCGGTGTGCTGTCCCGACCGCTACCGGGCGTGGCGCAACGCCCGGCGCTGACCGATCACCCGAGATCGAACAGGTTGGGCTGCCCCGCGCGGAAGCGGGCGGCATCGGCCAGGCGCAACGGTTCGAACGCCGGAATCGACTCCCGGGTGAACAACCGCGCGGGCGTGGCCGCCGAGCCCGCCGCGGCGAGCAGCGCGTTGGCGGCGCTGCGGCCCGCTTCGTTCGCGCCCTCCATGGTGGCCAGGTCGAAGTTGGTCTGCACGTAGTCGGCGGCCAGGAACAGGTTGGGGACGCGGGTCCGCGCGGTCGGCCGGTTGTCCCAGGAGCCGATCGTGTTCACCAGCAGCGGTTCGTCATTGGTGTTCTCGCTGCCGGTCCACACGATGCCGGGATCGATCATCCATGCCCGGACGATGCCGTCGGGCAACTGGATCCGGCCGTCGTCGTTGAGCGCGGCGGTCAACTGGGCCCAGGTCTCCTGGTAGATCTCCTCGTGGGTGCAGTATTTCGCGGGTTTGCCGAACAGGATGCCCGGGGTGTCCCAGTCGGCGATGTCGATGGTGAGGCCGTCGGCGACGGCGCCGTCACCGTAGACGGCGGGATAGTCGACGTCCCAGAACGCGCGCTGGGTGTAGGAGGTCAGCCGCCACGGCGCGTCGAGGTAGATGTTGTAGCCCTTGCCGAGGTCGAGTTGCTCGCTGACGAACATCTGCATGCCGTTCATCCAGTCCAGGTTCAGCGCGTCCATCCGGCCCAGCGCCGGATCCAGCTCCCGCAGTTCGGGTGTCCAGAGCGCGCGGGCCCGGTCGGTCGGCACGGCGCACACGTACCAGTCGGCCTCGATCCGCGTCGACCCGCCATGCGCACCGCGGATCCGGGCACCACCGATCCGGCCGTCCGCGACCACGAGTTCCTCGAGCGCTTCCCCCGGCCGGAACCGCACCCCCATGTCTTCGAGCAGCGCGATCCACGGATCCAGCCAGGCCTGGTTGGTCGGCCCGTTGAGCACCTCGTAGACCTTCGGCCCGCCGGTGAGCTCGCGCATCAGCGCGATGAAGAACCCCTCCATCATGTTGCCCATGGTGCGGGTGCTGGCCACGTACTCTTTGGCGGCGACCAGCGCCCGCGTCAGGCCGGTCGCGGCGAGCGCCTGGAACTGCGCGGACCTGGTGCCCGCGCCGATGAAATCCCACCAGCTGACGTGCTCCCACTGCCCGAAGCGACGTTCCTCGCTCGAGGTCAGGTAGGTGACCACCCGCCCCGCCATGTGGATGGCCTCGGGCAGCGGGACGAGATCGTTCTTCATGAACACCTCGGTCAGAATCCGTTGCAGTCCCCTCGGTGTGAGCGCTTCGGCCGGATCGAAGTAGAAGCCGAACATCAGCGGGAAGCCGTCGGGCAGGTTGCCCGAACGCGGGTAGCGCGGATCGGTGACCGAGAACGGAATCAGGTTGTCGTAGACGGTCTTGCGCGTTCCCGGTACCGGGATGCGGCGCATGGTGTCGTGGACGTGGTGATAGAACGAGGTGAACCCACGCGCGCCGTGTTCGCCCGGCAGGGCCGCCCGGCCCCCGGCTCCGGTGCCCGCCATCGGGATCGTGCGCGACTTTCCGCCGAGTTCCTTGCGGTCGTAGACCGTCACCGCGAAGCCGCGTTCGGCCAGTTCGTGCGCCGCGGTCAAGCCCCCGATCCCCGCGCCGAAGATCGCGACGGTGGTGCCCGCCGGACCGTTGCGCCTGCGTGGACTCGCCTGCGCGGTACCGGCCGCCAGCCCTGCGCTCGCAGCCGCCGCGGCGGCACCGCGCAGCACCGTACGACGGCTGACCAGGTGGTTCTGATGTCGAGCTGCCATTGATCGACCCCGTTCTCAATCTGACGATCGCGATCGTCACATGCTGACACAGAGTCGGCGCGCATGGGAGACAATGCCGACATGACGATCACGGTGACGCGGTGAGCACCCCGGCCCGGCCGGGCCGCACCTACGGTGGCATGGGCGCCCAGGAGCGGGCCGCCGCCCGACGCGAGAAGCTGCTCGCCGCCGGGCTCACGCTGTTCGGCACCCACGGCTACGCCGCGACCGGCGTGAAGGACCTGTGCCGCGAGGCCGGGCTCACCGACCGCTACTTCTACGAATCCTTCAGCGGCACCAGGGATTTGTTCGCCGCGGTCTTCGACCGTGTCATCGACGAGCTGTACCGCGCGGTGTCGGCGGCCGTCGCCGCGACCCCCGCGCGGGGCACCGACAAGCTGCGCGCCGGCATCGGCACCTATCTCACCGCCCTGGATCGCGATCCACGCACACTCCGGGTCGTCTTCGTCGAACCGGCGGGGGCGGGCGCCGAAGACCGTATGCGCGAGGCACTGTGGCGTTTCGCCCGGCTGGTCGCGGCGACCGGCACGAGTGCCCGGCCCGAGGAGCACCCGGCCGCCGAGGTGATGGACATCTTCGCGCTCTCGGTGGTCGGCACGCTGGAGCGGGTCATCGTCGAGAAGCACAGCGGACGGCTGGAGGTTCCGATCGCGGACCTGATCGACTACTGCGCCGCCTTCGCCGCGACGTCCCTGCGGGCGATCTACAGCGGCCGGATCGCCGTGCCCGGCACCGCGGGCGGTGAGGATCGGCCGCGCTGAGAGCTCGCCCCGGACTCAGCCCGCCAGTCCCTCCGGATCGACCAGCAGCCGCTTGAGTACCTTGCCGGTCTCCCCGCGCGGCAGCGAGTTGAGGAAGGTGACATCGCGCGGCACGGAGAAGCGGCTGAGCCGGTTGCGCACGTAGGTGCGCACCATGTCCGAATCGAGGCCGGAGCCCTCGTGTTTGACCAGGAACGCGGCCAACCGCTGCCCGAACTCACGATCCGGCACACCCACCACCGCGACATCGCTGACCTGCGGCAGGTACGACAGTGCCTCCTCGACCGGGCGCGGGAAGACGTTCTCGCCGCCGGAGATGATCATCTCGTCGTCGCGCCCGGCCACGAACAGCCTGCCTTCGGCGTCGAGATAGCCCAGGTCACCGGTGTCGAGCATGCCGTCGGACTCCTCCGGCGGGGTATCGCTGACATAGCCGTCGAACAGCATGTGGTTGCCGACGAAGATCCGCCCGATCATGCCGATCGGTACCGGCGCGCGATCGGGGTCGAGAACGGCGATGCGGGTGCCCAGCGGCGGCCGACCGGCCGTGGTGGGTGCGGCCCGCAGGTCCTCGGGGCCTGCCACGCTGGCCCAAGAGACCTCGGTCGAGCCGTAGAGGTTGTACAGGACGTCGCCGTAGTCGGTCAGGAAGCGGTCCACCGTGATCGCCGCCAGCGGCGCGCCACAGCTGATCACGTGCCGCAGGCTGCTCAGGTCGTAGCGGGCGCGGACCGCCTCGGGCAGGTCGACCATGCGCTGCACCATGGTCGGCACCGCGATCAGCGTCTGGACCCGGTGTTCGGCGATGCGGCGCAGACAATCCTCGGCGTCGAAGCCCTGGGTCAGCACCACGGTCGCGCGGACGGCGGTGCTCAGTTGCAGCGCGGACAGTCCCCACGTATGGAACAGCGGCGCGGGGATCATCATCGTGCTGCCCACGTGGATCGGAATCCGCGACAGCAGCGCGACGAGGGTGTCGAAGCCCTTCGCGTGCGGACGGCGCGCGCCCTTGGGGGTGCCGCTGGTGCCCGAGGTGAGCACGATCTGCCTGCCGGGCACCGTCGGCACCGGAAACTTGGTGCGGCGCAGAGCGATCAGGTCCTCGATGGAGGTCCGGCCCGGGTGCGCGGGTACGTCGTCGGTGACGAAGCGGGGCAGATCGCGGTGCAGGTACTGCACGAGATGGGCCAAGCCGGTGTCGACGAACAGTGCCGAGAGACGGTGCCGCTGCACGATCTCCTCGATGCGCCGTCCGGACAACCCGGCATTGAGCAGCGCCACGTCGACACCGAGCTTCCCGGCGGCGACCATGGTTTCGACCATGCCGCAATGGTTTCCGGCCAGCAGGCCGACCGCGTCGCCCGCGCGCAGGCCGACCTCGTACATCGCGCCCGCCAGCGCGGTCGTGCGCTTGTCGGTCTCGGCGAAGGTCACGGTGCTGACGTCGTCGAGCAGCGCGAGCTGGTCGGGGCTGTGCGCGGCGCCCGCGGCGTAGCCGCCCGCCAGATTGAATCCCCACCGGTACAGCGACCGCAGTTGCCGGGCCGAGGTCAGCGGCGGGGCGACCAGGCCAGAGTTCACCCACCACCGCGCGATTTCGGTGGTGCGCCGGATCGGGGCCCGGTCGCCGTTGGCCACCACCGAGGTCCGCGCCCCGCGCACCAGGTCGGCCGCCCGGCGCAGACCGTCTTTGACCCAACCGATGACGGTGGCATTGGTCGCGCCTTTCAGCGCCGGATGCAGGCGGGGTGCGGCGAACACGGTCACGCTCACCGAGGTGCGGTCCTCGGCGCCGGTGAGCCGCACCATGGCGAAGCTGCCGGTCTCCGGATTGTGCAGTTCGAAGCTCTCGTACCAGCGGCCGATCGTCAGGGCCAGGCCGACGGTCCGGACGCCGAGGGCCGCGTCGCCGATCCTGACCTGCCAGACGGTGCCGCCGTCGGGGTGCAGAATCCGCTCGCACCCACCGATTCCGGTCCACAGGCGCGGATAGCTCTGCGGCTCCAGCAGCACATCCCACAGCGGCCGACGCGGGACGGCGAAGTCCACGACCACATCGACGACGTCACTCGGCATTTCTTCGCGCTTTCGCCGGCCCGGCCACACTGCCGGGAAGTGCCTCGTCGCCGCGGCCCCCGTGCCACGGCGGTGCCCGGTCGGCAGGCACTGCACCAGAACCCATCGTGGCGCGCCCGCTCGTGGGCGAATGGAAGATCTACGGATTCTTGCGACCCTACGAAACCAGACCGGTCGCGTTGGTGACAGTGACCAAACTTTCGTGGGCCGCGCGAGCGATTCCGGTCACCGTGGTGCGCGGGCCTCGATGAGATAGCGGGCGAGCCTAGCCCACGCCCGACTTCGGCCCGTGCCATCCAGCGGGACAACCGGGGTGGAAAGCGGCCGCGACCCGGCATGCTGCTGACAGTCCCCGCCAGTGGAGGTGCCGAGATGGATGCGAACGATACCGAGCCGCCGCCGGGTGAGCTCGCCGCCGGACTCGCCGATCCGGCGTTGCTCGAGGTGGAGCTGTCGGAGGATCAGACGGAACAGCCGAGCCCGCACCGCGCGGATATCGCGACCATGCTGCTCGACCGGCTCGGCGATCAGCGTCTCGGCCTGCGCACCCGCGACGCCGACTGGACCTGGGACGCGGTCGTCCGCGAGTCGGCCGCCCGTGCCGAACTGGCCCGCGCCCTGCGCCGCGCGGGTCCGTTCCACCTCGGCGTGCTGCTCGACAACGTGCCCGATTTCGTCTTCTGGCTGGGCGCGGCGGCCCTGGCGGGCGCCACCGTCGCCGGGCTCAATCCGACCCGCGGCAATGCCCAGCTGGCCGAGGACATCCGGTACGTCGACTGTCAGCTGATCGTCACCGACGCGGCGGGGATGACCCGACTGCGGCAGCTCGATCACGGCCTCACCGAGGACCGGTTCCTGCTGGTCGACAGCCCGGACTACGCCGACCGCGTCACTGCCCACCGGGTCGAGCCCACGGCGCTGGGCGGGCCGACGGATCTGCTGCTGCTGTTGTTCACCTCCGGCACCACCGGGACCTCGAAGGCGGTGCGGTGCACCCAGCGCCGTCTCGCGGCGGTCGGGTACGCGGCGGCGGCGAAGTTCGGGCATGTCCGTGACGACGTGGACTACTGCTGCATGCCGCTGTTCCACGGCAATGCCATCATGGCGCTGTGGGCGCCCGCGCTGACGGTCGGCGCGACGGTCTGCCTGACCCCGAAATTCTCGGCGTCGCAGTTCCTTCCGGATGTGCGGTACTTCGGCGCGACCTTCTTCACCTATGTCGGCAAGGCGCTGGGCTACCTGCTCGCGACACCCGAAACCGCGCTGGACGCCGACAATGCGCTGGTTCGCGGTTTCGGGACCGAGGCGTCGGTGGCCGACCAGCGCGAGTTCCGGCGCCGCTTCCGCGCGGAACTGCACGAGGGCTACGGCTCCAGCGAGGGACCGAGCCTGGCGGCGCTGGATCCGGCCGCACCGCCGGCCGCGCTCGGCAGACCCGCGCGTCCCGGTGTCGCGGTGGTGGACCCGGACACGCTGCGCGAGTGCGCGCGGGCCGAGCTCGACGAGTACGGCCGGGTCCGCAATCCCGACGAGGCCATCGGGGAGATGATCGACAAGGCGGGCGCGCTCGTCTTCGAGGGCTACTACAAGAACGAGGCCGCCGACGCCGACCGGATCCGCAACGGCTGGTACTGGACCGGCGATCTCGGCTACATCGACACCGACGGATTCCTGTACTTCGCGGGCCGCAAAGGTGATTGGCTGCGGGTCGACGGCGAGAACACCTCGACGCTGCTGATCGAACAGGTGCTGCGCCGCCACCCCGCCGTCATCGCCGCCGCGGTGTTCGGGGTGCCCGATCCGCGCTCCGGCGATCAGGTCATGGCCGCGGTCGAAGTCGCCGATCCGGACCACTTCGATCTCGACGAGTTCACCGCGTTCCTCTGCGCTCAGGACGATCTCGGGTCCAAGGGCATGCCGCGATTCGTGCGGGTCTCGGCGAATCTGCCGGTGACCGGATCGAACAAGGTCCTCAAGCGCGAACTCCAGGAGCAGGCCTGGCGCACCGACGAACCGGTCCACCGGTGGGCGGGCCGCGGCCTGCCGCGCTACCACCGCATGACCGAAGCCGACAGAGCGGAACTGGCAGCCGAGTTCGCCGCCCACGGCAGGCAACGCCTGCTGTGAACGGGCGCCGAAAACCGCTGGCGTGCTGTGCTTCAATGGGCTGGTGACGATGACAGCGCAGGAGTGGTGGCCGCGATAGCGGCCGTCATCGACTGTGCGTGCGGCCGCCCTCCGAGCGGCCGCATCCCGTCCTCGCGTCGGACCCGCGCTCCGCGCCGGTCGGCGGCCCCGACGAGAACGGGGTACCGGCCATGACTTCCGACGACACCAGCGATCAGCCGTTCGGCGGCTTCCTGATCAGCTCTCGCTCGCTGAGCGAATATCGGTCGATGTTCGCCCTCACCGACGCCGACCTGCGCCGCCGCCTCCTGGACTGTCCGGGCGGCGCGGCCGGGTTCACCGCCGAGGTCCGCGGGCTCGGCGGGGACGTGACGGCCTGCGACCTGGCCTACGAAGACGACGGCACGACCGCGGTCGCCGCCACCGCAGTCAGCGAGGCCGTGCGCGGCAACGACTACGTCCGCGCGCATCCGGAGCAGTTCCGGTGGACGTTCTTCGCCGACCCGGCCGAGCACCTGACAGTCCGGCAGCGCGCGGCGGAGTTGTTCGGCGCGCACAGCCGGGCCGAACCGGACCGTTACGTGGCGGGCCGGCTGCCCGATCTGCCCTTCGGCGACAACGCCTTCGACCTCGTGCTCAGCTCGCACCTGCTGTTCAGCTACGCCGCCGACCTGGACTACGAGTTCCACCTCGCCGCGATCGGCGAACTTCTCCGGGTGGGCGCCGAGGCACGGATCTTCCCGCTGCTCCCGATCGCGACCGAACAGCGCTACCGCGATCTCGACCGGCTCCGCGCGGATCTGCGCGAGCGCGGGGTCCGGACACGGATCGTCGACGTCGGATACGAATTCCAGGCGGGCGCCGATCAGATGCTGGTGTGCCGCCGCGCTGTTCGACGCTGAGTGCGGCTAGCCGTCGACGCGGACGACCGGCGGGCCCGCGGTCCAGCCGCCGTCGACGGCCAGCTCGGCGCCGGTCGTGTATGAGGCGGCGTCGCTGAGCAGGTAGGTGACGGCACCGGCCAGTTCCTCGGGACGGCCCACCCGGCCCAGCGGGGCGTTCGGGAAACCGCCGTCCGCGAGGCCGATGCCGGTCGGCGCGGTCATCGGGGTGAGCACCATGCCGGGGTGGACCGAGTTCACCCGGATCCGGTCGCTCGCGAGTTCGATCGCGGCCACCTTGGTCAGCCCGCGCACGCCCCACTTGGCCGCGCCGTAGGCGCCCGTATGCGCCAGGCCGACGAGTCCGGCGGCCGAGGAGATGTTGACGATCGAGCCGCCACCGGCCGCCCGCAGTGCGGGCACCACCGCGTGGATGCCCATGTTGACCGAGACCAGGTTCACCTGGATCACCCGCTGGAAGGTCTCCAACGGCTCGTCGACCAGCGGAACGCCCGAGGCGGTCACTCCGGCGTTGTTGACCAGCCCGGTCAGCGCGCCGAACGCCTCCACCGCGGTATCGACCGCATGCTGCCACGAGGCCGGGTCGGTGACGTCGAGGTGCACGAAGCGGGCGCGCTCCCCCAGGTCCGCCGCGACGGCGGCACCGTCGGCGTCCAGCAGGTCACCGATCACGACGCTGCCGCCCGCGGCGACGATTCCGTGCGCGAAGGCGGCGCCCAGACCGCGCGCACCACCGGTGACCAGCACTACCTTGCCCGAAAGATCCATCACTGTTCCATTTCTTCTCGAATGCCGAAGACCGCGCCGCCGCCGAAGGCCGCGCGATGCGAGACCGGTTGTCCACCGTCGATGTCGGTGATGCCGTAGTCGAGCGCCGCCTCGGCCGTGATCACCGTGGCGCCGCTGCGGTCGCCGATCGACGGATCGGTGGCCAGTGCCAGCACGACCCGCCCGACGAATTCGGGCGTCTCCGCGCCGGCGATCGGGAAACCCTCGATGTCCTCGACGCCGAGGGCCAGCACCTGCTCGGTGCGCACGATGCCGGGCCACAGCGACAGGGTGCTCACGCCGGTGCCGCGCAGTTCCACCGCCATATCGGCGGCCATCTTGTCCAGGCCCGCCTTCGACATCCCGTACAGCACCGAATGCAGGTAGCCGCGGGTGCCGAACGAGGAGATATTGGCGATGACGCCGCTACCGCGCGCGACCATGAGTCGTGCCGCTTCGACCGCGGCGACGTAGTGCGCGCGCAGGCCGACGCCGATCAGCGAATCCCAGTCGCCGACCGGTCGACGCCAGAACGGATCGCTGAAACCGGCGAAACCGTCGGGATTGGCCCAGACATTGTTGACCAGCAGATCGAGGCCGTCTTGTTCGCCGGCGATGCGGGCGAAGACGGCGGCGATCTGCGCATCGTCGCGGTGATCGCAGCGCACGGCGATGCCGGTGCCGCCACGGGCACTCACCTCGGCGGCGGCCACCTCCAGCGGACCGCCGTCACCGGCGCTGCCCCGGCCGGTCAGGTAGACGGTCCAGCCCGCGGCGCCGAGCGCCAGCGCGATGCCTTTGCCGACGCCGCGGCTGGCACCGGTCACCAGGGCGACTCCGGGCACGACTGTGCTCGCCACGCCGTCGGAGTGCGATGTTGCTGTCATGTCGCTCACCGTAGGACCGGGTCCGCGCACCTGCCTGCGGCCCTTCCCGCTCATCGGGAACGGCGTCCGGTCCGGTTGCCTGGGGTTTCCTGCGCGCGGCCGGTGGGTAAGAAGACTCCGATACCCGCTCGCGAGACGGCGGCGGGACGCGGGTTTTCGCGATGGACACAACTGGAGACACACAGTGTTAGGTTTGCTCGGCGGCCAGCGCCGCAAGAACACGATCGAGAGTTGCCCCGGCGCCGCCACCTCGGCCGGACTGCTGCGCACAGGCGATGTCGTCCTCACTCCGCGCCGCAGCTTCCGGGTGATCAGCACGAGCTTCGTCGGTGGCGCCCATCACGCCGGACGGGTGATCGCCGACACGATCGACTTGGTCAACGGTCGGCTCCGGGTGATCGAATTCCCCAGCACCGACACCGTGGTGACCGTCCGAGCCAGCTAGCGGTTCCCACTTTTCGGCGTCGCCCTGCCCGCACTCGGGCCCGATCCACAGCATGATGGTGGGATGGCCGAGAGGGTGAGCGTATGCGCGCGTTGCTGATACTGATCGTCGTCCTGGGGATCGGACTGGTCGTCGGCGACCGGGTCGCAGTCGTGTTGGCGCAGAACGAGATCGGCCGCGCGATCGCCGCCGAGTACGACCTCGCCCAGCCACCCGAAGTCGAGATCAGGGGTGTTCCGTTCTTGACCCAGGCCATCGACGGCACCTACCGCGACATCGACATCCGCGTCGGCGACTGGCGCGGCCAGGACCTGTCCGTCCACGATCTCGATGTCGCCCTCGCCGACGTCTCCGCCCCGCTGGCCGACGTGCTCGGCAACCGCACCTCGAACCTCGTCGCCGCCACGGCGACCGCGACGGCCGTGGTCCCCTACGACGTCGTCCAGGGCTTCGCTCCCGCGGGTGTGGAGTCGATCTCCCACAGCCCCGAGGGACTGCGTGTCACCGGCACCTTCCCGGTCGCGGGCTTGTCGGTGCCCGCGACGGTCTTCGTCACCGTCGCGCCCACCGACAGCGGCATCGAAGTCACCCCGGTCTCGGTCCGCTCCACCCTCGGCGGCCCCACCGTCCCCCTCTCCCTGTTGCGCAGCACCCTCACCTTCGTCGTCCCCCTCCAGCAACTCCCCCTCGGCGCCCGCCTCACCGCCATCCAGCCCGCCGCCGACGGCCTCCACGCCACCGCCGTTGCCCACGATGTCCACTTCGCCGACCTCCCCTGATCAATTCGACGGCGAGACGTCCGACACAGGGCATCCATTGTTTTCGTTACGGAACCGATAACCCCGGTGACGATCTCCCCGGTCAGCTCGATAGGTGGCCGAGCGAGCGCGGAGCAATTTCAGGGTATTTGAAACGTTATGGGTTCGCTTATTCGGTGGGGTCGACTTATGGTCGATTACGGCGCGTCTGGACGAGCGAATGACAAACGCGTGCCGCAATCCCGTCAGGAGGGATCGTGAAATGACACCGTTGATATTCGATGTGGATACGATGACCGCCGCCCTGGAGCTCGCGGTGAAGGCGCCGTCTGTGCACAACACCCAGCCCTGGCGCTGGCAGGTCGGCGACGGGCGGATCGACCTGTTCAGCGATTCCGACCGGCAGTTGCCGGTGGAAGACCCCGACGGGCATGCCATGGTCGTCAGTTGTGGCGCGGCCCTCCATCATTTGCGCGTCGCGCTCGCCGTCACCGGGTGGTCGGCGAGTCCCGAATTCCTACCCGACCCGGATGATCCGACCCATCTGGCACGGGTGACCGTGTCGCCGCGGCCGCCCGCCGATTCCGATATTCAGCTCGCCGCCGCGATTCTGCTGCGGAAATCCGAACGTCGCCGATTCGCGCCGCTACCGATCCCGGCGGGCGCCTTGCGCGCGTTGTCCTCCTCGGTTGTCGAATTCGGGGCGGTCGCCCGGAATATCCCCGAACAGATGCTCCCCCTGCTGGCCGAGCCGATGCGAGCCGCGGCGGCACGGCACCGCACCGACGCGGCCTATCTCCGCGAACTCGCGTCCTGGAGCGGGCACACCGGTCACGACGACGGCGTGCCCTCGCACACGACGGTGCTGCCGCGGCGGACCGACGCCATCCCGCTGCGCGCCTTCCGCGACCCCGGCATCGACGACCCCGGCGAGGGCCCCGACCATGCCGGCTGGGTCGTGATCTGCACCGCGACCGACGACCGCCGGGCCCAGCTCCGAGCGGGCGAGGCGACCAGTGCCCTGCTGCTGGGCGCCACCAGCATGGGCCTGTCGACTTGCATCCAATCCGAGCCGCTGGGCATCCCCGAACTCCGTGACACCATCCGCCGCACCCTGTTGCACGACTGCGCGCACCCCCAGGTCGTGGTCCGGGTCGGCCGGATGCACCACACCGCGCCCCCGGTCTCCCCGAGCCCGCGCCGTCCGCTCGCGGAGGTGCTGGAACACCCGTCCCGCCGCGTCGCCTGACGCGAGCGCTCAGTCCACGGCGGTTCCCTCGAGTTCGACCAGCTGGCCGGGAATCGCCAGGCGGGTCACGCCGAGCATCGTGGTGGCCGGTGCCACCGCGGCCGCGCCCAGCCGGGCCGCCAGCACGCCGTAGTGCTGCAACAGCACGTCGACATCGGTCGTGTAGACGTTGAGGCGGACCAGATTCGCCAGTGACATGCCCGCCTCGGCGAGCACGGCCGCCAGATTGTCGAGGCTCAGCGCCAGCTGCGCGGCCATATCGCCGTCGTGCCGCGGCGTGCCGTCGCCGCTCATCGCCGTCTGCCCGGAGCAGTACAGGGTCCGGGTGTGCCCGGCGACGAGTTCGCCCTGGTTGAATCCCATAGCCACCGACCAAGTCACCGGGTTGACCGCAGTTCGTTCCAGTACCACTTCAGCTCCATTCGATTCGTCGAAGTACCGGCGCCCTCGGTCCGATGACCGATGTCCGTGCTGCCGTGGTGGTAACCCTCGCAAGCAATCACGACATCCTGTGTCGTGTATTCGGTAGGGTTTTCGGGTGCGCGCAGACCGGTTGGTGTCGCTGGTGTTGTTGCTGCGCCAGCGCGGTCGCCTGACCGCGACCGAGCTCGCCGACGAGCTCGAGGTGTCCACCCGCACCGTGCTGCGCGATATCGAGGCGCTGTCGTCCGCGGGCGTCCCGGTCTACGCCGAACGCGGGAGACACGGCGGTTTCGCCCTGCTTCCCGGCTTCCGGACCGAGCTCATCGGGCTGAACCACGAGGAGGCGCTGGCCCTGCTCGTCGCCGGATCACGGCGCGGCACACAGGCTTTCGGTCTCGGCTCGGCGCTGGCCTCGGCCATGCTCAAAGTTGTCGACGCACTGCCGGACACCTACCGTGATACCGCCGCCGAGGTGGCCGAGCGCCTGCTCATCGATCCGGAGACCGATCTGCTGTCGCGTCGGCTGGTCGACGACGAGGTCCCCGGCGACATCTCGGCCGAGGTCCGCCGCGCGGTGTTCGCCGGCCACAAGCTGCGCATCCACTACGCGGCGGTCGACCGGGCGCCGACCTGGCGGACGGTGGACCCGATCGGCATCGTGATCGTGCGTGACCAGGCCTATCTCCTGGCCACCAGGTCCGGCGCGGACCGCACCTACCGGCTCTCGCGGGTGCTCGCCGCCCAGGAGTTGCCCGAACCGGCACAGCGACCGGACCGGGTCGATCTGGACCGGGCCTGGCAGGAACGCAGCACCCGGTTCCGCACCGGCGGTGACCAGATCGCCGTGCTGGTCCGGGTACACCCGGCGCGCAGAGAGGAACTGGTGCGCACCGCGCTGGCCGTCCGTTCCGAAGAGCCCGACGGCGACGGGCTGCGGCTGGAGGTGACCTTCCAGGACTCGCGGCACGCCGAATGGGCGCTGTGGCAGCTCGGCACCGACGCGGAGGCGCTGGCCCCGTTGTCGTTACGTGCTTCGCTACGTGCACGCGCCACCGCCATCGCCGCCCGATACGGCGCGACAACGGCTCGGCAACCGGCCGGCGGGCCGGAGTGACCGCGCGAATCGGCCGACAGGCGAGGCGAGCCCAGCGGCACCGGAGCGCGTGGTTCATCCGTTTCGGGTGAAGCGTGCTGGTGCGCGCCTGCCTAACGTCGGCGACGAGGGGCCGATGCTGTCGACGAAAGAGGTCGGGCATGACTGCACCGCAGTACATTCGTGGCGGCTATCCCAGCCCGGACGCTGTCCGCCGCGCCTACGACGAACTGGATTACCACCGGGCGCTGGCGATGTATCGGTTCTTCCTCCCCACCGTCTCGCTGGAGGCCACGTGGCGCGAGTATCTCGCGGCGGGGGCGGTGCCGAACCGGGTGATGGCGCTGCTGGTCGGCACCCCGGATCAGTTCGCCTTCACCGCCGATTCCGATACGCCGTACGCCGGACTCACCATCGACCTGTCGGACGGACCGATGGTCGTCGACGTGCCGCCGGGCACGCTCATGGGCACCGCAAACGACCTCAACCAGCGGTGGGTACTCGATCTGGGGCTGCCCGGACCGGCGGGCGCCGAGGGCGGCAGACATCTGCTGCTGCCGCCCGGCTACGACGGGCCGATACCGGACGGCTGTTTCACCGGCACCGCGACGACCAACCGGGTGCTCGTGCTGGTGCGCGCACTGCCGCACGGCACCGAGGTCGACCCCGCGATCGAGCTCGTGAAGCAGGTGCGGGTATATCCGCTGGACGCCGACGCCGAGTCGAATCCCCTGGAGTGGGTGGATCTTTCGGAGCAGAAGGGGCTGGACTTCTCGCCGGTGCGGTGGGAGGAGACCCTCGACTACTGGCGAGTCCTGCACGAGATCCTGAACTCCGAGCCGCCCAATCCCGACTTTCACTACCAGTACGGCGAACTCGCAGCGCTCGGCATTCTGCGCGGCGCCCCGTTCGCCCCCGACCGGCGGATGACGGCCATCCTCACCGACGCGGCCCGCCGGGGTCATCTGCACCTGTGCGTGCAATCATTCGCCGATCGTCGACCGGACAAGCAGGCGTGGCCCGACAGCCGGTGGGAATGGGCTGTCCTGCGCCCGGCGAACGGCACGTTCGACGCCGCGGGCTACACCGACCTGTACGCGCGCGGGAAGTGGTTCTACCAGGCCCAGATCGTGTCACCGGCGATGCTCGCGCGCAGTCCCGGCGCCGGCTCGCTGTACTGGCTCGGCCTGCGCGACTCCGCGGGGGCCTACCTCGAGGGCGCGGGCTACTACAGTCTCACCGTCGCGCAACCGGTTCCGGCGACACTGTCCTGGTCGATCACCGCCTACGACGCGCGCACGCGCAGCCAACTGCGGAGCCCGCAGAACCGGCCGACGCTGCGCTCCCTGTACGAACTCGCCGATGTCGACACGACCGCGCCCCTGACCCTGTACTTCGGGCCGACCCCGCCACCGAACACGCCCACCGATCGCTGGATCCAAACCGTGCCGGGCACAGGCTGGTTCACCTACTTCCGCATCTACGGCCCCGACGGGCCGGCCTTCGACGGCAGCTGGCAACTGCCGGACTTCCGGCGTCACGGCTGAGCGTTCCTCAGCGGGCCCGCAACGTCACCACGGTGATGTCGGGCGGCGCGCCGACGCAGACCGGCGGGCCCCACGCGCCGATACCGCGCGTGGTGTACAGCTGCAGGTCGCCGATGCGGCTCGCACCGGCGACGGTGCCGTTGATCCAGCCGACCGGATACCTCAGCGGCCACATCTGACCACCGTGGGTGAGTCCCGACAGTTGCAGGTCGACCCCGCGCTCACTCGCCCCAGCGCCCTGCAGGGGCTGGTGGGCGATGAGCATCTGTTGCGCAGGGTGGTGAGACCGAGGGCGTCGTAGTAGTCGAGCCAGTTGTCCGGACGGTCCACGTACCCTTCGTGATTACCCGCGACGACGAACTTCCCGTACTTCGCGCGCAGCCCCGCGAGCGGATCGATATCGGGGCCGACATGGACGACCGCGCCGTCGAGCAGATCACCGGGCAACACGATCACATCGGGCTGCTGGGCATTGACCAGCTCGACCACCCGCCGGGTGAAGTCGGCGCCACGCGCCGCGCCGACGTGGATGTCGGCGACGACCGCGACCCGCAGCCCGTCGGCCGCGCGCGGCAGCTCGGCGAAGGACAGGTCGGTCTCGAGCACCCGCAGGTCGTTCGCCTTGGTGACGCCGTAGGCGACCGTCCCGAGGGAAGCCACGACCAGCACGCCCGAGGCCACCTGGATCAGCCCGCGACGGTGCCGGAACTCCAGCAACCGGGCCACCGCGAACACCACGCCGAGCACGGCCAGCCCGATCAGCAGGTAGAAGATCACCGCGAGCCAGACCTCGCCCCACCACACGATCGGCCGGATCGGCTGCGGCGAGTACGCGTTCCCCGCGCCGACCGCGACGACCGGGGGAATCCACAGGAGCACCAGCCCGACGGCGAGCGCACGGCGGGCGGTGCGGCCGAGGCCGGTGGCGACGCCGAGCCGCCGGTAGAGCAGCCAGTGCACGAGTCCGAGGATCGCACCGAGTGTCCCCGCCGAGGTGCGCAGCGTTGCCCGGCACGCACCGGGGACGGGCCCAGCGGCCCGTGACCCACCTCACCCCGCGGACCAACCCCTGGGGAGCAGGCACAATGGAGGGCGATGAAACCCTGGCAGCTCGACCTCAACGCCGACGACGGCCCGCCCGGGAACGGGGAGCGCGCCACCGTCGAAGACATCCGAGTCCTGCGCGAGCAGTTCGTCGACTTCATGCTCGGCTACAAGTTCGCGATCGACGAGATCACCACCAAGATCAACATCTTGCGCGAGGACTTCAACAACACCCACGAGTACAACCCGATCGAGCACGTCGGCTCGCGACTCAAGTCGCCCGAGAGCGTGCTGGAGAAGGTGCAGCGCAAGAACTACGCGATGAACCTGGCCGCGATCCGGGAGAACGTGCTCGATATCGCCGGTGTGCGGGTGGTGTGCAGTTTCATCTCCGATATCGGCACGATCCGGGACATGCTGGCCGGTCAGGAGGACATCACCGTCCTCGAGGAGCGCGACTACATCACCCATCGCAAGCCGAACGGCTACCAGAGCCTGCATCTGATCGTCTCGATCCCGGTGTTCCGCTCCGACCGCACCCAGCGGGTGCCGGTGGAGATCCAGATCCGGACCATCGCGATGGATTTCTGGGCCAGCCTCGAGCACAAGATCTACTACAAGTACCGGGGTGAGGTGCCGCCGAACCTGCGCAGCGACCTCGCCCAGGCCGCCGAGGTGGCGACCCAGCTCGACGAGAAGATGGAGGCGCTGCACCGGCAGATCGACCGCACGGCCCAGCCGCGGACGCACCCGGCCGAGACGCTCGACCTCAGCGTGCTCTACAACGCCTTCACCGCGGGCGCCCCGCACCGCTGAGCGCGCCGGGCTACCCCATCATGGCCAGCAACCCCAGGTCCGGGGCGAGGGCGCCGTCCTGGCCGAGCGCGGTGAAGTCGGCCTCGACGTCGGCGCGCGCGAGTGCGCCCGCGCGCACCGCCCGATAGCGCAGATACGACCAGAGGAAGACGTCGAGGTTGTCGAAGCGGGTGCCGCCCTCGAGCACTTCCTCCTCGTGGAACCACACCGCGATCTGGCCGGTGGCGAGCACGACGTAGAGGTTGCCGCCGCCGTCCGCGCCGATCGAGAACACGTCGTCGTCGGTCAGCTCGGTGGTGTAGTCCGCGTCGAGGATGCCGCAGTCGTTGCCGGCGAAGTCGAAGGCGTAGGACCAGTCGAAGATGTCGAGGAACTGCGGCAGCCGACCGGAGCGGACCCGGCGGTCGAAGGCCGCGAGCGCGGCCGCGTCGGCGGGGGCGAGCCGATCGAGAAACGGTGCGACCGAACGGGTTTCGGCCGGGATGACGACGGGTTCGGCAGCCGGGAACCACCGGGCGAGATCGCCGTCGAGGTCGCGTTCGGTGTAGCCGAGGAGATCGGCGGGAGTGAGCGTCACGCCGGCCAGTGTAGGAATGCCGACCGACATCGGCGCGCTGTCGCCGTCAGGCCGGTTGCAGGACGCGCATGATCGGGTCGTAGGCCCAGTTCAGCAGCCGTTCGGCGTCTTCCTTGGCGGCGGCGCTGCTGTGCGCCGAGCTGTGCAGCACCACGCCGATCACCGGGATGCCCGCCCGGACCGTCTCGAACAGCAGGCAGTGCCCAGCGGCGTTGGTGCTGCCGGTCTTGATGCCGATGGTGCCGGGGTACTCCCGCAGCAGCCGGTTCGTCGTCTCCCAGCGGTGTTCACGGTTCCCCGGTCCGGCGGGCACGAAATAGTCACGGGCGGCGACGATCTCGCGGAAAACCGGCAGGCTCATCGCGCGCACGCCCATCGCGACCAGGTCCACCGGTGTCGAATGGGTGGAGTCGTCGGTGGGGTTCGGCAGGCCGCTGGGATCGGTGAATTGTGTTCCCGCCAGGCCCAACAGGCGCGCGGTGTCGTTCATCTTGGCGATGAACGCGTCCTGGCCGGGGCCGAACGACTCGGCGACGGCGTAGGCGGCGTCGCAGCCGGACGGCAGCATCAGCCCGTACAGCAGCTGCCGGGCGGTGAGCACCTCGCCGGGCGCCAGGCCCGCGGTGCTCCCGTTGTGCTCGGCGCAGTACCCGACCACCTCGTTCGGCACCGTCACCGGTCGCTCGAGATCGTTGCCCGCGATCACGACGATGGCCGTCATCACCTTCGTGATGCTGGCGATCGGGACCGGGGTGTGCGCGTTGCGCGACCACACCACCGTGCCAGTGAGGCCGTCGGCCAGCGCCGCCCCGGTGGCCTGGACGCCCTCCGGACCGACCGTCCAGGGCAGCTGATCGAGGGCGGCGCTGCCGGACGGCGCGGCACCCGCGACCCCGTGACCAGCAGCGACGACCAGAACTCCGGCGACAACAGCGTGCAACATCCCGGCAAATGTCCGCATGGCGACATTCTGTCCCACAAGCACGCCGAGTCGTGGGATTTGACCACCGCTTTTCCGCATCGGCCGGTTCCCTCGGTCGCGACACCGGCATAACGGTTGACTGTCCGCGCGCCGGGCTGCACTGTTGATAGCACTGAGCGTCGCGCGTGTCGGTGGTTCCACAGGATCGGCCCTGTTCGCAGGGGGTATCAGCGAGCTACTCGGAAACGGGAAGGACGCGATGACGATGAACGGTCGCCGGAATCGCCGCAATCGAGAGATTCGCGAAGTTCGAGAGATCCACGCTCGGCCGTCGCACCAGATCGCCAAGTTCGTCCTGTCGACGCTGATGCTGGTCTGGTTCGGGCTCGGGCTGCTGGCGGCGGCACAGCGCCAGTACTTCGCGAACCCGCCCACCGACTGCGGTGGCCTGGGCACGATCGGCGTCACCGTGCTCGCGGGCCCGCTCAACTATCTGGGCGCCAATCCCCGGATCGCCTCGTGCCAGCTGCCGGAGCCGAGCCGATGAGCATCACCGGCTAGGGTCGATCGGGTCGACCCGAGGAGGATCCGAGCATGAGCGCGTCGCCGAGCAAGCGCACCCCCAGCCGCTGGGATGAGCTCACCGCCGCCGACCCGGCGCATTCGACCTGGTATGTGGAGCGCTTCCGCTCCCTCGCCGCCGCGGGCGAGGATATCGTCGGTGAGGCGCGCCTGATCGACGCGATGCTCGGGCGCGGCCGGCGGGTGCTCGACGCCGGCTGTGGGGCGGGCCGCATCGGTGGCTACCTGCACGAGGCCGGGCACACCGTGGTCGGCGTCGACGGTGATCCGATTCTCGTCGAGGCGGCCAGAGCGGATCATCCGGGCCCGACCTGGCTGGTCGGTGACCTCGCCGAACTGGATCTGCCGACCCGCGACTTCGACGTGATCGTGTGCGCGGGCAATGTGATGACCTTCCTCGCCCCCTCGACGCGGTCGGCGGTGCTGACCGCCTTCGCCCGGCATCGCGGGCCGGGCGGCCGGGTGGTCATCGGTTTCGGCGCGGACCGCGGCTACGAGTTCTCCGAATTCCTGGCCGATGCCGAATCCGCCGGGCTCACCGTCGATCTGCTGCTGTCGACCTGGGATCTGCGCCCGTTCACCGACGACGCGGACTTCCTGGTGGCCGTGTTCTCCTGACGCGCGACCGGCCGTCGGTGGGACGCGCCGACGGCCGAGACCGGCTAGCCTCGTGGCATGCCCGACCCCGAGGTCTCGCCGCCCCCGCGCAACGGCGTGGGGCTGTCGGCGTTGGTGCTCGGCATCGTCGCCTTCGTGCTCTCGTTCATCCCGTTCGCCGGCGAATTCCTGGCGGCTCCGACCGCCGTGGCCGCGGTGACGGCGGCGTTCTTCGGGTGGGACCGCATCGAGCGCGGCGAGGCGACCAATCGAGCCGACACGCTGGTCGGCGGCATTCTCGGCGCCCTCGCCCTGGGACTGAGCCTGCTGATCTACCTGGCGACCCGCTCCGGCTGAGGCACTACTCGCCGCGCACCACCGCGCGGGCCGCGGCGCGCGCGGCGACCAGGATCGGGTCCCAGACCGGCGAGAACGGTGGCGCGTAGCCGAGATCGAGCGAGATCACCTGCTCCACCGTCATCCGCGCGGTGAGCGCGACGGCCGCGGTATCGATGCGTTTCGCGGCGCCGTCGCGACCGACGATCTGGACGCCGAGCAGCCGGCCGGTGCGGCGTTCGGCGAGCATCTTCACCGTCATGGGCGCGGCGCCGGGGAAATAGCCTGCGCGGCCGGTGGATTCGATGGTGACGGGGTGGAATTGCAGACCCGCGCGCACGGCGTCCTTCTCCCGCAGGCCGGTGCGCGCCACCTCCAGATCGCACACCCGGCTGATCGCGGTGCCGACGACGCCGGGGAACGTGGCGTAGCCGCCGCCCACGCCCGAGCCGATGACCTGGCCGTGTTTGTTGGCGTGAGTGCCCAGCGGCACGTAGCGCAGAGCGCCCGAGACCAGGTCGAACACCTCGACACAGTCTCCACCGGCCCAGATCTCGTCGTGCCCGCGCACACGCTGGGCGAGGTCGGTGAGCAGGCCGCCGGACTCGCCCAGCGGCAGCCCGGCGCGCCGGGCCAGGTCGGTGGCCGGGCGCACGCCGATCCCGAGGACCACCACGTCGGCCGGATACTCGGTGTCGGCGGTCGTCACCGCGCGGACCCGGCCGTCCGCGCCGGTCGGCAGACCCGTCACCTCGGCATCCGGCACGACCCGAATTCCCATCCCCTCCATGGCTTTCCGGACCAGTGCGCCCATGTCGGGGTCGAGCGAGGACATCGGTTCGGCGCCCCGGGTCACCATGGTGACCCGGAATCCGCGGGTGACCAGCGCCTCGGCCATCTCCACACCGATGTACCCGGCGCCGACGACCACCGCTTCGCGCCCCGGCGCCGCCGCCAGCCCATCGATCAGGGCCTGCCCGTCGTCGAGGGTCTGCACGCCGTACACGCCGTCGGCATCGATGCCGGGCAGCGGCGGCCGCACCGGTGTCGCGCCGGTCGCCAGGACGAGCTTGTCGTAGTCGGTCCAGGACTGTGCGCCGGTGCCGAGATCACGCGCGCGCACCCGGCGACCGGCCGGATCGATGTCGAGCACTTCGGTCCGCAGCCGCAGGTCGATCCCGCGATCACGGTGCTCGGCGGGTGTGCGGGCGATCAGATCGTCGGCGGCGTCGACGTCCCCGCTCACCCAATAGGGGATGCCGCACGCCGAATACGAGCAATGGTGTCCCTTCTCGAACACCACGATCTCGAGGTCGTCAGCATCACGCAGCCTGCGGGCCTGCGACGCGGCGGCCATCCCCGTCGCGTCGCCGCCGATGACCACCACACGTTCGCCCATGCCGTCCACCGTACGGGCGCGACGTGTGATGGTCGGGGATCACACCATCTCGGGCACGCGCAGATGCGCGAATCCCAGCCGGAACTCGGCTACGTCGACGATCTGCGCACCCGTGACCCGGGTCGCCATCGCCCTGATCCGGTCCGCGTGCTCACGGCTGCTGTCCAGTTCCTCGCGACTCGCCCACACCGTCGAGCCGACGCCGCGGCCGGTGGCCCGGTCGACGAACAGGCTGGCGCTACGGAAACCGTCGAGCTTCTCGAACTCCGGCAGCAGTTGCGCCTTGAACGTCTCGATCGCGCCGTCGACAGCGGACGGGTCGACCTGCACCCACGTGCACCGCGTGCACGCGTTCGGGCCGGCCAGGTGGTCGCGGTGCATGACCGCCACTTCCCATTCCTCGACCTTCTCCACCGGTCCGTTCAGCGCCTGGGCCAAGCCGTCCCGCAGCATCTGGACGTGTGGCCTGCTGGCCTGCATCAACTCCTCGGATTCCCACGCGGTCGTCGCGATACAGCGTCCTGTCGCCCTGTCCACCATCAGCGACAGACCGACCCAGCCCTGGACTTCGGGCAGATTCCGCATGATGTCGTTGCGGAGGTATGCGATCCCGCCGTCGATCGACGACGGCTGGGCCGCGATTGTGCTGGAGCGTGCGTACACGAGCCACCTCCTACCTGGGTAAAGGCGGCGCCCCGGTGGGCACCACCGGACATACCCACTGTCCTCCACGCCCACCGCCGGCACAATGCCCATTTTCCGTCGTATTCGGGTAGGCGCAGGTATTGACACCGGCGAAATCCGGAGAACACTGGACATATACCGGAAAACCGGAAAAGAGCCGCACGGCCGAGGGAGACGTCCGTCGACAGTGGCGACGATTTTCCAGGCTCCGGCCAGGCCCCCGGCAAGCAGATCGGACGACCAGGGCAGTCAGCGACGACTGAGGTTCATGGTGTCGGATCAACGCTACCGGGGACTGTTCTGTCCGGGGGTCCCGCGCACTGCCGAGGACGGTTTCGGTGCGCCCGCGCGCCACCGTAAACAAACCGTAAGGCGGTCCCGGCACGGTAGTTTTCGACAGCGAGACACCGCTGACGACAACCACCGAAGGGACATCATCATGGGCACCATCGCAGTACACGAATTCATCGCTCTCGACGGCATGTACGACGATCCGTCGTTCACCGTCGCCTACGGATTCGATCCGAAGATGGGCGAAACCCTCGGCGCGATCACCGGCGACGCCACCGCGATCCTGCTCGGCCGCAAGACCTTCGAGATGTTCGCCCCCGCCTGGTCGACGCGCACGGTCGAGGACGACCCGGGCGCCCCGTTCTTCAACGAGACCACCAAGTACATCGTCGGGTCGCAGGAGCCGAAGGAGCAGTGGGCCAACAGCGTCCGCCTCGGCGCCTACGACGTCGACGCGATCCGCAAGCTCAAGGACGAGACCGAGGGCACCATCTACATCAGCGGCAGCGGCACCCTGGTCCGCGCGCTGCTGCGCGACGGCCTCGTCGACCACCTGCACCTGTTCGTGTACCCCATCGCGCTGGGCACCGGCGAGCGGTTCTGGGTCGACGGCGAGCAGACCCCCCTCGCGCTGCTGTCGACCGACGTCTACGACAACGGCGTCATCCACCTCGACTACGGCCCGGCCGCGAGCTGAGCACCCTCGTCCCAGGCGGTGGTTCCGGGGGATCCGGCCCCCGGTCCCTGCCGATCGGTAGCCGTCGAGGCCATTTTGTTCGTAAAGTTCATGGGTATGACCACGCCTCTGCCGGACACCCGCGCTCTCGCCGGTGATCTCTCCCTGTCCACCGTGCGGCTCGCCCGGCGCCTGCGCGGCCGGCGCGCCGATCCGCACATCTCCCTGACGCAGCTCTCGGCGTTGTCCACGCTGGCCAGAGAAGGCGCGATGACACCGGGAACGCTGGCGGGCCGGGAATGCGTGCAGCCTCCGTCGATGACCCGTGTCATCGCGTCCCTCACGGATATGAACCTGGTCGAACGATCCCCGCACCCGACCGACGGGCGCCAGATCATCATCGCCGCTTCACAATCCGGCCTCGCCCTGCTCTCCGACGAGGCTCAGGCCCGCGAGGAATGGCTGACCGAGCAGCTGTCCAAGCTCTCCGACGAGGACATCTCCGTCCTCACCCACGCGGTGGCCATCATGACCCACATCGTCAGCGAGCAGACACCGCTGGCAGGCTGACGACGTGGTTCGGTCAGCGCTGGCGCCAGCTCAGCGGACCCGGCAGGTCGACGCTGTTCTTCCGGGTGCGCGAGTTCCAGGTCCAGGGGCCGATCTTGATGCTCCACGAGGACAGACCGGATTCGGTGAAGTTGAATTTCAGCGGGCCGAACGACTTGCGCTGACGGAATCTGATGGGCATGTGAAGCCTTCCTGAGATCGGCTCCAGGATAACCGATCACGGCGGGTCGCACGGGACCCCGCGGTTCTGTCACCCGCCCTCGCTAGGCTGGCACCCGCTCGCGCACGCAGGTGCGCGCCGATCCGTGAGGAGAACCCGCGCCATGTGGCCGACCGAGTGGCCCGCACCGGCCCGCAAGATCGCGACCGCGATCGAGGCGGCCCTGCTGGCGGCGCAGGCCGCCGACGAGCCGGGATTCGCTTCCGCCACCGGCGATCTCGCCGAGTTGCCGTCCGATCAGGTCGACGTGGTGCTGGCGGCGATCGTGCGGGAACTGCTCGAGATCGCGCATCCGGACGGTCTCACCGGTGACGACGTGCGCGACGTCCTCGAGACGGTGGTGCGACGGTCGGTGGTCTGGCTGCCTCGGCTGGACGCGGCCGCGGTCGTCAGCGCGCTGACCGGTGCGCTGGGCATCGACGAGGGCGAGGACCGTCCGCCGACCGATCCCCGGCCCGCGGCGATTCTGCTGATCGATTATCTGGCCACGACCGCGCGGGTGCCCGCCCAGCAGTCGGTGCTGCGCGCCATCAACGAAGTCGCCAGGGCCGAAACCGTCGAAATGCCCTGAGCGGCATCGTCGATGGGTCCGGCCCGGCCCGGGAGAGCAGCAGGTCGGTCTGGCCGTCGAGCGCTCCGGTCGACGGCGTGAGCGGCGGCGGCCGTCGCAGCAACACCGGCGCGTCCTGCGGCGCGTAGGAGTTGGGTATCCGGTAGACCCGGAATCCGTTGCCGGTGAACGGTTCCAGCAGGTGTTCGACGGTGTGGCCGGTACCGGCGAGCCAGCGCGGCGTCAGCTCGACGAGGATCTCGCAGTCGGCCCGCAGTCGCGGGATCAGCGCGGCCAGGTCGGTCAGCACGATACCTTCGGCGCCCTCGACGTCGATCTTGATGATTCGCGCCCGGGCCAGCTCACGCGGACTCACGATGTCGGCCAACGGCGCACCGGGGACGACGATCTCGGCGATGTGACTGCCGGGCCGGATCGTGGTCGTCGCGCCCGCGTTGCCCCGATCGGGCACGTACAGCCGCACGGGTGCGGATTCGGCGGCGATCGCCACGGCGGCGACGCGGACGTTGTCGCAGCGGTTGAGCGCCAGATTCGCGCGCAGCTGCTCCTGTGCCGCGGGCGCGGGCTCCACGGCGACGACCGATCCGCTCGGCCCGACGAGGTGGGCGGCCGGCACCGTGTGCCAGCCGCCGGCCGCGCCGAGGTCGATCATCGTGTCGCCGGGCCGCAGCCGGGACACGATGACCGCCGTGACCACCGGTTCCCAGCAGCCGTGCAGGTAGATCGCGCGGGCGACGAAGTCCAGCGTCGTCGGGATGTGGAAACGCCGACCATGGCGGGTCCGTACGGTTCTGGCCACGCGCGGGTGCTGACGCAGGCCGACGTCGAGCCATTCACGCAGCAGTCGACGTTTGACCGCCACGCCCGGCCCGTAGCGCACCCACCAGCGGGCGGCGACCTGCAGGGGCGTCCACGGCGGCGGCACCAGCACGGTGTCGCGCCATGCCGCCGGATCCGACTCGACCATGCCTCACCCTAGAACCGCTTCGGGACGGTCGGGCCGAAGCCGGTGCTGCCCGCCCGTCGCGACCGGGCCCTGATGCCGTCTCGAAGACGCAGTCGCGGTGCCCGGCAGCGGGACTGCGGCGTTTGCGGAGTCCTACACTTGCCGGTACCCCCGTTACCGGATAACGTGGTGATGTCAGTGCACAACTGTTCACTCAATAGTCCGGCGGGGTGGCGACGATGAGGTTGCTGGTGTCAACGGTAGTAGGCGGGTGGGTCGAGATGGCGACGCAGGATCTGGCGGCGTTGCGTGAGTTCGCGCGCGAGGTGGGTGCCGCGGTGGCCGTCCATCAGCGGGAAGCCCGGCGCGCGGCCGCCGATTCGGGTCGCGATCTCGTCCGGGAGGGACGCTCACTGGCTTTCGATATCGCCGACTTGGCCGATGCCGCCAAGCGTGCGCGAACGGATCGGCTGCGCGGGGATCGTCGCGGCGGGTCGGCCGAGCCGGGACAGAAGTGGTGACACTGCTGGCCCTCATCGGCGGGCTCTGTGCTCTGGCCGTGGGCTCGCTGGTGTCGGGATACGCCGTGGTCGTGCTCAGCTATTGGCTGGAGCTGCAACGCGATCCGCCGCAGACGCAGACCCAGCCGGACGAACGAATCGTCTGAACGGGATCAGGATTCGGTCGCCAGGCGGACGCCGAACCCGACCAGCACCAGCCCGGTGAGCGCATCGATGCGGCGGCGGACGCGGGCGGTCCGCATCCAGGTCGAGATCGAGCCGGCGGCGACGACGAGCGCGGCGCAGTACAGCGCGGTCAGCGCGATGTACACCGCGCCAAGGCCCAAGGTCGTCCACACCGGCGAGTAGCCGTCGGGGACGAATCCGGGCAGGAAGCTGACGAACAGCACGCCGATCTTCGGATTCAGGATGTCGGTCAGCAAGCCGGCGCCGAAATTGCCCACCCGGTCCAGCGGCGCCGTCGACCCCGACGGATCGAGGATTTCCGCGTCGATCGGTCTGCGCAGCGCCTTCAGCGACTGCACGCCGATCCACACCAGATAGCAGGCGCCGACGATCTTCAGCGCCTCGTAGCCGACCTCACTGGCGCGCAACAGCGCGGACAGCCCGAGCACCGCCGCGACGACCCACACCGTCAGCCCGCACAGCACGCCCGCGGCCGTGCGGATCCCGGCCCGGCGCCCGCCCCGGACGAGACTGCGCACGACGACCAGCGTGTCCGGCCCCGGCAGCAGGACGAGTACGACCGCGGCGAGGGTGAACGACAGGACAGCACCAACCATCGCCCCATCGTAGAAGCGGGCGCGGCGCTGCCTTCACCAGGTGATGTCGGCGGTGGTGGTCAGCGGCACTTGCGGTCCGGCCGACTCGGTGAGCGCCAGGGTGTCGGCGGCTCGCACGGCGTCCGGGAAGCGGAGCCGGGTGCGCTGCTCGAGCTCGGTCACCGACACCTGGAAGACGCGGAATTCGTCGAGTTCGAGGGCTTCGAGGTGGTCGAGACGCTGGGTCAGCAGGAAGGCCCGGCACGTCAGCCGACCGTCCTCGACGAAGCAGATCACCTTCCAGTACTCGCGCGGCAGCGCCACGCCACGGTGCACGCGATCGTCGGCGGCGAACACCGGTCCGCCGAACACGCTCACCTTCAGGTCATCGATGTCGACGTCGGCGAACACGGCGTCCTCGAGCCTGCCCCACACACCGTTGCGGCTGCTCTGATTGAAGTCGTCCATCTGCGGCGTGATGTTGGTGTAGAAGAACGAGTCGACATTGGCCTGCTCGGCTTCGGACATGCTCCCCCACAGCAGATCCGCGCGTCGCGCCAGATGCCCGCGATCGAGCCGATTGCGTTGGTAGAGCTCGTTTCCCACTTGCGCCTGAGCGGGCAGCCGGGCGTCCTTGACGAACTCGATGCCGGTCCGGTCGATCCGCTTCATCGACGCGCCGTCGATATTCCACCCCACCCAGCGGGCGAAGCGCCGCGAAGCGCTCAATACCAGCGAGAAGTGGGTGTACGGGACGACCGCGGAGCCGTCGAGGCGCACCGCGTCGGCGGCGATCTCGGCGTCGAGTGCGGGCACCTCGATCCTGGTGGCCAGGAATCCCGGCATGTAGCCGGTCCCGGGTACGGCATCGCTCGCCGGACTCACGGCTGTCGTCGGTGTGTGGATGGCAGTCATGGCGATCACTTCCCGGGGCCGGCGGTGCGATGGGTGTGCACGCCATCGTCGTCGCCGGGCTCGGTGACCTCACGCGTAGTCGACTACCCGCATCACGCTCCGGATTCCTTTCACCGGGCGGTGGATTTCTCCGCAGGAAGTCGGTCCTGCTGCTCCAGCGTCGCGATCAGCGCGTCGGCTCCCGACATGATGTGGTCGCGCATCAGGCTGCTCGCCGTCTTCGCACGCCCCTTCCGCAGCGCCTCGAGCATCGCCGGTAGGAAGTCCAGCGAGTCGTCGGTGTCGCGGTGGAACCGGCTCGGCAGTTGCTTGGCGATCGAGCCGAGCAGTAACGCGAGCCGACGCGATTCGGCGGCCGACACGATCGTGCGGTGGAATTCGTCGCGCAGGGCTACGGTGCGGTCGGCCTCGGCGCCGTCGGCGACCGCCTTTTCGTGTTCACCCACGATGTCGGCCAGGCGGGCGAGGTCGCGCGGGGAGATGGATTTCGCCGCGCGCGCTGCCAGCTCGCCGGCCAGCGTGGCCTGCGCCCAGAACAGATCCCGCACATCGCGCGCGCTGAAGGCCGAGACCATGAATCCGCGCCGGGGCACCAGTTCGACGAACCCCTCACCGCTGAGGAGCAGCAGACCTTCTCGCACCGGCGTGTTGCTCACGCCGACCGCCTCGGCTATGGGCTCAGCGCGCAGGAACTCGCCCGATCGAACCCGTCCGGAGATGATCAGCTCCCGGACGTAGTCGGCGACATCATCGGAGAGCTGCTGACGCTGCGAGTTCGCCCGCGGTGGCAGGTCTCGCGTCGTCGAGATCGGCGGGCGTCGGTCGGTGTCGTTCGACATGTTGTGCATTATGCGTCGTGCTCGGCGGTGTCCGCAGCACGACCCGGCGACGCGTGGTCCAGGGATGCCCGAAACGCGCCTGACGTCGTCGAACACCGACAGTTTCGGCGCTATCCTCGGTAGAGGCGAGCGCACCAGCGCACCGCCGACACGCCGTGACCGAATCGAGCCGAGATGGCCGACAACCTGCCGACTCAGCGCAGCTCGGCCTCGGGCATCGCGGCGGAACTCGCCGCCGAGGGCTTCGAGGACGCCGAGGAGATCGGGCGCGGCGGTTTCGGCGTGGTGTACCGGTGCGCCCAGCCCGATCTGGATCGGGTGGTCGCCGTCAAGGTCCTCACCGCCGAACTCGACCCCGACGGGCTGCAACGGTTCGTGCGCGAGCAGCAGGCGATGGGCAGGCTGTCCGGCCATCCGCACATCGTCGCGGTGTTCCAGGCGGGCACCACGCATGGTGGGCACCCGTATCTGGTGATGCCGTATCACGCGCGGGGCTCGCTCGAGCAGCGCATCCATGCCGTCGGCCCGCTCGACTGGGCGGCGACGCTGCGGCTGGGCGTGAAGATGGCGGGCGCGCTCGAGACCGCGCATCGGGCGGGCATCCTGCACCGCGACGTGAAACCGTCCAACATCCTGCTCAGCGACTACAACGAGCCCGAGCTCACCGATTTCGGGATCGCCCGGATCCAGGGCGGATTCCACACGACCACCGGCGTCGTCACGGGCTCGCCCGCTTTCGCCGCGCCGGAGGTGCTGCGCGGCGCGCAGGCGACCACCGCCGCCGATGTCTACGGTCTCGGCGCCACCCTGTTCTGCGCCCTCACCGGCCATGTCGCCTACGAGCGGCGCGTCGGTGAGCAGGTGCTGTCGCAGTTCCTGCGGGTATCCGCGCAGCCGGGACCCGATCTCACCGATCAGGATGTGCCCGAGGAGGTCAGGGCTGTCATCGAGCACGCGATGGCCCCAGATCCCGCCGATCGGCCCGACAGCGCCGCCGCGTTCGGCGCGGAACTGCGCGAAGCCCAGCGCAGCACCGGCGGCGAGGTCGACATCTTGCGGATTCCGAGCACGGTGCGTCCGGCGACGGCGCCGGTCGCGGCGCCGCGCGTGCACGAACGAACCACCGCCCCACCGACACCCGCCACCAAGTACCGCCCGCCGACTCCCGCCCGCGCCACCCTCGCCAGGAAGCGTCTGCTCGAGCACTTGCGCACGAGCGAAGGCACCCGGCTCACCGCCATCCACGCGCCCAGCGGATTCGGCAAGACCACGCTGGCCGCGCAGTGGCACGACGAACTGATCGAGCACGGCGCGGCCGTCGCGTGGCTCACGCTGGACGAGGACGACGACAACGTCGCCTGGTTTCTCACCCACCTGGCCGAAGCCCTGCGGCCCGCCGTCCCCGACCTCGCCGACGAGCTCGACCGGCTGCTGGAAGCCGACCCCGACGATCCCACCCGCGCCGTGCTCACCGCGCTCGTCGACGGCCTGCACACCCGCGACCGGCGGGTGACACTGATCCTCGACGACTGGCAGCGGGTCACCGGCACGGCCTCGGTGGCGGCCGTGCGGTTCCTGCTCGAGCACGGCTGCCACCATCTGCCGCTGGTCGTCACCAGCACCGCGCGGCTCGAACTGCCACTGAGCAGGTTGCGTATCCACGGCGAACTGGCCGAGATCGACGCCGCCACCCTGCGTTTCGACGCCGACGAGGTGCGTGCCTTCCTGGCCGAGGCCGGTGGCGTGCGGCTGACGGCCGACGAGGTCGCCGCGCTGGCCGGCGCCACCGACGGCTGGATCGCGGCGCTGCAGCTGACCGTGCTGTCGCTGCGCGCGGGCGAGGCACCCGAGCACCTGCTCGACAGCCTCGCGCTGCACCCCGATATCGGCGCCTTCCTCGCCGAGAACGTGCTCGACACACTGGATCCCGACACGCTCGACTTCCTCATGACGACCTCGATCTGCGAGCGGATCTGCGGTGGCCTGGCGACCGCGCTCACCGGCCGCGCCGACGCCGCCGCGCTGCTCGCCGACCTCGCCGACCGCGGGCTGTTCCTGCTGCCGACGGGCCCGGACCACGACTGGTATCGCTACCACCAGCTGTTCGCCGGCTACCTGTGTCGCCGCCTGGCCAAGGACCGGCCGACCGAAATCGCGCCGCTGCGGCAGAAAGCCGCGACATGGTTCGCCCGGCAGCACCTGCTCAACGACGCGGTCGAGCACGCGCTGGCGGCCGACGATCCGGAGCGGGCGGTCGACCTGGTCGAGGAGGGCGCGGGGTACCTGCTGGAACGCTCGAGAATGATAATGCTGCAAGGCATTCTGGCCAAGCTGCCCGCCGCGGTGTGCCGGACCAGACCGCGGATCCAGCTGTTCGGCGTCTGGATCGATCTGGTGCTGCGGCGTCCCACGGCCACCGCGGCCTCGCTCGCCCGCTTCGAGACCGCGCTGGTCGCGGCCGCGCCCGCCGAGCCGGATCGCACCGAGATGCGCACCGAGGCCGACGTGGCGATCAGCGTCGGCGAGATGTTCGCCGACCGGATCTCGGAGCTGGACGGCCTGATCGGCGACGCGCTGGCCCGTCCGGACGACTTCTCTCCGCGCATTCCCGGCGTGGCGGCCAATATCGCCACTTACGTGGCGATCCACCGTTTCGACTACGACAAGGCCCGCCGTCGGCAGCTGTGGGCGGCGCCGTATCACGAGCAGAGCGGTCCGTTCCTGTCGGTCTACGGGCGCTGCTACGCCGGGCTCGCGGCCTGGGAGCAACTCGATGTCGCCGGCGCCGAGGACCTGCTCACGACCGCGTACGACACCGCGCGGTCGACGATGGGTCCTGCCGCGCACGCCACCCGTCTGGCCGGTGCGCTGCTCGGCGCTTTGCGATACGAGACAGGCGATCCGGACACCGCCGCCGAACTCCTCGAACAGAGCAGGGAACTGTCCACCGAAGGGGGCGGCGGGGTCGACTTCATGCTGGCCACCTACGCCACCGGAGCCCGGGTTCGCGCGCTGCGCGGCGACCGGGACGGCGCGCTCGGCCTGCTCGACGAAGGCTTGGCCCACGCCGAACGACTGGGGCTGCCCCGCCTGGCCGCCCGTATCCGCAATGAACAGGTGCGGCTCGGTGTCGTCCTCGAGCCCGCGGTGGTCGCGGAGATCACCCGCCCGCGCACGATCCGGCGCGAGGACGGAATCGCCACGGCCATCGACGAAACCGACGAGGACTCCGCGATCCGGTTGCTGGCCGCCACCGACCGCCACCAGCTCGCGGTCGAACGCGCGGAAACCCTCCTGGCCGGGATCGACGCCGAACGCAGGCCGCTGGCCGCGGTGCGCGCGGGCCTGCTGCGCGGCGCGACCCTGCGGCGAGCGGGCCGGGCGGCCGAGGCGGACCGTCTTCTCGCGCCGCTGGTGCGGCGCTGCGATCAGCTCGGCCTGGCCCGCCTGCCCGCCGACGCGATGTAGGAACGCCACCCGCGTCTGGACGCTGTGCGGGAGGCCGCGAAATCACCCGCGACTGCCGCGAAGGCGCGTATCAGCTCGGTCTCGGAGTCGGCGCGCCAGACGAAGGTCCAGCGGCAACGCGGGCCGTCGGGCATCGGCACGTACACCACGCCGGGGCGGGCGTAGTACCGCACGCAGTGTTCCCGGGCCAGGGCGACGGCCCGGCCCGCGGCGATGGCGGCCAGCATCTCCTGGAAGGTGTGCACGCGGGGACCACGCGGGATCGGGCGACCCGCGGGCGTGCGGGGCGGGATCAGCTCGTCGGCCCAGTAGCCGGGTGCGCCGGTGCCGATATCGCACAGGATGTGGTCGCCGAGGTCCTCGATCGGAATCGTCGCGCGCGTGACTGATTCGCTGCCCTCCGGCACCGCGAGCCGGACCGGTTCGACGAGCACGGTGGGGCCGACGGTGATGTCGGGCTCGCGGTCCGGCAGCCACAGCAGCTGGATGTCGACGGTGCCTGCGCGCAGCGGGCCGAAGGGGTCGGCGAAATGGGCTTCGCGCAGGACCAGCTCGACCCCGGGGTGGGCATCGGTGAACGCCCGCAGCACGGGGGCGACGACGTGGCCGAGCGCGCCCATGATGCCGACCTCGGTCGGCTTGTTCGTCACCGGGCAGATGTTCGCCTCCCTCGCGCTCGACGTCGGCGGGCTGCTCGGCGTCGAGCCGCGGCCGTTGACCGGGCATGCTGCTGGGCGCCGCGGTGCTGCTGGCCGGGATCGTGGTGGTGATCCGCAGCCAGCTCACCGGTGGTCGGGGCCAGACCTCCGCGAGGGCGCAGGCGGGCTGGATCGCGCTGGGACTCGGTGCCGGCGCGGCACTTCCGGTCCAGGGCGCGACCAACGCAGCGTTGCGCCGGGCGCTCGACGATCCGTTTCGTCACCGGACTGTGGTCGTTCGTCGTGGCGACGGTGACCATCGCGGTGGCGCTGGCCGTCCTCGTGGTCACCGGCCGCACGCCGCGGCCGCGGGTCGCCCCGTTGCGGACGGTGCCGTGGTGGGGCCGGCTGGGCGGGGTCGCGGCGGCGACCTACGTCACCGTCATCCCGCAGACCGGCGCCGCCACCACCATCGCGCTGACCGTGACCGGCCAGCAACTGGTGGCGGCGGCCATCGACCGCCGTGGCTGGTTCCAGCTGCCGAGCAAGCCCGTGACCAGCGCCCGCCTGGCCGGGCTCGCTGCGCTGATCACCGGATGCCCGCTGGTGCAACGGAAGATCTCCGCGTTTGCCCGCGGCGTCGTCGTCGAGGAAGGCCACGCCGATTCGCCGGAGGCTGGACGGGAGCACCGCCGACGGGATGGCGAAGGCGGTGATCGCGGCCCATCGAGGGACGTCCGCCACCGGGGTATGCGCGGCCTGCCACGCGGTGCGCAGCCGCCCGGCGCGCACCGGCGTTCCATACGCCCGGCCACTTCGCTCGGGCCGATCGGCGGACGGTGCGCCGCGCACCACCGGCGACCCAGGTGCGGCGAGGTCGGCCGCGCCGGTGGCCGGTCAGCGTCGACGGCGGTTCACCGCGTGGGCGTCGCGCTCACCCGGCGTGCGGCAGGCCCGTCAGGGTCGTGGCGCCCGGACCGTCCAATTCGCCGGCCTCGAGCGGTCTTCCGGACAGCGCGAGCAGCAGCGCCAGGGCGGTGCCGCGCACCTGCGGACCGGCACCGACCTCGAGGTCCGCGTCGGTGGCCGTCAGGCGAAGGCCCTGTGCGCGTTCCTTGCCTCCGCCGACCTTCACCGAGGTGCCGAGCTGATGTCGCACCGCGGTCACGATCGGCGCGACGGGGTAGTCCCGGTGCAGGCCGAGGGGGCGGCGGATGTCCTCGCCGTGGACGAACGCTTCGATCAACCTGGTCGCCTTCGGCGCGGGGGCACCGGTGGTCCGGTGGCTCGCCGCGCGGAACGCGGCCAACGTCAGCACCGGGTCCGCGGCCCGCTCCCGCGCGATGCCCGCGTCGTTGAAACGGTCGAAATCGAAACGGGCAGCGGCGAAGTGGACGAAGAATCCCAGGCGGGTGGTCTTCGCGTCGTCGGTCAGATGTGCCACGACGTCGTGCACGTCCCAGCCGGCACACAGTGACGGCGTGGACCACCGCTGCGCGGGCAGGTCCGTCAGGTCCGCGATCAGGGCAGCACGCTCGGCGTGCACCACCGGCCAGATCTCGTTCACGTCAGCCTCCGCTCCGTGGGTACCGACCCGCACAGTACCGCCGAGGCGCCCCCGCGTCGGTCCGACCACCGGCGCCGGGCGCGGGGAATGCCGCGGATCGCCAGCGGAAGAGATTGTCGAACACTAGTATTCGCCGATGTGCCCAGCGCTCGGGTCGCGCGTCGACGCCGCCCGTGACCACCGCGGCGCGCACCGTCGATCGAGAGGACCCTCCGATGTTCGGACCTCGCCTATCCCTTGCCCTCGCAGCCCTGCTCACCGCCGTCGCCGCCACATTCACCCTGCCCGCTCCCGCGCAGGCCGCCGCGGGCACGGTGCGCTGGGAAACCAGGGTCAGTGACCGCATTCTCGACATCGGGATCTCCTCCCCCAACCTCGAAGGCCCCGGCTTCGCGGTGAAGGTCGTGCGGCTGTTGCTCCCGCCCGGCTGGTCCAAGAACGCCGGACGCACCTGGCCCACCATCTGGGTGCTGCACGGCGGGTTCGACGACCACAAGTCCTGGACCGACAAGGGCGACCTCGAAGCCCTCACCGCGGGCACCGAAGCGATCTACGTGCTGCCCGAAACCAGTTGGTGCAGCGCCTATTCCGACTGGTGGAACTACGGCGCGTACGGCGCACCCGCCTGGGAGAAGTACCTCACCGACGACGTGCGTACGATTCTCGAATCCGGCTACCGGGCGGGCACCACCCGGGCCGTGGCGGGCAACTCGATGGGTGGTCTCGGCGCGATGAAGTTCGCGGCGAAGTACCAGGGATGGTTCCGCTCCGCCGCCGCCTTCAGCGGCAATGTCGACCCGCTGCACGACTCCGGCGCACCCGGTGACCCCGACAAGCCGGGCCAGGGGTGCGCCGCGGACTGGAAGCGGGTGTGGGGCGACTACACCGCGCAGCGCTCGATCTGGGAGCAGAACAACCCGTACACCCAGGCGTCGAAATTGACCGGAATCCCGCTGTTCGTCTCCTACGGCAAGAACGATCCCGTGGAATCGCTGGCCTACGAACAGAACTACCGCTTCGTCGACAAGCTGCAGTCGCTCGGCGCGAATGTCGACGAACGCTACGTGCCGTCCCAGGGCCACAACTGGGACGCCTGGCAGGTGCAGATGCGCAACGCGCTGCCCATGCTGCTGTCCTCGGTCGGCGCCTAGGACCCGATGCGCACCCACCGCGTCATCGGGAACCTCCGCGCGACGCCGCGTCGGAGTATCCGGCCATCAGCTCGGCCATCCGGGCACGGTAGCGCGCGACGTTGTCCATCTTGATCGACTCGTAGCCGCGGACCATGTCCGGTAGATCGGCGATTTCGACCGCGAGCGGAAGGGTCTCGCTGCTCAGCCCGGCGAGAAGCTCGGTGACGGCCGTCCGGTATTCGGCGATCAAGGCACGCTCGGTCCGGCGAACCCCCGCGGCGCCGAAGGGATCCAGGCGGGTGCCACGGACTCGGCGCATCGAGACCAGACTCCGATAGACCGGACGGAACCACGGCCCGAGTTCGAGCTTGTTCTTCATACCCAGCGCACGCAGCACAGGCGGGTGCAGCCGGTAGGAGATGCGGGCGCCGCGACCGAATTCCGCCTCGACGGACGCGCGGATATCGGGGTCGAGCGAGAGGCGGGCGACCTCGTACTCGTCCTTGTAGGCCATGAGCTTGTACAGATGGCGCGCGACGGACTCGGTGAGGGCGGTAGAACCGGGCGTTCGCTCGGTCTCGACGAGGCGCACCTGTTCGACGAATGTGCTGAATTGCCGTGCGTAGGCGACGTTCTGGTAGTCGATCAGGTCGGGGATGCGCAGCGCGAGCAGTCGGTGGAGCTCGGATTCGGGTGCGGCGTGCACGGTCGCCAGCAGCTGGTCCGCCGAAGCCGAACGCGCGCGAGGTGTTTCGGCCGGGCCTGTCGCCTCGGCCAATGCCACGGCAAAGGCGTCGGGGTCGGCGACCGCCAGCCGGCCGTAGCGGAAAGCGGCCGTATTCGCCGCGACCTGCACGCCGTTGAGGTCGATGGCCGTTTCGATGTCGGCCGGCGCCAGCGGCAACGCGCCGGTCTGGACGGCGATTCCAGCGAGCAGCAGATTGGCGAACTGATCCGCGCCGAGCAGCGCGATCGCCACGCTGCGTGCGTCGAGGAAGCGAGCTTCGACCACGGTCGCCTCGATCGTGTCGCGGATCGGTCCGGCCGCGGGAAACGAGACGGCGGGATCGGTGACCATCTGCCCGGTCGGGACCTCGCTGGTGGAGACGACCGCCGCGGTCCGCGCGGGATCGGCGGCGACGAGATAGCGGGGATCGGCGGCGACGAGCAGGTCGCACCCGAGGTACAGGTCGCAGCCCCCGGCGATCGCCTTGCTGCCCTGGTCGATCGGCTCGCGGGAGACGGTGATGTCGGAGACCACCGCACCACCCTTCTGGGCGAGCCCGGTCTGATCCAGTGCCCGGACCCGGAGCCCACCCAGTGTGGCCGCGGTGCTGAGCAACTGCGCCAAGGTCACCACGCCGGAGCCGCCGACACCGGTGATGCGCGTGGTGTGAGTCGCGGGGAAGGTCGCGGGCGGCCGAGGCACATCGGTCGGACCGGCGGGCACCGCGGGCGCGCGGCGATGGTCCGGCGCCGGCACGACGGACAGGAACGACGGGCAGTCACCGGCCAGGCAGGAACGGTCGATATTGCAGGAGGACTGATCGATTCGGGTCTTGCGGCCGAATTCGGTGTCGACGGGCTGGACGGACAGACAGTTCGACTTCTGTCCGCAGTCGCCACAGCCCTCGCACACCCGTTCGTTGATCACGATGCGCTCGATCGGCTTCGGCGCGAGTCCACGCTTGCGTTTGCGCCGCAGCTCGGTGGCGCACTCCTGATCGTGGATCAGCAGGGTGACACCCGTGATCGTGGCCAGGGTCTCCTGGGCTTCGATCAGCCGATCCCGATGCCAGACCTGGACTCCCCTGGGCAGCGCGATCTTGCGGTACCGGCGCGGTTCGTCGGTCGTCACGATGATCCGCGCGACTCCCTCGGCGCGCATCGCCGCGCAGATCTCGGCGACGGACATGACCCCGACGGCCTGCTGACCACCGGTCATCGCCACCGCGGAGTTGTAGAGCAATTTGTAGGTGATGTGACTGCCGGCCGCGATCGCCGCGCGCACGGCGAGACTGCCCGAATGGTGGAAGGTCCCGTCACCGAGATTCTGGATCAAGTGGGTGCGGGCCAGGAACGGCGCCATGCCGATCCACTGCGCGCCCTCGCCACCCATCTGGGTGAGGCCGGTGACATCGCCGACCTGCGCGGGACTCATCAGCGACACCATTCCGTGGCAGCCGATGCCCGCGCCGACCGTTGCGCCTTCGGGTGTCTTGGTGGAGATGTTGTGCGGACAGCCCGAGCAGAAATACGGCGTCCGGGTGATCAAAGGCAGAGCGCGCGACAGCGTTTCGCTGCGAGCGCGCCCACGCCACGCGGCCACCGACGGGAATCCACCGAGCTGGGTCAGCCGGACGGCGAGCTTGGTCGCGATGATGTCGGGGTCGAGTTCACCGTCGACAGGCAGGAAGGCGGCGCCATCGGGCAGCTTCTTACCGGTGACCTGGGGGGCGTCCGGCTTGCCGTAGAGCACGTCCTTGATCGCGGTCTCGAGGAAGGGCCGCTTCTCCTCGACCACGATGATCTCGTCGAGCCCCTCGGCGAACCGCCGGACCACCGTCGGCTCGAGCGGATGAATCATCCCGAGGCGCAACAGGCGGATACCGCGTCTGGCCAATTCGGCGTCGTCGAGGCCGAGGCTGCCCAGTGCCTGGCGCACATCGAGTGCGGTCTTGCCCGCGGCGACGATCCCCAGCCGGTCGCCCACGCCACGGTGGGTGATCCGGTTGAGGTCGTTGGCCACGGCATAGCGCCGCGCGATCTCCAGCCGCGCGCCCTCGCGGCTGCGTTCGAGCACGCCGAGGGTCGGCTGCAGCACGTGTGCGGTCACCTCGTGCCGGTAGACGGTGCCGTCGACGGTCCGGTCGGGTTCCACCGGGCGGACCCGGTCGGGGGCCAGGTCCACCGTGCCCGATCCGTCGGCCACATTGGTCGCGATCTTCATCGCCACCCACAGCCCGCAGGCCCGCGACATCGCCACGCCGTGCAGCCCGAAGTCCAGGGCCTCCTGGGGATCCGCCGGATACAGGGTCGGCAGGCCGAGGTCGGCGAGCAACGCCTCGGACGCGCCGGGCACGGTCGACGACTTCGCGGCCGGATCGTCACCGACGAGGGCGAGTACGCCGCCGTCGGGGTGGGTGCCCATCATGTTCGCGTGCCGGATGGCGTCGGACGCGCGATCCAGCCCGGGCGACTTGCCGTACCAGAGCGCGACGACCCCGTCGACGCGCTTGTCGTCCTGGACCGACGCCAGCTGCGTGCCCTGGACCGCGGTCGCGGCCAGTTCCTCGTTGACGCCGGGCTGGAAGACGATGTCGTGCTCGGTCAGCAGCGCGGCGTTGCGGGCGAGTTCGGTGTCGTAACCGGCCAGCGGCGAGCCCTCGTAGCCGGAGACGAATGCGGCGGTGCGCCTGCCCGCCCGCAGATCGGCGCGGCGCAGTTCCAGCGGCAACCGCGCTAGGGCCTGAATGCCGGTGAGGTGCACGGCACCGGTCAGCTGGGTGTACCGGTCCGACAGTGCTACCGGCGCGGGGTGTTCGGTCACATCGATGGCTTTCTACGAGGTCTGTCGGGACGCGGATGCACAGATGCCGAGGGCACCGCGCAGGGCGAGGGTCAGGTCGGTGACCGGTGTCTCGGACGCGCGATCGGTCAGCCAGGCGATGTGCCCGTCCGGCCGCACCAGGACGGCGCCCGTCGTGCCGATACCGAGCCGGCCGGGGTCGAGATCGAGCTCCCGGCCGACCACGAAGGCGCGGATCGGGATCTGCCCGGCGGCCTCGGCTGTCGCTGTCGCCCAGGACGATCCGGCCGCGCCGGCGATCACGGTGAACCATGGCCCGAGCAGATCGAGGGTCGAGATCGTCGCCTGGTCGTAGCGGGTCCACACGTGCGGCAGCCGGGCACCGACGACGGCGGTGCCGAGCGGATCGGTGGCGACGCCGTCCGCGTCGTAGACATAGGCCAGTTCCTGGTCGAGGTCGTCGAAGTGCGCGCGGTGCTGCGGGATCGCGGCGGCCAGCCGGTCGCGTTCCCGCTGCGCCACCTCGGGATCCGGGCTGTCGAGCCGCTGGGCGATCTCGACGGTCAGCGGGCCGACCCCGGCATCGACCATGCGCAGCGCGTTGCCGACGCTGTGCTCGGTATTGCTGACCGCGACCGCGCGGCGCTCGGTCTCGTAGCTGTCCAGCAGGGCGTCCGGCGCCCAGCCGCCGAGAACGGCGGCGAGCTTCCAGCCCAGGTTGTCGGCGTCGGCGAGACCGGTGTTCATGCCGAGCCCGCCGGTCGGCGGAAACTGGTGCGCGCTGTCCCCGGCGAGCAGGACCCGCCCGGCGCGATAGCTCGCCGCGGTCCGGGCCGCCATCGTCCATGTCCCCACCGACCGGATGTCGACGGCGAGATCGGCGCTCCCGACCGCGGTGCGCACCAGGTCGATACAACGCTGCGGGGTGTAGTCCGACAGCGATTCCTGAGCGGGGTCGAACGGCCGGTTCAACGTCCAGCGGTGGTCGCCGTCCATGCCGATGAGCACACCGGGCGAGTGGGCGTTGATCAGCCAGATCAGCAGCGCGGGGTCCGCCTCGGTCCACGGTGCGAGATCGGCGTGGAAATAGATGTTGAGCTGCTGCCCCAGCTCGGGCACGCCCGCCATGCCGATGCCGAGATCGTCACGCAGAGTGCCCGCGGCACCGTCGGACGCCACGACGTAGCGCGCCTGCACCGTACGGCGCCTGCCACCGGATTCGAGCTCGACCGCCACGTGATCACCCACGTCGGCGACACCGCGAACCTCGGTCTCGAAGGCCAGCGTCGCCATGCCCTGTGCCCGCAGCGCGTCGAGCAGTCGCTGCTGGACGCGATCCTGCGCGCACGAGGTGATCATCTCGGGAGAAGCGCCCGCGCGGCGCAGGATTCGGTCCTGTCCGCCATCGGCGAGGTCGATCCGACCGAGCGCGGAGCCGGCCAGGGTCTGCTTCCAGACGATATTGCGCATCCACTCCGGCGCGACGGCGTCGCCGGTGACCGCGTCGGCGATGCCCCAGGAGCGCAGCAGTTCCATCGATCGGGTGTTGACCACATGCGCGCGGGGATGCGGATTGATCCCGCCGAACCGCTCGCAGACGAGGCTCGCGACACCGTGCCGACCCAGCACATACGCCGTCGCCAGGCCGACCGGTCCCGCGCCGACGATGAGCACCGGCGTCCGATCGGGCGCGCTCACGGCCGCCGCACCAGGTCGGCGAACGACTCACCCGCGCCGAAGCGCGCGACGAGGTCGTCGGGATCGAATTCCACGCCGATCGGGTTGGCGGCGAAGGCGCCGGACTCGAAGAAGTCGGCCAGCTCCGCGTCGGTGGCGAAGTTGTCGATCTGCAGCTCGATGTGATTGCCGTCGGGGTCTTCGTAGTACATCGAGGTGGTCGGGCCGTGGTTGATCGTCCAGAACGGCCGCACCTCGAGCGCCTTCAACCGTTCGTAGGTGGCGAGCAGGTCGGCGAGCGTGTCGTAGGTGAAGGCCACGTGATGCAGGCCCGAGTGCGCGTCGGTCGGGCGCTGCGAGGCGCCGGTCGCCAGGAAGGCGACGCGGTGGTGTTCCTCGTCGTAGGTCACGAACGCCAGCAGGTCGGTGCCGAAGACCAGGCGTCCTTCCAGGACCTGGACGTACCAGTCGACCATCTCCGATAGCCGACCGGTCCGCAGGACGACGTGCGCGAGTTTTGCCGGTGATGCCATGAGCGGACTCTCCTTCGAGCCGAGAACATCTCTTGAATGCGATACAAGAGAAGCTAGGCCCGCTCATGAATGAAAGTCAAGAGGTGGCGGTCATCCCGCTTTCGCGGCGGCGGCGACGAGGGTGGCGATCAGCAGATCGATCAGCTCGTCGGTCGGCCGATCCAGGCGGCGCACGCTGACCAGCAGCCCCTCGAACAACACGTGGGCGAGGTCGGCGACCGAGGCGAGATCGGCACCGTCACCGGCCCGCTCCGACATCGCCGCGAAAAGCCGCTGCTCGAGCCAGTCGCGCATCTGTTCGTAGACCGCCCGCAGGGTCGCCGTTTCCTCCATCCGCTCGTAGGCGACGCGATGCAGCGCCCGATAGGGCTCCATCCGCACCAGCAGGGCGACCAGTTCGGCGCGCGGATCCCCCGACAGGGTCGCGTCGGCCTCGACCCGGGCCCGCTCCGCCTCGAAGATCGAGGCGATCACCGCGGCGAAGAGGTCATCCTTGGTGGGGAAATACCAGTGCACCGCCGCGGGCGCGATACCGGCCGCCCGGCCGACCGCCGCCACGCTGGTGCCGCGATAGCCGTTGCCGACGAAGAGCTCGCGCGCCTGCGCGACCAGTTCGGCCTGACGTTCGGCCTTGGGGATCTCCTGACGATTCTTGGGCATGCGACCACTCTATGCCCGCTCTTGACTGAGAGCTAAGACATGCTCTTAACTGACACTCAAGAGAACGGGCCGGTGGGTAGCCGGCGAACAAGGAGGTTCGATATGCGTCTCTACGCCCTCGACAGCGGACTCGCCAGGGAAGACCGGGCTGGCGTGCTCGCCGTGCTCGATCTGCCGTATCCGGACGTGGGCGCGCTCCTGCGCGGTCCGGGCATCGACGCCGCCCGGACCGCGCCGGTGCTGCGGGAACAGCCGCTGACGCCCGCGACGCTGCGCTCCCCCGTGTCGCGGCCCGGCAAGGTGTTGATCGTCGGGTTGAACTACGGCAGCCACGCGAGCGAGGCGCTGGCGATGTTCGCGGCGCTGGGCACACCGGATATCACGCTCCCGGACGAACCGAACCTCCAGGTCTGCGCCGGGTCGGCGGTGACCGGTCCCGCCGATCCGATCCGGCTGCCCGCGGTGGCGGCCGAGTACGTCGACTACGAGGGTGAGGTCGCCGTCGTCATCGGCACGACCGCCACCGCGGTGACCGTGGACGAGGCGTGGGCGCACGTGGCCGGGCTGACGATCGTCAACGACGTGTCCGCGCGCGATATCCAGCGCCGGGCGATGACCGGGGACCCGACCGCATCGATCGGCGTCGCCAAGAGCTTCGACACTTTCAAACCGCTCGGCCCCTGCTTGGTCACCGCCGACGAGTTCACCGATACGCCGGATCTCGGCCTCCGCACCCGGGTGAACGGGCACCTGCGCCAAGAAGATCGGACCAGCGGCTTCCTGCATTCCATCCCGGAGCTGATCGCGTATCTGTCGTGCTATCAGACCCTCGAACCCGGTGACGTGATCTGCACCGGCACACCGCGCGGCGCCGGGGTGTTCTCGGAACGCTACCTGCGCGCCGGCGATCTGGTCGAGGTGGAGGTCGAGCGGATCGGCGTGCTCGGCAATCGGGTGGTCAGCGCGTGAACATCGTGCCCACCCCGCCCGACATCGTCGCCGTCGCGGAACTCGCGCGGCTCGAGTCGATATCGCCGGCCGAGCGCGCGTGGCCCGACAGCACCTACGAACTGCTCGCGGCCGCCGCTCGCCGGGCAGGCGACCGTCCCGCCCTCCACCTGCTGCGGGGTGGCCGAGGGTGGGATCGGCCCGAAACCTGGTCCTACGCGGATCTCCTGCTCCGGGTGAACCAGGCGGCGAACCTGTACGCGGCGCTCGGTCTCGAGCCCGGCGGGGTGGTGGGCCTGCTGTTGCCCAACACCGGCGCCACGTACGCGGCGCTGTTCGGCGCCCAGGCGGTGGGCATCGCCAATCCGGTCAATCCGATGCTCGCGACCGAGCACATCATCGATATCTTCCGGCTCACCGAAGCGCGGATACTCATCGCTGCCGCACCGGAACTCGACCCGGGGATGTGGCGGACGGCGTGCGAGGTGGTCGCGGCGCTGCCCGGATTGCGGGCGCTGATCACGGTCGGTGGCGAAGTGGCCGAACCGCCCGCACAGTGGGTCGGCGACTTCGACGCGCTGTCCGCCGGTCAGCCCGCGGAGCTCACGACAGATCGGCTGCCCCGGCCTACGGATGTGGCCGCCTATTTCCATACCGGCGGAACGACCGGCACGCCGAAGGTCGCGGCCCACACGCACGCGAACGAGGTCTCTCTCGCGTGGGCGCTGGCCCAGCACGAGATCTTCGGCGAGGACGCGGTCATGCTGGCCGGACTGCCGCTGTTCCATGTGAACGCGGTGCTCGTCACCGCGCTCGCACCGTTCTACTCGGCACGGTCGGTGGTGTCGCTCGGACCGCTCGGCTATCGGGACCGGACCGCGATGGCCGATTTCTGGCGGATCGTGGAACGCTATCGCGTCACCGGCTTTTCGGCGGTTCCCACGGTGTACGCGGGGCTGCCCGCCGTACCGGACGGCGTCGACATCTCCAGCCTGCGGGCCGGAATCGTCGGTGCGGCCCCGCTTCCCAGCCGAGTCCGAAGCGACTTCGAAACCGCGACCGGGGTACCCATGCTCGAAGGGTACGGACTGACCGAAGCCACCTGCGCCAGCGTGCTCGCGCCGGTGCGCGGCAACCGTCCCGGCGCGCTGGGACTGCGGCTGCCCGACCAGCAGATCAAGGCGGTCCGGGTCGACGACGCCGGCAGGCCGGTCGCTGACTGCGCGCCCGGGGACACCGGGGTCCTCGCCGTGCGCGGACCCAGTGTCTTTCCCGGCTATCTCCGCGCGGGTCCCGGCGGCCCCACGCCCGACCCCACCGGGATCGTGGTCGACGGCTGGCTGATCACCGGCGATCTGGGACGGGTCGACGCCGACGGATTTGTGACGCTGGCAGGCCGAGCCCGCGACGTCATCATCCGCGGTGGGCACAATATCGACCCGCGGCTGGTCGAGGAGTCGCTGCTCGCGCATCCGGATATCGAAGCCGCCGCGGTGGTACCGCGACCGGACAGCCACGCCGGCGAAGTGCCCGCGGCGTATGTCGTCCTGCGGCTCGGCGCCTGCGCGTCACCGGCGGAGTTGCTGTCCTGGGCCGGCTCCCACGCACCCGAACCGGCGGCCGCACCGAAATTCGTCCATATCGTCGAGGAAATCCCGGTCACCACGGTGGGCAAGGTGCACAAGGTGCCGCTGGTCCACGATGCGGTCCGGCGGGTGGTGATGCGGGAAACCCACGACGCCGGGCTCCGCGGCGATGTGGAGGTCAGTTCGCGAGACGGTCGCCCGCACGCGCTGCTCCGAGTGCGGGACAACGCCTCGGCCGGTGACATCGAGGCCCTGATCGGGCGGCTCGACGCCTATGCCTTCTCGTGCGCGATAGACCGAGGGCCCGATTCCTGAGCATCACCCGGGACGATCGCCCACCCGACGAGCCGAGAAATGAAGCCGCCCACCCTGTCGAACCAGGGTGGGCGGCTTCGTTTCGGCTCGAACCTACTCCGGCAGGCCGGTCTCGATCGCGGCGATGATGCGCGGGCGCAGATCGCTGACGCTGACGATGGCGTCGACCGAACCGACCTCGACGGCGCGCTGGATGTTGTGGACGCGGTCGAACTCCGCGGCCACATCGCCCAGCTTCTCCGCGCGCACGGAGGAGCGGACCTCGTCGAGTTCGGCGGTCAGAGTCGCGCGGTCGGTGCCGAACGCGTTGGCGGCCTGGGTCTCCAGGTCGCGCACGCGCGGGTCGGCCGCGGTGCGGGAGTTGACTTCGCCCGCGAAGACCACCGCGGCGGCGGGGGCGCCACCGAGGACCGAGGCGAACGAGCCCTCCAGGGCGAGCACGGTCATGTTCGGGTTCAGCGCCTTCGAGAACACCACGAACGCACCGCCGTGGTACCGCGAGATCACGGTGAACACGATCGGGCCCTCGAAGTTGACGATGGCGCGACCGATCTCGGCACCGTACTCGAGCTGCAGCTTGCGCATCGACTCCGGCGAGCCGTCGAAGCCCGACAGGTTCGCCAGCACCACCAGCGGACGGTTACCGCTGGCCGCGTTGATGGCCCGGGCGGCCTTCTTCGACGACCGCGGGAACAGGGTGCCCGCCGTGTAGGTGTCGGGACCGTCGGTCGACGGGAAACCGCGCCGCGGCACGCTGCGCGACTCGATCCCCAACAGGCACACGGGGATACCGCCGAGGTGCGCGTCCTGCACCACCGCGGTCTCGGCGTCGGCCATGCCCGCCCAGCGCTCCAGCACCGGGTGATCCTGGTCGGCCAGCGCGCGCATCACGGTCCGGATGTCGAAGGGCTTCTTGCGATCCGGGTTCGCGGCGGCGGAGAAGATCTCGCCGACGGTGGCGAAGGAGCTGTCGGCCAGCACGTGCGGGAAGCTCGAGATGTCGCGGTCGCTGGGGTCGACGGTCTGCGCGCGGCGCGGCGACTGCTCGCCCGGCGCGACGTAGGTGTGGTCGTAGTGCGCCATCAGCACGTCGCGGGCGGCGGTCAGGTTCGGCGCCCAGTACTGCGCCTGGCCGTTGGGGCCCATGACGCGGTCGTAGCCACCGATGCCGAAGTTGTCCTCGGCCGAGACGCCGCCGGAGAAGTCCAGCGACTGCTTGCCGGTCAGCACCATGGCCGAGTCCGGCGTCATCACCAGCACGCCCTTGGTGTGCATGAGCATGGTGGCTTCGGCATTCCAGTACGGCTGCGCGCCGACGTTGATGCCGGCGACCACGATGTTGATCTCGCCGCCGTCCTGGGTGAACTCGACGATCCGCTTGAGCGCGGCGGCGACCCAGTCCATGTTCTCGGTGCCGGACTCCATCGAGATCCGGGCGCCGGAGGACAGCGCGTACCACTCCAGCGGCACCTGCAGGCGTTCGGCGAGATCGAGCGCGGCGATCACGCGGCGGCACTCGGGCTCCGAGAGCGCGCCCAGCGACTTGGTCGGGTCACCGAGCAGCAGGACGCGGGTGACGCCCTCGGGGTGCTGGATGGTCGGCGTGCTGATCACACCGGCGACGATGGCCGCGGTGTTGCGGCCCTTCGGCCGGTCGACGGGGACCAGGGTGTGGTCGGCGTCGAGGTCGTACTCGGCGAAATCGCCCAGCACACCGGTCAATTCGTACGGGTACACGGTGTTGCGGCCCGCGGCGCGCAGCACCTTCTGGCGGTACTCGTCGAGCGGCTCGACCGGCTCGTCGGTCAGCTCGCCGACGGTCACCTGGGAACCGCCGGTCGCGTCGATCGCGATCCGGACGCCGACCTTGGTCAGCTCACCGGTCTGCGGATCACGCTGACGCGCGATGAGCAGGATTTCCTCCAGCCCGGCGCCGACGGCGGTCGGCAGCACGTGTCCGCCGATCGTGGCCAGTTCCTCGCTGGTGACGTCCATCGGCGGCCAGATGTACATCACGATGCGGTTGGTGTTGAGCCGCTTGGCCGAGGGCCGCCGCGACTGCGCCCGACGGATCGAGTCGACACAGGTCGCGATCGTGCTCTCGGCGGTGGGCAGGGCGAGCAGCCTGCCGTCGTGTTCACGCAGCGCGGCCAGGTCGCGGACCTGGGCGAAGGCGATCAGGCGGTCGTCGGACGGATTGCCCTTGGCGACGCACCGGAACAGGTAGACCTCTTCGTCGTCCGAGGACGGCAGGCGGGTCAGGTCGAACTTGCGCAGCCGTTCCATCTGCATCCGCTGCGCGATGTAGGGGTGCAGGCCGCGGATCAGCCGCTCCTCCGCCATGCCGGTGGCCGAGGGACGGAAGGTGAAGTGGTGGTGCATGACCGCGCCGTTGCTGCCCGCCACGGTGGCGGTGATCCGGTGCACCTGCTGCGGCAGCTGGTAGCCGCCGAGGACCTCCTGCAGGGCCGCGGCCATGGCGTCGAAGTCCTCGGGCTGGGCTTCCCAGCTGAGGTAGATGTCGGCGTCGATCGAGGCGGCGCCGTTGGCCAGCTCGCCGAGGCCCTGCAGCGCGGTGCCCAGCTCGTCGAAGCTCACCGCGGCCGAGACCAGGCTCGCGCCGTCGCGCTCGGCGACGACGAAGGACGTGCCGCCGACCTGCTCGGTGTGCACGCCGGTCAGGCCCTTGTTGCCGTAGTAGCGGCGGGTCAGCACCTCGAGCAGGACGGTGTGGTCGGGCTTGTCGCGCTCGAGCCGCTGGCCGAGCAGGCGCACCAGCGGTTCGGTGCTGCGCACCATGTCGGCGATGCGGGTGGCGCGATCGGCCGAGTCCGGGTGCGCGTCCAGGTAGGTCAGGTGCTTGCGGACATTGGTGTAGACGCGGGCACGGTTGCGGCGCAGCAGCGGCTGGCCGTACCAGCCGTAGACCAGCCCTCGGGTGAGGTCGGCGATCACCGGGAAGCGCACCTGCGTGGCCGCGACCAGGCGCTCGAGCGCCAGGCCGACGGGCTCGCGCAGCACCTGGTCCGGCATCGGCTCCCGCAGCCACTCGCGCAGCAGCGTGGTGATGACCTCGACGGTGTCGGTCGGGCGCTGCTGGGCCAGGAAGATCCGGAACACCGCGGCCTCGAGGTCCGGGGTCCGATCCAGCTCGGTGACGCCGTAGTGGCTCAGCGCCTGCGCCAGCTTGGCCTGGTACGCCTCGGGCAGACCGGCCCGCTCGACGTCGAGGCTCTGCAGGTAGGTGTGGAAGTACTCGCGCGCACTGTGCAGGTGGTCCGCGCTGTGCTCGTCGTCGGCCGCGCGGTTGTGGCTCAGTTCGGCCAGATCGGCGAAGACCTGGACGAGTTCGAGTTCCTCGGCCAGCGGACGGTGATCGCCGGCGACACAATCGCGGCGGGCCGCGAGGTATTCGTCGAGGACGCGGCGGTCGTCGTGCGGGTCGACGTCGAAGCCGAGCAGCAGGCTGCGCAGATCCTGCAGGCCGCGCGCGAGCCGCTCGTGCGGCTGGCGCGGGGTGGGCTCGGTGGGCAGGTCGAGCTCGACCGTCCCGACCGCTTCGGTCTCGCCTGCCTCGTCGTCGTCGGCGAGGGGCTCGAGCCGCAGCAGCGGCGCGCCGGTCTCGACCTGGGTACCGACCGAGACGTTGCATTCCTTGAGCCGGGCGCGGAACGGCGCGCGCAGCACCGTCTCCATCTTCATGCTCTCCAGCACGAGCACCGCGGCGCCTGCCTCGACCTCGGCACCGACCTCGAGCGGGGTGCCGACGACCAGGGCGGGCGCGGGCGAGCGGACGACGCCGCCCTCGTCCCGGCTGATCCGGTGGGTCACGCCGTCGACGTCGACCAGGTGGGTCGGTCCGTGGGTGCCGGTGATCAGGCGGTAGCGGGTGCCGTTGACGACGATCTGCCCGGTGTGCTGGTCGAAACGCTCGAGATCGACGTCGGCGGTGGTCAGTTCGGCGCCGGCCTCGATGCCGACGCGGAACCGGTGCGCGCCGATGCGCGCCACCCGGACCCGGTAGCTCGCGCCGCGCAGCTTCAGGTCGAGCGGGCGGCCGCTCTCGTGCTGGACCTGCGGACGGCCGCCGGAGGCGGTGGACAGCAGGCGGTGCCGCTCGGCGCGCTCGTCGTCCTCGTAGGCGTCGATCGCGGCCGCGGCGAGCGCGATGGCGGAGTGCTGGTGGGTCACCAGGCGGCCCTCACCGCGCACCCGGTCGATCCAGCCGGTGTCGGCGCTGGCGTCGATCACCTCGGGCTGCTCGAGCAGGTCGAGGACGAAGCTCTTGTTGGTCGCGCCGCCCTCGATGACCACCCGGGTCTGCGCCATGGCCCGGCGCAGCCGGCCGAGGGCCTCGTTGCGGTCGCGGCCGTAGGCGATGATCTTGGCGATCATCGAGTCGAAGTCGGCGGGGATGGTGTCGCCCTCGCTGACGCCGGTGTCCACGCGGATGCCCGGGCCCGCGGGCAGGTCGAGCCGCACGATGCGGCCGGGGGCGGGGGCGAAGTCACGGTCGGGATCCTCGGCGTTGAGCCGGGCCTCGATGGCGTGGCCACGCTCGACCGGCGGGGTGCCCTCGAGCTTGGTGCCGGAGGCCACCGACAGCTGCGCGTGCACGAGATCGACACCGGTGGTGCACTCGGTGATCGGATGCTCGACCTGCAGGCGGGTGTTCACCTCGAGGAACGCGAACAGCTGTTCCCCCGGGTGGTACAGGAATTCGACGGTCGCCGCGCCGCAGTAGCCGACCGCGACGGCGAGGCGCTCCGCGGAGGCCTTCAACTCGGCGGTCTGCTCCGCGCTGAGCACGGGCGACGCGGACTCCTCGATGACCTTCTGGTTGCGCCGCTGCACCGAGCAGTCGCGGACGCCGAGCGCCCACGCCGTGCCCTGTCCGTCGGCGATCACCTGGACCTCGACGTGGCGGGCACCGGTGACCAGACGCTCCAGGAAGACCACACCGCTGCCGAAGGCGCGCGCGGCTTCCTGCTTGGTGCGCTCGTAGGCGTCGACCAGTTCGGCCTCGTTGGTGATGACGCGGATGCCGCGGCCGCCACCACCGGCGGTGGCCTTGAGCATCAGCGGGTAGCCGATCTCGGAGGCGGCCTCGATGGCGTCCTCGACGGTGTCGACCGCGCCGCGGCTCCACGGCGCGACCGGGACCCCGACCTCCTCGGCGAGCAGCTTGGCGCCGATCTTGTCGCCCAGCTTGCGCATGGCCTCGGCGCTGGGGCCGATGAAGGTGACGCCGATGTGCTCGCACAGTTCGGCGAAGGCCGGATCCTCGGCGACGAAGCCCCAGCCGACCCAGGCCGCGTCGGCCTTGGTGGCCACCAGGGCCTGCTCGAGCACCTTGAGATCCAGGTACGGGCGGGCCGAGGCCGGGCCGAGGTCGTAGGCGACATCGGCGGCCCGGACGAACGTGGCGTTTCGGTCGACGTCGGTGTACAGGGCGACCGTTTCGATCGGTAGCCCACTCGCCGCTGCCAGATCACGGACGGCATGGATGAGCCGCATGGCGGCCTCTCCCCTGTTGACGATGGCGATGCGGCTGAACACTCGCCGACTCCTTTCCAATACCGAGTTGTGTGGCCCGGACGGGTACGAATTCGAACTCCGGTTCCAGGGCAGTGTGCACCTCTACTCCGTATATGTGAACAGCGTCCAAGGGTTACCCGCACGTATTAATGAAGTCGGCCGCACACGCCCCGGTCAGCGCGGGGTCTCGGCGCGCCTCGACGCGCGCCGACGGCACGGCCCGGACGCGATGTCTTCAGTGTCCTCCGAATCGCGCGACGGGCCGAGAGTAGTGCGCTACCCGGCGCGTCCCGGCCTGGTTCGTTTCACTTGACGGCGCCGGTGAGCGCGACGGAGGCGCCGAGCCCGATGATCATCGCCCCGCCGGTGGCGCCGACCGCTTCCAGGCGGCGCGGCGAGCGGGCGAACCAGCCGCGCGCGGTCCCCGCGACCAGCGCCCAGCTGCTGTCGAGCACCAGCGCCGGCACCGCCATGATGGTCCCGAGCACCACCAGCTGCGCGACCATCGATCCGGCCGCCGGATCGACGAACTGCGGCAGCACCGCCGCCGCCACGAAGGCGAGCAGATCCGGAAGCGGAACCATCGACCGACCGTACGGACCGATCGGCCTGCCCGGCAGGGGTTTCCCGCCTCGGGCTTGCCTTGACCTCGGCGTCAATCCCTAGCGTGGTCGACCCGGGGCGAGGTGCCCCGCCGACCGAGGGAGAGAACATGACCCACGCGATGACCGCGGTGACGGATGCGACGTTCGCCGGCGCGGTGCTCGCTGCCGAGGTACCGGTGCTCGTCGAGTTCACGGCGTCGTGGTGCCCGCCGTGCAAGATGATCGAGCCGATGCTGGGGGAACTGGCCCGCGAGGAGGCGGACCGGATGACGGTGGTCCAGCTCGATGTAGACGCCAACCCGCGCACGACCGCCGACTACGCCGTGCTGTCGATGCCGACGCTGATGCTGTTCCGGGACGGCGAGCCGGTGCGCACGGTCGTCGGCGCGCGGTCCAAGCGGCGGCTGCTCGACGACCTGGCGGACGCGCTCTGAGTCCGATCAGAACAACGCGCCCATGAGCCGGGTGCAGCGGGCGATCATGGCCTCGGCGCTTTCCTCCGGGTGCCGCAGCCACCAATTCACCAGTGCCGTCACCACACCCATCCAGACGTCGGTGAGCGCCGACAGGTCGGCGGCATCGGTGATTCCGCGTTCGGCGAGCAGGGCGGCCGCGCCCCGGTAGGCCTGCTCGGCGAGGCGGCGTTCGGCGCGATGTGACGCGTCGGCCGCGATGCCGTCCGGCGGATAGGACCGGTCCAGCAGCACGTTCCAGTCGTGGGGCCTGCGGGCCAGCGCGGCGATGACGACTTCGAGTGTGTGCTCGGCCATCTCGATTCCCGGGGTGCCGTCGAAGACCGGCTCGATGGCGCCGCACACCGCGTCGGCCGCCCGCTCCACGCACGCGGCGTAGAGGCCCTCTTTGCTGCGAAAGTAGTGGAACACCATGGGTTTCGAGACCCCGGCCGCGCTCGCCACGCCGGCCGGGGACAGCCCGGCGTACCCCACCCGGCTGATCTGCTCACCGGCGATGTCGAGAATCTGCTGTTCCCGCTCGGCGCGCGGCACCCCTTTCGTTCCCGCCGTGCCCATCACGCCCTCCTTCCGCTGGTTGACCGTGCCCGGCCACCAGGTAATTTACCGCCTCGCCAGTGCAGGTCAATTGGTCGGACGTCCACGTCGACGGGCATCCACGGACTGGTTGACGACGAATTGACCAAACGGTAATTTTCCTATCGGTCAGCTCGATGTCCGTCCAGCGAAAGGCGCCGGTTTCCATGGCGATGACGACTCCCCTGCTCCACGGCATTCAACGCACCGTGTCGAGTTCCCACGCGGTGAACGGCACCCCGTACGACCCGAGCACCCCCTTCCATCCGCCCCGTGGGCGCTACCGGACCGTCCACTACGGCCTGATGTTCCCCGGCCTGCCCGCGCCGCTGAACTTCCTGGACTTCATCACCGTGATCGGGCAGCCGAAGGTGCGGGCGTTCCGCAACGCGCATCTGATCGAGACCTCGGCGGCCGACACCGCGAACCTGCTGGCGGGCACGGCGGTGCGATTCCCCGGCCAGTTCCGCGGCTACCAGGTCGCGCGCGATCTGGAACTGGCGCCGGACGCGAGCCTGATCCGGTTCGGCGAGGACTTCGCCCTGCGGGGCAGCTACCCGAATTTCCTGGTCACCTACCGCAATCCGGAGTTCCGGGCGGATCTGCGGGTGCGCGCCACCGACAAGATCGCGCATTTCGCCAAGCTGCGCGGCGGGCTCTACGACCACTGGTCACTGCTGTGCGAATACGAGGGCACCGTCGACCACCAGGGCACCCGGTACGACCTGTCCGGGCTCAGCACGCTCGAATACGCCCGCGCCGTCGCGGTCGACCTGTTCCTCACCTTCTTCACCTATCAGATCATCAACATCGACGCCGACACCCAGGTGCTGATGGTGGAAGTCCGTGGGCCACTAAGCATTCCGCTCCAGCAGACCGTCTACGTGCGCTCCCGCACCGACCACGGCGGCGCCTACGAGAACGGCTACCGCTATCGCGTCGCCGGGTACGAACACACCCCGCGACACACCCCCGAGGGCCGGGACATGACCCTGGCCACGACGTTCACCTGGGCCGTCGACGACGACAACGGCGACCCCCTGATCCAGATCGACGCCGTCGCCAACGACGACTATGTCTACGGCATGACCGGCGGCTACGTCGGCAGCTACCGCTACACCGGCACCTTCCGCGGCCGTCCGGTCACCGGCACCGGCTACGTCGAACAGATCGGCACACCGTAGCCGCGCGCCGCCGAGCTATGGCGAATGCGGCAGACCGGCCGCGTCGCGCATGGCAGCACGGCCACGCCGCGCGGCGGACGCGTCGCCGAGTAGCTGGATTTCCTGGTTGACCGCCATCGAAATGCCGATGAGCACGGTGGCGATCTGCTCGGGTGGCCGCTGCGCGGCGGGGGTTTCGCCTTGCGCCGCGGCGATTTCGGCGGTGAGGTAGGCGCGCCAGTCGGCGACGACCACCCGCAGCCGGTCCCGCAGTACGCCGGGCCGTCCATCGAGTTCCGACGATGCCGCGGTGACGAAACACCCTCCCGGAAAAGGACATTCGGCCAGGTAGTCGATCCAGGCATCGATCAGTCGCGCCAGCCGGGCCGGGCCCGGCGCCAGGTGCGACATTGGCGCCAGGACGGCGGCCCGAAAGATCTGACCGGCCCGCTCGAGGGCAGCGGCCTGCAAGTCCTCCCGAGATCCGAAGGGGCCGACGACTCCCGCCTTGCTCATCGCGAGCCGGGAGGCGAGTGCGCCGACCGTCAGCCCTTCCAAACCGAGACACGATGCCTCGTCGACAGCGGTCCGCACGATCCGATCCCGGGTACGGGCCGCTTCGGCGACGGAGCGACGGGGAGACATCGTTCCATCATAGCGGTGGGGGGGGGGGGGGGGGGGGTGGGCCCCCCAAAACCCCCCAAAAAATAAAAATCGACGACGAGGTAGCGCACGCCCCCCCCCCCCCCCCGCCCCCCGCCGCCCCCCCCCCCCCGCCCGCGGGGCGCGCGCGGGGGCCGGCGGGGGCGGGGGCTTTAAACTATTAAAACCCCCCCCCCCCCCCCACCCCTTCCCCCCCCCCCCCCCCCCCCACCGCTAAAAAGGATGTCTCCGAATGAGTGAACTGCTCCGACTCGACGCGACGGCGATCGCGCTGATCGCCCACGATGTGGCCACTGTCTCCGACGCGGAGATGGACGCGCCGACCCCGTGCGCGGGCTGGACCGTCGCGGACCTCATCAGCCACATGAACGAACGGCACGAAGCCGTCGTCGCGTCGGTCCTGCCGCCGCTCGCGGACCACGCCGACAATCCCCGCGACGATTTCGCGCGGACCGCCGCGCGCTGGGTGGTCGCGATGGAACAGACCGGCGAGGTCGTGAACTTGCCGCACCGCGGCCCGCTGGCGACGGACGAAGTGCTGTCGGTCCATGTCGTCGATATGCTCGCGCACCGCTGGGATCTGTCGCGGGCATTGGCCCGGCCCTGCGCGGTCCCCGATCGGCTCACCGGGCTCGCGTTGCCGATCGCGCGGTCGATCACCGCGCCGGGCAGTACGCTCAACGGCCCGGGCGGGGTCTATCGGCCCCCGGTCGAGCCGGACCGGCCGCTGCCCGCACTGGACGCGATCGCGGCCCTGCTCGGCCGTGATCCCCACTGGGTCAGCCGCCGCGACGGTGGCCACTAGCGCGGCCGGAGACGGGTCAGCGGGCCGGGAAGCGCAGGATGCGGTCGTCGCCGGTGCGGGGGTCGCCGCGGCCGTCGGTGTTGGAGGTGGTGAGCCACAGGGCACCGTCCGGGGCCACCGCGACGGTGCGCAGGCGGCCGTAGGTGTCGCGGAGTAGATCCACCGGAGCGGTCGCTTCGCCCTCGGACAGCGTTGCGGTCCAGAGCCTTCGGCCACGCAGGGCGGCCAGGTAGAGGGTGTCGCCGGCGATGGCGAGGCCGGAGGGCGAGGACTCGGCGGTCGACCAGGACAGCAGCGGGTCGGTGAAGCCGCGGTCCGCGCCACCCGCGCCTTCGACGGTGGGCCAGCCGTAGTTGTGGCCCGGTTCGATGCGGTTGAGCTCGTCCCAGCGGTTCTGGCCGAACTCGGCGGCGTAGAGGGTGCCGGCGCGGTCCCAGGCCAGGCCCTGCACATTGCGGTGGCCGAGACTCAGAATCGGTGAGCCTGCGGTCGGATTGCCCGGTGCCGGTGCGCCATCGGGGGTGAGCCGCAGGATCTTGCCGTTCGGGCTCGCCGGGTCCTGCGATCGTGCGCTGTCGGCCGCGTCACCCGTGCCGACGTAGAGCATGCCGTCGGGTCCGAAGGCGATCCGGCCGCCGTTGTGGTTGCCCGCCTTCGCGATTCCGGTGAAGACGACCTCCGGCGTCGCGCCCGGCCGCAGGCGCACGATGCGGTTGTCCTCGGCGGCGGTGAGATACGCGTACACGTATCCGGTGTCGGCGTAGTCGGCAGCGACGGCGAGACCGAGCAGTCCGCCCTCCCCGCGCGCCACGACACCGGGCACCTGATCGACCATCTCGGGCGCGCGGCCGGGCGTCACGCGCAGGATGCGGCCCGAATCCCGCTCGCCGACCAGGGCGCCGCCGTCCGGCAGGAACGCCAGTCCCCACGGCACGTCGAGGCCGTGCGCGATCTCCTCGGCGGCGCCCAGATCGGGACGGCCCGCGGGCAGGCTCGGCACGGTCGAGGTCACGGCGGCGGGCGCGCTCCGGTCCGGCTCGTCGCTCGCGCAGGCGGTGACCGTGAGGGCGACCAGCGCGGCGCCGAGGACAGCTCGTGGGCGACCGGTCGTCACCCACCCATGGTGTCAGATCAGCTTGGCGAGCTGGTCGCGATCGGTGGCGTCGAGCTTGATGCACGCGCGATAGATGTGCCCCTCGACAGTGCGGACCGAGACGCAGAGCCGTTCGGCGATGGCCCGGTTGGACAACCCGCGGCCGATGAGGGCGGCGATCTCCCGCTCGCGTTCGGTGATCGGCAGGGGACGGGCGGCGGCCGTGATCGCCGGTGTGCAGGCGCCGTCGCAGCGGGCGGCCAGCGCGGTGGCGCGGGCCGCGGCCTGGGCGCTGGGACGGCGCTGACCCGCGTGGTCGAAGATCGGGACGGCCTGAGCCGCGGCGTCGGCCGCCGCCAGCAACAGCCCCGCGTCCTCGAACTCGACGCTGACCGCCGCGAGCGCCGTGGTGTCGGAGTGGGCCAGCGCGGCCGCGTGGCGGGCGTAGATGCCGGCCGCGGGTCCCTGCACCCGGGCCGCGACGGCGGCGAGCCGGGTGGCCAGGGTCCGGTCACCGAAGCGGGCGGCGTGGTGCAGCGCCTCGGCTTCCTGCGCGTACTGGCCGGTGAGGTGGGCCAGGTCGGCCGCCTTGCGGGCCAGGTCGATCGCGGTGTGCTGACTGTGCTCGGCCGCGGCCACCCAGGCGCGCGCGATCATCCGCTGCGGCTCGTGCAGGGCCATGTGGGGGCCGCTGTGCTCCTCGGCGTCGGCGAGGACCCGTTCGGCCTGGTCGACCTCGCCCACCGCCGCGTAGGCGCGGGCCAGCACCAGCCGGGCGGGCAGCTGCCAGGGCAGGGTGCAATCGGCGTTGAGCGCGGCCAGCGCCTGCTCGAAGGCGGCGATCGCGGCCCGGAACCGGCCGCGATAGGTCGCGACGACGCCGATCGCGATGCGGGCGATCGCCCAGCCGGCGAACTGGCCCGCCGAGGAGAACTCCCGGTATTCCGAGGCCCGCTGTTCGGCCAGGTCCAGGTCACCGATCATCGTCAGGGCGACCACGTCGCCGTAGCGCACCATCACCCGGATCAGGCCGTCGGTGGATTTCTGCTCGGCCGTGATCCGGGCGGCGATGGGCGCGAAGTCGGCGCCGCGACCGACGTAGGGCAACGCCAGGCCCAGCGAGAACGCGGCGAAATCGGCGGCCTGCCGGGGCGAGTCCGGATCGGCGAGCACGCGCTCGGCCTCCGCGACGCCGACGCCGAGCCGGTTCTCGTGCACGGCCATCGCCGCGCGGACCGCGTCGACCAGCAGCCGCAGCGACGGATGCTCGACGCGCGCGGCGACCAGGTCGATGAGCTGGTGGGCCCGCGCGACATCGCCGAGCGACCAGAACTGCAGACTCGCGCGCGGCAGCCCCCACTGCACCACCTGCAGCGGATCGAGCCGGTCGGGGTCGAACCGGGCGAGGATCTCGTCGGCCTCGTGCGGTTTGCCCTGCCACAGCAGCGCCCGCGACAGCAGTTCGGCCGCGCGCAGGCCACCGCAGCGTTCGCAGGCGGCGCGCGCCAAGCGCTCCCCCAGCGGCAGGTTCGCCAGCGCGATCGCGTCCTTGGCGGCATTGATCAGCAACACGATGTCGATCGGCTGATCGCTGTCGACGCACAGCTGGGCCAGCCGGATCCGCTCGGCCGGGGTGTCCAGCGGCCGGTCGCGCAGCGTCTCGACGATGCGACCGCGCCGCGTGCGGGCCGCGGCGGTGCCGATCCGACGGCGGACCACCTCGCCCAGCAGCGGATGACTGAACCGGGCGTCGACCGAGCCGCCATGGCGGCAGACCCGGATCAGGCCGCTGAGCTCGGCGGCGTCGACGGCCTCGACGCCGACGAGCTCGGTGAGGATGTCGATGTCGAGCGGCTCGTGGACCGACAGCATCCGCAGCGCGTCGAGTACCGGTTCGCCCGCCCTGGACAGCCGCTCGTCGAGCAGATCCACCAGCCCCGACGGCACGGCGGTCGGACCGCGCAACTGCCAGACCCCGTTGACATCGGTGAGCGTGCGCGCCTCGACCGCGCCTTCGACCATGTTGCGCAGGAACAGCGGGTTACCGCCCGAGGCCTCCCACATGACGTCGGCGCTGAGCCCCTCCAGGGTCCCGCCCAGCACGGTCTCGACCAGGGTGGTGCACTGCGTCTTGGACAGCGGTGTCAGTTCGACGCGCGCGAGGAAGCCGTCCTTCCACAGTGAGGTGATCGCGTCGGGCACGTGCTCACCGGAGCGGACCGTGGCCACGATGCGCGCGCTGCGGTCGGCGGCGATCTGGTGCACCAGGGTGGCCGACAGGGTGTCGAGCAGGTGCGCGTCGTCGACGCCGATCACCGTATCCGGCTGGGCCAGAACGTTTTCCCGTGCCGAGTGCAGCAGGGCGAGCGGATCACGAGAGGCCGACGCGGCGATCCAGGGGGCGAACGCGCCGAGCGGAATGGCTTGCGACGAGGCGGTGCACGCCACCCAGCGGACCGGGTCCGTGAGCACCGAGGTGACCAGCCGGGCCAGCGTGGTCTTGCCGATGCCTGCGGCGCCGACCAATATCACTCCGCCGCTGTTCCCATTCGTCAAAGCCGTACGCACGGTGTCGAATTCGGCGGGGCGATCGAGCAGTTGCCACAATTCGCCCATACGCCACAATTCTAGTTCGCGACCGGCTCCCCCACAACGGACCTGTGCGGTGGTCATGGCGGCAATTCGGTCGCGTCACGGGGCTCGAGCCGCGGCGCGTTGTTGACGTCGTGGCGATAGTCGCTCGACGCCTCGTAGACCCGCTTTTTCAGCCGGTTGATCGACCCCAGCGGACGGTGCGCGTCCAGGCCGCGCCAGGAGTTGAACGACAGCACGTCGTCACCGTAGGCCCGCCGCTGCGGGGTGTAGGGATCCTGGACGTCGAACCGGATGGTCGCGACCGTGCGATGCGGAGACGCCTCCTCCGGCCACGGCACGGTCGCGTCCTCGATCGGCATCGTGGCCACGTCCGTGCACAGCTGCGCGCGCAGTTCGTAGGTGGCGCTGTGCGTGGCGAAGAAGTCGACGACGGCGTCCTGATGGGCATTGACCCCGGCCCCCGTGCTCACCGGTTGTCCTTGCAGCGCGGCGACTTCCGGCGACACCGGGACATAGAGCAGCTTGGCGACATAGTCGCCGTAGCGCACCGGCGCCGAGGTGTAGAAGGTCTCGCCGAGGATGTTGGTGTTGGGCGCGACGAACACGCCCAGATTCGGGGGCACCCGCTTGCCGATGCGCCGCAGCACGTGCTTGTCCAGGGCCGCGACGAGATCGCTGCCCGCGCGAAGCACCTCGTCGGGCAGCCGGGCCAGCACCCAGGCGGTCGGCATGCCCCGGGTGAGGTAGGCGTGCGCGTCGGCGAACAGGAACTCCCGGTGGGTCACCATGATGAAGTCCTGGGTGGTGGCCTCGTCGCCGGGCATCGCCCGCGGACCGTGCACGCCCAGCACCTTGATGCCGAGGCCCCGCACGCCCCGCAACTGATCGCTGCGGATGACCCCGGAGGTGCTCGACAGCCGGGCGATGACCGGATAGGTCGCCGGGGCGGCGAACAGGCCCTGCGCCAGCTCGGGCGGCAAGCCGGCGGGCACGGTGAGCTCGCCGCGCAGGATGCCGTGGCTCTTGGCGTGCGCGTCGCGCAGTCCGCGCTTGTATTTGCGGTAGGCGCGTTCGTTGTTGTCGCGCAGCACCGCGATGATCTTGTCGATGATCTGTTCTTCGTCGGGGCGCGGCTGTTCCAGGTCGTCGCGGAAGCGCAGGTAGGTCATCGCGGAGTCCTCCACGGCGCGAAGGGATTCGCGACGCCCGCGAGCGCAGGCGCCAGCGTGGGGAAATGGCGCAGCAGCACGGTGCGCATGCTGTTGTCGCGCACCCAGGCCATACCGGCCTCGGTGTAGATCTCGGGCCGGAAGTCGGTGGTGAAGAACCGGTCGGCCGACAGCCGCCGCGACGCCATCAGCACGAAGATCCGGAACGCGGTGTCGCTGAAGCCGAAACCGGGAGGCTTGGGCTCGGCGTAGAGGCCGATCATGAGATCGACGTCGTCGACGTTGCCGTAGACCTGTTCGAGTTCACGCGCCCACCGTGGATTGTCGGTCAGCTCGTCGAACGAGGCGGCGGGCCGCAACCGCAGTTGCCGCCGGAACTCGTTGTAGCGCGGCACCCCTCGCTCGCGGACCCGCAGGATGTCGATGGTGGCGAGGTCGATCAACGGCTGCCCCGGCCTGGCGAGCTGCTGCAGATGGCGCGGATAGTTGTGCAGCGTCAGCGCGCCGGGGTTGGCGCGGCCGAAGGAATAGAACAGCGTGTCCATCGGCGTCTCGCCGAGGCGCTCACGGATGTGAGCGACGCCGAGCTCGGGGAACGGATACTCGGCCAGTACGCGGTCGTCGGTGAGACTGCGCACCACCAGATCGTCGGGGATCAGCGGGTGCATCCGGTACACCGAGACGAATTCCTCGGTCAGCGCGTACGGCACGCCGTGGTCGTCGACCGCGGAGCCGGGGATGCCGGAGAGCACCTCGTTGCCGACGAGCCTGCCGAACCGGCGCGAGATCCGTTCGCCGAGGACGCCGAACCAGTTGGCGCGCATGGCCGCGACGGTGGTGGGGTGGGCGATGATGGCCGGGGTCCAGTCGACGGTGTGGATCTTGGCGATCAGCGCGGCGTTGATCAGGCGAGCGGTGTCGTAGAGCTGCTGGTCGTCGAGGTCCGGATAGCGCCGCGACAGGCGGCGGCAGATCGCGTTGTGCTCGCGCAGGAACAGTGAATGCAGCAGCGCCAGACCGACCCAGGCGTTGGCGGCCGCGTCCGAGAGCGCCAGCAGCGTGGCCGCGTCCAGCGGCGGCAGGCCGAGCTCGTCGATCACCAGTTCGCCGTTCTTGCCCGAGCGCAGGGCGGACGCGAAAGCCGCTGTGCTGCCGTAGATCTGGGAGGCGTCCCACCAGTGCGAGTCCTCGGTGACATGGCTGGGCGGGTCGCCGGGCCCGGCCCCGGGGACGGTGGCGGTGCGCTGGATCGTCATCGGCCGTTCGGGCCACGTGTCGTGCTCGTCGAGCGTCACCCGGAACGGCTCGCTGTCGGTGCGGGTATGGCTGAACCAATCGTGCACCTCGAACTGGATCCAGGCCGCGGCCAGCAGGTTCAGGGTGGTGGCGGGCTGGAAGCCGTCGCGGGCCAGCAGGCGCAGGCTGACCTGGCGCGGGTTCGGTTCCTGGATTCGGGCGGAGTCCTCGGGGTAGCTGTGCTCGGGTGCGAAATTGCGCCCGAACCGGCAGCCGACCGACCCGGTGCGCGGATCGGTGGCGCTGTTGTACGAACCGTCGATGGTGCGCGCGGCCCGGTGTTCGCCGGTCGTGTCCGGCGGCAACGGTCCGGCCGGATGTCGGCCGGTGTCGAACAGATTGCGCGAGCGCAGCCTGCTGCGCAGGCCGACCAGCACGGCCAGCCCCAGCGGGGTGGGTAACCGGAACCAGCCCACGCGCCGGTCGAGCGCTTCGGCGGCCTCGACGGCGGCGCGGGCGACGAACGACCGGTGGGGCGGCGACGACTGCGGCGGAATCGCCGGCTGTGCCTCGACCATCGAGAACCTCCACGTAGCTGACTGGCTCGAACCGCGGTGTACGAGAAGTGGTCGCAGATCAGTGTCCGGCACCGGGTGATCTATGTCACGAGTAGTGCACTACTCGGTGCCCTGACCGGCCCGTGTTCCGGCGGCCGTGATGTCGCCGCGGCCCGGCCCACGGCAATCGAGTAGCGAATTACGCGCGCCGAACGGCGGGGGCATGGGCGACGCTGCTCGGGTGACTACTCCGATCGAAATCAAGGTCAATCTCGACGGTGACCTCCTCGACGCCCAATCCCGGCTGGGGTGCACCAATGCCGCCGCGATCAGCCGGGACGTGTGGTTCGCCGAACCCGCCGTTCCCGGCGCGCGCGGCGCACCCGCCTTGCTGGCGGGCCGGATCGCCATCCGGCTGCGCAGTGGCGACCACGACGACCTCACCGTCAAACTGCGGCCCTGCGCCACCGCGCAGCTGGTGGGCCGCTGGGCGACGCCGTTCAGCGAACCGGGGATGCAGTACCGCATCGAGGGCGACTGGTGCGGCGAACGCCGGGTGCTGTCGGCCTCGGTGGTGAGCAGACGCCCGGCCGGTTCGCTGCGGGTGGCGGCCCTGTGCGGCGAGGACGTCACCGACGCCCTCGACTCGGCCCAGCGCCAGTTCCTGGTCAGCTGCACGCCTCCGGGTGTCGTGGTCGATCATCTACGCGCGATGGGTCCGGTCGCGTCGACGAAGTGGACCAACATCGCCGTCGGCGATCTGGCCGCCGACGCCGAGCGGTGGACGGTCGACGGGCTCGACCTGTTCGAGCTCACGCTGAAAGTGACGCCCGCGCCGGGCGAATCCCCCACCGCCCTGCACGCGCGCGCCCTCGACGTGCAGCACCGGCTCCATGCCGCCGTCCGCGGCTACGGTCTGTCGATCTCGACCGAGCTGACCAAGACCGAGCGGGTACTCACCACGCTGACCGCCGCGCGATCGGTCGTCGGCGAGTAGGCGCTAGCGGGCCAAGACCGGTGCGCCGGTCTCGCCGTCGGACTCCGGCGCTCCGGCGCCGGGCGCACCGACCAGCCCGGCGAAGACGGGATCCGCCAGCGCCCGCTCGGTCACCTCGTGCCCGAGGGCGCGGTAGGCCTCGAAATCCCATTCGCTGTAGAGCTGGTCGCCGGTGGAGGTGTACGGGAAGTCCGGATGTGCCCTGCTGTAGTTCTCCAGGTCCCAGCTCAGGTCGTCGATCAGCTGGGACCGGAGGTAGTAGATGTCGGTGGTGGCGCCGTCGAGATGCCGGGCGACACCGTGTGCCCACGCCTTGTGGGCGCGCTTGCGCTCCCCGCGCAGCATCTGCCGCAGGTCGATGGTGATCTCCACGCAGTGGTCCATGCGCGCCGTCGCGATGGCTTCGGCCAGCGCGCAGAACCGGTCGTCGGGACTGCCGCTGGCGTCGAGGACGAGCACCGTCGCCGGCCGCCTGCGCAACGCCTCCACCAGCCCGAGGTTGTCGTAGTGGCCACCGTCGGTGACATAGAGCCAGCGGTCGTACAGCGACGGATTGCCGAAGGCCTCGCGCAGCAGCCGGTACGGTCCCGGTTTGTCGGCCCAGCTGTAGGCCGCGGGCAGTTTCGCGGCGAGCCTGCCCTGGGGGACCGGCCGCCAGTACGGATTCGGCAGCCACACTCCCAGACGCGCGTTGAGCAGGGCGAGCAGGATCCGGACCGGCCGGGTGCGGGCGCTCTCGCGGCCGGTGAGCGGGCTGAACGCGGCGCCGCTGATCGCCATCGCCGCGGGCACGGTGACATCGCGATACCGGTAGTCGGCCACCTGCTCGTAGGTCGCGGTCGGACGCAGGCCGTCCTGGGTGAGCGCGCGGTCACCGACGACGCCGATCCGGTCCGGATCGAAGACGAACGGCACGCAGCCGCGCCGGGTGGGCACGAAGGCGACGTCGTTGGCGTTGGCGGCCGCCGCGATCACCAGCCGCGGTCCGTGACCGACCGGCTTGCCGTAGTCGGAGTAGCGCAGCGCGGTGCTGTAGGGCAGCGGCACCGCCTGGTGCGACCGCGGATCCTTCTCCACGAGAAAGGCTTTCGACAGCGCTTCGCGGTAGTAGGTGTGCAGCGAGGTGCGGTTGGCGTCGGTGAACACCTTGATCGCGACGGCGACGCCGATCATCCACCAGGCCAGCGTCCAGTTCGCGCGCGCGTGCGCGTCGGTGGCGAAGACCGTCGTCCAGCGCAGCAGCAGCACGACGGCGACCGCGACGATCAGCGCGCTGCCCAGCCACGGGGCGAGCTGCTTGCGCACCACCGCGAGCACGCGCCCGTACCAGCCGCTCGCCGCGTCGCCCGTGTGCAGCCCCTTCCACGCCGAGCGCCCGAGCCCGATCACCGCGACCAGCGTCGCGCCGAAGGTGAGCGCGCCCTTCGCGCCCGGGTCGACGAGCCCGACGAGCAACGTGGTCGGCGCGCCGGCGGACCCGTCGGTCACCCTGCTCAGCACGTACAGGGCGACCGGGACCCCGACGAGCAGCACCGCCAGCGGCGCCCCGATCCCCAACAGCACGGAGGACCCCTTCGCGAGTACGTTGCGCATCCGGTCCGGCACCATGGTCAGCCGATCCCAGGCCTTCTCGACCACGAACGCCGCCAGTGCGAGCGCGAACGGACCGAGCGCGATCGCCAGGTACCAGTACCCGCCCGCGGGCACCAGGTGCAGTTCGAGCCGATCGCCGTCGCGGGTCAGCACGTCGATGTCGTCGAGCAGCCAGCCCAGCCACCACGACACCGCCAGCAGCGAGATCCCGACCAGCGTCGCGTTCACGGCGATGCCGTAGAGCAGGGAGAACACGGCGCGGAACTTGTCGGTGCCGCGCGGCATCAGGTAGCGCGTGCGGCGGCGCAGATAGGCCAGCTCCGAGGATTCGAGCGCGTAGGGATCGGTGAAGTTGCGGTGCAGGATGTGCATGGCCGCGGCGATGTAGCCGCCGCCGCTCACCCCGACCACCGCGGTCGCGCTCTGGTAGCGTCCCCGGTCGCGCAGTACCTGGAGCGCGCCGAGGCAGAACGACGCGGACCGGATGCCGCCGCCGGAGCAGCAGATGATCAGCCCGCTCGGCGCGGGGGCGGTGGTGGGGGTCGGCGCGTACTGCGGTTGCGACGGATCGTCGCCGGCGAGGCGGTGCTTGGTGCCGAGGTACCAGATCATGGCGGTGACCACGAGGGCCAGCAGCAGGAAGAACAGGTGCAGGCCCGCCTGGGCGCGCAGCAGCGTCACCGTGGTGCCGCCACAGGACGCGGGCTCGCCGGTCAGCCGGATCGCCAGCGCGAGATCGGCGCCACCGTCGAGCACCGACAGCAGCAGCGAGCCGGCGAAGACCAGCTTCGCGAACCGGGCGTACTTCGGGTCCAGCCGCAGCGAATAGATGTAGACGTAGTACCGGTAGGTCGCCGTCGGCGCCGCGATCGCCATCATGGCGCCCACCAGCAGGGCCAGCAATCCCGCGGTGTGGCATTCCTGGGCCGTGCGCGCGCCGAGCGGAAACGCCATCGTCGCCTGCACCGCGACGAGGAAGACCACGATGCCGGTGGTGGACGCGAAAACCTTGCCACGCCCGACCTGTTCGATGGTCGCCAAGCCCGAGGTGACGTGGTCGCCGCTGGCTCGCACGGGCGATCCGGCGTGCTGTTCCGCTGTGGTCATGGCCGGTCAGTTCACGATGATGGAGTTGCGCAGCATCCGGAGCTCGGCGTCCCGGCCGACGGGGTACCGCACCGTCATGGTGCCGTCGGCGTGCGGGACGCCATCGAGGACCCGCATCGTCGCGGGTCCGAGGAACAGGGTGCGGTCGGCGTCGACCTCGGTCCGGTCGATTCCCCTCGTCCCGACGCCGTTGTCGGGCCTGCCGGCCGGTGCTTTCGCCGCTTCGAACCACTCTTCCCCGGTGTCCGGGCTGGCTGCCAGGACCGCGTCCTCGATATCCGAATCGAACATCTCCCTGTCCTTTCGAATCGTGGGGAGATTCCCACCCCGATATCGTCGCGCACCGGGTACCCGTGCCGAACGCGTAATGCACTACTCCACCTCCGCCGGGCGATTCGCCGGATTGGGGTAGTGCGGCACGCTATCGAGTCCGGCACGGCCGCCGAAGAATTGATCCGCGCCGGACTCCCCCGGCACCCCCTGATCGGACATCCCAGACGGAGGGAACGACAGTGAGCGGATACTCCTTGCACATCGGACTGAACCGGGTCGATCCCACCGCCTACGGCGGCTGGGACGGCGCACTCGCGGGCTGTGTCAACGACGCGAATGCCATGGCCGCGCTGGCGGCCGCGCAGGGTTTCGCCGGCCCACGCGTGCTGCTCGACAGCGCGGCGACATCGTTCGCGATCATCGGCGAGATCGCCCGGCTCGCCGGCACGGCGCGAGCGGGCGATCTGGTGCTGGTCACCTACTCCGGCCACGGCGGCCAGACCAGCGACGTCGACGGCGAGGAGGACGACCGCCGCGACGAGACCTGGGTGGTGTTCGATCGCCAGATCGTCGACGACGAGCTGTACCGGATGTGGTCGCGGTTCGCGCCCGGCGTGCGGGTCGTTGTCTGTTCGGACAGCTGCCACAGCGGCACGGTGGCGCGCGACGCCTTCACCCGCGAGACCCGCACGGCGATCGTCGATCTGGCCGCGCGCGACGATCCCGGTGGCGACCTCGGCACCGTGGTCCACGGCAGCGCCAAGGCGATGCCGCTGGAGGTGCAGACCGAGGACAACAAGCAGCGCGCGGCCATGTACGCGTTCGTCCAGCAGCTGGCCGGACCGAACTCGCGGGCCGCCATCGAGGCGGGCGTGGTGCTGCTGGCCGGCTGCCAGGACTCGCAGCTGTCCTACGACGGGCCGGTCAACGGACAGTTCACCGGCGCGCTGCTGCAGGTGTGGGGCGACGGCGCCTTCGACGCCGGCTATCGGCAGTTCCATCAGCGGATCATGAACGCGATGCCACCGGACCAGGTTCCGAACCTGTTCACGATCAACGCCGATGCCGCGTTCCTGGATCAACGTCCGTTCACCCCGTGACCACGGCGCGGGGGGGGGGGGGGGCGGCGCGGCGGCCCCCCCCCCGGCGGGGGGGGGGGGGGGGCGCCCCCGCGGGGGGGGGCGCCCCCCCCGGGGGGGGGGCGCAGCGCCACGTGGG
>NZ_JBIUYV010000006.1:327934-424535 GCF_044744725.1 Nocardia sp. NPDC087230
AGCCCCCCCCCCCCCCGCCGCGGGGGGGGCGCGCCCCCCCCCGCCCCCCCCCCCCCCCCCGGGGGGGGGGGGGCCGCCCCCCCCCCCCCCCCCCCCCCCCCGCCGGTGCTCAGTCGGTCAGCATGCGCCCGATCGTGGCCGCGACCGCCGGGTGCGCGAGGTACTCGGCGATATCGTGCGCCCGCTCCTTGGGGTTCTCGACGGGCAGATCGAGCAGGTCGGGTCCCCATGCCTGGCGCAGCGGGCAGCCGATGGCGATCGGGTCGCCGGCGTACCAGGTGTTGAGCCAGTCGCCGATCCGGTCCGGCCGGTGCGGCCCGCCGGTGAGCAGCTTGCCGTAGACCCCGTCCAGGCCCAGCGGACTGCCCGCGGTGACGAGCAGGCGCACGGTCAGCTCCCTGGGCAGCTGGGTGAGCAGATCCATCGCCACCACCGTGCCCAGACTGTGGCTGACCAGCACGAGCTCACCGCTGGTCGGCATGTCGGCGAGCACGGTGTCGAGTACTCCCTTGCGGACCCTCTCGTCGTCGAGATAGGCCGCGACGTCCTGGAAGATCGCCCCGATGAGCAGCGAGTCCAGGCCACTGCGCGCGGCGATCCAGCCGAGCTGGTCGCGCACCCGGCCGAGGACGACCGAACCGAACCCGAAGCCCTCCTGGGCCATCGGGTCGCCTGCCTGCGCGGCGGTCGGCATGCCGAGGCGCTGGGCGGTCTCGGCGACCAGGCTCTCGTAGAGCTCCGATCCGGTCGCCACGGCCGCTTCGCGGGCGCCCAGGCTCGCGACGAGCTGGTCACCGTAGAAGGGGAAGTGGACGTCGGCGGGATCGATCGGGCTCAGGTCCGCGAGAGTGAGGCCCTTGTTCAGGCCCGCGGTCCAGCTGCGGCGCAGCTCGGCCGGGTCGCGGCCCTCCTGCCTGCGACCGTGCAGGAACACGACGCTGCGGTTGCCACCGAACGCGCTCGGCCTGCCGTGCGGACCGCGCACGATCGTCTCCGCCACCGAATCCGGTGGTGGCGCGGCGGCTGTCGGGTCGACGACCACGGCGTCGGCCGCCAGGCATGCGGCGGGGCCGAGTTCGTCGAGCAGCGCGCGCTGCCCGGGATCGAAGGTGCGGGAGCCGAGATCGCGCAGCAGCACACTCACGCGGATGCCTTCGTTGGCGACCCAGCGGATGGCGTCGTCACCGTCGCCGCCCTGCCACGGCTTGCCGTCCTTGCGCAGTACCCGGCCCTTGTCGTCCTTCTCGGGCACGCCGGCGTGGTGCAGGGCGACGATCTCCCATTGATCGTTGAAGACCGGCGACCCGGAGTTCCCCGGCTCGGTGTCGGAGGTGTAGTGCAGGAAGTCGTCGAGCTGCAGATCGAGCCGGTTGTCGCGGATCGAGATCTCCTTGAGCCTGCCCAGCGGATGACCGACGACGTTCATCGCCTCCCCGATGACGATCTTGCCCGGCTTGGCGATCAGCGGGTTCCAGCCGAAGGTGTTCCCCGGGGCCGTGCCGTCGGCACCGGGCGCCACTCGCACGAGGGTGTAGTCCAGGTGCCGGTCGGTGACGAAGAAGTCGCCCGGCGCGAGATCGAAGCGCACCGTCTGGGTCGGCACATTGTCGATACCGGCTTCCGCCGCGAATTCGATGATCACCGATCCGGCGACATCGACGCTGGGCAGCACATGGTTGTTGGTGAGCAGCAGCTGCGGCGAGACCAGCGACCCGGTGCCGATCGGCACCCGGCGGCCGTGGTCGGACAGCGAGATCCGGGCGACGGCGGCGGCCGCGCGGGTGCCACGGGTCAGGAAGTTGACGGCCTGCAGTTCGTTGGCGAAGCCGATGACCCGTTCCAGTGAGCCGATGCTGTCGAGCGGGTCCTGCCTGCCCAGCTCGATGACCGCCTGGGCGGGCACCTCGCCATTGCCCAGCAGCCGGTCGGCGCGGGCGAGGATCTGTTCCTCGGTGTCGACGACATCGGATTCGGACGCCTCGCGTTTGCGGGTCACCTCGTCGCGCTCGGTCGCGCTGTCGGCGAACCGCCGCGACGCGGCGTTCATCTGCTCGCGCCATGCGGCGGTGCGGGTGTCGCTTTCGGTATCCATGGGTCACCTCGCCCGGAGAAGGATGCAGCTGGTTCCCTCAGCGTGGGCTGGTGATCCGGTGCCGGACACGAGTAGCCGACCACTCGATTTTCGGCCTACCGCGCCCACCGGGAGGAGCAAGGCGGCCGCACCACGAATCCGTTGATCCTGCGGACGCGGGCGACCATACTTCGAGAGTAGGCCGCGCGGCATGTCGCCCGGCCCAGCGTGGGCGCCCGACGTGCATCCGGATCGTCACGATCAGGGAGTTCTCATGACCACCAGCGCATCGTGCGGACGACGGTCCCGGCGGCGCACCGGCATCGTTGTCGCGGTTCTCGCCGCGGCCGCGCTCGCCGGGTGCGGCACCAGTACCGAACCGTCCGATCCGACCCGCCCCACCCCCACCCAGATACCGGAGATCGGCACCGCTGCCGCCGATCAGCTGTGCGACATGCTGCGCGCCGAGATCGACAACTGGCGGCAGCAGGGCACCGCCGTCGCCCGGGTGTCCTACAACGGCACCGTGCACAACTGGGCGTTGCGCAACGGCGCCATCAACACCGCGATCACGCTCAACCGCGGCGCGATCGACACCGTCACCATCCAGCGTTGCCCGGATGTCCGTGACCAGGTGCTGGCCACGCTCGACATCAGCGATCTCGCCTCCGGTCTGGCCGGATTCTGACTCAGACCGCGGCGCCGGTGCCGAACCACTGCTCGGCGAGCTCCGCGGAATCGGTGCCGAGCACGTGCCCGATCGACTCCCAGGACGCGCCCGTCGCGCGGACGAAGCGCACGGCCTCGACGAGCCGCTGACGCGCAGACTCCGAGTCCTGGAACGCCAGCCGCACCGGCATCAGCGCCCGCATCTCGAACTGATGGCACTCCCAGTCGTCGAGGACGAGCCGGGTCAGGGTGGGGTCGAGCCTGCCGGACGGGCTGTGCAGGCGGCGATCGGCGGGCGCGTGGCCGAGCGGATGCGCCGAGCGCCGCCAGGGCCGCCCACGCCATCGGCCGCAGGAACACTGCGCGCGCCAGCCGATCGGGTCGCGCGCGTCGTCGTCGACGATGTCGACGACCCATCCGTGATGACACTCGAACACAGCATTCATACCGACTCCGATGTCGATTCCTACCGACTCGGCCCACAGAATCCGACCGACTGGTGTGTGAGACTGGTCTTCCCAGGTACTCACCATCGACGTCTTCGCGGCACGGCGCAACCACCCCACCCCGATATTGGGACCAATCACACAACCGCGGGACCGGGCATGGGATCACCGGTACGATCCGGTCGCCGCACCGGCGGCACGGCGACCGGCCGCGGGATCAGCGCAGCGTGACGGTGGTCGGCAGCGCGGCGAAGCCCCGGTTGTTCGACGAGTGGATGCGCACCAGGTTGTCGGTGTCGATCTCGTAGTCGGCCACCGCGGCGACGATCTCCTGCAGCGCCACCCGCAGCTCCAGCTGGGCCAGGTTCATGCCCAGACAGTGGTGGCGGCCCGCGCCGAAGGCGAGCGAGGCGCTGGTATCGCGGTCCAGATCGAAGCTGTCGGGGTTGTCGAAGACCGCCTCGTCGCGATGCGCCGAGCCGGTCAGCAGCAGGATGCGGGCCTGGGCCGGGATCTCGACGCCGTGCAGCTCGATCGGCGTCGTGGTGGTGCGCAACTGGGCCTGGGTGGCCGGGTCGTAGCGCATGGACTCCGCGATCCAGTCGTCGACGCGGCCGTCGAAGGCGGCGCGGCGCTGATCGGGGTGCAGCGCGGCGCTGTGCCAGGCGTTGCCGAGGGTCAGCATGACCGTCTCGATGCCCGCCCCGACGAGCAGGATAAGCACCCCGACGATCTCCTCGGGCGTGAGCCGGTCGTCGCCGTCGGCGGCGTCGAGCAGACCCGAGAGCAGATCGTCGCCGCGCTGCTGACTGCGCGCGATGGTCAGCTCCGTGTAGTACCCGACCAGCGCCCCGATCGCGGCCATCGCCTCCGGCCGTAGATCGGTCGACTCGGCGTCGGTGTACATGATCTCCATGCCGAGCTTGCGCAGCAGTTCCCGATCCTGTTCCGGCACACCGACCAGTTCGGAGATGACGTCGGTCGGGAAGGGACCGGCGAACTCGGCGATCAGGTCGAAGCTGCCGCGCTCGAGCAGCGGCCGCAGGGTGCGCCGGGCGATCTCGCGCAGGCGCGGCTCGAGGCTCTGCACCCGGCGCTGGGTGAACGCCCGGACGACGAGTTCGCGCATCCGGGTGTGCTTGGGCGGGTCCATCGCCACGAACGAGAAGAACTTCTCCGCCTGCGGTCCCCAGAACGCCGGCTCCATCCGCAGGCCGTTGGCGCTCGAGAACCGCTCCGAATCGCGCAACGCCGCCCGGACGTCGGCGTGCCGCGACAGGGCCCAGAAGTCGTCGGTGTCGTTGCGGTAGACGGGGGACTCACTGCGCAACCTGGCATAGTACGGATACGGATCGGCATGGACAGCGAAGTCGTAGGGGCTGAACTGCAGGGGCATGGCCGTGCCTTTCGCGGCGGCGGGACCAGCCACGCCACCACCGGTCTCGAGTCGGGCTGACAGGGACGACCGTAGTCGAGAGAAGGGAAGTGCGCCGTGGACTTCGAGGCCGCTGCCGACCGGGTGGACGTCACCAAACCGCACCCTGCCCGCCGGTACGACTACTGGCTGGGCGGCAGCGCCCATTTCGAAGCGGACCGCAAGTCGGCCGACGCCGTCGCCGAGGCGTTCCCCTCCATCCATTTCGCCGTCCTGGAGAACCGCAGTTTCCTTCGTCGCGCGATTCCCTACCTCGTGCAGACGGTGGGCATCCGCCAGTTCCTCGACATCGGCACCGGACTGCCGACCGCGGGCAATGTCCACGAACTCGCCCAGGAGATCGCCCCGGAAGCCCGCGTCGTCTACGTCGACAACGACCCGATCGTCCTCTACCACGCCCGCGACCTGCTCGACAGCTCCCCGAGTGGCGCGACCGCCTACATCGACGCCGACCTGCGCGACCCCGCCTCGATCCTCGAGCATCCGGCTCTACACGGCACCCTCGACCTCGACCGGCCGGTGGCCCTCATGCTCTGCGCGGTGCTGCACTTCCTCACCGACGAGATGCACCCCTACGAGATCGTGCGCGAACTCTGCGCGGCCCTGCCCTCGGGCAGCTACCTCACCATGACCCACGCCACCGACGACCACCTGTCTCCCGAGGACCTCGCGGCGAACGTCGCCGCCAACGAACGCAGCGGCGTCCCGTTCCGGCTCCGCTCGACCGCCGAGTTCACCCGTTTCTTCGACGGCCTCGAGCTCGTCTCACCGGGCATCACCTCGGTGATCGACTGGCGGCCCACCGAATGGCGCCCGCACCCGCGCAAGGAAGCGGTCTCGATGCTGTGCGGGATGGCCCGGATCCCCTAGCTGGCGCGCGAGATCCACGCGAGGAGTTCGTTCTCCACCTCGTCGCGGTTGATCTCGTTGAGGATCTCGTGGCGGGCGTTCGGATAGACGCGATAGGTGACGTCGGTGAGCCCCGCGTCGCGATACCGCTCGACCTGCAGAGCACTCAGTCGCGCACCGACGGTGAGCGGATCGCGGTCACCGACCATGACATACAGCGGCAGGTCGGTCCTGATGCCGCGCGGCCGGGCCAGCCGTTCGGTGCCCGCCCTGGCCAGCAGCGCCATGTTCGCCGCGTCGATTTCGAATCCGCACCACGGGTGGGCCAGGTAGGCGTCGACCTGGGCCTCGTCGCGGCTGAGCCAGTCGGCGGTGGTGCGCACGGGCTGGAATTCCCGGTTGAACAGGCCGAGCAGATCGCCGTCGGCGGCGGCGATCTCGATGAACAGCTCGTCGACCGCGGTGGTGCCGCACAGGACGGCGGCGTCGACGAGCGCGTCGTGATCGAGCAGATACTGCTGGACCGCGAACGAACCGAGGCTGTGCCCGAACAGCACCACGCGGCGCCCGGGATGGGTCTCGCGCAGGATCGTGGTCAGCGCGGCCATGTCCTCGACGAGCAAGTTCCAGCCGTTGTCGCCCAGGTCACCGGGCACCCCGGTCATGCTGTGGCCGTGTCCGCGGTGGTCGGCGGCGTAGACCGCGTAGCCGAGCCCGGCGAGACGCTCGGCGAGATGGCTGTAACGCGCGGCGTACTCGCCCATGCCGTGCGCGATCTGGACCACGCCGGTGACGTCGTCCCCGGCGGGCAGCCAGGAGCGGACGTGGATGGTCGTGCCGTCGCTGCTGGTGTAGGTGAACATGGATCACTCCTGTGTGATGTGCGGGAAATGTGGTGCGGGAGCGGGTTTCACGGCCGGGCGATGGCGCGTTTGAGGATCTTGCCGGTCGGCCCGGTGGGCAGCGCGTCGAGCAGCCACACCTGGCGTGGGTACTTGTAGGCGGCGACCCGGACCCGGACGAACTCCTGGATCTGCGCGCCGGTGCTGGTCGCGCCCTCGCACAAGGCGACCGCGGCCACGATCTCCTCGCCCAGATGCGCGTCGGCGATGCCGATCACCGCCGCCTGGGTGATCTCGGGATGCTCGTAGAGCACCTCTTCGATCTCGCGCGGATAGACGTTGTAGCCGCCGCGAATGATCATGTCCTTCTTGCGGTCGACGATGTAGAGGTAGCCGTCGTCGTCGCGGCGGGCGAGGTCACCGGTGCGGAACCATCCGTCGGGAATCGCGGCGGCGGTGTCGGCGGGGCGGCCCCAGTAGCCGAGCATCACGTTCGGGCCGCGCACCGCGATCTCCCCGACCCCGTCGATCCGATCGACGAGCTCGACCTCCACATCGCGGATCGGCGTACCGATCGATCCCGGCTTGCGCACCCGCCCCGCGTGGTTGAACGCGACGACCGGACTCGTCTCCGACAGCCCGTAGCCTTCGAGAATCACACAGCCGAAACGCTTTTCGAAGGCGTGCAGCAGTTCCATCGGCAACGAGGCGCCACCGGAGACGCAGCGGCGCAGGGTCGACACGTCCGCCGCGGCGGCTCCGGCATCGTGCAGCAGCGCCGAATACATCGTCGGCACACCGGCGAAGACGGTGACGCCGTCGCGGGCGATCGCCTCGAAGACCGCGCCGGGCTCGAAACGCGGCACCAGCGTCAGGCAGGCGCCGCTGCGGATCGCGGTGTTCATCGCGCAGGTCTGGCCGAAGGTGTGGAACAGCGGCAGACACCCGAGGATCACGTCGTCGGCGCCGATGTCGAGCACGGTCACGGCGTAGACGTCGGCGTTGTGGATCAACCCGGCGTGCGACAGCGCGGCGCCCTTGGGCGTCCCGGTGGTGCCGGAGGTGTAGAGGATCACCGCGGGGTCGTCGGCGGCGACCGGGCGATCGTCGCGGTCGGGGGCGTGCCCGGCGAGCAGTTCGGCCAGGCCGTCGGTGTCGATGGTGAGCACCGCCGTCTGCGCCTCGCGCGCCCCCTGCGGCCCCTCCCCCGGACCGCCGGCCCAGTCCAGCAGCAGCACCGCGGCCGAATCCCGCAGGTAATAGGCCACTTCGCGCGCTTTCAGCAGCGGGTTCATCGGCACGACGACCGCGCCGGCGCGCAGGATGCCGTAGTACAGCACGACGAACTCCGGCACGTTCGGCAGCATCAGCGCCACCCGATCCCCCGGGGCGATGCCGCGATCGCGCAGGAACGCGGCCACCAGGGCGGTGCGTTCGGCGAGTTCGTCGTAGGTGAGCACGGTCGCGCCGGCGCGCAGCGCGGGACGGGTCGGATAGCGGTGCGCGCAGCGCAGCAGGTTCTCGCTCAGAGCGGGCGTCGGCATGCGAAAAATCGTCGCACCGCTGTGACGCCGATCCCATGGATCGCCGGACAACATCGCCGCGACACCGTTGTCCGCGGGAACAATCACACCCCCGGTAAGCTGCGGAAATGGTTCGAATCTCGCCTCCGGGCCCGATCGTCGACGTCGCCGCGGCACTGCTCGCGCGTATCGACGATCTCGGGCTGCAGCTGGCCCGGCGCTTCGTCGCCGAACTCGACACCTACCGCGACGAGAACCTGGTGCCGTTCGCGACCATCCACACCTCCTGCACCCGCAATCTGACGCTGATGGTGCAGCACTTCACCACCGACGAGCCGGTGGATCCCGAGCCGCCGAAGGAGACGGGCAGGCTGCGCGCCCAGCAGGGGGTGCCGCTGGCCGAGACCCTGCACGCGTTCCGGATCGGGTTCGAATTCCTGTGGTCGGAGCTGGTCGCCGAGGCCAGGCGGCATCCGGCGGTCACCGACGCGGTGCTGGTCGATCTGGGCGCCGAGGTGTGGGCGCTGGCCGGGGAGTACTCCGTCGCCGTCGCCGCCGCGTACCGGGAGAGGAGCTCGGAGCTCATGCTGCAACGCGAGCACGAGCGCTCGGTACTGGTGGAGGCGCTGTTCACCGGCGTCATCGCCGATCCGGCCACGCTCGGCGAGGCGACCCGCATCCTGGGCCTGCCGCCGCGCGGCCGCTACGTCGTGGTGGCCGCGGAGGTCAGCGCGGCGGGCCGGGAGGCGCTGCCCGGCATCGAGTCGACCCTGCGCCACGCCCGGATCACCTCGGCCTGGCGGCTGCAGCCCGATCAGCAGATCGGCGTACTGGCACTGCCCGCCGACCGCGAGCCTGCCGCGCTGGCCGCCCTGCGCAAACACCGGGCCCGCATCGGCATGAGCCCACCGTACGAATCGCTCACCGAGACCCCGCAGGCGTGGCACTTCGCGCGCTTGGCGCTGGTCGGCCTCGCCGATCGCGCGTCCGGTGTCGCCCGGTTCGACGACAATCCGCTGGGCATGGTGGTCGCGGCCGCGCCGGTGGAGGCCGCGCATATGGTCGACATGCGCCTGCGCGAGGTGCTGGCCCTTCCCAACGACGAACGCGGCCGACTGCTCGAGACCCTCGAAACCTGGTTCGCCGCAGGCGGTTCCGCGACCAGGACCGGCGAACGGCTCTATCTGCACGCCAATACGGTGCGCTATCGTCTGCGGCGCGTCGAGAAGCTCACCGGCCGATCCCTCGCCGATCCCGCCGCCGTCCGCGATCTCGGTGCGGCACTGCAGGCATGGCAGGTCCTGGCGACGGTGCGCGCGCAGCGCTGAGCCGCGCGCTACAGCGCTTCCAGGCGCGCGGGCACGTGCTTGTGCCACGGCGTGCCGGCGAAGGCGTCCTTGTGGGCGGTGCTGGTCAATTCGTTCGGTGACACCCCCGCGCTGGTCGTGGTGCCGTCGCCGGCGGGGAAGTCCAGACCGTGCCCGTTGGGCAGCGCGATATTGCCCGCGCGCATCATGTCGCTGATCTCGACGGTCACGGTGGCCGTTCCGGTCTCGGTGACCAGCCGGGCCCGATCTCCGTCGGACACGCCGGCCGCGGCGGCGTCGTCGGCACTGACGCGCAGGTGCCCCTCGCGGTCGCGGCGGCGCCAGTCCGGGTTGCGCAAGATGGTGTTCGCGGTGAAGGACCGGCGTTCGCCCGCGGCGAGGACCAGCGGGAATTCCGGTGTGGTCCACGCTGTCCGCGCGGTGGGCAGCGCGCGGACCTGGTCGAGCAGGGTGTCGACGTCGAGGGTGAACCGGCGATCCTCGCGTTTGACGTAGTGCCACACGTCGTCCCAGGTGTCCTCGGTGAACACCACCCCCGACGGCGATGCCAGGATCGTGTCGAACAGCTCGTTCCCCGGCGTGAGGCCGCCGCCGGTGAACCCGGCGCGGCCGACGGCCTTCGGATTCGACAGCGCGCACAGCTGGCTCACTCCCCACAGCACCGCGGCGCCGCGCACCGCGGGATCGAGGGTGGCCCCGAGCGTTTCGTAGAGCAGGAACGGCACGACCTTGCCCAGCGCGGGGTCGGCGGCGACGGTCGCCAGGAAACTCGCGCCGAAGGTGGCGCGGCCGGTCTCGGCCGCCCGCCGCAGCCGGGTGATGGTCGCGTCGTCGACCACCCGCAGCCGGCGCAGCAGCCGCGCGTAGATCTCCGGCTCGGGCAGCGTGCCCGCGAGTGGTTCCAGCAGCGGCTTGCGCAGGTGGAAGACGTTGCGCGGGAACTCGAAATTGAAGAACGTGGCCTCGGGCTTCTCGAACTGGCTCGCGGCGGGCAGCACGTAGTCGGCCTGCCTGGCCGTCTCGGTGAACGCCACGTCGATCACGACGGAGAGCTCGGTGGCTCGCATCGCGTCCCGGAAACGCCGCGAGTCCGGCAGCGAATGCGCCGGGTTCGACGAGTCGATCCACAAGGCGCGGAACCGTTTCGGGTGCTCGGTGAGGATCTCGTCGGCGATCGAGTTGCACGGCACCAGCCCGCCGATGATCTTGGCCCCGGTGACGGGTGTGACCCGGTTACCACCGCCGCCGCCACCACCTCCGGCGAGCAGGCCACCCGCCAGCGGCACCACGGCGTCGAGCAGCGCGGACGCGCCCGCCTCGACGCCGGGTCGCAGCGCGCCGACCCGGGCCAGCGCGGGCAGCGTCGTCCCGACCGTGGCCGCGACCGCGGTGACCGCGCGGGCCGTCGCCTTCTTGCGCAGCTTGTCCAGCGCGCTCGGCGGCTTGCGTGGGCCCGACGGCGTCCCCGAGCCGCCGGCCAGCAGCGCGAACGACGAGTGCAGGAACATCGTCCCGGGCCGCCCGAAATTGCCGGTGACGATCCACAGCAGCTTGTTCAGGTAGGAGACCAGGGTGGAGTTGGGTGCCTGCTGGATGCCGAGATCCTCGTAGACGCACACGCTCGACGCGGTCGCGATCCGGCGGGCGGCGGCCCTGATCCGGTCGACCTCGACGCCGCTGATCGTGGCGAAGGCGGGAATGTCGATGTCCAGGAACGCCGCCCGGACCTCGTCGTACCCGGCGGTGTGCGCGGCGACGAACTCGGCGTCGACCAGATCCTCCTGGATGATCACCGCGACCAGCGCCGCCATCAGCCAGGCATCACGACCGGGGGCCACCCGCAGGTGGAAGTCGGCCATGGCGGCGGTCTCGCTGACCCGCGGGTCGATCACCACCATCGACCGCGCCGGGTCGCCCGCGACCTGCTTGAGGATCGGCCGTGCCCGCGGGAAACTGTGCGACTGCCAGGGATTCTTGCCGACGAAGACCAGCACCTCGGCATGCTCGAAATCGCCTTTGGTGTGGCCGCCGTAGAGACGTCCGTCGACCCAGATCTCGCCGGTCTTCTCCTGCGCCAGCGCATTCGAGTGATACCCCGACCCGAGCGCGCCCCGCAGCGCGAGCGCGTTGGCCGAGCCCAGGTGATTGCCCTGTCCCCCGCCACCGTAGAAGAAGATCGTGTCGCCACCGTGCTCGTCGCGCAGTGCGGCCAGCCGCGCGGCGATCTCGTCGAGCGCGGTGTCCCAATCGATCTCGCGGTAGCTGCCGTCGGCCTGCCGCTTCAGCGGGGTGGTCAGGCGATGGGGGCCGTTCTGGTACAGGTCGAGGCGCATCGCCTTCTCGCAGGTGTAGCCCGCCGACGCCGGGTGGGTCTTGTCGCCGCGGATCTTCGTCAGCCTGCGCCCGTCCAGTTCGACGGTGATGCCGCAGTTGCATTCACACAGGACGCACGCGGTCGCCTTCGGCTGCGTTTCCACCATGGGGACATCCTTCGCCGCGGTGACAGAGGTCGCCGTCACACCCGAGTAGTATGCTATGCAACATAACATAGCGGTGGGGCGCTTACCATGACAGTTGCCCGACCCGAGATCGCCGAAGGAGACCGCACCCGTGGGAGCCCGCACCAACACCCGGCAGAAGATGCTCTACAGCGCCGTGGAACTGCTGCGTGAACGCGGTGCGGCCGGGGTGACCGTCGATGCCGTGCTGGCCCGCAGCGGCGCGCCGCGCGGGTCGGTGTATCACCACTTCCCCGGCGGCCGGGCCCAGATCATGACCGAGTCGCTCGCGCTCGCCGGTGACACGATCGGCACGATCATCGATCAGGCGGCGGCGCGCGGATCGCGCACGGCCCTGCGCAGCATCAGCGAGTTCTGGACCTCGATCCTGGCGGCCTCCGATTTCGAGGCGGGCTGCCCGGTGGTCTCCGTGGCGGTGGGCGGCTCCTCCGACGACCGGCATCTGCGCCCGGAGATCGCCGAGATCCTGCGCCGCTGGCATCGCGCGCTGGACGCGGCCCTCGCCGCGGACGGCGTCGAGCCTGCGCGCGCGAGCCGCCTGGCCACGATGGCGATCGCGGCCGTGGAGGGCGCGGTCATCCTCTGCCGGGTCGACCGCTCCACCGAGCCGCTCGACGAGGTCGTCGCCGAGCTCGAGACCATGCTCGGCGCCGCCACCGGCCACGCGCTCTCACAGGTCGAGGACGAGAGTTCCCCCGTCGCACCGTGATACGCACGCGAGAGTCTTGCCCTCGGCGCGCTCGGCGTCGGTGAGCACGGTGTCGCGATGGTCGGGGTCTCCGGCCACCACCCGGACCACGCAGGTCCGGCAGAAGCCCTGACGGCAGGAATAGGGCTGATCGGGCCGGGCGCGCAGAAGGGCGGCGAGCATGGTCTCCTCGGCACCCACGTCGACGACTTCGCCGCTGCCCGCCAGCCGCACGGCGAACGGCCTGCCGTCCACGACGGGCGCGGGCGAGAAACGCTCCGAATGGAATTCGACGCCGTCGCGCTGTCTGACCGCGTTCAGCAGGGCCGCGGTCATCACGGTCGGTCCGCAGCAGTAGACCGCGCTGTCGCCGTCGACGCCGGCGAGCAGTTCCGCGGCGGTGGGGACGCCGTGCTCGGCATCGGTGCGCACCGTGACACGGTCACCGAACTCGGCGATCTCGTCGAGGAACGGCAGGGTCGCGCGGGTGCGGCCGCAGTAGAGCATCGTCCACGGCACGCCGAGCCGGTCGGCGGCCCTGGCCATGGTCAGGATCGGGGTGATGCCGATGCCGCCCGCCACGAAATGCAGTCGGCGCGCGGTGGATCCGCGCCCGGGCGGGGCGAACGGGAAGGCGTTGCGCGGACCACGCACCGTCAGTTCCGCGCCGACCGGCAGCGCGTCGTGCACCTCGATCGACCCGCCACCACCGGTGGGGATGCGGCGCACCGCGATCCGGTAGCCGCCCCGGTCGGCCGGATCGCCACACAGCGAGTACTGCCGGACGCGTCCCGAGGGCAGTTCCAGGTCGATGTGCGCGCCCGGCTGCCAGCGCGGCAGGGCGCGCCCCGACGGTGACTCGAGGCGCAGGCTCACCACGTCGGCGTCGGCCGCGACGATCGTCCGCTCGGTCACCCGCATCGGCAAGCGCCGGTCGTCCACCCCGGATTCGAGCCTGCCCCGGTTGATCAGCGTCGACAGGCCCACCTTCGCGGTGGCGATCCGGTCGATCACTCGTGTGGTCGGATCGTGGGCGTGCTTGCCGTAGAGGTCCGGCGGCAGCGTGGCGGGGACGTCGGGCCGGGTCACCGGTGTGCCGCCCTCGCCGCGGGCGACTTGGCCAGATACGCGATCGCCTGCTCGGTCGACCCGACAGTGTTCGGCGAGTAGCGCGGGTTGAACGTCGACAGCGCGCTGATCGCGAGCGCGCGCAGGCGCGGCAGCGCCCCGCGCCGCATCGCGCCGAGGATCCGCCACAGCAGCATCGGATAGCCGATGTTCGGCATGCCGGGGTCCTGGTTGATCAGGTAGCGGGTGCCGCGCAGGATCAGCACGAGCAGGATCGGGATGACGATCATCATCATCACCGCGCGCCGCAGGTAGCCCGCGCCGAAGTAGATCGCCACATCGTGGGCGACATTGCGGTGTTCGACCTCTTCGGCGCCGTGCCAGCGGAACAGGTCGAGCATGCGCGGATCGGCGTGGTGTTTCTCCAAGTCGGCGTTGAGGATCCAGTCGCCGAGCCAGGCGAAGAAGTGCTCGAGGCTGGCGATGAAGGTCAGCCGCTCCACCATCCGCACCTCGGTCGCGGCGGTGCCCGCGTCCCGGGCGCCGAGGGTGTTGCGGAAGACGAATTCCATCTGCCGCACATACGGCGCGGTGTCGATGCCGTGCGCGGCCAGCACCCCGGCCAGCACCTTCTGGTGGGTCTCGGCGTGCATCGACTCCTGGCCGATGAAGCCGAGCATGTCCTCACGCAGCTTGGCGTCCTTCACATACGGCAGCGCCTCGGTGTAGGCCGCGCAGAACATCCGCTCCCCTTCGGGCAGTAGCAGATTCAGCGAGTTGACGACGTGCGAGGCGACCGGTTCGTCCGGCATCCACCGCAGGGCGGTGTCGGTCCAGTCGAACCGCACGTCGCGCGCGTGCAGCGCGACGTGCGCGGCCGGGGTCCGGCGGCGGCGAGACAACTTCATCGGGACTCCTCCGCGGACGCGGTGCGGGCAGCGGCGCCGGCGCGCAGGAAACTGCCGGTGCCCCAGGCGGTGCCGAGCCCGTCGGCGAGCGCGCCGCGCGCGAACACCCGCTTGCCGCCGACGACGGTGGCCACGACGGCGTCGTCGTTGCGGTTGACCATGCGGTCCAGCCCGAATTCCGGCAGCGGCGCCTCGTGCAGCTCGTGCACCCGGGCGTCGAGACCGGCGGGATCGAGGACGAGCAGGTCGGCGCGGTCGCCTTCGCGCAGGTGACCGGCATCGATGCGGAACCAGTCGGCCAGTTCACCGGTGAGCCGGTGCACGGCCCGCTCCACACTCAGGAACGGCGTGCCCGCTTCCTGCGCGCGCAGCACGCGTTCGAGCAGGCGCAGCGGATAGTTGTAGAAGGCCATGTTGCGCAGGTGCGCGCCCGCGTCGCCGAAGCCCATCTGCACGCCGCTGCTGGCGGCGAGCTTGTTCAGGTAGCCGGGCCGGTCGTTGGCGATGGTGGTGCGCCAGCGCAGCGCCGAGCCGTGTTCGACGACCAGGTCGAGGTAGGCGTCGACCGGATGCAGCCCACGGTCCTTGCCGACCCGGCCGATCGACTTGCCGACTACCGAGGCGTCGGGGCAGGCGATGATCTCGGCGTCGAAGAAGTCGCGGTGCCAGATACGCGGGGTGAACTTGTTGTCGTACTGGCGGCGGAACCAGCGCCGGTAGGACTCCTCGCGCAGCAGCGCGTTGCGCTCGACCTGGTCCTTCAGGTGCAGCGCGGCCGCGCCGGCGCCGAACTCCTCGAAGACCACCAGATCGATGCCGTCGGCGTACACCGTGAACGGCACCGGCAGGTGCTGCCAGCGGAAGTCGGTGCGTGCGAAGCGGTTCAGCAGCGGCGCGACCGTGAGCATGAACCACACCAGCGGCGGATAGGCCTTGGAGTCGGCGGCCGAGAGCAGCGAGGTACGCAGCGGGCGACGGCCGATTCCCGCGCTGGCCAGGAAGAACTTGGCGATGTTCGGGCGCAGGCTCACCGTCGGCGCGCTCTGCAGGATGCGGCGGTGGCGGCGCAGCACCCGAGTGAGCGCGCGCACCTCCTTGCCGCGCGCGTAGGTCGAGGGCAGCGAGCGCGAGCGGTACTCGTCGCCGTCGATCTTGTCGAGCGGGTTCGACATCGACGACAGACCGAGGAAGCCCGCCGCGATCGCCTCGCCGAGCAGTTCCTGCATCCGCTCGATCTCGGCGGCGGTCGGTTCGGTGTCGCGGGTGACGGCGCGACCGAGCCCGAGCACATGGGTGCGCAGATCCGAATGCCCCAGGAACGCCGCGATATTCGGCCCGAGCGGCAGTTCGTCGATCGCCTTGGCGTATTCGGCCGGACCCGACCAGGTCCGGACGCGGTCGAGGGTGTCGTAGACCGCATCGCGCGGCACGGCCTCGACCCGGCTGAAGATGTCGGCGCAGTCGGTGTTGGAGGCCAGCACCGTCGACAGCGAGCAGTTGCCGATGACGACGGTGGTGACACCGTGGCGCAGCGACTCCGACAGTTCCGGCTTGATCAGCACCTCGGCGTCGTAGTGGGTGTGCACGTCGACGAAGCCGGGCAGGACCCATTTGCCGTCGGCGTCGATCACCTCGGTGCCGGGGCCGACGGGCAGCGGCTCGGCCGACACCCGCCGCACCACACCGCCGGTGATGCCGAGGTGGCGCCGTCGCGCGGGCGCTCCGGTGCCGTCGAACCAGGTGCCGCCGGTGATGACGAGATCGAAATCGGTCATGGGAGAACTACTTTCCGGTGTCGATCGAGTGCGCCGTGATGAACTTGTCCGCGTAGTCCGCGATCGCGCCGGGGTCGGCGAAGGGCAGCCAGTGGCCGCGCGGCAGGTCGTGGCGGATCAGTTCGTCGGCCCAGTCCTCGTAGCCGTCGTAGCCGGCCGGGCGCACGGCGATATCGCGGGTGTTGACGATCAGCTGCACGGGCACCGCGGTGCGGCGGTCGCGCGGGGAGAACATCCGGGGCAGGATGTTGGCCTTGTAGAAGCGCAGGCCCGAGACCATGTCGCGGCGCAGGGTCGCGGCCACGGTGACCTGCTCGGGCCGGATGCCCTCGACCAGGCGCAGGAACAGCCGCCACATCCGCGCCGAGCCGGCGACCCGGAAGAACAGGCCGGGCAGCACCGGCAGCATGAAGAACCCGGTGTAGGCCGAGGACAGGCCCTGAGCCAGCGTGTTCCACACCGCGCGCGGGGTCGGCGTGCGCAGCGGCGCCCGCAGGAATTTGCCGAGATGGTCGAGATTGGGGCCGGAGATCGAGGTGAACGAGGCGACGAATTCGTCGGCGCCGTGCTCGCACACCGCCTCCCAGACCTGGACCGAGCCCCAGTCGTGCGCGACGACGTGCACCGGCTGTTCCGGGCTGAGCTGATCGACGACGGCGAAGAAGTCGGTCGCGAGCCGGTCGAGGCGATACGCCGACACCGCGCGCGGCGCGCTGGACTCGCCGTACCCGCGAGTGTCGTAAGCGAGCACGCGGTATCGGTCCGCCAGCAGCGCGATCACGCCGTCCCACAGGTGGTGGGTGTCCGGCCAGCCATGCACCAGTACCACGGGTACACCGTCCGGCGGTCCGTACTCGAAGACGGCGAGTTCGATGTCACCGTTGCCGACCCGATGCTGTCGCCGTGGTTCGGGTCGGACACTGGGCTGATGGTCGAGGTGAGCCGCCATGGGAATTCCTTCTGGACACGTGCGCCACTGCACGATGTACTCCGGGTTCTCTTTCACGGTACCGCCGGTACCGTCGGTGAGTTTCCAGGGCGGGCGGCGGTCCTGTCAAGGACGGCTGTGATCGCGGCGGGGTCGGCGCGGCTGGAACTGCCGGTATGCTGCCGATACGGCATCGGGCGACGCGGAGAGAACAAAGGACATGTCGATGACATCGGGGCGTTCGGCCGCGCGGATCCTCTCGCGCGACGATGTCGTCCGCGGGGCGATCCGCGCCATCGGCCGCGACGGCGCGCAGGTGACGATGGGGGCGATCGCGGCCGAAGTGGGCGTCGCGAAGCCACGGCTGTACCGGATGTTCACCGACAAGTCCGACCTCGACCGGGCGGTCGCGGACTGGCTGGTCGACCAGATCTACCGGGCGGTGGCGCCGGATCTGTCACTGATGATGCAGACCCGCAGGGCGACCGTGCACCAGTTCCTGACCGCCGCCACCGAGGTCGTGCTCACCCACCCGAACGTGTTCCGCTACGTCGCGATCACCCAGAGCATCCCGCCCGGCGACGGCTCGGCCCGCCCGCTCGACGTGGGCAGGCGGCTGTCCGGCGACCTCGCCGAACGCACCAGAACGCTCTTCGCCGCGGTCGGGCTGGACACCGACGGCGTCGATCACCTGGCCCGTGGCATCGTCGGCTTCCTCGTCGCGGTCACCGACCTGTGGCTCGACGTACCGGGCACCCCGGATCCCACCGCCACCCAGGAATTCATCGAGCGCAGCACCGACTCGGTCTGTCAGCTCCTGGACGGCTTTCTGCGCGGCAAGGGCGTCACCGTCGACCCGGATCAGCCCGTCGTCGAAACCCTCGCCGCGATCTCCCAGGGTCTCCCCCAGGCTTGATGCCGCGCTCAGCCGCGCTGGTGGCGGCTCTCGTAGGCGGCGCGCTCGGCGTCGGCGCGGCGGCGTTCGGCCTCGTCGGCCAGTTCCGGATCGAAGCCGTGGCTGACCAGACGGTGACGCCGGTAGACGTAGACCAGGGCGACGGTGAAGTAGACCAGCGGCAGATAGAGCAGGGCCATCATCGACAGCCCCATCCAGAGCGGGCCCGGGACCAGCAGGAACAGGCACAGGATCGGCAGGACGGGCAGCAGGAAGCGCATCAGGTAGCGGCGGGTGGCGCCGGGACCGGTCAGGTCGGCCAGGACCCAGTCCGACATCGAGGGCGGCAGGGTGCCGCCGGTGACGTAGCGCACGCGCTGCCAGAGATTGGGGGTCGAGGCGGTCATTGGTGCTCCCTCACGTCCGATGCGCGTCGCGCGGCCGCGTTGACCCGGCCGAGGACATCGCGCAATTCTTCCAGATCGGCCAGACTCACGCCCAGCCGGTCGACGACGGCGGGCGGGATCTGTTCGGCCTGCCGACGCAGGTCACGACCCGCGTCGGTGAGATCGATGTGCAGCGTCCGCTCGTCGTGCGGATCACGGCGGCGAGTGATGAGACCGGCCGACTCGAGCCGCTTGAGCAGCGGCGACAGCGTCGCCGAGTCGAGCTGGATCGCCTCGGCGACCGCCTTGACCGACATCGGCGCCTCGCCCCACAGGGCCAGCATCACCAAGTACTGCGGATGGGTCAGGCCGAGCGGTTCGAGCAGCGGCCGGTAGACCGCCAGCACCGATCGGTTGGCCACCGCCAGGGCGAAACACACCTGCCGGTCGAGCCGCAACGGGTCGTCGAGCTCCTGCATGGTCCACCGCCTTCCTTCGTCCACACACTATTGTGCCACTAATAGTTAGTGCAATAACTATTAGTGGCGTCACAGACCGTGCGGCCGAGGGCGCTGCTGGTCAGTCCTCGTCGACGAGCGGCTCCCCGGCGGCGGCGCGACGGACCTTCTCGCGGCCGTTGTCCTCCTCGGTGCGACCCTGGCGCCAGTAGCCGGTGAAGGTGATCGCGCGCTTATCGAAACCACGGTCGCGCACGAGGTTGCGCCGAGCGAGCTTCACCAGCTCGGCCTCGCCGGAGATCCACGCGTAGGGCACCGCCGCCGGAAGCTCGGCGGAGCACACCGCGTCCACCAAGGCCGCGCCGTGCGGGCGATCGCCGCGATGCACCCACTGGACGCGCACGTCACCGCGCGTGTCGAACCGCTGCTCGTCGGTCGGTCCGGCGACCTCGATGAACGCGCGCACCGACGCCGCGACGTCGAGGCGTTCGACGATCGCGCCGATGGCCGGAATCGCGGTCTCGTCACCGATCAGCAACTGCCAGGCGGGATCCGGCGGCGGAGCGTAAAGCGCGTGCGGCGGGCACAGCAGCCCGATCTCGTCGCCGGGCGCCGCGGTCGACGCCCAGTCGGAGGCGGGGCCGGCGTGCTCGGCGTGCAGCGCGAAATCGATGTCCAGCTCACCGATCTCGGGTCGTTGCGCCCGGATGGTGTAGGTGCGCATCGGCGGGCGGATCTCGTCGGGCATGGCGAGATACCGCTGATACCAACTCATCACGCTGCCGGAGTCGTCCAGCGGCGGCGGCACGACGGGGCGCGACTGGCCGGGCAGCGGGAAGAACAGCTTCGTGTACTGATCCGGCCCGGTGTCGCCGAGCGCGGCCGGATGCGCACAGCGGAGGGTGATGCGCACCATGCGCGGGGTCAGCCGCACCGTGCGGCACACCCGCAGCGGCGCGTAGACCATGGTCGGACGGGACACAGTCTCGATTGCCATTAGGCAAGGCTAACCTATCAAATGACAACCGGGCACTCCCTAGTCGATCGCGAGCCCCGAGATGAGCTGCTCGATGACCCCGCGAACGGCCGTCATGTCCTCCGCGTCGCCGGAATTCGCGAGGTACTGCGCCGCCTCGTCCAGCGCACCCACCACCACCAGCGCCAGTGGCCGCACCGGCTGCTCGCGGATCCGCCCGGCGGCCATCGCCCCGGCCAGCGCGTTCTCCACCAGCCCGATCGTGTGCCGCAACTCGATCTCGCGCCACCGGCTCCACCCGAGCACCGCGGGCGCGTCCAGCAGCGCGATCCGCTGCACCTCGGAGGTGGTCGAGGCCTGCAACCACGCCAGGCAGCCGACGATCAGGCTCGCGATCGGATCCGCTTCGCGCGCCGCGGCGACCGCGCCGGCGATCACCTCGACCAGACTGCGTTCGAGATCCTCGAAGACCGCTTCGAACAGATCCTTCTTCTCGGCGAACTGGTGATACAGCGCGCCACGACTGACCCCGGCGGCCTCGGCGACCGCGATGGTACTGACCGCGCCATAACCGTACTGCCCGAACAATTCTCGCCCGGCACGGATCACCGCGGCGCGCGTGGCGGCCGAGCGCTCGGCTTGGGTACGGCGATCAGGGTTCATGGCGACGTCGAAGTCTAGGGCAGCACGACGGCGGCGGCCGATCGAGGCCCTTCGCCCCTTGACCGGTCACCCACCGTCCGGGAACATACAGTCATCCTGTTTGTATCTTAGAAGGGGCCGGCCACCATGTCCGATGCCACCAAGGATCTGTTCGAGCGCTACCACGCCTGCTGGGCCGACCGCGACCCCGATCGCATCGTCGCCCTGCACACGACCGATTCGATCTTCCACCTGCATTCCGGCGGCGCGCCTGCGCACGGGCGGGCCGAGATCCGCACCGCCGCGGCACAAACCTTCGCCCTGGTTCCCGATCTGACGTTCACCCAGGTCGATCTCCGGGTCGGCGACGACTTCTGGGTGGTGCGCTGGAAGCTGTCCGGCACCTCCGTCACCGGCGGCACCGTCGAGGTGGACATCGCGGACATGGTGCTGGTCGAGGACGGCGCGGTGAAGGAGAAGCACACCTACGTGGACGGGGTCGCCATGCAGGCCGCTCTGGCCGCACCCGCCGAGATCTCCTGAGCCACGGGGTATTCGCCGGTGGGTCCGCCCCGCCGGCGACACTCGTCAGTGCTGCTGGTTCGCGTGCTCGATCGCCGAAAGCACCGCGGCGGTGACGGTTTCGGGGGCTTCCACCATGACCAGGTGCCCGGCGTCGTCGACGACGATGTCGCGCACCGGCCGCAGCGTCGTGTTCAGCCGCGCGCCCGCGGGGGCCGAGAGTACCCGGTTGCGCGCGCCCCAGACGGTGGTGATCGGCGGGAAGTCCGGCGGCGGGACGAACTCGTCGAGGATGGCCAGGCGCGGGATCTCCCGGGCGATCGCGGCGGTCACCATCAGCCTGCGCGGCTCGGTCCAGCTCGACCGCAGATGCCGGGCGGTCTCGTCGGTGTGCGCGCCGCCCGCGCCGAGTTGCTCGGCCACGATCAGCCCGGCGATCGGGCCGGGGATGCGCACCATCGACAGCAGCGAGTCCAGGCGTACGTGCTTGCCCACCAGCGCCGCCCAGCCGGTCCTGGTCGGTTTCACCGTGGCCGGGGTCAGCGGGCTGCTGAGCACCAGCGACCGCACCAGGTCCGGACGCGCCTGGGTGAACAGCAGCGACAGCGCGCTGCCGAAGCAGTGCCCGACCAGCGTGACCTCGCGCAGATCCAGTGCGACGAAGACCGCCTCGACCATGGCGAGGTAGTTCTCCAGGGTGTAGCCGTCGTCGGGGGCGTCCGATGCGCCGTAGCCGATCAGGTCGATCGCGACGACCCGGTGCGAAGACCGCAAGGCCTCGTACTGCGCCCGCCAGATGGTGCGATCGCCGCCGAGATTGTGCAGGAAGACGATCGCCGGACCCGATCCCGCCACGTCGTAGGCGATCGAGGTTCCACCGATATCGAGACGTGGCATCCGCGATGCCTCCTTCCCCACACCACATCGTCGTGGTGTGGTCACGGTAACTCGAGGCAGACGGCCGATTCGGGCGAACTCTCAGACCGGCAGCAGGCCGTCGGACACCAACTGATCACGGATGGCCTCGGTGAGCTGTTCGGTCAACGGGTCCAGCGGGGTCACCGGCAGCGGCAGCCCGTCCTCCACGCGCGTCTGGACGAGGGCGTGCGCCAGGGCGAGGAACTCCCCGGATCGGACCGTGCCCCAGGTCCTGGCCACGATCGCGCGGGTCGAGGGCGTCGGGTGCACGGGGCGCCGCCGCCACCGGTGCAGGTCGGTGTGAACCGCGGCATTGAGGCGACGGTCGGCCGCGAGGTACTCGACGCGGTGCCGCTCCGCGATCGCCTCGGGCGACACCCGCGGATAGAGGTACTCGCACAGCACGGCGTGGCGGGCGTCCTCGCGCGCGGTATTCCGCAGGGCGGCGACGGTGCGCGGCGACGGTAGCCCACTGCCGTGGACGGCACGCCAGTCGGCGCGCAGATCGTCGAGGATGCGGGCTTCGGCGACGGCCACGCGGCCGGTCAGTTCGGCGGCCTCGGCATCGATGCGGGCAGCGCGGGCGGAGGCCGTGAATTCGGCGCCGCCGAGCCAATTCTCGTGAATTCGGGCCACTTCGGACCGAATATAGGGGTCGATATTCCGGCGCGAGGGCCTCGGCCTGCATTCCTGCGCGGCTCTGTTCCGATGATTCTCCGGTGCGTTCATTGCGATTCCCCAGTAGTGCGTCGATCGATCCGGGAATCACCTTCCCAGGGCTCCACCATCGGTGCCCTCGTCCCGGACCGCACACGGTTCGGTGCAACGCTGTGGGCATTCACAGCGGACCACGCCGGAATTACGGCTTCGGCAGGCCCAGCTGCGCGCAGGCGCGCAGCGCCACCTCGATGTCTAGCCTGCGCTCGGCGAGCGGATGCCCCAGCAGCTCTTCGGCTTTGCGCACCCGGTAGTGCACGGTGTTCTTGTGCACGTGCAGCCGGGCCGCGGCGTCGGTGTAGCTGCCGCGCGCGTCGAGGAACGCCCGGACCGTTTCGCGCAGCCGCGCGGCCGCCTCGTCCTCGGCCATCAGTCCGCCCAGCACCCGGCTCGCCCACTCCTGCACCGCGGGCACGCGGTCGGTGAACAGTGCCGACAGCGCCACGTCGGCGTATCCGGTGAGCCCGTGCGTGCGGGTGGCCAACGCGACGGTGCGGGCCCGCTGCGCGTCCCGGCAGGTCTGGCGGAAGCCCTCCAGGCCGGTGGCCGGATCACCCAGGGCCACCGACAGGTTCGGGTGCGCGCGCAGATCGCGGACCAGGCCCTCGGTGTCGAGCACCGGCTTGCCCGCCGAGGAGATCCAGACCCACCGGCTGTAGTCGTCGACCTCGACGGTCATCGGGGTCTTGCCGGTGGCGGCGGCCACCAGCGCGGTCCCCGCGCGCAGGACCGCGCCGGGGTCACGCGTGCCCGGCGGGGTCCACAGCACCGCGAACTGCTGCCAGCCACGCAGCGAGACGCCCAGCATCTGCTCGGCCGAGGCCACATCCAGATCGTCGGCGTCGAGCACCGCGCGGACCTGAGCGGCGCGGGCGGCATCGGTGCGCGCGTCCCAGCGACGGCGTTCGCTCTCGTAGATGTCGATCAGGCCCTCGATCACCTGATCGATGTAGCCGTTGACGAGGTCGGCGATGCGGGCGGCGGTGGCCAGGGCGACGTCGGTGGGCGGGTTCAGTTCGGTCAGCAGGGTCATCGTCCACTGCACGAACATGTGCTCGCCGAGCCGGTAGGCGCGCAGCAGCGCTTCCAGCGACAGGTCGTGCTGGGCGAAGCGGCGCGCGTATTCGGCGGCGGCGGGCGGCACGGTGATGTCGTCGAGGCCGATGGCCAGGGTGAGCATGTCCAGGATCGCGGCGAGGTTGGACTCGGTGCTGGCCACCATCAGCCTGCGCACCTCGTCGTCGTGCCGGAATTCCGGGATGACCTCGACGAACATCGAGGTCATCGTCGGCGCCAGCCGGTCCAGGTCCGCCTTGATCCGGCCCGCCACCGCACGGACGAGGGGATCGTTGTCGTCGGCCATGGCCGCAGACAGTACCCCCGGCGGCCCACCGGACGGCGCTGTTTGTGCTCGTGGCACAACACCGCGCCGCAATGCTGGGCCGCGGGCCCGTAGGCGGCGCCGGATCCGGCCCCTACCTTGGGACATGTAATCCAGATCACATCCGTCACGGTGAGGAATCATGCGACACATCGCCGAATTGCCCGAGGTCAGAGCCACCACCGATCCGCACGGACACGCCGTGGCCGACGACGCGACCAGCCTGTCGAACGCGCAGTTCCACGCGCGGGTCGAGGCCGCCGCGTCGGTGCTGCACCGGGCGGGTGTGCGGGCCGACGACGTCGTCGCCGTCGTGCTGCCCAACCGGGTGGAACTCGTGGTGATCCTGTTCGCCGCCTGGCGGCTCGGCGCCGCGGTCACGCCCGTCAATCCCGGGCTCACCGATGACGACATCCGGTACCAGATCCAGGATTCGGGCGCCGAGGTCGTGATCGGCGAGCCCGGGCGGGCGGGTATCACCCTCGATGTCGCCGACCTCGCCCGGTCCGCGGGCCCGGTCGCCGTCGCGGCGCCCATCAACAGCCTGGCGTTGATCATCTACACCAGCGGCACCACCGGCAGGCCCAAGGGCGTGCTGCTCGGTCACGAGAACCTCGCCGCCATGTGCACGATGATCATCGGCGCGCTCGGCCTGGACGCGACCGACCACAGCCTGCTGATCCTGCCGCTGTTCCACGTCAACGGCATCGTGGTCAGCGTGCTGTCGCCGCTGCTGGCGGGCGGACGCACCACCATCGCGGGCCGGTTCTCCGCGTCCGGGTTCGTCGACACCGTCGCCCGGATCCGGCCCACCTATTTCTCGGCGGTGCCCGCGATCTACGCGATGCTGGTGGCCCAGCCCGACGGCGAGCACCCCGACACGTCCTCACTGCGGCTGGCGATCTGCGGCGCGGCACCCATGCCGGCCGAGCTCATCGATCGCTTCCAGCGGCGCTACGGCGTGCCGATCGTCGAGGGCTACGGCCTGTCCGAGGGCACCTGCGCGTCCACCCTGAATCCGGTGGTGGGACAGCGCAAACCGGGCACGGTCGGTCTCCCGCTGCCCGGTCAGACGGTGGCGATCATGGATCCCGAGGGCGCGCTGTCGGCACCCGGCGAACCCGGTGAGGTCGTCGTCCGCGGGCCGAATGTCATGCGGGGCTATCTCGGCAAGCCCGCCGAGACCGCGGCCACCGTCGTGGACGGGTGGCTGCGCACCGGCGATGTCGGCTACTTCGACGCCGACGGTTACCTGGTCCTGGTCGACCGGATCAAGGACATGATCATCCGCGGCGGCGAGAACCTGTACCCCAAGGAGATCGAGAACGCCCTCTACCGGCACCCGGCGGTCCACGAGGCCGCGGTCGTCGGGGTGCCCGACCCCGTGCTCGGCGAGGTGCCGGTCGCCCATGTGGTGGCCGCGCCGCGGGCCACCGTCACCGCCGAGGAGCTCACCGAGCACTGCCGGGCGGAGCTGGCCGCGTTCAAGGTGCCCGCCGCGATCGTGCTCACGGCCGAGATGCCGCGTAATCCGGTCGGCAAGATCGACAAGAAGCAGCTGCGGATACTCGCCACGCGCGGCTGAGCGCCACTGCGCCGCAATTCGATTCGAACGAAAGTCGGACTTTCGGTCGCGGTCCGCCGCGCCCGCGAGCAGAAGGAAAGGAACAGCGCCATGGGCTTCAAGACGGGAGATTTCCCGCCGGTGGATACCGAGACATTTCTGGATCTGCCATTGCGCGAACGTGTTCGGACGCTGGCGTTGCACTGGGCCGAATACGGCTTCGGCACGCCGAAGATGATCCACACCATCTACATCATGAAATTGCTGGTGCTCTACATGCTCGGCGGCGTCCTGGTGGCGACCGCGACGTCGGGCACCGGGCCGTTCTGGGATATCGCGCAGTGGTGGAACCAGCCGATCGTCTACCAGAAGCTGGTCCTGTGGACGGTGCTGCTCGAGGCGATCGGTGTCGCCGGTTCCTGGGGGCCGCTGGCGGGCAAGTTCAAGCCGATGACCGGCGGCGCGCTGTATTTCGCCCGGCGCGGCAGCATCAGGCTGCGGCCGTGGCATCGGGTGCCGTTCACCGACGGCAACTCCCGCACCCTGCTCGACGTGGGTCTCTATCTCGGCTTCCTCGCGTCCCTGCTGGTCGCGCTGCTGGCACCGGGCAAGACCACCGCGTCACTGCTGGAAGCCCTGCCGGACAACACGTCCGGGCTGGTGCGGCCCGCCCTGCTGATCGCGCCGATCGTGCTGTACGTGCTGTGCGGCCTGCGCGACAAGACGATCTTCCTGGCGGCCCGGGGCGAGCAGTACCTGCCCGCGCTGCTGTTCTTCGCGGTGCTGCCGTTCACCGACATGATCATCGCGGCGAAGCTGCTGATCGTGATCGTGTGGGTCGGCGCCGGGGTGTCCAAATTCGGCAAGCACTTCACCAATGTGGTGCCGCCGATGGTGTCCAACAGCCCGTCGATGCCGTTCCGGTCGATCAAGCGCGCGCACTACCGCGACTTCCCGCACGACATCCGCCCGTCGGGGCTGGCCTCGTTCATGGCCCACGTCGGCGGCACCACCGTCGAGGTGGTCACCCCGATCGTGCTGCTGTTCACCACCAACCACTGGCTGAACCTGGCCGGCGTCGCGATGATGGTGATCTTCCACCTGTTCATCACCTCGACGTTCCCGCTGGCGGTGCCGCTGGAGTGGAACATCCTGTTCGCCTACCTGACCGTGTTCCTGTTCCTCGGCTTCCCGAACTCGGCGGGCTACGGCGTGTTCGACATGTCCTCGCCGTGGCTGACGGTGGCGATCGCGGCGGGTCTCGCGTTCTTCCCGGTGCTGGGCAATCTGCGGCCGGACCTGGTGTCGTTCCTGCCGTCCATGCGCCAGTACGCGGGCAACTGGGCCTCGGCGCTGTGGGCCTTCTCCCCCGGCGCGGAGGCGAAGCTCAACACCATCGCGCACCGGCCCGCCGACAACCAGATCGACCAGCTGCTGGCCATGGGCTACCCGCCGGAGGTCGCCGAGATCACCATGCAGCAGACCATCGCCTGGCGGTCGATGCACAGTCAGGGCCGCGGCCTGTTCTCGCTGCTGTACAAGCACGTTCCCGCGCTGGACAGCTGGACGGTGCGCGAGGCCGAGTTCGCCTGTAACTCGCTGATCGGCTTCAATTTCGGCGACGGTCACCTGCACAACCTCGATCTGATCGACGCGGTGCAAGCCCGGGTCGGGTTCGCACCGGGAGAATGGATCGTGGTGTGGGTGGAGTCGCAGCCGATCCACCGCGGCACCCAGCAGTACATGGTGGTCGACGCCGCGCTCGGCGTGCTCGAGCGCGGTACCTGGGAGGTCGCCGACGCGGTGGCCGCGCTGCCGTGGCTGCCGGACGGCCCCATCCCGCACCGGGTGACCTGGCGACGCGAAGACGTCACCGGCACGATCACCCCGCAGCACGACACCGCGGCCCAGTCGGCCGAGTAGGAGAGGACGAGTCGATGACGACGGCGACAGTGGTCGGTAGCGGCCCCAACGGGTTGGCCGCGGCCATCACCCTGGCCATGGCCGGGGTGGCGGTGACGGTGCTCGAGGCGGCGGACACGATCGGTGGCGGTACCCGCTCGAGCGAGGCGATCGTGCCCGGTCTGCTGCACGACCACTGCTCGGCCATCCACCCGATGGCCGTGGGGTCGCCGTTCCTGCGGCGGATCGATCTCGAGCGATACGGTCTGCGCTGGGCGTGGGCCGACCTCGACTGCGTACATCCGCTCGACGACGGCAGCGCCGGGGTCCTGCACCGGTCGGTCATCGAGACCGCCGCCGGTCTCGGTGACGACGAACGGCTGTGGCGCGCCCTGTTCGAGCGGACGGTCGCCGGCTACGACGAGACCGGCGCGGACATCATGCGGCCGCTGCTGCGGCTCCCCCGGCATCCGTTCCGGCTGGCGCGCTTCGGCATTCCCGCGACGGCGCCCGCGTCCGTGCTGGCGCGGGCCTTCCGCACCGAACCCGGGCGGGCCCTGTTCGGCGGTGTCGCCGCGCACGCGTTTCATCCGCTCGAACGGCCGCTGAGCGCGAGTATCGGGCTCGGCATTCTGACCGCGGGACACCGCTACGGCTGGGCGGTGGCCGTCGGCGGCTCACAGCGGATCGCCGACGGCATGGTGGCCGTCCTGGCCGATCACGGCGGCAAGGTCGAGACCGGGGTGCGGGTGCGGTCGGCCGCCGACCTGCCCGCCTCCGACATCACCGTCTGGGATGTCGCGCCGACCGCGGTCGCCGAGATCCTCGGCGACCGGCTGCCCGTCCGGGTCGCCCGCGCCTATCGTCGATTCCGGTACGGCCCCGGCGCTTTCAAGGTCGACTTCGCCGTCGAGGGCGGCGTCCCGTGGACGGTCGAGGCGGCCCGCCGGGCGGGCACCGTGCATCTCGGGGGCTCGTTCGCCGAGATCGCGGCGGGCGAGCGCTACATCCACGCGGGCCGGATGCCGCAACGCCCGTTCGTCCTGGTCGGCCAGCAGTACCTCGCCGATCCGCAGCGGTCGGTGGGCTCGGTCCACCCGGTGTGGACCTACGCCCACGTCCCCCGCGGCTACACCGGCGACGCCACCGAGGCGATCATCGCCCAGCTCGAACGCTTCGCCCCCGGTTTCCGCGACCGGGTGGTCGGCTCCACCACCCGCACCACCACGGAGTTCGCCGACTACAACCCCAACTACGTCGGCGGCAACATCATGACCGGCGCCAAGGACATCTCCCAGCTGGTCTTCGGCCCACGAAAAACACTGCAGCCGTACGACATCGGTCTCCCCGGCCACTACCTGTGCTCGGCGGCGACCCCTCCGGGGCCGGGCGCGCACGGCATGTGTGGCGCCAACGCGGCCGAGCGGGCACTGCGCCGCCTCCGCTGACCGCGCGGCACTCCGATCGGCCTCCGGGCACGCCGGCGGCGGCGCAGGCCCCCACCTCCGACGAGTGGTCGGCCCAGTCCGCGGAGCCTTCCTTGTCGGACGATCGACCTGGAGTTCGGCAACCCTGGCGTCGACCGTTTCCGCAGGTGGTAGGTTCGGTTGCCAGCCCATAGCTGGTTGCCGATCCCACTCGGTCAGGAGGTGGTCAGCCGACATGTCCCGCGCATTCGCCGCGCGCTGGGCCGCGCAGCTACTCGCCGCCGCCGACGACACCGCGCCCCCGGAGCGGCTCGTGGCCGAGCTCGCGGCCTGGACCGATCGACTGCTGGCCGCCCTCGCCACCGGGCGTCCCGATCCCGCCGTCGCCGAGCGGGCCGGAGCCGCCGTGCACGACCTCGGCTGCGCCGATCCGGTGGCCATCGCCCGGTCGATGCCGATCCTGCAGGCCATGACCGAGGCGACCGGCGCCGATACGGCGGCGTTCGGCACCCTCGCGGGTGGATTCGGGCAGGGCTTCGCGCGGGCACTGGCACAGGCGGCCACGCCCGCTACCGAGGGGCTGGAGGCGGCGTTCCGGCACGCGTCCATCGCCATCTCCATCGGCGACGCCTACGGCAACATCATCAACGCCAATCCCGCCTTCGAGCGGCTGACCGGCAAGACCCTGGCCGAGCTCCAGGGCACCTCGGGCTTCGATCTGGCCGAGGAGGAGGTGCACCAGGCCAGGGAGCGCGTCCACGGCGAACTCGAACGCTCCGAGACCGGCACCATCCGGATCGAAGGCGAATACGTGCGCCCCGACGGTAGCGAAGGCTGGGCGAACTGGACGGTCACCCGGTGCGTCTCCGCCTCCGGCGGCAGCTACCTGCTCGGCTTCGGCGAGGACACCACCGAGCGGCGTACCACCACCGAACGCCTGCACTGGCAGGCCCACCACGACCCCCTCACCGCCCTGGCCAACCGCAGGCATCTGCTCGCCCAGCTCGACACCCTGATCACCGAGGCGGCGCCGGACGACATCGCCGCGGTGTGCGCGCTGGACATGGACGGCTTCAAGGAGATCAACGACGCCTTCGGGCACGCCGTCGGCGACAGCCTGCTCATCGAGGTCGCCGCGCGCATGCAGGCCTGCCTCGATCCCGAGACCGATGTGCTCGCGCGTATCGGTGGCGACGAGTTCATCGCGGTGCTGCCACCCCCGGCCGACGAGGCACGCATCCAGCGCACCGTCGATCTGCTCCACGCCGCCGTCGACGAACCCTTCGTGGTCGCCGAGCACGAGATCCAGATCACCATCAGCCTCGGCGCGATCTTCGCGCGGATCGCCGGCGCCGAGCCCCGCGACCTGCTGACCGCCGCCGACAACTGCCTCTACGCGGCCAAGGCACTCGGCAAGAACCGCTGGATCCTGCGGCACTGGGATCCGGTCGGCACCGGTTCCTGATCGATCCCCCAGAGGTGGTGCGGCGCAACGGGTCTGCGGGATCCGTCGGCCACACCACCGACACGAACACTATCAATAATGTTGCACAGCAACATAATTCGAGTTCGCGGGAAACGCCTCCCGGCTAGGGGTTCATGCGGTAGGCGCCGGCCAGCGAGCGGGCCTCGGTGAGCACCCGGTCGAAGCGCGCGTCGTCGACGACGGGCCGACGGACCAGGTCGAGCGCGCGGCGCTGCTGGGCGGGCGTCGCGGTGGGCTTGTTGTGCAGCGTCACCGCGTTCGCGGAGAAGGTGCGCACGAAGCCGTCGAAGATCTGGTCGAGCACCGAGGCGTCGGTGCCGTCGATGCGCGCCTGTTCCAGGATCAGCTGAGCGTAGGGCACCGCGGTGAACAACTCGCCGAGGGCGAACAGGAAGTCGACATCCTGGCGCTGCGCGGCCGTCGGCCCCGCCGCGGCCAGCAGGCCCTGCAGCGCGCGCACCTGCTCCAGGAACACCGCCACGTTCGGCACGTCGCGGAAGCCCTCGAAGACCGGCCGCCAGTCGGCGAAGCGGATCCGGCCGAGGCCACTGCTCGGACCCTGGCGGAACAGGAACTCGTCGTCGGCGGGGTCGCGCCGGGTCGGCACCGGAGCGTAGCCGGCACTGGCGAATTCGGCGCGCAGCGGCTTCACCACCGCGCCGAGTCGCGGCGCGAGCTTGCGGCTCGACCAGCTCAGCGCGTTGGTCACCGCCCGCGCGGCACCAGCGGGAGCCACCGCGGCGCCGGGAATCGATTGCAGCGCGGCCAGTCCCGCGTCGGCCGGGTGGAACATGTAGTTGGCCATGAACTTCAGCGACAGCGCCATGTTCACGTGCACGGTGCCCTCGAGCCGCGGCAGGCCGAACATGGCCGTCATCGCGACCGGGAAGTACATGTCGTTCTCGAAACCGCGCGCGGCGATGACGTCGGCGAGATCCTCGATGACGCGCTGCCCCTGCCGGGTCACCGACATCTTCTCGATGGCGTTGAACAGCAGGTAGCGACGATCCTGCGGCGAGGCCGAGCGCATGTAGTCGATCGCACGCTCGCTGTAGAGCTTCATCGCGACGATGCGCGCGTAGGAGTCGGCGATCAGCGAGCGCACCTGCGGAAACTCGGTCACCCTGTGCCCGAACAGGATCCGGTTCTCGGCGTGATCGATCGCCTCGTAGAAGGAGTGCTCACAGGCGCCGATGGCGCCGAAGCCGAGGTTGAACTTGCCGACGTTGACGGTGTTCATCGCCGCGTGGAAGGCGTCCTCACCACGATGCAGGATGTCGGCCTCGGCGACCGGGTAGTTGTCCAGCTCGAAGGCCGCGACGTAGATCTGGCTGTTGACCACGTTGCGCCGCAGCTTGTAGGCCGGGTGCTGGCTGTCGGCGACGAAGAACAGATACCCCTCGTAATCCGCTTCGGTCGGCTTGGCGGTCAGCGCCTCGGCGCTGTCGATGATCGGCTTGTCGGACCGGCGGCCGAACACCGAGACCATCGAAGCCAGGTTGCCGTTGCCGATGTAGTGCTTGGCGCCGGTGGCCGAGTACCCCCCGTCGGGCTGCGGGTCGACGATCATGTCGGTGGAGTACACGTCGGCGCCGTGCTCCTTCTCCGAGAGCCCGAAGGCGAAGATCTCCCCGGAGTCGAGCTGGGCGGCCGCCTTCTTCTTGGCCGCGGCGTTGCCGCTCTGCCAGATCGGCCCGAGGCCCAGGATGGTGACCTGCCAGACGTACCAGTAGGTCATGCCGTAGAAGCCGAAGATCTGGCTGAGCACGGCGTTGCGGCCGGTGTCCCAGCGCTTGTTCGGGTCGCCGTCGGCCTCGGCGGCCGGGGTCAGGAACGTCGCGAACAGGCGCTCGCGCTTGACGAAGTCCACGAAGTCCGCGGGCCAGACCTGTTCCTTGTCGTCCTGGAGCAGCCGGACCTTGCCGCGGGCCTCGAACCAGTCGACGACCGCGTGCAGCAGCCTGCGGGTCTCCGGGTCGAACTGGGCGAAATCGCAGCTCTTCGGGTTGAACAGGACCTGGGGCATCGTCGGCTCCTCGTGCGGGCGTCTAGCGTTGTCGGACGCTTCATTCATGAATGTAGCATTTATCTACACATGTGTAGGAAGCTGTCGGCGATTGCTATCGTGGTGCGATGGGTAGCGAGTCGGCCGTGCGGCGGCGAGAACGGGCGGCACATCTGGGTCCGGAGCGGCGGCGCCCCCAGGTCCTCGACGCCGCGCTGGCGATCGCGGCCGAGCAGGGTATCGCCGCGGTGACCATGGGGGCGATCGCCGAGCACATGGGCGTGACCAGGCCGGTCGTCTACGCCTGCTTCCCGGATCGGGTCCAGCTGATCGACGCGCTGATCGAGCGCGAGGAGGCCTTCCTCGTCTCCGGCGTGCTCGACGTCCTGCCACCGCGCGCGACCGACGCCGACGAGACGGTCTTCGTCGAGGGCTATCGCGCGCTGCTGCACAAGGTGGCGAGCAGGCCCGCCGCGTGGCGACTGCTGTACGGCAATCCCGATCCCGCGGTCGCCGCGTCCTTCGGCCGGGGCCGGACCCTGGCGATCGCGCGCTGCACCGAGTTGCTGCGCCCGACGCTGCACGCCTGGGGCACCGTCGATGCCGAACACAAGCTGCCCGCCCTGGTGGAGCTGTGGGTCTCGGCCGGCGAGGGCGCGGTGCGGACCCTGTTCACCAGCGGATCCGGCTGGGCGCCCGACGAACTCGGGGCCTTCGTCGGCGCGGCCGTCTACCGGGCCATGCGCGCCGCCTGAGCCTCCGCCCGTTCCCGCTCGGCGACCTCGGCCGCCAGCCAGGTGCCCATCATGCGGGCGGTCATCGTGATGGCGTCGGCCCGCTCCGCCGCGGTGACCTCGACCGCGGCGGCGCGCACGACGGCGGCGAACCCGGTGTTGATGAAGACGAAGGCCACCGTGTCGAGGTAGCCGTCGTCGGCGGGACCGAGCCCCTGGATCAGCACTGCACGCCGCCGATCAGGGCGCGCAGCAGCGCGGAATTCGCGACGAGGATGTCGCTGAAGATCCCGAGGATCTCACCGGCCACGCGCGTGCAGTACTCGGCCGAGGCCTCGCTTGCCGAGCCCGAGAATTCGAAAGCCCGGGCGGTGAAGCCGTGTTCGAGATCGGCCAGCAGGCGATCGAGCAGCTCGTCGACGATGACCGAGCGGCCGCGAAGTACCGGTACAGGGTGCCGATGCTGACCCCCGCTTCGGCCGCGATGCGATTGGTCGAGGTCTGCGCGACACCGTGCGAGCCGAACAATTCCGCGGCGGTGTCGAGAATGTGATCCCGAGTCTCTTTCGCGCGATCCTGGGAGGGCTGGCGGCGCGGCTGGCTCGGCTGCTTCCGCCGGCGGGTTGCTTTGGGCGGCATTCACTGACCTCCACATTTCACGCCCGGGACCTGAAGCGCTCCCCAGAATAGGAGAACCGTCCACCGCACGGCGGCGGCTCCGGCTGTTCCACGTGACAGATCGGCCGGGCCGCCATGGTGAATTCGTCCAACTCCCTGTGACGTTTCCCTCCCGCGACAGCCCGCGCCCTAGTGTCTGGACGGTGTTGGAACAGACCACCGACGGCAGCGAGGCCGGGTTCGATTTCGACGTGCTGATCGTCGGCTCCGGGTTCGGCGGCAGCGTCACCGCGCTGCGACTGGTCGAGAAGGGCTACCGGGTCGGGATCGTCGAGGCGGGCCGCCGGTTCGCCGACTCGGACTTCGCCGCGACGAACTGGGACCTGCGCCGCTACCTGTGGGCCCCGCGGCTCGGCTGCTTCGGCATCCAGCGCGTGCACCGCCTGCGCGACTGTTTCATCCTGGCCGGCGCCGGAGTCGGCGGCGGTTCGCTCAACTACGCCAACACCCTCTACAAGCCGGGACCCGCGTTCTTCGGTGACCGGCAGTGGGCCGACATCACCGACTGGGACGCCGAACTCAGCCCGCACTACGACCAGGCCCGCCGGATGCTCGGTGTGGTCACCAATCCGCATCTCACCCCCGCCGACACCGTCATCCGGGAGGTGGCCGAGGAGATGGGCGTCGGCGACACCGTCGTGCCGACGCCGGTCGGCGTCTATTTCGGCGAGCCGGGCCGCACCGTCGCCGACCCCTACTTCGGCGGGGTCGGCCCCGCCCGCACCGGCTGCGTCGCCTGCGGCGAGTGCATGACCGGCTGCCGCCACGGCGCGAAGAACACCCTGGTCAAGAACTATCTCGGACTCGCGGAGCAGGCGGGCGCGCAGGTACTTCCGCTGACCACTGTCGAAGCGATCCGGCCGCAGGCCGATGGCAGCTGGCGCGTCGACACCCACCGCACCGGCGCCTGGATCCGCAAGAACCGCACCACCGTGTCGGCTCGGCAGGTGGTCCTGGCGGCCGGCACCTGGGGTACCCAGAACCTGCTGTTCCGCATGCGCGACAAAGCTGTGCTGCCCGGTCTGTCGGACCGGCTCGGGGTGCTGACCCGCACCAACTCCGAGGCCATCCTCGGCGCGGGCCGGACCACCATCGACCCGGAGCGCGATCTCACCGCGGGCGTGGCGATCACCTCCTCGTTCCATCCGACCCCGGACACCCACGTCGAGCCGGTGCGCTACGGCAAGGGCTCCAACGCGATGGGGCTACTGCAGACCTATCTCGTCGACGGCGGTCACCGCACGCCACGGTGGGCCCGGGTCCTGCTCACCGCCGCGCGGCATCCGGTGCTGACCCCGCGGCTGCTGCGCACCGGCCGATGGAGTGAGCGCACGCTGATCCTGCTGGTGATGCAGAGCCTGGACAACTCGATCACCACCTACACCCGGCGCGGCCTGTTCGGCCGCCGCTTCACCTCCAAACAGGGCTACGGCGAACCGAATCCGTCCTGGATTCCGGCCGGCCACGAGGCCACCCGCCGGGTCGCCGACAAACTCGGCGCGACCGCGGGCAGCACCTGGCCCGACGTGTTCGGTGTTCCGGTCACGGCGCATTTCCTCGGCGGCTGTGTGATCGGAACGGACGCGGACACCGGTGTCATCGATCCGTTCCACCGCGTGCACGGTTATCCCACGCTGAGCATCGTCGACGGGTCGGCCATCTCGGCCAATCTCGGTGTCAATCCCTCGCTGACGATCGCCGCGCAGGCCGAACGCGCGGCGTCGCTGTGGCCCAACAACGGCGAGCCCGACCCGCGCCCACCGATGGGCGTGCCCTACCGGCGGATCGCCCCGGTGGCGCCCGCTCGTCCGGTGGTGCCCGCCACTGCCGCTGCCGCGCTGCGCCTGCCGATCTGGCCGGCGCACTGAATAGCAGCTCCCAGCAACACATTTCGATAGTCCGACACGGCACTGCTAGGGTGTCCGGGATCGCCGGACAGCGCAGGGCAACGAGCTCGGGCAGGAACCGAGTTCGCCCTTGTTCGTCTCGAAGGGTGCAGCGGTACAACCACTTCGGACAATGAGCAGCGGCGACGCGGCTCGCCGGAGAGACCGGCGGGATGCCGGCCACATGGGCTCTTCGGTCGGTGACGACAAAGGAACCGATGACTCCGACAATCGCGGTGCTCTTGTTCTGCCTTGCCACTCTGGTGCTCCTGGGAGCGGTGACGGTCGCGGTCCTGGCGCTGCGGAACGAACGCCGTGTCCGCCACCGCCTGGACGCGGCCGAACGCGAGCTCTACGCCCACGAGGAGGCGATGACGCGGCTGGCCGAGCTCACCCTGCCGCGCATCACCGACGAGATCCGCCGGCACACCGATCCGGTCGTCACCGCGGAAGTCCCGGCGCTGCTCCAGGATTCCCCGTTCGCGCAGAAGCTGGCCAGGATCGCGGTCACCCATGCCGCCGACCTGCGCCAGCTCCGCCAGGACACCACCACGGCCGTGGAACTGGCCGCCGAGGAGCGTGCCACGGCGCGGGTCGAGGCGGCGGAGGCGGCTGCGCGGGCACAGGTGGCGGCCGACGCCAGGGCAGCGACCAACAGCGCGGTCCGCGCGTTCGGCACCACCGTGGTCAGCCTCGGCGCCGATGTCGGCCAGGTGGTCAGCAACGCGTTGCGGGAGAACCGCAACGACGAGGTCTACGCGATCCTGAGCCGGATCGACCACACCGTGCAGCAGATGATCCGGCAGGCGCAGTCCTACGTCATCGTCTCCGGCGGCCTGCCCGGCAGGCGCTGGCCGCAGCAGACCGTCGACGAGGTGATCGGCGGCGCGACCAGCCGCGTGCGCGACTACCTGCGGATCCGGGCCGGCCACTGCGATCAGGTGATCGTCAGCCGGGCCGTCGAACCGCTCGTCCACACCGTGGCCACACTGCTCGACAACGCGCTGCGCTACTCGCCGCCCTCGTCGTTCGTCGACATCACCTTCCAGGAGGGCCACCACGGCGTCACGCTGATCATCGACGACGCGGGCGTGCGGATGAGCCAGGAGCAGATGGAGGAGGCGCGCCAGGTGCTCTCCGGCGAGCGCGTGGTCGACATCAACTCGCTGGGTCCCTCGCCCCGGGTCGGGTTCCCGGGCGTCGCCGCGCTGGCGCGGCGCTACGGCTTCGCGGCCTATGTCGACGGACCGAACATCTACGGCGGCACGCGGGCGATGGTCTTCATCCCGGCGGCCCTGCTCGTCGCCGCCGAGCCCGAGCCGCGCCCGATCGAGGCCGAACCCGTCGCGCGCGAGCAGGTCGCGATCACCGCCGAGGCCGAGTCGACCGGCAGGCACCGGCCCACGGCGGCACTGCCCGCCGCGCCGGCGCCGGACGACCTCGCCGACAGCCGGACCACCGGCGGGCTCCCCAAACGCAGGCGCAGGGACGTCGCCCCACCCGACGACCGCGCGAACGTTGCCGACACCCCGGGCAGGCCGGAACTCGCCGCCGCCTGGCACAGCGGTTCCCGACACGGCCGCGCCGCGGCCGCGCAATCGACGGAAGGGCAGGACATCCGATGAGCACTCCCCTCGCAGACAGCACCAACCGGCTCGCCTGGTTACTCGACGATCTCGAGCTCGACGGTGTGCGCTTCGCGGTGCTGCTGTCCGATGACGGACTGCGCCTGGCCCATTCCGCCGGCATCACCCGCGACGAGGCCGAGCGATTCGCAGCCGCCGCGTCGGGGCTGCGGTCACTGGGCAAGGCGCTCGGCGAGTTCTGCGGCACGGCCGGGAATGCGGTGCGCCAGAACATGACCGAGTACGAGGAAGGCATGGTGCTGATCACCGCGGGTGGCGCGGGTACCCTGCTCGGGGTCGCGACGACCAGCGACGTCGACCTCGCCCTGGTCGCGCACCGGATGAACGAACTGGCGGCACGGGTCGGGCGCGAGCTGGGGACGGCACCGCGGCGCAACGATCGGTCTCCCGCGTGACGGCCGACCCGACCCCCCTGCGCGTGCCATCGAGAGGAGAACACGCCGTGCCGCTCGACCTTCCGCTCGACCTCGATCCCACCCGCTGCCCGGTGTCACCGGACTCGCGGGACGGCCAGGATCGCGTGCCGTTGTACTCCCCGGAATTCGCCGCCGACCCGCAGAGCGCCTATCGCGCCATGCGGCATCGCTACGGGTCGCTGGTGCCGGTCGACCTGGTGCCCGGAGTCCCGGCCACCCTCGTGATCGGATATCGCACGGCGGTCCAGATCCTCAACGATCCCGACCATTTCCCGGCCGATCCGCGGATGTGGCAGCGCGACATCCCCGTGGATTGCCCGGTGTATCCGATGATGCGGTACCGCCCCAACGCGATTCGCACCAGCGGGGCCGAACACGTCCGGTATCGGCAGGTGACCGTGGCCGGTCTGGCCGGCGTCGACCTGTACCGGCTGCATCGCACCGTGGAGCAGATCGCGATGCCGGTGATCAACGGCTTCTGCGCCGACGGCACGGCGGATCTGCTGAGCCAGTATGCCTTTCCGGTGATCTTCGCGACGATCAACGCCATGCTCGGCGTGCCCGAGGAGATCGGCGGGCGGGTCGCCACCGGCATGGCGCAGATGTTCGAGGGCGGTGACACCGCGGTGCGCGGCGCGCAGATGCTCGAGGACGCGCTCTACGACCTGGTCCGGCTCAAGCAGGCCACCCCGGGCGACGACATCACCACCCGGCTCGTGCAGCACCCGCAGCAGCTCAACGACGAAGAGCTGATGAACCAGCTGCTGACGATGTACGGCGCGGGCATCGAGCCGATGCTCAACCTGGTGCTCAACACGATCCGGCTGATGCTCACCGATCACCGCTTCGCGGGCAGCCTGCTGGGCGGCAGCCTGTCCACCCGCGACGCGCTCGACGAAGTGCTCTACACCGATCCGCCGATGGCCAACTTCTGCACCACCTACCCGCGCCAGCCGATCCTGGTCGACGACGTGTGGCTGCCCGCCCATCAGCCGGTGGTGATCAGCATGGCCGCCTGCAACAACGATCCCTCGATCGGCAGCGGCGACTTCCTGGACAACCGGGCGCATCTGGCGTGGAGCACGGGCCCGCACGGCTGCCCGGCCAAGTCCCCCGCCTACCTGATCGCGCAGGAGGCGATCGATCAGCTGCTCGACGCGCTGCCCGAGCTGGAACTGGCGGTACCGGAGGCCGAATTGGTCTGGCGGCCCGGGCCTTTCCACCGCGCGCTGGCGGCACTGCCGGTGCGGTTCCCGAGGACGCCACCGCTCGCGGCGCCGACGCGATGAGCGTGGTCCCTGCTCGGCCGGCCGAGCAGGGACCCCTCGGGGCTACTCGCCGTGCACGCGCACCGGCAGGTGCCGGTGCCCGTTGGAGATGAAGCTGGGCACGGTGCCGAGTTCCTCGACCGGCGCTGCCAGGCTCATCGCCGGGAAGCGGTCGAACAGCGCGGGCAGCGAGACCAGTGCCTCGAGCCGGGCCAGCGGCGCGCCGAGGCAGTGATGCACGCCGTAGCCGAAGGCCATGTGGGACTTGTCGGGCCGGGTCGGATCGAACTCGTCGGCGGTCGCGCCGTGCCGCTTCGGGTCACGGCCCGCGCCGGCGTAGCTCGCCAGGATCGCCTCGCCCTGGCCGATGTGGACGCCGTCGATGTCGATGTCGGACACCGCGAACCGCAGCGGCAGGTGCGCGACCGGCGACTCGTAGCGCAGCGTCTCCTCCACGACGTCGGCCCAGGTGATCGCGCCCGCCCGGACCTCGGCGAGCACCGCGGGCCGGGTGAGCAGGGCGGTGATCGCCTGGTCGAGGAGGTTGACGGTGGTCTCGTGTCCGGCCGAGATGACCAGCAGCAGGGTGCCGATCAGTTCTTCCTCGGTGAGCGCGCCGCCCTCGTCCTCGTCGCGCTGGGAGATGAGCACGCTGGTCATGTCGTCGCCGGGGTGCTCGCGGCGGAAGGCCACCAGCTCACCCAGAATCCGGTACATCTCGAGATAGTTGGCCTGCGACTGTTCCGGGGTGAGGGTGGTGTCGAAGATGCCGTCGACGCACGTGCGCAGGCCCGGGTTCAGCGCCTCCGGCACGCCCATCAGCTCCGAGATCACCTGGATCGGCAGCGGATAGGCGAAGTGCTCCCGCAGATCGACGACCTCGCCGCGCGGGGTCGCGGCCAGCTGGTCGAGCAGATCGGTGGTGATCCGCTCGACCTGTTCCCGCATGGCCTCGGTGCGGCGGGCGGTGAACGCGGGCGCCACCAGGCGGCGCAGCCTGCGATGGTCGGCGCCGTAGGCGGTGAACATGTTCGCCACGGCCACCCACAGATACAGGGGCCAGTCGGCCGGGATCTCGCCGGCGACGAACGGCGGCCAGTGCTGCCCGGCGTCCTTGGAGACCCGTGCATCGGTGAGCAGCTTCTCCAGCAGCGCGACATCGGTGACCGACCACGCCTGCACCCCGCCGGGCAGCTCGACCAGCGTGGCCCGACCCTGCTCCCGGATGCGCGCGATCTCGCCCTGGATGTCCTCTCCCGTTGTATCGATTACCAACCGACTCGTCACCGATTCCACCATGAACCTCTCGATCACCGGTGTTTCCCGGACCCCAATGCAGGCGATCGCATCGAAACATACTGCTGGACTGAATCTTCCGATTCGGTTAGCGATGCTACCGGTCAGCGTGTCAGGTCGCAGGGACTCGGGGACAGCGGCATCGAGGCGACCGCCGGCCGGTCGCGCACGTAGGCAAAGACATTCGCGGGCCCTCCGGCGTCCTCCGCTGCGGGCTGACAGGCCCGCAGCCGGTCCAGCGCCGCGTCGAGGCGGTCGTCGGGGCCGTGCTCGGCCAGCAGCACGACGATCGCCTCCCAGGTGCGCCACCCGGGCTCGGGATCGGCCAGCAACTCGTCCAGATAGCGGTCCGGCTCGAGCAACCGCAGCGCCCGGCGCGCGTACACGTGCACCCGCCGGGGCAGGTCGGCGCGCAACGCCTCGATATCGGACGGGCGCACCTGCTGTCCGTCGACCGCGGGATCGACACGCAGCGACCACGGTTCGGTGAATTCGGCCGGTATGCTCCGCGCGTCGACGAGGCCCGGCCCGGTCGCGTCCGCCAGCATCGTGTGCGCGCGACCCGCCCGCTCATGGCACCAGTTGCCGAACTCCCACCACGCGGTCGGTGTGGCACTCACCTCCAGCCCGAAGCGGACCTCCTGCTGTCCGTCCGTCCAGCTCCGCTGGACCCGGCCGCGGCCGACCGACGCCACCCCACCCGCCGCCACCCGCACCCATCTGGCATCCGATCCATGGAAACCGTACGGCTGCAGCAGCTTTCCCACATCCCGCGTCAACCGGCGCAACGCCGAGTCCAGTCCGACCATCCCGGCAGGGTATCCACACCCACCGACAACCCCCCGTGGTCGTCGACGGCTAGGAGGCCTCCTCGACGAGGCCGGTGACGTCCTGGGCGCTCTCGATGCGCAGGGTGAAGCGGAAACCGCACGAGGATTCCAGCGAGGCGGTCCGGCGGTCGCCGCCGGGCGCGCTGCGGACGTCGATGCCGACGTCGAGATCCTCGAGGCCGACGTGGAAGCGCTCGGCCAGCCAGAATTCGGTGTGCCAGGCCGTCTGCCCGGCGAGGACGTCGCCGGCGCCGGCGTGGAAGTCGGTGCGGCGCGCACAGATCGGGGTGTAGCCGTCGGCGTCGGCGGGGAGGTAGAGGACGACCGGTCCGTGCATGGCGGTCAGCAGTTGCAGCACGTGGCGGGCGTCCTCGGTTGTCTCGATCGCGCGGTGACGGTGGCTCGCGGCACGTACGCGCGGATGCCGTTCACGGCGTCCGGACCCGGCTTGGTAAGGCATGGTGCGCTCCTCGGAGAATCTCGGTTGTCGGGGTCGCCAGACACTATGGGTGGGCAAGGTTGGTCCAGGGTTGGTGCCGATCGAATCTTGCGAAGCCGCGACCCGCCGGTGGAATCCCTCGCGACACGCGGCGTTGACATCGATATGACCCCGACACTCGAGTCGACTCGCCTCTCGATCCTGGATCGTTCCCGCGTCCGGCGCGGGCAGTCCCACGCCGACGCGCTGCGCGAGACCGTCGAGTTCGCCCAGCTCGCCGAGCAGTGGGGATTCCACCGGTTCTGGGTCGCCGAACATCACAGCGTGCCCGGTGTCGCGGGTACCGCCCCGACCGTGCTGGCCGCGGCGGTCGCGGCGGCGACCGACCGGATCCGGGTCGGGACCGGCGGGGTCATGCTGCCCAACCACCAGCCGTTGGTCGTCGCCGAGCAGTTCGGTGTGCTGCAGTCCCTGTTCCCCGGGCGGGTGGACATGGGTCTGGGCCGGTCGGTGGGATTCACCGACGGCGTCCGCCGGGCATTGGCCCACGACCGCGCCGATGCCGAGGATTTCGATGCCGACCTGGTCGAACTGCTCGACTACTTCGGCGCGGGCCGTGCCGGCGTGCACGCCGTGGCGGCGGAGGGCACCCGCCTGCCGACCTTCCTGCTGGCGACGAGTTCGGGCGCCGAGCGCGCGGCCCGGTTCGGGCTGCCGCTGGTCATCGCGCAGGTCGGGGGCAGGGCGGCCATGGTGCGGGCGATCGAGCGCTACCGGGCCGAGTTCCGGCCGTCGGCGTGGGCCGAGCAGCCGTATGTGATCGTCTCGGCGACGGTCATGATCGCCGACTCGGCGGCGCAGGCACACCGACTCCTGCTCCCGGAGGCGTGGTCGAGCGCGTATTCGCGCACCCGCGGGGAATTCCCCGCCCTCGTCTCTCCCGAGGAGGTCGATGCCACGACGATGACCGCCCGGCAGCGCGACCTGTTCGAGCGGGCGCTCGAGGAACAGATCCACGGTGCCGAGACGGAGGTCGCGGACGCATTGGGACACCTGATTACCCAGTCGGGCGCCGATGAAATCCTCGTACACACCAGTACTTTCGATCGCGCGGCACGGCTGGATTCGCATCGACGGCTGGCGCGCCTGGCCGGATTGCGCTCCCCGGCCCACTGACTCAGCCCACCGCGGCCTCGGTCCGGGCCCTGGCCAGGATCTCCTCGACGGTCTTCGCGGTGTCTGTTCGCAGGTGTAACGCCAGAGCCCGAGCCGGGGCGCGTGACAGCGCCGACCGTCGTCGAGGTTCCACCTTCGACGGCGCCCCGGGGCCGCGATGTCGTTCGCGCGGGACCTTTTCCTCTCGCGACAAACTTCACGGCGACCATTGTGCCCCGGCGACAAAAGGTGTGGCCCCGGCGATACATTCCATCCGGAGTTCCTTCGTGAGGTCCCTCACTCCGAAGCCTCGGCAATCCGGCATCCGCCTTGGCCGAGACATCGCGAAGCAGCGATAGCCACCCACTGCCCGTACGCCGTAAATGAATGCATCACCCCTGTACAGCCTCGCTTTTCCGGCGGTAGCCACATATCCAGCACTTCCGGTCACACGTAGGCTCGTCGATGGTTGTTCCTCGAATACCGGGCCCTCAGATCGTTTCCGGGCGAACGCAATAACTCAGGTAGGGTTCCGTCCCACCGACGGTCGGAAATGATCCCAGGCGCACTTACAGACGTTGGAGGAGTTCACGTGTTGCATTCACGTTTCGAGTCGATCGGCGCATATCTTCCGTCGAATATCGTGTCCACCGCGGAATTGATTTCCCGTTTGAAAGTTCCGCCCTCGTTCGACCTGGAGCGGATCACCGGGATCAAGGAACGCCGGGTGCGCGACACCGCGCCCGACCGCATGCAGGACTCGTTCGCACTGGCGATGAACGCCGCGCAGGACTGTCTGACCAGGTCCCGCTACGCCCCAGGCGAATTGGACGTGATCATCTCCTGTTCGATCACCCGCAGCAACCAGGGCACCCGGATGTACATGGAGCCCTCGTTCGCCTCGACGATCGCGCAAGCGCTGGGCGCCGACTCCGCGATCACCTTCGACGTGTCCAACGCCTGCGCCGGAATGCTCACCGGCACCTACATTCTCGACCGGATGATCCGGGCCGGCGTGGTGCGCAACGGCATGGTCGTCAGCGGTGAGTCGATCACCCCGATCGCCGACACCGCCGTGAACGAGATCTCCGAGAAGTACGACCTGCAGTTCGCGTCGCTGTCGGTGGGCGACTCGGGGTGCGCGGTCGTGCTCGACCAGGCCGTCGACGAGGCCGACATGATCCACTACGTCGAATTGTTCACCGCGTCCGAGCATTCCCACCTGTGCCTGGGCATGCCCAGCGACAAGTCGGCGGGCGTCGCGCTCTACACCGACAACCGCAAGATGCACAACGAGGCCCGGTTCATGCTGTGGCCGGACGCGCAGGGCACCTACCTCGAGCAGCGCGGACGCACCTTCGCCGACGAGAAGTTCGACTACATCATCCATCACCAGTTCGGCGCGGCCGCCGTGCCGTACATCAACGGTGTCGCCGCCCGCGAGTTCGGCACCCCGATGCCGCCGGATCTGAACGTGATCGAGAAGTACGGAAACACCTCGACCACCTCGCATTTCATCGTGCTGCACGACCAGCTGTCCGAGCAGAGCATCGAGGCCGGGTCGAAACTCCTCATGGTTCCGGCCGCCTCCGGCGTCGTCGCCGGCTTCCTGTCCACCACCATCTCTTCGCTGAAGGTCTGAGGTTCGTCATGGGCGTGCGTATCCGAGCCACCGGCGCCAGCAAGGCCGCCGACACTCACAGCATCGTCGAGCACAGCGGGCGCGCCGCGCGGCAATGCCTGCAGCGCGCCGAGATCCGGCCCGACCAGGTGGGCGTGCTGATCAACACCGGCATCTTCCGTGACTCCAACACGGTGGAACCCGCGGTCTCCGCGCTGATCCAGAAGGCGGCGGGCATCGGCCTCGACTACACCAGAGACGATCCGCGGACCTTCTCCTTCGACCTGATGAACGGCGCCGTCGGCGTGCTCGACGCCGTCCGCGTCGCCGGGTCGGTGCTGGCGACCGGCAGCACCGAGCATGTGCTGATCGTCGCGGGCGACACCCATCCGTCGCTCACCCGCGGCACCGCCGACGCCGCGTTCCCCTACGCGACCGCCGGCGCCGCGCTGCTGCTCGAACAGGTCGAGGGGCCGGAGGGGTTCGGGCCCGTGCACTCCGCGCGCTCGACAGGCAGTCCCGCCGAGGTCGCCTACGTCGACACCGCGACCATGGGCACGACCGGCCGCAGCCTGATGACCGTGGAACGCGACCCCGATTTCGAGGACCGGATCCTGGCCGTCGCGGACCAAGCGGCCCGCGCCGCCCTCGCCACGGCCGAGATCGACCCGGCCGGGCTGGTCTTGATCGCCTCGACGCCGACTCCGCACTTCCCGAAGCGGCTCGCCGACGCGCTCGGCATCGACCAGGACGCGGTGCGCACCCCCGACCTGACCGACGGCGACCCGCACACCGCCGCGCTGCCGCTGGCCTACGACCGCGCGGTCGCCGAGCGCTCGCTGACCGGCCGCACCCACGTGCTGTTCGTCGCGGCGGGCGCCGGTCCGGCCGCGGCCGCCACCGTGTACCGACTACCCGCGGAGACCACCGCGTGAGGACGGCGACCTACTGGCGGACCATCGACGACTTCCGGCGCTTCGCGCAGGCGGAACCGGACCGGGCCGCGGTGATCTACCCCGACGGGCAGACCGCCGCGGGTCTGCCCGACTACCGGCGGATCACCTACCAGGAGCTGGACCAGTGGTCGGACGCGATCGCCGAGCAGCTCCTGCGGTCCGGCGTCGGCAGTGGGACCAGGACCATCGTGCTGGTGCTGCCCAGCGCGGAGCTGTACGCGATCCTGTTCGCGCTGTTGAAGATCGGCGCGGTGCCGGTGGTGATCGATCCAGGCATGGGCGTGCGCCGGATGGTGCACTGCCTGCGCGCGGTCGAGGCCGAGGCGTTCATCGGCATTCCGCCCGCGCACGCCCTGCGGGTGCTGTTCCCACGCAGCTTCCGTCGCGTGCGCACCACGCTGACGGTGGGACGCCGCTGGTTCTGGGGCGGCCCGACGCTGCGGGCCTGGGGCCGCAGACCCTCGGGCGCCTTGCCCGAGCGGGTGCCCGCCGCACCCGAGGACGTGCTGATCATCGGATTCACCACCGGCAGTACGGGTCCGGCCAAGGCGGTGGAGCTGACGCACGGCAATCTGGCCGCGATGGTCGAGCAGGTGCACGCCGCCCGCGGGCACACCCCGCCGGAGACCTCGCTGATCACCCTGCCGCTGGTCGGTGTGCTCGATCTGCTGCTCGGCGCGCGCTGCGTGCTGCCGCCGCTGATCCCGAGCAAGGTCGGGTCGACCGATCCGGCGCACGTGGTGGACGCGATCGAACGTTTCGACGTCCGAACCATGTTCGCCTCCCCCGCCCTGCTCATTCCGCTGCTCGAACATCTGCGCGCGCATCCGGCCGAACTGAGCACCCTGTCGAGCGTGTTCTCCGGCGGTGCGCCGGTCCCGGACTGGTGCGTCGCGGGGCTGCGTGAGGTGCTGAGCCCCGACGCCGAGATCTACGCGGGCTACGGCTCGACCGAGGCGCTGCCGATGTCGACCATCGAATCCAGGGAACTGCTCGATGGTCTGGTCGAGCGCGCCCACCAGGGCGACGGCACCTGTATCGGCCGCGCGGCCGATCGGGTCGAGGTGCGGCTGCTCGCGATCACCGACGACCCGGTGCCGAACTGGGACGCGGCGGCGTCGCCCGCGGGGGCGCGCGCGGTGGGCGAGATCGTCGTGACCGGCCCGAATGTCAGCACCCGCTACTACTGGCCCGCGGCGGCCAACGCGGCGGGCAAGATCGCCGACGGTGATCGCACCTGGCATCGCACCGGCGACCTGGGCTGGATCGACGAGCAGGGCCGGATCTGGTTCTGCGGACGCAAGAGTCAGCGCGTCGAGACCGCGCGGGGACCGATGTTCACCGTGCAGGTCGAGCAGGTCTTCAACGTGGTGCCCGGCGTCGCGCGGACCGCGCTCGTCGGCCTCGGCACGCGGGGGGTTCAGCGGCCGGTGCTGTGCGTGGAGCTCGAACCGGGCGCCGATCCGGCGGCGACGCTGACCCGATTGCGCACCCGCGCCGTCGAATTCGAGGTCACCGCGCCGGTCACCGAATTCCTCGTCCATCCCCGCTTCCCGGTCGACATCCGGCACAACGCGAAGATCGGCCGCGAGGAGCTCGCGCGGTGGGCGGCGAAGAAACTGGAGGCACGACGATGAAGGTTCTGGTCACCGGCGCGTCCGGCTTCCTCGGCGGCGCGCTCGTGCGCGCGCTGGTCGCCGACGGCGTCCACGACGTGTCGATCCTGGTGCGGCCCACCAGCGTGCTCGACGACCTCGGGTCCGCGCGGGACCGGGTCGCCGTCGTCTACGGCGACCTCGCCGATCCGGCGTCGCTGGCGGCCGCCACCTCAGGCATGGACGTCGTGGTGCACAGCGCGGCCAGGGTCGACGAACGCGGCACCAGGGCCCGCTTCTGGGCGGAGAACGTGGCCGCCACCGAGACACTGCTCGACGCGGCCCGCGACAGCGGCGCGTCCCGATTCGTCTTCGTGTCGAGTCCGAGCGCGCTCATGGACCGGGACGGCGGCGATCAGGTCGACGTCGACGAATCACTGCCCTATCCACACCGCTACCTGAACTTCTACTCCGAGACCAAGGCCGCCGCCGAGCGGACCGTGCTCGCCGCGAACACCGACACCTTCACCACCGTCGCCCTGCGTCCACGGGCGATCTGGGGCGCGGGCGATCGTTCGGGGCCGATCGTGCGGCTGCTCGGCCGGACCGCGACCGGGTCGCTGCCCGATCTGTCCTACGGCCGCACGATCGAAGCCTCGCTGTGTCACGTGGACAACATCGTGCACGCGTGCCGGCTCGCGCTCACGGCGCAATCCGTCGGCGGCAGGGCGTATTTCGTCGCCGACGCCGAGAAGACCGACGTGTGGGGGTTTCTCGGCGCGGTCGCCTCCCGGCTGGGCTACGCACCGCCGTCGCGCAGACCGAATCGCCGTGTTCTCACCGCCGTCGTGGCCGCCGTCGAGACCGTGTGGCGGATTCCCGCCGTGGCGCAGCGCTGGTCGCCGCCGCTGTCGCGCTACGCCGTCGCGCTGATGACGCGCAGCGCCACCTACGACACCGGCGCAGCCCGCCGCGATCTCGGCTACGCGCCGGTCACCGATCGCGATACCGGACTGACCGAATTCCTCACCTGGCTCGACGCCGCGGGCGGCATCGAGACCCTCACCAGGGACCTGCGGTAGTCACCGCACGACCGACGCACCGGAGGCAATCATGAACGGCAGCAGCACCTTCCGCCGCCCGATTTCGACGACCGAGCGCATGTACTTCCCCATGCGCGACCTCGCGCCGCCGTTTCTCATGCAGCTGGTCGTCCCCGGCGACGGCGATCTCGACCCTGACCGGCTGCGCCGCGCGGTCGCCGTGGCCGCCACGGTGACCCCCGGCGCACGATTGGTGCGTCGCGGCGCCGAGTGGGTCGACGCGGGCATCGCGCCCGCCGTCCGGGTGGTGCCGGGTCACGTGCTGCACGAGACCACGCTCGAGGCCGATCCGGTGCTCACCAGCCCGATCGGACCGACGCCGGAAACCACCGTCGAGGTGCTGCTGCTGACGGGCGCGCCGGTGACGCTGGTCTTCCGGGTCTTCCACGGCGTGATGGACGGCATGGGCATGGTGCTGTGGGTGACCAATGTCCTGCGCGCGCTGCGCGGGCAGGACCCGATCCCCCAGCTCGACCCGGTGGCCGATCAGGAGCTCGTGGACCGGGTCGGGGCGCCCGGCAAGCCCGCCGCGATGGTGCCGCGCTATCGCAGCGCGACGGGCCGGGGCAGGCAGCGCCGTGGCGTCGCCCGGCATCTGTTGCGGCACCGGCGCATCGACGCGGCGGGCCCCGGTGCGCTGGCCAGGGTCTGCGCGCTGCTGGCCGCCGAGACACCGGGGACCTCGCGCATCATGATGCCGGTGGACCTGCGCAGGCACGACCCGGCGCTGCGCTCGACCGCCAATCTCGCCCTGCCGCTGTTCCTCGACATCGAGTCCGGACGCGACTGGACGTGGGTCAAGGAGCAGATCAAGACCGGTCTGCGCGAACGGCGCGAACTGAACCAGCTGGCGAACACCCGCATCACCCTGGTGCCCGACCCGGTCAATCGCGGTGTCCTGCACACGACGAACTGGCTCGGCGCCCGCTGGGGCCGGAATCTGGCCTCGGCCACCGTGTCCCACATGGGCCGCTTCACCGCCGACGAGCTGGCCGTGCCCGGTTTCCGGCCGACGGGGCTGTACGTGCTGCCCCAGCACAGCGTCGCGATGCCGCTGCTGTTCGGGCTCACCGAATTCGACGGCCACACCGATCTGACGGTGTCGGCGCGCAACGGCGACGGCGTCGAGGCCCGGCTCGAGGCGCTGCTCGACGGGATCGTGGCGATGCTCGAGACCGAACTGGCCGCGCGTCCCTCGGTGGACCGGCCGCTGTGACGGCGCTGGTTCGCCTGGTCATCGCCCGGCCGCGCGCGGTGCTGGCGGTGATCGTGGCGGTCGTCGGGTTGTGCGCGGCCTTCGGCGCCGATGTCACCCAGCGGCTCAGCGCGGGTGGGTTCGCCGATCAGGGCAGTGAGTCGGCGCTGGTCGATCGGGCGGTCACCGAGCATTTCGGACCGCAGAGTCCCGACGTGATCGCGCTCTACACCGTGCCCGCGGGCCGCACCGTCGACGAGATCGGCCCGCAGATCACCGCGGCGCTGGACCGGATCGATCCGGCCCTGCTCGCGCGACCGGCGCAGAGCTACTGGAACACCGCCGCGCCGCTGCGGAACTTCCTGATCTCGCCGGATCGCCGGCAGGCCGTAGCGGCGGTGTTCACCGCCGGTGACGACACCGCGCGCATCGCCGCCTATCCCGCGATCGCCGACGCGCTGCGCGTGCCCGGCGTCGACACCCGGCTCTCCGGCTACAGCGCGCTCAATTCCGAGATCGTCGCGCGCTCGCAGCGCGATCTCGTGGTGGCGGAGTCGATTTCGCTGCCGCTGACACTGCTGATCCTGGTGCTGGTCTTCGGTGGACTGCTCGCCGGCGCGCTGCCCGTGCTGGTGGGGGCGCTCGCGGTAGCCGGGTCCCTGGGGGTGATCCGGCTGCTCACCGAGACCACGGAGGTCACCACCTTCGCGGTGAACATCGCCTCGCTGCTCGGCCTCGGCATGGCCATCGACTACGGCCTGTTCCTGGTCAACCGGTTTCGCGAGGAATACGCCGAGAGCCGGGACGTGCCAGCGGCCATCGCCCGCACCTACGCGACCGCCGGGCGCACCGTCGCCCTGTCGGCGCTGCTGCTGATGTGTGCGTTCGCGGGCACTTTCGTGTTCCCGCAGCCGGTGCTGCGATCGCTGGGCATCGGCTCCATCGCGGCGGTGGCCCTGGCCGCCGGACTCTCGTCGACCGTCCTGCCCGCCCTGCTGGCGCTGTTCGGCACCCGCATCGGACGAGCGAGGTCGACCACCCGCACCGAGCACTTCTGGACCAGGGTGGTCGACGCCGTGCTGCGCAGGCCCGGGGTCGTCACGGTCGTCGTCGGCGCGATCCTGCTCGCCCTGGCCGCACCGCTGACCGGCATCCGGCTCGGCGACATCGACCATCGCGCCCTGCCACCCGACAGCGAGATGCGCCGCACGGTCGAAGAACTCACCACGACCTTCCCGGCCGCCGCGAGTGGCGCGACCGTGCTGATCCACGGGCTCGACGGTCCACCGCAGACGGCCGCGATCACCGCGGTGCTCGCCGACGTCGACGCGATCGCGGGCGTGCGCGATGTGGTGCAGGTGGGGCGCGCCGACGATGTCGTCGTCCTGCACGCCTTCCTCACCGCCGCCGACCGCAGCGAGGACGCCACCGCCGCCGTTCAGGCCATCCGGGCACTGGCCCCACCGCCGGAAACGACGCTGGCCGTGGGCGGCGACACCGCCGCGACCGTGGACACGGTCGACTCGACGGTGCGGCGCATGCCGCTCATGATCGCGGTGATGGTGCTGGCCACCATGGTGCTGCTCACCGTCGCGTTCCGCTCGATCATGTTGCCGCTCAAGGCTGTCGCGATGGCGTTCCTCAGCCTGGCCGCCACCTTCGGCGTGCTGACGATGATCTTCTACCACGGGTATCTCGCGGGTCCGCTCGGCATCACCGCCGGGCCGATCCCGGCGGGCATGCTGGTGCTGATCATCGCGGTCGTGTTCGGGTTGTCGACCGACTACGAGGTGTTCCTGCTCTCCCGCATGGCCGAGGCGCACCGCGCGGGCGCCGACACCACCACCGCCGTGCGGGTCGGCACGGTCAAGACCGCGCGCGTCATCACCGCCGCCGCCGTCCTGCTCGTCCTCGTCACCGGTGCGTTCGCCCTCTCCCCGTTGACTCCCATGCGCTTCCTCGGCCTCGGCATGATCATCGCCCTGGTCCTGGACGCCACGCTGGTCCGCATGCTGCTCGTCCCCGCCCTCGTACGGTTGATGGGAGAAGCCAACTGGTGGCTGCCCTGGCGGCCGCGGCTGGTCCGGATGCGCACCGGCAGGTCTCGGAGAGCACCATGGACCCGGCAGCCCGACTCCCGAACGAAGGACGACGCCGATGATCGTGACAACCCGCGAGAGGTGGCAGTCGGCCGGTGACCGGCTGCGGATCGGCGCGGAGGTAGTCCACGCCGAGGACGACGAGGCCGCACTGCGCGTTGCCGACGACCTGCCCGCGACGGCCCAGGTGCTGGCGTTGACCACGCCCGAGCTCGGCACGACCGTCGAGAGTGTGCCGGTCGACGCCGTCGAGGAGGTCCGGTGGATGCGACGCGGACCGGACGGACGCCACACCCAGGTGCTGCGGCAGCCGTCGACGGCGGCGACGCTGGACCTGCGACCGCATCCCGAAGGCGGCTGGTATCGCGAGACCTGGCGCAGCGAGCACACTTTCACGCCCGACGGTTATCCGGGCACGCGGGCCGCGGCGACCGGGATCCTGTTCCTGCTGCCGCCCGGCGAACAGTCGATCTGGCACGCGGTGCGTTCCGCCGAGGTGTGGCTGTGGCATCGGGGCGGGCCGCTCGAGCTCGATCTGGGTGGTGACGGCGATCGGCCGGGCACCGCGACGACGGTGACGCTGGGGCCGTTGATCGAAGCCGGTCAGCACGTGCAGTACGTGGTTCCGGCGGGCCACTGGCAGGCCGCGCGGCCCGCCGGCGGTGAGGAGGTCCTGGTGAGCTGTCTGGTCGCGCCGGGCTTCGACTTCGCGGACTTCCGCAGCTGAGGATCTACTCCGTCAGCAGTCGCGGGAGGTGGCCGAGGGTGTCGATGACGTGGATGCCATCGCGGATCACGGTGCCGGAGCGAATGTTCGCGCGATCGAGCCAGCAGGAGCGCAGGCCCGCCTCGTGGGCGCCGACGGCATCGACGAGGTACTTGTCGCCGACGAACGCGACCTCGCGCGGTGCGAGCCCGAGCAGCGCGCAGCCGGCGAGGAAGATGCTGGGTTCCGGCTTCGCCGCACCGTGTTCCTCGCTGCACACCACCCGGTCACCGAAGAAGTCCAGCAGCCCGACGGCCGCGAGCTTGCGCCGCTGCTGGGGCACCGCGGCGTTCGAGACGATGCCGAGGCGGTACCCGGGCGCGAGGTGCCGCAAGACCGGCTCCGCGTCCGGGAACGCCGACCAGGCGGCCCGGCGACGCGCCGCGTATCCGGTGAACCAGGCGGCCGCCTCCGGGTCGGGCACCGCCGACGGCGCGACGCCGCGCAGACGGGAGACGAACGTGCGAGCGCGGGAGAGCTGCTGCTGGGCAAACGTGAGCTCACCGACGACGAAGCGGTGGTATTCGACCTCGGTGATCTCCCGCCACAGCGTCACCGCCGCCGCGGGATCGGCGAAACGGTCGAGCAGTCCGTCCGCCCGCAACTGCGCGAGGAGACCGGCCGCTTCCGAGGACGAGTAGTCGAACAGGGTGTCGTCGACGTCGAAGAGCACACCTCGGATCGGCACGGACATCCCTTTCTCGGTTCCGACGCTGCCGGCGTCGCCTGCCCCGAGCATCGCACACGCCGATCGCGACGACGGTGCCGTCACCGCGCCCGCGAGCCCGGCCGCCGCCGCACCGCCGTCCGCTAGGTGAAGGCGTAGTCGGTGAGAGCGAAATGACCGCTGCGCCAAGCGGCTTCGAGGGTGGAGGCGGGACGCAGGGGCACGTCGCCGTGTTTGTCGAAGTAATAGCTGTTGGCGGTGGCGCAGCTGTCCTGCCAGAACACCTGCCCGCCGCGGCGGGCGAGCATCTCCCGGAAGTAGCGGTCGTTGGCCTCCTCGGTGACCTCGATGCGCTCGGCATCGGTGCTGCGGGCGTGATGCAGACAGCGCAGGATGTGACGAGTCTGGTTCTCGATCAGGGTGAAGTAGGACGCGCCGTTGTAGCCGTAGGGACCGATGATGGAGAAGAAGTTCGGGAAGCCGGGGACGCTGACGCCCTCGTAGGCCTGCAAGCGGTTCTCGTCCCACCAGGTCTCCAGATCGCGGCCACCGACGCCGTGCAGGTCATAGGTCGGCATGTTGCCCGACTCCATCACCTTGAACCCGGTGGCCAGGATCAGCACGTCGGCGCGATGTTCGGCGCCCGCCTCGGTGCGCACACCGGTGGGCGTGATCGCGCTGATCGCCGTGGTCTCCAGGGTCACGTTCGACCGGTTGAAGGTCGACAGATAGTCGTTGGAGAAGCTGGGCCGCTTGCAGCCGAGCGCGTACTTCGGGGTCAGTGCCTCGCGGACCGCCGGGTCCTTCACCTGGCGGCGCAGATGGGCAAGCCCCGCGCGTTCCCCGATCGCGGCGGTCGGCAGGGACCGGTGGTAGTGGGCGGCGAGGGGAAAGGTGAATTCGACATAGGTCTGACTCACCAACCGCGTCAGGGTGCGTCCGCCCGGCACTTTCAGCGCCAAGCGCGCGGGCAGCGGCAGCGGCATGTCGGGTCGGGGCAGGCACCAGATCGGCGTGCGCTGGAACACCGTCAGCTGCGCGACCTCCGGCGCGATCTCGGGAATCACCTGTACGGCCGAGGCGCCGGTGCCGATGATCGCGACCCGCTTGCCACGCAGATCCTGGCGGTGATCCCAGCGCGAGGTGTGCATGGTGATACCGGCGAAGTCCTCGATGCCGGGGATGTCGGGCAGTTTGGGCCGGGTGAGCACGCCGGTCGCGCTGATCACGAACCGCGCCGTCAGATCGGCGCCGTCGGCGGTGTGCAGCACCCAGCGCCGACCCTTCTCGTCGAAGTCGGCCCCGGTGACGGTGGTGCCGAAGCGGATTCGGGGCCGCAGGTCGTATTTGTCCACGCACGACTCGGCGTAGGCCTTGAGTTCGCGGCCCGGCGCGTAGACCCGCGACCAGTCGGTGCGCTGCTCGAACGAGAACTGGTAGCTGAACGACGGGATATCCACGGCGACACCGGGATAGGTATTCCAATGCCAGGTTCCCCCGACGCCGTCGGCTTCGTCGACGATGAGGAAGTCCTCGAATCCGGCGTTGCGCAGTGCGATCGCGGCGCCGATCCCGGAGAATCCGGCGCCGACGATGACGATCTCGTGGTCGATCCCGGTGGTGCTCATGCGATCTCCTTCGTCTCGCCGGCGAATTCGGGCGAGTAGTGGGTGCGGCCGCGACGGGCGAGCGTGCGGACCACGTGTCCGGCGTCCTCGGCGTAGACGATGGTGTCGACCCGGTGCTCGATCCCGTCGACCGTGCGCAGGCCCAGCGGGACCAGGCGCGCGATCGGCCAGGTCACCAGGGAGCAGTGTGGTTGCCGCAGTGTGCGGTAGTAGCCGTTGTGCACGGCGACCCCGGCGTCCTCGTCCGGGGTGAGCCGGTGCCGCAGCCACGAATCCCGCACCTGGACACGCAGATTGATCCGCGCACCCAGGCGGACCACCGGCTCGGGCAGCCGGCGCAGGATCGCGCCGGGCAGCGGTGCGCGCGGCACGATCCACACCGCGTCGGTCTGGAACACCGTCACCCGCACGGCCTCGGCGGCGATGCCGGGCAGCAGGCGCGCGGCCGCGGCCCCGCTGCCGACGATCGCCACCCGCCTGCCGCTGAACTCGTGGCGCGGGACGAAGCTCGTGTGATGGAGCTGGCGGCCGGTGAAGGTCTCGGCGAAACGAAGCGCGGTCATTTCGCCACCGGTTCGTAGGTGAGCTCGTCGGACCAGGACGGCCTGCGGCCCAGCACCCGGATCGGGAACCGGTCGATACAGGCGTTGGACACATCCGCCAGCAGCTGGAACGGCTGTCGCCGGTGAATCGTGGCCTTCCCGTGGGTCTTCACCACGTGATAGAGCGGCACCCGGCGGATGGCGGGGCTGCGTTCGCCGACGTTCTCGTAGCGGCGCACCGCCTGCCACAGCTTCTCCTCGTCGAGGCCCAGGGCGATGATGTTGGTCGACATCCGCGACAGCAGCGGCGCGTACAGCAGGGCGCCGAGCACGAACGACGGACGCACCGCGAAACCGGCCGTCTCGATGGCGATCCGGCGGAGGGGCCCGGCGCCGAGCTGTTCGAGCACCTGGAAACCGACGGCCAGGTGCCGGGACTCGTCGTTGTTGATGTGACGGAAGACCTCGTGGCACACCGGGTCGTCGACCTCGTCCAGCAGGAATTTCACCAGCGCGCCGTCCAGCGCCGTCTCCAGCGAGGGGATGACGGTGCCGAGCACCGGCAGGCTCAGCTGATCGGCGTAGCGGTCGAGCCAGCTGATCACGAGGCGGATGTTCTTGTTGGGCACCGGCATCTCGTCGCCGTCGAGCATTCCCCACCGGCGCATCAGCGCGAGTTCGGCGTTGGCGTGCTTCTGTTCCTCGGCGTGGAAGTAGCGGTAGATCTCGCGCAGCGGGCCCGGCGGCGCCTGGTGCACGAGGGCGGCGAAACCGCGCGCGCCGACGTGTTCGATCCACACCAGATCGGCCATGAAGGTGGCCAGCCGGGGGCGTTGCTCGTCGGTGATGGTGTCGGCACCCGGTGCGTCCCAGTCGATGTCGGCCAGCGCCCACTGCTTGGCGCGCACGGTGGCGAGCATATCGGGATAGGCGAACGTCATTGTTCGATCTCCTTCGGTGATGGATCAGCGCACGACCCGCTCCAGCAGGCCGGCCGAACGGGTGTAGGTCGCCGGCATCCAGCGTTTGGCCTGCCAGAGCACCTTGGCCTCGAGCTGCGGCACCACGTAGAGCTCGCCGTGGTCGACGGCATCGAGGGTGGCGCGCGCGATGGTCGCCGGTGCGCGACCGGTCCACCGCAGGAGCAGACCGCCCAGGCGCTCGGCGGTCTCGTCCATCGGCGAATCGGCCTGCATGATGTTGGTTTTCACGCCGGTCGGGCACAACACCGTCACGCCGACGCCGGTGCCTGCCAGCTCCGCCGACAGGGTCTCCGACAGCGCGAGCACGCCCGCCTTGCTGACGTTGTAGGCGGCCATCCGGGGCGCCGCGCCGAACGCGGCCGCCGAGGCGACATTGACGATCGCCCCGCGCCCCGCCGCCCGCAGGATCGGCGCGAAGACATGACAGCCGTGAATCACACCCCACAGGTTGACGCCGAGGGTGCGCTGCCAATCGTCGAGGGCGAATTCCCCGATCACCGGTCCGCCCGCGCCGATACCCGCGTTGTTGATCACGACCGTCGGCGCGTCGCCGAACCAGTCCTGGGCGGTGGCGGCGAGCCGGGTGACCTCGGCGATCGCGGTGACGTCGCAGGCGGTGCCGATCGCCTTCCCGCCCGCGGCCTCGACGAGTCCCGCGGTCTCGGCCGCGCGGTCGGGATCGAGGTCGGAGCACACGACGCGGCCACCGCGCCTGCCCAGCTCCACGGCGAAGGCCCGCCCGATGCCGCTGCCCGCGCCGGTCACCACGGCATCGGCGCTCGTGGTCCGGCGGCGTCCGCCGAAGGGAAACAGTCGCATGGCAACTCCCGGGTCGACCCGGTACGACTCGAATTGGTGGCATCTGCCACCATTGGCCGCACCTGACACCAATTAGGCTCGCGGCGGAGTACTTTGTCAACCATGGATGTGCGCGCACCGGCACGAACCTGGGGCGGACTGACCGCCGACCAGCGCAGGGCGCAACGACGCGCCGGCCTGGTCGACGCCGCCCTGACCATCTGGCTGGAGCACGGCTGGGCCGCGGTGACCATGCGGGGCGTCTGCCAGCGGACCTCGCTCAACGACCGCTACTTCTACGAACACTTCGCCGACCGCGACGAACTGCTGGCGGCGGTGTGGGACGAGGTGTGTGCCGAGGTCTTCGCCGACCTGGCCTGCGTGCTCGCCGAGACCGCGGATCGCACGCCACTCGAGGTCATGCGCGCGGCGATCACCCGCGCGGTCGAGCTCCAGGCCGACCCGCGCGGGCGCGCCCGCATCCTGCTCGCCGATCACGCGGGCAGCGCCGTGCTCGAGCAGCGCCGCAAGACCATGCTCACCGACGCCACCGACCTGCTCATCGCCGCCGCCTGGCCCTACCTGCGCGCCGGCGTCGACGAGACCGACATCCGGATGAGCACCCTGACCGGCATCGGCGGCTTCATCGAACTGCTGTCGGCTTGGCGCACCGGCGTCCTCGACGTCGACGCCGACCGCATCATCGACCACACCAGTGCCATCGCCGCCCAGCTCGCGACGATGTTCCTACCCCCGGAGATCATCGGCGACCGATAGCCCGTCGCGGAAGGGCTTCGCCGAGCGGGATCGGTGGGGCGGGCGAACTCGGTGGGCTCGCGCTCGACTACGACCGGGTGTGCTGACCGCTCGGCAAGGCGGCGACACCGAGGTCGCGCAGGGCGTCGGTCAGGAACTCGTCGACGGCGTCGGTGCGTTCGAGCTGCACCAGGTGGCCCGCGCCCGGGACCTGCACCACCGCGCGCAGATCCGGGACGTTCGCGCGCAGCACGGCCAGCGGGTCGCGGCCGCTGAAGCCCTCCATGTCGGGGTCGTTCTCGCCGTAGAGGAAGTAGGTGGGTACCGACACCCGCGCGTCCGCGAGGGCTTCGGTGAGCGCCCAGTTGCGGTCGAGATTGCGATACCAGTTCAGGCCACCGGTGAAGCCGGTACGTTCGAACTCCGTTGCCAGGGTGTCGAATTCGTCCTCGCTCAGCCACGACCAGGGCAGGTCGGGGGCTTGCGGCAGGACATCGAGGTAGCCCAGGCCCGGCGGGTTCTTCCAGGTGTCGAGGTAGTGGTAGTCGCCGGAGAGCGAGTAGTAGACCCTGGCCAGGAATTCACGGGGTCGCGCGGCCAGTTCGGCGTCGGCTACGCCCGGCTCCTGGAAGTAGGCCAGGTGCAGGAAGTGCCGCTGGGCAGCCTTGGTCCAGTACTCCGAAGGGGCGCGCGGCGGGCGCGGGGAGAACGGATTGTTGAGCACGACAACGGCATCCACGCGTTCAGGGGCGCGCAACGCCAGTTCCCACACGAGCTGGGCACCGAAGTCGAGGCCGACGAACACCGCCTTCGCCGCGCCGATGTCGTCGAGCAGCGCCAGCAGATCACCGATCACCGCCTCGTTGGTGTATGCCGCGACGTCGGCGGGGACGTCGGTGCGGCCGTAGCCGCGCAGGTCCGGGGCGATGGCCCGGAAACCCGCGCCGGCCACGGCCGCGAGCTGGCGGTGCCACACGAAACCGGTGTGCGGGAAGCCATGGCAGAAGACGACCGGATACCCCTGCCCCTGCTCGGTGACGTGCATCCGGATGCCGCCGGTGTCCAGGAATCGATGGGTCAGCTCCACTACCGTCTCCGTTTCTAGAACGTGTTCTTATTTTGACGGTAGTGTCTGGAGGCCATGAGCGGAACACCCAAGATTCTCGCCGGCCGGGTCGCGGTGGTGACCGGCGCCAGCCGTGGCATCGGCAAGGGCATCGCCCAGGAACTCGGCGCGGCCGGGGCCACCGTGTACGTCACCGGCCGCACCACCACAGCGGGCCGACTGCCGGGGACCGTGCACGCGACCGCCGAGGAGGTCACCGCGCTGGGCGGTCACGGCGTGGCGGTCGTGTGTGACCACGCCGACGACACCGCCGTCGAGAAGCTGTTCGCGCAGGTCCGCGACGAGCAGGGCCGCCTCGATGTGCTGGTGAACAACGTCTACAACTCCCCCGCGGCGGCGCGCTGGCTCGGGCGCAAGTTCTGGGACGTCCCACCGAAGGCCTGGGACGAGACCTTCGACATCGGCGTCCGCTCGCACTACGTGGCCAGCGTGTTCGCCGCGCCGCTGCTGATCGAGTCGGCCGGGCTGATCGTCAACGTCTCTTCCCCCGGCTCCCAGCGCTACATGCACAATGCCGTCTACGGCGTCGCCAAGACCGCACTGGACCGGCTCACCGCCGACCTGGCCCACGACCTGCTCGGCACCGGCGCGACCGCGGTCTCGATCTGGCCCGGCATCGTGGATACCGAACTGCTACAGATGGTTCCGGCCGACGAGAACGGGCGCCGCGAGGTGACCCTGCCCGGCGAGGGCACCTTCGATCTCAATGCCGCCGAAACGCCGCGGTTCCCCGGCCGCGCGGTCGTGGCACTGGCCGCCGACCCCGATCGATCGACCCGCGGCGGCGGGGCCTGGAAGGTCGCCGACCTCGCCGTCGACTACGGATTCACCGACGTCGACGGCCGAATTCCACGCGCCGATTGATCGCGGAGTTCACCCCTGGATTTAGGTGAGACAGTGCGTTACATTCAAATCAGGGAGAGTCGGCTCGACGACGATCCCTGTGACGATGGAGAGAAACAATGACGTTCTCGAAGACCGCTGCCGCCGATCCGGACTACACCGACGCCCTGCTCACCCTGTCGGAGGGCTCGGTACACCGCAGGTTCGATCCCTTCCTCGATATCGACTGGGAAGCACCGGAATTCGCCATCGATCGGGACGACCCGCGCTGGGTTCTCTCGGCCGAACTCGATCCGCTGGGCGCCACCGCGTGGTATCAATCGCTGCCGCTCGAGCGCCGCATCGAGATCGGCCGCTGGCGGCAGGCCAATGCCGCCAAGGTTGGGCTGGCCTTCGAGTCCATCCTCATCCGCGGGATGATGCAGTACGCGATGGCCCTGCCCAACGGGTCGCCCGAGTTTCGGTACTGCCTCCACGAGATGACCGAGGAGTGCAACCACATCCAGATGTTCCAGGAGCTGGTGAACCGCATCGGTGACGACGTGCCGGGCATGCGGCCGCTGTTCCGGGTCGCCTCGCCGTTCATCGGCGTCGCGGGCGGCTACTTCTGGGCCATCCTGTTCATCGGCATCCTCGGTGGCGAGGAGCCGATCGACCACTATCAGAAGGCCCTGATCCGGTCCGGCACCGCGACCCAGCCGACGCTGCTGCGGATCATGGAGATCCACATCGCCGAGGAAGCGCGCCACATCTCCTTCGCCAACGAGTTCCTGCGCAACCACCTCGCGCGGATGAACCCGGTGAGCACCGCGGTCTGCGCCGTGGCGTTCCCGATCGCCATGCGCTGGCTCGCCGACGAACTGGTCAAGCCGTCGAAGTCGTTCGCCACCAAGTTCGACATTCCCGACGAGGTGTTCGAGGACGCCTTCTGGCGCAGCCCGACCTCCCGCAAGATCCTCAGCGGGTTCTTCGGCGACATGCGCGCTCTGGCCGGCGAACTCGGTCTGCTGAACCCGGTGACCAGGCCGCTGTGGAAGCTGCTCAAGATCGACGGTGGTCAGGCCCGCTACCGCAGCGAGCCCGACCGCCGCACCGCTCAGGCGCGGTAGCCGTCGGCGCCCGCGCGGGACATGACGATCGTCGGCACCACCGCGCGGGCCGACAACCGCAGCAGCGAGTCGACCATCTCGACGATGTCGTTCACCGCCAGCATCCGCTCGGGCGGGATCCGGTCGTGGATCCAGGCGCTCATGTCGGTGTCGACATAGGCGGGCGCGATGGCGGTGGCGGTGACACCGTTGCCGGACTCCTCGGCGTTGAGCGTGGCCAGCAGCGAGATCATCGCCGCCTTGGCCGCGCCGTAGACCGCCAGGCCCGCCTCGGCGTACACGCCGGTGATCGAGGACAGCGCGATGACCTTGGCGCCGTGGTCCGGATCGGCGGCGGCCCCCGCCCGCAGCATCGGCAGCGCGCCCTGGATCAGTTGCAGCGGGGCGCGCAGATTCACCGCGATGGTCTTGTCGAACCGCTTCATCGAGGACTCGGCGAGCGTGCCCGCGGTACCGACACCGGCGTTGAGGATCAGCGCGGACAGGGTCGCGTACCGGTCGGCGTGCTCGGCGAGCAGGCGGGCGATCCCGTCCTCGTCGGCCATGTCGGCGGCGACGGCGACCACGTCGGGGGCGCCGAGAGCGCGCAGCTCGGTGGCGACAGCGGCGAGCCGGTCGGCGTCGCGGGCGGTGATCGTCAGCGAATAGCCCTGCCGAGCAAGCCGATTCGCGATGCCCAGGCCGATGCCACGGGAGGCTCCGCTGATCAGTGCGGACTTGGTCGCGGTCATTTCCGGTGTCCTTTCAATGCGCGCAGGCCGGCGGCCATGAACTCCGGGGTGGCCTCCGCGGCACGCTCCGCGGCGGCTCCCGCGCCGGAGCCACGCAGCGCCCGGTGGGTGATGCCCTCCCCGATCACGCCGAGTTTGAAGTTGGCCAGCGCGAGGTAGAAGCCCCAGTCGCCGAGGTCACGGCCGGAGGCGTCGGCGTAGGACTGAGCGAGGGCGTCGGCGCTGGGCATGCGGTCGCTGGTCCATGCGGCCGACGAGCCGAGCACCAGGTCGAAGATCGGCGACCGGTACACGCACATCAGCGCGACATCGGTGAGCGGATCACCGAGGGTCGACATCTCCCAGTCGACCACGGCACGCACCCGGCTCGGATCGGCAGCGTCGAGGATGGTGTTGTCGATGCGGAAGTCGCCGTGCACGATCGAGGACGCCGACGTGCTCGGCACCGCCTCGGACAGGGCCGCGTGCAGCACCGCGACATCGGCGAGCTCCCGGGTCTTCACCCGATCCCATTGCGACGCCCACAGATTCACCTGCCGTTCGACGAAACCGGCCGGGCGGCCGAACGTGCCGAGCCCCACCGCCTCCGGGTCGACGGCGTGCAGCCGGGCCAGCACGTCGACCAGCTCGGTCGCGCTCGCGGCGACCTGGTCGTCGGTGAGTGCGGCGAGGTCGTCCTGGTCGCGGATCACCCGCCCGTCGACGTACTCGACCACGGTCATCGGCGCGCCGAGGGCGGATCCCCGCTCGTCGAAGGCGACCGTGCGCGCGACCGGCACCGCCGAGCCCTGCAACGCGGCGGTGACGGTGAACTCACGCGCCATGTCGTGCGCGGACGGGGTGAGCCCGGCGACGGGTGGGCGCCGCACCACCCAGGTGGACGCGTCGTCGGCGGCCTTGAACGTCAGATTGGAGCGACCGCCGCTGATCAGTTCCACGCGCAGTTCGCCGCGCACCTCGACGCCGCCGGCCCGCAAGAACCGCTCCAGCGCGGCGACATCCATTCCGGGAAGGCTCATTCGGCGGCCCGATGCGCTCGTTCGGCCGCGCGCACCGCGCGCTTGGCGATGGCCCACCGGTGGACCTCGGAGGGACCGTCGTAGATCCGGAACGGCCGGACCTCGCGCGACAGGCGCGCCAGCGGCAGGTCCGCCGCGACGCCGAGGCCGCCGCACATCTGCATGCTGCGGTCGATGATCCGGAAGATCGCCTCGGCGGCGTAGGTCTTCGCGATGGAGGTCGCGTCGGCCGCGGACTCGCCGCGATCGAGTTCCCAGCAGGCACGAGTCAGCAGCGCGCGGGTGGCCGCGATGTCGATCTCGTTGTCGGCGATCATCTGCTGGATCATGCCGAGATCGCCCAGGCGCGAACCGAATCCGCGCCGCTGCGCCACCCGGTCCACCGCCACGTCGTGGCCGCGGCGCGCGGCGCCGAGCCAGCGCATCACATGGGTCATCCGGGCGGGGCCGAGCCGCACCTGGGCGTACTCGAAGCCGCGGTCGACCGCACCGAGCACCGCCGCATCGGGGACGAGCAGATCCTCGAAGAACACCTCGCAGTGGCCGCCGAGCATCGACCGGTCCAGGGTGTCGATATGCCTGCCGACCCGGATGCCGGGGGTGTCGGCGGGGGCGAGGAACATCGTCGCGCCGCCGCGATCGCCGGGTTCGCCCGAGGTGCGGGCCATGATGATGAACAAGCCCGCGCCGTCGGCACCGGTGATGAACCACTTGTGGCCGTTGATGCGCCAGCCGCCCTCGGCACGCACCGCCCGGGTGGCCAGGGCGGCGGGGTCCGAGCCGGCGCCGGGCGCCGGCTCGGTCATCGCGAAGGCCGAACGGATGTCGCCGCGCGCGAGCGGCGCCAGGAACCGCTGCTTCTGTTCCGGATCGGCGATGTGGGCGAGCATGTGCACATTGCCCTCGTCCGGGGCGGCGATGTTCAGCGCCGTCGGCCCGAACAGGGAGTACCCGGCTTCCTCGAAGATGGGGGCGCGATCCGACATCCCCAGGCCGTGCCCGCCGAATTCGATCGGCGCGTGCGGGGCGAACACGCCGGCCTCGCGCGCCTCGCGCTGCAACTCCACGCGCAGGGCATCGCCGCCCGCGGCGGTGATGTCGCCGTCATGGGTGTCGTCGAGCGGAAGCACCCGGTCACGAATGAAGGCGCGGGTGCGCTCGGCCAGCCGCTGTACCTCGGGCGGATGGGACAGGTCGATCGCCACGGGCTTCACTCCTCCACACACTTGCCGAACGTTCGCTCGGCACCGGACACCTACGACAGTGACATGACCCGATAACTGCTGTCAATCGACGGATTCCCGAGGGGGCAATGTTCAGCTATTCTGAACATCATGAACACCTCCGACGGCGGGCTCGGCGCCCGCCTGCGACAGGCGAGGACCGCGGCCGGCCTGTCGCTGCGGGAGACCGCGCGCCGCATCGAGGTCAGCGCCGCCACGCTGAGCGCCATCGAGACCGGCAAGACCGGCATCTCGGTCCCGCGCCTGCGGTCGCTGGCCACCGAACTCGACACGACGACCCAGTGGCTGATCGGCGAGGAGTCCGCGCGGGCACCGCAACCGCGGCCGCGCGGCGCCGCCCCCGCGGCCGACACCGCCCGCGCCTGGCGCCGATTCCCGCCGCTGGACATCGATCCCGTCCTCGCCGCCGCGATCGACTCCTTCGTCGAGACCGGCTACCACGGCGCCACCATGCGCTCGATCGCCCAGCGCGCGGGGATGAGCGTGCCCGGCGTCTACCACCACTACCGCGACAAGCAGGACCTGCTGGTGCGCGCGCTCGACCTCACGATGGACGAGCTGCACTGGCGGGTCGACGCGGCGCGTCACGAGGCGAGCACTGGTCGCGACCGGGTGACGCGGGTCGTCGAGGCGCTGGCACTGTTCCATACCCACCGGCGCGAGCTCGCCTTCATCGGCGCCAGTGAGATGCGCAGCCTCGAACCCGCCAACCGGCGCCGGATCACCGACTCCCGCAACGAGATCCAGTATCTGCTCGACGCGGATATCGACGCCGCGCTCACCGAGAACCAGCGCAGCACCGAACACGCGCGCGCCGCGGGCCGCGCGATCGCCACCATGTGCACGGCCCTGCCGCAGTGGTTCCGCCTCGACGGCCCGGCCACGCCCGAACAGATCGCCACCGACTACGCCGACTTCGCCCTCGGCGTCCTGGGCATCCCCCGCTGACGGTGCGGCCCGCCCCGAAACTCTCGGGGCGGGCCCTTCCCCATGCACCATGCGGCGCCGCCACGTCGCACGGCAGGGTCCATCGTAGACGGACCGACCTCATCTCTCCCGCAACCACACCCGGACTGCCGAGGACAACATGCCGGACCCCGGGTTGTCCGCAGATCTCACTATCGATTTCGCCCCGCACGATGCCGAGACGGGGATCGGGCCGGGCGAGCCGGCCTCAGGACGTGACCGCTTCCGCGCCCAGCGCGGCGAACCAAGCGAGGTAGTCGGCGGTGACGGCGCGCAGGCGGGCGACGGGCCAGTCGTCGGGATGGAGTTCGGCGGGCAGGACGGGGTCGGTGGTGAGGTGATCCAGCCCGGCGCAAACAGCGGCGAATCTGGCTGTGGGGTCGGGGGTTTCGATGGCTGCCAGCAGCGCGTGACCGCGGGCGGACCAGTCGGCCAACGGCCAGAGCCGGGCGGCGAGGTCGGCGGGGTCGGCGACCGGGCGGGTGCGCAGGCGGAAAACGGTGTCGTCGAGGTCAGCGGGCCAGGCGCGGTCGAGGTTGGCCGGACGCATCCAGACACCCTCGCGCAGTTCGGCCAGCCGCAGCGAGAGCAGGCGCGCGCGCAGGGCGGCACGGTCGGTGGCGGGGCGGCCGGTGGTGGTGACGACGACCTGTTCCCAGTCGCCGGTCCACGGGAGCGTCGCCGGTTCGGCGAGTTCGGTGCGGCGGGCGCGCAACGCGGGAGCGAGGGTGTAGGCGCGGTTCTCCCGCATCAGCTCGCCCGCGGCGACCATGCGGGACACGGCGACGCGGACGGTCGCCTCCGGGTAGCCGAGGGTGGTGGTGGCGGCGCAGATCTCGCGTGAGGTCATCGTCGGCGAATCGGCAGCGATGAGAATCCGGACCAGCGCCGAGCGGGCCGATACCGGGCGGACCTCGGTATCGGGGCCGGTCACAGGGGGTTGCACGGATCGAGTCTACATATTTCACTATTGCCACGGCCATCATAAATATGTAACGTTGCCGACCATCAGCCGCCTCTCCGGCGTCGCCGACGACAAGGAGCCTCGCCCATGACCGCTACCCACCCGCTCGCCGGGCGCACGATGATCATGTCCGGTGGCAGCCGTGGCATCGGGCTGGCGATCGCCGTCGCCGCCGCTCGCCAGGGCGCCAATATCGTGCTGCTGGCCAAGACCGACGTGCCGGATCCGCGCCTGCCCGGCACCATCCACACCGCGGCCGCCGAGATCGAGGAAGCGGGCGGTCAGGCGCTGGCCGTGGTGGGCGACGTCCGGGACGAGGCCTCGGTGGCGAACGCGGTCGACCAGGCGGTGGAGCGTTTCGGCGGCATCGACTACTGCGTCAACAACGCCTCGGCGATCGCGCTGGCCTCCACCGAGGAACTGCCCATCAAGCGCTTCGATCTCATGCAGCAGATCCAGCTGCGCGGCACCTACCTGCTCTCCCGCGCCTGCCTGCCACACCTGCGCAACAGCGAGAACGCGCACATCCTGAGCCTGTCGCCGCCGCTGAACATGGCCCCGCACTGGCTCGGCGGACATCCGGCCTACATGGTCGCCAAGTACGGCATGTCGCTGCTCACGCTCGGCTGGGCGGCCGAGTACGCCGAACACGGCGTCGCGGCGAACTGCCTGTGGCCGCAGACGCTGATCGCGACCGCCGCGGTGCAGAACCTGCTCGGCGGCGACGAGGCCATCGCCAAGGCCCGCACCCCGGAGATCGTGGCCGACGCCGCCGTCGCCATCCTGGGCCGCGACGCCCGCACCACCACCGGCAACACCTACCTCGACGTCGATGTCCTGGCGGCCGAGGGCATCACCGATCTGTCCGGCTACGGCGGCTCGGGCACCCTCGAGTACGACATCTTCGTCGACCCGCCGCAGTCCTGACCCGGTGCGCTGGATCAGCTCTCCGCCACCGCGGTGATCTGATCCAGCGACACGCCCTTGGTCTCGGGCACCCGGCGGTAGCAGAACACCAGCGACACCGCCGAGATCGCCGCGAAGAGGAAGAACATCGTCGAGGCGCCCCACAGCTCGCCCAGCGGCGGGAACACCAGGGAGACCAGGAAATTGCCCGCCCAGATGAGGAACGTGGTGATACTCATCGCGGTGGCCCGGATCGGGGCGGGGAAGATCTCCGACAGCAGCAACCAGGTGGGCACGCCGACGCCGACCTGGAACGAGGAGATGTAGACGATCATCAGCGCCAGCAGCAGATAGCCGGTCGCGGTGTCCTGGGTCATCCGCTCGACCAGCGCCATGCCGACCAGCGCGACCACCATCACCGACAGGCCGATGAACATCAGCGGCCGCCTGCCGATCCGGTCGATCAGACTCATCCCGATGATCACGCCGATCACCGCGCCGACCCCGATCCCGATCGACGAGGTGATGGCCGCGTTGTCGCCCATGCCCGCCTGGGCCAGCGTGGACGGCGCGTAGTAGATGACGGTGTTCACCCCGACGAATTGCTGGATCAAGGCCAGCCCGACGCCGGTGACGAACAACGCGCGCACCTTCGGCTTCCGCAATTGATCCCGCAAACTGTCTTTGACGGCGGCATCGGCGGCTTCGGTTTTCTCGATGTCCTGAATTGTCGGCTCGACATTTTCCGGATAGTAGGACTGCCGCAGGACTTTCCTGGCGTCGTCCTCGCGGCCCTGTTCCAGATACCAGCGCGGTGAATCCGGCATGAAATACATACCGATGACCAAGGCGGCCGCGGGAATCGCCGCCATCGCCAGCATCAGCCGCCAGTTCCCGGTGGGAGCCAGCAGCGCGTTGACGATATAGGCCAGTAGCTGACCGCTGGCGATCATCAGGCTGTTCATCGAGACGAGCCTGCCGCGATAGGTCGGCGGCGCGATCTCGGAGACATACATCGGCACCACCAGCGACGCGGTGCCGACCGCGACACCGAGGATCAGGCGGGTGACGATCATGACGTTCGCGTCCGGCGCCAGCGCCTGCGCCAGCGCGCCGACGAAGAACAGCCCCCCGGCCAGCAGCAGGGTCAGCCTGCGACCCCACCGATCGGCCAGCCAGCCGCCGGCGATCGAGCCGATCGCGGCGCCGACCAGCAGCGAGCTGGTGACGATGCCGACCTGGGCCTGCGTGAGGCCGAAGTCCGGAGTCAGGTAGACCAGCACACCCGAGATGACGCCGGTGTCGTAGCCGAACAGCGCGCCACCGAGCGCCGCGATGATGACGACGGTGAGCACGAACTTCTTGATCCTGGCCCGCATGGCCGCCCGTTCGGGCGTCTCGGCGCCGACAGGCGGTTCGGTCACCGGTGACACCAGCACCCGCCCGGTGTCGTCCTGAACCGTGCGCGACATCCGGACGGGGGTGTCGGAGTTCGGTTCGATGAGGTGGTCGGCGGGCCCACGCCCGCCGACCACCGGCGGGGTGAGCACACCTCCCGGCCCCTCGGGTTCCCGCTCGGTGGATCCACGCTGAGAATCGGTCATGTCCACACCTCCGCCGAAAGGGTCGGTCGATTCCTGCACCCTAATGGAGCGTCGAACATTTCCGGAAGCTCGAAATGATTCCGGAAGTATCGGCAGCCCTCGGCGGAGTTCCGTTTCGGTCGGCCGAATTACCCCGGACAACTGCCTGACGCCGTGACGTGGAATTGTGGCCAGCGCACCGGCGCGTGGCGGTGATGCGGACGGGCCCGCGTCGAGCCGGGTTCCCCGAAAGGGACTAGTGGCGGTGCAGAGATCGCACGACGCCCGCGCCCCACAGCGCCAGCCACGCCGCGGCCCCCATGTACAGGACGTAGGCCAGCACGACGAGCTCGGGGCCGTAGCTTCCCGCCCAGTCCCCCAGACGCAGCAGCGCGACGATGCCGAGGCCGAGCAGGGCGAGACCCAGGATCAATCCGGGCATCCCCAGCGGGCCGACCGACGCTTCGGTGGGCGCGGTGACCCGACCATCGCGGCCGGTAACTGACAGATTGCTATTCGATTCGAAGTAGATGCTGCTCATCACACTGAGCCCCCTTCCGGGTGGCCGTCCCGACACGGCCGGTTGCTGATCCATCCTGGATCTTTCGAGGCCCGCGACACCGAAGCGGGCAGGCAGGGCGTTTGTGACGAAAGGTCCGCGTCGACCCTGTCGTTGATCACAAACGGTTAACGTTCAGCAATTACGAGCGTGCCACCATCGGTAGCCGAATGGCAGTTGATGTGATCTGCATCACATCGAACAGACGTGCGACACGATGCGATAACGCGCGTTACATATCCGGCAAACACCCCTCGGAACTGGCGAAACCCGTCCACAACTGGACATTTGCTCAATAGGCCGACACTGCTGTGATTTATCGAACCGTTACGGCCCTGACGTGCGAAAACAGGCCGTGAGCAAACTGCGACACGGCTGCTACCCGTGCCGAGACCTCGGCCCCGTACCGGACGGACCGGACACCGACGGCGGTACGCGACGCACCGGAACCGACACGCCCGGAACGGTTTTCGGGTATCACCGACAGGGACAGCATGCCGACACGCCGTCGTTCTCCTACGATGGGCGGCGGCACACACCGATAACAGCGTGGAAGGTCGTCGACGATGAGCGACAACGCGAATGTGATCGACCAGTCGAGTCCGAGCATCGCCCGGGTCTACGACTATCTACTCGGCGGCAAGGACAACTACGAGGTCGACCGCGCGATCGGCGATCATTTCAAGCTGAACCTGCCCGGTTCGGTGGCGATCGCGTTCACCAATCGGCAGGCCCTCACCCGCGCGGTGCGTGAGATGGCCGAGGCGGGCCTGACCCAGTTCCTCGACTTCGGCAGCGGCCTGCCCACCGCCGACAACGTGCACCAGGTCGCGCAGCGGGTGAACCCCGACACGCGGGTCGTCTATGTCGACAACGACCCGATCGTGCTGGCCCACGGGCGCGCGCTGCTGGCGACCAACGACAACACCACCGTCGTGCACGCCGATGTCCGTGACTCCGTCGGCATCCGCGCCAACGAGGAGGTGAACCGGCTCATCGATTTCGACAAGCCGGTCGGCCTGATCTTCAGCGCGATCCTGCACCATCTCAACGACGACGAGGACCCGCGCGCCGTCGTCGAATACTGGACCGGGCAGATTCCCGTCGGCAGCAGCGTGTTCATCTCCCACTTCCGCTCCGGCGACAACGCCGAGACCATCGAGGCCGAGGCCAAGCTGCAGTCCACCTTCGGCCGCGGCCGCTGGCGCACCGATGCCGAGATCGTCGCGCTGTTCGGCGACCTGCGACTGCGGGAGCCCGGCGTGGCCGCGGCCGCCCGCTGGCACCAGGACGTGCCCACCGACGACAACGATTCGGCCCGCATCGGCTCGCCCGACCGGGAGCTCTCGGTCTGGGAGGAACTCATCGTGGCGGCCATCGCCGACAAGGTCTAGGGCGGTTCGTCCGGGTCGGTGACACCGGGCGAAATTCGGGCCACGACATCTCGTCCGTTCGCGCGGGTGAACGCGTCACGTTCGGCTATCTTGTGCATCTAGTTTTTCTCGATGCTGCTGGATCGTTCGTGTCGCTTCGCCGCAAGCACGTGTCGCGTGAGATCCACGCCTCGTGTTTTCGGCGACCCTCATCAGACGAAGGACGCCGGTCACCATGCCCGCACCCGTTATCCTCCACGGCCGCATCGCACGGCTGGAACCCCTTGCACCCCACCATGTTCCCGGATTGACCGCAGCCTCGGTCGCACTCGGTCCGGCCGGGTTCACCGTCGTCCCGCACGGTGAGCAGGAGGCACGCACCTACGTCTTCCAGGCCGAGTCCGCCCAGCTGGCCGGCACCGCCCTGGCCTTCGCGATCGTCACCGTGGACGACGACTGCGTGGTCGGGGCGACCAGGTTCACCCGGCTCGACTACTGGCAGGGCCCGCTGAGCTGGCCGCTGGCCGCCGAGCCCGTCACCGCGCTGCCCGGCGGCTCGATCCCCGACGCCGTCGAGATCGGCAACACCTGGCTGACGCCCGCGGCGCGCGGCGGCGTGGTGAACCTCGAGTGCAAACTGCTGATGTTGACCCACGCCTTCGACGCCTGGGGCGTGCGCCGGGTGACCCTGCGCGCCGACGCCCGCAATCTGCGATCGCGCGCCGCGATCGAACGGCTCGGCGCGGTGAGCGACGGTGTGCGCCGGGCCCATTCGCGGGGACTCGACGGCGCGGTGCGCGACACCGCGTTCTACTCGATCCTGCACGACGAATGGGCGGGTGTGCGGCTGCGGATCACCGAGCAGCTCGCCGCCCGCACCATGCTGCCGCGCGCGCCGCTGATCCCCGCCACCGCCGAGTCGTTGCGGCCCTTGGCTTCTCCGATCGGCTGAGGCTCAGCTCCGGACGGTAGCGATCCGCTCCACGATCAGCTCGGCCAGCTCCCGCGGACGCTCCTCGGGCAGCCAGTGCGAGGCGCCGTCCAAGACGGCCAGGCGGTAGTCGCCGGTGACATAGTTCTCGGTCAGCTCGGCGCCGCGGCGTGACAGCGCCGAGTCACCGGAGCTCCAGACATGGGTCACCGGCACCCGCACCGGCGCCGAGATCGCGCGCTGGCCCAGCAGCAGGATCGCCCGGTACCAGTTCAGTGCCCCGGTGAGGGCGCCGGAATCGACGATCTCGGTGTGCACCCGGGCGATCATCTCCGGCGTCATCCCGGTGCCTGCCAGCACCCGGTCGAGCAGCTCGGGACGGGCGGTCAGCACCCGCTCGGGCAGCACCGGCAGCTGGAACAGACCCATGTAATACGAGCGGGCGAGCTGATCGCTGCTGATCAGCGAACGGCGGAAGGCGCCGGGGTGCGGTACCGATACGGTCACCAGGGTGCGCACCAGGTCGGGCCGGGCCGCGGCGACCGACCAGGCGACCATGGCACCCCAGTCGTGGCCGACCAGATGTACCGGCCCACGGTCGATCTCGCGGATCAGCGCGAGGATGTCGTCGATGAGTTCGGTGATCCGGTAGGCGAAGCGGCCGCGCGGCCGCGCACCCGGCGAGTAACCGCGCTGATTCGGGGCGATGGTGCGGTAGCCGCGCGCGTTGAGCAGCGCGCAGAGTTCGGTCAGCGAGCTGGCGGTCTGCGGAAAACCGTGCAGCGCGAGGATGACCGGGCCGTCGATCGGACCGGAGTCCACCACATCGAAGCGGAGTCCGGCGCGGGTGTAGGAGGTCAGTCGGTTGCTCAAGGGACTCTCCGGTCGATCGACGGCCTAATTGACTGATGGGTAAATTACCTGGCGTTCAGTTGGCCGTCAACCATCCCGTCACCGGCCCGTTCCACCGTGCACGACGGCGACCTCGGTGCCGCCGAGGTCGAAGGCCCGGTGCAACACCCGCACCGCCTCGTCCAGGTCGGTGTCGCGGACCAGGACCGAGATCCGGATCTGCGAGGTGGCGATCAGATCGAGATTGATGCCCGCCTCGGCCAGTGCCTCGCAGAACGTCGCGGTGACGCCGGGATGGTTCTTCATACCGGCGCCGATCAGCGAGACCTTGCCGACACGATCGTCGTAGCGCACATCGGTGAACCCGATCTCGGCGCGCCGCTTCCGTAGCAGCGCCACCGCACGGGCGCCGTCGGCCGCGGGCAAGGTGAAAGTGATGTCGGTGCGGCCGGTGCCGGTGTTCTGCACGACCATGTCGATGGGGATCTCGGCGTCGGCGACCGCGCGGAACACCTGGGCGGCGTAACCGGGTTCGTCGGGCAGGCCGACGACGGTCACCTTCGCCTCGGTGCGGTCGTGGGCGACGCCGGTGAGCACCGCCTGATCGGCGGGAATGTCGGCCATCGAGCCGAACACGGTGGTGCCGATCGCATCGGTGTAGGACGACCGCACATGCACCGGAACGTGATAGCGGCGCGCGTATTCCACACAGCGCAGCATCAGCACCTTCGAGCCGCAGGCAGCCATCTCCAGCATCTCCTCGTAGGAGATCTGGTCGAGTTTCTGCGCGTCCGGCACGATACGCGGGTCGGCGGTGAACACGCCGTCGACGTCGGTGTAGATCTCGCACACATCGGCGCCCAGTGCCGCAGCCAGCGCCACGGCGGTGGTGTCGGACCCGCCGCGGCCCAGCGTGGTGACGTCGCGGCTGTCCTGGCTGACACCCTGGAACCCGGCGACGAGCACCACCTCGCCGTCGTCGAGCGCGCGCCGGACCCGGTCCGGGTCCACCTCGATGATCTTGGCGTTGCCGTGCGCGCCGGTGGTGATCACCCCCGCCTGCGAACCGGTCAGCGACCGGGCCTCCGCGCCGAGCGCGTGGATCGCCATGGCCACCAGCGCGTTCGAGATCCGCTCGCCGGAGGTGAGCAGCATGTCCATCTCGCGCGGCGGCGGCGCGGGCGCCACCTGGCCCGCCAGGTCCAGCAGTTCGTCGGTGGTGTCGCCCATGGCCGAGCACACCACCACCACATCGTGACCCTGCTTCTTCGTCTCCACGATCCGCTCGGCGACCCGCCGGATCCGTTCGGCGTCCGCCACCGACGATCCGCCGAATTTCTGCACAACCAGGGCCATCCCTCGTCCTCTCCCCTGCTCGCCCACGCGTGACCCGCGGGTAACCCCTCCGAGTATCCCGGCATTTCTGGCACGGCTGTCCTGATTCGTGGTGAAAACGACTGCCGCCGAGGTGATTCGGCCGCGATACTGGCTGGACGGGGGTGACGTCCGCGGCGTTCGTTCCCGGCTCGACATCTCTCGGCGGTAAGGCGAATTCCCATGACCGATCAGCTCTTTCGTTCCCCACGTGCCTCGTTCGGGGTCGCCGTTCTCGGCACCGGAGCACTCGCCGCCGAGGTCGTGCGGATCCTGCGCGACACGGGCGGCGATTTGCGGGAACGCGCCGGTGCGGACCTGGTCCTCGCCGAGACCGCGGAGCTGGTGGTGGACGCGACCGAGCACCTCGGTGCGGCGCACGCGGTGCTCGACGCGCTGCGCGCGGGACGGTCGGTGATCACCGCGAACACCGCGCTGATCGCCGAGTACGGGCACCGGCTGGCCGCGACCGCCGAGCAGCACGGTGCCGACCTGTTCTTCGAAGCGGCGGTGGCGGGCGGTGTTCCGGTGGTGCGGCCACTGACCCAATCACTCTCGGGCGACCGGGTGAACCAGGTGCTCGGCGTCTTTCCCCCCGAGCACAGCAGGCACGCGGCCGCGCAGGCGGCGATCCTGGCGACGCTGGCCTTCCACACTCGGGTGGAGGTCGGCGACGTGCAGTTCGAGGAGTCCGGGCCTGCGGCGGCGCCCGACCTCGCCGCCGCCGAGGCGTTGGGTCTGCGTCTGCGCACCCTCACCGTCTGCACCAGGATCGCCGAAGACGGTGGCAAGGAACAGGTCTCGGTCCGCGTCCACCCCGCGCTGCTCCCGGCGACCGACCCGCTCGCCCGCGTCGACGCGCCGTCCAGCGCGGTCGCCGTCGACGCCGCGGGTGCGGGCAGGCTGATGTTCTACGGTGACGGCGCCACCACGGCGACCGCGTCGGCCCTGCTCGGCGACCTCATCACCGCCGCCCGCAACCGCGTCCACGGCGGCCGCGCCCCGCGCGCTTCCTACTACGCCCAGCTCCCCATCGCCCCGCTCGGCGACACGCCCACCCGCTCCTACCTCAACCTGCGCGTCACCGACCACGCCGGCGCCCTCGCCCAGGTCGCCGCGGTGTTCGCCGACAACGGCGTGAGCATCGCGCGCGTACGCCAGGAGCACCAGGGCACCGACGCCCACCTGATCGTCCTCACCCACCGAGCCCGCGAGTCCGCACTCACCGACACGATCGACGCCCTCACCGACGCCCCCTGCGTCCGCGAGGTGCGGACCCGCTGGCGAATCGAAGGCACCGACGACTAGGCGCGTCGTGTCGCTGACCGCCGCTACAGGCTGAAGGCGATCGCGCGCAGGATCAGCACGGCGATGAATACCAGGGTGAAGGCCAGATCGATGCCCAGGCCGCCCATCCGCAGCGGCGGCAGGATACGTCGCACGGGTGCGATCACCGGTTCGGTCGCGGCATGGGTGAACGACCGCGCCTTGCCGACCCAGTCCGGACCCTTTCCTGCCAAGGCCAGCCAATCGAGCACCATCCGCGCGAGCAGCACGAACATGAACACCGTCAGCGCGTAGCCGACCACGGTTCCGATGAGACTCATAACGCCACTCCTTAGGAAGCCGCACTGGACCTCGTACCCGATCAACGCCGACCACCGCGCCGAAGTGTCCTTCCCGGATGGTTCTCAGCCGATTATCAGCCCTGGCTCGTCGTGGCCGAGGCTCCGCCGCGCACCGCCGCCGGGAGCAGTCCGGAGACAGCGCGAGCCCCGGGCGGTCGACCCGGGGCTCGCGTGGTGACGATCTACTTCTTGCGTTCCTTCTTCTCGCGCACGCGCACCGAGATGCGTACCGGCGAGCCGTCGAAGCCGAACTCCTCGCGCAGACGGCGCTCCAGGAAGCGGCGGTAGCCCGCCTCGAGGAAGCCGGTGGTGAACAGCACGAACGTCGGCGGGCGGGTGCCCGCCTGGGTGGCGAACAGGACGCGGGGCTGGCGGCCGCCGCGCATCGGCGGCGGGGTGGCCGCGATGACTTCCTTGAGCCAGGTGTTCAGGCGGCCGGTGGAGATGCGCTTGTCCCAGGACTCGAGCGCGGTCTCCATCTGCGGCACCAGCTTCTGCACGGCGCGGCCGGTGTGGGCGGAGATGTTGACCCGCTGGGCCCACGGCACCCGCACCAGATCGCGGTCGATCTCGCGCTCGAGCATGTAACGGCGGTCCTCGTCGACCAGGTCCCACTTGTTGAACGCCAGCACCAGCGCGCGACCGGAGTCGGCGACCAGGCTGATCACGCGCAGGTCCTGTTCGGTGATCGGCACCGAGGCGTCGATCAGCATGATCGCGACCTCGGAGGCCTCCAGCGCCGACTTGGTCCGCAGCGAGGCGTAGAACTCGGTACCGGTGGCATTGGACACCTTGCGGCGCAGACCGGCGGTATCGACGAACTTCCAGGTCTTGCCGCCCAATTCGACCAGCGAGTCGACCGGGTCGACCGTGGTGCCCGCGACATCGTGGACGACCGAGCGCTCGTCGCCGGAGAGCTTGTTGAGCAGACTGGACTTGCCGACGTTCGGCTTGCCGACCAGCGCCACCCGACGCGGTCCGGCGGCGCCGGTGCCCTCGCGCGGGGTCTCGGGCAGCGCGCCGAGCACGTCGTCGAGCAGATCGCCGGTGCCACGGCCGTGCGCGGCCGAGACCATGCGCGGCTCACCCAGACCCAGCGACCACAGGCTCGCCGCCTCGATCTCGACCTTCTGGTCGTCGACCTTGTTGGCCACCAGGATCACCGGGATCTTGGAACGGCGCAGCTTGCGCACCGCGGCCTCGTCGGTGGCGGTGGCGCCGACAGTCGCGTCGACGACGAGCAGGATCGCGTCGGCGGTCTCCATCGCCACCTCGGCCTGCCGGGCCACGTGCTGCTGCAGACCCTTGGCGTCGGGCTCCCAGCCGCCGGTGTCCTGCACCAGGAATCGGCGTCCGGCCCAGCTGGCCTCGTAGGAGATGCGGTCGCGGGTGACGCCGGGGATGTCCTCGACGACGGCCTCGCGGCGGCCGAGGATGCGGTTCACCAGGGTCGACTTGCCCACGTTCGGACGGCCGACGACCGCGACGGTGGGCATCACGAGGTGTTCGTCACCCTCGTGCTCACCTTCGAGATCGGCGATCTCCCAGTCGGATTCGTCCGACCACGTGCCGTCTCCGACCAGTACCTCTTCGTCGATCATCGCGACCCTCCTGTCGTGGCCGAAAGCTGCTGGGCCACCACGCGGTAGAGCTCGTCGATGGTCTCGTCCATCGTCAGGTCGCTGGTGTCGACGAGCACCGCGTCGGCTGCGGGGCGCAGCGGCGACACCGTGCGGGTGGAGTCGAGGGTGTCGCGGCGCTGCACGTCGGCCAGCACGGCCGCGTAGTCGTCGCCGCGGCCCTCGCGGATGTTCTGGGCATTGCGCCGCTGGGCGCGCGCCTCCGCGGAGGCGGTGAGGTAGATCTTGGCGTCGGCGCCGGTGAGCACGACGGTGCCGATATCGCGGCCCTCGACCACGATGCGCCCGGACACGGCCGCGATCTCACGCTGCAGCGCGACGAGCTGCTCGCGCACCTCGGCGACCGCGGACACCGCGGACACGGCCTTGGTGACGGCATCGCCGCGGATCTCGGCGGAGACGTCCTCGCCGTCGAGCTCGATCACCTCGTGGCTGGGATCGGTGCCGATCGACAACGGCAGCGCCGCGACAGTGTCCGCGATGGCGGCGACGTCGGTCAGGTCGACCCCGGCACGCAGCACGCGCAGCGTCGCGACCCGGTACATGGCGCCGGTGTCGAGGTAGCGGGCGCCCAGGCGGGTCGCCAGCCGACGCGACACACTGGACTTGCCGGTGCCGGACGGGCCGTCCATCGCGACGACGAGCGTGCCGTCACCGGTCATCCGGTCGCCCGAGATCTCCACCGAGAAATCCACTCCGTTCACAGCTGCACCGCCTCGTAGAGTTTGCCGATCTCGTCGCGGCCGAGCACGCGCAGCGTGCCGGGACGCTGGTCGCCCAGCGCCACCGGGCCGATGTGGGTGCGCACCAGCCGGATCACCGGGTGGCCGACCTCGTCGAGCAGCCTACGCACGATGTGCTTGCGGCCCTCGTGCAACACGAGCTTGACCAGCGAGCGACCCTCGTAGGCCTCGAGCAGCATGAACTTGTCGACCTTGGCCGGACCGTCCTCGAGCTCGACGCCCTCGCGCAGCCGCTTGCCGACCAGGCGGTAGTTGACCTCGCCGTTGACGGTGGCCAGGTAGGTCTTGGGCACCTCGAACGACGGATGCATCAGGCGATGCGCCATCTCGCCGTCGTTGGTGAGCAGCAGCAGGCCCTCGGTGTCGGCGTCGAGACGGCCGACATGGAACAGGCGCTGCCCGGCGGCGATCCGCTCGGCGACGATGTCACCGACGCAGGGACGGCCCAGATCGTCGGACATGGTGGACTGCCAGCCCTTGGGCTTGTTCAGCACCAGGTGCACCAGCTCGTCGCGGACGACGACACGGGTGCCGTCGACGCGCACGACCGCGTTCTCCGGATCGACGCGCAGACCCTGCTCGCGCACGATCCGGCCGTCGACCTCGACGCGACCGGCGGCGATCATGTCCTCGGCCGCGCGGCGCGAGGCCACACCGGCCTTGGCGAGCACCTTCTGCAACCGTTCGCCTTCGCCCCAGGGCAGCTTCTTCGGGCCCTCGGTGTTCTCGGCGTGCTGGTGCCGGGCCGGCTTGGCGTTGTTCAGGATCGTCGGGGCGACGACCTTGCGCTGCGGCTTGGCGTTCTTGGTCTTGCGCACGGGCGCCTGCGACGTCGCGGGACGGGCGGTGCCGCCCGCGCGCTGGGTCCCCCGTGCCGGGCTGCCCGCCGAGCCGCGCTGGTAGCCACCCTCCCGGCGGTCGTCGCCGCCGCGCTGGTAACCGCCGCGACGGTCGTCGCCGCCGCGCTCGTAGCCGCCCGCGGAACCGCCGCGCCGATCGTCGGTGGCGCCACGCTGGTAGCCGCGTCCCGCCGCGCCGCGCCGATCGTCGGTGCCCCGGGTGAACCCACCCGAGGAGGGGCGGCGGCCGGTCGACTCACCGCGCTCGTACCCGCCGGTGCCGCGGCGGCCGCCGGCCTCCCCGCGGCTGCCCGACTGCCCGGTGCGCGCGGTGCCGCCGCGGGTTCCCGCGGTTCGGTTCGCGCCGCTACGGGGCTGGTCGTTGCGTTTTCTTCGGTCCGGTGTGCCATCTCGGCGAGCGGAATTATTCATCTGTCCTGTCAATCGTCGGTGCCGAGGTCCATGTCGGACTCGGCCGGTTTCTGCAGCCTGGTGAACCGTGGATCGGTCTCCAGGCTCTCGCTGATCTCGTCGATCAGGTCGACGCCGGGAAGCAGCGGCGCCAGCGGTGGCAGGTCGCCCAGTGAGGCGAGCCCGATCCGTTCGAGGAACAACTCGGTGGTGCGGTACAACGTGCCGTTGGTGTCGGGATCCTGACCCGCTTCCGCGATCAAGCCCCTGGCCAGCAGTGTGCGCATCACTCCGTCGACGTTCACCCCGCGAACCGCGCTGACCCTCGTCCGGGTCACCGGCTGGCGGTAGGCGATCACCGCCAAGGTCTCCAAGGCGGCCCGGGTGAGCTTCGTCCGGGCCCCGTCGAGCAGTACCCGCTCGACATAGGGCGCGTACTCCTGTCGAGTATAGAAGCGCCAGCCGTCACCGACGAAACGCAGGTCGATGCCACTGCCCCGGGCCGTCAGCTCCGCGGCCATCGCGCGCAGGGTGGCCTCGACCCGCTCGGAGGTGTCGTCCAGGGCCGCGGCCAGCTGTTCTACCGGCGCGGGAGCATCGACGACGAGCAACATCGCCTCGAGCGCCGAGCGCAGTTCCGCGTCCTCGAGCGGCTCGGAAGTGAACTCCGCCACTGCCTCGGTCATGCTGTGCCCTGCGGCCGCCGCCTGCGGGCCTGACCCGATCATCCGTAGTCCTCCTCGAACGTCAACGCCGCCGCTTCGGCGTCCGGATCCAGCTCCCCGAGCCAGCTCACGGCCAGCGGCCCGAGCGGATCGGGCTGGTCGAACGCGATGGTCTTGCCGCGATACAGCTCCAGCAACGCCAGGAACCGGGCGACGATTTCCACCGGGACGGTGCAATCGGCCACCAGTTCGGCGAAGGTCGTCCAGCCGCCGGGCCCGCGTTCCTTGAGCCGGGCCAGCACCAGCTCGGCCTGCTCGGCGACCGAGATGGTGTGCATGTGCAGATGCCCCAGACCGACCTGCGGAATCGGGCGCGGCCGGAACGCCGCCGCCGCGATCTCGGCGAACGCGCCGATGTCGACGCCGAGGGTCACCTCGGGCAACAGCCCCTCGAACTGTTCCTCGAGCGCCACCGAGCGCGGATACCGGCGCAGCGCGGCGGCTTCCAGCTCGGCGAGCAGTTCGGCCACCTGCTTGAACGCCCGGTACTGCAGCAGGCGGGCGAACAGCAGGTCGCGGGCGTCGAGCAGTTCCAGATCGTCGGCGTCGGTCATCTCGCCCGAGGGCAGCAGCCGGGCCGCCTTCAGGTCGAGCAGCGTGGCCGCGACGACGAGGAACTCGGTGGTCTGGTCGAGGATCTTGTCCGCGCGCAGCTTGGTGTTCTCGGCGAGCTCGGCGGTCAACGCTTTCGTGTAGGCGATGAACTCGTCGGTGACCTGATGCAGCGCGACCTCGGTGACATCGAGCTTGCGCGAGCTGATCAACGTCAGCAGCAGGTCGAACGGGCCTTCGAAGTTCTTCAGCCGCAGGTGGAACCCGGTGTTCTCGGCGGCGGGCGCCGCTTCTTGCTGAGCCTCGTGCACCTCGGGTATTGCGTCGATCACCGGCCCGACCGGTGGATGACTTCGCGTGCCATCGCCCGATACGACTCCGCGCCCGCCGATTTCGGGGCCCAGGTGGTGATCGGCTCGCCGGCGACGCTGGCGTCGGGGAACCGCACGGTGCGCGAGATCGCGGTGTCGTAGACCAGGTCACCGAAGACCTCCACCACGCGCGACATCACCTGACGGGAGTGCAGCAACCGGGCGTCGAACATGGTGACCACGATGCCGTACAGGCTCAGGCGCGGGTTGAGCCGGTCGCGCACCTTCTCGACGGTGTCGTTGAGCAGCGCGAGCCCACGCAGCGAGAAGTACTCGCATTCCATCGGGATGATCACCCCGTCGGAGCAGGCCAGCGCGTTGACGGTGAGCAGGCCGAGCGAGGGCTGGCAGTCGATGAGGATGTAGTCGTAGCGATCGCGCACACCCGCGAGCGCCCGGCCCAGCGACTGCTCGCGGCCCACCTCGTTGACCAGCTGGATCTCGGCCGCGGACAGGTCGATGTTGCTGGGTAACAGGTCCATCCCGTCGACCTTGGTGGTCTGCAGGACGTCGTCGACGCCTGCCTTCCCGCCGATCAGCAGGTTGTGCACGGTGAGGTCGAGATCGTGGTGGGCCACCCCGAGGCCCGCCGAGAGCGCGCCCTGCGGGTCGAGGTCGACGAGGAGCACGCGGCGGCCGTATTCGGCCAGGGCCGCACCGAGATTGATGGTCGAGGTGGTCTTGCCGACCCCGCCCTTCTGATTGCACATGGCCACCACCAGCGCGTCACCGTGACGCTGCACCTGCGGCGGTTCGGGTACCAGTCGCAGCGGGCGCCCGGTCGGGCCCATCTCGACGGCCTCGGCGACCTGATCCGGTCCACCGTCCCACGGTGTTTCCGCTGTCGTCACGATCCGCTGCTCCTTATACGTTTCCTACCGGTAACCCCTGTCGAGGGTAGCGAGGCCGATTCGGGACCGGCTCGCTTTCGTACGGTCCAGCTCTGGTGGTAGACGCTACCGCTCGGACCGGTGAGGTACAGCATGGCAACGCCGGGCGTGTTCGCACGATACCCGCCCGGCACGACCGCGCGGTGCCGGTTCACCTGGCCCGCGGATGGGCGGTGGCCCAGACCTCGCGCAGCGCGCTCACCGTCACGAGGGTGTAGATCTGCGTCGTCGTGACCGAGGCGTGCCCGAGCAGTTCCTGCACGACGCGCACATCGGCGCCGCCGTCGAGCAGGTGGGTGGCGAAGGAGTGCCGCAGGGTGTGCGGCGACACCGTCGCCCCGATCCCGGCGCGTTCGGCGGCGGTCTGCAACACCTGCCAGGCGCTCTGCCGGGACAGCCTGCCCCCGCGCGCGTTGAGGAAAAGGGCCCCGCCGGAACCCTTTCCGGCGGCGGCCAGGGACGGACGACCGCGCACCAGGTAGGCGTCGACCGCGGCGAGCGCCGGCCTGCCGATCGGCACGAGCCGCTGCTTGCCGCCCTTGCCGTGCAGTACCACGCACCGCTGCTCGGCGTCGAGGTCGTCGACGTCGAGACCGACCATCTCCGAGATCCGCGCCCCGGTGGAGTACAGCAGTTCCAGCAGCGCGCGGTCGCGCAGGCCACGCGGACCACCGTCGGCACCGCCCGAATCACCGTCGCCGCCCGCGGCTTCGAGAACGCGCAGCACCTGGTCGTAGGGCAGCGCCTTCGGCAGCCGCCGACCCGGCGCGGGCGGTTTCACCGCGTGCGCCACGTCGGTCTCGGTGATGCCCTCGGCGGCGGCGAACCGGTGCAGGCCACGCACCGCGATCAAGGCCCTGGCCACGGACCCGGCGGCCAGCGGCGGATGATCCGGCCCACCCGACCGCAACGCCATGGTGAACTCCGCGACGTCGCCCTGCGCGACCGCACCGAGATCGGCGATGCCGCGACCGGACAGGAAGATGCGGTAGCGAGCCAGGTCGCGCCGGTAGGCGCCGAGGGTGTTGCGCGCGGCTCCGCGCTCGACCGCCAAGTGGTCGAGGTAGGCGTCGATCTCCCGCGCGAGCACGCCCGATGCCGCCTAGTCCCCGCCGACCACCGGGGCGGGCAACGTCGTGGTCCTCACGCGCCGCTCCCGGACCGCGCCTCGGCGGCCTTGCGCCGCAGGAACGCGGTCGGCTGACCCGGCCACGGCGCGTCGGCAGGACGCAACGGCACCGCGCTCGCCGTGGCCGCCGCGTAGGCGAGCACCCCGGCGACCGCGGTCGCGTTCACGATCTCCCCGGCCAGCGCCGCCCGGACCGCCTCGGCGACCGGCATCCTGACCAGTTCGAGATCGGCTTCCTCGTGCTCGGGCTCCGGCCGATCGGTCGCGGTGAGCCCGGTCGCGCAGAACACCCGCAGCGCCTCGTCGGTGAACCCCGGCGACAACGCGACGTCCACCAGCACCGACCACTCGGCGGCGGCCAGGCCCGTCTCCTCGGCCAGCTCACGCTTGGCCGCGGTGAGCGGGTCCTCGCCGTCGATGTCGAGCAGCCCGGCGGGCAGTTCCAGCAGCCGGGTCCGGATCGGATGCCGGTACTGGCGGATCAGGACGATGTTGCCGTCGTCGTCGAGGGCGAGCACCGCGACCGCGCCGTGGTGCTCGATGACCTCGCGCTCGGCGACCCGCCCGTCCGGCATCGCGACCTGATCCTGGCGCAGGGCCAGGATCGCGCCGCTGTAGAGCACCCGGCTGGAGACCGTCTCGAAGTCATGACTACCGGGCTGGCTCACGTCGCTGCTCTCCCGCTCAGAGATCCGCGGCCTGCTCCGCGAGCTCTTCCTCCGGGAAGTCTACGGGAAGGCGTTCGGCCAGTTTGTATTTCAACGCCGCGTTGATCAGCGCGGCGAAGAGCGGATGCGGCCTGGTCGGACGGCTCTTGAGCTCCGGGTGCGCTTGGGTGGCGACGAAGAACGGATGCACCGAGGCCGGGTACTCGACGAACTCCACCAGGTGCCCGTCGGGCGAGGTGCCCGAGAACACCAGACCGCTCTTGGCGATGGCGTCGCGGTAGGCGTTGTTCACCTCGAACCGGTGCCGATGCCGCTCGGAGACGTGCTCGGAGCCGTACGCCTGCGCGACGACCGAGCCCTTCTGCAGGGTGGCCGGGTAGGCGCCGAGGCGCATGGTGCCGCCCAGATCGGCCTCGCCGGCGACGACGTCTTCCTGGTCGGCCATGGTGGAGATGACCGGGTTCTTCGTGTCGGGCTCGAACTCGGCCGAGTTGGCGTCGTCGATACCGACCGAGCGCGCGGCCTCGATGACCACGCACTGCAGACCGAGGCACAGGCCCAGCAGCGGGATGCCGCGGTGGCGGGCGTAGCGGATGGCGCCGAGTTTGCCCTCGATGCCGCGGATGCCGAACCCACCGGGGATCAACACGGCGTCGACGTCACGCAGCGCAGCCTGGGCGCCCGCCTCGGTCTCGCACTCGTCGGAGGGCACCCAGCGGATGTTCACCTTCGCGCGGTGCGCGAAGCCACCGGCGCGCAGCGCCTCGGTCACCGACAGGTAGGCGTCGGGGAGGTCGACGTACTTGCCGACCAGCGCCACCTCGACGGTCTCGCGCGGGGAGTGCACGCGATCGAGCAGGTCGCCCCACACGGCCCAGTCCACGTCGCGGAACGGCAGGCCGAGCTTGCGCACCACGTAGGCGTCGAGGCCCTCGCTGTGCAGCACCTTCGGGATGTCGTAGATCGACGGCGCGTCCGGGGTGGAGATGCACGCCTCCACGTCGACGTCGCACATCAGCGCGATCTTGTTCTTGAGCCCCTGCGGCACCTCACGGTCGCAGCGCAGGATCAGCGCGTCGGGCTGGATACCGATGTTGCGCAGCGCGGCCACCGAGTGCTGCGTCGGCTTGGTCTTGAGCTCACCCGAGGGCGCCAGGTACGGCACCAGCGACACGTGCAGGAAGAACACGTTGTCGCGGCCCACGTCGTGGCGGATCTGGCGCGCCGCCTCGAGGAACGGCTGCGACTCGATGTCGCCGACGGTGCCACCGATCTCGGTGATCACCACGTCCGGCACATGCCCCTCGAGATCGGGACCCTGCATCGCCAGGATGCGGTTCTTGATCTCGTCGGTGATGTGCGGGATGACCTGCACCGTGTCGCCCAGGTACTCGCCGCGGCGCTCCTTGGCGATGACCGTCGAATAGATCTGCCCGGTGGTCACGTTCGCGTCCTTGGACAGATCGCGATCGAGGAACCGCTCGTAGTGGCCGACATCCAGGTCGGTCTCGGCGCCGTCTTCGGTGACGAACACCTCGCCGTGCTGGAACGGGTTCATGGTGCCCGGATCGACGTTCAGATACGGGTCGAGCTTCTGCATCGTCACCCGCATGCCGCGCGCGGTCAGCAACTGACCGAGGCTGGAAGCGGTGAGACCCTTACCCAAAGAGGAGGCGACGCCACCGCTCACGAAGATGTGCTTGGTGGCATTTCGAGCCTGATTCCGTGTTTGACCCACGGAACTCCAGAGTAACAGGCACCCGCCTCTCCGCGTATTTTGCGGGTCGTTTGCGGCGGAGCGTGTTGCGCGCCGGACCGGCGGCCGGGTGCTCGGCGGGCGCGGGACGGGCCTGGCGGGTCACCCGGGTACTCGGGTGACCGGTCGTCCGGCACGACCGCGGAGGGAAACCTCAGCGAGGCATGGCGACCATGGTCAGCGAGGTCGCGGTTGGCCCGGTTCCATAGCGGCCCGCGCCGCCGGAAAGCTGTTCGGTGAAGGCGAGAGCCGTTGTCACCCTGCCGATTTCGCGGTCGGCATTGTCGACCGTGGTGACCGTCGTCGCCAGCGGTGCCTGGGCCCGGACATGGGCGATGGCGCCGTTGCCCTCGGCGGCCCCGGCACGCCCCGCGAGCACCGTGCCCGCCGCCCGCGCCCGGACCGCTCCGGTGAAGCGGGCGATAGTCGCGCCCTGTCCACTGTCGGATGCGACACCGTTGCCGGTGACCACGACGGCCAGTTGCGCGGGTCGCACCGGCGTATCGCCGTAGGCGAGGAATCCGCCGCCGCGCAACGTCTCGAGGACCAGCGCGAGCTCGGGGGCGGTGCTGCGCGGCTGATTGGTCGCCGGGTCGAGCAGCAGGGTCAGGCCGAGCAGGTCGCCCGCCATGCTGCCCTGGTCCACGGCGCCGGTCCGCAACTGCGCGCCCGCGGGGACGATATTGGTCAGCGCCGAGCGCATCCGGTCGCCCTCCCCCGCGTCGACGAAGGAATCGGTGAGCGCGATCCGGCCGGTCACCTGCGCACCGGCGGTCTCGAGCGCCTTGCTCACCCCGTCGATGTCGCCGGGATCGGCGTCGGGGGTGGTGAAGACGACGACGCTGCGGTCGGTCAGGGTGCCGCCGAGCAGCTTGCCCGACGAGTCGGCGATGAAGCGGTCCGCGGCGTCGAGGCGAGCGGTGAGCTGTTCGTTCTGCGCGCTCAGCGCGTCGACCTGGCCGCGCAGGTCGTTCTTGTCCGAACGCAGCCCGGACAGCATGTCCGAGGCCAGGGTCTGTGAGCCGAGCACCACCCCGACGGCCAGCGCGAGGAAGATCGCGGCGATCGAGATGGCATGGTGACGCACCGAGATCACAGCAGACCACGCACCCACAGGACGAAGCGGTTCCAGTACTCGATCGCCCAGTCCAGCACCTCGGATCCGTTGTGCGAGGCCAGGATCACCACCACGATCGCGACCAGCGCCGCCAGCACCACCAGCGCCAGCGCGGCGCCGGAGGAGCGCTGCCGGTACAGCGTCGAGACCGCCTTGGCGTCGACGAGTTTCGCGCCGACCTTGAGCCGGGTCAGGAAGGTCGCCGGATTGCTGTCGCGACGGCCGCGGTCGAAGAAGTCCTCCAGCGAGGCGGGCGCGCCGGCCAGCACGATCAGCGACGCGCCGTGGTGATCGGCCAGCATCAGCGCCAGATCGGTAGGTGAGCCCGACGACGGGAAGGTGGTGGCGCCGATGCCGAGGTCCTGGATGCGCTCGAGACCCTTGGCGTGTCCGTCGGTGTCGGCGGGCAGGATCATCTCGGCGCCGGATCGCAGTGTCTCGGTGCTGATCTCGTCGGGATCGCCGACGATCAGGTCCGGCTTGTACTTGAGCTTGCGCAAGGTGTCGGCACCCCGGCCCACGCCGATCAGGATCGGCGCGTACTCCTTGATGAACGGCTTGAGCCGCTGCAGTTCCTCCTGGTGCCCCGACCCGTCGGCGACGACGACCACGTGCCGGTTGCGCAGTTCGAGGTCGATGTCGGGGACCCCGATCCCGTCGATGAGCAGCGCGCTCTCGGTGCGGACGAACTCGGTGGTGTTGCCGGCGAACGCGTCGAGGTGGTCGGCCAGCCCGTTGCGAGCCTCGATCATCCGGTCGGCGATGGCCGACTCGTCGAACTCGATGCCCTCGACCAGGACCTCGGGTTCCTTCTTGGTCAGCTTGTCCGCGTAGACGATGCCCTCGTCGATGCGGACCTTCATGCCGTCCTTGATCTTGCCGAACGCGTCGGCCGAGACGGCGTCCATCAACACGATCCCGTTGGCCACCAGCACTTCCGGGCCCAGATTGGGATAGCGGCCGGAGATGGACGGCGAGGTGTTGATCACCGCGACGACGCCCGCCTCGACCAGCCGATCGGCGGTGTGGCGGTCCAGATCGGTCTCGTCGAGGACCACGACATCCCCGGGTCCGACGCGCCGCAACAAGCGCCGGGTGTTGCGATCCACCCGGGCGATCCCGGTGACACCGGGCAGCGTTTCCGTGTTCCGCGACAACAACGCCGGCATCTTCATGTGGCCGATGATGCGGGCAAACCCTCAACCTTTGGTGGAGGCGCGCCGAATCACCGGTCACATTCGTCACTGTGATCCCGCGCGCACAGCAACCCGCGGGCCATCACCTCCGACCGCGCCGAACGGTCGCCGACGCTAGGACTCGTCGTCCTGCCGCAACTTCGCCGCGACCTCGAGCGAGGTCGCGTGCAGGCGCTCGAACAGGTCTAGCACCAGGGCGAGCTGATCGTCGGAGTAGTCGTCGAGCGCGGCGGCGAAGCTGCGCGCGAGTAGTTCGTAGTGCGGGGCGATCTCATCGATCCGGGCCGGGATCGCGGTCACGATCACCCGCCGCCGATCCGCGACGTCGTGTTCGCGGCGCACATATCCCGCGGCCAGCAGCCGGTCGACCATCTTGGTCACCGCGCCGGTGGTGAGCGCGGTCTGCGCGGCCAGCTCCCCCGCGGTCGCCGGGCCGCCCAGCCGCAGCATGTTCAGGCAGCGCAGATCGGTGACGTGCAGACCGAGCTTGTCGGCGACGGCCTGATGCAACATGACGCCATCGGTCGCGCTGCGCTGTGCGGCGACCGTCAACGCTGCCGCGAGCTCGGCCCTCCTGTCGGACATCCCTTGACACCTTCCGCTCCGGCCGGGATTATCTTCCTAAGTCAGATTATTACTGAAGACACTACTTCCCGGATCGACCTCTGACCGATCGATCCTAGTTTTCCGGAGGGCGCCATGACCGATCCCCAGTCCGACGAACACGCGATCCGCGCCCTGTTCACGGCGATCAGCGATGCCTGGGCGGCCGGCGACGCGCGCGCGTTCGCCGCCGCGTTCACCGACGACGCCGAATACGTCACCTGGTTCGGCCGCCACTACACCGGCCGCGCGGCCATCGAGGCCTGTCACGCCGGGCTGTTCGCGAAATACCTGAAGAACACCCGCCTCGACGGCGAGATCACCCGGCTGCGCTTCCTCACCCCCGACGTCGCGGTCGTCGACGGCCGCGGCGCGGTGGTCAAGGGCAAGCGCACGCGCACCCGGCGCAACACCAAGGACAACATCTACGTCGCGGTCCGTCACGACGGCCAATGGCGCTTCGCCGCCTTCCACAACACGAAATACCACTGGTTCTTCGATGCGATGACGGCCAGGTCGGAACGCGGATGACAACTACCCGTATGCTGCGGGTCACAGATACCTCGGACAGGAGACAATCCATGCCCCGCAGCACCGTCGAGACGGTTTTCGACGCACCTCGCGACATCGTCTACCGCCTTTTCACCGAGCGTGAGGCCGTCAGCCCCTACCTGCCGATCCAGGTCAAGCTCATCAAGCAGGGCGACCCGGCCACCGGCGTGGGCGCGCAGCACATCCTCGGCTTCGGCAAAGCCGGTGTCATCGAGGAGATCACCGCGCTGGTTCCCGGCGAGCGGATGGAGTACAAGATCGTCAAGGGCGCGCCGGTCAAGCGCCACGTCGGCATCATCACCTTCGCCGACACCAGCTCCGGCGGCACCCGCGTGGTCTACACGATGGAGTCCGAGCCGTCGCTGCCCGTGCCCGCGCCGGTCCTCGAATTCGGCCTTCGCCAGCTGACCAACCAGCTCATCGGCGGCGTCCGCAAAGCCCTGAAGTAGGCGCGTCGACGTCGCCCGCGGTCCGCGCGGGCGACGTCACCCGCGTGGTCAGGCCGGAGCGCGCTCGGCCCGCGCGGTTTCCAGCAGTTCCTCCGCGTGCGCGCGGCCGGTCTCGGTGTCGTCGAGGCCCGCGAGCATGCGCGCCAGTTCGACCACCCGCTCCTCATCGGTCAGCGTGCGAACTCCGCTGTCCACCTTGCCTTTTCCATCATCGGACTTGTTCACCACCAGGTGCGTGTCGGCGAAGGCCGCCACCTGCGGCAGATGGGTCACCACGATCACCTGATGGGTGCGGGCCAGCCGCGCCAGCCGCTTGCCGATCTCCACCGCCGCCCGGCCGCCGACGCCGGCGTCGACCTCGTCGAACACCATCGTCGCGCCGTGATCCGATCCGGCGAGGACCACTTCGAGCGCCAGCATCACCCGGGAGAGCTCACCGCCGGAGGCGCTCTTGCTCAACGGCAGCGACTGCGCGCCGGAATGGGCCGAGAGCCGGAACTCCACCTCGTCGACACCGTGCGACCCGGCGTGCAGCTGCGCGCCGTCGATCTCGATCGGCGCCGAGTCCTGCGCGTTGGCCTGCATCGGCCGCACCTGCACCTCGAGCCGGGCCTTGCCCATCGCGAGCCCACCGAGCTCGGTGCTCACCGCCGAAGCCAGCTTGCCCGCCGCCTTCGCGCGGGCGGCACTGAGCTTGCGGGCGGCCTCGCGGACCTTGCCCGCCGCGGTCTCCACCTCACCGGCGAGTTTGGCCAGCGCGTCCTCGGACACGTCCAGCGAATCCAGGCGCGCGCGCGACTCGTCGGCCCAGGCGATCACGCCGTCGATATCGGGCGCGTACTTGCGGGTCAGCGACTTCAGCTCGGCCTGCCGGTTGAGCATCGAGTCCAGGGCGCCGGGGTCCGAGGGCAGTTCCGAGAGGTAGCCGCTGAGTTCGGTGGTCACGTCGACGACCACCGCGATCGCCTCGCCCAGCCGCGGCGCCAGCCCGGTCAGCCCGGGGTCGTCGGCGGAGTCCAGCCGGGCCCGCGCGCCGCCGAGCAGATCGAGCACGCCGCCGCCATCGGCGGCGGAGTCGGTGGGACCGGACAGCGCCTCGTGCGCGGCGACCGCGGCCTCGCGCAGCGAATCCAGATCGCTGAGCCTGCGGATCTCGGCGACGAGCCGGGTGTCCTCACCGGGTTCGGGCGCGATGCCGTCGATCTCGGCCAACGAGTGCTTGAGCCGGTCCGCCTCGAGCGCCAGCTCCCGGCTGCGCGCCGTCCGCTCCAGCAGCTCCGAGCGCGCGTCGAGCCACGTCCGGCGATGCACCTGGTATTTGCGCAGCAGCCCGGCGACCCCGTCACCGGCGAACTGGTCGAGCGCGGCGAGCTGCTGTTCGGGCCGCTGCAGCCGCAGCTGGTCGTTCTGGCCGTGCACGGTCAGCAGCCGGGAGGTGAACTCGCCGAGCACCGCGGCGGGCACACCCCGGCCGCCCAGGTGCGCGCGGGAGCGTCCGTCGCTGTTGACGGTGCGGACCGCGATCACGCTGCCGTCCTCGTCGGCCTCGGCGGCGGCCGACTCCAGCACTTCGCCGACGGCCGCGCGGGCCGCGTCGTTGACGTCGTCGATGACGAACCGCCCCTCGACCACGGCCTTCGCCGCGCCGAGCCGAACCCGCCCGGCGTCGGCGCGGGCGCCGCTGAGCAGATGCAGGCTGGTGACCACCATCGTCTTGCCCGCACCGGTCTCACCGGTGAGGACGGTCAGGCCCGCATGGAACTGCGCGGTGGCCGTCGAGATGACGCCGAGTCCGTCAATCCTGATCTCTGTCAGCATCGCGGCTGTTCTCCGTTCGCTGTCTACCCCGCCAGCCGGTGACCGGCAGCTGGAACTTCCGCACCATCCGGTCGGCGAACGGCGCGGAATCCAGCCGCACCCACCGCACCGGTCGTTCGCCGCGCACCACTTCGGCGCGGCCGCCGCGCGGCAACGCCAGGGTCCGCCGACCATCCAGGAACACGATCGCGTCGTGCCCGGTCGCCACCGTCTCGACCGCGATCCGCGATTCCGGGCTGGTCACCAGCGGCCGCGCGAATAGGGCGTGCGCGTTGCTCGGGATGACCAGCATCGCTTCGAGTTCCGGCCACACCACCGGACCGCCCGCCGAGAAGGCGTAGGCGGTCGACCCGGTCGGGGTGGAGATGAGGATGCCGTCGCAGCCGAACGACGACACGGGCCTGCCGTCGACCTCGAGCACCACTTCGAGCACGCCCATGCGCTGGGCGTTCTCCAGGCTGGCCTCGTTGAGCGCCCATCCACGTTCGACGACGGTGTCGTCGACCCGGACGGTGACGTCGATGGTCATCCGGTCTTCCACGCGGTAGTCCCGGTCGACCACCTGGGCCAGCGCCTCGTCGAGATGCTCGGCCTCGGCCTCGGTGAGAAAACCGATGCGGCCCAGGTTGATTCCGAGCACCGGCACCCCGGACGGCCGGCCGAGTTCGGCCGCGCGCAGGAAGGTGCCGTCGCCGCCGAGGGCGAGCACCATCTCGCAGCCCAGCGCCGCGGACGGGCTGTGCGGCACCACCCGGACCGGATAGCCGGCGGGTTCGTCCTCGAACCGCGTGCTGTCGGCCTCGTCGGCCAGCACCCGCAGGCAGATGCCCGCCTCGGCGAAGATCTTCGCCACCCGGTGCGCGGTCTCGATGATCTCCGCGCGGCCGGGGTGGGCGACGAGCAGGATCTCCCTGCCGCCCTCGTGCGTGTTCACTGCGGACCCTCCTCGACGGCGCGGGCGACCAGCGCTTCCACTTCCGCGGCGTCGTAGTCGAACGGGCCGACCTTGCGCAGCCACAGGAAGTACTCGACATTGCCCGACGGACCGGGCAGCGGACTGGCGACGACACCCTGGGTCCGCAACCCGAGCGCGCCCGCCGCGGCGGCCACCTCGCGCACCACTTCGGCGCGCAGCGCCGGGTCGCGCACCACGCCACCGGATCCGACCCGCTCCTTGCCGACCTCGAACTGCGGCTTCACCATCGGCAGCAGATCGGCGCCGTCGGCGGCACACGCGGCAAGCGCGGGCAGTACCAGTCCCAGTGAGATGAACGACAGGTCACCGACGACGGATTCGACTGTGCCGCCGATGGTTTCGGGGGTGATGTTGCGCACGTTGGTGCGGTCGTACACCTGGACCCGATCGTCGTTCTGCAACCGCCAGATCAGCTGGCCGTACCCGACGTCGACCGCGGCCACCTCCTTCGCGCCGCGCGCGAGCAGCACATCGGTGAACCCACCGGTCGACGCGCCCGCGTCCAGGCAGCGCTTGCCCGCGACGCTGAGACCCTGCGGTTCGAACGCCTCGAGCGCGCCGAGCAGTTTGTGCGCCCCGCGCGAGGCCCAGGACACCTCGTCGGGTTCCTCCCGCACGATCAGCGGGGTGCCGGTCTCCACCGCCGTCGCCGGTTTCACGGCCACGGTGCCGGCAATCAGGACGCGGCCCGCGCTGATCAGCTCGACCGCGTGTTCTCGCGATCGCGCCAATCCGCGGCGAACCAGTTCGGCGTCCACACGCGCTCGCCTGGCCACCTCAGATCTTGTCCACTGTCGCCAGGGCGTCCACCAGCACATCGTGCGCCTGCTCGAGAATGCGCGCACGCCGGGTGATGTCGGCTCCCGTCTCGGTGTTCTCGGCCGGTCCGGTCACCGCAGGCGCCGCGCCGAGTTCGGCCAGCAACGCATCGACTTCGGCCTTGATCCGATGCGGGTCGGCCGGTTCCTGCCGCGCCTGACCACCCGGCAGGTGAGTGCCGGGCAGGGGAATCCCTGGGCGGGGTGGCTGCGGCGCGCCGGGCGGCGGTGAACTCGGAGTACTCATCGTGCCGTCAACGCTATCGGATTTCCGAATCGGCTGCGCGCACGCGTACCGCCCGGCCGGGGTGCTGTCGCAACAGTTCCGCGACCTCCGCGGGGGCGACGGCATCCGGCACGATCTCGTCGTTGAGCGCGTCGAGCGAGCCGGCGACGAAGGTGGGCACCTGGGCCGGTGGCGCGAGCAGGACATCTTCGAGGGTGCTGACGCCGGTGAGCACCAGCAGCGAGTCGAGCCCGAGCCCGTTGGCGCCCTCGATATCGGTGTCGATCCGATCGCCGACCACCAGCGCGGCGCGGGCGCCCGCTCGCGCGAGCGCGTCTTCCATCAGCGGCGCGAACGGCTTGCCCGCGACCAGCGGCTCGCGATCGGAGGCGGTCCGCAACGCGGCGACCATCGATCCGTTGCCCGGCGCCAGACCGCGCTCGTTGGGCAGCGTGCGATCGGTGTTGGCGGCGACCCACAACGCGCCCGCGCGCAGCGCGTAGGCGGCTTCGGCGAGGTCCGGCCAGGCCGTGGCGGGCGAGTGCCCCTGCACGACCGCGTCGGGCGGCGTGTCGCCGAATCGGCGGATCGGCACGAGGCCGACCGCGGTGATCTCGGCGGCCAGGTCGTCGGTACCGACGACGAGCACCCGGGAACCGGGGGCCAGCCGGTGCGCCAGCATGCCCGCCGCGGCCTGCGCGCTGGTCACCACGTCATCGGCCGTGGCCGGATAACCCAGCTCGGCCAGATGCTCGGCCACCGGACCGGGGCCACGGGCCGCGTTGTTGGTGACATAGACCAGCCGCTGCGCCGAATCACCGTCTGGGGCGAGCGCTTTCGGACCGCCGTCGATCACCTCGGGACCGCGGTACAGCGTCCCGTCCAGATCGAGCAGCAAAGCGTCGTATTGATCGCGTAGCCGGTTCACACACCCTCACTCCGTCGTCACTGCCGGGTCGAGCACCTGCGCCGACCCTAGGCGAGGGCACCGACAGTCCCGCGTCCACGGAACCACCGAATCGCACTCGCACTCTTCATGATCGAGCATGCGGAAACCGTCCGTGCACGGTGTACCCGCTTTTCGCAGCCCGCTTTCGCGCGCGTCGCGGCGCTCGGTGACACAGGTCACCACCCCGCCAGGAAGTAAACGGACTGCGGTCCGGTTATTACCGATCGAACTGCCGCACCGGCGCAGTCGTCATCCTTCGCACGGAGAGGTCCACGCAATGGACATCGTTTTCTTGGTCGGCCGCATCCTGCTCGCGGTGATCTTCGCCTTCTCGGCCATCGGCCACTTCACTCAGGCCGACGGGATGGCCCAGTACGCGGCCGCCAAGGGGGTGCCCGCGGCCAAAGCGGGCGTCATCGTCAGTGGCGTCGTCGCGCTAGTGGCCGCGCTGTCGCTGATCCTCGGTGTCTGGCTCGATCTCGGCGCACTGCTGCTCGTGGCGTTCCTGGTTCCGGTGAGCCTGTTCATGCACCCGTTCTGGAAGGAAACCGACCCGCAGGCCAAGCAGACCGAGATGATCGGGTTCAACAAGAACCTCGCCATCGTCGGTGGTGCGCTGATCCTGTTCTACCTGGTCAACACCACCCAGCAGGTGCCGCTCGGCCTCACCGGCCCGCTGTTCGGCGCCTTCTGATCCCTCGACGCACAACGGCCGCAGGCCGGGAACCCGCTATCGGTTCCCGGACTGCGGCCGTTGCTTGCTGAACTACGCGTCGCCGGTGAGTTCCGCGGCGCGGTCCTCGGCGTCGGTCTCGCCGTCGAGATCGGCGGCAGCGGCATTGAGGAACCACTGCAGGCCGTCGTCGGTGCGGCCGGCCGCGACCAGCGCGTCGGCGTAGGCGTAGAACAGGCGCGCGGCGGCCGAACCGGTGCGCGCCGGATCCAGATCGGGAGTCTGCAGCGTCACCACGGCCTGGTCGAACTGACCCAGATCCATCCGCGCGCCGGCGACCACGATCCGCAGCTCGGTGGCCTCGTCACCGCTGAGCGCCTGTGCCTCTTCGCTGCGGCCGAGCTCGATGGCCCGTTCCGGCCTGCCCAGACCGCGCTCGCAGTCCGCCATCACGGCCAGCAGCCCGGAGCCGCCGGACATGCGGCGCGCGGTGCGCAGCTCGGAGAGCGCCTCCGCCCATTCCTCGGCGTGGTAGGCCACCACACCGGCGGTCTCGCGCACGACGGCGATCCGGCCCGCCCGCTGCCGTGCGGCCCGTGCGTGGGCCAGCGCGAGCCGGGGATCGTCCTCGAGCAGTTCGACGGCCATCACCATGTGCCGGGCGACAGTCTCGGCGTTGTTCTTGTCCAGGCTCAGCAGATCGCGGCGCACCGCCGGATCGAGATCGGAGGCTTGCACGTCTTCGGGCAGGTCCGGCTCGTCGGGACGCGCGGCGCGCCGATCGGTGGACCGCCCGCCCGCTGACCTGGCGCCTTCGCCGCCGCGACGGCGGTCGTCACGGTCGTCGCCGCCACGGGCGCCGTAGCCGGCGTCGGCCCGACGATCCGCGCGGTCTGCCGCCTCGTCGCGAGGATCGGGCTCGGCGGTCGGCGACACGGTGCGATCGCCGTCGTCGCCGCGTTCGGTGTCGTCGGCCTCGGCGCGATCGGCGGACCGGGTCCGACCCGCATCGTCGCCGGACTCGGCGCGATCGGCGTCGTCCGCCGACTCCGCTCGACCGTTGTCGTCGACGTCCTCGGCACGCTTGGTGCTCGACGAGGTGTCGTCGGACTGCTCAGTGGACGCGGTCTCCTCACTCACCGGCGAATCGAGGTCGGCCGATGCGAGATCGGTCGACTCGCTCTCGGCGGCATCGGCATTCGCGGCGGCCGAGGACACGACGCCGAGGACATCGCCCTCGCGCTCGCGCCGCTTCTCGCGGTAGGTGCCGTCCAGCGGCGCGCCGTCCTCACCGACGTAACGGTTGCCACCGCCGGAGCCGCCACCACGCTTGAAGCCACCGCGCCCGCGATCGTCGTCACGACGGGGGCCGCGATCGTTGTCGTCACGCCGCTGGTAGCCGCCGCGATCGGAGCTCTCGCTCCGGCGGAAGCCACCGCGATCGGAGGACCCGCGCGAACGGTCGTCGTTGTCGTTGCGACGGAACCCGCCACGATCGCCCGAGCCACCACGGCCCGCGTCGTCACGACGCTGGTAACCACCACGGTCGCCACTGTCACGCCGCTGGTACCCGCCGCGATCGCCACCACGGTCGGAGCCACCACGCGAACGGTCATCGCCCTCGCTGCGCCGGAACCCGCCGCGATCCGAACTGCCACGCGAACGGTCGTCACCCTCGTTCCGGCGGAAGCCGCCACGATCCGAGGACCCGCGCGAACGGTCATCGTTGTCGTCGCGACGGAACCCGCCACGATCGCCCGAGCCACCACGGCCCGCGTCGTCACGACGCTGGTAACCACCACGGTCGCCACTGTCACGCCGCTGGTACCCGCCGCGATCGCCACCGCGATCGGACCCACCACGCGAACGGTCATCGCCTTCGTTCCTGCGGAAGCCGGAGCCACCGCGCGGACGGTCGTCGTTGTCACGACGGAACCCGCCACGATCGCTCCCACCGCGCGAGCGATCGTCGCCCTCGTTGCGACGGAAACCACCGCCGGCGCCACCCCGATCCGAGCCGCCACGGGGACGGTCGTCATCGTTGCGACGATACCCGCCACGGTCGCCACCGCGATCGAAACCACCTGTGGGACGGTCGGATTCGCCACGGCGGAAGCCGCCACGGTCGCCGGAGCCACCGCGGCCGGCGTCGTCACGACGCTGGTAACCACCACGGTCACCACTGTCGGAGCGCCGGAAACCGCCGCGGTCGTTGTCGTCACGCCGCTGGTAACCGCCACGGCCGGCGTCGTCACGACGCTGATAGCCGCCGCGGTCGCCACCACGGTCGGAGCCGCCACGGGGGCGATCGTCATCATTACGGCGGTACCCGCCACGGTCGCCGGAGCCACCACGGCCGGCGTCGTCACGACGCTGGTAACCACCACGGTCACCACTGTCGGAGCGCCGGAAACCGCCGCGGTCACCGCCGCGATCGTCGCGGTTGAACCCGCCACGCTGGCCCTCGGAACGGTCGGAACCGCCACGGCCACCACGATTGTCGTCGTTGCGGCGGAATCCGCCGCCTTCGCCACGGTTGTCACCGTGTCCGCCACGGGGGCGATCGGTCGGTTCGCCGCGCCGGCCGAAACCGCGGGCGTCTCCGTCCCGGCGGAAAGGCTTCCGTCCGTCGTTGTGTTCCGACACGGCGATCCCTTTCTAGATTCCCCGGCCTCGGGGAGTGTTGTCGTGGCCCCGCCTACAAGAATTCAACCACGGGCGGAGGACGGGGCATCGTCCGCCTGGCGTGCCGGGGCATGGCAGCCCCACAAACGCCGATAGGGGACCCAATTCTGGGTCCCCTATCGCGAAGGATGTTCCGGCGGTGTCCTACTCTCCCACACCCTGTCGAGTGCAGTACCATCGGCGCAGGTGGCCTTAGCTTCCGGGTTCGGAATGGGACCGGGC
>NZ_JBIUYV010000007.1:0-298874 GCF_044744725.1 Nocardia sp. NPDC087230
GGGTGACGGCCCAGGGGGTCCTCGTCGGGCATGATCCAGCGCGGATCGTCGGAATGGACGGCGAACTCCGGCGACTCCCAGTCGATATCGACATACGGGTCGAAGTGCCGGTTCACCGAACCGTCGGACAGGTTGCGCAGGATCTCGTGGTACTCGGGATCGGTCGCGGTGTTCTTGAGCGTGGTGGACAGCATCGGCGGTGTCTCCTTCGGGGTGGCCCAGCTCTCACTTTATATGGGACTCCGAGTCTCAGGCAACTGTGCGGGTCCGTGATTCGCTCTTTCCGTGCCCGTTACCTGCGCCGACGTACGATGGGGCATCGCAGAACATGTCGGACGGTTGACCAGTCAGCCAGCTCCCTGGCTGTCAGTGAACGGTGCGCCCGCGCCGGTCGGGCACCGAGAGAGCGAGGACCGACGATGACCCTGACCCCCGCCAAAGCCGTGTGGCCGACCCTGCGGGTCGACTCCTGGAGCGACACCCGCGACACCCTGCACATGTGGACCCAGATCATCGGCAAGCTGAAGATGGCGGGCACGCCGCTGGTGAACCACTGGTGGAACGTCACCTTCGCGGTTTCCGCGCGCGGACTCGCGACCGGCGCGATCCCCGTCGACGGCCGCCTGCTCGACATCGAATTCGACTTCGTCGACCACGAACTCGTCCTGCGCACCAGCGACGGCCGCCGCGCCATGATCGCGCTGCGCCCGCGCACCGTCGCCGACTTCTACGCCGAGCTGGGCCATGTCCTCGGCCGGCTCGACATCGTCGTCGACATCGAGGCCTCACCCAACGAGGTCGACCCCGCGATCCCGTTCGCCGAGGACACCACCCATCACTCCTACGACGGCGACGCCGTGCACCTGTTCTGGCAGCAGCTGGTCCAGGCCGAGCGGGTCTTCCAGCTCTGGCGCGCCGGCTTCGCCGGGAAAACCAGTCCGGTGCACGTGTTCTGGGGTTCCCTGGACCTGGCCTGCACCCGCTTCTCCGGCCGCACCGCGCCGCCGCACCCCGGCGGCGCGCCCAACTGCGCCGACTGGGTCATGGAGGAGGCCTACTCCCGCGAGTGCGCCAGCGCCGGCTTCTGGGCGGGCGGCACCGAGGGCACCTTCTACGCCTACGCCTACCCGGCGCCCGACGGCTACTCCACCAAGCCCGCGGGCCCCGACGGCGCCGAATGGGATTCCACCCTGGGCGAATTCGTCCTCCCGTACGACGTCGTCCGCAAGTCCGACGACCCCGACGCTACCCTCCTGCACTTCCTCGACACCACCTACGCCGCCGCCGCCGACCTCGCCCACTGGGACCGCAAACTCCTCGACGTCGACCCCCACCGCCTCGACCGCCGCCTGCACCTCGACGACCAGACAGCCCTCTGAGCGGGGAGCGGATCGGGTCTCGACGGGGCAGGATCAGCAGCGCCGCTGCCACCAGGGACTATCCGGCGCGGCGGTCGGATCGGGGTGCGTGCGGGAGAGGAAACGCTCGTCGAGAGGGCGGACGAGAACGCGGAGTTCCCGTGCCGCCGCGCGGGGCAGCGCGCACAGGGCCTGCTCGAGGACTTCTCGTGAATTGTTCACCGCGGGACAACATTCCGGTACACCACACCCTGGCCCGCGACTGAGCTCGAGCAACCACCGCCGTGGCCCGTGCACCCTGGCAACCCAACTCGTCAACGCTTCGTCGACCGCGCCCGGCCACCACCGGGCATCCTCGAACTGCGCGATTTCGTGCTGCGTCCGCGCGGAAACCCCGGCGACGACACGTCTGTTCCTGATTGGAGAGATCGGCGGATGCGCCAGTGGTACGGCCCGCATCCGGCCCGGCGGCTTACGCGCCATCGGCCTTTCGGCAAAGAGAAGTCATCGTCAGATCATCCCAAGACGGAGATGTCCGGTCAACCAGGGCTGAAGGGTTCGGCGACTGCTCGGGGTTGATGTCCGGTTCGGCTGATCCACACGGCCCCGCGGCGTTGGTCGATCCGTCTTCAGGCCGTCCACACGCGATAGGTGGCGTCGGCGATCTTGCCCCAGCCGAGTCCGGTCAGCCCGGCGATGATGTCGAAGGTGAAGTCCTCGTCGATGGCGGCTTCGAGCCGGGCTTCGTCGGGCAGTACCTCGCCGGATTCGTCGGCGAGCTCGCCGGCGGAGTAGATGATTCGCCGAATCGGCTGACCGCCGGAGTACCAAGTGAATCCGTAGACGTCCGACACGCTGTGGGCGACATAGGCCAGTGCGCGGCGAGTTTCCGCGAGCGCGAGGACCACGTCGTCGTCGAAGGTCACCAGGATGTGCGGATCCAGAATCGACGTCCAGCCGTCCACCTCGGCGACCGCGTAGTCGACCGGACGCGAGAACGCCTGCGCCAGATCGACGGTCTCGCCGCTACCGCCGGGGTGCCCCGGCAACCGCGTCGGATCGACCGCCCCTTCGACGAGCAGTCCGTTCGCTGTCCAGCCCATGCCACCCTCGCTTCTGCCTGCCCCGCGGCACGCGACGGTGTCACCTTAGTCAGCCGCCCCGACAACTTCCCGCAACGCGAAACCGGTGCGAGTCATCGCGGCTCGCACCGGTTTCGCGCCGTCTACCGGCTCACTTGAGCTCGGCGCTGGTCTTTCCGAGCACGCGGCGAGCCACGATCAGCTGCTGGATCTGCTGGGTGCCTTCGAAGATGTCGAGGATCTTCGAGTCGCGGCCCCACTTCTCCAGGAGCAGGCGCTGGGAGTAGCCAAGGGTGCCCGCCAGTTCGACGGCCTTGAGGGTGACGTCGGTGCCGGTGCGGCCCGCCTTGGCCTTGGACATGGAAGCCTCGAGCGAGTTCGGCTTCTTGTTGTCGGCCATCCACGCCGCGCGCAGCGAGAGCAGATAGGCCGACTCGTAATCGGCTTCCAGGCGCAGGAATTCGGCGGCGGCGGCGTGCTGATTGATCGCGGGGGTGTCGTAGGAGATCTCGACACCGGCCTCGGTGAGGATGGTGCGCAGTTCCTCGAGCGCGGCGCGGGCGACACCGACGGCCATCGCGGCCACCAGCGGGCGGGTGTTGTCGAAGGTCTGCATGACCCCGGCAAAGCCCTTCTCCACGTTGACTTCCGGCGAGCCGAGGATGTTGTCGGCCGGGATGCGGCAGTCCTGCAGCAGCAGCACCGCGGTGTCGGAGGCCTTGATGCCGAGCTTGTGCTCGAGCCGCGCCACCGACAGGCCCGGAGCGTCGCGCGGGACGACGAAGGACTTGATCGCCGCGCGACCCAGGCTCTTGTCGACCGAGGCCCACACCACGATGTGGGTGGCGCGCTGACCGCAGGTGACGAAGATCTTCTCGCCGTTGAGCACCCACTCGTCACCGTCGAGGACGGCGGTGGTGGTGACGGCGGCGGAGTCGGAACCGAAGGACGGCTCGGTGATGGCCATCGCGGCCCACACCTTGCCGAAGCGCTCCAGCTGTTCGTCGGTGGCGACCGCGGCGATCGCGGCGTTGCCCAGACCCTGGTAGGGGATGGTCAGCATCAGGCCGACATCGCCCCACGACGTCTCCAGCGCGTTGAGCAGCGCGGACATGTTGCCGCCGTTGGCGTTGGCGACCACGTCGGCGTCGGCCTCGTCACCGCGACCGCCGGCGGCGCCACCGATCTTCTGGGTGCCGGAGTCCGACAGGCCCTCGATCATGGCGGCCATGGTGTCGAGCTCGACCGGGTACTCGTGCTCGGCGAGGTCGTACTTGCGGGAGATGGGACGGAAGATCTGGGAGGCGACCTGGTGGGCCTGGTTGGCGCTCGCCTTCAGCTTCTTGGGGAGTTCGAGATTGATCATGGAATTCTCCTGGGTATCGAAGACGGACCGACTAGACCAGCACCACGCCCTCGGCAACGCCGACGGCTCGCAGGTCGCGGTACCACCGCTCGACCGGGTGTTCCTTGGTGAAGCCGTGACCGCCGAGCAGCTGCACGCCATCCAGGCCGATCTGCATGCCCTTGTCGGTGGCCAGCTTGCGCGCCAGCGCCGCCTCGCGGGCGAACGACAGTCCCTGCTCCGCGCGCGAGGCGCCACGCAGGGTCACCAGCCGCAGACCGTCGAGCTCGATGGCCATGTTGGCGACCATGAACGCGACCGCCTGACGGTGCGAGATCGGCTCACCGAACGCTTCGCGCTCGTTCACGTAGGGGATCACGTAGTCCAGCACGGCCTGGCCGGTGCCGATCGCCAGCGACGACCAACCCAGGCGAGCCAGCTGTACCGCGTCGGCGTACTCCTCGGCGCGCGCCTTGGCGTCGCCGTCGCCGAGCACGGCGTCGGCGCCGACCGCCACGTTGTCGAGCACCAGGCGACCCAGGCCCGCGGCGCGCAGACCCATGCTCGGGTCGGCCTCGACGGACAGACCGGCGGTGTCGGACTCGACGATGAACAGCGCGGGGCGCCCGTCGAGCTCGGCGGCCACGATGAACAGTTCGGCATCGGCGGCGGCCGGGACCAGGCTCTTCACGCCGGAGAGGCGGAAGCCGCTGGGGGAGCGGGTGGCCTTGGTCTGCAGGGCGAACGGGTCGAACAGCGCGCGCGGCTCGTTGATCACCACGGACGCCTGCGGCACGTTCTCGCCGGTGAAGGCGGGCAGATAGGTCTGCTGCTGGGCGTCGGTGCCCCACTGGGACAGCGCGACGGCCACGCCGCTGGGCGCCAGGATCGGCAGCGCCAGACCCATGTCGCCGTGCGCGAGGGCCTCGGCCACCAGGGCGTTGGTGACGGCGCCACGCTCGCTGGCCGCGCCTTCGAGCTCCTCGGGCACGTTGATCAGGGTGATGCCGAGTTCGGCGGCGCGCTCGAGCAGATCGCGCGGCGCCTTGGCCGCGTTGTCGGCCTCGTAGGCGGCCGGGCGCAGGATCTCACCGGCGAAGTCCTTCACCGTCTCGACGATCATCTGCTGCTCGTCGGAGGGGGTGAGGTCGAAGTAGTCCTTCGTCTTGGCCTCGTTGTCGGGCAGCCGCTTGGGCTGGCCGCCGCCGGTGACCTTGGCGAAGGTCCGGGTCGCCGCGCCCAGGGTGCGGAACCCGGTCTTGGTGCCCTCGTAGGTGACGCGTTCGATGGGCTTGCGCAGGTTGTACTTCTCGGCGAGCTCCGACCCGGTAATGGTCGTCAAAGCGCGCATGGCGGCGCCCATCCAGTCCCGCTTGGGCTGGCTGAGGCCGACCGCGGACGTGTCGTTCGGACGTCGCTTCGTCGCGCTGTCTCGAGTGCTCATCATCACCTGATTTCCTCGGCTGTCGGGGCGCTGTGGACCCCAGCTATCTTACTCCTCGGTAAGACTATCTTACTCTGGAGTAAGAAGCTCGTCGATGTCCGCGAAATCGGGGATTTCGTGTCAGTCTGGACGAGTGACCGTGATCGCGTCGGTTTTCGCCCTTGTTCTGTTGATCACCACGACGCGCTACGGCTACCACCGTGACGAGATGTACTTCCTGGCGGCGGGCCGCCGGCTGGACTGGGGATATCCCGATCAGCCCCCACTGACACCCGCGCTCGCCCGGCTCATGGCCACGATCGACCCCGATGCGCTGTGGGTATTGCGGCTGCCAGCGGTGGCCGCCGCGACCTTCGTCGTGGTCTGCGCCGGGCTCATGGCGAAAGAACTGGGCGGCGGACGCGGCGCGCGGGCGCTGGCGGCCGCCGCGGTGGCGAGCGCGGCCATAATGCAGGCGGCCGGGCATCTGTTCGGAACCACGGTGTTCGACCTGGCGGGCTGGTCGCTGATCTGCCTGCTGGTGCTGAAGCTGGTGCGCGGAGCCGATCCGCGATGGTGGCTCGCGGTCGGCGCGGTGACCGGGCTCGCGGTGCAGAACAAGGTGCTGATCGTCGTGCCCGTCGGCGCGCTCGTCTTCGCGCTGCTGCTGACCGGTCGGCGCAGAGTCTTCGCCACCGGGTATTTCGCGGTCGCGCTCGGGATCTCGGCGGTGCTCGCGGCGCCGTATCTGTGGTGGCAGGCCGACAACGGCTGGCCGCAGTGGGCGTTGAGCCGGGCGATCGCGGGTGGGTCGTCGGGGACCTCGGATTCGCCGATCATGTTCGTGCTCTTGCAGTTCGGGCTGTTCGGCCCGCTGCTGGTGCCGCTGTGGGGATACGGACTGTGGCGGCTGTGGCGCTCGCGGTATCAGGCGTTCGCGCTCGCCTACGGCCTGCTGTTCGTGCTGTTCCTGGTGGCGGGTGGCAAGGCGTACTACCTCGGTGGGATGTATCCGGTGCTGCTCGCCGCCGGCTCGGTCGGGCTCGCCACGGTGCTCGGGGACTCGCGAAAGCGCTGGGTGGCAGTGGGTTCGGTGGTCGCGGTGAACGCGGTGCTGTCGGCGATGCTGTTCCTGCCGGTGCTCCCGGTCGCGCAGCTGCCGGACTCGCCGGTGCTCGCGGTGAACTACGACGCCGGGGAGACCGTCGGCTGGCCCGGTTATGTCGCGCAGATCGCGGCCGCCCGGCCACCGGGGGCCGCCGTGCTCACCGCGAACTACGGCGAAGCGGGTGCCATCGAACGCTACGGCGCCGAATACGGTCTGCCGACACCGTATTCGGGCCACAACGCCTACTGGTGGTGGGGCCCGCCGCCGGACACCGCGACCACGGTGCTCACCGTCGGCATCGAGCGCGACCGGCTCGACGGCCTGTGCGGGGTCGTCGAACCGGCGGGCGTGCTCGACAACGGACTCGGCCTCGACAACGACGAGCAGGGCGCACCGCTGTTCGTCTGCCGCGAGCCGGTGCGGCCGTGGTCGCAGGTGTGGCCGCGGCTGCGCGCCCTCGGCTGACCGCGGACTACCGACCGTGTCGCGTCAGGAACTCCAGCAGCACCTTGCGCCATTCGTCGGGCTGCTCGGCCATCACCACATGACCCGCGTCGATCTCGGTGTACTCGGCATCGGGAATCGCGGCCGCCAGGGCGCGGGAATTGGCCGGGTCGACGAGGAGATCGGCGGTGGTGTTCACGATCAGCGTCGGCACGGTGATGCCCGCCAGGTCCGCGGTGGTGTCGACGGTCTCGATGAGCGCGGCCTGCTGCCTGGTCCCACCCGGGATCGAGGCGGCGGTCTGGGCGACCAGCTCGTCGACCGCGGCCGCGGGCAGCGCGTTGACGAACTCCGGCGAGAACCCGGTCAGCAGGACCAGCCGGGCGAAGCTGTCGGAGGCGTCGCGCGCGAGCAGCTCCTGCCAGGCCCGCACGGCCAGCCGGGCGCGGTTGTCCGGGGCGGCGAACCCGGCGGTGAGGATCAGACCGGTGACCCGCTGCGGATGCCGGGCGGCCGCGCGCACGGCGACGGCGGTGCCGAGGGAGAAACCGATGACGGTGAAGGTCGGCACGCCCGCCTCGACCGCGGCCGCCACCAGTGCGTCGGCGAGGGTATCGAGGTCGAGCGGGGTGTCGTCGTCGGGATAGTCGGAGGCGACCACCGTGTGCTCGGCGGCCAGGTCGGCGAGGACGACGCCGAAGTTGCTCGCGATCGCGCCACCGGCGCCGTGGGCGAGCACGAGACCGGGGCCGGAGCCGTGGACGGTGGTCCGCAGGGGAATCGTTGTCATGCGCCGGAGGTTAGGGATTCACATGGGTGTGAAGGTCAAGGCCAACGTGCGGGCGATCACATGCTGATCGGCGAGCTCGCGCACCGGACCGGGGTCAGCACGCGGCTGCTGCGCTACTACGAGGAGCAGTCGCTGCTGCATCCGCACCGCGACCCGAACGGCTATCGCAGCTATCCGGAATCGGCGGTGGCGGCCGTGGCGAAGATCCGTGAGCTGCTCGCGGCAGGCCTCACCACCGAGGACATCGCTCAGCTGATGCCGTGCGCCGAACCGGACGGACCGGTGCAGGCATGCGAGATGTCGGTGCGGATCATGTCCGAGCGCACCGCCGAGCTGGACCGGCGCATCGCCGATCTGGACCGCCAGCGCACCGAACTCATCGCGCAACTCGGCGCCTCACTCGGCGCACAGACGCCGCTGGCGGGGACGCGATAACAAGTCCCCGCCGGCGCGGTGTCGGGACTACTCCCTGACGTAGAAGCGCAGGGTGAGATAGGCCGTCACGGCGGCGAACACGATGCCGATCGGGGCGATGGTCAGCGCGACCACGGCGATGTCGTCGCCGGTGATGCGCGGGAACACATTGCTGTCGAACAGCGGGCCCAGCGCGCGGTCGATGACCAGCGGCCGGGCGATGACCAGCCCGAGGATCGCCAGCACCGAGCCGACGAACGCGGCCGCGACCGCCTCCAAGAGGAACGGCAGCTGGGTATACCAGCGGGTCGCGCCGACCAGGCGCATGATGCCGACTTCCGTGCGCCGCGTGTACGCGGCGATCTGCACCATATTCAGCACCAGCAGCATCGCCGCCAGCGCCATCACCAGCGCCAGACCGAACGCGGCATTGCGCAGGCCGTCGAACAGGCTGACCAGCCGGTCGACGAACTCCTTGTCGTTGGCGACGATCCGCACGCCCGGCCTGGTCGCGAAGCTGTCGTAGATGTGCTGGTACTGATCGGCGTCGGTCATCTTCACCCGCAGTGAGGCGGGCAGCGGTGAGTCGGCGATGTACTGCACCATCTCGGGCTGATCGGCGAACAGCTTCTTGGCCTCCTCGAGCGCGTCGGCGCGGTTGAGGAACTGCACGCTCTCCACGCCGGAGGTGCCCTTCAGATCCGCGAGCAGCGACTTGCACGGGTCGGCGGCGCAGTCCGGGTCGGTGTCGGAGACGGCGTCGTCGAGATAGAACCGCACCTCGAGCCTGCCGATGAAGAAGTTCTCGGTCTTGTCGGCCATCCGCACCGACAGCATGCCGCCGCCGAGCATCATCAGCGAGACCGCGGTGGTCAGGATCATCGCGATGGTCATCGTCAGGTTGCGGCGCAGACCGTCGGCGACCTCGGTGAACAGGAAACTCAGTCGCATTATCGCCCCACCCCGTAGACACCGGTCGCTTCGTCACGCACGAGTCTGCCGTGGTCGAGCTCCACCACCCGCCTGCGCATCGCGTCGACGATGTGGTTGTCGTGGGTGGCCATCAACACGGTCGTGCCGGTGCGGTTGATCCGTTCCAGCAGCGCCATGATGTCGGCGCTGGTGTCGGGGTCGAGGTTGCCGGTGGGCTCGTCGGCGAGCAGCACCAGCGGCCGGTTGACGAACGCGCGCGCGATCGCCACGCGCTGCTGCTCACCACCGGACAGCTCCGAGGGCAGCCGATTGCCCTTGCCGCCGAGCCCGACCATGTCGAGCACCTCGGGCACGGTGCGTTCGATGAACTGACGCCGCTTGCCGATCACCTCGAGCGCGAAGGCCACGTTCTGTTCCACGGTCTTCTGCTGGAGCAGCCGGAAATCCTGGAAGACGCAGCCGATCCGCTGGCGCAACTTGGGTACCTTGCGCCCCGGCAACCGGTCGACCCGGAAATCGGCCACCCGTATCTCGCCCGCGGTCGGCGACTCCTCCTTGAGCAGCAGTCGCATGAAGGTCGACTTCCCCGAACCGGACGGGCCGATGATGAAGACGAATTCGCCCTTGTCCACCTCGACGGAGACGTTGTCCAGCGCCGGCCGCGTCGAGGTCTTGTACGACTTGGTGACGTTGCGCATGGTGATCACGGGGAGCCAGTGTAGCCAGCGACCTCCCCGGTGACCGGGCCCCGACGGCCTCGGCGAGGCGTCGAGCAACCCTATGGCGTCTGATCGACCCAGGTGGGGACGGCGTTGAGGAGCGAGACCGGTCCGGTGCTGGTGGTGTCGGCGGGCTTGACGAACAGATAGACGACGAACGTGGACACCCAGGTGGCCATGAGGATCGCCGTCGACTTACGTGGTTTCACTGATTCCTTCCTTACGCAGGGCGGCCGCGACGCGCACGCGCAGCTCGCGCCCCACCTCGAATTGTTTGCCCGGCAATGTGCGGGCAACCATCCGGATGTTCATCTCGTCGAGCGAGAGATCTTCCACACCCATCACGGACGGTTCGTCGAGCAGCAGCGGCTTGAGGCGGCGGTCCTGGTAGGCCTTGGTGCACACCTCGTGCAGGATTTCGTTGATCTTGGTGATGTCGGCCTGCGCCGACACCGGCACGTCGATCGCGGCGCGTGCCCAGTCCTTGGACAGGTTGGTCACCTTCACGATCTGCCCGTTGGGGACCGTGATGACCTCGCCGTCGGAGTTGCGCAGCGTGGTGATGCGCAACGTCACGTCCTCCACGGTGCCCTCGGCCGCGTCGGCCGATCCGGTGACCGCGATCCGCACTACGTCACCGAAGCCGTACTGACGCTCGGTGATCAGGAAGAACCCGGCCAGGATGTCCTGGACGATCCGCTGCGCGCCGAAACCCAGCGCCGCGCCGAGCACCGCCGCCGGCGCCACCAGACCCGTCACCGCGAAGCCGAGCCTGCGCAGCACCTCCATGCCGACCAGCACGTAGACGATGGTCAGCACCACCCAGGTGATCACCTGGGCCAGGGCGTGCCGGTGCTTGGCGGCCTCGGTGCGGACCAGCGCGTCGCTCGAGTGGAAACCCGCGTCGATCTTGGTGGTCACCCGGTCGCGCACGAACGCCGCGAACCGGCCGAACAGCATCGCGCCGACCACCAGCAGGACGATCTCGAGCCCGCTGGACCGCAGCCACGCGGTGATCTCCGGTGCCGTGTTGATCGCCAGGACGCCGCTCATCGCCTCGCCCCGGCCGAGAGTCGACGGGGCTTGCGCTGGCACAGTTCCGGTTCGCTCGAACACACACCCGAAAGGTTACAGCGGGGTCACGGTGCCCGGTCAAACGCGAACAGCGTCACACCGGCCGAGCGAACAGGTGGCTACGCGTCGGCCTGTTCCCGCATGCGCCAACGGATTCCGGATTCGATGAAGCCGTCGATGTCGCCGTCGAGCACCGCCGAGGGGTTGTTCACCTCATAGTTGGTGCGCAGGTCCTTGACCATCTGGTACGGGTGCAGCACGTACGAACGCATCTGGTTGCCCCACGAGGCGCCCTCGTTGGTCTTGAGCGCGTCCATCTGCGCGCGCTCCTCCTGGCGCTTGCGCTCGAGCAGCTTGGCCTGCAGCACGCGCATGGCCGAGATCTTGTTCTGCAGCTGTGACTTCTCGTTCTGACAGGTCACCACGATGCCGGTGGGGATGTGGGTCAGGCGCACCGCGGAGTCGGTGGTGTTGACGCTCTGCCCACCCGGGCCCGAGGAGCGGTACACATCGACGCGGACCTCGCCCTCGGGGATCTCGATGTGGTCGGTGGTCTCGACCACCGGCAGCACCTCGACCTCGGCGAAGGAGGTCTGGCGACGGCCCTGGTTGTCGAACGGGCTGATCCGGACGAGCCGGTGCGTGCCCATCTCCACCGAGAGGGTGCCGTAGGCGTAGGGCGACTTCACCGCGAAGGTGGCGCTCTTGATGCCCGCCTCCTCGGCGTAGGAGGTGTCGTAGACCTCGACGACGTACTTGTGCCGCTCGGCCCAGCGGATGTACATGCGCATCAGCATCTGCGCCCAGTCCGCGGCGTCGACGCCACCGGCGCCGGAACGGATGTTGACCAGCGCGTCGCGCTTGTCGTACTCGCCCGAGAGCAGGGTGCGCACCTCCATCGCCTCGATGTCGACCCGCAGCGCGGCGCGCTCGTTGTCGGCGTCGGCGGTGGCTTCCTCGGCCGCGGAGCCTTCCTCGGACTCGGCCAGTTCGTAGAGCACCGGCAGGTCTTCGAGGCGCTGACGCAGTTCCTCCACGCGGCGCAGTTCGCTCTGGGCGTGCGACAGCTCGCTGGTCACCTGCTGGGCGTGGTCCTGGTTGTTCCACAGCTCGGGATCGGCCGCCTGGTGCTCGAGCTCGTCGATACGACGGCGTAGCTCCTCGACATCGAGGACCGACTCGACCGTCTTGAGCGTGGTGTCGAGTTCGGCGAGGTCGGCGATAACGTCAGGATGCACGATTCCCAAGGTTACCGGTCGGCTCCGACACGGTGAAACACGCGCACCCGCGCGGGTCAGCTCGCGATGGCGCGCAGGCCGCCGGGACGTCGCCCGAGCAGTCGATCCAGTGCCGTCGCGCTGGCCTCGTCGGCGGGCAGCAGGACATACAGCGACTGGTCGTCGTCGATGGACAGATCCAGCGATTCGTAGGCCAGCCGCAGCGTGCCCGCCTCGGGATGACTGATCCGGTTGATCCCGCCCGAGGGCGGCAGTCCCGGCAGCGCGGCCAGCCGGTCGGTGAACGGGGCGCCCGCGGTCACGGTCAGCTCGTCGACCAGCGCCGCCACCATCGGGTCGGCGCGGAACGGGCCCTGCTTGAGCGAGGCGACGAGCTTGTCGGCGGCCTCGTCCCAGTCCGGATACAGCTCGCGCGCGCCGGGATGGGTGAAGACGAACCGCGCGACATTGGCCGGTTCGCCCTGCTCGAACAGGCCGCTGGGCGCCATCAGCGTGCGGTAGCCGGCGGTGCAGGCCAGCACTTCGGTGAACCGGTTGGTGATCGCGGCGGGCGCAGGCTCGAGCTGGTCGAGGATCGCGCGGATCGTCGGCCGGACCGTGCGGTTCGGGCCGTTCTCGGCGGCGCCGCAGCTGAAACCGGACATGCCCTTGGTGAGTTGGTGCAGGTGCACCCGTTCGCGCGGGCTCAGCCGCAGCGTCTCGGCCAGCGCGGACAGCACCGGCGGCGAGGGGTGCCGGTCGCGACCCTGCTCGAGCCGGATCAGGTACTCCACGCTGACCCCCGCCAGCATCGCGACCTCCGCGCGGCGCAGCCCCGGCGTGCGCCTGCGCGGCCCGGCGGGCAGCCCGACCTCGGCGGGTGTGACGGCCTCGCGGCGGGTCCGCAGGAACAGACCGAGTTCGTTGTCGCTCACCCGATCGACGGTACCCACCGGCGCGGCCCGGAGAGTGGCCGTGCCACTACCACTCTCAGCGTGGTCTCCCTGACAGCGTCGCGAACGGCGACGGTGGAGACACCGGCCGATCGGGCCGGGCAGACGACAGAGGAGAACGCGGTGTCCACACAGCCACTGAAGCTCGCGATCATCATCGGCAGCGTCCGCGAGGGCCGGTTCGGGCCGGTGGTCGCGCGCTGGTTCGCCCAGCAGGTCGACGACCGCTTCGACGTCGACATCATCGACCTGGCCGAGGCCGAGTTGCCCGCCGCGCTGCCGCCGGTGCCGCCCGCGGTGGACCCCGACATGCCGCGTCCGGCGGGAATGGCCGAGTTCACCGAACGGCTGGCCGCCGCCGACGCCTATGTCGTCGTCACGCCCGACTACAACCGCAGCTACCCGGCCGCGCTGAAGTCGGCCATCGACTGGCACTACACCCAGTGGGACGCCAAGACGATCGGCTTCGTCGGCTACAGCGGTGGCTCCGGCGGACTGCTGGCGATCGAGCACCTGCGCCAGGTGTTCAACGAGCTCAACGCCCACACCGTGCGCAACTACGTCTCCTTCCCGCGCTACTACCTGCTCTTCGACGAGGACGGGCGGCTGCGGGAGCCGCAGGAGTTCGAGGCCGCGGCGCAGGCGCTGCTCGACCAGGTGCACTGGTGGGCGAGCGCTCTGGTCGCGGCGCGGGCGGCGCAGGTCGCGGCCTGAGCGTGTGCTCGGCCCGGCGGTGAGGCCGCGCCGCGCACCCGGCGGCCACCGTGAGCACGCGTGCTTCCGGCCGAGCGGCACGTCCGCGGGCCGCGGCGTCGGGAGCCGCCGCGCACCCAAATACACTGGCTGTGTGGCTGCCTACTCCGCTGACCTGGACCTTGCCCTCCGACTGGCCGACGAGGCCGACGCGATCTCGCGGGTGCGTTTCGGCGCCGTCGATCTGAAGGTCGACTCGAAGCCGGACCTGACGCCGGTCTCGGATGCCGACCTGGCGGTCGAGCAGGTCATCCGGCGCGTGCTCGCCGCCGAACGCCCCGACGACGCCGTGCTCGGCGAGGAATTCGGCGGCGACGCGGAGTTCACCGGCAGGCAGTGGGTGGTCGACCCGATCGACGGCACCAAGAACTTCGTCCGTGGCGTGCCGGTCTGGGCCAGCCTGATCGCGCTGCTCGTCGACGGTGTGCCGGTGGTCGGCGTGGTCAGCGCGCCCGCGCTGGGCAGGCGCTGGTGGGCGGCCGCGGGCTCGGGCGCGTGGGCGCAGGTGCACCCCGGCGCGCCGAAGCCGATCACCGTGTCGGCGGTGGGCGCTCTCGACTCGGCCAGTCTGGCCTTCTCCAGCCTGTCGGGCTGGCACGAGCGCGGGCTGCGGGAGCGATTCATCGATCTCACCGACGCGGTATGGCGGGTTCGCGGCTACGGCGATTTCTTCAACTACTGCCTGGTCGCCGAGGGTGCGGTCGACATCGCCGCCGAGCCGGAGGTGTCGCTGTGGGACCTGGCCGCGCTCGACATCCTGGTCCGTGAGGCAGGTGGCGCGTTCACCTCCCTGGACGGCCGATCCGGTCCGCACGGCGGTGACGCGGTGGCCAGCAACGGCCTGCTCCAGGACGAGGTCCTCGCCCGTTTGCGCGGCTGATCGGGGTTATCCACATGTGAGCGGGGGCCGGTGAACCACGTCGTCGGGCCCGGCGGACGGGCTGCGGTCCCGGTCCACGCTCGTAGGATGGCCCGGTGAGCAATTCCGGCGCCACGGCCCCCGATGTCGACGACTTCCCGCCCGAAGACTTCCCGCCCGACGACGCGTACCCGTCCGACGGTGGCTATGTCTCCGAGCACGATTTCGACGACACCGGCGGCTTCCACTTCGACGACCTCGCTCCGGCCACGCCCGGCCGCGCGGCGGCCCCCGCTCGCCCGGAGACCGCCGAGGAGGTCCTGCGCCGGGTCTTCGGCTACGACGCCTTCCGCGGCGACCAGGCCGCCATCGTCGAGCAGGTCGTCGGCGGCGGTGACGCGCTGGTCCTGATGCCGACCGGTGGCGGTAAATCGCTGTGCTACCAGGTGCCGTCGCTGGTGCGGCCCGGCGTCGGCGTGGTCGTCTCCCCGCTGATCGCGCTCATGCAGGACCAGGTCGACGCGCTCAGCGCGCTCGGCGTGCGGGCCGGGTTCCTCAACTCCACCCAGTCCCCGGATCAGCGGCGCACGGTGGAGGCGCAGTTCGTCGCCGGTGATCTCGACCTGCTCTATCTCGCGCCCGAACGCTTGCGCCTGGAGTCCACGCTGCGGCTACTCGACCGCGGCACGGTGGCGCTGTTCGCGATCGACGAGGCGCACTGCGTGTCGCAGTGGGGCCACGACTTCCGGCCCGACTATCTCGCACTGTCGCTGCTGCACGAGCGCTGGCCCGATGTCCCGCGCATCGCGCTCACCGCGACCGCCACCGAGAAGACCCGCGCCGAGATCGTCGAGCGGCTCGACCTGGGTGCGGCGAAGCAGTTCGTCTCCAGCTTCGACCGCCCCAACATCCAGTACCGGATCGAGTCGAAGAACCGCGCCGACCGGCAGCTGCTCGACTTCATCCGCGCCGAGCACGCCGGCGACGCGGGCATCGTCTACTGCCTGTCGCGCAATTCGGTGGAGAAGACCGCCGCGATGCTCAACGAGAACGGCGTGCGCGCGGTGCCCTATCACGCGGGCCTGGACAACCGGACCCGCGCCGAGAACCAGGCCAGGTTCCTGCGGGAGGACGGCCTGATCGTGGTGGCCACCATCGCCTTCGGCATGGGCATCGACAAGCCCGACGTGCGGTTCGTCGCCCATCTGGACCTGCCCAAGTCGGTGGAGGGCTACTACCAGGAAACCGGTCGCGCCGGCCGCGACGGCCAGCCGTCGACCGCGTGGATGGTCTACGGCCTCGCCGATGTCGTTCAGCAGCGCAAGATGATCGACTCGAGCGAAGGCGACGCCGCGCACCGCAGACAGCTGCAACTGCATCTGGACGCCATGCTCGCGCTGTGCGAGACGGTGGGCTGCCGTCGCGTGCGGCTGCTGAACTATTTCGGGCAGCCCGGCCAACCCTGCGGCAACTGCGATGTGTGCCTGAACCCGCCGGAGACCTGGGACGGCACGGTCCCGGCACAGAAGCTGCTCTCCACGGTGCTGCGGCTCGAGCGGGAACGCGGACAGGCCTTCGGCGCGGGCCACCTGATCGACATCCTGCTGGGCAAGACGAATCCGAAGATCACCCAGCACCGGCACAACGAGCTGTCGGTGTTCGGGATCGGCACCGACCTGCGCGACACCGAATGGCGGGGCGTGACGCGGCAGTTGCTCGCCGGCGGACTGCTCGCGGTGCGGGGGGAGTACGGCGTGCTCACCCTGACCGACGCCAGCAACGAGGTGCTGTTCGAGGGTAAGAAGGTGCCGATGCGCCGCGAGCCCGAACGCGCCGCCCGGCCCGCGCGCAGCGCGAAATCGGCCAAGGCGGCCGTCGATCTGCCCGCGACCGATCTGCCGCTGTTCGAGCGGCTGCGGGCCTGGCGCGCGGCCACCGCCAAGGAGCAGGGCGTGCCCGCCTACGTGGTCTTCCACGACGCGACACTGCGCGAAATCGTTGCGCGCAAACCGGGTTCGCTCGCCGAACTCGGTACCGTCGGCGGCGTCGGCGAGAACAAACTGGCCCGCTACGGCGAGGGGGTGCTGGCCGCGCTCGCCGAACAGTGAGCGGAAAAGGAACGCGCGACGAACCGGGGTGGCGCGCGATACTGTCGAGCCATGGCGAACGGTGAAGGCTCCGACAGCGACTCGTCGGGCGGCACGAGCTCGGGCGGCGCCGACGCTCCGCTGCCGCCGCTGCCGCACCGGCACATCGACCCGGTCGTCGCGCCGAGCCTGCTCGGCGGTCACCAGCCGGTGGTTCACCGGGGCAGGCCGCGCTGGTCGACCGTCGCGCTGCTCCTCCTCTTCGCCTCGGCGCTGGCGCTCTATCTGGCCCTGCGCCCCGGCGGCTGACCTCTCATCCACGCGCCCGCCCACGGCGTTTCGGTACCCGAGCGGTTCCGGAATGTTTGCGATGCTGCGGACCAGTGGATGACGCCGAGCGCTGTGACCTGTGGTAGCCGCAGGTCATAGCCCTGCCTGCGGCCCGCTTCCCGGCGCACTGTAGGCCTCCTCGACCGATCGCGGCGATCGGTCCCGGCCCGAGGAGGCGACGGGAACGGTGTGGGTGACCTGGGTGACGCGAGGGGTGTGCGCGGTCCTGACCGCGACCGGAATCGTCTGTGCGGCAGCACCATCGGGCAGCGCGGAGCCCTCGTCGCCGATCGGCGTGCGAGACCTGCCCCGCCTTCTGACGCCGTCGCTGCCCGGCACCTACGGCGAGGACACCGCCGTGGTGATCCTGGGCTACGGCCTGACGCCAGAGGGCACCGTGCGCCCGGAACTGGTCCGGCGGTTACGGGCCGGCCTCGTGCAGGCGGTGTTCGCGCCGTGGTCGCCGATCATCGTTACGGGCGGCAATCCACGGGCCGGGCTGAGCGAGGCGGACGCGATGGCCGATTGGCTGGTGGCGGCGGGCATCGACCCGGCGCGGATCCTGCGTGAGCCGCAGGCCGATTCGACCGTGGCCAATGCCCGCTTCACGGCGGCGCTGATGGCCGAGCACCAGCTGCGCGCCGCGGTGCTGGTGACCTCGGGTGACCACCTCGACCGGGCCAGGGCCGCCTTCGACGCCGCGGGCGTGCTGGTCGTCGGCGAGCTGACCCCCGACCGCACCCCGTGGCCCGCCCTGCCCCTGCGTATCGATCAGTTCGGTCCGGCACTACCGCCCGCCTAGCCCGGACGGTCGGTTCCTGTGAGCGAACACAGTGTTTCGTCATGTGACCGCCGCGGACGCGTCCACACAGCATGGTGGGCGCAGGGGGTCCGCCTTTCCCGCCCGCCAACTCCGAGGTGACATCTTGACGCTCCAGCTCTCCGACAGCGACATCCTGGCCGAGCTCGAACCGACCGCCGAAGCGAACCTGAACGACCACTTGGCCAAGGCCAAGGACTGGCACCCGCACGACTACGTGCCGTGGGACGAGGGCCGCAACTTCGCCGCGATGGGTGGGATCGACTGGGACCCGGAGCAGTCGCGACTCAGCGAGGTGGCCAAGGCGGCCATGATCACCAACCTGCTCACCGAGGACAACCTGCCCTCCTACCACCGCGAGCTCGCCGACACCTTCGGCTTCGACAACGCCTGGGGCACCTGGGTCGGGCGCTGGACCGCCGAGGAGAACCGCCACGGCATCGTCATGCGCGACTACCTGGTGGTGACCCGCGCGGTCGACCCGGTCGCGCTCGAGGAAGCCAGGATGGCGCACATGACCGCCGGCATCGCCAAGCCGGAGAAGGGTTCGCAGTTCCTCAAGGGCGTCGCCTACGTCACCTTTCAGGAACTGGCGACCAGGATCAGCCACCGCAACACCGGCAGGCTGTGCGACGACCCGATCGCCGACCGCATGCTCGCGCGCATCGCGACCGACGAGAACCTGCACATGATCTTCTACCGCAAGCTGTGCGCGGCCGCCCTCGACCTCACCCCCGACGCGACGATGCGCGCCATCACCGACGTCGTCGTGCGCTTCCAGATGCCCGGCCTCAACCAGCCGAACTTCCGTCGCAACGCGGTCATGCTGGCCAAGCACGGCGTCTACGACCTGCGCCAGCACCTCGACGTCGTGCTCGAGCCGGTGCTGCGCACCTGGAAGGTCTTCGACCGCACCGATCTCGGCGACGAGGGCGAACGCGCCCGCGACGAGCTGCACGCCTACCTGCTCGACCTCGAGGCCAAGGCGACCCGATTCGAGGAACAACGCGACCGAGCCCTGGCCCGCGCCCTCGAGCGCGCGGCGAGCTGAGGGTGGGACGGACCTTGGAATAAACGGCTGGCGCGGTCACTTAGAGTTGACCGTTATGAAGGAAAAGGGCAGGAAGGTCATCGCGACCAACCGCCGGGCGCGGCACAACTACACGATCCTCGACACCTATGAGGCGGGGATCGCGCTGGTCGGCACCGAAGTCAAGAGCTTGCGCGAAGGCAAGGCGTCTCTCGTCGACGCCTTCGCGACCGTCGACAACGGCGAGGTCTGGCTGCGCGGCCTGCACATTCCGGAGTTCAGCCACGGCACGTGGACCAACCATTCGCCGCGGCGCACCCGCAAGCTGCTGCTGCACAAGCGCGAGATCGAGCACCTGGTCGGCAAGTCCAGGGAGGGCAACCAGACGCTGGTGCCGCTGTCGATGTACTTCTCCGACGGCAAGGTGAAGGTCGAGCTCGCGCTCGCCAAGGGCAAGCAGGACTACGACAAGCGTCAGGACCTCGCCCGCAGGCAGGCCGAGCGTGAGGTCACGCGCGAGATCGGTCGGCGGGTCAAAGGCATGCGTTGATCTCCGTCCTGCTCGCCCTCGTGGCGGCGGCGGGGTACGGAGTCAGCGATTTCTTCGGCGGGATCGCCGCCCGGCGGGTCACCGCGTTGCGGGTGGTCGTCGTGTCCTACCCGTGGTCGGTGCTGCTGGTCCTGCTGATCGCGCCGCTGGTCGGTGGGCACGCGGACGCGGCATCGATGCTGTGGGGCCTGGCCGCGGGCGTCGCCAGCGGACTGGCGGTGTGGTGGTTCTACGCCGCGCTCGCCGACGGTCCGATGTCGGTGGTGTCGCCGGTGACCGCGGTGCTGGTCGCCGGCATCCCGGTGATCGCCGGGTTCTTCCTCGGCGAGCGACCGCGGCCCGCCGCGATCGCGGGAATCGCGCTCGCGCTGGTCGCGGTGGTGCTGGTCAGCCGGGAAGCGCCGGACGAGACGACCGAGGAGATCATCGGCGGCCGGGAACTGCGTTTCACCCGTCGGGTCGCGCTGCTCACCGTCGGCTCGGGCGCCGCGTTCGGCTTCGCGTTCTTCTTCCTGCACGAGACCAGCGCGAGCGCCGGGCTGTGGCCATTGCTCGGTCAGCGCGCCGCCGCGACGGCCGTCGTGTGGACCTCCGCGCTGGCCGCGGGCCAGTTCCGCGGCCTGCGCGGGGAACCCTTGCGGCTGGCGCTGGCGGTCGGCGTCCTCGATGTGATCGCCAACGCGGCGCTGCTGTACGCCTTCCACGGGTCGCTGCTGTCGGTGGTCAGCGTGATCGGCTCGCTGTATCCGGCCGCGACCGTGCTGCTGGCGATGGTGCTGCTCGGCGAACGGATCAGCGGGACGCAGAAGGTGGGCATGGTGCTCGCGCTCGCGGCGGTCGCCATGATCGCCGCGAGCTGAGGCCACTACAGCCGGGTGCAGGGCTCGTGCAGGTCCAGCTTGCCCAGGGTCTCGCCCTGATAGCCGACCTCGATCGCCCTGGCGCCCATCGGCGCGGCCTTGTCCGGTTCGAACACCGAGGTCCACTCACCGCTCAGATCGGGTTGGACCGCGCCCGCCGGATGGATGACGACCATGCCCTCGCCATCGGGTCGCAGGTCCTCGATCGTGCGGCGCAACCCGGCCCGGGTCAGCTCGCCCTCTTCGGCCGCGGCGATGAGCAGGGCCTTGAGCGGATAGGAGATCGCCCAGCCCAGCGAATAGCCGAAGTTCGCCGGTGCGCGATCGACGGCGGCGCGGGCGTGCCGGGCGCCGACGCTGTCGCCGTTCCAGCTGTCGACCGGGGTCGTGTAGTTGTAGAGCGCCGTCAGCGCGGGGGCCGCGGCGGTCTGCAACAGCGCGGCGTTCCAGGTCGGCAGCGAGCCGAGGAAGCGGCCGGTGTAGCCCGACTTCACCAGCTTGCCGACGATCTCCGCGGTCTCGGCGGGACCGGTGGCCAGCAGGACCAGGTCGGGATCGGCGGCCAGGACCTCCTCGACCGGTCCGTCCTGGTTGCCGACCTCGCCGTTGGGGCCGGTGTCGACCCGGTCGGCGATGGTGGCACCGTTGGCGATCGCCCACTTCAGCGCACCGCTGGCGTAGTCGCCGCCGTAATTGCCACGGTAGGCGACGATGGCGATATTGCGCGGGGCGTAGTGGGTGCGGGTGAACCAGTCCAGGCCGGTCACCGCCTCCGTGCAGTAGGAATAGCCCGCGCTGAGCACCAGATTGCGGTCGGCGCTGCGATAGTTCCAGCCCGACCACTGGGTGGCCGCCACGCTGACCATGTCGTCGGTGTCCATCTGATTGAGCATCGCGATGGTCTGGGCGGTGCCGAAGCTCATCGCCAGCGCGAGCACGTGCGGCTCGATCTCGGCGTAGGCGGTGCGATGCGTGCGTGGGTCGAGGGAGGTGTTGCGGGCGTTGGTGGTGATGTCGATGTCGTAGCCGCCGATGCCGCCCGCCTGGTTCACCTGGTTCCAGAACGCCAGCTGGCCCTCGTTCATCGACGAGCCGAGGGCGGAGAACGGGCCGTTCGCCAGGTCCGACAGGACGCCGAGATAGATGCACCCGCGGTCCTTGTGCGTCGATCCGGGACACGGTGCGCTGGTGACTCCCGGCCCGGCGGTCGAATCGCCGGCGGAGCACGCCGCGGCGAGGAGGAGGCCGGCCACGACGGGCACGGCGGCCGACCGGCGCAGCCGGCTGGTGAATGCCATGAGGTAACTCCTTGTTCCAGCCGCACACGGGATCTCGCGCGTCCCGGTCCAGCCGATCGAGAACAGTACCCCGGTCGACCGGCGCATCTCCCCGGATCGGCGGTGCGAATAAGTGTGGTTCGCTGACGAGTCACATCGGCGACACCGCGCGCTGGCAGAAATATCGGGAAGATTCCCGGCGACGGCAGTGTTAACATGACTAGCCCGCACGGTGCGGGCACGTACGGGGCTGAACGGTTTCGACTGCGTACGTTGATTCAGGGGAAGCGTGTCGGTGCAGGCAAGAGACCACCGTAAGCGTCGTTGCAACCAATTAAGCGCCGATTCCAATCAGCGCGAGTACGCCCTCGCTGCCTAAGTAGCAGGTCGTCTCTGTCGGACCGGGTTCGTCCCTCGACCCGGACCCTGGCATCAGCTAGAGGGAATTACCGTTCGGCTCGGTCGCGGAGTCGGACGGGACATCCAACAGCGACTGGGATCGTCATCCGGGCTTGTTCGCGAGACTCGGAGATCCGAGCAGAGACCTAGCGAACTGCACACGGAGAAGCCCTGAAGACGCGGCGGAGGACCCGGGTTCGATTCCCGGCAGCTCCACAAGAGCGGTCTTACTCGAAACGGGGTCCGAAAGGACCCCGCCGAGAGTAGGGCCGCTTTTCCCGTTCCTGGGCGCTGGTCGTATCGAAGGATTTCCGCAGGTCATCCTGGCTCCGGCCACAGTATGAAGGTCGGCGAATGGTTGCTGCAGCTCGTCGGCGACGACCCCGTCGATGTCGAGGTAGAGGCGTTCGAAGAACGCCCTGTTGAGGTGGCGTCGGACCTCATCGGTGCGGGTTCGGTACAGATCCCACGGATCGGCCAGGAGGTCGAGCCCTCGTTCGAGGATCTCCACCCCAACAGCGAGTTCAGCGTTCGTCGCGGTGAGACCGGCTTCGACAGCCGCCCGATCGGCGTGAATCTTCCGCAGGCGATCTTTGATCTTGGTTTGTGGCAGCGTGCCGTCGGCGGCCAGGTCGAGCAGTCGCTCTTCCTTGGCGTCGAGGTCTTTGAGCTGCTTGGTCATACTGCTGTGCATCTGACGGACGCTGGCCTGTTCGTCTGTCATGACCTGGCCGAGGAGCTCACGCGCCGTCGTCTGGAACCCCTCTGGGATGCGGAGCGTCCCGTAGTGCTCGACGATGGCATCTTCGACGCGATCAGCGGGGAGGTGAGGCAAATCGCACACGCCTTCCTGGCGACCCCGGCACAAGAAGTAGCTGTACCGCTTGCCATTGCGCCCACGAGCTTCGGTGTAGATGAATCGCGAGGTCCTGCCGTCGCCTCGACAGCGACCACAGACAGGTCGCCCTCGAGATAGTGCTGAAGCACGCGATCCCGCTGCCCGCGGCGGCTTCGCACGTCTCGGACATCCTGAACCCGATCGAACAATTCTTGGGTGACGATAGCGTCGGCCTACCCGGTCGGAGCTGTTCGTCGACGATGACCCATCCCGCGTAGTAGGGGTCCTGGAGCAGTCCCTCTCGTTCCACGGCATGCTGGATCTGGCCACGCTGGGTCATGTGGCTTTGAGGACACTGCCTAGCGCGGACACGGGGTACTGGGTCTGACGTAGCTCTCCCGGACTTACGGGACAACCCTTAGCAATCGGCGGACGGAGCATCATTCGCCCGTCCACCATGGTCCGCCGACTTTCTGAAGATGGGGGAACCGATCCGGGCCGAGATGCGTCCTACGAAGTGAATGGGTGTGATGACGGCGGAGGCTGGCGGGATGGCAGGCGGGGAGCGTGACAGCAGTGCTGAGTAAGACGCGCGAAGAGGCAGCCCGAGCCGTAGAAGCCGCACTGCCACCGGTGAGTTAGAAGCAGCACCGTATGACACGTCATGTAGCGAGTTGCTGAATCAGGGGAGGGGCCAGGAGTTATGACCGGTCTGGATGTCAACAAAGAAGTGCTCATCACACTCGGTATGGAGCTATCGCGCGTCGGTGCTGCCGTCGAGGGAATGGACACCAAGGAACCCTTTCGGGTCGGGGTCGACGATCTGAAAGGCACAGCGACCGCAGCTGTTTCGGCAGCAGCCAGTGATCAGGTCAAGACCGCCCTGACCTCGGTCGCCTCGCGGATCAATGCGATGGGCGGCGCGGCAATCAGGTGCTGCATGAACTACGAGGAAGCCGACAAGGCGTTCGCCGGTCTGCTGGGCAATCTTGGGGAAGGCGTGTACTCGTGACCGTCGGTCTGGCCGCCATGCGCGGCTTCCATCCCGAAGCCACTACACACGCTGTGGCCGGTGCGATCGACGCGCTCGTCGCTACGTTCAGCACGCACATGAACGACATGTACGTCAAAGTCGATGCCAGCCAGGACAACTGGAAAGGAGCTGCGGCGACAGCGGCGAACCAGCGAGCGCTCGGCGAGCGGGTGGCCGGCAACACCTTGATCGGCGAACTCGACGACATCGCCGCGGCCTACCGCAAGCACGGCTCGGCGATGGATGGCTACTGCTCGGCCGCGGTCAAGGCGGCCGACGACTATCTGCGGCAAGGCTTCGATGTCGCCGACGACGGCACGGTGACCGTCCCGGCGGGTAAGAAAGACATTCCTGGCGCTGCGCCCGGACAGACGATCCCGATGAGCGCTGAGCAGCTCGCCACCTACGCGGTCGAGGCATCGACCAGGGTGAAAGGTCTGGTCAACCAATTCAACGCTGAAGACCTCGCTCTGGCCCAGGCTGCCGGGCAGGAACTGCTCGACATGGTGCAGAAAGCCGCGGGTGAGGCAGGGCTCGGGTCCTGGACGATGGACACCATCGACTCCGGCAACACCGGAGTGCAGGACGGTCTGCTTGTCGCCGACCGCAATGCGACTCCGGCTCAGATGCGGCTCATCGCAGATCGCCTCGCCGAGGCCGGACTCACGGCACAGGACATCGCGGATATCAACTCCGGCAAGAAGGTCGATCTGACCGAGGCCCAGTTCGCCTACCTGCATTCGTTCTACAACACCGCAGGTAAGGACGGGTTGGTCTGGATGACCGAGCAGATGAGCACCGGCGGCGATACCGTGCATGCCGCGAGCGTGGTCAATGGACTCAATACGCTGGCCAACCCCAACGTCGGTGCCACCGGTATCGGCCCCACCGGGAACCCGATGCAACTGCAAGGCGGCCTCAACCAGATCCCGTCCGGGATCTCCAACGTCTTGACCCGTGACTACTCACTTCGAGATGGCAACCGCACCCACCACTCGAACATCGACGGTGGCGAGCTCAAGCAGGTTACGTCGATGCTGGCGCTCGGCGACAAGATGACCGCGCCTGGCAGCGACATCAACCGCGAGCTCCTCAATACTGCAGGTGATCTCGTTGACAAGAGTGGGCACAACGTCACCAGAGAAACCGAAGACGGTCTCGTGAGTGATCTTGTCCAGTCGTTGGTCGAAACGGCCGGGGAAGACAAGATCGCCGTCACCGAGGTGCTGGCTGACCCGGGTAAGCGAGAAGACATTTTCGGCCCGCTGCTGACGAACGAGTACAGCAAGGATGACGGTGCCGCAGTCCAAGACATGCTCAGCTGGATAGAGGGCGACGCCACGTCGCCCGACACGGCCGTTGCCGATCGCGCCGGTGCGGCGGCGTCCGGTTTGGCCAACTACGTCGCGGGCCACAAGGACGAACTACTCAACGTCAACGGCCCGTATTCGGAATCGATCGGTGCCGCCAACCCACGCGCAACGCAAGGCATCGCCTCGGCGCTCAGTCCGTATATCGCTGATATGGCCGGGGTTGCTGACGATAAGACGGCAACTCGCAACTTCTACTGGGGTACTGACGACGATCACTCCAAAGCTCTGAGTGTCTTCACGGTCATGGATACCGACAAGGACGCGGCGACCTATTTCAATGCCCAGGCATTCATGACAACGTCGGAGCTGCAGCAGGCGTGGGCCAATTCGGCAGTCGCCAATCCGGAGGAACCGAATGGCGAGCTCGCCAGTCGTGCTGGGGTGATCCGGGGGCTGATCGACCAGGGCCTCACGGCCGAAGCCGAAGAGCGAGGAAAAGACGCAAAAGCGCACGGTGCCAACAGCTTCGCCAACAAGGGTGAGGCCTATGACGGAATAAAGTCTGCACTGAGTACCGGAATGAAATATACGCCAGTCGTCAAAGATGTGTGGGCGCCAGCGGTTGATGCTTACAACACCGTTGCCAAGAACAGTATCGTCGGCGTGTATCTGCCGCCCGATACTCCGGCGACGACCGTCAGCTACGACACCTACGACGCCTCGCGTCAGAATTATCAGATCGCGCAAGCGCTCCAATCCCACGGGGCGCTCGACCATAGCCCGACATACAATTACATGTTCAACGGCGATGGCACATTGAAAAGCTACGACGAACTTCTCGCAGCCAAGGGCGGCGACCATCACACGGTCAATGGCAACCTGACGAATGTGCTGAACAACCATCGTGGCGGAATATTCCATGACCACTTGCAGGACTATCACATCCAATACGGCCAAGGATTGGGGTCGGTCCGATGAACCGGATAGCTGTGTCTGCCCTCGCAGTTGCGCTGACGGTGGGACTGACCGCTGGCTGCTCTACAGATGAGGAGCCAGCAACCGCTACGGCCCTGTCGGAGCTGTGCATTCCGTGGAACGACTACCTCGTGAACGAACTCCATATAGCCGGTGTTACCGGTGGGACCCAGGATCCGAGATTCAAGATGGAGAAAGGCGGCGTGGGTCACAGGACGTGCACCTTCGATTGGCCAGGCAGCGGGGGTATGGCGGCGTCCCTGTTCGAGGACAAAGACAGCAAACTGCCACCGGCAGAACGCGAGAGGGTTCGCACGGACAATGCCAACGTGAAGACCGGGCAAGGTTACAGGCAGGTCGACGGGTATGGCTATCCGACCTGGGTCTACGACCGGCGCCCGGGCGCGCAGGAAGTGTCCGAGGTGAGAGTCGAGGTCTACCTCAACGACCACGTGGCGGGATTCGAAATCGGCCAGTCGCCCGCAGAATCCATGACTGACGAGCAATTGGCGAACACGATCCGGTTCACAATTTCACTCGCCGAGAAGCTGACCCGGTAAGAGGAGGGCTGCGCAGTTTCGCGGGTACACGGTGAATGCTTTTTGAAGGCTTGGGATCTTGTGCTACCGAGGTGGAGGAGAGTCCTGCGCCCGCTGTTGCTGGCAAGCATTCTCCAGATCGGGGTTTTCGAACGCCCATCTAACGGCGTGGCTGTTGACCCATGGCTGCGAACCGTCGGTGAGGCTTACGCAGTGTATCCGTTGGAGGTGGTCGTTCCGTCCCCTTCCGGCGATCGGGGTTGCCGACCTCGCTGTCCGCCTGCCGCTCTGATGGCGACGCCAGCTTCTCGCAGCGTTCTCGCTACGGTCCGCTTCGCCATCTGATGCTCGACCATCAGCTGAGTCATGGACGCGCCGGCCTCGTACTTGGCCACAATCTCGGCGACTTCCTCGGGCTTCAAGTGCTTCTTCGCGCCCCTGGAGGTTCGAGGCTCCGGATCCGTTGAACTCCGTGATCCGCATGCGTGCAGTCGTTCGCCCAGCTCGCAAAGGCTTCGCAGGAGGTTGACGTGTTTCGAGTAACTTCCCGGCAGCTCCACTCGAGGCCCCTCACCTGGCATCCAGGTGAGGGGCTTTGTCGTATCGGCTAGCCGCCCGCGCGGCGGCGGAAGGTGCGCTTGCCACCTGCCGCGGACTGGGTGCCGCGGACCTTGGCGGCGTTGTGCGCGGCCCCGCCGACGCCGGCCTTTCCGTTCTTTCGCTCGAGTGCTTCGCGGAACTTCCGCTTGGTCGCATCTTCCTGCGACTCGGTTGCTTCGCCACCGGAGTGTTCGGTGGCGGGTTCTAGTTCGTCGGCCATCAGCACAGCCTGCCACCTCCGGGTGATCTTCGAATCCCCGGCCGCGCAACGCCCGCCGTTCCTCGGTGGGACTCGGCTCATTCTTCGATGTAGCCGGTCGATGGGTCGACCTGGTCGAGGAAAGTGCGGATGGACCGGCGGTGCTCCTCGAACGTCGGGAATCGGATCGGCTCGGCACTCGGCCGATAGCCGTCGGGCGGGTGGGTGAACCGCGGTGCGAAGCCGTCGAATCCGTAGCCGGGGTTGGGGCCGGAGTCCCAGGCATAACCCGAGCGACCGTCCGGCGAGATCGTGACAGTGAAGATCTCGTCGTCGACGTTCAGAGTGAACGGTCCATCCGCCGGTGGGGGACGGTGATCGCCCCGGGGTTCGTCCGGATCGGTGGCTGAGGGCGAGGCGGTCATCCGGGAATCGCGGGTGGGCGGTCGGGGACGAGGTGGGTGGCCAGGGCGGTGCCGATGGGGATGGCGTTGTTGGTGGCGGGGGAGGTGGGGCCGTGGGTGGTGTAGACGATGATCGTGGTCTGGGTCTTGGTGTCGTGGAGGGCGATGCCGTCGTAGCCGCCGTAGGCGGGGTTCATGTAGAGCCAGTCGGCGAGGTGGACCACGCCGAAGGCGAAGTACTTCTCGGGGGTGAACGGGCCGAGGCCCGCGGTGGAGGGGCCCATCATCTGCTGGAACTGGTCGGGGGTGAGGCGTTCGCCGGTGGCCAGGGCGCGGACCCAGCGGCCGATGTCGGCGACGGGGGCGTTCATGTTGCCGCTGTGCAGGAAGGCGGTCGGGTTCCAGAAGGTGGAGTCCTCGAAGCCGTTGCGTTCGTTGGTGTACCCGTGCAGGTACGGCTCGTCGATCGCGGGATTCAACACGACCTTGCTGTTGTGCATGCCGAGCGGGATGAGGATGTGCTCGGCGATCAACTCGCCCAGGGGTTTGCCGGTCGCGTTCTGCAAGACCTCGCCGAGGGCGACGAGATCACTGTGCGCGTAGCCGAAGTCGGTGCCGGGCTCGAACAGCGGTGGACGGGCGTTGGCGCGTTCGAACAGCTGAGTCGCGGTCCACTCGCGGATCGGGTTCTCGGCGAAGATCTTCAGGAACTCCGGATCGGTCACGTAGTCGGCGATGCCGGAGGTGCTGTCGGCGAGCATGCGCGGGGTGATCTTGTCCGCGCGGGGGAAATCGGGCAGCCAGCGGGCTATCGGTTCGTCCATTTTCAGCACGCCGTCGCCGTCGAGGCGCCACAGCACGGTCGACAGCATCGGCTCCATCGGCTGGCCGACGCGCACTTTCATGTCGGGGGTCGCGGGGACGCCCAGCGGTGAGCCGCCGAACGCGCCGAGCGCGAGCTGTTCCTCACCCCGCCAGACGCCGTAGACGGCGGAACTGACACCGAGTTCGGTCACCTTGCCGCGCACGATATCGGTGATCGCCGTGGTCTCGGGACTGTCCGGCGGCGCGGTCGACGACCCGGAATCGCTGTCGGACCCGCACGCCGCGGCGGCCAGGACGAGCAGGAACGCGAGCACCGCGGACGCTCCGCGGTGCCCCCGATACCGGGGTGACACGCTCATGACGGCGATCCCTTCGTGGAAGAAAACTCACCCGAGCAGCGCAGTCGAATCTACGCCGCCCCCTTCCGCCGCGACAGCCCATCGGTAGGATCCTGCGAGGCGGGGCGGGCCAGGAGGGATGTGGCTGTGATCGAGGTGTGGGGTGCGCGCGTCGCGGTGCGATACGCGGACGGCAGGCTGGTGACGACACCGCTGCGGGCCGACAACGAGGCCGCGCTCGATGTCGGCGTGGCCGAGCTGGCCAGGATCGCGCTCGCGACGACCGACGACGAGCAGTTGGCGATGCTGCTGTTCTTCCGGTCGTCGGAGTTTCGCGTCAACGGGTCGGCGACCGACCGGCATCCGGTGCCGGTGTTCCTCGAGACCGGGCTACGCGAGCAGGCGCAGGTGCTGATCAGGGCGGTCGAACGCGATCTGATCAGTTTGCGCCGGGTGTTCCCGCCGCGCCCGAATCTCGTGCCGCCGCGCCCGGTTCCCGGCCCGAACGGTCCGCGGCGCCCGGACGTTTCGGCCGCGGCGGGCCGAATGCGCTTCGCGGGCAACTCGGTCCGCGAGATCGACATCCTGCACGGCTGCGCACGCCCGGACGAATACGTGCTCGAACTGGCTCAGGCGGGGCACGAGGGTGCGCCGGGACTGGTCGCGATCACCACGCTGCGGTTGCTGTTCGTCTCGGCGTGGGCGATCTACGAGTTCCCGGTCGCCGTGCTCACCGGCGCCGAGGTGCGCACCGTGCCGGGACAGGTGGTGACGCTGCGCGTGTCGGGCGCGGGCAGCGACCTGGACTTCCTGGATTGGGAGCCCGAGGATTTCGGCCGGGTGGCCGAGGCGCTGCGGCTGGCCTGCGAGATCGAGCACGTCGACGGGTCGATCTCGCCGTCGCTGCCGTCCTCGGCCGATCTGTTCGGTGAATGGCAGCTGCTGGTGGAGCGGCGCAAGCTGGGGATGGTCGCCGACGATCCGTTCCGGCGTCAGGCCGTGGGCATCATGCTGGCGATGCCGGGCTGAACACCGGCGCGCCCCGGTGCAGGGCCACCCGCCGCCACGGGCTCGACGGGCGCAGGTGCAGTCCGGCGATCATCCGCCGGCGTTCGGCGATCTGGGTCCTGGCGGCCGAGAGATCCTGCGCGGCGGCCCAGAAGATGGCGCCGGTGAGGAAACCGTCGCCGAACTGACGCCAGTTGCGGTAGTGCTGCCGGGCGCGATCCAGGCCGGTCAGCATGTGCTCCCAGGCCTCGTCCTCGGTGAGATACCCGGCGGTGCAGGCGGCGCGGGCGATGAAGACCAGCCGCGCCAGGTCCCAGGCGGTGGCGTCGGTCTGCAGCGGCGTCGGCAGGCTCTCGGTGATGCCGAGTTTGATGGCCTGCAGCCAGGCGTCGTAGTCGCGGTCGATGCCGGCGGGGCCGCGGTAGCCGCGGAAACCCGAGAGCGTGTGCAGGAATTCGCGATGTTCGTCGGCCAGGCCCGCGCGGTCGACCCGGCCGGCCTCGGTGGCCGCGGCCACCGCCAGCGGGTGGACCAGCTCGAACAGCGGCGCGTGCATGCCGGCGAGCAGCCTGCGGATGGTGTCGCGCGCGTCGTCGGCGTTGTCGACGCCCCACGATTCGTGCAGGCCCTCGATCGCGGTCTCGCGCCGGGTCGAGGTGCTGTCGTCCTCCTCGGGCAGGAATGCGACGCCGTCGCAGTACGCGCCCCAGCTGCGCCCGTAGTAGGCGCCGACGGCGAGTGCTCTGATCCGGTCGTCGTCGATCGCCGCGCCCGACCAGACGTCGGGTTCGTCGTCGATGTCGGGGCCGGGAAAGCCCGCGACGCGCGGCCGCTGCACTGATCCTGCCGGTTGCATGGAGCCACCCCTCCGCCGAGCCGAAACGTTGTGCCGCCAGATCTTACGACCGATTCCGCGCCGGGCGGCAGTCAGGCCTGGTCGGCCGCGGGGACACGCCTAGCTCGCCGCGCGCGGCACGTACATGATGATGGCGACCCCGACCAGGCAGACCAGCGCGCCGAGGACATCCCAGCGGTCGGGCCGGAACCCGTCCAGCGCCATCGCCCACAGCAGCGATCCCGCGACGAACACTCCGCCGTAGGCCGCCAGGATGCGGCCGAAGTGGGCGTCGGGTTGCAGGGTCGCGACGAAGCCGTACAAGCCGAGCGCCAGCACGCCCGCGCCGATCCATGCCACGCCCCGGTGCTCGCGCACACCCTGCCAGATCAGCCAGGCGCCGCCGATCTCGGCGACGGCGGCCAGCACGAACAGCAGGACGGAGCGCAGCACGGTCATGCCGCGACCCTACGAGTTCAGCGCCCGAAGGCTCGCAGCTGGTAGAGCCCGCGCGAGGTGGCGACCGTGGTGCCCGCGGCATCGGTGACGACGGCCTCGAGCACGAAATCGGCTTTGCCGTTGGCCGCGGCCTCGGCGCTGACGCGCGCGATCTCGTCCTCGCTCAGGGTGGCCTCCGCGCGCAGATCGCTGCGGGCCATCGCCCGGAACGCGATGTCGAACGACTTCACCAGCGGATAGAACGCCGAGGTGTCGAAACTGCCCGCGGTGATCGCACCGCCGAGCACCTCGGCGACGGTGAACTGCACGCCCGCGTAGATGGCGCCGAAGTGATTGCCGTTGCCCTCGCTCGGCACGGTGGTGACGGCGTAACCGCGCCGCACCTCGAGCGCCCGGACGCCCATGGTCGCGGCCACGGGCACGGCCACCTCGATGGCGCTGTTGACGGTGTCGACCAAGTCGTCTGCGGGCATGGGCCGCGTCCTTTCGCGAAACGGGACCTCACTGTCCCGACGCCGTCAGGGTATCGACGGCGGGCGCGCGGCGGAGCGGTTCGTCGGTGGCCGGGGTTACCGTCGAAGCGTGACGGAGTACCGGGAACGCGCCGCGCGGCTGGATCGGGCCGTGGTCTGGACGCGCGCGGTGACCGCCCCGAGCGGCCCGGTCACGGTGTTCCCCGACGGCTGCATGGACCTGATCTGGACCGAGGGCACGCTGATGGTGGCCGGTCCGGACAGTCGCGCCGTCCACGTGCCCACCGCCAGGGCCGCGGAGTTCGTCGGTATCCGGTTCGCGCCGGGTATCGCGCCCGCGCTGCTCGGCACTCCCGCCGTCGAACTGCTCGATCGACGGGTCGACCTGGCCGAGCTGTTCCCCGGCCGCCGGGTCCGCACCCTGGTCGACCGGGTGGACAACGCGCCCGACCGCGTTGCGGCCTTGGAATCGATCGCGTTGCGATTCGCCGCCGAGACGGCACCGCCCGATCCGGCCCTCGCCGGGATCGTCGACTCCATCGCCGCGGGCGCGTCGGTGGCGCGGACGGCGGCCGCGGCGGGGATGTCCGCGCGTTTGCTGCACCGGCGCTCACTGGCCGCTTTCGGCTACGGACCCAAGACGCTGGCCCGTATTCTGCGGTTCCAGCGGGCGCTGGCGGCGGTGCGCGCTGGTGTTCCGGCGGCCGAGACCGCCGCGGTCACCGGGTTCGCCGACCAGGCGCATCTGTCCCGGGATGTCCGTGACCTGGCCGGATGTTCAGTTCGCGCGCTGCAGGCGGGGTGATCGCGCCGTCCGCGCCCGGAAAGTCTCATTCGGCAAGGTCGTACCGGCGAGTTACGCTCAGAGGGCACGCCCCGTCGTATGTGCCAGGCAAGTCCGAACCACCGACGAGAGGATGTGAACCCGATGATCGACGTATCCGTGTACTCCACGCTCCGTATCGAGGCCGAAAGAGACGAAGTCCGTCGACTTGTCGTCGGAGCGATCGTCGTCCGCCACAACCGGGTGCTCATCCTCCGCCGCCGACGATCGGATTCGCTGAGCGGTCGCTGGGAACTGCCGAGTGGGGTCGTGGAGCCGGGGGAGTCGCTCGACGACGCGGTGGCGCGCGAGGTCTTCGAGGAGACCGGTCTCGAGGTCACCGGGATCAGTGACTACCTGGGCGAATTCGACTATCTGTCCGGTGGTGGCGCGCGCACCCGCCAGTTCACCTTCGTCGTCGATGTCGCCGCGACCGGGCCGGTGACGCTCGCCGACCACGACACCCACCTGTGGACCAGGCTGACCGGCGAACCACCGGTCAGCGACGAGGTCCGCGAGATCCTGGGCCGCTATCAGCAGCGTCGGCGCGACCCGGGCGGCTGGTCGGCCTATTCGCTGGGCAACGGGGCGTAGAGGTCGATGCCCTGGCCGTCGGGGTCGGCGAGCGTGGCGTAGCGCTGGCCCCAGACGGCGTCCCACGGCGCGAGTTCACCGTGGTAGCCGGCGTCGACGAGTTCGGCCCAGAGCTTGTCGACCTCGGCCGGGTCGGCGCAGCGGAACGCGATGCCGCTGCGGCCGGAGCCGGTCGGCGGCTGCCAGCCGGGAGTGAACGAGGCGATCACCTGTTCGGTGTCCAACGCCAGCCGCAGGCCATTGCCGACGTGGGCCTCGGCGTGGACCTCGGACTCGGCGCCCTCGGGGAACACGAGCCCCAGTTTGCGGTAGAAGGCCACCGAGGCGGCCATATCGGAGACGACGATCGAGACGACATCGAGCTGAGGAGTCATATCCGCAGCGTAGACACGGTCGTGGGGAGTCGTCTTGAACGAATCGGACGTCGCCGCCGACGATCTCAGCGGGCAGGCACCGGCACCAGTTCGGCGATGAGATTGCCGATCAGGATCCGCAGGTGATCGCGAATACTGCGGACCACCTCGATCGGCTGCCCGGCCGGATCGGCGAGCACCCAGTCCCGGTAGCTGATCCCCGGGAAGTACGGACACACCTCGCCGCAGCCCATGGTGACCACCACATCGGACAGGCCGACGGCGTCGTCGGTGAGGGGCTTGGGCCGTTCCCCGGCGATGTCGATGCCGATCTCGGCCATCACCGCGACGGCGGCGGGGTTCAGCGCCGCCGCCGGGTCGCTGCCCGCGGTCCGGACGTCGATCCGGTCGCCCGCCATCGCCCGTAGGAAACCTGCCGCCATCTGCGATCTACCCGCATTGTGGACGCAGACGAACAACACGCTGGGAGTGTGGGCCATGGTCGCCCTTTCGGCGCAGGGGCGAAGTGCTTGTGGCGCTTCGGGTATCGCCGACCATCATTCCATCCGTCACGGTGGGTGTGGGGCCGACCGGCGACACTGTTGTCCGGCGGATGTCCGCCTCGGCCGCGTCAGCTCAGCGGGCCGAGTACCCGGTTCACGTAGTCGTTGGCGAACACGCCGGTGGGATCGAACCGGCGGCGCACCTCGGCGAACCGGTCCCATTCGGGGTAGCGGGTGCGCAGCGTCTCGGCGGTCTGGAAGTGCCGCTTACCCCAGTGCGGCCTGCCCTGGTACCGGTCGAACACCGCTTCGCACGCGCGGAAATACGGTTCCCACACCATGCCCTCGTACTGGTGCACGGCGATGTAGCAGGTCTCGCGTCCGCCGGCGGGGGACAGCAGCGCGTCGTCGGGGGCCACCCAGCGCACCTCGATCGGCATCGGGGTGCCGAATCGCTTGGTCACGTCGAGGATCTCGCCGATCGCGGCCCGCGCGTGCTCGCGCGGGATGGCGTATTCCATCTCGTTGAACTTCACCAGGCGCGGGGTCGCGAAGACGCGGTAGGACCGGTCGATCTTGCGATTGTTGCTGCCCGCCTTGGTCGCGAGCCGGTGGATCGCCGGGACTGTGGCGGGGACCCGTCTGCCCAGTTTGCACATGGTGTCGTACAGATGATTCGAGAGCAGGACGTCGTTGAGCCAGGCGCCCGCCTTGCCGCGCGGCTGCTCGGGCTCGACGCTGCGGTTGCTCGACTTGGTCATCGCCACCTCGGCGTGCGCGAAGGCGAAGAACTCGAAATGATCGCTGCCGTCGGCGAATTCGTCGAGATTCGCGAGCACGTCGGCGATCGGGACCGGTCGCTCGACGAGGTCGAGCACGAACGACGGCTCCAGCTGCAGGGTGACCGCGGTGACGATGCCGAGCGCGCCGATGCTGACCCGCGCCGCGCGCCAGCCGTCGGGATCGGTCTCCTCGTCGAGCTCGACCGTGGTGCCGTCGGCACGCAGGATCTGCACCGAGTGCAGCGCGGCGGAGATATTGCGCAGCTTGGCGCCGGTGCCGTGGGTGCCGGTGGCGGTCGCGCCCGCGATGGTCTGGGTGTCGATATCGCCCAGGTTGGGGAAGGCCAGGCCGTGCGAGTGCAGCAGCGGGCTCGCCGCGTGCAGGGTCAAGCCCGCTTCGACCCGGACGCGGCCGGTGGCGGTGTCGACGTCGAGCACGCGGTCCAGGCCGCCGAGATCGAGCAGGGTGCCGTCGGTGAGCACGGCATCGGTGAACGAATGGCCCGATCCCGCGACGCGCACGGTCCGGCCCGCGGCGGCGGACGCGGTGACGATCTCGGCCAGTTCCTCGACGTCGCGTGGTGCGGCGACGACGGCGGGTGAGCAGCGCTGCTCGCCCGCCCAGTTCACCCAGGTGCTCTTGGTCATGTGTCCAACTGTAGAGGATGGACTGTGACGCGCGCTACTCGTCGCGGGAAGAAGTACTGCTCAGCGGCGTCGGCCGAGGCAGCCGGCCGCCTTGGCGCGCTCGACCTCGTCATCGGTCAGCGGGGCCACGAGCAGCGGCCTGCGCGGTACCGCGTCGGTGCGCACGCCATTGAGGGTGATCGCCATATAGCGCTGCCACACTTCGGAATTCACCGGGCCGGCGAACTCGGCGAAGGCGTTCACCATGTGGATCAGCGCGAAGAAATCGGTGGTGGTGACGTCGGGGTGCACGGCACCCGCGTCGCGGGCGCGATCGATGATCGCGGTGACCGAGGGGCGGATCCGGTCGCGCAGTTCGGCGAAGCGGGCCGGGTCCTCCTCGAGTTCGAGCATCACCTCGCCGAAGCCACGATTGGTCGCCAGGTGCCGGCAGGCGTCCTCGAAGAACTCCACCAGGCCCAGCCATGGATCGGGGTTGTTCATCGCCGCGTCGGCGGCGTCGGCGAAGTCGACCATGTGCTGGTCGAAGACCTCGGCGATCAGTTCCTTCTTGTTCGCGAAGCGCCGGTAGACGGTGCCGACGCCGACGCCGGCGCGCTCGGCGACGTCGTCGAGGGTGATCTCCAGGCCGTGATCGGCGAATAGTTCACGCGCGGCCGCGACGATGCGCGCCTGATTGCGGGCGGCGTCGGCACGCAGTCGGCGGGGCGGTGAGGCGGTCGTGGTGGCGTGATTCACAGGTACATCCTACCAATCGACGGGATTAAGCGGAGGTGGTTTCTCCGTTAATCTGGTAGCTTCGAATGAAGCGGAGGCGGTATCTCCGATTATGCCACTCGCACCGAACCCAGCCGACCTACAAGGGGAGTTATGACCACCACACTCGAGACCGGGACGAAGAGTCCCGCGGCCGCGGACACCGGCCGCCGCGGGTCCCACGCCCTGCGCTGGTGGGTGCTTGCCGTTCTCGGCATCGCCCAGCTGATGGTCGTGCTGGACGCGACGATCGTGAACATCGCCCTGCCCGCGGCCCAGGCCGACCTCGGCTTCGGCGACGGTGACCGGCAGTGGGTCATCACCGGCTACGCCCTGGCCTTCGGCAGCCTCCTGCTGCTCGGCGGCAGGCTCAGCGACCTGTTCGGCCGCCGCAACACCTTCATCATCGGCCTGATCGGCTTCGCGCTGGCCTCGGCCATCGGTGGCGCGGCCACCAGCTTCGAGATGCTCGTCGCGGCCCGTGTCGGCCAGGGTGTCTTCGGCGCGCTGCTCGCCCCCGCCGCACTGTCGCTGCTGACGGTCACCTTCACCGAACCCGGTGAGCGGGCCAAGGCCTTCGGCATCTTCGGCGCGGTCGCCGGTGCCGGCGGCGCCATCGGCCTGCTGCTCGGCGGCGCGCTCACCGAATGGGCGTCGTGGCGCTGGGCGATGTACGTCAACCTGATCTTCGCCGCGGTCGCCCTGGTCGGTGCCGTGCTGTTGCTGGCCAAGCACGTCTCGACCACCCGGCCCAAGCTCGACTGGCCGGGCACGATCGCCGTCACCGCCGCGCTGTTCGGCATCGTCTACGGCTTCTCGCAGGCCGAGACCGAGGGCTGGACCGCGCCGTCGACCCTGGCCTTCCTGATCGGTGGCACCGTGCTGCTGGCCGCGTTCGCCTGGATCGAGACCCGGGTCGCGCATCCGCTGCTGCCGCTGCGCATCGTGGCCGACCGCACTCGTGGTGCGTCCTACCTGACCGTGTTCATCATGGGCATCGGGATGTTCGCGATCTTCCTGTTCCTCACCTACTACATGCAGCTGACCCTGGGCTACTCGCCGATCATGACCGGCGTCGCGTTCCTGCCGATGGTCGCGGGCATGGTGGCCTCCTCGACCACCGCGCCCTCGCTGCTGCTGCCGAAGGTCGGGCCGAAGGTCGTCATCAGCGGCGGCTTCCTGGTCGCCGCGGCGGGCATGCTGTGGCTGACCCGGATCGGTCTCGACACCGGCTACGTCACCCACATCCTGCCCGCGCTGATCCTGCTGGGCCTCGGCCTCGGTGGCGCGATGTCGGTGGCGTTCCAGGGCGCGACCGCCGGTGTGCACCACGACGACGCGGGCGTGGCCTCGGCGATGGTCAACACCAGCCAGCAGGTCGGCGGTTCCATCGGCACCGCGCTGCTGAGCACGATCGCGGCCTCGGCGATGACCGACTACGTGTCCTCGCACCAGCCCGGCCCGCTGACCATGGCGCAGGGCGCGATCGAGAGCTACACCACCAGCTTCTGGTGGGCGACAGCGACGTTCGTGCTGGGCGCGATCGTGATCGGTCTGCTCATGCCGAACACGGTGCCCGCGCCCGCCGAAGGCGAGCCGGTGCTCGCGCACTGACCTGCCGGAAACGCCACGACGGCCCGGACCGAGATCGGTCCGGGCCGTCGTGTTTCGCGTTCCCGGCGGGTGCCGCCGCGTGGGTGCTGGAAGTTTGCCCGAGTCCGCGCTCGCGCCGTCGTTGCGGGCGACCGCCCGTCCGGCTGTCGGTGCTTCTCGATACCATGAGCAACGACCATCATCGGATCGGCAGGGGAGGGCAGCGCATGGCATCGCGGCCCCCGGCGCTCGATCCGGCCGTCCTGGCGGCGATCTCGGTGGGTGGTGGCCTCGGTGCGACCGCGCGTTTCGGCGTCGCGCAGTGGTGGCCGGTCCGGCCGGGGGAGTTCCCGTGGTCGACGCTGGCGGTCAACGTGGTCGGCTGCTTCGCCATCGGTGTGCTGATGGTGACGGTCACCGAACTGTGGGCGGCGCCGAAGCTGGTGCGCCCGTTCCTGGGAATCGGTGTGCTGGGCGGGTTCACGACTTTCTCCACCTTCGCCCTCGAGCTTCGTAGACTGATCGACGCCGGCGCGGCGGCCACGGCGGTGGCCTATCTCGGGCTGTCGATGCTCGCCGGGCTCGGCGCTGTCGTCGTGGCCATGGGCGCGACCAGGTGGGTGGCGGGGCGGACCACATGAATCCGACGACGGAAGGTGCCATCCGATGATCGAGATGTGGGCGCGGGGACGGGGAGGCCGGGCATGACGACGGCACTGGTCCTGGCGGGCGGAATGCTCGGCGCACCGGCGCGTTACCTGGTCGATCGGTCGGTGTCCGCGCGCTTTCCCACTGGGCTGCCGTGGGGCACGCTTGCCGTTAACATTGTCGGTTCGGCGTTGCTCGGCGGTCTGATCGGCGCGAGTGCGGGCAGTACGCTGCTCGCCTTCGCGGGAACCGGCTGCTGTGGTGCGCTGACCACGTTCAGCACGTTCGGTTACGAGACGATCCGTCTGGTGACCGAGGGCGCCTACGTGTATGCCGTGGGCAACGTCGTGATCAGTGTCGCGGCGAGCCTGGCCGCGGTATACGCCGCCGCGTCCCTTACCCAGTGGTTGTGCGCATGATCCTCATGACCAGCCGCGCGCAGCCGACACGGAAGGGAACACCCACCATGGCCCACGATCGCGCCGGACGGCCCGCCCGCCCGACCGACCTGGTGGACATCGCCCACCTGGTCACCGCGTACTACAGCCGGGTGCCCGATCCGGCCGAACCGAGCCAGCAGGTCGTGTTCGGCACCTCGGGACACCGCGGCTCGAGCGAGGATTGCGCGTTCAACGAGGCGCACATCATGGCGATCACCCAGGCGATCGTCGAGTATCGCGCCACCCGCGGGATCACCGGCCCGGTCTACCTGGCGCGCGACACCCACGCGCTGTCGGAGCCGGCCTGGACGACCGCGCTCGAGGTGCTCGCGGGCAACGACGTCACCGCGGTGGTCGACGCGCGCGACCGCTACACCCCGACCCCGGCACTCAGTCACGCTGTGCTGCGCCACAATCGGGGCGGCACCAAGCACCAGGCCGACGGCATCGTGGTCACCCCGTCGCACAACCCGCCGCGCGACGGCGGCTTCAAATACAACCCGCCGCACGGCGGCCCGGCCGACACCAAGGCCACCGACGCCATCGCCGCGCGCGCCAACGAGCTGCTGCGCGGCGGCCTGGCCGAGGTCAAGCGGGTGCCGCTGGTGCAGGCACTGAGCACCCACGTCGAGCGCTACGACTACCTCGACCACTACGTCGCCGACCTGCCGAACGCGTTGAACCTGGACGCGATCCGGGGCGCGGGCATCCGGATGGGCGCCGACCCGATGGGCGGCGCGAGCGTCGACTACTGGGAGGAGATCGGGCAGCGGTTCGATCTCGAACTCGAGGTGGTCAACCCGTTCGTCGACCCGACCTGGCGCTTCATGACCCTCGACAGCGACGGCCAGATCCGGATGGACCCGTCCTCCCGGCACGCGATGGCGGCGCTGGTCGGCATCAAGGACGACTACGACATCTCCACCGGCAACGACGCCGACGCCGACCGGCACGGCATCGTCACCCCCGACGGTGGCCTGATGAACCCCAACCACTTCCTGGCGGTGGCGATCGAATACCTGGTCGCCAACCGGATGTGGTGGGACGCGCTGACCAAGATCGGCAAGACGGTGGTGAGCTCGTCGATGATCGACCGGGTCGTCAATGTGCTCGGCCGCGACGTCTACGAGGTCCCGGTCGGCTTCAAGTGGTTCGTGCCCGGATTGTTCAGCGGCAGCCTGGCGTTCGGCGGTGAGGAGAGCGCGGGCGCGTCGTTCCTGCGGATGGACGGCACCGTGTGGACCACCGACAAGGACGGCATCCTGCTGGCGCTGCTGGCCGCCGAGATCGCCGCCGTCACCGGGCAGACCCCGTCGGCCCGCTACGGCGAGCTCGAGCGCCAGTACGGCAGCCCCGCCTATGCCCGCATCGACGCCGCGGCCACCGGCCCGCAGAAGGCCAAGCTCGCCGCGCTGACCCCGGAGGCCATCACCGGCACCGAGATCGCGGGTGAGGAGATCACCGGCATCCTCACCACCGCGCGCGGCAACGGCGCGTCGCTGGGCGGGCTGAAGGTGACCACCGAGAACGCCTGGTTCGCGGCCCGCCCGTCGGGCACCGAGGACAAGTACAAGATCTACGCCGAGTCCTTCCTCGGCGCCGAGCACCTCACCCAGGTGCAGGCCGCCGCCGAGGAGATGGTGACCCAGGCGCTGAGCGAGTGAGCGCACCCGCCAAGGTCCGGCTACCCGCCGAGATCTGGGTCCTGATCGCGGCGGCGTTCGTCATCGCGCTCGGCTTCGGGCTGGTCGCCCCGGTGCTGCCGCAGTACGCGCGCGAGTTCGGCGTCGGCATCGCGGCGGCCTCGGCGATCGTCAGCGCGTTCGCCCTGATGCGGCTGCTGTTCGCGCCCGCCAGCGGGCGGCTGGTGCAGAAGCTGGGCGAGCGCAGGGTGTACCTGGCGGGCATCCTGATCGTCGCGCTGTCGACGGGTGCGTGCGCGCTGGCGCAGACGTATTGGCAACTGCTGGTGCTGCGTTCGCTCGGCGGCGTCGGCTCGACGATGTTCACGGTGTCGTCGATGGCGCTGATCATCCGGGTGTCCCCGCCCGCCGCGCGCGGCCGGGTCTCCGGGGTGTACTCCACCAGCTTCCTGATCGGCTCGCTGCTCGGTCCGCTGGTCGGCGGCGCGCTGGCCGGGCTCGGGCTGCGCGCGCCCTTCCTGATCTACGCCGCCGCCCTGCTGATCGTGTGCCTCATCGTGTTCCTCGGTCTGCGGGAGTCGCCGGTGCTGGCGGCCGAGGAGAGCGCGGCGGCACCGGCGTTCACCTTCCGGCACGCGTGGTCCGAGCCCGCCTACCGCGCGATCCTGCTGTCGAGTTTCGCCGGTGGCATCGCCGTGTTCGGCGTGCGCATGGCCTTCGTCCCGCTGCTGGTCGTGGAGACCCTGCACCAGGAGTCGGGCATGGCGGGCGTGGCGCTGACGGTGTTCGCGGCGGGCAATGCCGCCGTGCTGTTCGTCGCGGGCCGGCTGTCGGACCGGTTCGGCCGCAAACCGTTCCTGATCGCCGGGTCGGCGATCTGCGCGCTCGGCACCGGCGTGCTCGGGTTCGCGCCGTCGCTGCCCTGGTTCCTGGTGGCCTCGTTCGTGGCCGGGGTCGGGTCCGGCATGTTCAGCCCCGCCCAGCAGGCGGCGTTGGCCGATGTGATCGGGACCCGCTCGCGCGGCGGACCGGTGCTGGCGGCGTTCCAGATGGCGGCGGACCTGGGCACGGTGCTCGGGCCGATCGGGATCGGCTGGATCGCCGAGCACACCTCGTTCGGGGTGGGCATGGCCGTCACCGGCGGTGTGCTCGCGGTCTCGGCGACGGTCTGGGTGCTGACGCCCGAGCCGTCACGCATCCGCCACCCCGAGGACCCGGAGCATTTCGACCACGCCGGCGACGGCCTGGACCCGCAATGCAGCTGTGACGGCTGTCCCGACGGCGTGCCGGTGGTGCGCGCGGGGCTGGTTCCGCTGCGCAAGCCGCTCGACTCCGACACGCCGACCCGATAGATCCCCAGGTCAGCGGCACGATCGACCGCCCCGGCGGCGCGTCGCCGAGCACTCGAGGCATTGTGGACGGGTGAGTAGCGCCGGTTCCCAGCACAATCCCCGTCCCGTTTCCAGCAACACCACCTACGCCTTGGCCGCGGTGGCTGTCGTCGTGATCGGGCTCCTCGTGTTCGCCGCCTTCAAGTGGACCAAGCAGGCGCCCACCGAGGTCCGCAACGCCGGCTACGGTGCCGTGCGCGACGCGGCCGTGCAGGTCACGGCCACGCCGGAGGGTGTCATCCGCCTGGGCAAGCCCGACGCGACGAAGACGATCGATATCTTCGAGGACCCGATCTGCCCCGCCTGCGGCGTCATGGAGACGACCTTCGGGCAGGAACTCGCCCAGAAGATCGACGAGGGCAAGCTGGCGGTGAACTACCACTTCGTGACGTTCCTCGACCCGCAGTCCAAGAGCAAGGACTACTCCACCCGCGCGTTCGCCGCGAATCTCTGTGTCGCCCAGGCCGGTTCGGGCCCCACCTACAGCAAGTTCCACGAGGCGCTGTTCACCACCAAGCAGCCCGAGGAGGGCGGCGACGACCTGAGCAACCCCGCCCTGGCCGCCCTGGCCATCGAATCCGGCGCCCCCGAGTCGGTCGGCCCGTGCATCACCAACGGCACCCAGCTCGACGCCGCCCGCACCGCCGCCAAGAAGAACCTCGACGACCTCGACGCCCGCACCGGCAACAAGGCCGCCACCCCCGCCATCTACGACGGCACCACCAAGATCGACTGGACCGACGCGAACTGGGTCGTGAACCTCGCCCCCTGACACCCCTACGTGAGGTTCGGCACATTCTACTCCGCCCCCACCCTCCCCGCCTCCCACCCACGCCACTCCCGCCCCGCACAGAACCCCACTTTTCCGCCGTCTACCAGCCGATTTGTTGTCGCCGAGATGCATGGTGTAACTTCATTCAGGCAGCAGCGAGAGCGGCTGAAACAAAAGAACACGGGGCTATGGCGCAGCTGGTAGCGCACCACACTGGCAGTGTGGGGGTCAGGGGTTCGAGTCCCCTTAGCTCCACAGAAATAGCAGGTCAGGCCCGGTCATTGACTGGGCCTGACCTGTTTTTCCGGTTCTGGCCCCCGTAAACCCCTCGTTTTGGTTGTGCGCTTGATGGATGCGGCGGGCGGACCGCCGTGGTTCCGATCCGCCGTGATGGGCGACGCGGCCGTAGCGACACTGAGAACCTGTCCGGGGATCTCACTCCGCCGTCCAGTGATAGCTTTTGGTCGCGGGATGGAATTCTTGGGGGTCAAGTTCGCCGCACGGGCTTGCGGTGTCGCCCGCTGGGGACCATAGATTGCGCACCCCGGCCATAGCGGCTGCTGCTGTATTCGCTTCTACACGGGCACAGGTATGCCTGAAGCCTCAGTCGCACTGCCACTGAGGCTTTCGTCGTTCTTAACGTCCATACCCTTCGAGCCCTCGGCAGCCGCTGGGGGCTCTTTTCGTGCCCGAAGGTCCCCGTTGCATTCCTCTGTGCCCGCTGTCGCCGCGCCCGTTCTGGCCGTGGGCCTGTGGCCGCTGCTGATTCTTGTCCTCGCGGAAGACCTTCAACCGCGAACAGATCCCACGTCCCGGCTGTGGAGGTCGGTGGCAGCACCCACTACCTGAGAAATCCTGCGCTCCAGATCGCATGGTCCACTTCCTCCGGGTGAGTCATCACGACCGAGCAGGTCGGGCCGCGGGCGCGAACCTTGGCTGTGGTAAGGGGTCAGCACGGAGCCGACTCTCCTTGGATCGGGCCTGACCTGTCTTGTGTCTGGCCCCGCGTTACCCTCGTTCTGCTTCCCGTCGATACGGCTTGGGCCGTCGGCGGCCCAGAAGTGATCGACCTGGCTGCTTCGGAAGTGGCGGCCACGGGGCAGCTGCCACGGCATTCTGATCCGATGCCGAAGAGCGCGATCGGCTTGCCGATTCAGATGTACCCGGCCGACCTCGGTAATCTCGGATGCTGTCAACACTTTCGTCCGGCTGTTCGTCGATGACGGCAACGATGGTGGTACGGCGCCAAGTTCTGTGGCCAGCGTCTTGGGGAGACTGAGGCCTGATCGCTAAGTCGAGCTCGAGGCTACGACCCGCACGTCGACGCGAGATGCCCGAACCTCGACCTGGCCGAGTGGCACTGCTTCGGCAAGAACTATCTGAAGGGTGGTCATATATCCCCCATCGCAGCCAGAGCTGCACGTGCGGCGGCAACCACTAGCGGCCACTCTGAATCGGCGAGGTATGTGGCATCCGGTGCGTTTCCTAGTCGGCGAATCATGGGGCCGAGCACCTGGTCCAACTCGATCAGTCGGTCGATCTCTGGTCCATCTACGAGCACGGTGCCGATCCTGCTGCGAGGGTCGGGGACCACTACGCAGTCGTCGTACAAGATACTCACGTTTACGTCCAGGTCGTCGTAAAAATTCTCTTGCGGGAATTCGCGATTTATCCAGACTCTCCTTTGATAGTCCGGATCGGCGAATGATGCGAGCGCTTCTATCACGGACCTGCGCATCTCGGGATATCGAACGTTGGTCATGGTTGATCCCAACTCCTCCAAGTCAGCCATTCGCTCAATGGTATATGTGCCATCTCAGGGTTGGTTTTGATGCTCCCGTCGATGGGCTTTCCATCCCGGCCTATTACCTTACCCCCCGATCGGACAATGACGTGGTCCACCTGCTGTGTCGGGTACTGACTGGTGGGGTCCCCCTCGTCGATCCGTATGCCGTTGCCCTGGTTCTTGGGGTCCTCCCAACGATGTCCAACCTTCTTGCTGTTCGGTTTTCCTTCTCCCCACTCGGTCGGGACTTTGTCGATGGCGGACTGCGGGGGGAATGTTAACGGAGCATCGGGTTTTCCGTCATTATCTAGATCCATTTCAGTGATCAATATCGGCAGGTCGGCAATGGTGGTCAGTCCACCTTTCGTCATCACTGCCATGCTGAAGGTGAATCCGCTCAGCGCGATGAGGAATGTATTGGCGGGACCAGCTAAAGCTCCGGCGGCCTGGTTCAGGAAGTCGATCTCTTCTTGACGTTCGCTGGGTGTCTTTTGCTCATTCGGTTTCTATTGCTTCGCTGGTGGCTCTTTGACCCGCACCATCGAAGTCCCGATCTGAATTGCAGTGGCGACTACCACCATGGCGAACTGAGTGTTCATGTCCGAGCGCATCGTGGTCAAAGCAACCTTGTGGGCCTCGACTCCGGCCGCGATGTCGCGGGCGGCGGCCTCGATCTCGCCCACGCTGGTAGCGAGCGTACGGAGGTGGCCTGCGAGGTTCGGGATGTCCTCCGGGACATCGGATCCGTATCCACGCTCCAGTCCGGAGGCGACCGTTAATAGTCGTGCCTTGCCGCCGTATACCGGGTCCGACTGGGCGAAGGTCTTCCATGCGGTTGCGGCGCGTGCGAGCTTGTCGGTGTCGCCGTCAGGGACTTCGCCACCAGCGACAAGCGCGGTGACTTTATCTTGCAGTTCGGTCCAGTCCGTCTCGAGTCCGCGACTGTTGGTCCCCGATGACGCGACGCCGGTGACTACGCCCGCGCCATAGGGTAGTTCCGAGGGGAAGCCACTGGGTAAGGCCGGTGGGTCACCCTTCTTGGGGTCGCGGTTGGCTTTGTACTCCCCGCACTTCCAGTTGTAGCCGGCCGCGGTCAGTATGTCCCCGAAGTGTTGCAGGGCCGACGCGAAGCTGGTCGCTACCAGCGTCACGGCGGCGGCGCGGTCGTCGTAGGCTTTCGACCACGTCTTGACCGCCTGATAACCACCGGCCATCGCGCTTGTTTCCAAAAGGACGGTTTGCAGCGAGTTGTAGACGGTTTGGAATTTCTCCGACAGGTCGTAGCATTCCTTGGCCGCGCTCTCGTAGGACTGTGGGGAGATCGAGCCCACTGAGTTCAGCCACCGCTCATTCGCAAGTTGATTTCCGCTGCCGCACTGTAGGCGTCGCGGGCGGTGACGGCGGCGTTATACATCTCGGTGAGGCCTTCCACCACCGTAGCGGCCCCGGTTGCCCATTTCCGATAGGCTTCTTCCTGGGCGGTGGCGGCGGCTCCCTCCCAGTTTTGGTGAACGGTGGCGATTCGCTGGTTGATTCCGTCGAGACTGTCGGTGAGGAATCCGATGAATCCATTGGCGCGGGTGACGAGCTGGTCCAACTCGTCGATATCGAATGTGAATTCGCGGGAGTTGTCGGCCATTACATGTTCAGTTCTGGTAGGTCGATCGAACTCAAATCGCCAGCGTTCGAAATGTCTTGGTCGGCAATTGTTTTACTTGCGAACTCCAATAGCTCGCCCATGGTGTTGAGGGCATTCAACACGTCAGCGGCACCCTTCTTGGTATCAGTCCAGCCATCCCCGAAAGCATCTGCCGCCGCGCCGCTCCAAATGTCGAGGACGCTCGAAACCTCACGGTCGAGCGAACTCAGTCCGGTGATCAGGGACTCCGCGACTTGCTGGATGTAGACTCCGGCATCAGTCACCTCTCCTGGAACCATAGCGAAATCTGTTCCAGGCGTGCCTGACTCGGTCGACACGCGAACCCCCTCCTCGGTATGCCGAGACCAGCGTAGCGACACTCCAGCACGGAATGCAACAGCAATGGTGTTGACTTGCGGGTGTTCGCTGCGGACACCGGGCGGAGTGCGAGGATCACGCGCGTGAATTGTAGGGCATATCAAGGGGCGCAACTGGTCTCGACGTGGACTGATCATCATCGCAATCGTGCTCGGTGTCGCCGCGATTGTCGGGATCACCCGAGCCGCTGTCACGCTCCGCTTCGTCGATGCGGGCAGGCCCGCAGCCTCGCCGCCAAGTACGACAACGACTGGCAAGTCATCGACCCTGGGCCTAGGAGCTCTTAGGAGATGGCGATCGGGAGATAGATGAAAAATGCTGTACTACAGTGTAATTCGACGAATTTCTCAGGTGGGTAGAGGTTCTCTAGTCCGTCGGATGGTCTGTACGAAGTTTCCGGCAGTGACCTTGGCGAGAAGGTGTCGGTCGGGGATCTCGATGCCGGCAATCTTCGAGGCGGACTCATCGGAAGGCGAGGTCGGTGGCCTGGCTACGAATAACGGTCGACGGCTGTTCAACAACGTCGGGGCTGAGTACTTCGATGTGATCCCGACGTAGAGGCCCCGGTGCCACCGATCATCGTTAGCCGCACATCGACAGCGATCGTCATCGCCGGACGGCTCGCCTGAGCTGACAGCGGTCTGACGATCTCAAGGAACGATCGTGACCGTCCAACTTGGGACTCGAGCTGCCCTCCCGGTTACCCCGCGCTTTCGTAGCCGAGGTGGTGTCTGGTGATACTGATGGATGAGACGCTGCGATGCTGTCAGTCGAATTTGACGTTCTGACTACCGGTCATGGGGGTTGGATGCCCGGCGTCGGGCCCCTCGGGGTGGCCACGAGTGGAAGCCATACGGCCCGGTCCTGGCCGAAGTATCTGCAACGCGCAGTGCAATCCCTCGTCGCTGAACATGATCCGCCGCAACAGACGGGCTGATCTGTGCCACATCTGTCGCGTCTCGGAGGAGGTCGTTTGGTGTGGACGCTGAAGTTCCATCCTCGCCAGCCCGATGAGCTCATGGCGCTATATGTGGGGGTCAGGGGTTCGAGTCCCCTTAGCTCCACAGAAATAGCAGGTCAGGCCCGGTCGTTGACCGGGCCTGACCTGTTTTTCGGTCATGGCTCCCCGTGACCCCCGTTTTGGCTGTGTGTTTGATAGATGCCGCCTGCCGCCCCCTGTGTCGCGGGTCCGATACGCCGCGACCACGGGCCTGTGCCAGGTCCTTCTCGGACCGCGTAGCTCGGGTTGTGGTGCGGGTGTCTCATTTGACTGGCCGGTGGATTTCATTTGTGCGCTGTCGCAGAGATGGCTGTGGCGCCCGTGCCGTGGGTGGCAGGGCTGCCCCGTCGGTACGCCGATCAGGGATGGAGAAGCATTCAGCTCCAACGGTGTTCAGCACGTGTCCACTCGCTGCGCACTCGAGAGGGTGCGCCGACCACCGCCGAGAGCGCGCCGCCCGAAATGCGCTGGGGGCGTGTCCACGGCCGCAGTGCACTGCGCGACAGCGAATCCGGTTTCTGAATCCGTGTCGGTGAAAGTGGTCAACGGCCCGCGGGCTGGTGCGCCCCGCCCGGGCGGGGCGCTTTCCGAGCTGATCCGGCGCGATACGTGGAGTACTGGAGCTGTGACTTCTCTATGCGCCGTAGGTTCAGGGCTCGGTGTTGGTCGGTTCCGGCGTCAGGTCGGTCGACTTCAGGAATGCGGCGATCAGCCATGCGCCGATCAAGACCACGGCGGCGTCGACGAGGATCGCGAATCTAACGCCACCCAGAATGGTCTCCACCGAGGTCACATCGCCCAGATGACCCATCCAGGCGACGGCGACCGCGCTCAGGACCGGGACGCCGAGGGTGAAGCCGATCTGCTGTGTCATCGAGGTGAGGGCGGTGGCCAAGCCCTGCTCGCTGTCGGGCAGCGCGGACGTCGCGGTGATCGTGTACGCCACGACCGCCCAGACGTGGCCGACGCCGCCGATGGCGGAACCGACGAGGAGGATTGCCATGCCGACATTGACCTGTTCTCCGATCGCCAGCAGGGCGCCGGTCGCGACCGCCTGCACCACCAGGCCGAGCAGCAGCGCTCCCCGGATGCCGACTCTCCCGATGACCTTCGGTGCGATGACTCCGCCCAGGAAGACACCGATGCCGAGCAGGGTGAACGCGAGGCCGGTGGCGAGGACCGACAGGCCCAGTACCTGCTGCATGTAGATGGTCAACAGGAACGAGAGACCGCTTTCCATCGACAAGGTGAGTAGCCCGGCGATGTTGCCCCATTTCACCGTCTTGCGGGAGAGCACGCGCAACGGCGCCAGCGGTTCTGGTGCTCGAAGCTCGATGAGGATGAATCCCGCCAGCAGGGCGACCGCCAGCGCCAGCGAGGCCAGGGTGGGAATGCTGATCCAGCCGTTGTGCTGAGCTCCGGTGAGACCGTAGATGAGCGCGAGCAGGCCTGCGGTCACGGTCAACGCTCCGGGCAGATCGAGTCGCTTGGCGTGTTCGGCGCGACTCTGTCGGAGCACCAGCGGCGCGCAGATCAGGATCAGCAGGCCGAACGGCACATTGACGAAGAAGTTCCATCGCCAGCTCAGCAGGTCGGCGAGGACGCCGCCCATCAGTGCGCCGGCGGCGAACCCGAGCGAAAGGAGCGCGCCGTTGAAGCTGATGGCCTTGTTCCGCAAGGGGCCTTCGGGAAACGACGTGGTGAGCAGGGCTAGCGCGGCGGGCATCACCGCCGCCGTTGCGAGGCCCTGCGCGACGCGTGCCGCCAGGAGCACAGTTGGGCTGTCGGCGAGGCCGCCGACGAGCGAGCCCACGGTGAGGAGCGCCATCCCGGCGAGGAAGATGCGCAGGCGGCCGATCCGGTCGCCGATTCGTGAGAACAGCAGCATGAACCCGGCAGAGGCCAGGGCGAACGCGGTGGTGATCCATTGCAGATCGGCGAGGGAGAACCCGAGACTGTCGCCGATGATCGGCAGCGCCACGGTCAGGATCGAGAAGTCGACGGCAACCATGAACTGGGCCCCGAGTAGGACGGCCAGGGTGAGTCGTTGCCCGCCCGTCATCCGTCCGGCGCCGGGTGGTTCGGGGGTGGGTGACTTCGTGAGCCCCACTGCGGTGTCGGTGATTTCGCTCATCGGGCGCTACCTCTCGAGACGTGAACGACAGTCGTGCGAACCACTGAAGCTTAAAGCAGAAACAATTTAAGCTGCAAGGATTAAGGCTTGATGTATCGGCGGTACACTGGACTCGTGGAAGCCGACTCACCGGACATGGGACTACTGCCTGCAGCCGACCTGTGCGCGCTCGTCAATCAGCTCGCCCGGCAGATCCAGGACCATGTCCACGAGTGCGCCGCCACCGTCGGACTCACCGCGACGCAGGCGATCGCGCTGCACGAACTGGGTGAACCGCTGACCATGCGGCAGCTGGCCGTTCGGATGGCGTGCGAGCCGTCGAACGTCACGTTCGTCATCGACAAACTGGAGAACCGAGGTCTGGTCAGCAGGCAGCCGCACCCGAGTGATCGGCGTGCCAAACAGCTGATACTCAGTCCTCGGGGCGCCGAGCTGCGCGAGGAGCTGAAACGGGTGATGACGTTGGAATCGCCCCTCGGCGAGTTGGCCGACCACGACCGGGCCCACCTGCGCGAGCTGCTTCAGCGCGCCGTGCGCGCCCCCGGTGCCGGGGTTCGAGCTCCCGCCTAGGCGTCGGCGCTGCGACTTCAGTGACACTGCGGATCCTTCGGTCATCGACTTCCGATGACCGAAGGTGAGATCCCTTATGCTCCAGCAGAATACGACCAAACGCCTCGGATACTGGCTGCTCATTCTGCAGCTGACGTTCGAGGAGGACATGGCGGCCGCGCTGGCCGATCAGGATCTGGACCGCGGGCGGTGGCAGGTGCTGCACGCGCTGGCGATCGGCGTCGGCACGACACCCGAGATCGATGCGGCGTTCGCCCCGTTCCTTGGGCCCGATGATCACCACCCGATGGGGAACGCGCAGGGTCTATCTGGGCGCCATGCTGGTGTTTACGGTGGCGTCGCTGAACGGTGGGCTCACCGATGACATCGGCCTGCTGATCGCGACGCGGGTGATCAAGGGCGGTTGCGTCGTGCTGACCGCGCCTCTCGGCCTGGCACTCATCGGTGCCGCGTTTCCCGATGCCGCGCGCCAGCGACGCGCTGTGCTCACCGATGCGTTGTTCGGAGCGGCCGGTTTCACCGTCGGATTGCTGTTGTCCGGGGTGCTGACCGGAATCGACTGGCGCTGGACCTTCCTCGCTCCGGCTCCGGTGGCGCTCGCCCTGCTGCTCATCGGGCCGGGACGGCGGTTTAGGTGAGACGAGAGACCATCTCCTTCGGGACTCCCCAGGCGGACAGCAGCTTTCGGATCTGTTCCGGATCCTTCGTCAGTGCCGCCGGGGTGGTGGTGGGGGTGCGGGTGAAGCGTGGGGCGGGGGCGGGCTGGCGGAGGCCGTCGATGTCGATGAAGGCGTGGCGGGCCTGGTTGTGGGGGTGCTCGTGGGCTTCCCACGGGGTGAGGACGGGGGTGACGCAGGCGTCGGAGTCGGCGAAGCGGGCAGCCCATTCGTCGCGGGTTCGCTCCTTGAATTTCGCGCCGATGACTTCCTTGAGACGCGGCCATCCGGACGGGTCGAGCTGGAAGGGGAGCGCTGGATCGTCGATCTCGAGGATGGTGAGAAGCTGCGCGTAGAACTGCGTTTCGACGCACCCGACCGCCACGTACCCGCCATCGGCGCATTCGTAGGTGTCGTAGAACGCCGCGCCGCCGTCGAGCGGATTTTCCCCGCGCGGAGCGTTCCACAGGCCGGCCTGGTGCATGCCGTGCATGAACGCGGTGAACAGCGCCGAGCCGTCCACCATCGCCGCGTCCACGACCTGGCCTTGCCCGGACCGAGCGCGTTCGTAGAGTGCGGATATCACACCGAGCGCCAAAAGCATTCCGCCACCGGCGAAGTCGCCGAGGATATTGCCCGGCGGCACCGGGCGTTCGCCCGCCCGGCCGATCAGGTGGAGCGCGCCGGAGAGGGCGATGTAGTTGATGTCGTGTCCGGCCCGAGGAGCCAGCGGGCCGTCCTGGCCCCACCCGGTCATGCGGCCGTAGACCAGCCGCGGATTGCGCGCGGCGAGATCCTCCGGCCCGATGCCGAGGCGCTCGGCGACGCCGGGTCGATAGCCTTCGACGAACACATCGGCCTGGTCGATCAGCGCGTAGAGGGTTTCGCGGTCGGCGGGGTTTTTGACGTTCAGCGCCACAGAGTGTTTGCCGCGGTCCAGCGGACCCTCCGGCGGAGTGAGTCCAGCGCCGGGTGCGCCGCCGCGATCGACGCGCAGCACCTCGGCGCCCAGGTCGGCGAGGATCATGCAGCCGAACGGAGCGGGCGCCAGCCCCGCCATCTCGACGACCTTCACCCCGTGCAGCGGGCCGGCTTTCACAGCGAGCGTCCGATGATGAGCTTCATGACCTCGTTCGCGCCGCCGTAGATCTTCTGGATCCGGGCGTCGGCGTACATCCGGGAGATCGGGTACTCGGCCATGTAGCCGTAGCCGCCGAACATCTGGAGGCATTCGTCGGCGACCCGGCACTGCTGCTCGGTGAGCCACCACTTGGCCTTGGCCGCGGTGGGTACGTCGAGTTCGCCGCGCAGGTGCTTGGTGATGCAGTCGTCCAGGAACGACCACGCGATGGTCTTGATGGTGTCGCACTCGGCGAGGGTGAACTGGGTGTTCTGGAACGCGAACAGCGGCTTGCCGAAGGCTTCGCGTTCCTTGGTGTAGGCGAGGGTCATCTCGACGGTCTGCTCGATCGCCGCGGCGGCGATGACGCCGATGATCAGCCGTTCCTGCGGCAGCTGCTGCATGAGCTGGATGAAGCCCAGTCCCTCGGTCGTCCCCAGCAGATTCGACCGCGGCACCCGGACGCCGTCGAAGAACAGCTCGCAGGTGTCCTGGCCGTGCTGGCCGATCTTCTCCAGGTTGCGCCCACGCCGGAATCCGTCTCGCTCGGTTTCCACCACGATCAGCGACACCGAGTCGGCCCCTTTGCCGTCGGCGGTCTTGCAGGCGACGATCACCAGGTCGGACAGGTAGCCGTTGGTGATGAAGGTCTTGGCCCCGGTGATGACGTAGTCGTCACCGTCGGTGACCGCCTTGGTCTTGATGTTCTGCAGGTCCGAGCCGGTGCCGGGCTCGGTCATGGCGATCGCGCCGACGAGCTCGCCTGCGGCCATCCCGGGCAGCCAGGCGAGTTTCTGCTCCTCGGTGCCGTAGGCGTTGAGGTAGTGCGCGACGATCCCGCTGTGCACGGGGTTGCCCAGGCTCGGGGCCAGCGCGCGGATCTGCTCGACCAGGATGACGGCCTCGTGGGCGAACGTGCCGCCGCCACCGCCGTACTGTTCCGGGATGCTGGGGCACAGCAGCCCCAGTTCGCCCGCCCTGTTCCAGATGTCGCGATCGATGTGATGTTGCCGCGCCCAGCGGTCCTCGTTGGGGGCGCATTCCTTCTCGAAGAACCGGCGCGCGAGGTCCCTCAGCGCGTCCAGGTCTTCATCCATCCACGGCGATCGGTGCAGGGCCACGAGTGAACTCCTCTGTTCTTGTCGGCTCCGCTGTGACGCTAGGGCGGTGCCGCGCCGGCGGCGATGACCCGGTCGATCGCGGGCTTGACCAGATCGCTCACTCGGCGGGCGGGTGCTGATACGACCCGGGCGGGCTGCCGGTCCAGCGGCGGAAAGCGCGGGAGAACGCGCTGGGTTCGGAGAAGCCGAGGCGGCGGGAGAGCGCGGCCACGGTCTCCTCGCCGCGAACCAGGCTCGCGATCGCGGCGTCGCGCAGGATCTCCTCGCGGATATCGCGCGGCGTGGTGTGCTCCTCCTGCAGCTTGCGGCGCAGGGTCTGCGGGCTCATCAGCAGTTCCCGCGCGATGTCGTCGACGGTCGGCCATCGGCCCGAGAGGCCGCGTTCGAGGATGCGCCGCACCTGCGCGGCCAGCGATACCGAATAGCTGCGGGTACCGATCACACCCGACGGGGCGTCGCGCAGGAAGGCGGTCAGGTCGTCCTCGGTGCGCACGATCGGCGCGTCCAGCTGCGCGGCGTCGAAGACGAGTGTCGGCGCCCCCGCCGAAAAGACCACGGGCGCACCGAAGATGATGTCGTAGTCGTCGATCTCGGGGTCCTGCGGATACGGGAGCTCCACCCGCAGCAGCCGTAACCGCCTGCCGATCATCCAGCCGAGGAAGCGGTGCGTGGTGGCCAGCATGGTGTCGACGAGAATGGCGATCGGGTGGGCGATGGCGCTGATATCGAAGGCCAGCCGCGCTTGGCCCTCGGCCTCGGTGAACACGATCGCCGGGAACCCGGGCAGCGACCGTTCGAAGCTCTCGAAGCGGCGGATGCCCGCGCCGAGGGTGGGCGCGCTGATCAAGCCGAAGCACACCACCCGGAACATTCCGCGCGGCACGGGCTGCAGGCCGAGACCGAGCAGGTCGTCATCGGTGGCCAACCACACCCGCCGCACCAGCTCGGCGCCCTGTTCCCAGGTGACCCGGGAGCGTTCCTCCGACAGCAGGGTGGGCGGGATGCCGGCCTGCGCCAGGAGCGCGTCCACGTCCCAGCCGCGGTGCGCGGCCAGGTCGACCATGGCGCGCACCCGGCCGATGGGCAGGGTGTTCTGGGCGTCGGAGGAGGGCACGGGCCAGACCGTATCAATCGAATCCGGGCGCGACGGTCAGGTCGAGCGTTTCGGTCAACGCGCAGAGAGATTCGGTCATCGCAGCCAGGGGTGCGCGCTCCCTACCGTCGAGTCAGGCACTGCCCAACGACGCGCACAGGAGAGACAGCCGTGGCCGACAACGAGGGTTTCAACCTCGATCACCTAGACACTTGGGGCGAGGAACAGCGGTTCAAGGTCGACGCCGAGCAGACCATCGCGTACGCCGAAGCCACCAACGACCCCATCGCGCAGCACCTGGACGGTACCTACGCGCCGCCGGTCTTCGCGGTGGTTCCCGCGATGGTCATGATGGCCGACGCCACCATGTCGGTGGTCCCCGACGAACTGATGATGCGAATCCTGCACGGGGAGCACGACTTCCGGCTCCACCGGCCGATCGTGCCCGGCGAGACCCTGACGGTGCGCGCCAAGCCGATCGGCGTGGAGGGCAAGTCGTCGGGCGTCGTGGTGACCACGCTGATGGAGACCCGCGGCGAAAGCGGTGATCTGGTCAACGAGCAGTACTTCATCGGGTTCTTCCGGGGCGGACAGTTCGAGGGGTCTGTCGGAACAGCCAGTCCGGACCACGCCTTCGACGAATCACTGCGCGCCCGCGAGGCCGACTTCACCACGGTGCAGAAGTTCGACGAGGACCAGACCTTCCGCTACTCCGGGCCCGCCGAGGATCCGATGCCGATCCACCTCGACGACGACTTCGCGCGGGCGATGGGGTTGCCCGGCATCATCATTCACGGTCTGTGCACGATCGCGTTCACCTCGCACGCGCTGATCACCGAGATCAGCCCGCAGGACCCGACGCGGCTCAAGCGTCTGGCGGTGCGACTGACCAAACCCGGTCTGCCGCTGGAGACCATCACCACCAGCGTGTGGCGCAAGGGAGTGGTGGGCGACCGCGAGGTCTACGCCTACGAGACGGCGGGCGACGAGAAGCCGGGCAAGTTCCTCATCACCGACGGCCTGGCCGAGTTCGCCACCGCCTGAGCCGCGCCAACTTTCAGGAGTGATCATGTCCAACAGAGTGTTCGTCGTCGGCGTCGGCATGACGAAGTTCGAGAAGCCGGGCCGCCGGGAGGGCTGGGACTACCCGGCCATGGCCAAGGAATCCGGCACCAAGGCGCTCGCGGACGCCGGAATCGAGTACCGCGCGGTGGGCGAGGCCGCCGCGGGCTATTGCTACGGCGACTCGACCAGCGGCCAGCGCGCGATCTACGAACTCGGGATGACCGGCATCCCGATCGTGAACGTCAACAACAACTGTTCCACCGGATCCACCGCGCTCTACCTCGCGGCCAGGGCCATCCGGGGCGGTTTCGTGGACTGCTCGCTGGCCATCGGCTTCGAGAAGATGCAGACCGGTTCCCTGGAGTCGCAGTGGAACGACCGTGAACAGCCGCTCATGAACCACATCCAGGCGCTGGCCGAACTGCGGGACTTCGCCATGCCGGTGGCGCCGTGGATGTTCGGCGCGGCGGGTGTCGAGCATATGGAAACCTACGGCTCAACGCCCGAGCACTACGCCAAGATCGCCGAGAAGAACCACCGGCACTCGGCCAACAATCCGTACGCGCAGTTCCAGGACGTGTACACCCTCGACGAGGTGCGCGAGGCGAAGATGGTCTACGAGCCGCTGGGGATGACCCGGTTGATGTGCTCACCGACCTCCGACGGCTCCGCCGCCGCCGTGCTCGCCAGTGAGCGTTTCGTCGACGAGCACGGGCTCGGCGATCGGGCGGTCGAGATCGTCGGCCAGGCCGTGGTCACCGACCTGGAATCCAGTTTCACCGCCAAGACCGCCCGCGCGCTGGTCGGCATCGACATGACCGCGGCCGCCGCGCGCCAGGTGTACGAGCAGGCCGGAATCGGGCCCGAGGACGTCGACGTCATCGAACTGCACGACTGCTTCGCGCCCAACGAACTGCTCACCTACGAGGCGCTGGGGCTGGCGGCCGAGGGCGAGGGCCACAAGCTCATCGACAACGGCGACACCACCTACGGCGGTCGCTGGGTGGTCAACCCCTCCGGCGGCCTGATCTCGAAGGGCCACCCGCTCGGCGCGACCGGCCTGGCGCAGTGCGCCGAGATGACCTGGCAGTTGCGCGGTGAGGCCGAACAGCGGCAGGTGGTCTCGGCCGCCGCCGCCTCCGGTGTCGCGCTGGCGCACAACATCGGACTCGGTGGCGCGTCCTTCGTCACCGCCTACCGCCCCGCGAACCGCTGACGCGCGGTCGCGGCACCACAGATCCGTTCCATCACAACGCATCAGGAGAAAAGATCATGGCCAAGGCCAACGTTTCCAAGGAATTCCCCGTCGCACAGGACAAGCTGTGGGCGGCGATCTCCGACCCGCGCCGGTTCGAGGAATGGCTGACGGTGCACACCAAGTGGAAGTCCGAGCCGCCGGCCCAGCTCTCGCAGGGCGCGACCATGGCCGAGGTGCTGACCATCATGGGGATGGCCAACACCATCGATTTCACGGTCGAGACCTACGACGCTCCCCACACCACGAAGTTCTCCGGCACCGGGATGGCGGGCGCGAAGATCAGCTTCACCCTGTCCGTGGCGGCCGATGGCGCCGACGCGTCCACCGCCACCATCGACGCCGAGTTCATCAGCCAGATGATGGTCGGCGCGATCGGCGGCGCGATCGAGCGCGCCACCACCAAGGAACTGACCGCCTCGCTGGACAAGCTCGCCGCGCTCGTCGGCTGAGTCCCCGCACCTTCTACACAGACGGAGAAACCCATGGGTTCAATGGAGAACCGTGTCGCCGTGGTCACCGGCGCGGGACGCGGCATCGGCCGTGAGCACGCCCTGCTGTTCGCCCGCGAGGGCGCGAGCGTGGTCGTCAACGATCTCGGCGGCGGAAACGACGGCAGCGGTACCGACACCGGTCCGGCCCAGGAGGTGGTGGCCGAGATCCGCGCCGCGGGTGGGTCGGCCGTCGCCAACACCGACAACATCGCGACCTGGGCCGGCGCGCAGAACCTGGTGCAGCAGGCGATCTCGGAATTCGGCGGCCTCGACATCGTGGTGAACAACGCGGGCATCCTGCGCGACGGCTTCGTCGCGGGCATGAATGAGGCGCAATGGGATTCGGTCATCGCGGTCCATCTCAAGGGACACTTCGCGGTGCTCCACCACGCCGCCGCCTACTGGAAGGACCAGAGCAAGGCGGGCACGCCGGTCAACGCCGCGGTGATCAACACCGCCTCCGCGTCGGGCACCTTCATGCCCAACCCGGGACAGGCGAACTACGGCGCCGCCAAGGCGGGCATCGCCGCGCTCACCGAGGTCGCCGCGGTGGAGCTGGAGCGCTACGGCGTGCGGGTGAACGCCATCGCGCCGGTCGCGCGTACCCGGCTCACCCTGGCCACCCCCGGCATGGGCGCGATCTTCGCCGAGGAAGTGGACGAGGGCGAGTTCGACGCGTTCAGCCCGGCCAACATCGCGCCGGTCGTCGCCTACCTGGCCGGCACCGACTGCCCGCTCACCGGCAAGGTGCTGGCGGTGCAGGGTGGCGCCATCTCGCTGCTGCAGGGCTGGACCACCAAGGAGACGGTGGAGACCGACGGGCCCTGGCTGCTGGACAAGCTGCCCGCGCAGCTGAACCACTGGTCCAAGGCCGAGTAGTGATCGGCGAACGGCGTGCGGGTTACGCCGGATATCGCACCCGTGAGCTGTTTGTCGAAGGCGCGGGGCCGAAGCTGGTGCTGGTGCACGGCTTCGGCCACCCCGCACCCTGTTGGCGGCCGGTCCTGGAGCGCTGCGCCCGTGCCCACCGGCCGGCCGTCGCGATCGATCTGCCCGGCTTCGGGCTGGCGGACCCGCTGGCGCCCGGACCGGCGCTGCCCCAGCTGGTTCGCTTTCTCGAGGCCGTCGTCACCGCCCAGGGGGCGAGCGCGCCCGTGGTGCTGGTGGGCAATTCGCTCGGTGCCGCCACGGCGGTGCGCATGCTCGACACCGTGCCGGGACTGCCGGTCCGCGGACTGGTGGCCCTCGATATCGCCACCGACCAGTGGACTCCGCTGGTGAAGACGCTGCTGGTCGCCGACGGCCGGGCCTTCACGGCGGCGGCCGGACTGCCGCTGCCCCGGCTGCTGCAAGGCTCCGCGTCCAGGCGGGTGGTGGCCCGGCTGCTGTACGGCGATCCCCGCGCGGCCGACCCGGCGATGGTGCGGATGCTGGCCGACCAGTTCTCCACCCGCACTCGGCGACGCGAGCTGGCCCGTCTCGCCACCCGCTTGAAGGCGGAGGTGTCGGCGGCCGCCCGGACCGGCGACATCGCCTGTCCCACCATCGTGGTGCACGGTCGGCGCGATCTGGTGGTCGCCCCGGCCGCCAGCCGCAATCTGCACGCTGCGACACCGGGCAGCCGTCTCGTCCTGCTCGACGGCATCGGCCACTGCCCGCATCTGGACGCCCCCGACGACATCGTCGCGCTGGCGACCGAACTCGCGGGACCGATGCACACCGCACACGCCGGCACCGCGTGACTTCGATCTGCGATCAGTGAGGAACAACCATGACGGATACAGCGGCCGCGGTACGCGGCAAGGTTGTCGCGATCACCGGCGGCGCCCGCGGCATCGGGCTGGCGACCGCCACCGCCCTGCACCGGCTGGGCGCGCACGTCGCGATCGGCGACATCGACGAGCAGGCGGTACGGGCGTCCGGGAAGTCGCTCGGACTCGACGTGTACGCGACACTCGATGTGACCGACCCGGATTCGTTCGAGGCCTTCCTCGACGAGGTGCAGACCCGGCTCGGACCGGTCGACGTGCTGGTGAACAACGCGGGCATCATGCCCGTCGGCCTGATCGCCGACGAGCCGGACGCGGTGACCCGGCGCATTCTCGACATCAACACCTACGGCGTCATCGTCGGAACGAAAGCGGCTGTGCGGCGGATGCTTCCGCGCGGCCGCGGCCATGTGATCAATGTGTCGTCGATGGCGGGCGAGACGTACACGGCGGGCCTGTCCACCTACTGCGCCAGCAAGTACGCCGTGATCGGTTTCACCGAGTCGGTGCGCGTGGAGCATCGCGGGAGCGGACTCGACTTCTCGCTCATGCTGCCGTCGTTCGTGAACACCGAGCTGACCGCGGGCACCAAGGGCATCAGGGGTTTCCGTAACGCCGAACCCGAGGACATCGCCGCGGGCATCCTCTCGCTCATCGCGCGTCCGCGCCCCAAGCTGCGTGTCAGCCGGGTGTTCGGCGCGGCGGTCGTGGCACAGAAGTTCCTGCCGCGCCGGGTCGGCGAGGCGCTGACCCGATTGCTGGGCGGTGAGCATGTCTTCACCGATGACGTCGATCCGGTGCAGCGCCGGGCCTACGAAGAGCGTGCCCGCGCGCAGGGCGACTGATCAGCCCGTACGACACCATCGTTCGATCACACGAGGACGCCAGCAATGACGAATCGGTCCACAGACCCCCAGCCCGCCACCATGTGCGAGGCGTTTCAAGAGACGGTGCGCCGCTACCCGGACGAGGTCGCGCTGCGCACGGTGGGTGGCGCGGTCACCCTCACCTGGCGGCAGTACGCGGATCGGGTGCGCAGGGTCGCGGCGGGCCTGGCGGGGCTGGGCGTCGCCCCGGGCGACACCGTGGCGCTCATGCTCACCAACCGACCCGAGTTCCACGTGTGTGATACCGCGGTCCTGCACCTCGGCGCGACCCCGTTCTCGATGTACAACACCAACCCGGCCGACATGCTGGCGTATCTGTTCGAGAACGCGGGCAACCGGGTGGTGGTCTGCGAGCGGCAGTTCCTGCCGACGGTGCTGGCCGCCCGCGAGCTCGGCGGCGCGGTCGAGCGCGTGGTGTGCGTCGACGACGCCGACGAGGAGTTCCCGGCCGGTGATGCCGTCGCTGGCGTGCTCACCCTCGACGACCTCGTCGCGGCCCCGGCCGACGGTTTCGACTTCGACGCGGCCTGGCGGGCGGTGGGTCCGGAGGACCTGCTCACCATCGTGTACACCTCCGGCACCACCGGCCCGCCGAAGGGCGTCGAGCTGACCCATCGCAACTTCATCGAGAACGCGCGCGTCATGGCGGAATTCGGTGGCGTCGGGGCGGCCGATCGGGCCATCTCGTATCTGCCGGACGCGCATGCCGCCAACCGCTGGTTCGCCCACTACGGCGGCATCCTGTCCGGTGCTCAGGTCACCACGGTCGCGGACATGAAGACGATTCTCGCCGCGCTGACCGAGGTGCGGCCCACCCTGTTCCTCGGCGTTCCGCGCGTCTGGGTGAAGCTCAAGGCGGCGATCGAGGCCGGGCTCGACGAGGAGCCGAGCGCGCTCCGGCGGCGGTTGGCGTGGTGGGCGATCGAGGTCGGCCGCCACCGCGCCCGGCTGGCGTCGGCGGGCCGCTCGCCGAGCGCGCTGGACGCGGTGCGGTACGCGATCGCCGATCGGGTGGTGCTGTCGCGCGTGCGGGCGAAGCTGGGCATGGACCGACTGCGGATCGGTGTCACCGGGGCCGCGCCGATCCCGCCCGAGGTGCACGAATTCGTGCTGGCACTCGGAGTTCCGCTCAGTGAGGGCTGGGGAATGAGTGAATGCACGGCCGCCATCACGGTCAACCGGCTCGAGCGCATCAAGCTCGGCACCGTGGGAACCCCGGTGCCGGGGGCCGAGATCCGCATCGCCGAGGACGGTGAGGTGCTCGCCCGCGGCCCCATGGTCATGCGCGGCTACCGCGCCGATCCCGAGAAGACGGCGGAGACGATCGACGCCGACGGCTGGCTGCGCACCGGCGACATCGGCGAGATCGACGCCGACGGCTATCTGCGGATCGTCGACCGCAAGAAGGAACTCATCATCAACGCGGCAGGCAAGAACATGTCGCCGACCAATATCGAGAACACGCTCGCCGCCAACAGCCCGCTGGTGGGCGCCGCCGTCGTGATCGGCGATCAACGCCCCTACAACGTGGCGCTGATCTGCCTGGATCCCGACGCCGCCGCGGCCTTCGCCGCCAAACACGATCTCGCGGACACCGCGGTCGCCACGCTGGCGGGCCACCCCGTCGTCCGCAAGGCCTTGCAGGCCGGCGTGGACACCGCGAATACGAAACTCGCCCGGGTGGAACAGATCAAGAAGTTCACCGTCTTGACCGAGACGTGGGAGCCGGGCAGCGCGTACCTGACCCCCACCGGCAAGCTCAAGCGCAAACCCATCGCCACCGACTATCGCGCCACCATCGATGACCTCTATCGATAGTCTCGCCGCCGATCCACCGCGCGCGGTCCTGCGCGCCCGCCGCCGCAGGTATCTGCTCGCGGCCGCGGGCGAGGTGTTCGCCCGGCAGGGCTACCACGCGGCGACCATGGACGAGATCGCCCACCGCGCCGGCTTCAGCAAACCGACGGTCTACGTGCAATTCCCGAGCAAGCTCGCGCTCTATCTCGAGGTTCTGCAGCACCACATCGACGACCTGATCGAGGTGGTGCGCACCGCCCTGCGTTCGACCACGGGCAATCGCGCGCGGGTGCACGCGGTGGTCGCCGCCTATTTCGACTTCGTCGACCACAACTCCGTGGGCTACCACCTGATCTTCGAATCGGACGCCACGATCGAACCCTCCGTCCAGTGGCGCGTCGGCAACGCCATCGACGCCTGCGTGACCGCGGCCGCCGATCTCATCGCCCACGATGGCGACCTCGATCCTTTCCGCGCCCGCATGCTCGCCGTCGGCATGGTCGGGGCCAGCCGCTCCGGTGCCGCGCACTGGGTCGAATCGAACCGCGAGATCCCCAAGGCGGTCGCGGTGCGGCTCACCGCCGAGCTGTGCTGGGGCGGACTGGCCGGGATCCCGCTGCGCGACGACATGTGAGGGATGTCGCGAGCGTTCGGGTCAAGGGTGTGAGCGGCGCGATCATGGTCGGCCCGCACTCACGAATCTACGTTTATGCGCACTGCCTGCTGATAGGGGAATTCGATGTTCGTCGGCATGTTCGGACTCGCTCAACGCCTGTCGTCCGCTTGCTCGATCGGGGCGAGGACACGATGAGGGCCCGATCAGCAGTAGGAAGGTCGCCGGCCGGAGCGACCACCGAGCAAGCGCCGCTGTCGGCCGTCTTGCGCAAGAACTTCACCGATACCGTGGTGTCGGGATTGCGCACCACGGGCCGCCTGGTCCGGCTGTCGAGCGAATCGGTGAGTGGGGCCGCGAGCGATATCGTCCGCCGTCGATTCCCCTGGCAGGAGATGTTGCGGCAGGCCTGGTACCTGATCACCGTTACGACCTTGCCCGCGGTCCTCATGGCCGTGCCGTTCGGCGTCATCGTGTCCGTTCAGATCGGAAACCTGATCCATCAACTCGGCGCCGACTCGCTGCTCGGCGCGGCCAGCGGGCTCGGGGTGATCAAGCAGGGGGCGCCCATCGCCACCGGGCTGCTGCTGGGCGGCGCGGGTGCGGCGGCCATCGCGGCCGATCTCGGCGCGCGCACCATCCGCGAGGAAGTCGACGCGCTGCGGGTGATGGGCATCAGTCCGGTACATCGGCTGGTGATTCCGCGCATGGCGGCCATGGTGCTGATCGCGCCGCTGCTCAACATCTTGATCATCGTCACCGGTGTGGTCGCGGGCTTCACGGTCGCGGTCGGCACCCAGGGTGCGGTATCCGGCAGCTACTGGGCCACTTTCGGTTCCTTCACCACGGTGACCGATATCGCGATCTCGCTGTTCAAGGCGGTGTTGTTCGGGTTCATCGTCGTGATGATCGCCTGCCAGCGCGGATTGGAGGCGCGGGGCGGGCCGCGCGGGGTGTCCGACGCGGTCAACGCCTCGGTCGTGTTGTCGGTGGTGGCGATCCTGGTGGTGAACCTGGTGATCACGCAGCTGGTCACCATGTTCGCGCCGACGAGGCTGGCGTGATGACGGCGACTCCTTACGCGCCCAGAGGGTTACGGCACGTCTACCGGATCGTGCGCCATCGCGAGCGGGCCCTCGCGCCGATCGACTCGGCCGGGTTCGTCCTCGGTTTCGTCTGGCAGGTGCTGTCCTCGATTCCCCTGACCCTGCGGCACTATCGCGCGCAGACCCTGCGCACCACCGCCGAATTGACTTGGGGCCGTGGCTCACTCATCGTCGGCGGTGGCACTCTGCCCATGCTGGTGGTGTTGGGCATCGTGCTCGGTGCCGGCATGGGGATCGAAGCGTTCGCGACGCTGAACATGATCGGGCTCGGACCGCTCACCGGCATCGTGTCCGCCTTCGCCAGCACCCGCGAACTCGCGCCCATCATCGCCGCCATCGGCTTCGCCGCGCAGGCGGGGTGCAGGATGACCGCCGAGATCGGTTCCATGCGCATCTCCGAGGAGATCGATGCCATCGAATGCCTGGGCTTGCGGTCGGTGCCGTTCGTCGTGACGACCCGGGTCATCGCCGGGGTGCTGGTGCTGGTGCCGTGCTTCGTGGTGACGCTGATCCTGGCGTATCTGTCGTGTGCCGCCGTGGTGGTCAGCGTGCACGGGCAGGCGGCGGGGGTCTACGCGCACTACTTCGACCAGTTCGTCAGCGGCGGCGACGTCCTGGCGGCGGTGGGCAAGGTGCTGGTGTTCGGGCTGGCGGTGATCCTGATCCACAGCTATCAGGGGTTCTTCGCCACCGGCGGGCCCGAGGGCGTCGGTATCGCCTCCGGGCGGGCCGTCCGCGCCAGTTTCGTCGCCATCATCGCCCTCGACATGGTGCTGAGCATCATGCTGTGGGGCTTCCACTCGTCGATCACTTTCACGGGGTAGACAGATGCCGAAATACGGAATGCCCGGCGTCGCCGTCGATGAACGGGTCTCGCGCAGAGCGGGATTCGCGGCCCTCGTGGTCGCGGCGGTGGTCACGGCGGCGGGGCTGGGCATCCAGTCCCTGCGCGCGGAGGCGGGCATCGAGGTGGTGCTGCGCACTCCGCTGGTCGGGGACGGCGTGGTCACCGGAGCCGACGTCCGCCTCGACGGGGTCACGGTCGGCCGGATCGCCGACATCGCTGTCGACGAGCGCGGTTCGCCGCGCCTCACGCTCCGATTGGACGATACCCAGCTCGCCGGTCTGACCGACAGCCTGCTCGTGGACTACGCGCCGTCGAACATGTTCGGCATCAGCGAGGTCGAGCTGCGGCGCGGGCCCGGCGGAGCGCCGCTGCGCGACGGCGCGGTGGTCGACCTCGCCGGCGCCGAGGCGCACCGGGTCTCCGACGCCACCATGGGCGCGCTGATGCGCTCGCTCGCGTCGACCACCGACCAGGTGCTCACACCACGGCTGACCGATCTGCTCACCCGCCTGGCCGGCGATCTGAAAGCCTTCACGCCGATCCTGGAGGCGGTGGTCGTGCTCGGGCGTTCGGTGGCCGACACCCAGCAGCTGGACCCCTCGTACCTGATCGGCCGGTACGCCGACACCCTCGCCGGCGCGGCGCGATTCAGCGCGGGCACCATCGAACTGCTCGACCGGATCAACAACATCGAGGCGCTGCGCGGTGACCGACGGGCCTTCGACGGCGGCATCCAGATGATCGTCGAGCAGCTCTTCGTGCCCGGTGTCTCCGAGCTCGCGCTGAGCCTGCGACAGCACCTGGGCGGCTACGCCGAGATCCTGACACCCCTGCTCACGGCCGCCGCCGCGACCGTCGCCGACCCGCGACGATCGAGTGCGGAGGTACGCGCGCTGCTGGCGGGTGTCGATCGCTCCTTCGTCGACACCCCCGAGGGGCCGGTGCTGCGACTCGAGGTCGTCGTAAGCGCGATTCCGGTGCTCGCGCCGGTGCTGGGTGGTGGTCAGCGATGACATCCATTGCGGGAGTGAGCGTCCGGCTGGGGCTCTTCGCCGTCGGCATGGTGGTGCTGCTGGTCGGGGTGATCAGCGCCATCACCCGTCCGGTGCCCGGCGACACCGACACCCTCACCGCGATGTTCACCGACGCCAACGGCCTGAAAACCGGCGACGACGTGCGCATGTTCGGCGTGCAGGTGGGCAAGGTCGGCGAGATCGGGCTCAGCGGCGGGCAGGCCGAGGTGCGGATGAGCGTGCAGCGCTCGCATCCGGTGTACGACACCAGCACCCTGGTCATCCGGTACCAGTCACTGACGGGCCAGCGCTACCTCGACATCCGCCAGCCCGCCGTCGCCGGGCACCGGCTGACCACCGGGACCACGATCGGCACCGAGCACACGGTCCCGTCCTTCGACATCACCACGCTGTTCAACGGACTGCAGCCGGTGCTGGCCGACTTCTCGCCCGCCGCGCTGAATCAGCTGGCGCAGAGCGTGCTGGCCGTGGTCGAGGGCAACGGCACCGGCATCGGGCCCGCGCTCGACGCCATCGAGCGGCTCAGTCGCTACGTCACCGATCGGCAGACCGTGATCTCGGCGCTGGTGCGCAATCTCGGCGACATCGCCGGACAGCTGGGCGGGCGATCACCCCATCTCGAGACGTTGATCGCCGGACTCACCGACTTGTTCACGGTGCTGGAGCAGAAGGTGTACGGGTTGGTCGACTTCGCGGTCACCGCCCCCGGTGTACTCGGCCCGATCGACAGTCTGGCGGCCACGCTCGGCCTGAACGTGGGCTACAACGCCGACGCCGACGCGCTGATCCGGACCGCCATTCCGGATCCGGACACGGCGGTTCAGGCGCTCGGGCGGCTGCCCGGGTTGTTGCAGTCGCTCAGCACCCTCATCCCGGCGACCGGCCCCGGCGTCGACCTCACCTGCTCGCGCGGCCGAGCCGAGGTTCCCGGCGTCGTCGCCGTCCTGATCGATGGCCGGAGGATCTCGATTTGCAACCGATGAAGGACAAGTGGCGCAGGCGTGCCCCGGGACAACCCGACGAGGCGACGCTCGCGCGCCGGGAACTGCGCTGGGGACTCGGCGGCGCCCTGGCGGTGGTGACACTGCTCGCTGCGGGCACGATCCTCTACGTCGCCCCGGTCGGGCGCGCCGAATACACCGCGGAGCTGACCGAGTCCGGCGCCATCCGTCCCGGCGACGATGTGCGAATCGCGGGCATCCCGGTGGGCAGCGTGACCTCGCTCGTACTGCGCGATGACCGGGTGCGAATGACCTTCACCGTCGACGACGCGGTGCGGCTCGGCGACAAGACGACCTTGGCCGTTCGGATGCTCACGGTAGCGGGCGGCCACTATCTGGCCGTGTCCCCGGCGGGCACCGAACCCCTGGGCAGCACACCGATTCCGGCGGATCGGGTGCGATTGCCCTACAGCCTCGGGCAGGCGTTCCAGGACGCGGCTCGACCGATCGCCCAGGTCGACGGCGACACCGTGCGCAAGAATTTCGCCGCCCTGCAACAGTCGCTGGATCGCAGCCCGGACGGTCTGCGGCAGCTGGGTACCAGCATCGACGCGGTCGTCGACATCCTCGATCGACAGAACCAGGACGTCTCCCAGGCGCTGTCGATCGCCGGCGAATATCTCACCTCGATCAACGCCACCTCGCAGCTCTACGGGCGGCTCAACGCGGAGTTGAGCCTGGTGGAAACGCTGCTGCTGGACAAGAAGTCGGAGATCGCGGTGTCGATCCAGTTGCTCGACAACGTCTTCTCCCGCATCGCCGCGCTGGAGCCGGCCTACGCGAACACCCTGAAGCCGATGGCCGCCGAACTCGCCCGCGCGCTACCGGAACTGCGGTCGCTGGGCGATCGGTTCGACGGTCTGATCGGGTCGTTGCGCGACACGATCGCGCGGCTGGGCGAACTCAGCGGGCCGGACGGGCTCGCGATCGACCATTCGACCGCGGCCGTACGCACCGGCGGAGTGTGCGTTCCGGTACCGGGAAGGACCTGCTGATGTTGCGGCGACTCTTCGCTTCCCGGGGATTCCTGTCGGTCTCCGGTGTCGTACTCGTCACCACAGCTGTCGTGGGCGGGTATGCCGTCGCCACCGATGCGGGACGGCCGACACGCGCCTACTGTGCCCTGATGCCCGACGCCATCGGGTTGTATCCGGGCAGTCACGTGACGCTGCGCGGTGTGCGGGTGGGCGCGGTGTCGGCACTGCGCCCCGAGGGCACGGGAGTGCGGGTGGACTTCCGGGTAGACGCGGATCATCCGCTGCGCGGGGCGGTTTCCGCCGTCACCGTGTCGGACACCCTGGTTGCCGACCGCGATCTGGCCGTGCTCACCGAGGGCGCCGGCGCGTCCGAGTGGGACCAGCGCGCCTGCGTCACCGACACCCTCACCCCCAAGAGCATGACGCAGACCATGGCGGCACTGGAGAAACTGTCCGGCGCGCTCACCGCGGGCGAGGATCCGGCCGAGCGCCAACTACTCGGCCGCGGCCTGGCCGCCTTCGACCGGGCCACCGCGGGCACCGGCCCCTCCTTGAACACGCTGATCCGCGCACTCGGCTCGGCCCTGGATTCGCCCGACGCCGCCATCGGCAACATCGGCGCGCTGATCGACGCGATGTCCGAACTGGCCGCGAAACTCGGAACCCACTGGGGCGCGGTGGAACAGACGCTGACCCGGCTGGGCGAGACCCTGCGCTACGTCAACGGCGAGCTGCTCCCCGTGGTGGTCGATGCCATCAACCGCCTGAAGGTGATCCTGATCTGGTTCAACGACCTCACCCGCACCTTCGGTGGCGCCCTGCTCGACGGCCTCGACGCCACGGTTCCGCTGGTGCGTCTGCTCAGCGCGAACGTGGGCTCACTGCACGAGCTCGTCGACATGATCCCGCCGATCACCGCGGCCTTTCGCAAGTCCGCCGATCCCGAGACAGGATTGACCGCAATCGACTACGCGCCACCGAAACTCACCGTCGCGCAGCCCGAGGCCGACCAGGTCTGCGCCGCGATCAACGCGCTCACGCCCGGCGGCTGCGCGAACACCGGCGCCGCGATGGCCGATATCGACCTGACCCGTCTGATTCTCGGTGCCGGGGGTGCGCGATGAAACACGCTGTCGCCAAGAGCTTGTCCGCGCTGACGGTGACCGCGGCGCTGGCCGGTTGCGCGTTCGATCCCTCCGCGCTCACCCCGCCCGGAGCCGGGGTCGACGGGCCGACCTACCGGCTGCACATCGAATTCGCCGACGCGCTGAACCTGCCTGCCCGAGCGCAGGTGGTGGCCAATGGCGTCCAGGTCGGCGACCTGCGCGCCGTCACGGTCGTCGATCCGACGCCGAGCAGCGCGGGCTACGTGATCGCCGATGTCGAGATCAGCCGCGCGGTCCGCCTGCCGGTGGACACCCGCGCGCAGCTGCGCCAGAACACGCTGCTCGGCGACGTGTTCATCGCGCTGTCCGCGCCGACGGGCCAGGCGGTGTCGCTCCCCGACAACGGCACCATCCCGCTGGCGCGCAGTGAACCGGCGCTGCAGGTCGAGGACGCGCTGGCCGGGCTGGCGACGTTCGTGCAGGGCGGTGCCGTGCATCAGTTCCAGGACATCGTCAACCGGATGAACACGGTGCTGCCCGCCGAACCGGCCGACAGCGCCCGCATCGCCGAGGTTCTCGGCCGAGATCTCACCGACGTCGCCGCGCACGTCGACGGTGTCGGCGCGCTGCTCGACGGCGTGCACGCCAATACGCAAGTGCTGGTAGACAATCGCCGCGCGTTGAGCGAACTGCTCTCCGAGACCGGCGCGACCCACGTCACCGAGGCGGTGCGCTCGATCATTCTGGTCCTCGGTGCTTTCGGGGCGCTCGGCACCGTCGCGCACAGCCTGGAATGGCTGGGCCCGACCGTCGTCGCGGGCGACGCCGCGGCCAAGGCGCTGCTGCCGATGCTGTTCACCGACCGGCCGCTGGACCCGAACGCGCCGTCCAACCTGAACACCCTGGTGTCGCTGATCCGCGATCGGTTGCTGCCGTTCCTCGAACGCGGGGCGAAGGTCGACGTGGTGCCCGTGCTCGGTGCCACCGGCGACCGCGCCGAGCAGACCGCCCGCATCGTCGACACCCTGCGCATGATCGGACTTCTACGATGACCCGCGGCGTCACCGCCTCCCTGGCCGCCCTCGCCGGCGTGCTGCTGATCGGCATCAGCTACCTGACCTTCAGCGTGGTCGGGGTGGACTGGTTCACCCGGTACACCCGGCTGACCATGGTGCTCGCCGATTCCGGCAGCCTCGGCCCGCGGTCGCCGGTGCTGCTGTCGGGCATCCGGGTCGGTGAGGTCACCGGCGTACGTACCGTCGCCACGGGCGTGGAAGTGGCCCTGCGCGTCGACGACGAGTACCGGATTCCGGTGGCCAGCACCGCCGTCATCGAGAACCTGTCGGCGCTCGGCGAGCCCTACGTCCAGTTCGTCCCGACCCGGGCGGGCGCGCCCTACCTGGCCGACGGCCAGACCATCGAGACCCGCGCGGTGCGCACCCCGACCTCTCTTCCCGAGGTCGCCCGCCGGGTGACCGAACTGCTGAACCAGCTCGACCCCAGCACGATTCGCTCCCTCATCGACACGTTCAGCCAGGGCTTGGCGGGCACCGAAGCGATCATGCCCCAGTTGGCGCGGTCGACCAGTTTGCTCGCCGCCACCTTGCTCAGCCGCACCGACAAGATCCGCGCCCTGCTCACCGACCTGCAGACCCTCGGCGGCGAGATGGACTGGACCGGAGCCGCGCTGGCCGACGCCGGGCCCGAATGGGGCGCGCTCGGCGGCACTTTCGACGATGCGGCCGAGGCTGTCGCGGCCTGGGCGAACATCGGCGACGTTCCCGCCGACTACACCACCGGGACCGGACTGGTGCCGTTCCTCGACCAGCTACGGGACTGGGTCGACCGCGTCGGCCCCGAATTGTCGGCGCTGGTTCCCGTGCTCGCTCCGCTGGCCCAGAACTCGACGTCGGCGCTGCGCCGGATCGACCTGGGCAGTTTGATCTCGCAGGCGCTGGAGGCTGTCGGCGAGGACGGGAGGCTGCGCGTGCAGATCCACGTCAAGTAACGCCCTTCACCCTCGAGCTTGCAGGAGTCACCATGTCCGTCGAAACCCCCGAGCAGACCACGACCGCCGCCGACGCGCCCACCAGGTCCGCCACCGAACCGAGGCGTAGACCACGCAGCGTGTCCTTCTCGCTCAACGCCGTGATCGGCGTGGCCGCCGCGGTGGCCGCCGTGGCGATCATGGTGACGCTCGGCGGGCTGCTGTGGTCGGCTCGGGCCGAGCTCGCGGCCCAGCGGGCGACGGCCGACGATCAGCGGCGGGCCGAACAGATCGCCGCTGATTACGCGGTCGGCGCCTCCACCATCAACTATCAGGATCTCAATCCCTGGTTCGCCGAGCTGAAGTCGAATACCGCCCCCGCGCTGGCGAACAAATTCGACGCCACGGCCCCGGCGTTGCGGGAGATCCTGGTCCCGCTGAAGTGGACCTCCAACTCCACTCCCATCACCGCCAAGGTGATGTCGGAGGCGAACGGCCTCTATCAGGTGAACGTCTTCGTCAATGTCACCTCCACCAGCGCCCAGGCGCCGGAGGGCGGCCAGAGCACCGTCACCTACACCGTGTCGGTGGATCGCGGCGCGGATTGGAAGATCACCGACGTCGGCGGCATGAACGGCGCGCTGCCGATCAAGTAGTCCGGCCGCCGGTCCGCTGCGGACCGCCCGTCGGTCCCGGCCGGATCGGCGGGCCGCCCGGTGTCGGGCACCCCGCCGATCGTCGGATCACGCCAGGCCGTCACGGCCGAGGCGTCAGCGCGACCGGATCTGGTAGATCCCGCTGGTCGTCGCCACGACGGTGCCGGTGTCGTCGGTGACCTTCGCGGCCAGCACGAATTCCACCTTGCCCGCGGCGGCGAGTTCCACCGGCAGCCGCGCCCAGGTGGCGTCGTCGAACTCGGCGGTCGCGCGGATGTCGGAGGTGGCCGGGCGGTGGTAGTCGATCTGGAGAGACTTGACCGTCGGGTAGTACCGCTGCGGGTCGAAGGTCGGGAAGAACAATGCCCCGCCCAGCATTTCGGCCGTGCCGAAGATCGTCGCCGCGTACATGGTGCCGAGGTGGTTGGCGTTGCCTGCCAGCGGCGCGGCGGCGACCGCCCGGCGCGCGGTCAGCTCGACGACATGGATGCCGAGGCCGTGCATCGGCGGGATCGTGTGCTCGATACCCGCGTTGATCACCTCGATCAGCTGCTGCTCGGTCAGTTCGGCGAGCGCGGGCGGAGATGTCGACATGGAGAAACCTTCCTATTTGCAGATCAAGTGATCTGTAAATTCAGCATACAGAACAAGTGATCTGTATGTGTAGGGTGAACTCCGTGACAGCCACCGACCGGCCCGTCCGGCGAACCCAGAGCCAGCGCCGGGAACAGACGCGCTCCGCGTTGATCGAGGCGACCATCGCGACGATCGAGCACTCGGGTTTCCACGCGGCCACCAATCGCGCCATCGTGGACCGCGCGGGCGCCTCGCTCGGCGCGATGTCGCATCAGTTCGCCGGCCGGAACGAGCTGATCGCCGCCGCCCTCGACGAGGTCGGCCGGCGAGCGGTGACCGAGCTGGCCCGGCGCGCGGCCGCCCTCGGCGACGACGGGCCGCCGCGGACCGCCCAGCTGCTCGACCTGCTGTGGCAGCTCTTCGACGGAAACCTCTTCCAGGTGTGGGTCAAAGTGTGGTCGGCCGCCGCGGACGATCCCGAGCTCTACGCCACCCTGGCCCCGAACGAGGAACAGCTGTCCACCGCGATCGCCGCCGTGGTCGCCGACCTCACACCACACCTGGCCGGCGACCGAACGTGGTCGCGCAGACTGGGTGTGGCCATCGATACGATGCGCGGCTTGGCCCTGGCCGCGCGGTTCGAGCCACACCGGGCCGACCGTGCCCGCGATCGCTGGCCGAGCACGCGCGCCGAGCTCGTCCGCCTCATCGACGGCTGAGCGTTTCGGTCAACGAGCCGAGAGATTCGGTCACGGCGGGAAGCGAATTCGGCTGCCTACAGTCGAGGGCGGCGTGGCCGACCACGTCGACGGCGTGGCGACGGCGGGCACTGCCTTCGTCCCGGCCGGAGCCGACCAGGATGAGGACACGCGATGATCGACGAAACCTCCCTACCCGCAGGGTATTTCGAGGTACGCAACCCCGCGGACGGCCGATCGGTCGGCATGGCGGCCGAGCAATCCGCCGCCGATGTGGCCGCGCTGGCCACATCGCTGCGGGCCGCGCAACCGGCGTGGGCCGCCGCGGGGCCCGGCGAGCGCGCCGAATGGCTGTTCGCCCTGCAGGATTGGGTCGTCGATCACCGTGCCGAGCTGGCCGACATCGTGCAGTCCGAGAGCGGAAAGGCCCGGCCCGAGGCGGAGCTGGAGCCTGCCGCCTGGATCGATGTCATCAACTACTACGCCGGCAACGCGGCGAAGTTCCTCGCCGAGCAGCACCCCGCGCCGCACAGCCCACTCGGTGCGGTGAAGCGGCTGAGCGTGACCTACCGGCCGTACCCGCTGGTCGGCGTGATCACCCCGTGGAACTATCCGCTGGCCATGGGCGCGCTCGACATTCCCGCCGCGCTGCTGGCGGGAGCCGCCGTGCTGCACAAACCTTCCGAGGTGACGCCGCTCTCGGCGCTCGCCCTGGCGCGCGGGTGGGCCGAGATCGGCGCGCCGCCGGTGTTCGCGGTGGCCACCGGGGCCGGCGCGGTCGGCAGCGCGGTGGTCGAGGCCGCCGACTACGTGCAGTTCACCGGGTCCACGCGGACCGGTTCGGCCGTCGCCGCCCAGTGTGTTCGGACGTGGAAGCCCTACAGCCTGGAACTCGGCGGCAAGGACCCGGCGATCGTGCTGGCCGACGCCGACCTGGACCACGCCGCGCGCGGCATCGCGTGGGGCGGGCTGTTCAACTCCGGGCAGACCTGCGTGGCCATCGAGCGGGTGTATGTCGAGGAGTCCGTCTACGACGAGTTCGTGAGCAAGCTCGTCGCCCACGTGCGCGAGCTTCGGCAGGGGCACGACGATCGGGACTACCGGTTCGACATCGGGGCGATGGCCACCGCCGCGCAACGCGATCTGGTCGCCCGGCATGTCGAGGCCGCCGTCGGCGCGGGCGCGCGGGCACTCACCGGCGGCAAGCCCACCGGAACCGGAACCTTCTTCGAACCCACCGTGCTCGTGGACGTGGACCACACCATGGCGGTGGTCACCGAGGAGACCTTCGGACCCGTGCTGCCGGTGATCAAGGTGCGCGATGAGAACGAGGCCGTCGCGCTGGCCAACGACAGCGTCTACGGCCTTTCCGCCACGGTGTGGACCGGTGATCTCGCGCGTGGCAGGCGAATCGCCGCGCGACTGGAGGCAGGCGCGGTGAACATCAACGACGCCATCGCGAACCTGTTCAGCTTCGCGCTGCCGATGGGCGGCTGGAAACAATCCGGCGTCGGTACCCGCTTCGGTGGTGCCGCGGGGTTGCGCAAATACTGCCGGGCACAAGCGATCACCGAGCCGCGACTGCCCATGCCGCCCCTGATCTGGTTCCCCTATTCGAAAACCAGCTTTCGCGCGGTGTACGCGATCATGCGGGTGATCGGCGCACGTGGTCGGCGCCGCTTCGCCCGCCCTGCGTGAGGAGGGCCCGTCGGGTATCGCGCACCGGTGCCGTAGCCCTCGCGGTGACCGCCGGACTCGCCGTCGCCGCTGGTCCCGCCGCCGCGGAGGCCACTGCGGGTTCGGGCAGCGGTTCGTTGGGTACCGGCTTCGCCGCGCTCGTTCGGTCCCTGTTCACCGCGATCGGGTGCGCCGTGCGAGCCAACTCCTGCGGGCCCATCGTCATCCCCACCCGAGTCGGCAGGATCGTCTTTCGCCGATCGTGGTGACGGTACCGTTCGACATGCTCGAGCAAGCCTGACGGAGTTTGCCCGGGGCGCGGGGGATACTCGGGGTTCAGGCGCGCGACGACGAGAGCGACCGGTGATGACTGTGACGGGTGATCAGGGTTCGGCTGCACGGCGGATCGATGAGCGGATCGCGGAGTTGGGGGATTGGCGCGGGGAGTTGCTGGCGCGGATTCGGGAGCTCGTGCACGAGGCGGATCCGGGGATCGTCGAAGAGTGGAAATGGCGCGGGGTCCCGGTGTGGTACCACGACGGGATGGTGTGTACGGGGGAGACGTACCAGGAGATCGTGAAGGTCACCTTTGCCAAAGGGGCTCGATTGCCCGATCCGCGTGGGGTTTTCAACTCCGGGCTGGAGGGCAATACCCGGCGGGTGATCGATCTGCGCGAGGGGGACGCGCTCGATGAAGAGGGATTCAAGAGGCTGGTGCGGGCGGCTGTCGAGCTGAACGCGTCGTAGGCGGACCAGAATGGTGGGGTGACCACGGAATCCGACCTGGTCACCTGCGTCCACGGGCTGCACTATCTCGGCGACAAACTCGCCGCGATCACCGCCATGGCCGGTTGGGTCGCGCCGGGCGGCCGATTCACCGCGGACTTCGATCCCGACGAGATCCGCCGCGCCGACGGGTCCGCCGCGAGCGCCGCCGTCCTCGCGGCCCTGCGGGCGAGCGGGATGAGCTTCGACCGGCGCACGCGTCGCGTGCGCGGCGAGGGTCCACGCTCGCCCCGGTTCCCCGCGACCTACCTGGGGGCCGACGACACCGCCGGGCCGGGATACACGGGGCAGCCGTCGGTCCGGTCGTCTTACGACTGGTGACGGCGAGACGTCGGCTCGCCCAACGGGAACCGTCGAACTCCGGTGTGTTCGCCCAGGCGGTGAGGTTGGGACGGCGTCCGGGGGAACTCGCCAGTAACCTGTGCCCGTGAGACCGATGGACACAGCGCCGGGCACACCGGCGCGGCCGGGTGTCGCTCTGGCAGCAGTCGTGGCAGTGGTATTCGTGACCTTCTTGGACACCACCGTGGTCAGCGTTGCGCTCGGCGATATCCGACGTGAGTTGAGTACCGATGTGACCCTGCTGCAGTGGGTGGTCAACGCCTACACGGTGGTCTTCGCCGGGCTGATGTTGGCGGGCGGATCGCTCGGTGACCGGTGGGGACGCAAGAAGGTCATGATCGTCGGGTTGGTGATCTTCTGCGCCGGATCGGTGGTCTCCGCGCTCGCGAGCAGCGTCGCGCTGCTCATCGCGGGCCGCGCGATCATGGGACTCGGTGCCGCGGCGTCGGAGCCGGGCACCCTGTCGGTGCTGCGCCACATCTTCCCGGGTGAGCGCGCGCGAGCCAAGGCGCTCGGTGTGTGGGCGGCGGTGTCGGGGCTGGCGCTGGCGGCGGGGCCGGTGCTCGGCGGTGTGCTGGTCGATCTGTACGGGTGGCGTTCGATCTTCTGGTTCAACCTGGTGATCGGCGCGGTGGCGATGGTCGTCGCGTGGTGGTCGGTGCCGGAGAGCGCGGACCCGCAGCAGGCGCCGGTCGACTGGGTCGGCGCGGTGCTCGGCGCCACGGCGTTCGGGGCGGTGATCTACGCCGCGACCGTCGGCCAGGATCGGGGTTACACGGCACCGTCGGTGCTGGGGCTGTTCGCGCTGGGGGCGATCGCGTTCGCCGCGTTCGTCGTCGTCGAGAAGCGGGCGCGCGCACCGATGCTCGACTTCCGCTATTTGCGCCTGCGGGCCGTGCGCGGTGCGCTGGTGGTCGCCTTCGCGGTCTACTTCGGCATCTTCTCGATCTTCTTCTTCACGGCGCTGTATCTGCAAGTGATGCAGTCGTATTCGGCCGCGCGCACGGCCGCGGTCTTCGTCCCGATGGCCGTCGCGATCGTGATCGGCTCCCTGGTGGCGGGCTACTGGGTGTCGCGTCGCGGCGCGCGGGTGCCGATGATCCTCGGGTGCGTGCTCGGCGCGGGTGGCATCCTGCTGACCCGCCAGGCGCTGTCGGGGACGTTGCACGATCCGTGGATCGCCGCCGCGATGGGCGTGGCCGGGCTCGGCTTCGGCATCGCGGTGGTGCCGTTGACCTCGGCGGTGATGTCGGGCGTCCCGGCCGAGCATTCGGGCATGGCGGCCGCGGTGACCAATACGATGCGCCAGGTCGGTTCGGCGTTCGGTGTCGCCGTGCTCGGTGTCCTGGTGAGCTCGTTCCTCTCGGCCGACCTGAAGCAGAAGATGGACGAATTGGGGCTGCCCACCACGTTGCAGCCCGACGCGATTCAAGCGGTGGAACGTGGCCGCATCCCCGAGGGCGTCGACATCGGGCCCTATCTGAAGTACCTGTCGAAGGTGTCGGAGGTGCTCGACGAGGGCAAAGTGGCGTTCCATCACGGGCTCGACGTGGCTCTGGTGGTGTCGGCGGTGCTGATTCTCGCCGCCGCGGCCTTCACGGCATTGGACACGGAGCGCTCTCGAAGCGACGCGCCGTAGGGCGATCTCGCGCAGATGCGCCGAGTTCACCTGGTGGTGGCCTGCATCCGTCATGCTGGTGCGGTGGTAGTCGTGTCTGATGTCGCCCCGGTGCGCGGCAGCGAGTATTCGATCTTGTTGCGCCGGATCAGGGCGGCGGGCCTGTTGGACCGTGACCTGCCGTACTACGGGTGGAAGAGCGCGCTCACCGCGACGGCGTTCCTCGGCGGGTGGGGCGCGTTGATCGCTCTCGGGGATTCGTGGTGGGCGGTGGGGCTCGGGGTGTTCCTGGCCGCGGTGTTCTCGCAGATCGCGTTCCTCGGGCACGACGCGGGACACAAGCAGATCTTCGTGTCCCGGCGCGCCAACTACCTCTACGGGCTGATCGCGGGCAATCTCGCGATCGGGCTGAGTATCGGCTGGTGGACCAGCAATCACAATCGCCACCACGCCCACCCCAACACCGAGGGCGCCGATCCCGATGCCATGGGTGTCCTGGCGTTCTCGGCGGAGCGGGCCCGGGCCGGAAAAGGCCGGCGGCGCTTCATTTTCCGCTACCAGGCCTGGCTGTTCTTCCCGATGCTGCTGCTCGAGGGCGGCAGCCTGCACTTCGCCAGCGTGCGAGCGGTGCTGCGCTGGCCGATCCCGAACCGGCTCGTCGAGGGCCTGACGCTCGCCGCGCACGCCTGCGCCTATCTGGGCACGGTGTTCCTGGTGCTGTCGCCGGGGAAAGCGTTGGTGTTCATCGCTGTTCAGCAGGGCTTGTTCGGCCTCTACATGGGATCGACCTTCGCCCCCAATCACAAGGGGATGGAGGTGCTGCCCGAGGGCGACAACACCGACTTCCTCCGCCGTCAGGTGCTCACCTCCCGCAATGTCCGCGGCAGCTTCCTCGTCGACACGGCCCTGGGCGGCCTGAACTACCAGATCGAGCACCACCTGTTCCCGTCCATGCCCCGCCCCAACCTGCGTCGGGCCCAGCCCATCGTCGCGGACTTCTGCGCCGAAATCGGGGTCCCCTACTGCGAGACGTCGTTGCTCGAGTCCTACGCCCAGGCCCTGGGCCATCTCGACGAGGTCGGCCGCCAGGTCCGCGCACCCGCACCCGTCGGCTAGCCACCCGCACCTCGATCGGCGCGGGCGGCCACGCCACGCCCGCGCAACTCGTGCTCCCCGCCGCCGACAGCGAAGGGAGCGATTCGGCGGCCGTCGATGGCGGGCCAGCGGTTTTCCGGGGCGAGAACCCGGCCCGGCGAGGGCGTGCGCGGCGGGGTGGTGGGTGATAATCGCGGCAAGCCCGGTGCGGGCCCTGCCCTTCTGGAGGTGGCGCGATGACGGTCGTGGCGTTGGTGTTCGTCGGGATCGCCGTGCTGTTGCACGGGTACATCTTCGTGCTGGAGTCGCTGCAATGGACGCGTCCGCGAACGAGGGCGACGTTCGGGATCTCGGCGGAGCAGGCCGAGGCGACCCGGGAGATGGCGTTCAATCAGGGGTTCTACAACCTGTTCCTCGCCGTCGTCGCCGCGGTCGGCATGGGGTTCACCGTGTTCGGCGACACCGGGATCGGGGCGGCGCTGGTGCTGGCGGGTGCCGGGTCGATGGTGGCGGCGGGGGTGGTGCTGCTGGTGTCCTCGCCGGACAAGGCGCGGGCGGCATCGATCCAGCTGGTTCCGCCGCTGATCGGTGGTGTCGCGCTGGTGCTCGCCCAGCTCTGAGTCGCGTGTGATCGGTGAGGCTCACTTGTCCGGGCCGCGCAGAATGCCCAGCTGTTGTTCGAGCCGCTCCAGGGCGGCCCTGGCCGCGTCGAGTTCGGCTTCGATGCGGGCGATCGCGTCCTCGTCCAGCGGTGCCTGAGTCGCCGGCGGCGGCGGGGCCTGCGCCGGTGGACGTCGGCCCGGGGGTGGCGGGGCGCCGGGGCTGCCGCCGGGGGCGGTGGCGAGATCGCCGGTGGCCGGGCCGTACACCTGGTCGAGAGCCTCGGCCAGCGTCGGCGCGTACCCGACCCGGACACCGCCGGTACCGGGTTCGCGGTAGCTGACCAGCACGCGGGCCAGCTGCGGGAAGGTCGACCCGTTGGGAGCGGTCGAAATCCGTTCGGTGAACAGCGGTTCCACGTACAGCACGCCGCCGTCGGCGATCGGCAGGGTGAGCAGGTTGCCGTACTGGATGCGGTTGGAGCGTTCCAGCAGCGTGCGTTCGGAGGCCACCCTGGTGTCGGAGATCATCGAATTCTGGATCTGCTGTGGTCCCTGGGTGAGGGTGTCGGTGGGCAGCTGGAGAATGCTGAACTCGCCGTAGTTCTCGGGGTCGGAATGCACGGAGATGTAGGCCGACAGGAATTCCCGGCGGAAGCCGACCATCGCGCCGGCCAGCCGGAACGAGGCCTCGGCGGTCCGGGGATCGCCGACCAGCACGTAGAACGGGGCCTGATGCGGGTTGGTCTCGACGGTCGGGTCGCTGGGCACCGACCAGAACGCGTTGTTGGTGAAGAACTCTCGTGGTTCGTCGACGTGGTAGCGGGCGAGCATGTCGCGCTGGATGACGAAAAGATCTTCGGGATAGCGGAAGTGGGCGCGCAGCTCGTCGCTGATCGCCGACGGCGGTTCGACGGTGCCGGGGAACACGCGCATCCAGGCGGCCAGGATCGGGTCCTGCTCGTCGACCTGATACAGCGTTACCGTGCCGTCGTAGGCGTCGACGGTGGCCTTGACCGAGTTGCGGATGTAGGAGATCTCCCCGGGTTCGCGCAACCCCTGGTCCTCGACCGTGCCGAGCGGCGCGAGCGAGCTGCGCGCGGCGTAGGGGTAGCCGTCGATCGTGGTGTAGGCGTCCACGATCCAGACGATGCGCCCGCCCACGACGGCGGGATAGGGATTGCCGTCGGTGGTCAGCCACGGCGCGACCAGTTCGACCCGCTCACCGGGAGCGCGGTGGAAAATGATCTTGGAATCGGCGCCGATCGCGGTCGAGAACACGATGTTGCGCTCGGTGTAGACGGTGGCGAAGGCGAGCCGGTTCAGCCAGTTCCCGATCGGCACACCGCCTTTGCCCGCGTAGGTGTATTTGGTGCTGTCGGTGTCGTATTCGCGGGGTTCGGTGCCGCCGCCGACGATGGCGTAGTCGGGCTCGCCCCTGGCGATCACCTCGCCGTAGTAGACGCGGGGCTGGTCGACCGGGATCACCTGGTGCCCGGTGTGCTGGGTGGCGATATCGCTGACCGCGTAGATCGGGTATCCGCTGTTGCCCGCGGCGCTGTCGCTCGCCGCGTCGACGACGGCTGCGTTGACCCGGTTCGCGGGGGCGGCGACGAACCCGTCGCCGTGGGTGTAGACGGTGTGCCGGTTGACCCAGTGCCCCTGGTTGCCGCTGAGCGCGGCGGGGGTCAGTTCCCTGGCGGTGACGACGTAGTCGCGCAGCTGCCCGTCGACCCGGTAGCGATCCAGGTCCAGGTTGTCGGGGAAGCTGTAGAAGTTCTTGAGCTGTTGCTGCTGGGTGAAGGTGCGCGAGAGCACGTGCGGGTCGAGCAGGCGCAGGTTGGCGATCGTGGTCGCGTCCGCGGGGACTTCCGGTGGCGGCGCGGTGCCGACACCGGGATAGGGCTGGTAGTGGACCCGATCCGCGCCGATCCCATAGGCCTGCCTGGTCGCGGCGATATTGCGCTCGATGTAGGGGCTCTCCAGGTCGGCGGCGTTCGGGCGCACCGAGAACTGCTCGACGACCAGCGGCCACACCCCGCCCGCCACGATCGACGACAGCAACAGCAGAGCCGCGGCCATGGCGGGCACCCGCAGATCACGCACCACGACCGCCGAGAACACCGCGGCGGCGCAGATCAGCGCGATGGCGAACATGATGAAGCGGGCGGGCAGCACGGCGTTGATGTCGGTGTAGCCCGCGCCGGCGAAGGTGGGCTCGCGCCGCCCGCTCGACAGCAGCGCGTAGCGGTCCAGCCAGTACGCGCCCGCCTTCAGCACGAAGAACACGCCGACCAGCACCGCGAGGTGACAGCGCGCCGCCGCGGTGATGCCGATCGACTTCCCGGACAGCCGCACTCCGCCGAACAGATAGTGGGTCGCCAGGCAGGCCAGGAAGGCGACGAACACGACGACGAACAGCCAGCTGAGCACGAGCCGGTAGAACGGCAGGTCGAAGACGTAGAAGCCCACGTCGAGATCGAACTGGGGGTCACGTTCGCCGAAGGAGCCGCCCCGCAGGAACAGCTGTACCGTCTGCCAGCGCGACTGCCCGGCCAGGCCGCAGAGCAGACCCAAGGCCGCGGCGATGCCGAGCCCGAACCGCAACGGCCACCGGCTCACCGCCGTGCGATAGGGGGTGATCGGGTCGTCGTCGCGTCCGCCGGGGAAGAAGGCCGGGCGCGATCGGTAGGCCAGCCACATGGCCGTGAACAGGGCGGCGCCGAGAATCGTCGCGATCACCGCGAACAGCGTCAGCCGGGTGAGCAGCACCGTCGACCAGACGCCGCGGTAGCCGACCTCGCCGAACCACAACCAGTTGACGTACAGGCCGATCAGCCGCGGTACGACGAGCAGGGACAGGAAGAGCACCACGACTGCCGTCAGTAGCAGTCGCCACGTCCGGGGTATCCGCTCCGACCCGTCACCAGCGCTCATCCGCCACTCCCGTGGACCGCGGCGCCGGGCACGCCGACGCCGCGTGCATCCCCCGAGTCTACTCGCGCTGGTTCGGGCTCAGACGAAGTCGAACGCGGGCGGAACGGCGATCACGACGGCGGCGGCCCAGATCCCGTACACGGGCAGATAGTGGGTCTGCCACCGTTCCAGCTCGGCGAATCCCTGACGGCCGCGCAGGAATCCGATGCCCAGCCGGACCGACCACACCAGGTTCACCAGCAGCACGACGTTCAGGCCGAGGGCGACGATCTTGTTCGGCGACCATCCGAACTCCGCGATGCGGGTGAGCATGGCGGTCAGCATCACCACATCGACCGCGAGGGCACTGAGCACCAGGACCAGCTGGACCCGGTCGAAGAAGCCGGGCGGGGCCAGCGGGTCGCGCGCGGAGATCGAATACAGCAGCAGGCCCAGGACCAGCACCAGGATCAGGTCCATCTGGATGAGCAGGGTGCGGTCGACGTCGATCACGCTGGGAGTCGTGGCGAACGCGGCGAGCAGGGCCAGCAGCATGAGGATGGTCAGCGGCGTGAACACCCGGGTGAGCACGGGCGCGATGTTCTCCACGACGTTCTGCTTGGCCTCGACGAGCCAGGCGGCGATGATCACCGCGCCCGCGACGCCGAACGGCAGCACCCAGTCCTCGATGAACGGCTCGATGTTCAGATCGAGCGTGCCGAACGCGCCGACCGTCAACCCGATCAGGACGCCGCCGCCCAGCGCCAGCAGGGTGAGATAGACGAACCACTCGCCGGTGAACCGGATGAAGTCCATCCGGCGCCGGTCCGATCGCCAGTCGCCGCCGACATAGGCCAGGCCGATCACGAACCACAGCGCGATCGGCGCGTGGATCGCGGCGATCACCTCGGTCGCGCCGTCGGGCTCGAAGGGAAAGAGATTCAGCACCAGTGCCACGAGCACGAACGGCACGATCAGCGTGGCGGCGACCTTCGCGGTCACCTGTCGTTTCCAGGCGAAATAGGCGGCGAGGAACGGAAGGACGAGCAGGGCCGCGTTCACGCCCACGGCCGAACCGCGCAGCCAGGCGAAGCCGGCCTTCAGCGACAGGGCGGCGCCGATTGCCAGCGACAGGACGACCACCAGTTCCCGATTGCTCTGCCGCCCGGTCTCGTCGGACTCGGCGGGCAGCAGAACCAGCTGCTTCCAGAGCCGTTCGGAGTGCTCGATCGCGAACTCGCGCGACAGCGCGTCCAGGCTACCCATCCGCTTCACCGCGACCAGGAACGCCTCGTCGGCCGACAGTCCCGCGTCTTGGAGGGACGAGACCTGTTCGCGCAGATGGTCTTCCATCTCGTCGACGTCGGCGACCGAGATCGCGCGGTGGCGCTGGACGTATCCGCGCCACTGCTCGATGTTGGTCTGCAACTGCGTCTCGGCGTCCATCACGCCCATCCTTTCGTCACGATGGGTGGTGTCGTGGCGTCGCGCCAGACCTGGTCGAGCGCCTCGGCGACGACGGCCCACTGCGCGCGGCGCTCGGCGAGGGCCGCCCGGCCGGAGTCGGTGATCAGGTAGTGCTTGCGCCGTCGTCCGCTGTCGGCGGTGCGCCAGGTCGAGGTCACGTGGCCCTGCCGTTCCAGGCGGTGCAGCAGGGGGTAGAGCATGCCGTCGGTCCACTGCATCCGGCCCCGCGACAGGGCGTTGACCTGCTCCAGGATCGCGTAACCGTACGACTCGCCCTCGGCGAGAATGCCGAGCACCAGCGGGGTCGCCGAGGCCGCCACCAGGTCTTTGTCTATCCGCATCGCACTCCTATACCTAGAACCGCTAGGTCATAACCTAGCAGACCTAGGTATGGGTGTGTCGGACCTCGAAGGATGCTTTCGGTCGGTAACAATGTGGCGTCCCGGTGGGATACGCGGGGTGACACGACACGAGTGGAAGGATCTGTATGACTATGCGAGTGAGGTCCACGATCGCCGGTCTCGCGGCGGGCGCAGCGGTGGTGGCGGGGACGATGGTCGCGGGAGCGGGGGCGGCGAACGCGCTGCCGAGCAGCCTGGTCGGCATCAACTGCCTGGGGCTGAGCCCCAATATCGTCGATGTGCCCTACAGCAACCAGGTGATCGTCTCCTACCTGTACGACCAGTCGGGATTGCCGTCGTTCACCGTGCATTCCGGGGCCAGCATCTGGGGCTACCAGACCCACCCCACGCTTACCTGGACCAATCTGGCCACCGGGGCATCGGGCTCGCTCACCGGGCACACGAACATCTCCTCGTTCTTCGGCACCGGCGGCACGGTGTACTTCACCGATGTGCCGACCGGGACCGGGCCGGTGCGGATCGACCTGTCGGTCGTCAACACCGGCCCCGTGCCGGTGCCGGTCGTGACCTGCTCGGGGACCACCGACATCGTCTGATCGCCCACGATCCGGCCGAGGGTGCGCCCTCGGCCGGATCTGTGTGTGCGGCAGGCTCTTCGGGTGTCCGTGTCGCGGATCGCTCTACCCCGCAGGGGATTTCCTCAGCAAGGGTGATGATTTCGCACCCTAGGGTGATGATCGCCGATGTACGCCTAACAGGGCTGTTCAGGGTCCCGATGGAGTCAGCAGAACGCGCTACCGGCGCGGCGGACAGGAGTCGAGGGATCATGAAGAACGCAGTTCGGATGAGTGCGCTGATCGCCGTCGCCGCGGCGGCGGTGGCGGGGTGCGACGCGGAAAACGGTTCGGCCACCTCGCCGTCGACGAGCCGGGCGACGACCACGGTCACGGCGAGCGCGCCGCGGACGCCGGGGGAACAGCCGCAGGCGACCGAGGCTCCCGGCGGCACCGGGGCGCCCGCGGGCACCGAGGTCCCCGCCGTCACCGAGGCACCCGCCGTGACCGTGGCGCCCGGCACGACGCAGGCGACCACGAAACCGCAGCCGGCCAACGACATCAGCGGTCCGGGACGCTGCATCGACCCCGGCTCGGCCGGTGTGCGCAACGCGCTGGCTCGCCTCGACGGCAACTGGGTCGCCCAGCAGGCCTCGGCGGACCTACCGGGCCAGTGCGCCCAGCTGCTGTGGGTGCGCGCGGTCGGCGGCAACTCCGCCGGCGCGCCGATCCATGTGCTGTTCTTCCACGACGGGAACTGGTTGGGCACAGCCACGTCCGAGGCCTACGCCTTCACCTCGGTGGTGGGCTACACCGACACCACCGTGACCGTCGAGTACAAGTGGCTGGCCGGCGACGAGCCGTTCGCCGCCCCGCAGGGCGGCCCGGTGGCGATCCATTACACCTGGAACGGCTCGAAGGTCGTGATGAGCGGGCCGCTTCCGGCGGAAGTGACCCAGCCGCACCGCTAGACCGGCTCCGGGTGCAGCACCAGCACGGTGATCTCGCTGGGCGCGAACACCCGCAGTTGCGGACCCCAGAAGCCGGTGCCGCGGCTGGTGTAGAGCTGAGTGTGGTTCGCGTGCCTGCTCAGGCCGGCGACCACCGGCTGGTCCAGGCGCACCAGGTAGTGGAAGGGCCAGATCTGCCCGCCGTGGGTGTGTCCGGAGATCTGCAGCGCCACCCCGGCCGCGACGCTGTCGGTGATCTGCTTGGGCTGATGGGCCAGCAGCATCACCGGCAGCGCGGGGTCGGCGCCGGCGAGCGCGGCGGGCAGGTCGGGGCCGTGGCCGGGCAGGCCCGCGCCGGTGGGATCGTCGATCCCCGCGACGACCAGGCGGTCGCCGTCCCGGTCGACGGTCCGGTGCGCGTTGTGCAGCGGCTGCCAGCCGATCGAGGCCATGTGGTCGATCCAGCCCTGCGCGTCACCGAAGTACTCGTGGTTGCCGGTGATGTAGAACCGGCCCAGCGGGGCTTCGACACGGGCCAGCGGGTCGACCTGGGCGCGCCGCTTCACCACCGAGCCGTCCGCGAGATCACCGGCGTGGCAGGCGATATCGGGGCGCTGGGCATTGACCACGTCGACCACGCGCTCCGACCAGCGCTGCCGGTCGAGCGCGGCGAAGTGGGTGTCGGTGACGACCACGACGCGCAGTCCGTCCAGGCCCGCGGCCAGGCCGCGGAGGGCGACGTCGACGGTGCGGACCCGCGGCACCCGGCGCGCCTCGTAGACACCCCAGGCGATCAGCGCGACCGAGACGATCAGTACCCCGAGCGCCACGATCCGCGCGGCGAGCAGGCCCTGTACCCCGGCGACGGCCAGCCCACCGCGCACGAATACGCCGAGCACCGACCACGAGAACACCACCCACAGCACCCCGAGCAGGGTGTCGCCGACGATCACCGCCGGATCGGACTGGGCCGGACCGTGGCCGAGGAACATCGTGGCGGGCAGGCACAGATACCCGAGGACGCACACAGCGGTCCCGACCCAGAACAGCGTGCCGGTGCCGCCGGACGGTGCCGCGACCAGCGTCCACCAGGGCAGCGCGAACAGCACCGCCGGAATCAACAGCATCAACATCAGGCGTACAGCGAGTCTCACGGGGTCCCGTCCTGCGCAGGGCCGCCGGGTGAGGTCGCGGCCACGAATAGATCATCCAGCCTAGCGCCGCCGGATCTGCCGCCCTGTTGCCCGGCGGCGCGTGGGCCGGTTCACTGGTGCCATGCGGATCGCTACGCTCGCCGCGGCGGCTGTCGCTGCGGTGCTGCTCGTCGCGGGCGTCGTCGTACTCCGGGAGGATCCGGGGAGCGCGACGCCGGTCGGCGCCGTGACCTCGCCGCACGAGCTCGCGCACGACGGCTACACCAGGAGCTACCGCGTCTACCGGCCCGCAGTGCTGCCGGCGCGTGCGCCGCTGGTGGTCGTGCTGCACGGCGGCCTCGGCTCCGGTGCGCAGGCGCAGCGCGCCTACGGCTGGGACGCCGCCGCCGACGACGCCGGTTTCGTCGTCGCCTATCCCGACGGAATCGGCCGGGCCTGGAACGCCGGCGGTGACTGCTGCGGTACTCCCGGCCGGACCGGCGTGGACGACGTCGGCTTCCTGACCGGAATGCTCGCGGAGATCGCCCGCGCCCTGCCGATCGACCACGAGCGGATCTACTTCACCGGCATGAGCAACGGCGCCATGATGGCCTACGCGATGGCGTGCCGCACCGCGCTCGCCGCCGCCGTCGGTGCGGTCGCGGGTATCCAGCTCGGCGACTGCGAGCATCCGGCGCCCGCTTCGGTGATCCATGTGCACGGCACCGACGACGAGAACATTCGCTACGACGGTGCGCCCGGCAGCGGCGCAGCGCGAATCGACGGGCCGGCGGTGCCGGAGCTGAACGCGTTCTGGCGGATGGTCGACGCCTGCGCGGCACCGGTCGCCACGGCCGGCGATCGGGTGACGACCCTGCGCGCGACCTGCCGGGACGGCCGTGCGGTCGACCTCGTCACGGTGGCCGGTGCGGGACACGAATGGCCCGGCGCCGACCAGCGCGGCCCCCTCGACGCGACCAGGCTGATCTGGGACTTCTTCGCCGCCCACCACCGATGAACCGGCGCAGTCCGATCCAGCCGGCGGCGGCGCCGGAAGACAGCCGTTAGCCTGACCGGGTGATGGAGTTCGGGCCAGGGGCGAGCCTTGCGGGATACCGCATCGAACGCAGGCTCGGCGGCGGGGGCATGGGCGCGGTGTATCTGGCGCGACATCCCCGGCTGCCGCGCCGGGACGCGCTGAAGGTGCTCGACGCGCGGCTCGCGGTGGAACCGACCTTCCGCGCCCGCTTCGAGCGGGAGGCGGATCTGGCCGCGCGGCTGCGGCATCCGAACGTGGTGCAGATCTTCGACCGTGGCGTCGACGGCGACCGGTTGTGGATCGCCATGCAGTTCGTGGACGGCCTCGACGCGGCTCAGTTGCTGCGCCACGGCCTGGCGATCCTCACCCCCGAGCGGGCGGTGCGGATCGTCGCCGAGGCGGCCAAGGGTCTGGACTACGCGCACCGGCAGGGGCTGCTGCATCGCGACATCAAGCCGGCGAACCTGCTGATCGCGCGCACCGACGACGGCGCCGACGAGGTGCTGGTCACCGATTTCGGGATCGCCCGCAGCATGGGCGAGACGACCAGCCTCACCTCGGCAGGCTCGGTGCTCGGCACCCTGGCCTACGCGGCGCCCGAGCAGCTCGAAGGCGAACCGCTCGACGTCCGCACCGATGTGTACGCGCTCGGCGGCACCCTCTACGAGCTGCTCACCGGCTTCGTGCCGTTCCAGCGCGACAGCCCGGCCGCGATGATCAGCGCGCACCTGATCGAAGCGCCGCCACGTCCGTCGGCGGGCAACCCGGCGCTGCCGCCCGCCATGGACGCGGTGATCGCGCGGGCCATGGCGAAGAATCCGCGCGACCGGTTCGCCTCGTGCGGCGAGCTCGCCGACGCGGCGGTCGCGGCGCTGGCGGGCACCATGCCGGACACCGCGCTGTCGGCCCAGACGCTGGTGTCCCGGTCGGCCGAGCTGCCGGGACCCGCGGACAGGCCGCGGTCGCGGACACGGTCGATCCTGGTCGGCGTCGGCGCGGCCGCCGCCGTCGCCGGACTTACCGCGATCGCCGTGCTCACCGCCAAAGATTTTGTCTCGCCCGGTAATTCGAACGCACCGGGACCGGCACAGGCGGCGCAGATCGGCGCGGTTCCCGACAGCCCGACCGCGGCGACGGTGCTGCGGCCCTGGCTCGACGACGTCCGCGCCGGTGACATCGCCGCGTTGATCCGCAAGTGCTGGACCCAGTCGCCGGTCGAGATCCCCCGGATGTACGGCGACGTGGAACAGATCACCGACGCGGTGCGCCGCCCCGGCGTCCTCGGCCAGTTCGGTCCGTACTGGCAGAACGACGTGCTGAAGGTGAGCCTGCGCCCCAGCGAGTTGCGGTCCGGCTACGGCTGCCCGATCGTCAGCGACCGGTCGGCGACGCGGCTCACCGACGAACAGGCCCGCTACACCGCCGAGCGGTATCTGAGCCGGGTGGTCGGGTATCCGGTGAATCCGGCCGACGTGGAACCCGACTATCCGCTGCTGTGCACCGGCGCCCAGCTGGGCACCGCGTTGTCGGGGGCGAAGCGCTTCGACGACAAGGCGCTCACGGTGCGTGGCTCGACCGGTTCGGCCGTCACCGTCAGCGCGCCGGTGACCAGCGCCGATGGCGCCTCGAAGCAGGTGTATCTCACCCTCGACCACGGCACCGACGGATTCTGTGTCTCCCGCGTCGACGCGACCGGGTGAGCGCGCGCGCCGAAGAGAACTGCGTCACATCGGTTTTCGATATGCCCCTCGGATCGGGGGCGCGCTATGCTGCCCGGCAGGATCCGTCCGCAGGCTGTCTCGCCGCGGCCGGATGGAGTGGGGAGCGGCTCGGCCGCACAACGGAAAGGTCCGAACACGATCATGCGTGGCGTAACTGTGGGAGGGGCGCAGGAGCGCCGACACCGCACGAGCAGACTCCTGGCGAGTGCCGCGGTGGCCGCGTTGCTGCCGTTCGGCGCGTCGGTGGCCACGGTCGCTCCGGCGGCAGCCGACGCCGACCCGGCGGCGATCGACTTCCCGGTCGACTCCTCGATGGGCACCATCAACACCCGCATCCTGCGGGCGGCCGACGGCAACACCGACCGGGTGGTCTACCTGCTCGACGGTGAACGCGCCGAGGACGACCTGAACGGCTGGGAGAAGCACACCTCCATCCCCGCCCAGATCGCCAAGTTCAACATCAACGTGGTGATGCCGGTCGGCGGTCAGTCCAGCTTCTACGCCGACTGGGACCAGCCGAGCAGCTTCAACGGCGTCAACCCCGACGGGTCCCTGCTGCCCAGCGCCGACTCCGGTTCGGCCATCGGCGGCTGGGAGGACACCCAGGGCAAGACCAACACCTATCAGTGGGAAACCTTCATCACCAAGACCCTGCCGGACGCGCTGAAGTCCCGGCTGGGCTTCAGCAACAGCCGCAACGGCGTGGTCGGGCTGTCCAGCGGTGGCAGCGCGGCACTGTTGATGGCGGCCTACCACCCCGAGCAGTTCACCTACGCCGGCTCGCTGTCGGGCTACCTGCACATGTCCATGCCGGGCATGCGTGAGGCGCTGGCCGGCGCGATGATCGCCAGTGGTGGCTACAACATCGAGGCGATGGCGCCCGCGGGCAGCGAGAAGTGGAAGCGGATGGACCCCTACGGGTTCGCCGAGAAACTGATCGCCAACAACACCCGCCTCTACATCTCCGCGGGCAGCGCCAAGCCGGCCGATCAGGACCTGTCCTCGATCGACGCGATCACCCAGGGCATGCCGCTCGAGGCGATCGCGCTGGCCAACACCCGCTCGTTCGAGAAGCGGCTCACCGCACTGGGATACACCAACGTCAGCTACGACTTCCCCGACATCGGCATCCACAACTGGGGCACCTGGGAGCAGGTCGCCATCCGGTTGATGCCGGACATGGCGCGCAATATCGGCAAGCCGCTGCCCGCCGGTGCGCCGCCCGCCGGTGGGGAGCCGCCGGCCGGTGCGCCGGGGCAGCCGCCCGCCGGTGGCCAGCCGCCCGCGGGTGAGCCGCCGAAGTAGTCTTTCCTGCGCGAAACCGCCGTTGTCTCCATGGAGGCAACGGCGGTTTCTTTTTCACCGAATCAGCTTGTCCTGATGGGGCTTTCGTTCGTCCAGCCCCACCGGTCGTCGGCGCGGACCGTGATCTCCGCCGTCGGTGCGGCGATCAGGCGGGTGAGGCGCTGGAGTTCGCCCCAGTCCCTGGTCCAGTCCTCGGCGAGGTAAGCCGGGAGGGTGCGCGACTGCATGAGCAGCCCCGTCCAGCCCAGCGGGCCGCCGCCGGTGTCGCCCTGCCAGGTCTCGGAGACCTGCGCGTTGAGCTTGTCCGGCAGGATCCGCCAGATCGGCATCTCCGCGACACCGTTGCGGTGATCGAACGGCCGCTGGCACGGGAAGGCCAGTCCCACCTGGAAATCCCCGAGCACCGGAGCCGTGGTGCCGACCACGGTGTTCAGCGACGAGAGTTTCGGCAGGCGCGGGGGCGTGACCGCCAGCCACTGCATCGGATCGGGTTCGCCCGCCGCGGCGACGAGCCGGACCGCCGTGGTGTCGGCGGGAATCGCGTCCAGGTCGATCGGCAGGTTCCGCCAGCCGGGCGCGCCGCCGACCGTGGGCGGGGTGAGTTCGCCGGTGGGCGTGACGTTTCCGTCGTCCGCGCGGCGTGCGAACTCGACCCGCAAGCGCTGTCCCGGCAGGGGGCTGCCGTCGGGGGCCACGGATTCGATGCGGCCCGCCACGGTGAGGATCACCACCCGGTACGCCGAATCCTGTTGGGCGGCAGCGAGGTCCAAGCGATACCACTGGGTGGTCAGCTGAGTGCGTTGGGGCGCGCCGGTGGAGTAGCTGCCCAGGACCGGGGTGCGTTCGGGGACGAGGCCGAACGGGAGGGCGACGGTGCTGCCGTTCACGCCGGGGGTGGCGCCGGGACCGCCCGCGGGCCCACCGGGACCGCCGGGTGCCGCGCCGCCTGGGTCCGCGCCTGAGCCGCCGGGCCCAGCTCCGCCGGGAGCTGCGCCACCCGGCCCCGAGCTGCCGCCCGGACCCGCGCTGCCCGGTCCTGCGCCGCCAGGGCCGCCGGGGGTCGGACCCGAACCCGAAGGGGGCGCGGAGGATTGGCCGGGGCCCGGGTCGGGGGCGAGACTGCCGAGGCCGTTCGGGGTGAAGCCGATGTTCTCGGCGGACAGTCCGTCGGCGACGGTGCCGGTGTAGGGAGTCAGCAGCGAGTCGGCCGTATCGGTTTCCACCAGTACGGCGTCGGCCAGCGCGCAGGAGTCGCCGGTCATCGTCCGCAGATTCGACAGACCGACCGAATAGGCGGGGTACTGCGCGAGGGCCGCGGTAGCCAGCGATCCCACGTCGAACAGCACGATCGCCGCCGCGGCGACGGTGAGCGGCGCGATCACCGGCAGTCGGAATCGCCCGGCGGCCCTGGGCGTGCTCGCGGCCCCGGCATCGGTTCCGGGCAGCGTCGCGGGCTCGCCCGTGGATGCGGTGGCGGTGGCCGCGTCGTCGGCCGTTGGGTGCGGCGAGCCGGCAACGCTGGGTGTGGCGCTGCGCGAGCTCGTTTCGGTTCCTTCGGGCGCGGCACGGTAGTACTGCCACAGGGCGACCAGCAGGGTGAGGGCGGTGGCCACGAGGAAGAGGGTGGAGACCTCGATGCCGCCGACGGTCGGGGCCCGGTCCGGCCACGGGACGCCGTAGCCGGAGACGTACCAGTATCCGTTGGAGCCGGTGCAGCAGACGGCGAGCAGGAACAGCACCGCCGCCGCGAACACGGTGCGCAGGTAGGCCGCCCGCAGGACGCTGCGGCTCAGCGCGACAGCGGTCACCGCGGCCAGCGCGCCCGCCAGACCCGCGTAGACACCGAAGTGGTGGGTCCACTTGGTGGGGGTGAACATCATCAGCAGCAGGGCCAGGAAGGTCACCGCGAGCATGCGGGTGACCGGGCCAGGGGCGGTGGACGGGATGCGCCCGCCGCGACGCAGGGTCACCAGGACACCGACGGCCAGGCACAGCAGCATGGCCAGCACGCCGAAGCGCCGGGCCAGCGAGCCGTCGGGATTCACCGAGAGCAGCGAATCCCAGCGGGTGCGTTCCTCGAACCAGGACATGTCGGGGCCGACCAGCTGGCGGACCCGGGTGGCCTCCAGCACCGTCGCGAAGGTCTGGTCGGCGAAGACGACGACGAGCACGAGTGTGCCCGCGGCGGCGATCGGCGCCAGCACCGCGGCGTAGCGCGGCAGCGCCGGTCCCGAGCCCGTCCTCGCGCGGGCGATGATCGTGCGCAGCACCGGCCGTGATCCGGCCAGCAGGGCGGCCAGGCAGATGAGACCGGTGGGACCGGCGGCGAGGGAGAACGCCGCGATCAGCACCGCGACGGCGGCGGGCAGCAGCCGGCGGGTGGCGATCGCCCGCTCCATCGAGCACCAGGTGAGCAGCGCGCCGACCGCGATCAGCGGTTCCGGGCGCAGGCCGTTGTTGTAGGGCAGCCACAGGGCCAGGAACAGCAGGGCGGCGCTCCAGCGGGCGGGTGCGCTCGCGGCGACGCGGGAACCCAGGCGTGGCAGCACTTCCCGGCTCAGCACCAGCCAGCACACCAGGGCGGCCAGCAGCGCGGGCACGCGCATCCACAGTCCGGCGTCGCTGATCCGGGTGAGCTGGGCGAGGACCTCGTAGGGCCAGCCGAACGGCGCCTCGGCGACCTGGAACCATCGGTAGTAGTTGGCGGTGTAGCCGGCTTCCCTGGAGGCGCGCGCCATGGTCAGGATGTAGCCGTCGTCGGAGCTGTTCGCGCCGATCACATGCCAGACCATCAGCGTGCCCGCGACCGTCGCGTCCAGGCCGGTGACGCGCCACCAGCGCGCGGGCAGGACGCGTCGTGCGCGCCGCCGGTCGCGGATGTCACCGCGATGCAGGCAGATCAGCGCGATCAGCGTGCACAACACCGCACCGAGGATCGCCGCCAGCTTCCAGCCGCTCGGACTCGACGAGAACCGCGCATCGATCTCGGCGTGCAGGCGCGCATCGCCCGCCCGCGCCCGGTCCAGCTCGGTATAGACCCCGACCAGCTGCGGGCGCACATCGGCAACGATGGTGGTCCGCAGCGGCGACCCGTCGGGCTTGGTCAGCCCGGTGAGTTCGGCGGTCGTCCTCGTCGCCGTCGACACGACCGTCAATGCACCGCACCCGGCCGTCTGCCTGTTCTGCGGTGCGCCGCTCGGGTTTCCACCACCCGGCGCCCCGGCCGGTGGAGGTGTCGACCCGGTCGGTCCGTTCGTTGCGCCGGGCCCGGCGGGTGCCGAGCCAGTCGGTGCGCCGGGGCCGGACCCGGAGGGAGCGCCGGACTGCGGAGCGTTGGGCACGGGTGCAGCAGGCCCGGTGGGTGTGCCCTGGCCGGTCGGTGTCGATCCGGCAGGCGCGTCGTTCTGCGAACCGGCTGCGGGTCCGGCCGGAGCATCCGACCGTGCTGCCCCGGGGGGTGGCGGTGTCGCGCCGGGGGGAGGCGTGGTGCCGGGTGGTGGGGCGGTGCCGGAAGGGGGAGTGCTGCCGGAGGGGTCGGTACCCGACGGTCGGCTCTCGGACGAGCCCGGTCCACCGCTGAGCGGCGCACCACCGGCGATCTCCGCCAGCGACGCGCTCAGCAGCAGTCGATCGCGCAGGACGACCGCGAGGGTGCGGCCGGTTTCCGGGCGGTCCTCGATCCGCGCCACCAGTCCCTTCGACCCCGCGCGCGGGGCCTGCGGCGGAACCGTCGCCAGCACCGTCGCCCCGGTCAGGTCCCGCAGTGCCGTGCACGGCACGCTGAGCTCCAGCGACAACGGCACATAGTCCACCAGCGGCGCGCTCAGCTGCATCGACTGCGGCTGCGGCCAGTCCAGGCTCGCCCGCTCCTGTCGCACCGGCAGCAGCGGGGCCGCCACCGCCAGCGCCACCCCGACGACCCCCGCCACGATCCCGACCATCCGCACCCGGCCGACACCGGAAGAATCTCCACCCACGACCGACGATGCTAGCCATATCCGGCCGCGCGGGGGTCGGTCAGTGGGGGCGGCGGAGTTCGGTGACGGCGAGGCGGGCGGCTTCGCCGATGGCGGCGTCGACGACGGGCAGGGTCGGGTCGGCGCGGGCGGCGCGGGTGAAAACCGCTACCGCGACGGGGGTTTCGCCGGGGAACTCGACGACGGCGACCTCGTTGCGGATGATGCCGATGGTGCCGGTCTTGCCCGCGACGACGACCCCGCGATGCGGGAAGGCGGCCGCGATCCGGTGCGGCCAGATCTGCCTGCTCATCACGGTACGAGTGAATTCGGTACTCGCCGTGGACAACACGTCGCCGCGCCAGAGCAGGCGCAGGAAGCGGGTCATCTCCTCGGGCGTGGTGGCGCTGGCGTAGGCGGGGTCGTAGGCCGAGACCGTCCAGGCCTCGTCGTTGTCGGCGAGCGCGGCGAAAGCCTCGGCGGTGGTGTGGGTGTCGGTATCGCGCACGAGACTGCGGTGCTGATCGGCGGTGCCGCCGAGGACGCGGGTCTCGGTGAGGCCGAGCGCGTCGACGAGATCGGTCACCGCGGCCAAGCCCAGTTCGCCGAGCAGCACGTCGGCGGCGGCGTTGTCGGACACCGTCATCATGGACGTGGCCAGGTCGCGGCGGCTCAGGGTGACCGGGTCGTGCAGCGCCGCGAGGCCGGTCGGGCCGGGGGTGCATTCGGCGGGGTCGACGGTGATCGGCGCGGTGGGGTCGAGCAGCCCGTCGTCGACCTGCCGGCAGAACGCGACGAACAGCAGCAGTTTGTACACCGACGCGGTGACCACCCGCTCACGGCCGCCGACCGACAGCTCGGCGGGGGAGTCGTCGCAGCGGCGGGCATGCAGCCATCCGGTGCAGCCCGCGTCGGCGAACACGGCGCGGATCCGGTCGGTGACGCTCATCGCAGGCGCTCGCGGTAGAGCACCCGGTCCAGGGCGTCGGCGTGGTCGGCGGCGTCGGGGCGGCGAATGATCCTGACCCGCAAAGCCACCGACTGCGGCGCGAGCGTCAGCCAGGCCACGCCCGGCGTCGGCGTGGGCGGGGTGGCGGTGAGGCCGAAACAGGTGCCCGCGGCGACCGCGGCCAGCACCGCGCGGTCGTCGGGCGCGCTGAGGGTGCCGGTGTCGAGGCCGCGCTCGCGCAGCAGGTCGAGCACGGTGTCGAAGGCGGGTGGATTGGCGCTGCGGGCGGGATGCGCGAACTGGAGTCCGGCGAGCATCGGGAAGGTGGGCCGCTCGGCGGTGGTGGTGCGGTGCTCGGCCGGAACCACCAGCCATCGGGGCAGTTTCACGACCGGACCGGCGTCGATACCGTCGACCAGGGCCGGATGTTCGATCACGGCGACATCGCAGATCCCGGCCCGCACCTCGGCCGTGAGATCGACCGTCGTGCCGAGCGCGGTCGAGACGGTGCCGCCCGGGACCCGCAGCGCGGTGACGCAGGCGGCCACCAGCCGGTCCGGCAGCGCGGTCGTGGCGGCGAACCGCACGGTGCCGCTGCGCTGGGCGATCCGCTCCGATTCCGCGAGCAGCCGGTCGGCGTCGTCGACGAGCAGCCGGGCCCGCGGCAGCAACTGCCTGCCCGCGGCGGTGAGCATCGCGCCCTGGCTGGTGCGGTGGATCAGTTCGAGGTCGAGATGCTGTTCGAGCCGACGCAGCCCCTGGGACAGCGGCGGTTGCGTCATCTCCAGCGCGGCGGCCGCCCGCCCGAAGTGGCCCTCGTCGGCGACCGCGACGAAGAACCGGAGGTGACGCAGCAGATCCATGTCGGCCATTGAACCAGCGTGCGCGGCACGGGCGCCCCGGATCCGGCGTCGGCGCTCGACCGTTCGTCCGCGCCGGTCGGCGGCGACCTGCGCCGATATCGATGCCGACTCGCCGGCGGCCGTGTCGGGTATTGGCCCGGGCGGTGGCGGCGGTGATGGGGTGCGGTGGTGACTTCCTTCGTGACCACCACCCTGCGCGGCCGCCTCGCCGCCGTCGCGCTGGCGATGACCGCCGTCGCCGTTCCGGCCTGTTCGAGCGCCGCCGAGACCACCACCCCCGCCGTCTCCTCGACCACGGCGGCCGCGCTCTCGTTCGCCGCGCTGGAGACGGAATACGGTGCGCGCCTGGGCCTGTCGGTGATCGACACCGGCACCGGCGGCACCGTCGCCTACCGCGCGGACGAGCGTTTCCCGATGGCTTCGACCTTCAAGGGTCTGGCCTGCGGCGCGCTGCTGCAGGCCCATCCGCTCGCGAGCGGCTACTTCGACCAGGTGATCCACTACACCGCCGGCGACATCGTCGTGAACTCCCCGGAGACCGAACGCCACATCGACACCGGCATGACCGTCGCCGCGCTCTGCGACGCCGCGATCACCCAGTCCGACAACACCGCGGGCAACCTGCTGCTCCGTCTGCTCGGCGGCCCCGAGGGTTTCACCGCGTTCCTGCGCTCCCTCGGTGACACGGTGTCGCGCCTGGATCGCTGGGAACCCGAGCTCAATACCGCCATCCCCGGCGACGAACGTGACACCACCACGGCCGCCGCGCTGGCCGCCGACTATCGCGCCCTCGTCGTCGGCACCGCGCTGCCGGAGCCCGAGCGCGCGCAGCTCGCCGCCTGGCTGAAGGCCAGTACCACCGGCGCCAAGCGCATCAAGGCGGGACTGCCCGCGGACTGGATCGTCGGCGACAAGACCGGCAGCCCGGCCTACGGCTCCGCCCTCGACGTCGCCGTCGCGTGGCCGCCGGGGCGCGCGCCGCTCGTGCTCGCCGTGCTCACCACCAAGCCGGACCAGGACGCCGAGCCGGCCAACGCGCTGGTTGCCGAGGCGGCGAAAAGGGCGGTCGCGGAACTCGACTGACCGGCCCGCCCGCCGCCACCGGCCGCGCGCGCCGCTCGGGATCGTCCCCGGCCGCCACGAACAGCGCGGTGAGTACCGGGATTCCGGTGTCGAGCGCGGCCGATGGCGCCGCGATGCCGGGAGCCGGCTCGGCGTCGCGGCGCCGAGTGAACCGGGCCTGCTCGTCGAGGTCGAGGCACCTGCCGTCCGCGCCTGACGGTTCAGCTCGCGCCCGCGACGAGCACCGGTGTCCCGGCCGCGCGATAGCGGCCGGGGGCGGTGCCGAACGCGCGTTTGAACGCCTTGCCGAAGGCGTACTCGGAGCCGTAGCCGCTGCGCCGGGCCACCGTGGCCAGTGGATGGTCGGTGTCGCGCAGCAGCCGGGCGGCGGTGAGCATCCGCCAGCGGGTGAGGTAGGTCAGCGGTGGCTCGCCGACCAGCTCGGCGAACCGGCGGGCGAAGGCGGCCCGGCTCAGACCCGCGGTGGCGCCGAGGGATTCGACGGTCCAGCCGTGCGCCGGGTCGTCGTGGATGGCGCGCAGGGATCGGGAGATGTCGGCGTCGGCGACGGCCGCGGCCCAGCCCGAGGACGTCGCGGCCTCGGCGAGATGGGCACGCAGCAGATACAGCAGCAGCAGATCCAGCAGCGGGGGAATCGCCGCGTCGGAGCCGGGGCCCGCGTCGGTGAGTTCGGCGGCGAGCAGTTCGACGGCCGACCGCAGCGCCGGGTGCGTGCCCAGCCGCGCCGGGGCGTGCACCACCTCGGGCAGCTCGGTCAGCAGCGGATGGGTGCGGTCGACGGCGAGGTGATATGAACCGCACAGCAGCGTCGCGGGCGCGCCCGGTCCGTCGACGAACCGGACATCGCCCGGTCCGGCCGTCTCGGTGATCGGGCTGTCGAGCTGGTCGAGCAGATCGTGGGCGATGCCGCGCGGCAGGAACACCGCGTCGCCGGTGCCGAGCGCGATCGGTTCCACGCCGGGCCGGGTCAACCAGCACGAGCCCTGCAGGACGACGTGGAAGCCGGCGCCGTCGATGTGCGGATACCGACGGCCCCATGGCGCGTTCCGCACGAACATGCCGGAGGCGGGGGTGCCGGTCCGCGCGGTGGCGAGGACGTCGCTGAGCAGATCCATGTCGTAAACCCTACGCTGCGAGACGATTGGATATCTCCTGAAGATCCTGGATGATTTTCTGTCTCACCATCGCTGCATAGTCTGAGTTCATCATCCCGATGAACAAGGAGAACGACATGAAGATCGCCGTCTACGGAGCCACCGGACACGTCGGCCGATTCGCGGTGGACGAGCTGCGCGGGCGTGGCATCGACCCGGTGGTGGTCGGTCGCGACGCCGGGCGGCTCGCCGAGGTCGGCGGGGTGATCCGGGTGGCCGCCGCCGACGATCACACCGCCCTGGTCGAGGCGTTCACCGGGATCGACGTCGTGATCAGTACCCTGCCCGACTACACCGGGAACGGAGCCGGCGTGCTGCGCGCCGCCATCTCGGCGGGTGCCCACTACGTCGACGTCGCGGGCGAACAGCTCTTCGTCGAGCGGGTGTTCACCGAGTACGGCCCGCTCGCGGCCGCGGCCGGAGTCACCCTCGCCACCGCGACCACCGAGGCCGGCATCTTCGGCGATCTGCTCGCCCACCTCGGAGCGCAGCGGCTCGGCGGGGCCGACGAGATCGTGCTGAGTCATGTCGCGCTGCCGGGCGGGGAGGGCTCGCGCGGCAGCATGCGCACGGTGCTGCGGAATCTGGACGTCTTCACCAGCGGTGGGCTGTCGTGGTCCGACGGCGAGTTCCGCACCGGCTCCCAGGCGCGCCGCGCCACCTTCCTGCTGCCCGGCGCCACCGAACCCATTGCGGTGCGGAAGTTCCCGCAGCCGTCGGTGGTGACGATCCCGCGGCACACGACGGCGGGATCGGTGGAGGGCGTGCTGGCGACGTCGATCTTCGAGATCATCGGCACCGTCACCGAGGACGATCTGGCGGCCGCGCCGGAAACGCCGTCGGCGCCCGCCGCGTACTCGGTGGTCGTCGACGTCCACCACGCCGGGCGCACCCTGCGCGGCATCGGCAGCGGACCCGACGCCTACCGCAACAGCGCTCAGCTCGCGGTCGAGGTCGCCACCCGGCTCGCCGCGGGCGCGGGCACGCCGGGCGCGCTGGCGCCCGCCGAGCTGTTCGAGCCGGCCGAATTCCTCGACGCGCTGTCGGCCTTCGGCATGAGCTGGACCCTCGGATGACCTGGCTCGCCCGCCGCCTCGGGCTGCTCGTCACCGCGCTGACCACGCTGACCCTGGTGGCGTGCGGTGTCGAGGCGACCCCGCCGGACTGGTCGGGCGCGTGGGCGGCCGCCGCCCAGCATCCGGCCACCGCGGTGACGCCGAACTGGTCGGCGGCGGGCTTCGCCGATCAGACCGTCCGCCAGGTGGTTCGGCTCACCGACGGTGGTCCGCGGGTGCGGGTCCGGCTGTCGAACAGATACGGCACGGCACCGCTGGCTGTCGCGGGCGCGACGGTCGCCCGCAGCGCGGGCGGTGCCGCCGTGCACCCGGAGACGGTGCGACCGCTGACGGTCACCGGCGCGGGGTCGTTCGAGATCGCGCCGGGCGCCGAGGTCTCCAGCGATGCCGTGACCACCTCGGTCGCGGCGGGCGAGGCGCTCGCGGTGACGCTGTACTTCGCCACGCCCACCGGCCCCGCCACCCAACACGCCCAGGCGGCCGCGACGAGTTACCGCGCGACGGGTGAGCACACCGCCGACCCGACCGCCGCGGCGTTCACCGAGACGTCCCAGTCCTGGTACTTCCTGGTCGGCGTCGACACCGTTCGGAGCGACCGGCCTCGCGATGTCACGGTGGCCTTCGGCGATTCGATCACCGACGGCTACCGCTCCGGTGTCGACGCCGATCAGCGCTATCCCGACCACCTCGCCCGCTACCTCGCCGCCGAGGGCCGCCGGCGGCCCGTCGTGAACGCGGGGATCAGCGGCAACCGGTTGCTCACCGATTCGACCGTGCTGGGCGACAGCGGGCTCACCCGGTTCCGCCGGGACGTGCTCGACCAGCCGGGCGTCGGCACGGTCGTGGTGCTGATCGGCATCAACGACATCGGCCTGGCCGGATCGACGGGTCCGGACGGTCAGGTGTCCCCACAGGTTTCGGTCGAGCAGCTCGTCGCGGGGTATCGCGAACTGGTCGCCGCGGCCAGGGCGGCGGGGGTGCGCGTCGTCGGCGCCACGCTGCTGCCGTTCGCCGGGTCGCCGTACTACTCGGCCGACCGCGACCGTCTCCGGTCCGAGGTGAACAGCTGGATCAGATCACCCGGCGCCTTCGACGCGGTGGCCGATCTCGACCGGGCGATGGCCGCGCCCGGCGACCCGACCCGGCTCGCCGACGCGCTCGACAGCGGTGATCACCTGCATCCCAACGATTCCGGTTACGGCGTGACGGCCGCCACGATCGGTGCGGCGATCCCGGCATGACCGCAGGTCGGAGGGTGGGGGACATCCCGATTCGGTAACGAATCGCAGTCGAACTCGTGATGAACCCTCGCCGCTCGAGTGGCAGGCGGGGCGAGGGCTCGATATGCTCGCCTGCGTTATCGAAACGGGCTGTCGTGCTGCGTGTTCGGTGTGCCGATTGGTGGTTGGGGGCCTGTGAGTACTGCGGAAGTCGGGCCGATGGCGCAGTCGACGGCTGTGTCGCCGGGGGAGCGTACCGCTCGCGGGGAGGCCGCGGGAGCCGCCGGTTACGTCGTCCTCGGGGCCGGGGTGGTGCTGGCCGCGATCGCCGTGGTGGTCGCCGTGTTCACACCGCCCGCCCTCGGGATTCCGGTTCTCGCCGCGACCCTGGCCGTCGCCCTGATCGCCTGCCCCGCGGTGTTCGTCGCCCTGCGCCAGCGCGCGCGGGCCCGGGCCGCGACGGCCGCCGCCGCCCGGGCCGAACAGCAGCTGGCCGCGGCCGTCGCCGAGGCGACCCAGCGGATCACCACCGCCGAGGACCACGCGACGCACTACGCCTGGGAGGCACAGGAGAACGGTCGCCGTGGCGCCGCCGCGCTGGCCGCCTTCGCCGGCGCCGCGGGCCGCATCCAGGCGATGACCACCTCGATGCTGGCCGAGCTGCGCGAGATGGAACACCGCCACGCCGACCCGCGCGTGCTCACCGATCTGCTCCACATCGACCACCGCACCGCGCAGACCGGACGCCTCGCCGACAGCATCGCGGTGCTCAGCGGTGCTCGCACCGGTCGCCGGTGGGCCAAACCGATTGCGATGGAATCGATCCTGCGTGGCGCGATGGGTCGCGTCGCCGGGTACCAGCGCGTGCGGCTGCGCGCCGTCGCCGACGTCGGTATCGCCGGACACGCCGCCGAGGGCGTGATGCACACCCTCGCCGAACTGCTCGACAACGCCTGCAACTTCTCCCCGCCGACCACCGAGGTGCACGTCTACGCCGCGGAAGTGCCCGCGGGCGTGGTGATCACGATCGAGGACAGCGGCCTGGTGATGAGCGACTCGGCGCTGCGCCGGGCCGAGGCCGCGGTCAGCGGGCGCGACCACAAGGGCAAGGGTGCCGACCTGGCCTCGCTGTCGGGCACCCGGCTCGGTCTGGCCGTGGTCGGCCATCTGGCCCGCAAACACGAACTCACCGTGTCGTATCGGCCGTCGGCGATCGGCGGCACCGCGGTGGTCGTGGTCGTCCCGCGTGAGCTCACCGCCCGCGCCGAACGCCGCGGTCGCGCCCCGCTCGCCGCGCCGACCCCGCGTCGCACCGAACCCCAGCTCACCACCCTCGGCCAGTTCGACGCACCCACCCCGCGAGCCCAGCACGCCAGGACCACCGACGAATCGGGCTGGGCCGAGACCGTCGGCCAGCAGACCCGCCAGGCCCCGGCCGAGGCGCCGACGCCCACGGTGTCCACCTCACCCGCCCTGCCCAAGCGACGCAGGGGCGACACCCTGGCCAAAGTCCATCCCGACGGCCTGGCCGGGACCCCGGTCGCCGACACCGCACCGGCCAAACCGGCCGCGCTCGGCGCGTTCCAGCGGTCCGCGCCCGGTCGCGGGGCGGATCAGTCAGGCCAGCACCCAGGCAGCGCCGCCACTGCTCCCGACCCCATGGAGGACCGATGACCACCACCGCCCCGACGAATCTCGGCTGGCTGCTCGAGAAACTGCTCGCCCGCACCCCACGCACCCGGCACGCGCTGCTGCTGTCCGGGGACGGCCTGAAGATCTGCCACACACCGGAACTCGACGTCGACCGCGCCGATCAGCTGGCCGCGATCGCCGCCGGGTTCCAGAGCCTGTCGCACGGGGCTTCCGTCGAGTTCGGTGACGGGCGTGGCGGTGTTCGCCAGTCGATGACCGAGTTCTACGGCGGCATCCTGTTCGTGGTCGAGGCGGGGCGCGGCGCGCACTTAGCGGTGGTGGCCGCCGAGGACGCCGACGCGGGGCTGGTCGGGCACACCATGCACGAGCTGGTCGAACAGCTCGGCGAGCATATGGCCGCCCAGCCCAGACGCGGAGCGCCGAATTGAGCAGGTCGGTCCGCGACGAGGATCCGGACCGGTTCTACACCCTGACCGGCGGTCGGGCCCCGGCCACCGAGGACTTCGACCTGGTCACCCTGGTGGTCAGCGAATCGGCGCCGTCGGCGGGGATGACCTCCGAGCAGGTCGCGATCCTGGACATGTGCCGGGCGCCGACCGCGGTCGTGGAGATCGCGGCGGAACTGCGCCTGCCCGTCGGCGTCGCCACGGTGCTGCTGGGGGACCTGTTGCACGCGGGGAAGATCACCGTTCGGCCACCGTTGTCGGTGGCGATGTCGCTGGATGCTTCCACCCTCGAGAAGGTGCTCGTTGGACTTCGCAAGCTCTGAATCCGCGCCGGAGCGGGCCATGGCGCCGCTGCACAGCACGGCCAAACACGGGTTGAAGATCGTCGTCATCGGCGGATTCGGCGTCGGTAAGACGACCCTGGTGCGGTCGGTGAGCGAGATCAGGCCGCTCGACACCGAGGCGACGATGACCGACGTCGGTGTCGGAATCGACGACGCCACCGGGGTTCCCGGCAAGTCGACCACCACGGTGGCCTTCGACTTCGGCCGGATCACCCTCGACGACGAGCACGTGCTGTATCTGTTCGGCGCGCCCGGCCAGCAGCGGTTCTGGTTCCTGTGGGATCGGCTGTTCACCGGCGCGCTCGGCGCGATCGTGCTGGTCGATCAGCGCCGGATCGCCGACTCCTGGTACGCGATCGACCGGCTCGAGCATCAGGGCACCCCGTTCGTGGTGGCCTGCAACGACTTCGGTGACGCGCACGAGCCGCAGGAGGTGCGCGACGCGCTCGACCTCGATCCCGCGGTGCCGCTGCTGATGTGTGACGCGCGCTCGCGCGAATCGAGCAAACAGGTGCTGATCGCCCTGGTCGAGCACCTGTATTCCGCTGTCCCGCAGGGGGAGACCGTCTGATGAGCACACCCACCGGCACCGGTGCCTGCCCGATCACCGGCGCGGTGCCGTTGAGCGGCCCCGAATTCCACATCGAACCGCACGAGGTCTACCGCCGGATGCGGCGCGACCACGGTCCGGTGGTCTCGGTCGAGCTGCCCGGCGGGTTCCCGGCCTGGCTGGTCATCGGCTATCGCGAACTGCACCAGGTGACCAGCGATCCGCTGCTGTTCCCGCGCGATGTCTCGCTGTGGAACCAGTGGGGCCGGGTGCCCGAGGACTGGCCGCTGCTGCCGATGGTCGGTCGGCCGATGCCCTCGATCTACTTCACCGCGGGCGCCGAGCATCGCCGGCATCTGGCGATGGTGGAGCCCGCGCTCGACGCGGTCGACCACTTCGAATTGCGCCGGGCCTGTGAGGAACTCGCCGATCGCCTGGTCGACGGGTTCTGCGGTCGTGGCAGCGCGGACCTGGTGGCCGAGTTCGCCGAGCCGCTGCCGGTGCTGGCGCTGGGCCGCATCCTCGGCCTGCCCGACAGCGACGCCGCCGACCTCGCCCTGACGATGAAACTGCTCGCCGACGGTGGCGCGGACGCCCAGGCCGGGCACGCCCGCTTCGGCGAGCACATGGCCCGGCTGGTCGCGGCCAAGCGCGCGCGGCCCGCCGGCGATCTGGTGTCGCTGATGCTGGCCGATCCGGAGCCGTTCACCGACGAGGAGTACATCAACGACCTGATGGCGATCACCGCCGCCGGTCACCTCACCACGGCCGACTGGCTGGGCAGCTCCATGCGCCTGATGCTCGTCGACGACCGGTTCGCCGCGGCGCTCGGCGGCGGCAGGCGCAGTGTCGGCCAGGCCATGAACGAGGTGCTCTGGGAAGAGGGCCCCACCTCGATCCTGGCCGGGCGCTGGGCCGCGCGCGACACCCGCCTGGCCGACCAGACCATCCGGGCGGGCGACATGCTGTTGCTCGGGCTGGCCGCGGCCAATCTCGACCCGCACATCCGCCAGTCGTTCACCGACGGTGACACGGTGCCGACCGGCAACAACGCGCACTTCGCGTTCAGCTACGGCGAATACCGCTGCCCCTTCCCAGCGCAGCAGATCGCCGAGATCATCGCCAGGACCGGGATCGAGGTGCTGCTCGACCGGCTCCCCGATGTCGACCTGGCGGTTCCCGCCGAGCAACTCACCCGGCGACCTTCGGCTTTCCTTCGGGGCATGACCGCACTGCCCGTTCGTTTCACACCAGTTAGACCCGTCGGAGGTTCGTCGTGAGTTCCCAGTGCCCCTTTGCCATCGACCCCATGGTCGGTGACCTCAACGGCGAGACCGCCCGACTGCGCGCCGAAGGTCCGCTCGCCCGGATCGACCTGCTCGGTGTGCCCGCCTGGACCGTCACCGACCACGCGGTCGCCCGTCAGCTGACCACCGACAGCCGCCTGGTCAAGGACATCCACGCGTGGAAGCTGTGGACCGACGGCGTGGTGACCGACCAGTGGCCACTGATCGGCATGGTCGATGTCGACCGGTCGATGTTCAATGTCGACGGCGCCGAGCACCGCAGGCTGCGGCTCAAGACCGCGCAGGCGCTGGCGCCGCGTCGGCTCGAGGAACTGCGGCCGGTGATCGAGCGGCTCACCCTCGAACTGCTCGACGACCTCGCGGCCGCGGGCGCCGACGGCGCGCCGGTGGACCTCAAGTCGGTCTTCGCCTACCCGCTGCCGATGCGCGTGGTCGGCGACCTGATGGGCGTCGCGCGCGAGGACCACGCGCAGCTGCTCGACTGGTACAAGAAGTTCTTCTCGGTGATGACCCCGCAGGACGAGCGCCTGCGCGTGATCGGCGAGCTCGACGTGTACTTCACCGATCAGGTGCGCCAGAAGATCGCGAACCCGGGCGACGATCTGACCTCGGCGTTCGTCGTCGCCGACGAGGAGGGCGGCGAGCCGCTCACCGAGGAGGAGGCGATCGGCAACATCAAGGCGCTCGTCGCCGCCGGGCACGAGACCACCGTCAGCCTGATCGTCAACACCGTGCGCGCGCTGCTCAACGAGCCCGAGCAGTTGGCGAAAGTCCTGGCAGGCGACGTGGAGTGGAAGCAGGTCATCGAGGAGTCGCTGCGCTGGGACGGGCCGGTCTCGCACCTGCTGATGCGCTTCGCCACCGAGGACATCACCGTCGGCGACACCGTGATCGCCAAGGGCGAGGGCGTGGTGATGTCCTACCGCGCCATCGGCCGCGACACCGCGGTGCACGGCGAGACCGCCGACGAGTTCGACGTGACCCGCCCGACCGCCAACCGCCACCTGGCCTTCGGCTACGGCCCGCACATCTGCCCGGGCGCCGCGCTGTCGCGGCTGGAGGCCGCGATCGCGCTGCCCGCGTTGTTCGCCCGCTTCCCGCAGCTGCGGCTGGCCGTGCCCGACAGCGAGCTCGGCAATCTGCCGGTGCTCACGCAGAACGATCTGGCCGCGTTGCCGATCATCCTGAACTGACCGGCGTCGCGTCGCGCCCGGTGGACTTGCGCCGGGCGCGACGCACTATCTCATGGCGCCGACCTACAGGCCGAGATCGCGGCCGATGAGTTCCTTCATGATCTCGTTGGAGCCCGCCCAGATCTTGGTGACCCTGGCGTCCATCCATGCCCGCGCGACCCGGTACTCGCGCATGTAGCCGTAGCCGCCGTGCAGCTGCACGCAGGCGTCGAGCACCTCGTTCTGCACCTGGGCCGACCACCACTTCGCCTTCGCGGCGTCGACCGCGGACAGCGCGCCCGCGGCGTGCGCGGCGATGCCCTGGTCGACGAACGCCTGCGTCACTTCGACTTTGGTGACCAGTTCGGCGAAGAGGAACTTGTTGTACTGGAAGCTGCCGATCTGCTGCCCGAACGCCTTGCGCTCCTTGGCGTAGGCCAGCGTCTCGTCCAGGATCGCCGCGGCGTGGGCGATATTGGAGATCGCGGCGCCGATGCGTTCCTGCGGCAGCCGTTCCATCATCGAGATGAAGCCGCGGTCGGTCTCCCCGAGCCGGTTGGCGTCGGGCACCCGCACGTTGTCGAAGAACAGCTCGGCGGTGTCGGATTCGGGCTGGCCCACCTTGTCGAGCTTGCGGCCCCGGGTGAAGCCCGCCATACCGTTCTCCACCACGAACAGCGTGATGCCCTTGGCCTTCTTCTCCGGGCTGGTGCGGGCGGCAACGATGACCAGGTCGGCGTTGAAACCGTTGGTGATGAACGTCTTCGAGCCGTTGATGATCCAGTCGTCGCCGTCGCGTACGGCGGTGGTCTTGAGCGCGGCCAGGTCCGAGCCGCCCGAGGGCTCGGTCATGCCGATCGCGGTGATGATCTCGCCGGTGCAGAACTTGGGCAGCCAGCGCCGCTTCTGCTCGTCGGTGGTCAGTTCCACCAGGTAGGGCGCGCACACGTCGTAGTGGATGCCGAACGAGGACGACAGCGCCGCACCGGCTTTGGCCAGTTCCTCGCCGAGCACCGCGGCGAACCGGTAGTCGCCTGCGTCGCTGCCGCCGAACTCCTCCGGCACGCCGAGTCCGAGGTAGCCGAGTTCACCGGCGGCCAGCCAGGTGTCGCGGTCGATCGCGCGTTCCTCGGCGAAGCGTTCGGCGTTGGGCTCGATCGACCGCTTGACGAATTCGGCGACGGACGCGCGAAACGCCTCGTGGTCCTCGGAGTAGATGGTGCGCTGCATGGTTTTCCTTTCGGGTTCCTACTGTTCGGGCCGTTCGCCCAGCAGAACCAGCGACGCCTGGACCACCTTGGCCGCGTCGGGTTCCTCGCCGCTGATCACGTCGGCGTAGATGAAGGTCTCGGTGATCCGCGCCAGCAGCAGGGCCAGTTCCGGCACCGGCAGCGGCGGATCGAGCTCGCCCGCCGAGATCGCCTCGGTGAGCAGGCCGGCGATGACGTCGACGAAGCGGCGCTGCACGGAACCGGCCCGGGTGGTGAGCAGGCGCAGCGCGCGTTCGGGTTCGCGGCGCAGGAACTGGCGGAAGGCGTCGGAGGTGTTGACCGCCTCGGCGAAATCGCCCAGTACACCGGCGATCCGGCGCGCACCCCGCTCGGTGTTGGCGGCCGCGGCGCGGCGCAGGGTCGGATCGGCCACCGACCAGATCACCTCGGCCAGCAGCTCGTCGCGGCCGCCGACCCAGCGGAACAGGGTGGCCCGGTTGACGCCGAGCTCGTCGGCGAGCTCCTTCATCTCGAGCCTGCGGCCGGCGAGGAAGCCGGATCGGGCCGCCTTGAACGCGGTGATGGCGTCGGGCCGGGCGGCGAGGTCGTCGAGCCGCCTGCCCAGTGCGGTCTGTTCGGTCACGTCACCTCCTGGTGCAACATCTCCCACAGTGTATGGACAGTGCAACGTCTGTCAATGTGTTGCACGAGGCCGGGCATGAAAAAACTCCCCGGTCGCGATGACCGGGGAGTTCGTTGTAGCCCCGACGGGATTTGAACCCGCGCTACCGCCTTGAGAGGGCGGCGTCCTAGGCCGCTAGACGACGGGGCCAGAACCACGATTCAGCTGCGTGAACCGCGCGGAACATACGATAGCCGACGACCGGGCAATCGACCAAAACGGCTGGTTGACCTCGGGGGACGGACGGGGGAGGGTGGGGCGATGGCCAGCAAGGAAGTGCGGGGCGGGGTCGAGATGTCCAATCTCGACCAACCACTGTTCGACGGTGCCGAGGCGACCAAGCGGGACCTGGTGGACTACCTGGAGTTCGCCGGGGAGCGGTTGGTGCGCGTGCTGCGCGACCGCCCGCTGTCGGTGGTGCGGGTGCGGCCCGGGCAGGAACCGTTCATGCAGAAGAACCTGCCGAAGTACACGCCGGAGTGGGTGCCGCGGGTGACGGTGTGGGCGGAGAGTTCGCATCGGGAAGTCACCTACGCGCTCGGCAACGACGAGCGGACGCTGCTGTGGTTCGGCAATCAGCGGGCGGTGGAGTATCACCCGACCCTGCTGCCGGTCGACCACAGCGCCGGACCCACGCATCTGGTGCTCGATCTCGATCCGTCGCCGGGACAGACCTTTCGTGATGCCGCGGCGGGCGCCCGGCTGATCCGGGCCGCCCTCACCGCGGACGGACTCGACGGCGCGGTGAAAACCAGTGGGGCCAAGGGATTGCACGTGTTCGTTCCGGTCGTGCCGGGCATCGCGATCGAGGACGCGGCCGCCGCGACCCGCGCGATCGCCGCCCGCGCCGAACGGATCGACCCCACCGTCGGCACCACCGCGTTCATCAGGGAAGACCGCCACGGCAAGGTCTTCCTCGATTCGACGCGGGCCGGCGGCGCCACCGTCATCGCGGCCTACAGTCCGCGCATCCGCCCCGGCGTCCCGGTCTCGTTCCCCTTGCGCTGGAGCGCTATCGACGACGTGGTCCCGGCCGACTTCACCCTGCGCAGCGCGCCGAACCTCCTCGGCGACACCGACCCGTGGACCGCGGAAATGCCCGCACCGCAGGAACTTCCGGCCGACCTGATCGCCGAGGGGCACACCATCCCGATCGCCAGGGTGCAGGCCATGCACGAGGGCAAACGCCGGGCCAGGGCGCGCAGGGAGAACTGAGACAGCGCGGCCGGTGTTCGGGACTACTCGCCGATCGCGGCGACCCCGGCCTGGGCGAACTTCTCGTCCAGGTCGCCGCTGGGGGCGCCGGCCACGCCGATGCCCGCGATCGGGGCGCCGTTGGCCTTGACCGGGGCGCCGCCGCCGAGGAACAGGGTGCCGTCGATGTCGGCCAGGTGCGGGGCGGACTCGAGGCGCTTGCTCAGCTCGGTGGTGGGGGCGTTCCAGGAGACGGCGGTGAAAGCCTTCTGCTGGGCGGCGTCGTAGGACTGCGGGCCCGCGCCGTCGCCGCGCAGGGTGACGATGACATTGCCGTTGCGGTCGACGACCGCCACGCTGACCCGCTGGTTCTCCTTGGCCGCGGCGTCGAGCGCGGTCTGCGCGGCCTTGGTGGCGGCGGCGATCGAGAGGTGGGTGCTCTGGGTCAGGTTGGTGTCGGCGGCATCGGCGACGACAGGGGTGCGGGTCGCCGGGTCGGGGTTCTGGGCCTGCACCGTCACCGCGCCCACCACGCCCGCGGCGACGACGGCCGCCGAGGCGCCGGCGACGATGAGACGGTTGCGGGTGCTGAACTGGGTGCTCATGGCTGCTCCTGATCGGATTCTCGGCCGTCCGGCGGTGGTGCCGTGGCCTGGTGATATCCATCCTGTTCGCTCGGCGGCCCGCGCGGATCGGCGATGTGGCTGCACTTGCGCGGCCGGATCGGGCGACACCCGGGTCAACCGATCGGATGACCCGGGCACGGCGGCAGGCGGGAGAGAATGGGGGAGTTTGCCCAGCTGATGTGGACGGGAGGTACCGATGCGGAGCACACTCGGCGACCGGAACGACGATACGCGACTGCTCACGGTGATCGTGTACAGCGCGTTCTACGTGCTGCTGGCGGCCTCGCTCATGCGCTGGTTGATCCGGCATTCCGACACGCGATCGACCCCGCTGGTCGTCGCCCTCGCCCTGCTGCTCGCGGTCCTCTACGCGATGAGCGAGCTGCGGCATTCGTATCGGGTGATGTGGTTCGCGCTGCTGGTCGCGACCTGGGCGGTGCTGGTGGTGCTGGCGCCGAGCTTCGCCTGGTGCGCGGTTCCGTTGGTGTACACCGGTTTACGGATCCTGTCGGTACGGGTCGCGGTGACGCTCGTCTGCGCCTTGACCGCGCTGGTGGTGTTCAGTCAGGTGCGGATCGCGGGCTGGCTTGACCCGAACCTGGTGCTCGCGCCGCCCGCGGTCGCGGCGGTGACCACCGTGCTGTTCGTCGGTATGCGCCGCCAGACCGAACAGCAGGCGGCGCTCATCGACGACCTCGTCCGCACCCGGCGGGAGCTGGCCGAGACCGAACGCCGCGAGGGCACCCTCGCCGAACGCGAACGGCTCGCCATGGAGATCCACGACACTCTCGCGCAGGGGTTGTCGAGCCAGCGGATGCTGCTGCAGGCGGCGGATCTGGTGTGGGACAGCGATCCCGGGCTGGCGCGCGACCATCTGCGCTCGGCTGCCGAGATCGCCGAACGCGACCTCGCCGAGGCCCGTCGCTTCGTCCACGACCTCGCGCCCGCCGACCTGGCCGCCGGTGGGTCGCTCGCCGCCGCGCTCACCGCGCTCGCCGCGCGGGAGTCCACCGACACGCTCACGGTGCGGTGTCATCTGGAGGGGACGCCGGGCCCGCTGCCCCAGCGGGTGGAGGCGACGCTGCTGCGGGTCGCGCAGGGGGCGCTGGCCAATGTGCGCGAGCACGCGGCGGCCACGACCGCGACCATCACATTGACCAGCCTCGACGACCAGATCGTCCTCGACGTGGCCGACGACGGGCGCGGCTTCGATCCCACCGACCTGGCCGATCCGGACGAGCATCGCGGGCACGGCCTGCCCGCGATCCGGGCGCGGGTGCGTCAGCTGGGCGGGACCTGCGCGATCGAGTCGGCGCCGGGGGACGGCACGGTGCTCTCGGTCGCGATTCCGCTGGCCGTGGGCTGAATTCGCTACGCCGCCGCGGGCATCCAGTGCCGGTGCGACCGGGGCGCCGGTAGGACCAGTCGGGTGGTGCTCGGTCGCATCCGGACCGGGGCCTGGGTCCCGGCCGCGGGCCGCCCGGCGCCGACGACCTCGACCGGTGCGCCGGTATTCGTGACCGGCCCACGTGCGGCGATGGACGGCGCGGCCGGCTCCGGGCCCGCGAAGACGACCATCCGCAGCACCAGGAACCGTCCGATCCCGGCCAGCCCCGACGCCGACAGATAGACGACCTGCACGGTCGATACGCCCGGCGACGGCTGGACGGCGAACAGTGCGAACATCGCCGCGCTCGTCACCGCGTAGGCCGCCGCGGCCGAGCCCGCCGATTGCCAGTGCTCCCGCCACCCCGGCAGCGCGCGCCCGCCGAAGGTGATCAGCGCGTGCAGCACCGTGCCGAGCAGCGTCGAGACGATCGTGACCACCGCGTTCGCGACGGCCCACGGCAGCACGCAGGCCAGCTGCCCGACCGCCGCGCTCGAGACCAGTCCCAGCCCGCCGCCGCACGCCACGAAGCGTGCGAACGCCGCGATCGGGCCGGGTGTGGTGTCCCCACTCCGCGCCGTACGCACGTTGTTCGTCATGCCGAACACTGTACGTCTGACGAACAGTGTGCGCAACGGGGAACGCTGTTCCGGCCGGGGCCGCGCGCTAGCATCGGCACTTGTGAATCCCGCCGTGCGCCTGTTGATCTGCGACGATCACGCGGTCGTCCGCGCCGGACTGCACGCACTGCTGTCGAGCGCTCCCGATATCGAGGTGATCGGCGAGGCCGCCGACGGCCCGGCCGCGGTCGCGCTGGCGGCGAGCCTGCACCCCGACGTGGTGCTGATGGACCTGCAACTCGGCAGCGACATGGACGGCGTCGAAGCGACCCGCCGGATCACCGCGCAAGCCGCACCGACCCCGCACGTCCTGGTCCTCACCACCTACGACACCGACGCCGACATCACCCGCGCGATCGAGGCGGGCGCCACCGGCTACCTGCTCAAGGCCGAACGGCCCGAGGAACTGTTCGCCGCCATCCATGCCGCCGCGAGCGGGCAGACCGCGCTGTCCGCGCCGGTCGCGGCGAAGGTGATGGCCAAGATGCGCAATCCCGGCCCGACCCTCACCGCCCGCGAGCGCGACATCCTCGGCCAGCTCGCGCGGGGCCTCGGCAATCGCGAGATCGCCCGCGCGCTGCACATCAGCGAGGCGACGGTGAAGACGCACCTGGGTCGCATCTACGACAAGCTCGGCGTCGACACCAGGGCGGCGGCCGTCGCGGTGGCGACGGAGAAGCGGCTGCTCGCCTGAGCCGGTGACGGCGGCCACCCCCGCTGTAACGCCGGGCCCGCGCCGGGCTCTGAACCGGTGCGGCGATGACTATGCTGTGCCGAGCGAGCGAGAGGAGCCAGGACGCATGGACTGCGACGAATTCGTCGAGCTGGTCACCGGGTTCCTCGACGGCGCTCTCGACAGCGAGACCGAGCTGCGTTTCCTCGCCCATCTCGCCGAGTGCGACGGCTGCGAGGTCTACCTCGACCAGATCCGCCGCACCACCCGTGACCTCGGCGAACTCACGCCCGAGCAGCTCTCCGGCGACGCGCGCAGCACCTTGCTCGCGGCCTTTCGCGACTGGCATCGCCCCGCCTGACCCGCTCAGGCCGGCGTCAGCGTGGCCGCCCCGAACGACACGTGGAAGCGGGCGCACCAGATGCTCACCGACCGGATCGCCGACAGATCGGTGTCGGCGGGCAGGGTGTAGTTCTGACTGCCCTCGTTGCCCTTGAGCGCGCCCAGGTCGAGGTGCGTGCCGTCGTCGAAGTTGTGCCAGTCGTCGCCGATCACCGGCTGATCGGTGAGCCACACGTGCAGCGCGGGGCCGTCGGAGGTGCGCAGATCGGTGATCCGCAGGACCAGTGTGCCGTCGGGGGAGCGCTGTAGCTGTGCCGAACCGGTCGTCTCGTGCTCGTGGGAGAGGAACTCGCCGGCGGCGATCACCGACAGCGGCGCGCCGCCCGTCGCCGTGACCGGGGCCTCGTCGACGGTCGTCGTCGTGAACAACCGCCACGGCTGGAACAGGTACAGGCCGACGACCAGCGCGGCGACGAACCCCACCGCCAGCACGCTGAGGACGGTACGGCGGATACGGCGGTGCGGCATGGTCTTCTCCTTCTCTCGCATGCGTTCTCCGTTCCCGGACCCGTCCCGCGCGTTACACCGCGCGACGGCGGTACTGTGCTGCCAGCGACGCGAGTGGTGACAGCGAGGAGACCCGGTGGGACACGACGGCGCCCTGCCCGCCGACGACGTGCTCGTCGCCGAGCTACGGTCGGGAGTCGACGCGACGTTCGCCTTGGTCGTGGACGCCTGGTCCGGCTCGATGCTGCGCTTGGCGCGCTCGTTCGTCTCCACCGACGCCTCCGCCGAGGAAGTCGTGCAGGAGGCGTGGCTGGCCGTGGTGCAGGGCGTCGACCGTTTCGAAGGCCGCTCCTCGCTCAAGACGTGGGTGTATCGGATCCTGGTGAACACCGCCAAGAAGCGCGGGATCAAGGAGCATCGCACGGTCCCGTTCGCCACGCTGCTGCCCGAGGACGAGGGCCCGGCCGTCGATCCGGGCCGTTTCCGCCCACCCGGTGACCGCTATCCGGGCCACTGGGCGGTCGGCGCCCAGCCGCGCCCGTGGTCCGAACCCGAGGACGCCGCCGAGCGCGCCGAAGTGGCCCGCCTGCTCGCCGCCGCCGTGGCCACCCTGCCGCCCCGCCACCGCACGGTTCTCACCCTGCGCGATGTCGACGGCTACTCCGCCGACGAGGTCTGCGCGCTGCTCGACATCTCCGCGGGCAATCAGCGGGTGATCCTGCACCGCGCCAGAGCGACAGTGCGCGCCCGGCTCGAGCAGTACTTCCAGCGCTAGCCCCACAACCTCGCGACGAGGTCGGCGGCGCCGGTCCAGCACCAGCTGGTCCTGCTCCGGCTGGATCGCGACCCGGACCTGCCGCACCGGGCGGCCGAGAGCGCGGTGGCCGGGGCGGGCCGTCCTTCGTGACATCGTGCTGTGCTCTCGCGGCGCCTTGGAACGTGATCTCGCGGCCGTAACGTCACCGGCGGTGCGGGCACGGTACCGCGTGGCGGGTTCACCGCCGCGTCATCCACCGAGGAGGCCGAACGACCATGGCGACCTATGACGATCTGTCGGCGCTGTTCATCAACTGCACGCTCAAGCGCTCGCCCGAACCGAGCAATACGCAGGGGCTGATCGACGTCAGCGCGCACATCATGGCGGAGAACGGCGTCGCCGTCTCGCAGCTGCGCGCGGTCGATCACGACATCGCCACCGGTGTCTGGCCCGACATGACCGAGCACGGCTGGGCCACCGACGCGTGGCCCGCGCTGCAGGAGCAGGTCATGGCCGCCGACATCCTGGTGCTCGCGGGGCCCATCTGGCTCGGTGACAACAGTTCGGTCACCAAGCGGGTGATCGAGCGGCTCTACGGCAACTCCTCCCAGCTCAACGCTGCGGGCCAGTACGCCTACTACGGCAAGGTCGGTGGCTGTGTGATCACCGGGAACGAGGACGGCGTCAAGCACTGCGCGATGAACATCCTCTACAGCCTCCAGCACCTGGGCTACACCATTCCGCCGCAGGCCGACGCCGGCTGGATCGGCGAGGCGGGGCCGGGCCCGTCCTACCTGGACCCCGGTTCGGGCGGCCCGGACAACGACTTCACCAACCGCAACACCACCTTCATGACCTGGAATCTCCTGCATCTGGCCCGGATCCTGCGCGATGTCGGCGGCATCCCGGCGCATGGCAACCAGCGCTCGGAATGGGATGCCGGCTGCCGGTTCGGCTTCGAGAACCCCGAATATCGCTGATCCGCGCGGGCACGATGCCCGAATTGCCGGATAGGAAACGTGACCCGGGTCTCTATAACCTGGTGATCCCGATCACATTACGGTGCTATAACGACAGTAATGTGATTACGGATTTGTCACGGCGGACCAGCGCGGAACACTGTTCCTTTGGACAATGGCCGGTACAGACGCGTCCGTGATCCGGACGTGATCTCGGCTCGCATTCCGGCTACATTCGGTCACGGCTTGAACAACAACCCGAGCCGAATCGAATCGCAGAACACCGGAAAGCCTGCCCCGCGATTTCGAGGATCCCCGACATTACTGAGGGGCAGGGACGCGGTGGATTTCATCACCGAGCCGGTGGGCGCAGGCAGGAATCCTTATGTCTTTCAATCGCAAGTTCACCACTCGTGCCCTCGGTTTCGCCGCTGTCGCCGGCGCCATGATCGCCGTTCCGGCTGGTCTGACCACCGCGACCGCCTCGGCGAACAACTGGGACGCCGTGGCGCAGTGCGAGAGCACGGGCAACTGGAACATCAACACCGGTAACGGCTACTACGGCGGCCTGCAGTTCTCGCAGAGCACCTGGGAGGCCTACGGTGGCACCGGCACCGCCGACAACGCCAGCCGCGAGGAGCAGATCCGCGTCGCCGAGAACGTGCTGGCCGCGCAGGGTCCCGGCGCCTGGCCGGTGTGCAGCGCCTACCTGTAAAGCGCGCTGAAGTAAGACTTTCCTTGTCGGGAAACGAATAACCCGCTATTCGATGCACACGTCGAATAGCGGGTTTTTTCGTTGAATTTCAATTCCGGATCAGCAGCGTGATACCGGCCACGATCACGGCCAGGGCAATAGCGGCCAAGCCGTAGACGAGCTTGTAGTCGCGCAGCCCCGGGACGAACCGGTCGAGCGCGAAACCGCCTGCGCCACTGAGTGCGAGGCTGGTCGCCGCGACCGCCAGGATCGTCTCGTATTCGACACCCTTGGGCGCGAAGAACCCGCCCCACTTCACCGCGATCGCATTGAGCATCGTGCCCAGGATCGCAGCGGCGGCCAGTGGGGTGAACAGGCCGAGGATCAGGCCGATGCCGCCGAGCGTCTCGCTCAGCCCGGCCACCACGGCGAAGGATTTCGCCATCGGATAGCCGCTCGCCGCGAAGAACTTCTCGGTCCCGGACAGGCCGCCGCCGTCGAACCAGGCGAACAGCTTCTGGGTGCCGTGCGCGGCCATGGTCGCGCCGACGCCGAGGCGTAGCACCAGCAGGCCGGCGTCGGTGGGGGTGGTCGATGTCGTCGTCATGGCGATGTCCTTTCCGTTTCGCCCGGTCAGCCGATCTGAACCGAGCGTCGTGCCATCCCGAACCAGTAACCGTCGATGACGGTGCGCAGGGAGTCGATGTCCTCGGCGCCGGCACCGAGGGTGAGGAACAGCGGAGCGAAGTGCTCGGTGCGCGGATGGGCCAGGCGCGGTGCGGGGGCGGTGTGCTCGAAGTCGAGCAGCGCGTCGATATCGCGGTCGTCGAGGGCCCGGCGGCCCCAGTCGTCGAACTCGGCGGTGAACGAGTGCACGTGGTGGTCGTCGGCGGTGAGCGCGCGCAGGTTGTGGGTGAAGAACCCGCTGCCGATGATGAGCACGCCTTCGTCGCGCAGCGGCGCGAGCGCGCGGCCGAGCTTCATCAGGTCCCGCGGATCCAGTGTAGGGATCGACAGTTGCAGCACCGGGATGTCGGCATCGGGGTACATCCGGCTCAGCGGGACGTAGGCGCCGTGGTCGAGGCCGCGGTCGGGAGCGTCGGCGACGGTGCCGCCGAGCAGCTCGCGCACCCGGGCGGCGACATCGGGCGCGCCCGGGGCGGCGTAGCGCTCGGCGTAGTAGCGCGGGGCGAAGCCGCTGAAGTCGTAGACCAGCGGCACGGTGGTGGTCGCTCCCAGGGTGACCGGGGCCGACTCCCAGTGCGCGGACACGATCAGGATCGCCCGCGGCCGGGGCAGCTCGGCCGACCAGGCGGCGAGCTCGGCGGGCCAGGTGGCGTGATCGATCAGCGGCGGGGCGCCGTGGGAGAGGTAGAGCACCGGCATGGTCACGGTGGGCTCCTTCGGATCGGGTGAACTACTGATGTTCAAATTTGAACAATACGCGATGCGCAGCTATTCCGCCGAAGTGATTAGGGTTTGCGGCATGGAAGAACCCAGGTGGCTCGATGCCGAGGAGATGCGGCTGTGGGTCAGGTTCCTGGCCGCGGGCGCGCTCGTCGACCGCGCGGTGGACCAGCACCTCAAGGGGGAGGGGCTCACGCACACCCAGTACGAGGTGCTGGTCCGGCTCGCCGCCGAGACCGGCGGCGCGATGCGGATGACCGACCTCGCCGCCGCGATCTACACCTCCAAGAGCGGGCTCACCTACCAGGTGGGCAAGCTCGAGCGAGCCGGGTTGGTGCGCCGCGTCGACGACGACACCGATGTCCGCGGCGTCAACGCCGTGCTCACCGCGGCGGGCCGGGCCAAGCTCGAGGCCGTGGCCCCCGGACACGTCGAGGTCGTGCGCCGGGTGTTCGTCGACGTGCTCGAGCCCGCGCAGCGCGCCGCGATCTCCGCCGGGCTCGGCGCCGTCGCCGACGGCTTGACCCGCTAGACCTGCTGGTCCTCGCCGCGGCGCTGCGGGGTGTCGAGCCGGTGCACGGTGAGTGCGGCAGCCAGCATGCGCGAATCCGTGGGGTCGGCCGGATCGAGGCCGGTGAGCTCGGCGATGCGGCGCAACCGGTAGGTGAAGGTGTTGGGGTGCACGTGGATTCTGCGCGAGGCCGTCTTGCGGTCGGCGCCGTGGCGCAGGTGCGCCTCCAGCGCCTCGATCAGGTGCGGGCTGCCGAGCAGCGGAATCACCCGCTGCGCCAGGCGTTCCCGGGCCGGGCCGGGGCGGGTCAGCTGATATTCGAGCAGGAGGTCGTCGAGGCGGTAGCAGCCGCCGGGCCTGCCGCGCAGCCGCGCCAGCTCGGTCAGCTCGGTCGCGTCCTTGGCCGCGGCCGGGATGGCATCGCGGGCGACGCCGGAGAACTCGGCCAGATACACCGTCACGCCGTACTGCTCGGTCAGCCGGGCGGCGAGCTCGTCGAAGCGCCGCGCGTCCAGGACGTCGGTCTCGGAGCTGTTGCTCAGTAGTGCGATGCCGTTGGCGCCGTCGAAGGTGGCCGGGGTGGTGGTGCCGGTGAGCTCGTCGAGCGCGCGCTGGAGCACCCGGATGCGGCGGCGGGTCACCAGGTTGGCCGCGCTGCCGGTGCGGGCGGGTTCGCTCAGGTGGATCGCCAGCACCGTGTACTGCTCGGCGAGCACGGTGTCGGCGCGCGCGGCGAGTTCCTCGGCGGGTAGCCCGCGCACCAGCGCCGAACACAGTTCCCGGCGGGCCTCGCGCTCGGCGTGATAGATCGACTGCTCGACCTCGGTGTAGGTCTCGACGACGGTGACATTGATATGGCGCAGCAGCTCGAGCAGCCCGCTGCCGACCCGGATCAGGTCGTTCATCTCCGTGGGCTCGGCCAGCGCGGACGCCTCGGCGAGGACGGCCTGCGCCGAGCCGTGGATCGCGCCGATCAACATCGGCAGCGGCAGGCGGTCCTCGGCGTGGCGCTCGGCGACCGGCCCGACGAACGCGGCGACCTCGGCCTGGGTGAACTCGCGCTCGGCCGCGATCGCCTCGAGCACCGCGCGCCCGCAGGCGTAGATGGTCGGCAGGACTTCCGCGGTGAAGTGGCCGGGCGGCAGTTCGGCGGGCGCGGTGGCGCCGAGCCCCGCGGCGAGCATGCGCTCGGCGATCTGCGGCCAGCGTGTCAATAGTCGTGCGGTCAAAGCGGGTGGTGCGGAAACGGGGTGTTCGGCGAGCATGACTCGATTGTGTCCGAGAACAGGGCGTCGTGGGCACCTCCCGTCGAGAAGGCACAGATCTTGGTTCTCGCGCCAACAAGAGGCGGGTTTTCTCGGTTCACCGTGCAGTGACAGCGATGTGGCGCCGGTCATAGATTCGCTGAGCGCGTCCGAGCCAACGCTGGCCGACGCGGTTCGAGGAAGTGACCACCATGATTGCAACGACGCAGCCACTGCGCCGCACCCTGTGCGGACTCGGCATCGCCGCGGGTCTCACCGCGGCCTCGGTCCTCGGCGCCGGTACGGCGACCGCCGACCCGGTGCTGGAACCGACCATCGCCTCGCTGGCCGAATACCTCGACGCCGGCATGGCCACGACCCCCGACGGTCGTCGCCCCACCGCCATCGCCGACACCGGCAGCGCCTCCGGCAGCAGCTCGGGTTCCTCGGGCAGCCGGGCCTCCGACGCCGTCGGCGAGGGGCCGGAGATGTCGGCCTATCTGCCCGCCTTCGCCTACGGCCTGCTGCACCCCGACGCCGCGCCGCCCGGCGCCAATCGCTGGGACTGCACGCCGAGCGCGCAGCATCCGCGCCCCGTCGTGCTCCTGCACGGCACCTGGCTCAACGCCTACGACACCTTCTCCTACCTCTCGCCGCGCCTGGCGCAGGCCGGATATTGCGTCTTCGCCCTGAACTACGGCAAGTCGGCGCTGCTCGAGGGCGGTGGGCTCGGCGCCGTGCTGCCGGGCCGCTACGGGGTCGGGCCGATGGCCGACTCCGCCGACCAGGTCGCGGCGTTCATCGAACGGGTGCGGGCGGCCACCGGCGCCGACCAGGTCGACATCGTCGGCCATTCGCAGGGCGGCACGATCGCCAACCAGTACCTCAAGTTCGACGGTGGACAGGGCAAGGTCGACAAGCTGGTCACCTTCGGCGCCACCCACCACGGCACCGCGCTGCTCGGCATCGCCACGCTCGGCCGGATGATCAACAACGCCGGCATCGACATCCTCGGCTTCTACCGGCCGATCATCGGCGTGGCCAATGTCGAACAGGCCGTCGGCTCGCCGTTCTACACCACGCTCAACGCCACCGGTGACACCGTCCCCGGCGTCGACTACACCGTGGTCGGCTCCCGCTACGACGAGGTCATGAACCCCCTCGACCTGACCTTCCTGCGGGCCGGGCCCGACGCGACCGTCGACAACATCGCCCTGCAGGACGGGTGTGAGCAGGACGTCTCCGACCACCTGACCATGATGTACTCGCCCCGCGCGGCCTCGATCGCGCTGCGGGCTCTCGATCCGGAAGGCAGCCCCGCCTTGACTTGTACGTTCAACCCCTGGTTCTTCGGTGGCGGCGGCAGCCTATGAGGCTCGACCTGCCCGCGCTGACGCAGTGGGGCATCGCGCCACTGCTTCCGCCCGACGATCCGTTCTACCTCGCCCCGCCCGGAGCCGAGCTGCTCGCGCCGGGCACGGTGGTGCGCTCGCGTTCGGTGGAGCTGGCCCTGTTCGGGGTGGTGCGGCAGCGGATCGTGGCCTGGCAACTGCTGTATCGGACCTGCGATCTCGACGGCGCGCCGGAGGTGTCGGTGACCACGGTGCTGTTGCCGTGGGGCGCCGACCCCACCCGCGCGCGACCGCTGATCTCGTTCCAGTGCGCGATCGACGCCGTCGCACCGCGGTGCTTTCCCTCCTACGCGCTGCGGCTCGGCGCGCAGACCACCGGCTCGATCGCACCGCTCGAACTGCCGATCGTGGCGATGGCGCTGAAGCAGGGGTGGGCGGTGTCGGTGCCCGATCACGAGGGCCTCGGTGGCCGGTTCGGCGCCGCCCGCGAGCCCGGCTACCGGGCGCTGGACGGGATCAGAGCCGCGCTCGGCTTCGTGCCGCTGGGCCTGAGCCCGTCGACGCCGGTGGCCCTGTGGGGCTACTCCGGCGGCGGCCTGGCGACGGCGTGGGCGGCGGAGCTGGCCGCCGACTACGCGCCGGAGCTGAACATCGTCGGCGCGGCGGCCGGGTCGCCGGTCGGAGATCCGGCGGCGGCGTTCGTCCGCCTCAACGGCGGCTGGTTCGCCGGATTCCCGGCCGCGTTCGTCGCGGGTCTGCGCCGGGCCTACCCCGATCTCGACCCGGTCCTCGACGACCACCTCGACGACCGGTACCGCGGCCTGCTCGGCGAAGCCGAAGAGCGCACCACCTTCGCGCTGCTGTGGCGCTTCGCCCGCCGCGACGTCACCCGGCATCTGCGCGACGGCCTCGCCGGGCTGCTGGCCGAACCGGCCCTGCGCCGCATCCTGGCCGACATCGAGCCCGGCACCAGGGCGCCCGCCGCCCCGCTGCTGGTGGTGCAGGGCGTGCGCGACGAGGTCATCGCCGTGGCCGACGTCGACGCGCACGTCGAGCGCTATCGGCGGGCGGGCGCGACGGTCGAATACCTGCGCGTGCGCCGTGGCTCGCACCTGCCGCTGGAGTTCCTGGTGGTTCCGGTCGTGCTGGCCTGGCTGGCCGACCGGTTCGCCGGGCGTCCGGTGGCGTCGGGGACGGCCACCGTCGCCTCCGTCGCCCGCGACGGCGCCGCGCTGCGCGCCCACCTCGGCTTCCTCGGCCTGGTCGCGGGGATGTTCGGCGGCCGACCCATCCGCGGCGACGAATATGTGTGACCAGATGTCGCGCTATGTATTCGTGATCGGTGCCCCTATTTCTCGGGGCATCGGAAATTCGGGCTTATCGGATGAGCGCAACATGAATCTCATGCGATTCTCATAATCCCCTCAGAAACGTGAGGTATTTGAGCAAAACCGCAGGTGGTAATAGGTTTCAATGGATTGTTGTTACGAGGGTCACGAATTCTCCGAATGTCGTAACTCGCGGCGTTCTGGTGTCGATAGGCCATCTGTAAGCCAGCTTCGGCTGGGCCTATGCGAGAAACAGAGGAATTATTATGATCCCCGTTATCATCGACACCGGTAGTGCCGCCCTGAACGGCCTCTTCGACACCCTCGGCGCCGCCCTGCACGGCCTGGTCGACACCCTGTGGACCGGCTCCTTCGGCGGCTGACCCCAGCCCCAGGTCGATGAAACGACCAGGTCCGCCCTGACAGCGTGACCGACGAGAAGGCCCCGCACCGTTGCCGGTGTGGGGCCTTCCCTCGTTCGTGGGGTCAGTGCGTGTGCGGCGCCCGCCCGGTCGAGACGTGCTTGGGGCCGTGCGCCTCGCCGCAGTGGCTGTCGTCGTCGGCGGCGCCGATCCCGATGACGGCGGGCCGAGCGTGGTCGACCTGCAAGGTGACGTGCTCGATGTGGTGCTCGTGGTCGAGCATGTGCGCGATGTCCTCGCGAACCGCGTGGCAGTCGTGCCCCGGCTGCACGAGCACGTGCGCCGAGAGGGCGGGGGAGCCGGAGGTGATCTCCCAGATGTGCAGGTCGTGCACCTCGGTCACGCCGTCGCGGGCGGCCATGTCGCGACCGACCTGCTCGGGGTCGAGGTAGTCGGGGGCGGCCTCGAGGAAGATCCGGCTCGACGCCCGGATCAGCCCGATGCCCGCCTTGATCATCAGCACGACCACGATCAGGGTGGCGACGACGTCGGCCTGCACCCAGCCCGTGAGGATGATGACCAGGCCGGCCACGGCGGTCGCGATGAAGGCGAACAGGTCGTTGAGGATGTGCTGGTAGGCGCCCTCGACATTGAGGCTGGTCCGGTCGGCGCGGCTGATCATCCAGGTCGCCAGCACATTGACCACGATGCCGACCAGCGCGGTGACCAGCACCAGCGTGCCGTGCACCTCCGGCGGCTCGAACAGCCTGCGAATCGCCTCGTAGCCCAGCCACAGCGCCAGCAGCAGCAGTGTCAGGCCGTTGGCCTGCGCCGAGAGGATCTCCACCCGCTTCCAGCCGAAGGTCATCCGGCCGGTGGCCGGGCGCTTGGCGAGGCGGATCGCCACCAGGGCCAGCACGATCGAGGCGGCGTCGGTGGTCATGTGCGCCGCGTCGGAGAGCAGTGCCAGCGAATCGGCCACGATGCCGACGATCACCTCACCGATCAGGAAGGTGACGATCACCGCCAGCGCCCCGGCCAGCCAGCGCTTGTCGCTGTCGGCCGACACCCCGTGGTCGTGTCCGTGTCCTGCGCCCATCGTGTTCACCTCTCCCTGCGGTTCGATCGGTCGCTATCGTATGCACACATCGCTATGTATGCAATTCGTTCTTGATCGGGGCGGTCCGAGCCGGGCATCATCGCAGGTCATCGGCCTGTGGGCTGCCCGCTGCTCCGGTCCGGATCCAGCCTAGGCCCGTGAGCGCCGCCGTGGGGAACCACCCGCGCGGCGCCGGAATCACTCTCGCGAGGGAGGCGCGGCGCGGCGTCACCGGTCAGACTGGATCGTCGTGGACCTGCTTCGGAAACCGCCGGAACCGATCGATGTGCTGATCGCCGTCATCGTGACGGTCGTGACCGTCGGGCCCGCCGTCGTCGCCGGTGTGGCGTGGTGGATCGTCGGCCTGTCGGCGTTGGCCTCGGTTCCGGTGTTGTGGCGGCGCCGGGCGCCACTGGCCACCTTGGCGGTGGTCGGACCCGCGATCACCGCGCTGTCGTGCGCGCACGCCATGCCCGTGTTGCCGTTCGGCACCGTCGTCTGCGTCTACACGATCGCCGCCTACTGCCCGGCGAGCCGGCGGCGCATCGCGTTCGTGCTGGTCGCGGCGGGAATTCTGGTCTCGCTGCTGGTACCGCATGAATCCGCCGACTCCTACGGTTACGCCGCGATGTCGTTCCTGACCGCCTGGGCGCTCGGCGCCGGGGCGCGGGCTCGCCAGGCCCAGATCGACGTTCTCGCCGAGCGGGCCCGCCGCCTCGACGAGGAACGGGCGAGCGCCGTGGCCAGGGAACGGCTGCGTATCGCCCGGGACATGCACGACGGCCTCGCCCACACCGTCGGCGCCATGATCCTGCGCGCCGAGACCGGCCCCCTGCTCGCGCACCCGACCGCCACCGACGCCGCCTTCGCCGCGATCGCCGACGACGGCCGCGCTGCCCTGCGCGAGCTCCGGCACAGCATCGGCGCCCTGCGTGACAGCGACGACCTGCCACACCCACTCGGCGTGGCCGCCGTCGCCGATCTCGTCGCGCGGGCCGAGCGCGCGGGATTGGCCGCGTACTACACCGAACACGGACCACGCGCGCCGATCGCGCCGCAGACCGAGGCCGCCGCCTACCGGATCGTGCAGGAGGCGCTCACCAACACCGGCAAGCACGCGCGGGCGAGCCGGGTCGACGTCGCGTTGTGCTGGTCGGCGGACCGGCTCGGGGTCAGCGTCGTCGACGACGGCACCGCCGCGCCACGATCGGACGCCACCGGCTTCGGCTTGCTCGGGATGCGCGAGCGCGTGCACGCCTGCGGCGGCGTACTCCGTGCGGGGCCGACCGCGACCGGCTACGCCGTCGACGCCGAACTGCCACTGACACAGGGGGAGTGAGCATGCGGGTCCTCGTCGTCGACGATCAGGAACTGTTCCGCACCGGCTTCCGGCTGATCCTGGCAGCCGAACCCGACATCGAGGTCGTGGGTGAAGCCGCCGACGGCACCGACGCCGTTGCGGCGGCACGACGGCTGCGGCCCGACGTCGTGGTGATGGATCTGCGGATGCCCCGGCTCGACGGTGTCGCCGCCACCGCCCGGATCTGCGCGGCCGGCGACGCGAAAGTCCTGGTATTGACCATGTTCGACATGGATGACTACGTCTACGCGGCCCTGCGAGCGGGTGCGAGCGGGTTCCTCCTCAAGGACGCTCGCCGCACCGAACTCGTCAACGCGGTCCGCGTCGTCGCGGCGGGGGAGGCCTTGCTCGCCCCGTCGGTGACCCGCCGCCTGATCGCCGAGATCGCGCGCACCCGTCGACCGGATGCCACACCCCACCTGGCGGCCCTCACCGCCCGCGAACGCGACATCCTGCGCGAGCTCGCCGCGGGCCGATCCAACGCGGAACTGGCCGCGCGCCTGGTCGTCACCGAGCACACCGTGAAAACCCATGTCAGCTCGGTCCTGGCGAAACTCGGATTGCGCGACCGGGCGCAGGCGGTGGTGTTCGCCTACGAATCCGGGATGGTGGCGCCGGGCGACAACGGGCTGCCGGGACGCTGACCTCCCTCGCGCGAGGGAGGCGAGACCGCTCGCCCGGGCGATGTGCGCGGGGCCGGTTGGCACCCACCATCGAGCGGTGACGTTCTCGACGAAAAGATCTGTCCACGTAGGTATCTGGTGCGCTGCCACGGCGCTGTCGGCAGGGTTGTGGGCGGTGGGAACCGGCCTGCATCCGATCCCGCTGGTCGCGTTTCTCGCGCCACTACCGGTGCTGTGGACGGCGCCGCGTTATCCCGCCTGGGCTGTGGGTGCGGCGGCCGTGCTGTCGTGGCTCGGCGGAACTACCCGCTACTGGCCGTATTTCGTCCGGACGCTGGAACAACCTCTGACCGCCGCCGCCATACTGCTCGGCGGCAGTGCCATCGCCTACGGGGCGTGTGTCCTGCTGTTCCGCACGCTGCTCGCGCGCCGGCGGATCGGACTCGCCGCGCTCGCCTTCCCCGCCGCCTGGACCTGCGCGGAATACCTGCACCGCCTGGTCGGCGGGGTCGGCGCGTGGTGGAGCATCGGCTACTCCCAGGCCGAGGTGGGACCGATCGTGCGGATCGCGGCGGTCACCGGCGTCGCGGGGATCAGCTTCCTGGTGCTGGCCGTGCCCGCCGTCGTCGCGGCCGTGACGGTGCCGGGAGAGCGAACCGCGTGGCCGCACCCGACTGCCGATGCCGTGGCGACGCCGAAAACGGTGACGATCGATGGTGCTGCCGGTACCGCGCATCAGGGGCGAAACATGTGCCGAAGCCGCCCTCTCGGAGGCGACGCCCGGGCTGTGTCATCGGTGCGAAAGACGGTGCGGTGCTGGACCTTCGGTGTCGCGGTGGTGCTGATTCTCGGGGTCGGCGGGGCCAGTGCGTGGTACTCGGCCGCCGAGGGGCCTGTCGTCCGGGTCGCGGTCGTCGCGCTGGCGCAGCCGCCGATGTACGTTCCCGTCGATTCCGCGCCCGGCGCGGCGATGATCGCCGAGGCGGTGACGATGGTCGGGCGCGCGGCCGATCAGGGCGCGCAGGTCGTCGTGTTCACCGAGAAGGCCTGGCATGCCACCCGATCCGACATCGCCCTGCTGAGCGGACCACTCGACGAAGTCGCCACGCGGCGCGGAATACACGTGGTGGTCGGGTCGGAACTGGAGCACCCTGACGGTAACGTCAATGCCGCCATCGCCTATCCGGGTGACATCGTTTACGCGAAGCGGTATCTGGTGCCCGGCCTGGAAGCCGGATTGCGGGCAGGCCGGAGCGTGGTGCCGGTACCCGGTCGGCCATGGGCACTCGCGATCTGCGCCGATCTCGACCACCCCGACCTCGTCCGCGAGAACCGCGCGAACGGAGCGACCCTGCTGCTCGCCCCGGCCCTGGACTTCACCGTCGACCATTGGCTGCACAGCCGCATGGCCGTCGTGCGAGCCGTCGAGTCGGGCATCGCCATCGCCCGACCCGCGCAACTCGGCGAACTGGTCGGGGTCGACGCGCGCGGCCGGATCGCCGTCGCGGTCGAAACCGACATCACTGAAACCCGAATGGCCCTAGCCGATCTCGGCACCAGCCAGGGCGCCACGCCGTACGGCCGGTGGGGCGACTGGTTCGGCGTGCCGACCCTCACGATCATGTCGCTCGGCGTGTTGGTCGCCCTACGCCGGCCGGCTACGGCCGCCAGCCGGTAGCCGTCAGCCAGGACGGCAGGTCCTGCAAACCGGGGTGGGCGACGCGCAGCGCGGCCAGGTCGAGCGGTTCGTCGGGCCGCTCGTTGAAATACGCGAACATCTTGCCCACCTGCTCGTCGAAGGCCCGCACCGCCTCGATCGGCACCTGCACGCTGCGCGCGGGCAGCCCGGCCACCGCGCCGAAGACCTCGGCGATCTGCGGCGGGGTCAGCCGATCACCGGCGATCGGCAGCGTGCGGCCCAGGTACTCCTCGCGGTGGGTCAGGGCGAGCGCGGCGAAGGCGCCGATATCCCGAACCGAGATCAGCGAGATCGGGATATCCTCGCGCACCGCGAGATTCACCAGCAGCGTGCCGGAATCGTCGAGCACCGGACGATTGAAGGACCGGAAGTTGTCCATGAAGAACACCGGCCGCAGGATCGTCGCCGGGACGCCCTGCGCGGCGATGTACTCCTCGAGGTGGGTCTTCGCGGCGTAGTACTCCACCCCCGAGTCCTCCCCGGCGCCCCGCAGCGAGCTGTACACCAGATGGTCGATCCCGCTGTCGCGCGCCAGATCGATCACCAGCTCACCCCGCCGCCGCTCGGCGGCGATCCCGGCCGCGGTGATGTGGACCCCCTCCATCATCGTGAGCATCAGGAACACGCTGTCGCTGCCGTCCAGCGCGGCCTTCACGCTGCCCGGATCGTCGAGATCGCCCACCACCAGCTCGGCACCCTCGGCGCGCAGCGCCAGCGCACCCGCCGATTCCGGATCGCGCACGAACGCCCTGACCCGCCGTCCTCGTTCGAGCAGCGCCGCCGCGGTCGCCCGCCCCTGCTGCCCGGTGGCACCGATCACCAGTACCGGCCCGTTGTCGTCACTCATCGTCGTACTCCCTTGTCCCGGCTGATCTTTCGCGATCACCTCTCGACTACGACGCTAAGCCGCCGACGCCTCGCGGTCCTGGCACCGATACTGCTACCCAGAACATCACTGTTCGCCGAGACACCGGGAGCGTCATGAGCGAAAATCGCCGCACCGAACTGGCCGCCTTCCTCACCACCCACCGCTCCCGCTTGCGGCCCGCCGACGTCGGTCTGCCCGAGGACCTGATTCCGGGGCGCCGCAGAACCCCGGGCTTGCGCCGCGAAGAGGTCGCCGAACTGGCCGGGGTGAGTCTCACCTGGTACACGTGGCTGGAGCAGGGCCGCAAGATCACCGCGAGCCCGCAGGTGGTCGACGCGCTGGCCCGAGCGCTGCGCCTGGAGCCCGTGCAGCACAGACAGTTACGCAGGCTGGCGGGTCTGGCCGACCCGGTGGTGGCCTACCGCGCCACCGATCAGCTCTCGCGTCTGCAGCGTCTGGTCGACGAGATGTGGCCGACTCCGGCCGTGGTGCACGACGCCTGCCTGGACTTCGTCGTGTGGAACAGCGCGTTCCGCCGGATCCGCACCGATCCGTCCGCCCTGGCACCCGAGCGCCGGAATCTGCTGTGGTGGATGTACACCGACGAGCGCAACCGAGCCATGATGCGCGGCTGGGAAGCCGCGGCGCGGGCGATCCTGAGCCAGTTCCGGGTGCTGGTCGGCAACAGCCCCGGCGACCAACGCCTGACCCGCGTGGTCACCGAATTGAGCGCCGCCAGTGCCGAATTCCGCACCTGGTGGTCGGAGTATCCGGTACAGGACTTCCAGCCCGCCGTCCTCGACATCGACCATCCCGAGATAGGGCCGATCGCCCTCGAGCTGTTCCAGCTGCGGCTGGTCGAGAACCCGGAACTGCTCCTCGTCGCGCAGTTGCCCGCCACCGCCGAGGATCGTGAACTGATCCGCACCTACCTGAACGGTTGACGCGAATCCGCCGGCGCTGTCCGTGCCCGGGGCCTGTGGGTCGGTGGGCTCAGGATCACGTGAACGTCATTGCCGTGAAGGAGTTCTCGTACGTCGAGGTTGTCCGAGCGGGGTGCAAGATGGGTGGATCGACGTCCACGCAACGGAAGGCCACATGACACAGTCACCGATGCTGTCCGCGATCCAGATCGTCGCGGAGCGTGTGCTGCTGCGCAAGGCGCGTGACACCGATCGGGAAGGGCTCATAGAGCTGCAGACCGACCCGGATGTCTGGACCTTCCTCGGGGAGCCGCGGCGGCGGGAGGATGTCGAACGACGCATCGACGCGATCGGCGGAGCGGCCAACGCGACCGTGACTCCGGGCCACTTCGTCATCGCCGACAAGGTCACCGATGAGCTGATCGGCACCTTCGAACTCAAACGGCGCGCCGCCGACGAGCCCGGCCACGTCACCGACGACGGTGGGGAACTGGAACTGGGCTACCTGCTGCGGCGTCGCGCCTGGGGCGCGGGCCTGGCGTCCGAAGCGGCCCGCGCCGTGTTGCGCGCTGCCGCGGATGAACTCCCGGACCAGCCCGTCCTCATCGCGACCCGGTCGGCCAACGTTCGCTCGCGCGGACTCGCCGCTCGCCTGGGATTTCGAGTGGTCGGCACTTTCGAATGGTTCGGTGCCGAGCAGACCCTGTGCACGGCCGCCTTGCACTCGTTCCGGGCCTGAACTGCCGGCGCGGCCTGCCGACCGGCGTCGGGTGTTTGTACTCCGCGATCAGTCGTCCTGCTCGGGCCAGGCGTCCTCGACGATCACCCGTCCCGCTTCGTAGCGCTCGGCGACCGCCGAGCACGGGTAGGTCGGCCAGTACGACACCGCGCCGGTCGCCTTGTCGATGACGTACACCGAACCGCCGATCGGCAGTGGCCGATCCACGGGCGCGTGTAGCGGCCGGACCTCGTAGACGACGAAGCCGCCGGCGAATTCGACGATGTGCCGGTCGGTGGCCGGGATCGGGGGTGGTAGATGGTCGGCCGCGATGCGGGTGGCCTCGGCCCGGTCGACCGGCGTCTGCGCGTCGGTCGGATATGCATGGATGTCCACGTTTTCTCGCTCCCTCGCCGCGATTGTCGTCGCCGATCCCCGCTCGCGCCAGGGAATGGGTGGAAAAGGGCGAGCCCGGCGGCCCTGCTCCCCCCTCCTGGAGCAGGCCCTGGCCGGGCTCGCGAAACGAGTGTCGCGTGCGGGGCCAGCAGGATTCTGAAGAGTGGCTTAACGCCGGCGTTGTCATCGGGGCGATGCGCGGCGATACCCCCATATGAAGGACAACTCCTGCGGTGCGCACTGCGCGCGCCTGTGTACCCCCGACGGGCTGGCCGAGGTGCTGGCCACCGACCGTGGCCTGCTGCACTGGCGGGCGATGCGCAGTCTGGGAGATCCCGGCCTGGCCGAGCACGCGGTGCAGGAGACCCTGCTGCGTGGCTGGCGGTCGTGTCGTGACTTCGACGCGCGCAAGGGCAGCGTGCGGACCTGGCTGCTGGCGATCGAGCGCAACGTCGTCGTCGACATCGTGCGGGCGCGCGCCGCCCGGCCCGGTGACGTCGGCTGGGACGACATCACCGAGGTCGCCTGCATCGGCAGGCCGGATTTCGCCGACGGGCTGGTCGACGGGTTGCTGGTCGATCAGCTGCTGGCCCGACTGCCCGAGCCGCAGCGGGCCGCGGTCGTCGAGGTGATCCTGCACGATCGCGGCTACCGGGAGGTGGCCGCGGATTTCGGGGTGCCGGTGGGGACGGTGAAGACCCGCGTGCACTACGCGCTGCGCTCGCTGCGGCAATTGCCCGAGGTTGCCTGATCCGGTCGACATCGCTCGCGATCTGGGCATTTGACCAGCGCTAACCTGCGCTTTCCTCTCGTCACATTTCGGTAACGGTGCTTGCTCTGTGGTTGCTCACGTTGCAAGAGTGAACCACTGGGTTTGGTGTTACCAATGGGAAGGGAGGGGTGCTCCGTTCCGGGGCACCGACCGAACATGCAACCAAACATCATCAAGGCCGGTCTCTGCTCCACCGTCTCCGCCGCGGTCGTCCTGTCGCTGACGGGACTGGTGCCCGCGACGGCGCACGCCGCGCCGGAACCCGCCGTCGGCGACCAGCTCGCCGGCAAGACGATCTTCCTCGACCCCGGCCATCAGGGGTCCGCGCACGCGGAGGATCTGAGCCGCCAGGTCGACAACGGGCGCGGCGGCACCAAGGACTGCCAGACCACCGGCATGACCTCGCTCAACGGCATCCCCGAGCACACCATCAACTGGGAGGTCACCCAGCTGGTGAAGGCGTCGCTGCAGGCGCTCGGCGCCGAGGTGGTGCTCAGTCGCGCCGACGACACCGGCTGGGGCGGCTGCGTCGACGATCGCGCCCGCGCCGCCAATGAGTCCGGTGCCGCGATCGCGGTGAGCATCCACGCCGACAGCGCTCCCGCCGACCAGCGCGGCTTCCATCTGATCGTGCCGCAGCTGCCGATCCCCGATGCGGTCGCCGACCGCGCGCAGTCCGGTGCGGGCCGCGCCGCGTCGACCGCGGTGCGCGATGCCTATCTCGCCGCCGGCTTCCCGTCCGCCACCTACGCGGGCGTCAGCAACGGGTTGCAGACCAGGGCCGATGTGGCCGGCCCGGCGCTGACCCAGGTGCCGCTGGTCTTCGTCGAGATGGGCAACGGCGCCAATCCCGAGGACGCCGCACTGCTCGAATCGCGCGAGGGACAGCTCGAGCACGCCGTCGCGATCGCGACCGGGGTGGTGGGCTTCCTGCTCAACAAGCCCGTCTCGGCCGCCGTGCCCGCCTCCGCGCCGGATTCGACACCCGCGAACGGCCGCGTCCCCGCCGCGACCCCCGCTCCGGCGCCGGCACCGGCCGCCGCGCCGACCACGCCGGCCCCGGCACCGGGCGCGCCGGTGGAATCCGATCCGAACCCCGCCGACCCGGCACCGAAGGCCGCCGATCCGGCCCCGGCTGCGAACCCGAACCCCGCCGCCCCGGCCCCGGCAGCGAACTCGAATCCCGCCGATCCGGCCCCGGCCCCGGCAGAGAATCCTGCTCCGGCCGACCCCACACCGGCCCCCGCCCCGGCAGGCGCGCCTGCCGGGACGACCCCGACCAGCACGCCCCCGACCCCGCCCGCGGATGCGCAAGCGCCCGCCGCGGCCCCGGAGGCAGCGCCCGGCGGCGATCAACCGCCGACGACCGAGCCGACTCCGGCACCGGCGCCCGCCCAGCCCGCGGCCGTTCCGGCCCGCGCACCGCTCGGTGACCCGGTCTCCGCCGAGCCCCGGCTGCCCGCCGGATCCAGCGGACACCTGACGTTCCCCGGCGGCGCCCCCGACCAGGCTCCCGCCCAGCAGCCCCGGGTGGCCCCGAAGCCGCCGACCGGCTCGGGCGGGCACCTGGCGATCCCCGGCACCGCCGAGGTGCGCACCGCGGCGCCCGGCGCACCGGCGGCGCCCGCGCCCACCCCGCGGGAACGCGGCACCACGCCCAAGAATCAGCAGCAGTCCGCCCCGGACGAGACGGCCCCCGACCTGAGTTCGCTCGGCGGTCCGATCCTCACCGTGATGAACATGCTGATGCCGCTGGCCAGGGCACTGGGCATGGACAACACCGCGATCACCAACCAGTTGATCAACCTCGCCTACACGCTGGTCGGCCTGGTCTTCGGCCCGACGAAGTAACCGCACGCGCGCGGCCGCCGACCCGCCCAGGGGTCGGCGGCCGCGGCCGTTGCGGCACAATCGGCACGGTGATTCCTGTGGTGATCGTTGCGGGGTTTCTCGGGTCGGGCAAGACGACCCTGCTCAACTCGCTGTTGCGCAACAACCGGGGCACCCGGATCGGGGTGGTGGTCAACGACTTCGGCGCGGTGAACATCGACGCGATGCTGGTGGCGGGCCAGGTCGACGCGATGGTGTCGCTGGGCAACGGCTGCGTGTGCTGCGCGGTGGACGTCTCCGAACTCGACGACCTGTTCGCGACGCTGGCGCAGCCGCGCAGCGCCGTCGACGTCATCGTGGTGGAGGCCAGTGGGCTGGCCGAGCCACGCAATCTGATCCGCATGGTGGTGGCCAACCCGAACCCGCGGATCGGATACGGCGGGCTGGTCGAGGTGGTCGACGCCGAGCTGTTCGGCGCGACGAGCGCCCAGCACCCGGAACTGGTCTCGCACCTGCGCCTGGCCGATCTCGTGCTGGTGAACAAGGCCGACCGGGTCTCGGCCGAGGCACTGGCCGAGCTGCGCGCGCAGGTGTCGGAGTGGGTCGGCCAGGTGCCGGTCTACGCGACGACCTACGGCCGCGTCGATCCCGGTCTGCTGTTCGACGACCGGGTGCTCGCGGAACCGAAGGTGGCCCAGCAGCTCAGTTTCGACTCGTTGCTCGACGACCACGACCATGATCACGACGACCCGGTCCACCGGCACCTGCACGACGAATACGTGTCGGTGTCGTTCACCAGCAAGCGGGAGCTGGACCCGCGCGCCCTGATCGCCTTCCTGGAAGATCCGCCGCCGGGCCTGTTCCGGGCCAAGGGCTGTGTGGCCTTCGCGGTGGCGGGAGAGCGGCGCAAGTTCGAGATGCACCTGGTCGGCAGGCATGTGGTGTTCACCCCCGGCTCGTGGGGGCGCGGCGAGGAACGCGTGTCGAACCTGGTGCTCATCGGCACCGGACTCGACGAGGACGCGGCACTGGAACGCCTGCGCGGCACCGTCTTCGAGGGCGAGGAGCTGATGGACGACCAGGCGATGCTCGGCGTCTGGCGCTACACCCCGCGGTGACGCTCAGCCGCAGGCATTGACCCATTCGGACAGGCCGTCGGCGAACAGCTGCCGCTTCCAGATCGGCACCTCGTGCTTGATCCGGTCGACGAGTTCGGCGCAGACGGTGAACGCCTCGGCCCGATGCGGCGCCGCGACCGCCACCACGATCGCCAGGTCACCGATGGTGAGCGAGCCGATGCGATGGCTCGCCGCCACCGGAAGTCCGTGCGCGGCGGCGACTTCGGCGCAGATCTCGGTCAGGAACCGCTCGGCCTGGGGGTGCGCGGAGTATTCGAGCGCCGTCACCGCCTGGCCGCCGTCGTGATTGCGCACCTTGCCGGTGAACACCACGACGGCACCGAACTCCGGTCCGTCGACAGCCTTTTCGACGGCGATCGGATCCAGCGCCTGGTCGCTGATCGCGGTCAGGCGCACCGCGCCGTGGTCATTCATGGTCGCCGCCTCCGGCTACTTGCGCGAGCAGATGATTCAACAGGGGTTCCAGGACCGCGATCCCGTCCTTCACCCCGCCGGGCGAACCCGGCAGGTTGACCACGACGGTGCGGCCTGCCAGCCCGGCCACGCCCCGGCTGAGCGCCGCGAGCGGGAACTTCGCCGTGCCGCGCTGCCGGATGGCATCGGCGACGCCGGGCAGTTCGCGATCGAGGACGGCCCGGGTGGCCTCGGGGGTGGCATCGGTGGGGGAGGCGCCGGTGCCACCGGTGGTGACGATCAGCGACGGCGCGTCCGTGAGGGCATCGGCCAACCCGGCCGCGATCTCGGCGTCGGCGTACACGAGCGGGCCGCGCACCGAGAATCCCTGGGCGCCGAGCCATTCGGCGAGCACCGGGCCGGTGGTGTCGACGCGGGTTCCCGCCGCGGCCCCGGTGGACGCGACCACGACCACCGCCGTGCGCGAATCACGCACGGCGGTCGCGTGTTCGGCAGTGGTGTCGACCGGAGCGGTTGTCGCCGAACCGGATTCGGCGGGTGCGGTGTCCGAGCCGTTGCCGGTCGGGCTCGTCGGCGCGCTGCTGGATCGCGCCTCCGGACGCACCCAATGCCCGTGCTTGCCACCTTCTTTGGTGACCAGCCGCACCCCGTTCATCACTGCCGCGGGGTCCACCGCCTTCACCATGTCGTGCAGCGTGAGACCCGCGACGGCCACGGCCGTGAGCGCCTCCATCTCGACCCCGGTCGGCCCGGTGGTCTTGGCGGTGGCCTCGACGGTGATGGTCGTCTCGGTGAACCCGAACTCCACCTTCACCGACGACAGTGCCAGCTGATGACACAGCGGAATCAGCTCGGAAGTCTTCTTGGCACCGGCGATTCCGGCCAGCCGCGCGGTCGACAGCACATCGGCCTTGGGCATCCCCTCGGCCCGCACCAGCGCGACCACCTCGGCGGTGGTCTGCAATTCGCCTGCGGCGACAGCGATCCGGGTGGTGTCGGCCTTACCGCTGACATCGACCATGCGCGCGCGACCCTCGCGGTCGACGTGGGACAACTCGCTCATAGCGACAAGATTCGCACAGGGACACCCGCGGGCAGCGAGGTGACCTCGGCGGGCACATCGACGAGCACATCGGCCCAGGCCATGCCCGCGATGAGATGGGAACCGGGGCCCGAGACCACCTCGACGCCGTCGTCGGTCACCAAGCCGCGCAGATACTGGCGTCTGCCCGCGGGGGAGCGCACGGGTGTCAGCAGGGTGACCTCGGCGGTGGCCGGCGCGGGCAGGCCACCCAGCGCGCGCACCACGTCGCGGGCGAACACCGAGTAGGACACGGTGGTGCTCACCGGGTTGCCCGGAAAACTCAGCACCGGTACACCGTCGACGACCGTGTACCCCTGCGGTCCGCCGGGCTGCACCGCGACCGAACCGAAGGTGCCGCCCAGGGGCTGCAGCACGTCCTTGACCACCTCGAAATCGCCCTTCGACACCCCGCCGGAGGTGAAGACCAGATCGGCGGCGGCCACGGCGGCGCGCAGCACGGCGGTGAACTCCGCCGGATCGTCGGTGCTGTGCGCGACCTCGACGACCTCGACACCGTCGGCGCGCAGGGCCGCGGCCAGCGCGATCCCGTTGGAGTTGTAGATCTGGCCCGGCGCCAGCTCGGTCCCGGCGGGCTGGAGTTCGTCACCGGTGGTGATGCAGACCGCGCGCAGACGGCTCAGCACCGGCACGGTCGGCAGGCCGACGGCGGCCAGCGCCGCGATGTGCCGGGGCGCGAGCACGGTGCCCGCCCGGGCGACCAGCTCGCCGGCGCGCACATCGGTGCCGGCCTCGCGCACGAACTCACCGCGGGCCCGGCCGCGCTCGACCACGATCCGGCCCTCGCCCGCCTGCACGTCCTCGACCGGGACGACGCAGTCGGCGCCGGGCGGGATCGGCGCACCGGTCATCACCTTCAGCGCCGAGCCCGCCGGCAGCGGCTCGGTGCCCGGCTTGCCCGCCGCCACGACCCCGACGACCGGCAGGGTGACCGGCGTGACCGCCACGTCGGCGGCGCGCACCGCGTATCCGTCCATGGCCGAGTTGCGGAAGACCGGCAGATCGATCGGGGACAGCACGTCGGCGGTCAGCACGCGGCCCAGCGCGTCGGGCACCGCCACCTGCTCGGCCGGGCGGTCGGCGAGCGGGGCCAGCAGCGCGGCGACGGTGTCGCGGTACTCGTCGACGCTGCGCGCCGACGCGGTGGCGGGCCGGGGAGTCATGCTGCCAGCCTAATCGCCGTCCGACCGGCGGGTCAGGCCCGGATCGCTCACCGGCGAGGGGCGCGGACGGTGAGCTGTCGACTTCGTGACGGATCGGCGCTCCGGACGGTCCGCGTCGGGGGCGACGGGTCATACTGTAAAGATGACGCTGGTCGAAATGGGGATACCCGCTGTGCGATCGGAGCGGCCCTCCCTCGACGGCCGGCCCGAGACGCCGCTCCTCGTCGACCGCTTCGGTCGGGTCGCGCGCGATCTGCGCGTCTCCATCACCGAGAAGTGCTCGCTGCGCTGCACCTACTGCATGCCCGAAGAGGGCCTGCCGCCGATTCCGCGCGAGGAACTGCTCAGCGCCGACGAGATCGTCCGGCTGGTGACGCTGGCCGTGCGGGAACTGGGCGTGCGCGAGGTCCGCTTCACCGGCGGCGAACCGCTGATGCGCCGCGAGCTCGAGCAGATCATCGCGGGCTGTCACGCGGCCGTGCCCGACACCCCGCTGGCCATGACGACCAACGGCGTCGGCCTCGAACACCGCGCCAAGGCCCTGGCCGAGGCCGGACTGAGCCGGGTCAATGTCTCCCTCGACACCGTCGACCGGGCCGACTTCACCCGGCTGACCCGCCGCGACCGGCTCGAGTCGGTACTCGACGGCATCCGCGCCGCCCGCGATGTCGGGCTCGCCCCGGTCAAGGTGAACGCGGTGCTGATGCGGCAGAACCTGGCCGGTGCGCCCGACCTGCTCGCGTGGTGCCTGGCCGAACAGTGCGAGCTGCGGTTCATCGAGGAGATGCCGCTCGACGCCGACCACGAGTGGGCGCGCACCGACATGGTGACCGCCGCCGACCTGCTCGACGTGCTCGGCGAACGGTTCACCCTCACCGAGGCGGGCCGCGCCGACCCCTCGGCGCCGGCCGAGAAGTGGCTGGTCGACGGCGGCCCGGCCACGGTCGGCATCATCGCGACCGTCACCCGTAAGTTCTGCGACAGCTGCGACCGGACCCGGCTCACCGCCGACGGCATGCTGCGCTCGTGCCTGTTCAGCGACCAGGAGTTCGATGTGCGGACCGCGCTGCGCGCCGGTGCCGACGACGACGAGGTCGCCGAGCTGTGGCGCGGCGCCATGTGGCAGAAGTGGGCCGGTCACGGTATCGACGCCGCCGGTTTCGTCCCTCCGGAACGCACGATGGGAGCCATCGGTGGTTGAGGTCCGCTACTTCGCCGCGATCGCCGACGCGGTCGGCAAGAGCACCGAATCGCTCGACCTGCCCGCGGGCGCGACCGTCGCCGACCTGCGCGCCTCGCTCGCCGCCGCCTACGGCTCCGAGGTCGACTCGCTCGTCGGGGTCTGCGCCTTCCTGATCGGCGACGAACTCACCCGCGACCCGTCGGCCATGCTCCGCGACCGGGTCGACGTCCTGCCCCCGTTCGCGGGCGGTTAGCAGGATGGTCCAGAGCGCGGCTCCCGACGTCGACGCCTATCTCGCCGAACTCCCGGACCATCGGCGCGCGGCGCTGACCCGGCTGCGTGAGCTGTGCCTGGCCGAACTCCCCGGCCGCACCGAGGTCATGGCCTACGGCATGCCCGCCTACGAGCGAGATGGTGTCGGCGAGATCGCCTTCGCGAGCCAGAAGCAGTACATCTCCTTCTACCTGCTGCGGGCCGACGTCCGCGCCGCCTTCGCCGAGCGCCTGGCGAGCCAGGACATGGGCAAGGGCTGCCTGCGCTTCCGCAAGGAACCGGACTACGACCTGGTCCGCGCTCTGTTGCGCGCGACGGCGTCCGGTGTCGGCGCGCCGGGGGAGAACTGAGTCGACCCGGCGGCCGGAATCCCGGGCAGCCGGCTACCGCCACCAGGTGTCGAGCGGGGTGACCGGGACGGTGCGCTTGTGCCGGGTGTTGGTGAAGATCGACTCCACGCGGGCGGCGACCTCCGGCGTGACGTCCTTGCCCTCGAGGTAGTCGTCGAGCTCGGCGTAGCGCAGGCCGAGGGCTTCCTCGTCGGGCAGGGCGGGGCGGTCGTCCTCGAGGTCGGCGGTGGGGACCTTGGACCAGATGCTCGACGGCGCGCCCAGTTCCTGCAGCAGCGCGGCGCCCTGACGCTTGGTGAGACCGGTGAGCGGGGTCAGGTCGACGCCGCCGTCACCGAACTTGGTGAAGAACCCGGTGACCGCCTCGGCGGCGTGATCGGTGCCGACGACCAGCAGGTTCTCCTGCCCGGCCAGCGCGTACTGGGCGACCATCCGCTCGCGGGCCTTGATGTTGCCCCGCACGAAATCGCGCAGCCGCTCGTGGTCGAGCGCCCCGGCGACCTCGGCGGCCACCGCGTCGGCGCCGGGCCGGATGTTCACCACGACCGCCCGGTCGGGGTCGATGAAGTTCAGCGCGATCTGCGCGTCGTGCTCGTCGGCCTGCATGCCGTAGGGCAGCCGCACGGCGAGGAAGGTCGCCTCGACGCCCTCGGCGCGCAGTTCCTCGACGGCGAGCTGGCACAGCCTGCCCGCCAGGGCGCTGTCCTGGCCGCCGCTGATGCCCAGGGCGAAGCCGCGGGCGGGGGTGGAGTTCAGGTAGTCCTTGAGGAAGTCGACGCGACGGCGGACCTCCTGCTTCGGCTCGATCTCCGGCAGCACGCCCAACTCGGCGATGATCTGTTCACGCAGTGTCCCCATGCCGCCTCACTCTACTTGTGCGGCAGGGGAAACGACGCGGCGAACGAGCCATTCCCAGTTGTCGCCGATCTGAGCGCGGGTGTAGCCCAGGATGTCGATCTGGTGAATGACCAGCGCCGCGGACAATGTCGACAGCAGCGAGTCGGCCACCAGCGGCAGTTCCCCGCTCACCCCGGCCTCCCGCAGCAACAGCACGACATGCGCCTTGTGCAGGCCGTACGGGCCGCCGCCGAACCGCCCCTTCTCCTCCGCGGCGCGGTGCAGATCGCTCTCGACGGCGACGTCGAGCAGGCGCGTACGGCCGAACGCGATCAACCGCTCGACCGGGTTCGCTGTGGGGCCCAGCGGGGGCGGCCCGAACATGAACGCCGCCTGGAATTTCTGTTCGGAGTGGTCGAGCAGGGCCAGCATCAGCCCGGTGCGGTTACCGAACCGCCGGAAGACGGTGCCTTTGCCGACCCCGGCGCGCTTGGCGACCGCGTCCATCGTCAGTCCCGCCACCCCGTGCTCACGCACCAGCTGCTGGGCCGCGTCGAGCAGCAGCGCGCGGTTGCGGGCGGCGTCGGCGCGCTCGATCGGCTCGGCCTCGCCGGGCCGTGGCGGCCCGATCGGCAGCAGCGGCGGCTCGTCCGGCCTGGGTGTGCTGGAGCTCACGCCGCTCACACGTCCTCCGCGGGAAGTAATCGGACTGCGGTCCGGTTAATGTCGGATGAAACTTCGATCATCCCACTGAGTACACCAGGAGTCGTCATGGCCGGGACCCGCATCCTCACTCTCGTCGGAAGCCTGCGCGCGGGCTCGATCAATCGCAGGCTCGCCGAGGCGGCCGTGCAGACCGCCCCGGAAGGTGTGGACATCGCGATCTACGAGGGTCTGGGGGAGATCCCGTTCTACAACGAGGACCTGGACGTCGCGGGTTCGGTGCCCGCGCAGGCCGCGGCGCTGCGTGCCGCCGTCGCCGCGGCCGACGCCGTCCTGCTGGTCACCCCCGAGTACAACGGCACCCTGCCCGCCGTGCTGAAGAACGCCATCGACTGGGCCTCGCGTCCCTACGCGGCCGGTGCGATCAAGGGCAAGCCGGTCGCCGTGGTGAGTGCCTCGATCAGCCCGCGTGCGGCCGAGTGGGCCCACGGTGACGCGGTCAAGGCGATCGGTGTCGCGGGCGGCGTCGTCGTCGAGGCGGCCCACGCGCGCTTCGGCACCATCGGCGAGCGTTTCGGCCAGACCCACCCGGCTCAGGACGCCGAGGCGCTGACCCAGCTCGGCGCGACCGTGCACGAGCTGGTTGCCGCCGCGGACGGCAAGCTCGTCTCGGCGTAAGCTGCCTGTCGGCTCGACACGGGGCGTCGCATCCCACGCGGATGTGACGCCCCTTCGCATGTCCGCGAAGTTTGCTGAAGACTCGCCGGGATGCAAAATCGTGATCTGGGCCACTGTTTTCCCAGCGTGTCGATCGCGCGTCCTGGGACTTACGGCGTGGGAATTACATCTGTGCGACTCGCAACACCTTGTGTTGTTCCAATCTGTCGGCCACTAGGTGTAGTGTCTCCAGTACTGGAACACGGTGTGAAGCCACCACTGATCGGGCCCAAGGGAAGGGGTTACGAGCAGGGCTTTCTTCGCCAGATCCAGGAGTTTGCGCAGCATCACCGTTCGTGCACTGCATACGGATCACAGGCTGTGGATCAGGCATAGGAGAGGGAGAACCTAGATGACCATCACCGTGTACACCAAGCCCGCTTGCGTCCAGTGCAATGCCACCTACAAGGCGCTCGACAAGGCCGGGGTGGACTACGAGATCATCGACATCTCCGAGAACACCGAGGCCCGTGACTACGTCATGGCGCTCGGTTACCTGCAGGCACCGGTCGTCGTCGCCGGTGAGGATCACTGGTCGGGCTTCCGCCCCGATCGCATCAAGTCGCTCGCCGTCGCGGCCGCTTAGGACCTTCGCCGGAAGGAGGCGTCATGCCCGAACGGACGACTCCGGGCGGGCTGGTCTACTTCTCCAGCGCTTCGGAGAACACTCGTCGTTTCGTCGAGAAGCTGGGTCTGCCGGCTACTCGGCTTCCATTGCACACCGCTGATTCGCTGCGCGTCGACGAACCCTACGTGCTGATCACCCCCACCTACGGGGGTGGTCGGCACGTGATGGGTGGACAACGGTCCGACAAGGACCTCGTACCGCGGCAGGTCGCCAAGTTCCTCAACGACCCGCACAACCGCGCCCTGCTGCGCGGGGTGATCGCGGCCGGCAACACGAACTTCGGCGATACCTATTGCGCTGCGGGCGACATCATCTCGCGAAAATGCGGGGTGCCGTACCTGTATCGCTTCGAACTCATGGGAACCGCTGAGGACGTCGCGCGCGTCCGAGAGGGATTGGGATTGTTTTGGCAACAGCAACCACAGCACCGACCGGCAAGACTGCCCGCCTAGAGCAGGCCGCGGTGCGCGGCGAGGCGGGCGAGGTCCTCGACTACCACGCCCTCAACGCGATGCTGAACCTGTACGGCCCCGACGGACAGATCCAGTTCGACAAGGATCGCGAGGCCGCGCACCAGTACTTCTTGCAGCACGTCAACCAGAACACCGTCTTCTTCCACAACCTGGACGAGAAGCTGGACTACCTGGTCGACGAGAACTACTACGAGGCCGAAGTCCTCGACCAGTACAGCCGCGAGTACATCAAGAGCCTGTTCCAGCGGGCCTACGCCAAGAAGTTCCGGTTCCCGACCTTCCTCGGCGCGTTCAAGTACTACACCTCGTACACGCTCAAGACCTTCGACGGCAAGCGCTACCTGGAGCGGTTCGAGGACCGGGTCGTGATGGTCGCGCTGACGCTGGCCGCCGGCGACCAGGTCCTCGCGGACAAGCTGGTCGACGAGATCATCGACGGCCGGTTCCAGCCCGCCACCCCGACCTTCCTCAACTCCGGCAAGAAGCAGCGCGGCGAGCCCGTGTCCTGCTTCCTGCTGCGCATCGAGGACAACATGGAGTCGATCGGCCGCTCCATCAACTCCGCCCTGCAGCTGTCCAAGCGCGGCGGCGGTGTGGCGCTGCTGCTGAGCAACATCCGTGAGCACGGCGCGCCGATCAAGAAGATCGAGAACCAGAGCTCGGGTGTCATCCCGATCATGAAGCTGCTCGAGGACTCGTTCTCCTACGCCAACCAGCTGGGCGCGCGTCAGGGCGCCGGCGCGGTCTACCTGCACGCGCACCACCCCGACATCTACCGCTTCCTCGACACCAAGCGGGAGAACGCGGACGAGAAGATCCGCATCAAGACGCTGTCGCTGGGCGTGGTGATCCCCGACATCACCTTCGAGCTGGCGAAGAAGAACGAGGACATGTACCTGTTCTCGCCGTACGACGTCGAGCGCATCTACGGCAAGCCGTTCGCCGATGTCGACGTCACCGAGAAGTACTACGAGATGGTCGACGACAAGCGCATCCGCAAGTCGAAGATCAAGGCGCGCGAGTTCTTCCAGACCATCGCCGAGCTGCAGTTCGAGTCGGGCTACCCGTACATCATGTTCGAGGACACGGTGAACCGGGCCAACCCGATCAAGGGCAAGATCACCCACTCGAACCTGTGCTCGGAGATCCTGCAGGTCTCGACCCCCTCGGAGTTCAACGACGACCTGTCCTACTCGAAGGTCGGCAAGGACATCTCCTGCAACCTCGGCTCGCTCAACATCGCCAAGGCGATGGACTCGCCGGACTTCGGCCAGACCATCGAGACCTCGATCCGCGCGCTGACCGCCGTCTCGGACCAGACCCACATCTACTCGGTGCCCTCGATCGAGCAGGGCAACAACGAGTCCCACGCCATCGGCCTCGGCCAGATGAACCTGCACGGCTACCTGGCGCGGGAGCGGGTCCACTACGGCTCCGAAGAGGGCGTCGACTTCACCAACATGTACTTCTACACCGTGGTCTACCACGCGATCCGGGCCTCGAACCTGATCGCGAAGGAGCGCGGCAGCGCGTTCGGCGGCTTCGCGGAGTCGAAGTACGCCAGCGGCGAGTACTTCGACAAGTACACCGAGCAGGCGTGGGAGCCCAAGACCGACAAGGTCCGTCAGCTCTTCGCCGACGCCGGCGTGCACATCCCCACCCAGGACGACTGGCGTGAGCTGAAGGCCTCGGTGCAGGAGTTCGGCATCTACAACCAGAACCTGCAGGCCGTCCCGCCCACCGGGTCGATCTCCTACATCAACCACTCCACCAGCTCGATCCACCCGGTGGCGTCGAAGATCGAGATCCGCAAGGAAGGCAAGATCGGCCGCGTCTACTACCCGGCCCCGTACCTCGACAACGACAACCTCGAGTACTACGACGACGCCTACGAAATCGGCTACGAGAAGATCATCGACACCTACGCCGCGGCCACCCAGCACGTGGACCAGGGCCTGTCGCTGACGCTGTTCTTCAAGGACACCGCTACCACCCGCGACCTGAACAAGGCCCAGATCTACGCCTGGCGCAAGGGCATCAAGACGCTCTACTACATCCGCCTGCGTCAGATGGCCCTGGAGGGAACCGAAGTCGAGGGTTGCGTGTCCTGCATGCTGTGAGCTGAGCACGGGAAAAGGGGCGGTCTCCGTGGGAGATCGCCCCTTTCGCGTCAGCCGATACTGCCGAACAGATCGAAGCAGCACCAGCCGCCGCGCAACCACTGCCCGATCAACCGCCACAGCGACGGGTAGCGGCCGTCGGCGTAGCGCAGACGCAGGCCGAACGAGCATTTGCCGAAGGTCGTGCGGGTGAACCGCTGGACGACCGTGCGGTGCAGGAAGGACGCGCCGAGCCAGGCCGCGATGCCGTACAGGACGGCGGTCGAACCGGTCGCGAGGTACCAGACGGTGACACCGATGGCGGCGTGCAGCGCCGTGTCGATGAGGAAGGCGGGGATCACCCCGGTCTCGTCGCCGGTGGAAGTGGTTCCGCTGAGCGGGAATTCGTCTGCCGGGCGCTGCGGCTCCGCGGCGTCGGGGCGGACGTAGGTCAGTCGCCCGTCGGCGTCGCGCTCGTAGCCGCCGGTCCGCTCGGCGCGCCGGGGCGGTGTCGTCGTGCTCATGGGGCCCAGCGTGGCCGACCTCGCTTAACAACCACCCGGTGCCGACCTTGCCGTGCGCGGGAAGCCCAGGTCGCCGCGCCGCGGCGATGCGCGTCGGACCGGAATCCGCCGGTTACGGTGGAAGGCAACCCTGTTGTGTCGCAGCGCAGTGCGTCGATCCGAGGAGGCCGGATGTCCGTCGCGGAGCATGGGAAGACGGTGGGGGACGGGCTCGACCTTCTGCTGGCGCCGCGCGAGCGGATCGAACGGCCGGAACAGGCTGGGCGAGGCCGGGATTCGCGCAAGATCGTGCCGCGTTCGGCCCTCGGCGCGTGGGATCCCGGGCAGCGTGGGCACGACGCGCTGGCGACCGTGCTGGCGCAGAACGCGCTGCGGGCGCCGGATCTCGTGCCGATCCGGATGGCGCGCATGGCGGCCTCGCCGTGGACGTTCTATCGCGGCGGTGCCGCGATCATGGCCGCGGACCTGGCCTCCCGGCCGAATACCGGAATCGGCGTGCAGCTGTGCGGGGACGCGCACGTGCTGAACTTCGGGATGTGGGCCAGCCCCGAGCGCAATCTCGTCTTCGACCTGCGTGATTTCGACGAGACGCTGCCCGGCCCGTTCGAGTGGGATCTGCAACGCCTGGTGGCCTCGCTGGTGGTGCTCGGCCGGGACAACGGGGTGCCCGCGGCGCGGTCGGACGCGGCGGTGGCGGCGACCTCGGCCGCGTACCGCCGCGCCATGGCCGAGTACGCGCGCACCCCCGAGCTCGACATCTGGTACGAGCGGGTCGACGTGGAGGACTTCCTCGGCTACTTCGGCCCCCGCGCACAGGAGCTGGCGCGCAAGGAGATCCGGCGTGGGTCGGTGAAACGCACCAGCCGTGGCGCGTTCGGCAAGTTCACCGAGATCCGGGACGGGCGACGGCGGATCACCGAGCTCCCACCGTTCCGGGTGGCGGTCGGCGGCGACCAGCGCAGGCTCGTCGGGGCGGTCGTGCACGACTACGCCGAATCGGTGCCCGATCACATCTGGTCGCTGCTGACCCGGTTCCGGGTCGTCGATGTCGCCCGGCAGGTGGTCGGCGTCGGCAGCGTCGGGATGCGGGTCTACCTGGCCCTGCTCGAGGAGCGCCGGACCGGCGACCCGTTCTTCATCCAGGTCAAACAGGCGGGCCGCTCGGTCTACGAGGACTTCCTGGCGCCGAGCCGCTACGACAACCACGGTTCGCGGGTCGCCCACGGCCAGCGGATGCTGCAATCGACCACCGACAAGTTCCTCGGCTGGACCAGCGTGGACGGCATGGACTTCTACGTCCGTCAGTTCCGGGATATGAAGATCACCGCCGACGGCGCCCTCGTCGCACCCCAACTCGAACAGTTCGCCACCGCCTGCGCCCGGGTACTGGCCCGCGCCCACGCCCGCTCCGGCGACGCCGCCCGCATCGCCGACTACCTGGGCCGCAGCGAGCGCACCGACACCGCCCTGGTCGACTTCGCCCGCGCCTATGCCGACCAGAACGAGCGCGACCACGCGCAACTGGTGGCCGCGATCGCCGACGGCACGGTCGACGCCCACGAGGTCGGCTGGGCCTGATCCCGTGAGGCACGTCGGGACGCGTGACCGGTGACGGCGTCTCGGACGGTCGGCATCGTCGCTGCGCTGCCGGGGAAGTGGCGGCGCAGCGACGACACGACTACCCCGCCGAACCGGTGAGGATGCGTGGCAGGCCCGATGCCGAGCCGGTGCCGCTGCCGTCGGGCAACTCGGCACCCTGTGATCCGGGGCGGTGGATGCGGACGGTGACCGGTGCGGTGCCGTCGGCTTCCACGGTGACCACCCGCGCTCCGGTCGACGAGGTCACCCGGCCGCCGCTGACCTGTACCTCGTAGGTGTCGGGCAGGGCCAGGTCGGAGACATAGATCTCGGTCGGGGCCGACGCGGCTGCCGGCCGGTAGCGATAGGCGAAATCGCCGGTCGCCGAATCGAACACCATCGCCTCCGGGATGCCCGCGGTGGCGCGAGGGTAGGTGCGGACCAGTTCGCGGCCGAGATCACCGTGGAAGGGGTCGGCACCGGTGCCGCGGAAATGCCAGTAGTGCCAGCCGATGAAGCGCTCGTCGGCGCGGGTCGTGGTGTTGCGCAACACGGTCGGGTCGCCGTCACCGAATTCGGTGACGAGGGTGGGGATGTCGGTGCGGTCGGTGAAGGAGTCGATGTTGGACCAGGTCTTGTCCTGCTGCACCGGGCACACCGCCCGCAGTTCCTCGGACAGTCCGAGGTAGATGGCGAGCTGGCTGGGGATGCAGTAGTCGTGCGGGGAGAACACGATGTTCGGGCTGGTGATCGGCGGATTCTTGCCCAGATGGCTGGGCATCGTCTCGTTCCAGGTCACGTTCGGCTCCCAGAACACCGGCACCGCGCCGTTGCGCGCCCGCACCGCGTCGGTCAGCCGTTGCAGCGCGCGCTGGTACTCGGCGTCGAAGTCCGGGCAGCCGTCCGGGAAGCAGGTGAGAAACGTTGTGCCGGGCCAGGGTTCGTTGAGCAGTTCGATCCCGAGCACGCTCGCGCGCCCGTTCATCCGCTCGGCGAGGGCGCCGAGGGCGGTCCCGAGATGATCGAGGACGCCGTAGGTGTTGTTCCAGACCTCGTCCCACCCGGCGTTCATGCTCGGCATCAGGTAGTACAGCGGGAAGCCGGGATTCGGCTCGCCGTCGCCCGGCCTGGCCCGGATCGCCCACTCGGGAAAGCCGTTGCCGCCCCAGATCTGCGACAACCCGTCCTGATGATTGTCGAGCAGGGTGTAGATCCCGTGTGCGGCGAGGGTATCCACCACCGCCTCGACGCGATCGAGATAGGCCGTGTCGACCACGCCCTCGGTCGGCATCAGTGCGTCGAAGGACACCCCGAGCCGCACGGTGTTGAACCCGTGCCGGGCGAGCAGCGCCGCCGCGTCGTCGCTCAGGGCGAACCCGTCACCGGGTTGCAGATACGGCGCGTCCTTGTCGACGGTGTTCACTCCGTGCAGCAGCACGGTCCGCCCGAATCCGTCCACCAGTGCCGCCCCCTGCGCCCGCAGCGGTGTCACTCCCGGCTCCGCACTCGCGGGCGCGATCGCGCCGCTCACGATCATGCCGATCGCCAGCGCGAACGCCGCCACCCACCTCGGCGATCGCCCCGGCCCTCGCCGCCGTCGAATGCCCGCTCTCGCCATCAGTGTTCCTCGATCCACTGGTAGACATGCGTCCAACTGAACGCACGTCCAAGTACTGGCGTGAGACCATAGCGTCGGACTGCCGATGTGGTCAAGGCCACACAAGTGGAATCGCCACGGCCGGAGGAGATGTCGGGGCCCGGTGGGGACCGACCTCGGGGCGGCGTCCGTCGATGCGACGACGACCGTCAGCAACATCGCCGACCAGCGCATCACCGGGCGCCACGGCGACGGGGAGCAGCTGTGGGATGTCGAGACCGACCGAGGTGGTGCGGGCGGCTCGCCGGAGCGGCGAGCTCGATCCGCCCCCGCGTCGCTCCTGTGGGTCGGCGAAGCGATCGCGGGGGCCCGGGTGGTTCAGCGGAGGGCGGGCAGGACTTCGCGTTCGAAGAGTTCGATGCCGGAGGTGTCGTAGGCGGCCTCGGGGAAGTTGCAGATGGCGTAGTCGAGGCCGAGATCCTGGACGGCGGTGAGGCGTTCGATGATCTGCTCGGGGGTGCCGACGGCGGCGCTGGTGTCGAACTGCTCGTGCACGCGGGCCTTGGCCTCGTCGGCGCCCAGGAACGGGGTGTAGCGGTCGATGACGGCGGAAAGGCGTTCCTGGACTTCGGATTCGGTGCTGCCGATGATGGCGTTGAAGTTGGCGCTGCGGGTGATCGCGTCGAAATCGGTGCCGACCTCGGCGCAGTGCCGGCGCAGGATCTCCGACTTGCGGGTGAATTCCGCCGGTTCGCCACTGAAGTTGGTGTAGTCGGCGTACGTCGCGGCGATCCGCAGCGTCTTCTTCTCGCCGCCACCGGCGATCCAGATCGGAATGCCGTTCTCCTGCAACGGCTTCGGGTGCACGATCGCGTCGTCGACCTGGTAGTACTTCCCGTCGAGGGTGGCCCGGCCGGTCCGCCAGGCCTGTCGGAAGATCTGCACACCCTCGTCCAGGCGGCCGAGTCGCTCACCGGCCGGCGGGAAGCCGTAACCGTAAGCGCGCCACTCGTGTTCGTACCACCCGCCGCCGATGCCCATCTCCACCCGGCCGCCCGAGATCAGGTCGACGGTGGCGGCCACCTTGGCCAGGTAGGCGGGGTTGCGGTAGCTCATGGCGGTACACATCTGCCCGAGCCGCACGCGGGAGGTGCTGGCCGCGAACGCCGACATCAGGGTCCACGCCTCGTGGGTGGCCTCGTTGGTCGGCACCGGCACGGTGTGGAAGTGGTCGTAGACCCAGAGGGATTCCCAGTCGGTGCCCGTATCGAACCGCTGGGCGAGCTCGCGCATCACCGCCCACTGGTCCGCCGGTTCGATACCGACCAGGTCGAGCCGCCAGCCCTGGGGGACGAAGATGCCGAAGCGCACGTGATTCTCCTCAGTGTGATGATCGAGCCGGAGGTCGCGGCGCCTCGCACCGCGGCTGCCCTGCCCACTTTTCCCACTGCCGCGCACCGAGGCAACTATTGAACGCTCGGCGCGCTGAATCCCGGACCGGCGGTTATTCGCTTGGCGAGGCCGTCGCGGGCGGGCATGCTGATAGCCGTATGAACGATATGCGACAACCACGCCTCGGCGTGGACTTCGGCCGGGTCATCCAGGGGGCGGCGCTCGCGCCGGGTGCCGCGGACACGGTCTTCCTGTCCGGCGGCTTCGCCGAGGCGATGAGTACCCCGCCCACTCCGCACGCCTTCGACGCGCTGGCCCGCCTGGTGACCCGCTTCGGCGGCAACGCCTGGGTGATCTCCAAATGCGGCCCGCGGATCGAGGAACGCACCAGGCAGTGGCTCGATCACCACGATTTCGCCGCGCGCACCGGCATCCCGCGCGAGCACCTGCGGTTCTGTCGCACCCGCGCCGACAAGGCGCCGCACTGCGCGGAGTTGGGCATCACTCACATGATCGACGACCGCCTCGACGTGCACGCGGCGCTGCGCGGGCTGGTGCCGCGGCTGTACCTGTTCGGCGCGCAGGCCGCCCCCGCGCCGGACTGGCTGTGTCACACGCCGGACTGGCCCGCGGTCGAGCGGGTGATCCGCGCGGATCTCTACGCGGCGGGTCAGGCGTTCGGGTCGCCGTAGGAGGCGGCGATGTCGTGGGAGCTGGGCCAGCGGCTGTAGGTCGGTGACTGCGGCCAGCCCTCGGGGCTGTCCTGCCATTCCTCCTGCCTGCCGTAGGGGAGCGCGTCGATCAGGCCGAAGGTGTAGGCGAGCTGTTCGGTGCCGCGGCCGTCGGTGTGCCAGCTGCGGTAGACGGTGTCGCCGTCGCGCAGGAAGGTGTTGACCGCGAAGCCCGCGCCCGGGCCCGCGCCCGGGCCCGCGCCCATGTCGGTGCCGAACGGGCTGTCGTGGGTGGAGTACCACGTCATCGTGTTGCCGACGCGGCGCTTGTAGGCGAGAGCCTCCTCGATCGGGCCCTGGGTCACGATGACGAAGCGCGCGTCGTAGGCGGCGAGGAAGTCCAGCCGGGCGTACTGCGCGGTGAGGCCGGTGCAGCCGGGGCACTGCCAGGTGTTTCCGTCGGTCCACATGTGGTGATAGGTGATCAGCTGGGACTTCCCGTCGAAGACCTCGGCGAGCGGAACAGCGCTCCCGTCTTCGGCTTCGAGCGTGTACGGGGGCAGTTCGACGGCGGGCAGGCGCCGTCGCTGCGCGGCGACGGCGTCGAGTTCGCGCGTCGCGGCCTTCTCTCTGATCCGGAGCTTGTCGAGTTCGGCCTGCCAGGTGTCGCGATCGACGATGGTCGGCAATGCGGTCATGAGGGCCACTCCTTGAATGTGTACGGCGTGCACATTTGATATGTTCACACCGTACACTTCGGTCGGAGGGAGCTCAAGGGTTGGCGTATCACCACGGCGATCTCGCCGCCGCGCTCGTCGAGGCCGGGCTGGAGCTCACCCGGGCCGGTGGTCCCGACGCGCTGACGATCCGCGAGGTCACCCGCCGGGTCGGCGTCACGCCGAACGCCGCCTACCGGCACTTTCCGGACCGGCAGGCGCTGCTGCGCGCGGTGTCGGCGGCGATCGAGGCCGCGATGGCGACCGGGATGGCCACCGACCGGCGCCTGGCCACCCCGCGCGACAGCCTGCGCGCCGTCGGCCTCGGCTATATCGCCTTCGCGCTGGCCGAGCCGGGCTGGTTCGCCGTCGCGTTCTTCGGCGCGGGCGACACCTCGCCGGAGTCGGTGCTCGACTCGCCCGCCTACCTGGCCCTCGCCGACGCGCTCGACATGATGGTCCACGTCGGTGATCTGGCGCCCGTCGCTCGTCCGGCGGCGACCTGGAGCTGCTGGTCCACCGTGCACGGCTTCGCCGAGCTGGCGTTGCGGGGGCCGCTGCGCCATCTCGATCGCGCCGAGGTGTGGCGCCTTGCCGAGCAGGCGGTCGACACGGTGGTCGCCGGATTGCCGCCCGCGATGTGATCGAGGTCACTGTGACCAGTGGTACGTCGGTGTAAAGATGAAACGTCTGGGCTCCGCATGTACCCTGCAGGTGGAAGGGTGTGCCCGGGTGGGTACTCCGAGCGATCTGCACTGGCGATGGCCTGCAGCGACGACGAGGAGGTGGTGTTGCGATGCGCAGCGAACCCCCCAGTCGAAGGCCGCGCGGCGTCGCCCCTTCGCTCTCTCGCTGATTCCCGGTCGATTTCCTTCGGCTGTGCGTGACGGCTGTGGCGGTGGACGCCCGCGGTGGACAACACCGTCTCCCGATTCACTCACGTAGCATCCCCGCGGCCAGGCCGCAGGCATGCGCGCTGTCGCGCCAGAGGACTCTCCCATGTCGCAGATCGACCTCGTCGAAGCCCGTCACGTAGCCGCCGATTCCGCTGTGCCGGAAGCGGATTCGCCGCAGCAGCACCACCGCTCCGGCGCCGATGATCATTCGGTGACCGAGGCGCTGGAGATCCTGTCGGAATCGGTGCGCCACCTCGTCGAGACCCACCGGGTCGACGGCGCCATGGAGTGGCTCGACAACCGCCCGCCGCATGTCATCGCCGACGCGCTGGCCCGGATGGACGCCGTGCAGGCGGGCGTCGTGTTCCGGCTGCTCGACAAGGATCGCGCGATCACCGTGTTCGAGGAACTCGAGCCGGTCGACCAGCAGCAGATCCTGCAGGGCCTGCGCGAGAAGAGCTTTCGCGATCTGGTCGAGGCGATGGACCCCGACGACCGCGCCCGCATGCTGCACGAGGCGCCCGCCAAGGTCGCCAAGAAGGTGCTGGCCGGGCTGAGCCCGCGCGAGCGCCGGATGACCGCCGCGCTGCTGGGCTACCCGGAGGGCTCGGTCGGGCTGTACATGACGCCGGAAGTCGTCGCGCTGCCGGATAATCTGACCGTCGCGCAGGCGCTGGCCTGGGTGCGCGCCAAGGGCGGCAACGCCGAGACGGTGTACACCCTGCCGGTCGTCGACTGTGGTCGTCGGCTCACCGGCATCGTCGAACTGCGCGAGCTGGTCCTGCACGCGCCGGAGGCGATGGTGTCGGAGCTGGTCGTCACCGAACCCGCGTTCGCGCGGGCCACCGACTCCGCCGAGAAGGCCGCGCGCCTGATGAGCTCCACCAACGACATCAATCTGGTCGTCGTCGACAGCGAGGACCGGGTCGTCGGGCTGCTCACCATCGACGACGCGATGGAGGTGCTCGAGGCCGCCGACAGCGAGGACGTGGCCAAGCAGGCCGGTTCGGCGCCGTGGGAGGGCCATTACATGGCCGCCAAGGTGTTCCAGCTGGCGCGCTACCGGGCGCTGTGGCTGATGCTGCTGTTGTTCGCCGCCACACTGACCGTCAGCGTCACCGACGTCTTCTCCACCACGCTCGAGCAGGCGGCCAGCCTGGCGCTGTTCATCCCGCTGCTGATCGGCGCGGGCGGCAATGCGGGCGCGCAGGCCGCGACGGCGTGTGTGCGCGCCCTGGCCGTCGGCGAGGTGCGGGTGTCGGACCTGTTCAAGGTGATCTGGCGGGAATGCCGGGTCGGCCTGGTGCTCGGCAGCATGCTCGCCGCGGCCGGCCTGCTGATCGGCACGCTGTTCGTCGGCCCCAAGATCGCCGTCGTCGTCGCCATCACCCTGGTCATCATCTGCGGCTGGGCCGCCACCATCGGCGGCACGATGCCGTTGCTGGCCAAGAAGTTCCGCATCGACCCCGCCGTGGTCTCGGCCCCGATGGTCACCACCCTGGTCGACGCCACCGGCCTGATCATCTACTTCACCACCGCCAAGCTCGTCCTCGGCATCTGACCCGATCCGGGCCGCGGCGACCCGGGGCCCCGGGTCGCCGTCAGCCCTGGGGGAACAAGGTGAGGGCGCGCGCCATCACGTCTCGGGCGACGTCGTCGGTGGCGGCGACGACCTCCACGATCGGGATGCGGCGGCCGAAGGCGGTGGATTCGGCCGGAAGCTCGGGGCCGACGGCGGCGGTGTAGATCGGAATCCGGTTGTCGTAGACCGAGACCGAGCGGTGCACGACGCGGCCGTCGATGTGTTCCTCGGTGCTGTTGGCGGCGAGGTAAGCGGGTACCCGGTACTCGTAGCCGACGGTGATCTTCTCGCCGCGGTAACCGAACAGGCACTGGGTGAGACGCTGTTCGTCGTCGGGGACGGTGTCGGCGAGTTTCGTGCGGACCGTGCACGGATCGGCGCCGAGCAACACGGTCGGCACGGTGTCGGGGGAGGTGCCCTGGGGTGGCGATTGCCGCCAGCGGTCGATCATGCCGGGGACCAGCTCGTCGGCGACGGTGCACGGATTCTTCCCCGGCGGTGTCGACAGGCCGAGGTAGAACGCGGCGCCGGAGGGGAAGTGGGCGGTCGCGCCGCACGAGCGGGGCTCGCCCGCGTCGCGGTCGGGAACCGAGCGCACGGTCACGTCACCGAGCTGCTCGGTCACGCCCCGGGCGCTCGGGGTCAGGCCGGGCAGCAGGGTGGCGTGCCAGATGAGGGTGGTGCCCTCGCCGGAGGTGGTGCTGCCCAGGATCGCCCGGCACGAGTCCAAGCCGACGGTGACACCGGTGATGTCGCCCAGCGGTGCCAAGGTCTCGCGGGGCAACACGGCGCAGACGTCGACCTGTCGGGTCGCCTGGGCGACCGCGTCCCGCCCGGCCTGATCCCGTGGGACCTGCGACCAGAACTCCGGCGGTGGAGCGGGCATCACCGGCGGCGGGAGCGGCGGCAACTTCTCGTGGTCGGGCGCCGAGTCGTCGCCGCAGCCGGCGCAGACGAGCAACGCGACAGCGGCCAGCGCCAACCTGCGGTCCATCAGCACCCCTGTCCTCGACGGATCCGGGCTCGGACGCGCGCCCGACCATCGAGTCTGCCCGTCGGGGCAACCAGGCCGCAAACAACTCGCGTCGGTCGTTCCCAGAACGTTGTGACCGGGTGCGAGTCAGTTCAGCAGCGGCAGCGTCTCGCGCATGATCTTCTCGGCGGCGCCCGAATCGGCGGTGACCGAGACCGTCGGCACACGGGGGCCGAGCAGCGCGTCGGTGGGGCCCGCCGCCATGGTGGGGCCGACGATCGCGGTCAGCGAGGCGATGCCGGACTGCGCGGCGGGTGCGTCGAATCGGTAGACCTGCCGCGCGCCCACGATGAAGGCAGGGGTGTCGTCGGTGATCGAGCGTTCCTCGTTGTAGTCGTAGGTGATGATGGCCTGGTGACCGTCGATGGCCAGCCGGCACGTGGTGACGCCCTGATCGGCCACCGGCACCCGGATGCCGAGCAGCGGCGCGACCGCGCACGGATCGGCGCCGGTGACCACCGTTCGGTCCGAATCGGGCGAGCTGCCCTGCGCCGGCTCCGTGCGCCATTCGGTCAGCGCGATCCGCATCAGAGCCTCGGCGGTGGCGCACGCGTCCTTCGGCGCCCGCACGCTCATCGACAGATCGGCGCCCGCGACGAACCGCGCCCACACCTGGCAGCTGCCGCGCACCTGCGGGTCGGCCGAGCCGGACGGCTCGTCGTCGAACAGGACCCGCACATCGCCCATGGCCTGCTCGGTCACCGGCGCGTCCATGGTCGGTTCGCCGGAGAACATCACCCCGGTGGTCCAGGTCGCGTCGATCCCGGTGAGGTGCCCGTCGACCGCGATCCCCATTCGGCACTGGTTCGGGTGCACGTTCTCCACATCCCGCACGGTCCCGAGCCCCGTCACCGACTCGCGCGGGATGAGCGCGCACACGTCGATCGCCCGCACCGTGCGCAGCACCGTGGCCTTCTCCTGATCGGAAACCGCTGCGGTGGACCAGAATCCGCCGGTCGGCATGGTGTCCGGGGTGCCCGCGCGCTGACACGCGAGCACGGTCAGCGCCACGGCGATCAGCGGTACGAGCCGGCGCGGGCGAAGTGCCGCGACAGTGGTGCCGAGCAGCCGGCGGAGCATGGTGGATCCCCCTGTCGTGATCGCGTGTCCGTGCGGGGACACGCGAGCCGCAGTTTGCCGGGTGCCCGGTGAGAATGCAAAGGCACCTCGCGTGGCCGGATTCACGCGGGGACGCGGTCGCGCGCGTATGTGGCGAATCACGGGCGGTGCGATGGTGGTGCCGCGGCGGTCGTGCCGCACAATAGGGGCCGCGTGTGTGGCGCGGGTGTCCTGTCGGAGCGGCGGGGTTCGATGCGCTGCAACACAAGCTGTTGTGTTGGCGGGAGATGTCACCCACTACGAGTAGTGTTCAGGGTGAACGGGCTCGTACACGGCGGCGGTGCGGGTCAACGGTCAGGCGGAAAGGTGTGGAGGCGGAATGAAGCTCATCGATCGGGTCAGCGCCATCAACTGGAATCGGGTGCCCGATGAGAAGGACGCCGAGGTCTGGGATCGCCTGACCGGCAACTTCTGGCTACCGGAGAAGGTGCCGGTGTCCAACGACATCCCCTCCTGGAACACCCTGACCCCCGACGAGAAGCAGCTCACCATGCGGGTCTTCACCGGCCTGACGCTGCTGGACACCATCCAGGGCACCGTCGGCGCGGTCTCGCTCATCCCCGATGCGCTCACCCCGCACGAGGAAGCGGTGTACACCAACATCGCGTTCATGGAGTCGGTGCACGCCAAGAGCTACAGCTCCATCTTCTCCACGCTGTGCTCGTCGAAGGAGATCGACGAGGCGTTCCGCTGGTCGGAGGAGAACCGCAACCTGCAGCGCAAGGCCGAGATCGTCCTGTCGTACTACAACGGCGAGGACCCGCTCAAGCGCAAGGTCGCCTCCACCCTGCTGGAGAGCTTCCTGTTCTACTCCGGCTTCTACCTGCCGATGCACTGGTCCTCGCGGGCCAAGCTGACCAACACCGCCGACATGATCCGCCTGATCATCCGTGACGAGGCCGTGCACGGCTACTACATCGGCTACAAGTACCAGAAGGGCCTCGAGCTGGTCTCCCAGGCCGAGCGCGACGAGCTCAAGAACTACACCTTCGAGCTGCTCTTCGAGCTCTACGACAACGAGGTCGACTACACCCAGGACCTCTACGACGAGGTCGGCCTCACCGAGGACGTCAAGAAGTTCCTGCGCTACAACGCCAACAAGGCGCTGATGAACCTCGGCTACGAGGGCCTGTTCCCGAAGGACGAGTGCGAGGTGAACCCGGCGATCCTGTCGGCGCTGTCGCCCAACGCCGACGAGAACCACGACTTCTTCTCCGGCTCGGGTTCCAGCTACGTCATCGGCAAGGCGGTCAATACCGAGGACGAGGACTGGGAGTTCTGAGCGAACCCGCGTCCTGAGCCCGCGCGGCCGAATCCGCCTCGCCGCCTACCGATTTCCGGTGGGCGGCGAACACGGTGTTCCCGAGATCGCGTTCGGTCCGTAGCGTCGCGGGGATGAGCACCGCGATCACTCCCTTCCGCATCGACATCGCCCAGCGCGACCTGGACGATCTGCGTCGCAGGCTGACCGACGCGCGCTGGCCCGCCGAGCAGCCGGGCGCCGAGTGGAGCCGCGGTGTTCCGGTGGGGTACCTGCGGGAACTGGCCGAGTACTGGCGCACCACCTACGACTGGCGGGCGGCCGAGGCGGAACTGAACGCGTTCCCGCAGTTCACCACCGAGATCGACGGCCAGCGCATCCATTTCCTGCATGTGCGCTCGGCCCGGCCCGACGCGACACCGCTGCTGCTCACGCACGGCTGGCCGGGGTCGGTCGTCGAATTCCTGGACGTGATCGGGCCGCTCACCGATCCCGGCGCCCACGGCGGCGATCCCGACGACGCCTTCCATCTGGTGATCCCCTCGCTGCCCGGGTACGGGTTCTCCGGCCCGGTGACCGACGCCGGCTGGAATCCGGCCAGGATCGCCGCGGCCTGGGTCGAGCTCATGACCAGGCTCGGTTACCAGCGGTTCGGCGCGCAGGGTGGTGACTGGGGCGCGTTCATCACCCCCGAGGTCGGGCGGGCGGGTGGGGACCGGGTGATCGGCGTGCACGTCAATGCCGCGACCGTCGGCTTCCTGCCGTTCGGGCCGGTCACCGACGCGGACAAGGCGACGATGACCGTGGCCGAACTGGCCCGGCTCGACCGGCTCGCGCAGTTCAAGGGCGAGGGCAGTGGCTACTTCCGGATCCAGGCGACCCGGCCGCAGACCCTCGCCTACGGTCTGCACGACTCACCGATCGGTCAGCTCGCGTGGATCGTGGAGAAGTTCAAGGAGTGGACGTTCCCGGCCGACGGACTCCCGGAGGCGGCCGTGGACCGAGATCGGCTGCTCACCAATGTGATGCTCTACTGGCTCACCGGCACCGCGGGTTCCTCGGCCGCCCTGTACTACGAGGCCACGCACACCCGCTCGTGGTCGAGCGCCCCGTCGACCACGCCGACCGGCGTCGCGGTCTTCGCCGAGGACGTCGCCATTCGCCGCTACGCCGAAGGCAATGCCCACATCGTGCACTGGTCGGAGTTCGACCGGGGCGGGCACTTCGCGGCGATGGAGGCGCCGGAGCTACTGGTCGGCGACATCCGCGCGTTCTTCCGCGGCCTGCGCTGACTCAGCGATCCCAGGGCGCCCGCAGATCGGGGTCGTCGAAGGCCTTCGCCGCGTCCCGGTACAGCTCGCTGATCCGGTGTTTGACCCGGGTACGGTCGGCCTCGGGGATATCGGCCTGGTCGAGCCGGGCCGCGGCATTGGCGACGGCGTGGAAGACGCGGGTGGGCTGTCCGTCGATGATGTCGGCGACCGGGAACTTGTAGTCGGCCTCGGTCGCCGGGTTACCGCCGGGCTGCCGGTACAGATAGATTCCGGCCAGCTTCCGCGGATCGCCCTTGGCCCATTCGAGCGCGTCGTGCTCGGCGCGGTGTCCGCTCCACGGATGGTCGCGCGGGGCCCACGGCAGGTCCAGATCGGCGGCGTTGTCGGACGCGGGCGGGATCGGTGCACCCTCGGAATCCTGAGCCATGTTTCCTCCTCGTACAGCGGCGACGGAGCAACGGCGCCGAGACGGCGCGACGTCATGGATCACTGCCCGCCATGATAGCAATCACGCTGCTACCTGCGGTTTGCCCATGGAAATCGGGGTTTTCCGATCTATCCGGTTGCCGATCTAATCGGAGCATGACCGCGATCGGACCACAGGCCACCCTCGGTGACATCCTCGATCGCGGCGGATCCGGTGCGGGGATCGCCGTCGTCGACGGCGACGAGAGCTGGACCTACGCGACCCTGTCCGGTGCGGCGCATCGGCTCGCCAGGGAGCTGATCACGCACGCGGTCGGCCCCGAGTCCGTGGTGGTGCTGGCCCTGCCGCGCTCGGCGGAGCTGGTGCGCGCGGTGTGGGCGGTGGCCGCGACCGGTGCGGCCGTCCTGCCGGTGGACCTGCGCCAGCCGCAGGCCCGGCGCCGCTACCTGCTGGCCGATGCCGCCGCCACCATCGGCATCACCACCCGGTCGATGCTCGCCGAGCTGCCGACCTGGATCACCTGGCTGGTGCTCGACGACCCCGACTTCGCGCGGCGGTGCGCGCGCCATGATCCGGCGCCGCTCACCGAGGCCGACCGGGTCGCGCCGACACGCCTGGACCAGCTCGCCTATGTCCTCTACACCTCCGGCTCGACCGGGGCGCCGAAGTCGGTCGCCGTGACCCACCGCGGGCTCGCGACGCTGGTCGCGGCGGTGTCGGCGCGGCTCGGCTCGTTCGAGCGGGCGCGCGTCCTCCAGGTCAGCTCACCGGGTTTCGACCTGTTCGTGCTCGAGCTGATGCTGATGTGCACGCACCGGGCGACGGCGGTCATCGTGCCGCCGGAGATCACCGGTGGTGGTGAACTCGACGAGCTCATCGCCGACCGGGCGGTCACCCACGCCGTGCTCACCCCCGGGGTGCTGGCCACCCTCGACCCGGCGCGCCACGGGACACTGCGCGGGCTGGTGGTCGGCGGTGACGTCTCGGACCCGGCGCTGGTGGCGCGATGGGCGCCGGGGCGGATCTACGTCAACGCCTACGGCCCGACCGAGACGACGATCTTCGTCACCGCGACAACGCTGTCCGCGGGTGAGCCGGTGGTGCTCGGGACGGTGTTCGACGGTTGGTCGGCGATGATCCTGGACGATCGCCTGCGTCCCGTGCCACCCGGCGAGCCCGGTGAGCTCTACCTGACCGGCCCCGGTGTGGCGCGCGGGTACCGGCGCAGGCCGGGGACGTCGGCGACGCGCTTCGTGGCCGATCCCTTCGGCCGGCCCGGCGCCCGGATGTACCGCACGGGTGATCTGGTCCGCGCGCATCGCGGTGACGCGGCGGCCCTGGAGTTCCTCGGCCGCACCGACTTCCAGCTCAAGGTGCTCGGCGTCCGCGTCGAGCCGGGCGAGATCGACGCCGTCCTGACCGGCCATGATGCGGTCCGCTCGGCGATCACCACCGGGTGGGAGACCCCGGCGGGGGCGCGGGTGCCGGTGAGTTACGTGACGGCCGAGCCGGGTCGGGCCGTCGATACCGGCGCGCTGCTGACATTCGCGCGGAGCAGACTCGCCGCGCACGCGGTGCCCGCGACCGTGATCGTGCTCGACGAGCTGCCGTTGACGCCGGTGGGCAAGGTCGACCGCGCCGCGCTGCCCGCCCCGGTGTTCGCCTCCCGAGGCGGTGCGGCGCCGACGGATTCGGTCGAGCGGCTGATCGGCACGGTCATGGCCGGCCTGCTGGGCGTGGACTCGGTCGCCGCCCAGGACGACTTCTTCGCCCTCGGCGGGAACTCGCTGCTCGCCGCCCAGCTCGGGGCGCGCCTCGGCGCGGCGACCGGCAAGCAGATCCCGGTGCGCACCGTGTTCGACGCACCGACGGTGGCCCGGCTCGCCGTCGCGATCCGCCACCTGGCGCAGGCGGCGCCGCGACCGCCGGTGACCCGGCGCGCCCGGCCGGAGCCGGTGCCGCTGGCGCCTGCCCAGCAGCGTCTGTGGGTGCTCAACCGGATCGACCACCGTTCGCCGGCGGACAATATCGCGCTGACGGTGCGGCTGCGTGGGCCGCTGTCGATCGACGTGCTGCGCGCCGCCCTCGACGATGTGGTCGCGCGGCACGAACCACTGCGCACCCGCTACCCCGATCGGGACGGCGTCGGTATTCAGCACATCGTCCCGATCGATCACGCGCGCACCACCCTCACCCCGGTGCCGGTGCGCTCCACGGAAATCATGGACATGGTGGCCGAATTCGCTACGGCCGGTTTCGATCTCACCGTCGACCTGCCGCTGCGCACCAGGCTGTTCAGGCTCGATGACCACGACCACGCGCTGACCGTGGTCGTGCACCACATCAGCGCCGACGGCTGGTCGCTGGGCCCCCTGCTGCGGGATCTGCTCGGCGCGTACGCCGCGCGGCTCCGGCACTCGGCGCCGGAACTGCCGCCGCTGCCCGTCACCTACGCCGATTACGCACTGGCACACCAGGAGTGGTCGGCAGATCCCGCCGGTGCGGCGACCTTCGACAGTCAACTGCGGTACTGGCGGGCTCGGCTGTCCGGGCTGGCGCCCCGGCTGGCCCTGCCCGTCGACCGTCCGCACCCGCCGGTGGCCTCCGGACGCGGCGCGCTGTACGAGGTCACCCTCGACGCCGAGCTCACCGCCGCCCTGCGCCGGATCGCGGTGGCGCACGGCGCGACCCAGTTCATGGTGGTGCATGCCGTGCTCGCGGTCGCGCTGGCCCGATCGGGCGCTGGCTCCGATATCGCCATCGGCACTCCGGTGGCCGGGCGCGGTGGCCCCGAACTGGACGACCTCGTCGGCATGTTCGTCGCGATGGTGGTGCTGCGCACGAGCGTCGATCTCGCGCAGTCCTTCACCGCGCTGCTCACCCGGGTCCGCGATATCGACCTCGGCGCGCTGGCCAACGCCGACATTCCGTTCGAACGGGTCGTCGAGGCGCTCGATCCGCCGCGCACCCGGGCCCACCATCCGCTGTTCCAGGTCGTGCTCACCGCCGAGACCCGGGTCGAGGCGGTCGGAGCCGACCTCGGCGGGCTCGTTGTCGAACCGGTCGCGCCGACCGCGACACCGGCGAAATTCGACCTCCAGCTGACGATGTCGAACCCGACGGCCGACACCGTGGGCCTGGCGCTCACCTACGCGACCGACCTGTTCGACCGCGACACCATCGCCCGGTTCGCCGAGACGATCGAGCGCATCGCCCGCGCGGTCGCCGCCGAACCGGGACGGACGGTCGGTGACATCGTGCTGGTCGACCCGGCGCCGGCACCCGTCGTGACCCGCCTCGACCACCGCACGCTGCGCGATCTGTTCGACATCGCCGCGCATCGGCACCGGCACGCGGTGGCCGTGCGCGCGGGGGAGACCACCCTCACCTATCAGGACCTCGATGACCGCAGCGCGGCCCTGGCCCGGGAACTCGTGGCGCACGGGGCGGGGCCGGAGCGACGGGTCGCCGTCGTGGTGCCGCGCTCGGCCGAGCTCGTGGTGGCGATCGTCGCGGTGGTGCGCAGCGGCGCGGCCTACGTTCCCCTCGACCCAGGGAACCCCCGCGAGCGGATCGACTACCTGCTGGCCGACGCGCGACCGGTGTGCGTGATCGCCGAAGGGCTCGTGGTCCGTCACACCGACCCGGGCCCGCCGCACCGCACGTCCGGTGGGGACGCCTCGTCGGATACGTCTGAGCCGCAGGCACTCTCGGCCTATCGTGTCGCCCACCGCGCGCACGTCGACGCCGAAGATCGGCGGCCGACCGGTGCGCGGCGCGAGCCCGACGCGGTGCGCGGGTCACAGCCTCGGCTCGCCACAGGAACGGACGGCACGATCCACGCGGCGGATCTCGCCTACGTGATCTATACCTCCGGGACGACCGGCACACCGAAAGGCGTCGCGGTGCAACATCGCGAGGTCGTCGCCATGCTCGACCGGACCCGGCGGGTGCTGTCGACCCGGTCCACCGATGTCTGGGCCCTGTTCCACGCGACGGCCTTCGACTTCTCGGTGTGGGAGCTGTGGGGTGCGCTCACGACCGGGGCGGCCCTGGTGGTGGTGGACCAGGACACCGCGCGCTCACCCGAGCACCTGCGGGAACTCCTGGTGCGCGAACAGGTCTCGATCCTCGGCCAGACCCCGTCGGCCTTCGCCGGGCTGGACGACGCCGACGCACGGGCCACGGGTGCTCCACCACTGTCTCTGCGGCGCATCGTCTTCGGCGGCGAGGCGCTCGACCCGCGCCGACTCGCCGCCTGGTACGACCGGCACGGCACGGGCGGACCCGAGCTGGTCAACATGTTCGGCATCACCGAGACCACCGTGCACCTCACCCACACGACCCTCGCCGCCGGCGCGCACGATCGCGCGGGCAGCCCGGTCGGCCGACCGTTCGACGGGCTCATCGTGCGGGTGCTCGACGATCGGCTGCGGCCGGTGCCGACCGGCGTCCTGGGCGAGATCTACGTCGGCGGTGCCCAGGTGACCCGGGGCTATCTGCACCGGCCCGGCCTCACCGCCACCCGCTACATCGCGGATCCCGCGGTGGCGGGCGGCATCCTGTATCGCTCGGGCGATCTCGGCCGCTGGACCCGCGCGGGCACGCTCGAGCACTTCGGTCGCGCGGACCGCCAGGTGAAGATCCGCGGCTACCGCATCGAACCGGCCGAAGTCGAGGTGGCGCTGCTGGAGTGCCCGGGGATCGGCGCCGCGGTCGTGGTGGTGCGCGACGATCCGGCGACCGGACGACAGCTGATCGGCTACGTCGTGCCCGGCGGCGGTGAGGCGATCAGCGGCCCCGAGGTCCGCGCCCAGCTGCGAGACCGGCTGCCGGAGCATCAGATTCCGGCGGCGGTCGTCGTCATCGACAGTCTGCCGCTGACGGCGAACGGCAAGCTCGCGCTCACGTCGCTGCCGAGCCCGGAGTTCGGTTCGGCCGCCTACCGTGCCCCGGCGGGCGCCGTCGAACAGTGCGTCGCCGCCGTGTACGCCGAACTCCTCGGCCGCGACCGGGTCGGCGCCGACGACTCGTTCTTCGATCTCGGCGGCAACTCGATGGTCGCCACCCGCGTGGTGGCGCGTCTGCGGGCCGAGCTGGCCACCGACCTCCCGCTGCTGTGGCTGTTCACCGACCCCACCCCGGCAGGCTTGGCCCGCCGCATCGCCGAGAACACGGCGGGCGAGGACGCCTCCCTGCTGACACCGGTGCTCGCCCTGCGCGGGCAGGGGCGCGGCGCACCGCTGTTCTGCGTGCATCCGGTGGTCGGTTTGGCCTGGAGTTTCGCCGGGCTGACCGGCGAACTCGACTGCCCGGTCTATGGATTGCAGGCACCGGCCATCGCCGAGGAGGCGCCGCTGCCGGAGTCGCTGGACGCGCTCGCCGCCGACTACGTGGCGCGGATCAGGGCCGTCCAGCCGCACGGGCCGTACCGGCTGCTGGGCTGGTGCGTCGGCGGGGTCATCGCCCACGCCATGGCCGTGCGCTTGCAGGACCTGGGCGAGCGGGTGACGGTACTGGCCATGCTGGACTCCTTCGTCGGGGACGTCGAATACCGCAGCCAGACACCGGTGACGGTCGGTGATCTGCTCGGTCAGTTCGGTACCGACCACGAGTTGGTCACGCCCATCGGCGAATTCACACCCGACGACGCGGTCGCACTGGTGGCCGAGCTGCCCGGACCGTTCACGGAACTGACCGCCGAGCGGGTACACCGGATCTTCGCGGGCATCCTGCACGCCCAGGTCATCGGCGCGGCGCACCGCCCCCGTGTCTTCCACGGCGACCTGCTGTTCTTCACCGCGGGCCGCGACGACCGCGGCGCGGGCCGGGCCGCGGGGGCGTGGCGCGACCACATCGACGGCGAGATCCGCGATGTCGCCGTCGACGCCACCCACTGGGACATCACCGGCCCGAGCGCCCTGACCACCATCGGACCCGTGCTGGCCGCCGCACTCGACCGCGCATGATCCCACGGTGGCGGCGACCCCTCGTCGCCGCTACCTGCTCAGCGCAGTGCCGCCAGGCCGATGCGGTCGATCTTGCCGGTCGGCGTGCGCGGGAGTTCGTCGACGAACACCACATCGCGCGGGGCTTTGAACCGGGCCAGACGCGACTTCACGTAGGCGCGGACGGCGTCGGCGTCGAGCTCGCCCGCCCGGACCACGAACGCGGCCAGCCGCTGCCCGAACTCCTCGTCGGGCACCCCGATCACCGCGGCCTCGGTCACGGCAGGGTGCCGGTAGAGCAGGTCCTCGATCTCGCCGGGGAAGACGTTCTCGCCGCCGGAGACGATCATGTCGTCGTCGCGTCCGTCGATGAAAAGCCTGCCCTCGGTATCGAAGTGGCCCAGGTCGCCGGTACTCATCAACCCGCCCCTGAGCTGTTTGGAACCCCCACCGGAGTACCCGTGGAAGGCGATCGAGTTGCCGACATACACGGTGCCGACCGCGCCCGGGGTGGTCACCCTGGTGTCGCCGTCGTAGAGCGCCACCGTGATCCCGACCGGCGCCCGGCCGACCGTGCCCGGCGCGGCGAGCCAGTCCTGTGGCGTGGCGACGGTGGCGGTGCCGGTCTCGGTGCAGCCGTAGAAGTTGTAGATCACCGGGCCGAAGACCTCGATCGCCCTGCTGCCCAGGGCCGACGGGAGCGCGGCGCCCGCGGTGAACACGATCCGCAGCGAACCGGTGTCGGTGGCGGACAACGTTTCCGGGCCCAGATCGAGGATGCGGCGCAGCATCGTCGGGACGAGCACGATCATGTCGGCGCGGTGTTCGGCGATCTGGTCCAGGGCGCGGCGGGCGTCGAACTTGCCGTGCAGCACGATCGTCGAGCCCAGATTCAGCGACAGGATGAACTGGGACAGCGCGGTACCGTGGAACAGCGGAGCGCACAACAGCACCGTCTGCCCGCGTCGCAGCGGCACCCGGTCGACGAATTGCGCGCCCGCCAAAGGCGATTCGACCTGACGTGGCGCGCCTTTGGGTGTTCCGGTGGTGCCGCCGGTGAGCAGGACGAAACCGCCCTGCTCGGCTGGAACGGGCGCCCGCGCCCCGGTCTCGGGGCCCTCGGTGTCGAGCAGGACCACCCCCTCGGGGAGCGTGTCGGCGAGCGCGGCCAGACTCGGGTCCAGGACCAGCGCCGCGACCTTTTCCCTGGACAGCACATCCCGCAACTGCGCAGCACCGAACCCGGTGTTGAGCAGCACCAGTCGCGCGCCGAGTTTCGCCGCGGCGGCCATGGTCTGCACCAGGCGCAGTCCGTCGGGGCAGAGCACGCCGATGGTGTCGCGCGCGGTGACGCCCTCGGCGTGCCAGCGGGCGGCGATCGCGTCGGTGCGTCGGTCGAGGTCGCCGTAGCTGATCCGATGTGCGCCGTCGACCAGCGCGATCCGGTCCGGGGTGCGCCTGGCCGAGGTCAGGATGCCGCCGGCGATCGGGCCGTAGACGCGCATCGCGCGGGCGGTGTGGACGAGTCGATCGGGGCGCCGCAGATCGATCAGTCCGGCACGCTGCATGGCGCGCAGCTGGCGCGCCCTGGTCGACGCGGTGTGCGTCCAGGTCGATGGGCTCATGGTGGATCTCCCTGGGGGCGAGTGGACGTGGATCGGCTCAGCACAGCGTCGGCCCCGGGTCGGCGCCGGCGGTGACCGCCAGCAGCCAGGCGACGGTGCCGAGCTCGGGGACGATCTCGGCGCTGATGTGCTCCGACATCGGCACCCGGAACATGCGCATGTTCACCCCGCGCGCGCAGTAGGCGGCGGCGATCTCGTCGATGGCCAGTTCGGCGGGCAGCAGCTGATCGGTGGTCGAATGCCACATGAGCAGCGGGATGTCCGGGGTGTTCTCGGGACGGCCGAAGCTCGCCGCTGCCAATCCCTCGTGGGCGGCGGCCAGCGCGGCGGCCGGGTCGGTCAGGTAGTCGGCGACCGGGCGCAGCAGTGTGGAGCCGACCGCGGTGTAGAGGCAGCGGTCCGCCAGATCGCGGGCGACCTGCTTGCCCTCCGGCGTCAGGTAGGTCTGCAGGGCCTGATCGAACTCGGGGTATTCGCGAGCCAGCCCGAGAATGGCCAGCCAGCCGGTGAAGTTGGCCTGCGGCTGGGTGCCCGAGATGGCGAACGGCGCGATCGCGACCTTGTCGCCGGGGATACCGCCCTGGGCGCTGGCGCGCAGCGCGAGCTCGGGCGCGTAGCCGCGGTGCTGTTCGGCGGCCGACGCCGAGGCATTGCCGCCGCCGGAGTACCCCCACAGGCCCACCGGCGACGCCTCGAGACCGAGTCCGCCGCGCTGGGCGGCCCGGATGCCGTCGAGCACCATCCGGCCCTCGCTCGGGGACATGATCGTGTTGCGCTTGCCGTCGAAGTCGGTGACCACCACCGCCGCGCCCGCGGCCAGGAACTGGCCGATCAGCGCGACCTCCTTCTGGATGCCCGCCCGCAGCGTGTACGACGGATTGCACTGCCTGCCGAGGCTGTCGATCGCCTCCTGGTACGAGATCAGCGGGCGCGCACCGGGACCCAGCCACGGGACGCCCGGCATCAGCACGGTGGTCGCGGTGGCGATCGGGTTGTCGCGGGCGTCGGTGCTGCGGAACAGGAGCTGGGTGGTGTGCACCGGGACCGGGATGCCGAGCGCGTAGGTCTGTACGACGCGGGTGCGGATCACCTCGCCGTTGGCGTAGGCCGCGATATCGGCCGGGTCGTCGTACCAGGGGTCCTGCTGCGGGGTCGGCAGCGGTACGACCGCCGGATACACCTGGGCCTCGTTCGGCAACGGGGGGAGCTGGAAATCCTCGGCCACGGCGGGACCTGCGGTCATCGCCAGCACGGCGGCGGCCAGCAGGGCGGGGGCGCCGAGGCGTCGGGATCGGTGGGTGGCCGTGCTGCGCTGCATGGCATCTCCTTCGGTAGGTGATGCTGATTACAGCAGGTTCTCTTGTTAGTAACAAGAGTTCTTGTTCATATTGCGCGATCGGTAGGCTGAGCTGCGTGACGTCGACCGAGAAGAGTCCCGTTCGCTCCCGGCGCATCCAGGGTCTGGACGCCGAGCAGCGCCGCGCCCGCCGGCGTGAGCAGATCCTGGCCGCCGCGTTCGAGCTCATCGCCGTCGACGGCTACGTCAACACGGCGATCGAGCAGATCTGTCAGACCGCCTTCGTCGGCAACAAGGCCTTCTACGAACTGTTCGACAGCAAGGAGTCCTGCTACCTGGCCCTGCTCCAGCAGCTCAGCGAACGCGCCCAGGCCGAGGTCGCCACCGCGCTGGCCGAGTGCACCGGCGGGCGCGACGAGGTGGTGTCGGTGGTGGTGGCGGCCTTCGCGCACTCGCTGGTCGACGATCCCCGCGTCGCCCAGGTCACCTTCGGGGAGGCCAGCGGCATCTCCGCCAAGGTCGAACAGCAGCGCCGCACGAACCGCCGCTGGGCCGCCCAGTTCCTCGAAACCCTGTGGCGCGAATACGAGTTCGTCCCCGCCGCGGGCATCGGCATCGACCTGCACGCCCTCGCCGTCTCCACGATCGGCGGCCTGTTCGACACCGTCGCCGACTGGCTGCACCAGACCGCGGCGGGTACCACCGGCGAGATCGACACCCTCATCCGCGATCTCACGACCTTCACCGACATCGTGCACCTGGGGTTGGCGGCCGCCGCCGAAAAATACGCCGGTCGCTGATCGCGGGACTCCTCTTGTCGCGGATCGGGGTGCCGCGCTGGAGGTTACGGCGCGAAGCCGAGGGCGATCCGCGCCTTGGTCGACGCGACCGGGACGGCGCCGCCGGCGCGACGGCAGGGCGGTGACGGCGCGGCCCCGACCGCGCCGGACCCGGCGAGAGCGGTGCGGCGGGCCGCCTGCTCAGGCCGCGACCACGACCGCGCAGGCGGCGAGGAACAGCGCCTGGAGGGCGGTGCGGGCGGGTAGGGGCATGGTCTTGATGCCCAGATCGGCGCGGGCCGCGCGGACATTGGCCGGGAACATGGCCAGTAGCAGGACGAACAGTCCGGCGGCGGCGAGCGGGGCGGTGGCCGGGATCAGCAAGCCGAGAGCACCTGCCAGTTCGAGGATGCCGGTGAGTGTGACCAGCGCGGCCGCGTTGGGGAGGCGGGGCGGGACCATGGCGATCAGGGCCGTCCGGCGGGGTTCGAGGAAGTGGGCGCTCGCGGTGAGAGTGAACATGGCGGCCAGGCCGAGGGCGATCGCGCGGGGCCAGGAATCCAGCCAGGACACTCCGGTGAGCAGGCCGATCAGCCTGGCCAGGGCGGTGACGACGGCGAGAACGATGAACGGGGCCATGGGAACTCCTCGAAGCGGTGCCGACTGGCCTGCTGCCAATCTTGACACTGGAAAGATTGGCACCGAACGCTGAACTTGTCAATGACAAGTTTGTGCGTCAGGATCGAGGCATGACCAAGACCGGGTATCACCACGGGGATCTGCGGGCGGCGCTGCTGGACTCGGCGGCCGAGCAGATCGCGGCCGAGGGCGTCGAGGCGGTGTCGCTGCGCGCGCTGGCGCGCCGGGCCGGGGTCTCCCACGCAGCCCCCGCACACCACTTCGGCGACCGGGCGGGCCTGTTCACCGCCTTGGCGATCGAGGGATTCGACCTGCTGGCCACGGAATTGGCGGCCGCGGGTGCGGACATGCGCGAGGTCGCCGTCGCCTACATCCGCTTCGCGCTGGCCAACCCCGGCCGGTTCGACATCATGTACCGGCGCGAGGTGCTGCGCGCCGACGACCCCGAACTACGCGCTGCCCGAGAACGATCGGGCGCGGCCTTGCGATCGGGGATCGCCGAGATGCAGGCCGGGCAGTCGCCCGATCGACAGCGGTCGACCCGGCTCGCCGCCTGGTCACTGGTGCACGGGTTCGCGACGCTGTGGCGGGAGGGCGCGCTGGACGGGTCGGAGCTGGCCTCGTCGGCCGATCCCGAACAACTCGCGCGCGACATGCTCGCGACCGTGCAATTCGATTGACGGCCGACGACCTCTCCGCCGCGCGGGGCGTCGGTGGCCGGTCACCGGGGTGATGGACCACCGCCGGGGCCCTCACCGCCGGGCGGAGGGCCCGCGGGGCCACTGCCGCCGGGTGGGGTGCCGGGAGAACCGGTGCCGGACTGGGTGTTCTGGGACTTCGCGGCGACACCGACGGTGAGGGACACGGCCATGGTGGTGGCGGGTGTCCCGGTCACGGTGGCGAGTTCGGCGTCCCAGCCGTCGCCGAAGACATTGTCCGAGGACAGCGACACGCCGGACATGTTCTCGATGCTCGCGGAATAGCCGGAGTCGGCGGCGAAGACGGATTCGCACGAGTCCTGGGGGAGGGCGATCTGGGAGGTGAGGCGGGCGTTGTCGCCCGCCACGGCGATAGCGAGGTCGTCGTAGACCTCGAAGTGGATGTGCGGCCAACGGCCCGCGTAGCAGGCGGGGAAGATCGAGGTGAAGCGGACGGTGCCGGTGTCGTCGGCGACCTGGACGCCGCGCAGGTAGTTCTGCTCGGTGACGCCCTCGCTGTAGAGCGAGTACCGGCCCTCGCGATCGCAGTGCCAGACGTAGACGGCCATTCCCGCGCCCGCGGCGCCCTTGGCGAGATCGCGCAGGTTCAGCGTGAGAGTCATCGGAACACCCTGGGCCACACCGGAGTACGCGCCGAAGCTGGTGGTGATGTCGGAGCGGACGACGCCCGATTCGATCAGCACATTGGGTCCGTTGGACCCGTCACCCGGGTACGGGCCCGCCGTCTCCTGCGGCGCGGCGGCGGGAGTCGCCGTGTCGGGCGTGGTCGTCGCGGTGTCGGTGACGCCCGAGTCGGTCGCCGAGGCGCAGGCCGCCGCCGCGGTCGCCAGGCTCGCGGCACCGATCATGCCGAGGATCCGCCGTCGCGACATGACCCGCAGGTCGTGCCCGAGTCCGAGATCGTGGTCGTCCATCGCTGCTCCTTCGCTCGTACCGTGTCGCCGACGACGGTAGGCGCGGGTACTGCGCCGGAGCTGGGAACACGCTGGGTGTTCGCTGGGAGCCCCCGCGGTCAGTCGGTGACGTACCCGTTGAGGCTGTCGCGCAGGTCGGTGAGGATCGCGCGGGCGGCGGTCAGGCCGGTGGTGTGCCAGACGCTGTCGTCGACGGCGAAGACGCGACGATCGGTCGCGGCGCCGAGCTCGGTGAACTCGTCCGAGCGCAGGACCCGCTTGCCGTGGTCCTCGCCCGCCTTGCCCGCGAACATCACGTAGATGATGTCGCCCTCGGCCTTGGTGGCCAGGTCCGCGGTGGTGATGTCGTAGGAGGTGCCGCGCTGCGCGGTCGGGCGCTGCACGCCGACATCGGACAGGACCTGGGCCGCGAAGGTCTCGCTGCCCTGGACCTGGGTGGTGTCGGCGGTGAAACGCAGCACCGAGGCTTGCGACTGGCTCGCGTTGAGCGCCGGGCCGAGATCGTGCGCCTCGGTGAGGTAGGCGCGCAGAGCGGCGTCGGCGGCGGCGCCGCGGCCCATTCCGGAGGCGTAGGCCGCGAAGTCGGACTGCCAGCTGCCGCCGGAGCCGATGAGGACGGTCGGGGCGATCGCGCTCAGCGCCTCGTAGCCGCCGGCGGCCGGGGCGACGTCGCCGAGGATCAGGTCGGGCTTCAGCGCGGCGATGCGCGCCGGATCGGGCTGCCCGATCGAGCCGATGCTCGGCACCTTCAGCACGCCGTAGCCGAGGTACATCGGCTGCGGACGTTCACCGTCGAGGGTGACCGCGCCGGCGACCCGCTCCCACAGGCCCACCGCACAGGCGGCGTCGAGCGCCGAGCTGGTGAGCACCACGATGCGCTGCGGGTCGGCGGGGACCTGTGTGGTCCCGGCGGCATGGGTGACGGTGCGGGTCGCGCCCGCGGCGGGATCGGGGGCGCTCGGCAGCGGGCACGCCGTGGCGGTGTCCCTGGCCACGCCGACCACACCGGCCCCGGCGATATTGGTGGTGGTGCGGATGATCGTGCTCGCGTCGTCGTGCTTGTCCGCGCAGCCCGCGGTGACCACGGCGACGCACAGCAGCGCGGCGACGGCGAGGACGCCACGCGAGCGGACGCGGACGCCCTGCTCGGCGGTGCGACGGAATCGGGTGCGTACTCGGGCGCTCACCGGCATGCGCACGAGGGTACTGCGTGGCAGGGCGGCCCGGCGCCGCGGGTTCGCGGGGCCACTCAGCGTCGGCTGGCGCGCCGGAACCCGATCGCGGCGGGGACCGCGAACAGCACGATCGCGCCCAGACACCACACCAGGGTCAGGGTCAGCGGCCGCGCGATCGGCCCCTCGTCGGCGAGACCGCGCATGGCGTCCACGGCGACCGACATCGGCTGATTGCGCACGATCGGCTGGATCCACGTCGGGAAGGCGATCAGCGGGACGAAGCCGGTGCTGAAGAACATCATCAGCGAGGTGAGGATGGTGACGCCTTCGACCAGTGAGGCTTTCGCGGTGAAGACGGCGATCGCGGTGACGATGGTGGCGAAGGCGAGTCCGAAGAGCACCGGCACCGCCAGGAACACGAGCGCCGCCAGCGGACCCTGATGAAACCGGAAGCCCAGCAGCGCGCCGACGAGCACCACGGCGATGGTGCCGAGCACGATCCGGCAGCCCTCGGCGAGCACGCGCGAGGCGATCCCGGAGGCCCGGTGCACCGGCAGCACCCAGAACCGGGCCAGCAGACCGGCGTCGCGTTCGCGCCCGAGCAGGACCCCGCTGGCCACGGCGCCGGAGAGCGCGCCGACGATGGCGACCATCGGGACCGAGCCGTAGAGGGCGTCGTCGCCGGTGAACTTCTGGATCTGCCCGCCGACGACGATGTCGAGCATGATCAGCAGCAGGCACGGGATGAGCAGGGTCTCCAGCAGGGTGACCGGATTGCGGGCCCAGCGCAGCAGCAGGCGCTGGGTCTGGATGAGGGTGTGCCGGACCAGCGCGCCCGGCGTGGTCTCCGAACCCGTGGTGGTCTGCTCGGTACGAGCGGCAAGCAGTGTCATCACGCCCTCCTCGAACTCAGCCGGATGGCCACGGGGAGGCTGATCAGCAGGATCGCCGCGAGCCACAGCAGCGACGGGGTCACCAGCGACCAGCTGATCGTGCCAGCGTTCCCGGCGGTGTCACCGGCCAGCGCCCGCAACACGATGGCGAACTGGGAAACCGGCTGATTTCGGACGAACCATTGGATCCAGCTCGGGAACTGGCTCGCCGGCGCGAGACCGGTCGAGAGCATGCCGAAGATCAACGGCGGCAACACCAAGGCCTGCGTGGTGGCCTCCGGACTCTTGGACACGGTGCCGATGACATCGGCACCGAGGGTGAACGCGATCCCGATGAGCAACGAGAACGCCAAGAACCCGAGGGTGTGCGCGGCGTCGAGCCGGAACCGGAAACCGATCACGTACCCGGACACGATCGCCGCGGCCAAGGAGATCAGCAGCCGGAAGATGTTGGCCGACATCCGCGCCGCCACCGGCACCAGCGGGCGCAGCGGCATCGCGCCGAACCGGCGGTTGAGCCCGGCCACGGAATCGGTGGCCGAGCGGAACGCCGCCGAGATGGCGGTGAAGGCGGCGGCCTGCAGGATCACCAGCGGCATCATGTACTGGGCGTAGCTGCTGAAACCGTTGCCGGAGAACATCATCACGGTCTTGAGCGGGATGTAGAAGCTGGCCGTGAACGCGGCGGGCGCGACTATCGAGGACAGCACCTCGCCGGTCTTGACCGAGGGCACGATCAGCCGGGTGGTCAGCACCCACCACTGCTGCACGGTGTCCGGGGCGGCGCGGACGTGGGTGTGCCAGGTAGTGGCGGTCACGACACGACCTCCGGTGCCGTCTCGGTTGTCGGCAGATGGCCGGTGAGCTGGAGGAACACGTCGTCGAGCGAGGGACGGCGCAGCGCGATGTCGACGAGTTCGACCGACGCGTCGTCGAGGCGGCGCAGTGCTTCGGCGAGGGTCTTGGCGCCGTCGGGGGCCGGGATGGTGATCCGGTCGGATTCCGGTGTCAGCGCCGCCAGATTCTCGGCGGGCAGCAGCGAGCCGAGCGCGGCGACGATGGCGGGCATCTCCTCCAGATCGAGCGGCACCACCTCGCAGTAGCTGCCGCCGGTGCGGTGTTTCAGCTCGTCGGCGGTGCCGGAGGCGATCACCACGCCGTGGTCGATGACGATGATCTGGTCGCTGAGCGCGTCGGCTTCCTCGAGGTACTGGGTGGTGAGCAGGGTGGTGATGCCCGCGTTCTTGAAGCTGCGCACCAGGTCCCAGACACCTTGACGGCTGCGGGGATCCAGGCCGGTGGTCGGCTCGTCGAGGAAGACCACATCGGGCCGGACCACCAGCCCGCAGGCGATGTCGATGCGCCGCCGCATGCCGCCGGAGTACGTGCCGACCCGCCGGTTCGCGGCCCGCTCCAGATCGAATTCGGCGATCAGTTCTTTGGCCCTGGCCCGGGCCGCCGGTTTACGCAGGCCCATCAACCTGCCGAACAGGACGAGGTTCTCGTAGCCGCTGAGCATGTCGTCGAGCGCGGCGTACTGGCCGGTCAGCATGATGGATTTGCGGACCGCCGCGGGGTCGGTGACGACATCGTGCCCGGCGACCACGGCCCGGCCCCGATCGGGGGTGATGAGCGTGGACAAGACGTTCACCATCGTGGTCTTGCCCGCGCCGTTGGGCCCGAGGATGCCGAGTACCTCGCCGGGCGCGGCCACGAAGTCGACGCCGCGCAGGGCGTGGACGTCGCCGAAGGACTTCTCGATCCCTTCGACGACCACGCCGCCGGTGGAGGTGAGGGTGGGGCTCGGTGCGACGCTCATGTCCGGTCTCCTGCTTCCATGTGGTCATCCAGCACCGGCGAGATCACCGACAGTGCGAGGGGATTGGTCAGCTCGTCGTGGGTTGTCTCGACGTCGTGGGCGACGATCGCGCCGGTCACGTAGGGGCGCCAGCCGTCGGGACCCATCCATTCGCCGGGGTCGACCGCGGCGGTGAAATAGAGGACGTCACCGTGGTAGACCGGGCGCTGGTAGCCGGTTCTGGTCCTGGCGGAGGCGTTGTAGGAGCCCGCCATCCGTTCGATCGTGGCCGCGTCGACGAGTTCGACCCCGCCGAGTTCGGCGGCGATCAGCTCGGCCGCCTCCTGCGCGGTGGCTTCGGCGGGGACGTTGTCGATGCCGAAGATCGCGCCGAAGGTGTTGATGAACGCGCCGGGCGACAGGCGCTCGATGCTGTCGCCGTCGATATCGGCGGTGTCGGTGTCCAGCATCGCCACCACGCCGACCCGCTCGCCCGCCTCGGCCAACTGCACCGCCATGGCATGGGCGATCAGTCCGCCGAAGGACCAGCCGAGCAGGTGATACGGGCCGTGCGGCTGGACCGCGCGGATCTCGCGCACATACCGCCGCGCGAACTCCTCGATGGACCGGGCCGAGGGCTCGCGGCCGCTGAGGTCGGGCGCCTGGAGGCCGTAGATCGGTCTGCCCGGCCGCAGTCGCTCGGCGAATCCCAGGTAGCTCCACGACATTCCGGAGGAGGAATGGACACAGAACAGGGCGGGTTTGTCGCCGCCGAGCCGGATCGGCAGCAGCACGTCGAGTCCGAGACCGCTCGAGCCGGCGCCCGCGGGTTCGGCCGCGGCGGCGACCATGGCGGCGGCTTCCTCGGCGGAGGCGCGTTCGGCCGCCGGGGAGTCGGCGAAGCGCGCCGCCGCGCCCAGGGCCCGGGTCCACAGCTGGGCCAGCTCGGCGACGTCGTCGCGGTCGAGTAGTTCTGCCGGATAACCGAAGTCGGCGCGCAGGCGGTCGCCGAGCACCAACGCGTTGATGTCGATCGCCGCCATCACCGGGACCGTGGCGTGTTCGCCGACATCCAGGTCGCCGAATTCGTCGGTGGGCAGCCAGCCGAGACCTTCCAGCCCGGCCGGGATCTCGGCGGCGGTGTGCCTGCCGAGATAGTTGACGCAGATCTGGCCGGGCAGCCGCTCCGGCAGCTGTGCCGCGGTCTCGGGATTCAGGTAGCGCAGCAGGCCGAACCCGATGCCCTTGTCCGGCACCGACAGCAGATCGTGTTTGACCGCGCGGATGGCCGCGCCCATCGCCGGGCCGCCGGCGAACGCGTCGTCGATGTCGATGCCGGACAGGTCGAGCCGCACCGGGTACAGGTTGGTGAACCAGCCGATCGTGCGGGACAGGTCGGCGCCGGGGACGACTTCCTCCTGCCTGCCATGGCCTTCGAGCCGCAGCAGCGCGGACTTCTCGTCCACGCCGCGCCGGGCCCGCCAGCGCACCAGCGCCAGGGCGAGCGTGGCGAACAGCGCGTCGGTGACACCGCCGTGGAACAGCCCGGGCAGCGTGGTGAGCAGGGCGGTGGTGACGTCCGCGTCGACCTCGATGTCGACCCGGCGCACGGTGTGGGCCTGATCGATGGCGGGATCGAGGTGCCTGCCGCCGAGCAGCGGGTCGGGGCCGCCGACGAGGTCGCGCCAGTAGCCGAGTTCGGCCAGCCGCTGGTCGGAGTGCGCGGCTTCGGTCAGCGCGTAGGACCAGCGCCGCATCGAGGTCCCGGTCTCGGCCAGCACCGGGGTGGCGCCCGCCGACACCTGGGCCCAGGCTCCGATCAAGTCCTGCACCAGGATTCGCCACGACACACTGTCGATGGCGAGGTGGTGGGCCACCACGATCAGCCGTCCGGGCCGGGTGCGCGAGCCCGCGGCACCGACCGGATCGAGCCAGACGAACTGCAGCACGACGCCGTCGGCCGGATCGAGCCGGTTCAGCGCGGAGTCGAGTTCGCTGCGGACGTCCTCGCGCAGTTCGGTGGGTTCGGCCGCGGCGTCGATCTCGGTGCGGTGCACCAGGGCGTCCACCTCGATCGTGCCCGGTTCCGCCACCCGCAGCTGCCAGCCGTCCTCGTCGGACCACAGCCGGGCCCGCAGCATGTCGTGCCGGTCGATGACGGCGGTGAGCGTGGCCACCAGGTCCGTGCGCTCGATGCCGACGGGCAGTTCCAGCACCGCGGTCTGGGCGAAGCGGTCGAAATCGCCGCCGCGCTCGATCATGTACCGGACGATCGGGGTCAGCGGCAGGTCGCCGACCCCGCCGCCGGGCAGCTCCGCGAGCGCCTCGACTGTCCCGGCGGCGTCGACGGCGGCGGCCAGCGCCGCGACGGTGCGATGCTCGAAGACCTGCAACGGTGTGCAGTGCACCCCACGCAGTTTCGCCTGGGTGACCAGCTGGATCGCCAGGATGCTGTCGCCGCCGAGGGCGAAGAACGAATCGTCGACGCCGACCTGGTCGCGCCCGAGCAACTCGGCGTACACCTCGGCCAGGACGTGTTCGGTGGGTGTCCGCGGCGCCAGATACGGCGCCTCCTCGGCGATGAACACCGGTTCCGGCAGGGCCTTGCGATCGAGTTTGCCGACAGCGTTGACCGGGATGGCGTCCAGGACGACGAAGGCCGCGGGCACCATGTAGGCGGGCAGACTGTCGGCGGCGACGGCCCGCACCCGCGCGAGATCGAGGTCGGCGCCGGGCATCCGCACCAGATAGGCCGCCAGCGCGGTCGCGCCGGTGGGACCGGGCACACCCAGTGTCACCGCGAGATCGACGCCGTCGATGCCGCCGAGCACCGCGTCGATCTCGCCGAGCTCGATGCGCTGACCGCGCACCTTCACCTGGAAGTCGGTGCGGCCGAGGTATTCCAGCGTCAACCCGAGCTCGGGCGGGCGGATCCAGCGCACCAGATCGCCGGTGCGATAGAGCACCTCGCCGGGCGCGCCGTAGGGATCGGCGACGAAGCGCGCGGCGGTCAGCCCGGGCCGGGCGTGGTAGCACCGGGCGGTGGCGGTGCCGGTCAGATACAGCTCACCGGCGACGCCGACCGGTACCGGCCGCAACCGATCGTCGAGGACGAGCACGGCCGCGCCCCGGATCGGGGTGCCGATGGTGACCGGCTCCGTCGTGGACAACGGCGCGGAACCCGTTGCCCAGATGGTGTATTCGGTCGGCCCGTACAGATTGACCATCCGCCGCTCCGCGGCCCCGCCGCACCAGCGCCCGACCAGATCGGGGCCGACCGCCTCGCCCGCCACCGCGAGTACCCGCACGCTCGACACCTCGGCGGGATCGATCGTGGCCAGCGCCGACGGAGTGATCACCATGTGCGTGACCGCCTCGGCGGCGATCAGCTCGGCCAGCGGCGCGCCACCGAAGACCTCGGGCGGCGCGATCACACAGGCGCCACCGCTGCCGAACGCCATCAGCGCCTCGAAGATCGACGCGTCGAAACTCGGCGAGGCGACCTGGAGCACCCGCGACCGGTCATCGAGTCCGAGATCGGCGCGCTGCGCCGCCACGAGGTCGGCCAGGCCGCGATGGGTGACGGTGACGCCCTTGGGAGTTCCGGTCGACCCGGAGGTGTAGATCATCCAGGCGGGATTCGCCAGGCGGATCGGCGTGGGCAGGTCGTCGGCGGTGAGCGGGGTGTCGGCGGCGGCGCGCAGCCGGGCGACGATGTCGGGGTCGTCGAGGACCAGCCAGCGGGTGGTGTCGGGCAGGCTCGCCCGGTACGCGGTCAGGGTGAGACCGACCCGGGCGCCGGAGTCGGTGAGCATGTGATCGATGCGGTCCACCGGATGCTTCGGGTCGACCGGCAGGAACGCGGCACCGGCCTTCGCGGCGGCCCAGATCCCCGTGTGCAGCTCGGCGCAGCGGGGCAGCCCCAGGGCGACAACGGTTTCGGTGCCCGCACCCGCGTCGATCAGCAGGCGGGCCAGCTGGTTCGAGCGGGCGTCGAGCGCGCGGTAGGTCGTCGTGGTCCCGGCGACCAGCGCCGGATGGTCGGGGTAGGTCGCGGCGGTGTCGGCGAGCAGCCGGGGCAGGGTGATCGTGCCCGCCGTGACCGGGCCGCGGACCGGAATCAGTTCCGCGCGTTCACCCGCGTCGAGCAGGTCGATATCGGCGACCCGCAGGTCGAGGTCGGCGAGGACGGCCGACAGGACGCGCTGCCAGCGGGTCACGAACGCGGCCACCGTGGCCGCGTCGAACAGGTCGGTCGCGTAGGTCAGCACGCCGTCGAGCCCGGCGGGGCCGGCGTCGGTGAATCGTTCGCGCAGGTCGAGGGTGAGGTCGAAGGCCGAGGCGTCGCGGTCGAAGTCCTCGACCTCGAACCGCAGTCCGGCCAGGTCCAGCACCGGCTCGACGAAGTTCTGCAGCGACAGCGACACCTGGAAGATCGGGTGGTGCGCGGTCGAGCGGGTCGGGTCGAGCGCCTGGACGAGCTGTTCGAAGGGCACGTCGGCATGGGCGAACGCGTCGAGATCGGTGGTGCGGACCTCGGCCAGCACCTGCCGGAAACTCGCGCCGGGGTCGATCGGCGTGCGCAGGGCCAGGGTGTTGACGAACATGCCGACGAGGTCGTCCAGGGCGGCCTCGCCGCGCCCGGCGACGGGAGTGCCGATGACGACGTCACCGGTGCCGCTCAACCGGGCCAGCAGGACCGCGAGCGCGGCGTGCACGAGCATGAAGACGCTGACATTGCTCGCGGCCGCGACGTCGATGAGCGTGCGGTGCAGCTGCTCGTCGATCGCGAAGTCGAGGTCGTCGCTGCGCATCGTCTGCACCGCGGGGCGCGGGCGGTCGGTGGGCAGTTCCAGCGCGTCCGGTGCGCCGGCGAGGGCGTCGGTCCAGTACCGGATCTGCTGGGCGGCCACCGATTCCGGGTCGGTCGCGCTGCCGAGGAGGTCGCGGTGCCACAGCGCGAAGTCGGCGTACTGCACGGTGAGCGGGGCCCGGGTGGGCGCCTCGCCCGCCACGCGCGCCGAGTAGGCGGCCACCAGGTCGCCCGCCAGCGGCGCCATCGACGCGCCGTCGGCGCTGATGTGGTGCACCACCAGCACGACCACATGCACGGGGAGACCGTCGGACCCGGCGTCGACGAGCCGGAACAGCCCGACCCGCAGCGGCGCCTGCCTGGTGAGATCGAATCCGGTGCCCGCCAGCTCGGTGATCCGATCCCGCAGCGGCGCACCGTCTTCGGTGTCGAGGACCGGCATGGCGGGCGTGGCCGCGTCGAGGCCGACGACGACCTGACGTGGCCCTTCGGTATCGGCCGGATAGCGGGTGCGCAGGCTTTCCTGCCGCGCGATCACGTCGGTCAGCGCCAGGCGCATGGCCTCGACATCCAGAGCGCCGGTCAGGCGCAGGGCGATGGCGATGTTGTAGGCGGCCGAGCTCGGATCGAGCTGGTTGAGCACCCACATGCGCTGCTGGGCGGGCGAGAGCGGGATCCGGTCGGGGCGCACGCGCGCGGCCAGCGCCGGGCGGCCGGGCCCGCCCTCGGCGGCGGGCACGACCCGGGCCGCCAGCTGCGCCACGGTCGGCGCGTCGAACAGATCGCGCAGGGCGATGGTCGAGCCGAGCGCCGAATTCACCCGGGCGACGACCTTGGTCGCGCTCAGCGAGTTGCCGCCGAGTTCGAAGAACGATTGGTCGACGCTGACCTGCTCGGCCCCGATGACCTCCGCGAACACCGCGGCCACCGCGGCCTCGGTGTCGGTCCGGGGCGCGAGGTAGGGGCGCTGCGCCGCCGAGAAGTCCGGCACCGGCAACGCCTTGCGATCCAGCTTGCCCACGGGGGTGAGGGGAATCTCGTCGAGCACGACGACATAGGCGGGCACCATGTAGCCGGGCAGCTCCGCCGCGACGGCCGCGCGCACCCGCTCGGTCTCCAGTGCGACACCGGGCGTGGGCAGGACATAGGACACCAGCACGGTCGCCCCCGCCGGGCCCGCGCGCCCGATGGTCACCGCGTAGTCGATCTCCTCGTCGCGCGAGAGCACCGCGTCGATCTCGCCGAGCTCGATCCGCAGGCCGCGGATCTTCACCTGGAAGTCGCTGCGGCCCAGGTACTCCAGCGCGAGGTCGCCGTCCTCGACGACCCAGCGGACCATGTCGCCGGTGCGATACATGCGGTCACCGGGCTCGCCGTAGGGATCGGCGACGAACCGGCTCGCGGTCATCTCGAACCGGTTGAAATAGCCGCGGGCCAGCGCGGGCCCGGCCAGATACAGCTCGCCCGCGATGCCGACCGGCACCGGCCGCAACCAGGTGTCCAGCACCACCACCGCCGACCCCCGGATCGGTCCGCCGATGGTGATCGGTTCGCCCGCCACCAGCTCGGCGGGACCGGTGGCCCAGATGCTGAATTCGGTGGGGCCGTACAAGTTCACCATCCGGCGACCGGCCGACCACTTCTCGATCAGCTCGGGGGTGGCGGCCTCACCGGCGACCGACAGCACCCGCAGATCGGTGAGTTCGGTCGGTTCCATGGTGGCCAGCGCCGACGGGGTGATCACCGCGTGGGTGACCCGTTCGGCGCGCAGCAGCCCTTCGAGTTCGCTGCCGCCGTAGACCTCCGGCGGCGAGATCACGAGCCGCCCGCCCGCCGAATGCGCGGTGAGCATCTCGAAGACCGAGGCGTCGAAGCTGGGCGAGGCGACCTGCAGCGCGCTCGCCGACGGGTCGAGGGCCAGCGTCTCCCGTTGCGCGGTGGTGAGATTGGCGATGCCGCGATGGCTGAGCAGCACCGCCTTCGGCTTGCCGGTGGAACCGGAGGTGTAGATCAGGTAGGCGGTGTGGTCGATGTCGATGGGCCCGCCGCGTTCGGCGTCGGTGATCGGCGCATCGGAGACCAGCATCACCCGGCGCAGCGTGTTCAGGTCGTCGAGCAGCAGCCAGTCGATGGTGCCGGGCAGCGTCTCCCCGGTCGTGGTGACGGTGACGCCGATCGGCGCCTTCGAATCGGCGAGCATGTGCTCGATGCGCTCCACCGGATAGCTCGGGTCCAGCGGGACGAATGCCGCGCCGGTCTTGGCCAGCGCCCACACGGCCACCACCGATTCCAGCGACCGGGTGAGGGCGAGCACCACGAACACCTCGGGGCCGACGCCGCGGCCCAGCAGGACCCGGGCGAACCGGTTCGACCAGGAATCCAGGTCGCGGTAGCTCATTCGCAGCTCACCCGCGCTGACCGCGATCGCGTCGGGATCGATGCTCGCGCCCGCGGTCAGGATGTCGGGCATCGTCCGCATCGGCACCGAGGGCAGCCCGCGGACCGGCGCCAGCCGCGCCAGTTCGGTGTCGTCGCAGTAGCGCACCTGCGAGACCAGGTCGTGCGGCTGCGCGGCGAGCCGGCCGAGCAGCCCGACGAACCGGTCCAGCAGCGACTGCGCGGCGGTGGCGTCGAGCTGATCGGCCATGAACTTCACCGTGATCCGCAGCGCGTCGCCCGCCCCCGCCTCGCCGCGCAGCGGGATCACCATGAGATTGAGCGGATACGGCGTCGCGTCGGTGCCCTCGACGTCGAGCACCCGCATACCCGCGATGTCGAGCGCCTGCGAGAGCGCCTCGCGATCGATCGGATAGGACTCGAACACGGTGAGGGTGTCGAACAATTCGGCCAGCCCGACCGCACGGTGGATCGCGGCCAGCCCGACGTGCTGATGATCCATCAGCCGGGCCTGCTCGGCCTGCACCCGGGCCAGCAGATCGGAGACCTTCTCGGCGGGGTCCAGCGTCACCCGCACCGGGACGGTGTTGATGAACAGGCCGACCATCTCCTCGACGCCCGGCAGCTCCGGCGGCCTGCCCGACACCGTGCTGCCGAACACCACGTCGGTGCGGCCGGTCAGCATGGCCAGCAGCAGCGCCCAGCTCGTCTGGACCAGGGTGTTCACCGTGGCGCCCGCCTCGCGGGCCGCGCCCTCGAGCTCGGCGACCGTGGCGGCGGACAGCTCGCGGGTGACCATCGCGGTCTCCGGTGAGGCGATCCCGGCCAGGGTGGGGACCGCGCGCGTCGGGGTGTCGATCCCGGCCAGGGACTGCTGCCAGGCGGCGAGCGAGGCGTCGGCGTCCTGGGCGGCGAGCCAGGCCAGGAAGTCGCGGTAGGAGCGGGCGGGCGGCAGCACCGACGCGTCGCCCGCGGTGACGTAGAGCGCGAGCAGTTCCCGGACCAGCAGCGGCGTCGACCAGCCGTCGAGCACCAGGTGATGGTTGGTCATGATCAGCCGGAACCGGCCGGGCGCGGTGGTGACCAGGGTGAAGCGGATCAGCGGGGGACGGGTGAGGTCGAAGCGGGTCAGCGCGTCCAGGGCGATGATCCGGTCGAGTTCGCGGGTGCGCTCGGCGTCGTCGGTGAGGTCGGTCAGATCGATGTCGGTCCAGCGGATCTCGGCGTCGGCCAGGACCAGCTGGCGTGGACCGTCGTCGGTCTCCACGAACGCCACCCGCAGGTTCTCGTGCCGGTCGACGAGCGCCTGGGCCGCGATCCGCAGCCGGGTGGTGTCGACGGTGCCCGCCAGGGTGAGCATCGACTGCACGGTGTAGCCGTCGGCGGTGTCGGAGTCGTAGAGCGCGTGGAAGAGCAGGCCGTACTGCAGCGGCGAGAGCGGCCACACGTCGACGAGATTCGGATAGCTCTGTTCCCAGCGATCGATCTGCGGCTGGTCGAGGGCGACGAGCGGGAAATCCGACGGCGTGCGCCCACCGGCCTCTCCGGAACGCGCGTGGTCGGCGAGCGCGCGCAGCGCGGCGGTCCACAGGTCGGCCAGCTCGTCGACCGCGTGCTCGTCGAGCAGCCTGCTCGCGTAGGCCCAGGTGACTTCCAGGCCGGCGTCGGTCAGCACGGCATTGATGTCGACGACGGCGGCCAGCGGCGCCCGCTCGTCGTTGGTCGCGGCGAAGCGCCGGGGCATCCAGGGATCCTCGCCGGTGACCGCGCGGCCGAGATAGTTGAAGCTCAGCTGGGGCGTGGGGGCATCGGCCAGCGCGGCGGCGGTGTCGCTGTTCAGGTACCGCAGCAGGCCGTAGCCGACCCCGCGGTCGGGCAGCGATCGCAACTGCTCCTTGGTGGCCTTGAGGGCGGACCCCGCCGCCGGGCCGCCGGCGAAGGCGTCGCTCAGGTCGATGTCGGCGAGGTCGACCGCGACCGGGTACACGCTGGTGAACCAGCCGACCGTGCGCGCGACATCGGCGCCGGGCAGCAGGGATTCGTCGCGGCCGTGGCCCTCCAGGGTCAGCAGGGCCCCGGTGCGGTCGCGCCAGCGGCACACGGCCATGGTCAGTGCCGCGAGCAGCACATCGTCGGCGCCGCAATGGAATTGCTCGGGCAGGGTGGTCAGGACGGTGTGCGCGAGCTCCGGCGGTACCGTGCTCAGCCGCTGTTTCATGGTGGCGACGACGTCGACGACGGGGTCGAAGGCGGTCCGGTCGGCGGCGAACGAGGGGTCCGGTGTCGCCAGGACGTGTTGCCAGATCGGCAGTTCGCCGAGCCGGGTGTCGGCATCGTCGGCCAGTCCGTGCGCCCAGCGGCGGAAGGAGGTGCCGACCGGGTCGAGGGCGCCGCCGAAGGCGGCGGTCGCGAAGTCCGGCAGCAGGATTCGCCACGAGACGCCGTCGGTGACGAGGTGGTGCAGGACCAGCCAGCACAGCGGCGCGGCCTCGGCACGGTCGAGCAGCACGAACCGGGCGACGGCGCCGACCGTGGGATCGAGCTGATCCGCGGCGTCCTGCAAGGCACGCTCGACGGCGTCGTCGGTGTCGGCCGAGACGACGTCGAGCAGCGGGTCGGCGGCGACCGAATCGGGTTCGGCGACCACCCATTCCCAGCCCCGCGGGGTCTCGCGCAGCGACGAGCGGAGCAGGTCGTGGTGATCGAGCAGGACCTGGATCGCGGTCGCCAGCGCCGCACGGTCGATGCCCGCGGGCAGGCCGATCAGCACGGCCTGCCCGTACCGGCCCCAGGTGTCACCGTGCTCGACCAGCGCGTGCACGATCGGCGTGAGCGGCACCGGACCGACACCGCCACCGGGCAATTCGTGCACCACGTGGACCTCGGTGTCGGCCGCGACCGCCGCCAGCGCGGCGACGGTCTTGCGTTCGAACACGTCCCGGGCGCTGAACGCGATCCCGGCGGCCTTCGCCCGCGAGACCAGCTGGATGGAGACGATGCTGTCGCCACCGAGGGCGAAGAAGCTGTCGTCGACGCCGACCGACTCCAGGCCGAGCACGTCGGCGAACAGCGCGGCGAGCGTCTCCTCGCGCGGGGTGGACGGCGCGCGGCTGGTGACGGTGCGCGCGCTGAAATCCGGTGCGGGCAGCGCCTTGCGGTCCACCTTGCCCAGCGGCGTCAGCGGAACCCGGTCGAGCACCATGACCACCGCGGGCACCATGTAGGCCGGAAGGCTCTCGCCGACCGCCGCTTTCACGGCCTCGGGGTGGACGTCGGCGCCGGGCTCGGTCGTCACATACGACACCAGCGCGGTCGCGCCCGCGGCCGTCTCGACGCCGAGGGTGAGCGCGAAATCGATCTCGGGCAGCCGCTGCAGGGCGGCATCGATCTCCCCGAGCTCGATCCGGAAGCCGCGCACCTTCACCTGGAAGTCGCTGCGGCCCTGGTATTCCAGGACGAACCGGCCGTCGTCGTCGCGCCACCGCACCAGATCGCCGGTGCGGTACATCCGCTCACCGGGTGCGTGCGGATTCGCGACGAACCGGCTCGCCGTCAGACCGGTGCGCCGGTGATAGCCGCGGGCCACGCCGGGGCCGGCGAGGTACAGCTCGCCGACGGTGCCCGCCGGGACCGGGCGCAGCCAGGGATCCAGCACCAGACCGGTCACCCCGCGCACGAGACTGCCGATCGTCACCGGCGCATCGGGCACCAAGGCGTCGGTGAGGGTGGTGGTCACGGTGGTCTCGGTGGGGCCGTAGCCGTTGAGCAGGGTGCGACCGGCCCACTTGGCCACCAGTTCCGGCGGGCACGCGTCGCCGCCGACGACGACCGTGCGCAGCTCGGGCAGCGTCGCGGGATCGAGCGAACCCACGACGGCCGGGGTGACATTGAGATGGGTGACCCGGTGCGCGCGCAGCACCTGCGCCATGTCCTCGCCCGCGTACGCCGAGGGCGGCACCACCGCCAGGCTCGCGCCCGCCGCCAGCGTCACCAGGATCTCCTCGACGGAGATGTCGAAACTCGGCGAGACGGCATGGGCGACAACGGAGCCCGCGTCGACACCGAACCCGGCTCCCGAACTCGCGACGAGGTTGGCCAGGCCGCGATGCGAGACGAGCACGCCCTTGGGCAGACCCGTCGAGCCGGAGGTGTAGATGATGTAGGCGACCTGATCCGGCCGCACCGGAGCGCGGCGGTCGGCGTCGGCGATCGGCCCGGCATCCTGGGCGGCGATCTGCGCGAGGGTCGCCTCGTCGTCGAGGGTGAGCCAGTCGACCCCGTCCGGCAGCGATTTGCGCGCCTGCGCGATGGTCAGACCCGTGATCACCCCGCTGTCGTCGACCATGTGCTCGATGCGGTCGGCCGGATAGGTGGGATCGATCGGGACGAACGGCGCGCCGGTCTTGGCGACCGCGATGGTCGCCAGCACCGACTCGGCCGAGCGCGGGATGGACAGGGCGACACCGTGTTCGGGGCCGGCGCCGGCGGCGATCAGCACCCGGGCGAGCCGGTTGGTGTAGTCGTCGACGGCGCGGTAGGTCAGTGTCTCGTGCGCGCCCCAGCGCAGCGCCACCGCGTCCGGGTCGAGCGCGGCGCCCGCCGCGAGGATCTCGGGCAGCGTGCGGATGTCGACCCCGGCCGGACCGCGCGCGGGGACCGCGAGGGCCTCCTCGGCGGGGGACAGGACCGGCACCGCCGACAGCGGCGCCTCGGGTCCGGCGACCAGGAATCGGTGCAGGAACCGCAGGAAGCGCGCGTGATGCGCCGCCAGGTCGGCCTCGCTGTACAGATTGCCGTTGCCCTGCAAATCGATGTGGGTGCTCTCGCCGCCGACGCCCGGATACAGGTTGACGAACAGGTCGTCGATCAGGCCGGAGGTGAGCACATGCAAACGCCCGACGACCGGGCCGAGCGCGATCCTGGTGTCGACCATCATCAGATTCACGGCCGGGCCGAACGAGGTGGCCTCGTCCATCGCCCAGCCGAGGTCGCGGACGATGTCCTCCTGGCGGTAGCGCTGGCGGCGCAGCGCGCCGGTCAGCTCGCTCTGTACGGCGAGGATCGCCGCGCCGACGGTCGTGGTCGGGTCCAGACCGACCCGCAGCGGGACGACATTGGCGAGCATGCCGCCGGACCGGCGCAGCGTCGCGGAGGTGCGCGCCGACACCGGCAGGCTCAATACCACTTCTCGCGCACCCGTCATCGCGGCCAGGTAGGCGCCGAACGCGGCGACCACCGTCGGCGCGACACCCGAGTTCACTTCGGCGGCAACGGAATCCAGCAGCGCCGCGGTCTCGGCGGGCAGCGCGCCCGAGACCCGGTTCGGGTGGCCGTCGACCTCGGCGTCGCGCCCGGCCAGATTCACCGGATCGGCCATCCCCGCCAGGTGCTCACGCCAGTACTCCCGGTCGGCGGTGAAACGGTCGGAGGTGCGGTAGGCCAGGTCGGCCGCCACGATCTTCTGCAACGGCTCGGCCTTGGACGCCGGGGCCTCTCTGCCCTCGACGGCGGCGTTGTAGAGCTCGCCGGTGCGCTGCACCAGGGCCAGCGCCCCCATGCCGTCCAGCGCGATGTGATGCATCCGCGAATACCAGAACCAGCGGTCGTCGGCGACGCGGAGCATGGCCAACCGGACCAATCGGTCGCGCATCACGTCCAGGGGAGCGGTGTACTCGGCGCGCATCCACGCGTGCGCCGCCGCGACGGGGTCGGGCTCGGCGCGTAGATCCAGCTCGGCCATCTCGTCGTCGAGGGAGAAGTCGACGTACTGGTGGGGTTGGCCGTCGATGTCGATCAGGCGCAGATAGCCGGTGCCGAACTCGCGGCCGGTCCGGCGCACGACCCGCAGCAGCAGTTCGTGGTCGACCGGACCACTCAATTCGACGTATTGGGCGATGGAAATGGGGGTGTCGCCCGCGATGTGCTGGGCGAACCAGATACCACGTTGGGCCGCGGACAGCGGGAAGGCGCCCTCGGAAGGCTGGGTCATGAGCGGACCTGCGTTCTCATGTCTGGAGCTCGGTATTCACCATGTGTCCCCGACCGGCGGGCGATTACCTGGTAGGTAGTACCCGCCGCTGCGTACTGCGCTCTCGATCCATTCTGGACCTGCGAGGACCAGACCGGAATGGGTTCAGGAGACAGCGCGCAGATCGGCCGTCGACAGCGGCGCGTCGGAGCTGACCAGATAACGCTGCAGGGTCGAGCGATCGTCGAGGACCAGCCAATCGACGACGTCGGTCAGTTCGGGCCTGCGGGCCCGGGTGGTGATGCCGGCGTAGGCGCCGAAGACGAACTCGTCGTCAGTGACCGCGACGGGGATCGCGCCGATCTTGCGCACGGCCGCCTCGGCGACGATCGCCTCGATCGTGGCGTCGACCGCCAGCGCGATCCGGGCGCCCGCAGTGACGCCGCGGCCCAGCAGCAGTCGCGCCAGCCGGTTGGCCCAGCGATCCAGATCCGCGTCGGCGAGCTGTCCATCGGTGGCGATCGGGCCGGCCTGCTTGCGCGGCAGCTGGATGACGTTGTCGGCGATCGAGGTGGTCGTCGTGCTCATCGTGGTGTCCCCTTGGCGCTGGTAGGAGGTGCTTTTCGGTACACCTCTACTGTCGTCGCCGGGCGGGGTCTCCGACAGCGACCCCAGCGTTGGGGGGTGGCCTCCCAGGGGGCGCGTTTCCCACCCCAAGGTGGTTGAACCCGGTGGTCGTCAGCCGAAGCCGATGACCTCGATATCGCGGTACTTCGCATCGGTCGTGATCAGCAGCAGGGAACCGGCGACCGTGGTGAATCGCAGGGATCTGGTCCCCGGCGCCACGGTGATCGGCAGTACCGGTCCCGCGCGACCGGTCGACCGGTCCCAGGTGCGTAGGTGGTAGCCGTTGTCGGAGGTCAGCGTGACGACCTGGTCGGCGAGCAGCACCGCCGCCTCGGCGTACTGCGCTCGCTCGTCGGAGGTCGTGTCGAGCTCGGTGGATGCGCCGTCGGCCGCCGACAGGATTTCCCATCGCCTGGGCAGCCGATATCCGTCCGGGTGGTCGGAGCTGACCAGGGCGTGGTCGTCCGCGGCGCGCACGTCGACGTTTGTGCGGCTCGATGCGGCGATCGCCGACGTCAGCGGGGCGTTCGGCGGCAGGAGGAGCGCGGTGTCGGCGCCGTCCCGGACGTAGCTGATCCAGACGAAGCCGCTGTCGAGCACCCGGACCTCGACATAGCCGGGCGACTCCTGGCGCGGCGCGGAAAAGTCGCGCCGGTCGCGCACCTGCCCGGACCGCGGATCGAACACGGTGACGGCCACCGTCGCCGTGTCGCCGTCGCCGCAGGTCGCGATTCGGTAGATCGCGGTCATCGTGGCGACGACGCGCTCCCCGGTCGAGGTGCACCCGGCCGGTTCGGCCGGAGTGGTCCACAGGTGGCGGCCGGTCCTCGCGTCGTACCGGGTCACCGTCCCGCGGGCGGAGGTGGTGGCCAGCAGGTGCCCGGGAACGATGGCGTCCCGGTCGCGGGTGAAATCGCCGGCGCGGTTGACGGCCCCGTCTCGGGTGAAGTCCGCGTCGGACCAGCGGAGTTCACCGGTGTCGGTGTCGAAGGCCAGCCAGCCGCGCTGCTCCCAGTAGGTCAGCACGACGTCCTCGCCGCGCAGCGCGACGGTCTTCGGCGGCACGTTCCCCACGCTGTCGGAGCCGACACCGAGGCGCCGGTAGTGCCAGCGTTCGGAACCCGTCGCACCATCGTAGGCCGTGATGCCGCCCCTGGTCGAGACGATGAACCCCGTTCCGGTGAAGGCGATTCGAGTGTCCGCGTTCGAGCCGCCGACCGGGGGCCGGAATCGGAATCTCTCCGGCCCGAGCACGGCGGGCACCGCGGTCTCCGGGCCGGGGTCGGCGGTGACGTGGTCGACCGAGGCACTGTCGTCGCCCAGCCGGCCCGCGACCCCGGCGGCGCCGAGCACCGGCGCGACGCCGACGACGAGGGCCACGACGAGCGCCGACCGCCGGGGCATCGGGGCGGTCGGCGTCGCCACGAGCACGAAGATCAGCGCCGCACCGAGGACGACGAGGGCCAGCGCCGCGATCGCACCCGGTACCCGCGGCGTGACGACGAACTCCGCGGTCAGCCGCTGATAGGTCGACGGGATGTGCGCGGTCACCGCGAACACGATGCTTCCGATGAGCACCGCCAGCAGGGCGAGCACGCCACCGGCCGTGACACCCGCGGCCCGCTCGTCACCGCGGCGCCCACGGATCAGCACCACCGTCGCGATCAGCACGACCGCACCCGCGAAGATCAGGGTCGCCCGGACGAGATGGCGGGGGAACTCGCCGGTCTCGGCGTAGCTGTCGAACGGCACCGGAATCGGTGCGGCGACGAACCAGCTGTACAGCGCCAGCGCGACACCCCCGGCGACCAGCACGGCACCGATCACACCCGCGTGGACCGGCCACGACGAACGTGCGCGCTCGGTCGACTGATCGTCGGACATGTTCCCCCCGGATAAGGACTCGATCGACACCGCCCCACCGGGTGTCGAGTCGAGACTAGCGCCGGTGGTGGCGACGCGGAAAACGCGCCGCCACACCGCTCAGCGCGCGTTGCCGCCGATGCTGAAGTGGGCGCCGGTGGGGTCGGTGAGACCGGCCAGGCGGCCGTAGGGGGTGTCCATCGGCTCGAAGACGACGCCGCCGCCGAGGGTCTTGGCGAGTTCGACGGTCTTGTCGACGTCGTCGGCGCCGAAGTAGGCCGTCCACGCGCCGGGGATGCCCTCGGGGAGGTGGCCGGTGGCGTCCATGACGCCGCCGCGCATCGGTGAGGTCGCGTGGATGGTCGTGTACCGGAACTCGGGGGTGTCGGCCACGGCGAAGGTGTCGCGCCAACCGAAGACCTCGCGGTAGAAGGTCAGCGACTGCTCGTAGGCGCGGGTCATCAGCTCGAACCAGGACGGGACGCCGTCGTGGTTGCGCCAGACACCGTCGGCGACATCGCCGATCACCTCGAAGCCGGGGAACTCGTCGGCCTGCCAGACGCCGACGCCGACACCGCCGACATCGGCCAGCACCGCCATCGTGCCGAGGTCGCCGACCGCCATCGGCTCGACGAAGATGTTGCCGCCCGCGGCGCTCGCCTTCGCCGTGGTCGCCGCGGCGTCGGCGGAGGCCAGGTAGACCGTCCAGCGATCGGGGTAGGGGTCACCGGCGTCGGGGATCCGGGGCATAGCGCCCGCGACGGCCTTGCCGTCCTTGCGCAGGGTGGTGTAGCCGCCGAATTCCTCGCCGCCGCGTTCGGCGGTCCAGCCGAACAGCTCGCCGTAGAAGGCGATGGCACGGTCGAGATCGGCGGTGTAGAGATCGACCCAGGTGGGATCACCGGGTTGCTGGGCACTGGACATGACGACTCCTCGGCTGCGGGGGACTGGCTCGACAGAGACGGTGGCAGGACGCGCCCACCGTCATCGATCATGACGCCGCGACCTCCGAAAAGTCATCGCCGACAACCGTTGCACCCGCCCGACCTGCGGAGGAAGATCGAGAACGGCGCCGGGCCGACACGTGGTCGGCCATCTACGGCGCGCTGAATACGACACAGAGTAGGACCCGCGCGGAATGCTGCGGCAGCACGGTTTACGATTCACACCAACGCATGCTGACCGTCGTCTGCCTCTGACCGGAGGACGGAGGGCCTGCGAGTGACGTACAGGCATCTTCAGGAGGATCAGTGACTGCGGTAGAGCCCAGGCCAGTCCCTCAGTTGGAAGCGACTCGACCGTATCCTGCTCGGACCGGGCCCAAGGGCTCGTTCCTGTACAAGGCGGTCACCACCACCGACCCCAAGGTGCTCGGCACCATGTACCTGGTGACGGCGATCAGCTTCTTCCTGGTCGGCGGTCTCATGGCGCTGCTCATGCGCGCCGAGCTGGCGCGCCCGGGTCTGCAGTTCCTGTCGCCCGAGCAGTTCAACCAGCTGTTCACCATGCACGGCACGATCATGCTGCTGTTCTACGCGACGGCGATCGTGTTCGGCTTCGCCAACATCATCCTGCCGCTGCAGATCGGCGCCCCCGACGTCGCCTTCCCGCGACTGAACGCGTTCAGCTACTGGCTGTACCTGTTCGGCGGCACCATGGCGACCGCGGGCTTCGTGACCCCCGGCGGCGCGGCGGACTTCGGCTGGACGGCGTACGTGCCGCTGACCGACATCCTGCACTCGCCCGGTGTCGGCACCGACCTGTGGATCCTGGGCCTGGCCGTCTCCGGTCTGGGCACCATCCTCGGTGGCGTCAACATGCTCACCACCGTGGTCTGCCTGCGCGCGCCCGGCATGACCATGTTCCGCATGCCGATCTTCACCTGGAACATCGCGGTGACCTCGGTCCTGGTGCTGCTGGCCTTCCCGCTGCTGACCGCGGCGCTGTTCGGTCTGGCCTACGACCGCCACCTGGGCGGCCACATCTACGACCCGGCCACCGGCGGCATCCTGCTCTACCAGCACCTGTTCTGGTTCTTCGGCCACCCCGAGGTCTACATCATCGCGCTGCCGTTCTTCGGCATCGTCTCCGAGATCTTCCCGGTCTTCAGCCGTAAGCCGATCTTCGGTTACACCACGCTGGTCTACGCGACGCTGGGTATCGCGGCGCTGTCGATCGCGGTGTGGGCGCACCACATGTACGCCACCGGCGCCGTGCTGCTGCCGTACTTCTCCTTCATGACCTTCCTCATCGCGGTCCCGACCGGTGTGAAGTTCTTCAACTGGATCGGCACCATGTGGCGCGGTCAGCTGACGTTCGAATCACCGATGCTGTGGTCGATCGGCTTCCTGGTGACCTTCCTCTTCGGTGGTCTGTCGGGTGTCATCCTGGCCTCGCCGCCGCTGGACTTCCACGTCACCGACTCGTACTTCGTCGTCGCGCACTTCCACTACGTGCTCTTCGGCACCATCGTGTTCGCCACCTTCGCCGGTATCTACTTCTGGTTCCCGAAGATCACCGGCCGCATGATGGACGAGCGCCTGGCGAAGTGGCACTTCTGGACCACCTTCGTCGGCTTCCACACCACCTTCCTGGTGCAGCACTGGCTGGGCGCCGAGGGCATGCCGCGTCGCTACGCCGACTACCTGCCCAGCGACGGCTTCACCACGCTGAACACGATCTCCACCATCGGTGCCTTCATCCTGGGCTCGTCGATGCTGCCGTTCGTGTGGAACACCTTCAAGAGCTACCGCTACGGCGAGGTCGTCACGGTGGACGACCCGTGGGGCTACGGCAACTCGCTCGAGTGGGCCACCACCTGCCCGCCGCCGCGGCACAACTTCTACGAGCTGCCGCGCATCCGTTCGGAGCGTCCGGCGTTCGAGCTGCACTACCCGCACATGGTCGAGCGCATGAAGGCCGAAGCGCACGTCGGCTGGGGCTCGGGTAAGCACGCGACGCACGTCAGCGAAGGCGCGCTCGCCAAGAAGTAGGAAAGACCGGAAGACCAGGGTGTGCACCTGCTGGGTGACCAGCAGGTGCATGCGCTTTTTCCTGACGAAGTTGTCCAGGACGGCTCTCCCAGGAAAGGCCCAGATATGGAGCAGATCGACTTGGCCGACACCACAGTTCTCGTGACCGTCACCGGCCCCGACCGACCCGGCGTCACATCCGTGCTGCTGGCGACGCTCTCCCGCCACCAGGTGAGCCTGCTGGACGTGGAACAGGTGGTCATCAGGGGCAGGCTCACCCTCGGTGTGCTGGTCTCGTGCCCCAACGACCCCGAGGCACTGCAGGACGAGCTCGAAGAGGCCATGAACACCGTCGGCATGCAGGTCGACGTGTCGGTCGACGCGCAGATCGGCAAGCCGCCGATGTCGACGCACGCCGTCGTCGTGCTCGGCGCGCCCGTCACCGCGCACGCCTTCAGCGCGATCTCGCGGCTGCTGGCCGGCCTGGGCGCCAATATCGACACCATCCGCGGCATCGCCGACTACCCGGTGACCGGCATGGAACTGATGGTCTCGGCGATCGATTCCGGTGCCGACACCGATTCGCGGCTGCGCACCGCGCTGGCCGACATCGCCGTCGCCGAACAGGTCGACATCGCGGTGGAACGAGCCGGGCTCGCGCGCCGCGCCAAGCGGCTCATCGTCTTCGACGTGGACTCCACGCTGATCCAGGGCGAGGTCATCGAGATGCTGGCCGCGCACGCCGGCGTCGAGGAGCAGGTCCGCGAGGTCACCGAGGCCGCGATGCGCGGCGAACTCGACTTCGCCGAATCGCTGCGCCAGCGAGTGGCCACCCTCGAAGGTCTCGACGAATCGGTGATCGAGGAGGTCGCCGACCGGATCGAGCTCACCCCGGGCGCGCGCACCACCATTCGCACGCTGCGCAGGCTCGGTTTCCGCTGCGGTGTGGTCTCCGGTGGTTTCCGGCAGGTCATCGAGCCGCTGGCGCACGAGCTGGAACTGGATTTCGTGCAGGCCAACACCCTCGAGATCGTCGACGGCAAGCTCACCGGCCGGGTGATCGGCGAGATCGTCGACCGGGCGTTCAAGGCGACCGCGCTGCGCAAGTTCGCGGCCGAGGCGGGCGTGCCGATGGAGCAGACCGTCGCCGTCGGTGACGGTGCCAACGACATCGACATGCTCAACGCGGCCGGTCTGGGCGTGGCGTTCAACGCCAAGCCCGCGCTGCGCGAGGTGGCCGATACGGCGCTGTCGCATCCGTACCTGGACGCGGTGCTGTTCATCCTCGGCGTCACCCGCGACGAGGTCGAGGCGGCCGACGCCCGCGACGGCGGCGTGCGCCGGGTTCCGCTGCTCGGCCGGTAGCCCTGGCGCGTCGCGACCGGTGCGACCCGGTCGCGGCGTTAGCCTCCAGCGCAGGGTGTCCTTTCGGCGTTGGGAGAGTTCCATGCGGAAAATCCTGTTCGCGGCCTGCGCGGTGGCGATGCTGGTCACCGGGTGCGGTGACGACGGCGACGACACCGGGGATCTGTCCTCGACGACGATCGACCTGCCGACCACGGCCGCGCAGTCCGCGGCCGGACCGGTGGAGGTCGACCAGATGTTCAGCGGGAGCACGGTCGCGCTCGGGCTGGGTCAGCAGCTGCTGGTCCGGCTGCCGCAGAACCCGAACGACACCGAGTCCTGGACGCCGGTGAACATCGAGCGCGGGGTGCTGGCGCCGGAGCCGCCGCTGTCGGAGGGCACCAGCACGGTGTGGCCGTTCCGCGGGGTCGGCCCGGGGACCTCGACCATTCAGTTCGTCTACGGTCCGGCCAGTCAGCCGCCGATCGGGCCGGGGCCGGAGTTCATCCTGACCGTGCGGGTCGCCTAGCGTCCACGGACGGCGTGGTGGCCGCCTCGTTAGGCTTGACCCGCAGTGGCGTCGATCGGATCGGGTGTTGTGGCATGGGCAGCGGGGAACTGAGCAGCGTGGAGATCGAGGCGGAGGCCCGCGACGACGCGGCCGCATTCGCCCTCCGGCACGCCGAATTGGCGCGGGGATACGGCGGCAACGGCGATCCCGACGACCCGGCCATGGTCCAGGCCATGCAAATGGTCCTGCACATCCCCAAGGCCGACCCACCCGCGCGCAGCGCGCTGCTGGAAGCCGCGGCGGCCGCGGCGGTGGCCGTGTGCCTGGACCCGCGCTCCGGGCCGGGCGGGGAGTGGGAGCCGCGCTATCTGGCGTGGAAGCGCTCCAGGATCAGGAAGGTGGCGCGGCGGGCGCGCGGCGCGCAGTGGGTCGCGGCGGGCGAGGTCGACGGGGTGACCGTGGAGGTCGACGGCGCGCAGGCGCGCGCGTTCGTCCCCGGCCCGGTGGGCGCGATCGACCAGCGGATCCGCAAGCTCCAGATCGGCGGGACCGACCTCGACCACGACGAGCCCGGCCCACCGGACCCCGACCTGCCCGTGCTGTGGGTCGACGCGGCGCTGGAGATGTCGGTCGGCAAGGCCGCCGCCCAGGTCGGCCACGCGAGCATGCTGCTGGCCGGCGCACTCCCGGTGGGCGCCGCGGCGGCCTGGGCGCAGCGCGACTTCCGGTGCGCGGTCCGCGACGCCGACGAGCGACTGTGGGCGACGCTGGTGGCCGAGGTCGCCGCCGGCCGCGCCGTGGCGGTCCGCGACGCCGGTTTCACCGAGGTGGCTCCCGGCTCGATGACCGTGATCGCGGTGCCCGCCCGCTCCTGATCGGCGCGACACGCGCGAACCGAATTCGTCGATCGGATGACGGATTTCGCGACCCGCCGCCCGGGCTCGGTGTATCCGGCGGACCCCGGGGGTATACGTAACCGACGGCTGGGGGATCGAGGGCGTAGGGAGGTTCCGCGATGGTGACGACGATTGTGGTGATCCTGATCGTGTGGGTGGTGCTGTCGGTGCCGGTGTCCTTCCTCGCCGCCCGGATGCTGCGTGACGAGCCGGACGGGCGCCGCGGTTCCGCGTCGACCAGGAACAACGAATCCCACACGGGCCGGTCGTTCCGCTGAGGGGCCGCGTGGGCCAAGATGGAGCGCGTGTCGCAACCCGATCCCGATCTGCTCATCGACTTCTCCGACGTGACCATCCGCCGCTCGGGCCGAACGCTCGTAGGTCCGGTCACCTGGCAGGTCGAGCTCGACGAACGCTGGGTGGTGCTCGGCCCGAACGGGGCCGGCAAGACCTCGCTATTGAGAATGGCCGCCGCCGAGGTCCATCCGACCTCCGGTGACGCGAACCTGTTGGGGGAGACCCTCGGTCGCGTCGACGTCACCGAGTTGCGGCCGCGCATCGGGTTGTCCTCGGCGGCGGTGGCCAGCCGCATCCCCGTCGACGAGAAGGTCAGCGACCTGGTGGTGTCGGCCGGGTACGCGGTACTGGGCCGGTGGCGCGAACGCTACGACGACATCGATACCGAACGTGCCGTCGACATGCTGGAAACCCTGGGCGCCGAACATCTTTCCGACCGCACCTACGGCACCCTGTCCGAGGGCGAGCGCAAGCGGGTGCTGATCGCGCGTGCCCTGATGACCGACCCGGAACTGTTGCTGCTCGACGAACCGGCCGCGGGCCTGGACCTGGGTGGGCGCGAGGAACTCGTGGAGCGGCTGGGCAATCTGGCCGCCGATCCCGACGCGCCCGCGATGGTCCTGGTGACCCACCACGTGGAGGAGATCCCGCCGGGCTTCACCCACGCCCTGCTGCTCAAGGAGGGCGAGGTGGTCGGGCAGGGACTGCTCGAGGACGTGCTCACCGCCGCCAACCTCAGCGCCGCGTTCAGCCAGTCCATCGCGCTGGACCGGGTCGACGGGCGCTGGTTCGCCCGCCGGGCCCGGCGCTCGGGTCAGCACCGCCGCGCCTGAGGCCCACTCAGTGGGAACCGTCGCGTCGCACCGCGGTCGTCCGGGCTGAACTGTTTCCCCAGCGAACCAAGCGGGCGTTAGGGTGCAGACAGGCCGATGCGACGGCCGCGGTGGAACGGCGTCGGCTCCGGTGAGCCGTCCGATCCACCGCGGCCGTCGGACCGTCGGCCACGTGGTGGAGAGGAACGGTATGAGTGAGTCCGGGGTAGCCGCACGCGACGCGTCGACGGTGATGCTGGTGCGCGACGGCGCGGCGGGCATCGAGGTGTTCCTGCAGCGCCGCGTCAGCGGGATGGCCTTCGCGGGCGGCATGACGGTATTCCCCGGCGGTGGGGTCGACGCCGCCGACGGCACCGCCGACATCGCCTGGGCCGGACCCGCGCCCGCGTGGTGGGCCGAGCGGTTCGCGACGACCGAGCAGGCCGCGCAGGCGCTGGTCGCGGCCGCGGTCCGGGAGACCTTCGAGGAATGCGGCGTGCTGCTGGCCGGGCCGACCGCCGACACCGTCGTCGACGACTCCGCGGTCTATCGCGAGGCGCGCGGCAAGCTCGAGCGCCGGGAGCTCTCGCTCGCGGACTTCCTCGCCGCCGAGGGCTTGGTGCTGCGCGCGGATCTGCTGCGCCCGTGGTCGAACTGGATCACCCCCGAAGCCGAACCCCGCCGCTACGACACCCGGTTCTTCGTCGCCGTGCTGCCGCAGGGCCAGATCGCCGACGGCGCCACCTCCGAGGCTGCCCAGGTCGTCTGGGCGACCCCGCAGGATGCGCTGGCGAGCTGGCGGGCGGGCGAACACGTCCTGCTGCCGCCCACGTGGTCACAGCTCGACGGTCTGCGCGAATTCGCCGATACCGCGGCCGTGCTGGCCGCCGAACGGGCGATCACGCCGATCATGCCGCACTACACGCCCACCGCCGACGGCCCGCCGCTGACCGACTTCCCCGACAACGGCCGGTATTTCGCGGAGCTGCCGCAGTTGGGCGCACTGGGCGGCCGGTAGGTTGGCCGCATGGCCGAATTCGTCACCCTCGAGCTGCCCGCCGACCCGTCCGCGCGCGGCGTCGCGCTGCTGCGCATCGATCGTCCGCCGCTGAACCTGGTCGACGCCCAGCTGGCCCGTGAGGTCGCCGCGGCGGCCGAGACGGTGGCCCGGCACCCCGGCGTGGCCGCACTCATCGTCTACGGCGACGAGCGGGTCTTCAGCGCGGGCGACGAGATGACCGAGCTCGCCGAGCTCGACGCCGGGCAGGCCGCCGCGATGGCGGCCGATCTGCAGGCGGCGCTGGGCTGTCTCACCCGGGTGCCGCAGCCGACCGTCGCCGCGATCACCGGCTACTGCCTCGGCGCGGGCCTCGAGCTCGCGCTGGGCGCCGACCACCGGATCATCGGCGACAACGTCAAGCTCGGCCTGCCGCAGATCAAGGCCGGGTTGATCCCGCTCGCCGGCATCCGCAAGCTGTCGCTGCTGATCGGCGCGAGCCGCGCCAAGGACCTCGTCTACACCGGCCGTTTCGTCGACGCCGAGGAGGCCGCAACGCTCGGTCTGGTCGACGAGGTCGTCGCGCCCGACCATGTCCTCGAGGCCGCGCGCCGCTGGGCCGAGCAGTTCGTCACGGCCGCGCCGCGGGCCCTGGCCGCCGCCAAGGCGGTCTTCGAAGCGGGCCCGCACGGGCACTCCACCGCCGTCACCGAGTGGTCGGCGTTGTTCGACACCGACGACGCGCGCACGGGCACCCGGACCTTCGCCGCGGACGGTCCGAACAGCGCCGTTTTCACCGGACGGTGAGCTGAGACCGGTCATGCGACCAGTTGGAACCGCCGGAAACAAGACCGCCCATTGCGTGCTGAGGGTCTCCTATTACTCTTGGCGGTTATGACGGTCCACCCCGATGACCCGGCGCCGAACCCGCACGCCACCGAGGCCGAGGTCGAAGCAGCGCTGAAGGACACCAAGCTCGCCCAGGTCCTGTATCACGACTGGGAAGCGGAGACGTACGACGACAAGTGGTCGATCTCCTATGACGAACGCTGTATCGCGTATGCCCGCGGCCGGTTCGACCTCGCGGTCGGCCCCGCCCCGCTGCCCTACGAACGGGCGCTCGAGCTCGGCTGCGGCACGGGGTTCTTCCTGCTGAACCTGATGCAGGGCGGGATCGCGAAGAAGGGTTCGGTCACCGACCTCTCGCCCGGCATGGTGAAGGTCGCGCTGCGCAACGCCGAGCACCTGGGCCTGGACGTCGACGGCCGCGTCGCCGACGCCGAGACCATCCCGTACGACGACGACACCTTCGACCTGGTCTGCGGCCATGCCGTGCTGCACCACATCCCGGACGTGGAGCTGGCGCTCAAGGAGTGCCTGCGCGTGCTCAAGCCGGGCGGCCGTTTCGTCTTCGCGGGTGAGCCGACCACTATCGGCAACCTCTACGCCCGCAAGCTCGGCCAGGCCACCTGGAAGGTGACCACCGAGGTCACCAAGCTGCCGTTCCTGTCCGGCTGGCGCCGTCCGCAGACCGAGCTGGACGAGTCCTCGCGCGCCGCCGCGCTCGAGGCCGTCGTCGACCTGCACACCTTCGACCCGAGCGATCTCGAGAAGATGGCGAAATCGGCCGGTGCCGTCGACGTGAAGGCCACCACCGAGGAGTTCGCCGCCGCCCTCTGGGGCTGGCCGGTGCGCACCTTCGAGGCCGCCGTGCCCGACGAGAAGCTGACGGTCGGCTACCGCATGGCGCAGTACCGCGCCTGGCTGGGCCTGAGCTGGCTCGACGAGAACGTGCTGCGCAAGGTCGTCCCGCGCGAGTTCTTCTACAACGCGATGATCACCGGCGTGAAGCCGGGCGCGGCCAAGAAGTAAGTGGGGTACCGCTTCGGCCGCGACGATGTCGCCTTCCTGGGCAGCGCGGCGGGATCCGCCGCGCTCGCCGAGGTCGACCGGCTGGAGCTGACTCCGGCGACGCACCTGCGCGATATCGAGCAGGTGCGTCGCTCGTCTCCGGAGCAGGCCGCCGCGCTGATCGAGACGGTGCGGTTGCGGCGCAAGGCCGCGGTGAAGCTGCCCGCGGCCACCGACTGGCTGTTCACCGACGACGCGTTGCAGCAGGCGACACCCGCGCTGGTCGCCCGGCACCGGGCGGCCCGGCTGGCCGGTAGGGCCGTGCACGACGTCACCTGTTCGATCGGCGCCGAGCTGGCCGAGCTGTCGGCCGTGTGCCCGGCGGTGATCGGCAGCGATCTCGACGACGTGCGGCTGGCGATGGCGGCCCACAATCTCGGCGCCGTGTCGCTCCGCGCGACCGCGGTCGACGCCGAACCACCCGCCGCCCCCGACGCCGCGCCGGGCGCCCCCGAGACCTCGTCGACACGGCGGCGCAACATCGTGTTGGCGAAAGCCGACGCCCTCACCCCGACCACCCGCGACACCGTGATCATCGCCGACCCGGCGCGTCGAGCCGACGGCAGGCGCACCTACGACCCCGCGAAACTCCAGCCCCCGCTGCCCGACCTGCTGGCCGCGTACGCGGGTCGCGACATCGCGGTGAAGTCCGCGCCCGGTCTGGACTTCGACCGCCTCGGCTGGGACGGCGAGATCGAGATCGTCTCCCTCGACGGCGCGGTCCGCGAGGCCTGCCTGTGGTCGCCCGGGCTGACCGAACCCGGCATCACCCGGCGCGCCACCGTGCTCGATTCCCGGGGCGGCGCGACCACGCTCACCGACGCCGACCCCGACGGCATCCCCGAACGCGCCCCCGGTGAGTGGATCGTCGACCCCGACGGCGCGATCGTGCGCGCGGGCCTGGTCCGCCATTACGCCGCGAAACACGGTCTCTGGCAGCTCGATCCGCAGATCGCCTACCTCACCGGCGACACGGTCCCGGCGGGCCTGCGCGGCTTCCGCATCGAGGACCGGTTCGAACTGCGCGAGAAGACCCTGCGGCAGGAGCTGTCCCGGCGCGACTGCGGCTCGCTCGAGATCCTGGTCCGCGGTATCGATCTCGACCCCGACGCGCTGCGCAAGAAGCTCAAGCCGCGCGGCTCGGTTCCGTACACCCTGGTCGTCACCCGGATCGGCCGGGCGGGCGTCGTGTTCGTGTGCACCGCGGTCGCCGCGGCGGCCTAGCCCTCGATCTTCTTCACCACTCGCTGCACCGTGAGCCAGGTGCGGGTGGTGATGTCCTTGCCGTAGGTCTTCTCCAGGCGGGCCATGAAGTCCGGCGTCGCGCCGGTGCTGTTGTCGATGACGGTCAGGAACGCGCGGGCGTCGCGGTCGTAGCCGATGACGCGGGTCAGCGGATCGTCGTCGAACGAGGACAGGTCCGCCTCGCGCATCTCGTGCTTGAAGAAGGTGACCGTCAGATACGAGCCGCGCTCGTGCGGGAGCCCCTCGAACGGGTCGCGATCGAGCAGCGCGCGCAGCACACGATGGCTGCGGATGATGGTGCCGCCGGGAATGCCGAGCTCGGCCGCCAGCGCCTCCTGGATGCGGTCCTCGAGGTCGGCGGGATCGTCATCGGTGCGGAACACCAGATTGCCGCTCGTGAGCACCGAGGCCACCTTGTCGAACCCGAGCCCTTCCAGCACCCCGCGCAACTTCTCGTTGCGCATGTTCGGGTTGGTCGGCATGATCCCCCGCAGCAGCGCCGCATAGCTCTCCACGGAGCCGACCGTACCGACCGCCACCGACACGCACCATCGCAGCGCGCCGCGACGACGTCAGGCCTGCGCGGCGGCGGCGTTCTTCTTGCGCTCGATATCGGCCAGCGCGGCCAGGTAGGCCTCGCGCTCCTCGGCGCTCGCGTCCCAGGCGACCTTGCGGTTCTTGACGACCTTGGCCGGGGCGCCGACGGCGATGCTGTAGTCCGGGACGTCACCGCGGACCACGGCGTGCGCGCCGAGCACACAGCCACGGCCGACACGGGTGTCGCGCAGCACGGTCACCTTGGCCGCGATCCAGGTGTCGGGGCCGATCCGGACCGGGCTCTTGACGATGCCCTGGTCCTTGATGGGCAGGGTGATGTCGTCCATCTTGTGGTCGAAGTCGCAGATGTAGCACCAGTCGGCGACCAGCGTGGACTCGCCGATCTCGATGTCGAGGTAGGTGTTGACGACGTTGTCCTTGCCGAAGACCACCTTGTCGCCGATGCGCAGGGAACCCTCGTGGCAGCGGATGGCGTTGCCGTCCCCGATGTGCACCCAGCGGCCGATCTCCATGCGGGCGAATTCCGGCGTCGCGTGGATCTCCACATTGCGGCCGAGGAACACCATCCCGCGCAGCACGATGTGCGGGTTGGCCAGGCGGAACTTGGCCAGCCGGTAGTACCGCACCAGGTACCAGGGGGTGTACGCGCGGTTGGCGAGCACCCAGCGCAGCGAGTCCTTGGTCAGGAACCGCGCCTGCTGCGGATCGCGGCGGCGGGAACCACGCCAGCGCGCGCTCAGCGGCGCGCCCCACATGCTCGTCACGAAGTACTCTCCCGTCGTGATCGCACCGGGCCAGCCCCGGGGATTCGGTCGTCGGTTACACAGAGTACTTTCGGAGCGCACGCCTACCGTGCGATACCCCGATCATCGGCTCGATTACCCAGGGAGATCAGCAGGTGCGAACTCGGACTCGCGTCGCGGCCTCGCTCGCTGCCGCCGGTGTGGTGGCGTTGGCAGGATGCGGCACCGATGTGGACGACATCACCGTCGGCGGCGGAAAAGGCTGGCCCGCAGCCCATCACGACGGCCGCAACGGCGGGGCGAGCCCGGTGGCCGGCGCGGACGCGATGACGCTGAGCTGGTCACGTCCGGTGGGCGGCCCGATCGCCCAGCCGCTGACGATCGGCTCCGAGGGGCAGATGTTCGTTACCTCGAGCACCGGCAACTGCGCGATCTTCTCCTTCCAGATGCGCACCGGCCGCAAGCGCTTCTGCAACCCGCTCGGCCCGTCGACGATCGAGGCGCCGACCGTGGTCGACGGCGTCAGCAACGTCTACGTCGGCGACGACGGCGCGGTGAACTCCTTCAACTACCTCGGCCAGCCCCGCTGGCGCACGCCGGTGGCCGGTGTCCCGGTGGCGATCCAGTTCACCGGTGACGGCCGCGTGCTGACGGTGACCCAGTCCGGTCAGGTCGACATCCTGAGCCGCCAGACCGGCGGCCGCGAGGTGCCGACCCTGCAACTGCTCGGCGAGCCCGACTTCCTGCAGCTGCCGGGCCTGACCCGCCCGGCCTCCGGCGACGGCCTGGGCGACTGCCGGACCGGCGGCCCGCGCTGCGCGGTCGCCAACACCACCGCCGTCGACGCCGAGTCGGGTCGGTTCTTCGTCACCGTGTGGGAGCCGGGCAAGGCGGCCGCCTCGCTGCGGTCGATGCGCTACGCCGACGGCAAGGTCGTCCAGGAGTGGAGCGCCGACATGCTCACCGGTGGCAGCGCCACCAGCCCCACCCTCTCCGGTGACGGCGACACCGTCTACATCGGCGACAACAGCGGCCGCCTGATCGCGGTGAACGCCGAGGACGGCAGCACCCGCTGGACCCACGCGCTCGGCTGGACGCCCAGCGGCGGCATCTCCGTGGTCGACGACCTGATCATTCCCGCCGGCGACGACGGTCACCTGATGGCCGTGCACGACCGTGGTGACCGCGCCGAGCCCGCCTGGGAGCGCAAGGACCTGACCCTGCGCGGCACCCCCGCCCAGACCGCGGGCGGTATCGGCTACACCGTCGCCGCCATCGGCGCGGGCCTGAGCCTGATCACCTTCGACACCGCCACCGGCAACACCGTCGACTCCGATGTGCTGCCGGGCGCCACCGGCACCACCACCGGCACCTCCGTCGGGCCGAAGGGCGAGGTCGTCGTCGCCACCCGCGTCGGCGAGATCTTCACCTTCACCCCCGACGCCTGATCGACCGTCAGTACGGGTTGCTCCGGTCCGCCCAGCGCGCGCCGATCTCCGCCGTGAGGTGGCGGGGGAACGAGACGCGGGCCGGGTCGCCGTCGGCGGTGTAGCGCTGCTCCGGGTGCGCGGCCAGCCGGTCCAGCCAGTAGCCCGAGTCGAACGGGACCGCGCCCCGGCCGGATCGGATGCGCGGCACGGCGAGCGGGTCGATCGCGCCGTACGGTGCCGGGGCCGGGCCGGCGCCGACCAGCATGACGGCCTCGAAGCGGTAGCCGGTCCCGTCCCAGCTGCCCTCTGCGGCCAGCGCGCGCTCGCGCGGGTAGATGCCCAGCGGTAAGGCCATGGTGCGCACGGCGACTCCCGGCGCGGCCGTGGTGATCGCGCGGACGTTGTGCGCCAGTTCGCGTTGCACGCCGTCGGCGTCCAGGATCGCGAGATTCGCGTGATCGGCGGTGTGCGCGCCGATCTCGTGGCCGTGGGCCGCCAGCCAGGGCAGCGCTCGCGGGTCGCCGCCGAACGGGTCGTTGTTGACGTAGAAGGTGGCGACCGGTCGGAAATCTGGGTAGCGAGCGCCGAATTCGGCCAGGATCCCCGCGGCGCTGTCGGGGGACACGGCACCGCTGTCGGTGAACGAGAGCTGGCTGCCGGTGGAATCGTCGAAGGTGAGCACGACCGGGTGCGTGCCCGCGGGCAGGTCGAGATCGCCGGCGAGGTAACTCGCGGCGGTCACCGGACGGTAGCCCTCGCGATAGAGCCGTTCCAGCTCGTCCCGGAACTCGGCCGGGGTCTGGTCGTATTCACCGGCCGGGTGCGGGGTGATCTGGTGATACATCAGCACCGGGACGAATCCCAGCTCGTTGGCGGCGATCTCGGCCGGATCCGGCGGTACGGGTTTCGCCGTCGTCGCCGGTGGTGGTGCGGCCGGGGCCGCTGCCTGCGGTGTCGCGCAGGCGGTGAGCGCGGTGATCAGCACCAGCGCGGGCACGAGTCGCAGGGCAACGTTCGAACCGCCGGTCATCGCGGCGATATTACGCGGCGGCGGAGGTTTTCCCCCGATCTTGCGATAACCCGCGGACAGTCCGCGCGACTGCGCCATAGTGGCCTGGCGAACGGTAGTGGAAGTTGGTGCGGGCGTTGGGATTGCGGATCCGGTCGGGCGAGCGGCGGCGGTGGGCGACGATCGCCTCGGGTGCTGTCCTCGCGATGGTCATCGTGGCGATGGTGGCGGGATTCGCGCTGAGCAGAACGGCTTCCGAGCCGTCGGCCGATACCGTGCCGCCGGTGCTCGAGGTCGCACCAGCGGAGCTCGCGCGGTCCTATCGCGCACCGATCGTGGTGCGCGGCAAGGCTGTCGACGCGGTCCGCGTGTCGATCGGCACCGACGCGGTGACACCCGCCGCGGACGGCACCTTCGAGATCTCGGTGCCGTGGGCGCCCGCCGTCGAGGTCGTCGCGGTGGACGCGGCCGGTAACCGGAGCAGCGCGATCGCGGTCTCGGCGGTCGCGCTGCCGCGGATGCGGGCGGTGCACGTCACCGCGCACGCCTGGTCGCACGAGGGGCTGCGCGAGGCCGTGCTCGATCTCGCGCGCGAGGGCCGCATCGACACCGTGCAGCTCGATATCAAGGACGAGGACGGCGTCGTCGGTTACGACTCCCAGGTCCCGCTGGCCCGCGAGTCCGGTGCCGTCGCCGATATCTACGACGCGCCGTCGGCCCTGCGGCAGCTACACGAGCTGGGCCTGCAGGTGGTCGGGCGCATCGTCGCCTTCCGCGATCCGACCGTCGCCGCGTGGGCCTGGCACAACGGCCGGCCCGACTGGGTGGTCCAGAACCCGTCCGGACAGCCCTATTCCAGCCATTACGGCCCGATCGCCTTCACCAATGTCGCGCATCCCGACATCCGTCGCTACACCATCGATCTGGCGGTCGAAGCCGCCCGGCTCGGCTTCGACGGCGTCATGTACGACTACGTCCGGCGCCCCGACGGCAGCCTGACCAGCATGCATTTCCCCGGCCTCGCCGGCACCCCCACCGACGCGGTCGCCGGCTTCCTCGCCGAGAGCCGCTACCCCGTCCACCTCGCCGGTGCGCACCTGAGCGCCGCGGTCTACGGCATCGCCGCCACCCGCCCCGAGCAGATCGCCCAGGACATCCCCCGGATGGCCCGCAACGTCGACTTCGTCGCCCCCATGCTCTACCCCTCCCACTGGAACTCCGGCGAATACGGCGTCCCCGACCCCAACGCCCAGCCCTACGACATCATCGCCCGCTCCCTGCACGACTTCCGGACCAGCACCGCGGGCACCGGCGCGAAGGTCATCCCCTGGCTCCAGGACTTCAGCCTCGGCGTCCCCTACGGCGACGCCGAACTCCGCGCCCAGATCGACGCCACCCGAGACACCGGCATCGACAGCTTCTTCCTCTGGAACGCCGCCACCCGCTACCACAGTGGCGGCATTCCCCCAGCCTGAGTTCGTCGCCGACTCGGGCTGGGGCGGTCCCAGCGAATGCCTATTCGGCCGGTTCGGCAGGGGCGATGTCGGCCTGGATCGGGGCGGCAGGCACCCATTCGCGGAGCGGCTGCACCACCGTGCCGTAGAAGGCATCGGTGGCCGAGGTGACGCTGGTGATGAAGCTGGCGGCGGTGCCGGAGCGTTTGCTACCCATCGGGAAGGTGTGTTCGAGGGTGAACGAGACGATCGGGGCGGTGCGTCCTTCGGTGAGGGACCTCGGGTTCGCGCGGACCGTGTCGAGCAGTTCACAGGTCTCGTTGCCACGTTCGGCGAACACGGCTTCGATCTGGAGGCGGCCCGGGGCGTCGGTGAGTTGCTTGGTCAGCCACGAGACCCGCCGGGCAGCCGTTCCTTCGTCCGGTGCGGCGATAGTGGTGCGGCAGCGCACCTTGTTGGTGCGGACATCGGCGACGATGGTCAGTTCGCCCGCGGTGTCGGGGATTCGCAGCACGGCCTCGAAGGAGCCGTCGGTGGCCAACCGTTCGGCGACAGCTGCCGCGCGAGCCGCGGGATCGGCCCGATACTTGCGGGCGAGCACGTGTTTGACCTCGACGCCGAGCTCCGCGGTGAGTCGCAGGGCCAGGTGCCTGCTCAGCGATACCCACGTATCGGCTACCGCCAGCGCTTTCTGATCACCTGCGCGCAAGGTGCCCGCGGTCACGGCATCGCGGACGGTCACCCAATGCCTGCCCATGTCGACGAATTCCGCAGCGCCCGACCGTGGATGGTCGAGGAAGCGCAGGAACTCGGCCAGTATCCAGGACTGCAGCGGGTCGTCGATATCACCGTGTGAGAGCAGCATCCTGGCCTCGTGGGCGATCTCGGCCCAGGACAGATGGCGCAGGGCGACTTTCGTCAGTTTGCGGCGGTCGACCTGCACCGGGAGCTCGCCCGGGCTCGCGGGAATGTCATTGGACAAACTCACGACGACGTCGTACTTCTTCCGCCGTGCGATGTCGAGATAGCTCTCGAGCTGGTCCTTCCTGAGCTTGCCGCTGCCGGTTTTCACCTCGAGCAGCCCGGTCCACTGTCTGCTTCCCCGGCTCACTTTCAGCACGGCATCCGGGACGACCTTCGAGTCGCCTGCCTCGTACTGGACTTCGATGTAGCCCTCGAATGCGCCTGCGGGGGCGCCCATCCTGGCGCAGACGGCGCGGGCGAACGGTCGCACCGCCTGCATGGTCGCGATCAACGCCGAGGTGGTGCGCCGTTCCTGCTCTTCGCCCGCGCCGACGCCGATCACCGAGAACAGCCGCGCGGGTTGCCATCCCTCGGCCTCGGCCTGCCGGAATTCGATCGGCTTGACCTTGCGGACCGGACGCTTGGCGGTACGGACACCGCCGACCCGAGCGGGTTTCGGTGCAGGCGCGGGTTGTGCCGGTTCGACCGGCGCTTCGGCCGGTGACGGTTCGGCGTCATCGATCGACACACCGAAATCTGTTGCCAGCCCACTCAGTCCCGAATCCCAGCCCTGGCCGACCGCGCGGACCTTCCACCCGCCGTCCCTGCGGTAGACCTCCCCGAACACGAACGCCGATTCGGTGTCGGCGTCGGCGGTCAGATACTCGGCCAGCGATCCCCCGGCCGGATCGATGACATGGAGAGCGAGCTTGCCGAGATCACCGAATGTTCCCGCGCCGACACTGCCCGCCAGGGCGATGGTGTGCACCCGATCCGGAACGGTGGCGAGGTCGATCGAGACCCTGGCTTGCATACCCTCCTCGGTCACGCTCGTCCCGAGAAATCGCACCGACCCGTCGGGGGATTCGGGCTGGTTGTAGAACACGAAGTCCGCGTCCGAGCCGACCCTGCGGTCGGTGCCGAGTAGCAGTGCCGAAGCGTCGACTTCGACCGCCGGCTCCGGCCAGCCGATCAGGATGTCGATACGGTCGACATCCTCCGGCAGTGCGATGTTCTGGCCCTTGGACAACAGTGAAGACGACACAGCAGCTCACCCTTCGAGGCTCGGCACGACACTCACCCGCAAGGCGATGCAGCCGACCCACCCGCTGACCCCCTTACCGCACACCACGATTCAGCGGCGATGCCGAGGAATGTCGGTGCTGAGGCCGCAGGTGTTACACAACTCACGTTTAGATGAGCGGAACTATCGTGACCAGCGACGACGATTGTCATCCCGCCCAGGCGATGGCGTCGGGTTCGGCGGTGACGGGGAAGACTCGGACTTCGGCGGGGATGAGGAAGCCGAAGAGGTGGACGGCTTCGCCGAGGGCCTTGTGGTCGGTGACCAGGGCGATGCGGCCCCAGGCGCTGCGGGGGACGCGGACGAGTTTCAGGTCCTGCCACATGGCGTCGAGGGAGTAGCGGTCGAAGTCGGGGCCGAGGACGTAGACGAGGTTGATCGGCTGTTCGTGCTGGAGGGCCGCGTCGATCGCCGGGTCGAGGACGGTGGTGTAGTCCTCGGCGGTGACGGTGCCGGTCGCGCGCAGGCCGATGGTGGCGGCGGGCAGGTGCGGAATCGGTTCCAGGGGCATGGTCGGCTCCTTCGTCGTGGTGGTCGGCACCAGCGACGGTAGAGCCGGGGGAGGACCCCGGCGTCATGCGTTGTGGGTGAACTGGAGCTGCCTACTTCGGGTCGCGCTCGGGCAGCGGACGTTCCACGATGTCGGGACGGCCCAGCGAGGTGCGCACCCGGCGTTTGGCGGCCGAGTAGACCTGCGCGGTCTCCGCGGCGACCACGTCCCAGGCGAAGTCGGCGGTGAGCCGTTCGCGGGCGTTGTAGGCGCGGTCCTGGGCGGTCGCGGGGTCGTCGAGGACGGCACGGGTGGCGTCGACGATGCCGTCCACGTCGGCCGGTTCGAAGGAGGCGCCGGTGACCCCGTCGATGACGGCCTCACCGAGCCCGCCCGCGGTGGAGGCGATCAGCGGAACACCCGCCGCGGCCGCTTCCAGGGCGACGATGCCGAACGGCTCGTACCGGCTCGGCAGCACGATGGCGTCCGCGCCGTGCAGCCAGCCCAGCAGCTCCGAGTGCCCGAGACTGCCGACGAACTGCACCGCCCTGGCCACGCGATGCACCCGCGCCCGTTCCCGCAGCCAGTCGAACTGGGTGCCGACACCGGCCACGGTCAGGGTGGTCCCGGGGTGGGCGCGCCGGATGCGGGGCAGCGCCGCGATGGCGTCCTGCACGCCCTTCTCGTATTCGAGCCTGCCGACGTAGAGCAGCTTCGGCGGCCCGGAGCGCGGTGCGCGCGGCCGGAAAGTCCACGCGCCCACGTCGATGCCGTTGCGGATCACCGTGATCGGCGCGAGCTCGGGCCCGTAGAGCCGTTCCACCTCGTCCTGCATCGAGCTCGAGCAGGTGATCAGCTGATCGGCCTCGTTGGTCAGCCACCACTCGACCGAGTGGACCTGCTTGTTGACCCGGCCGGACACCCAGCCGCTGTGGCGACCGGCTTCGGTGGCGTGGATGGTCGCCACCAGTGGCACGTCGTAGTACTCGGCCAGCGCGATGGCGGGGTGCGCGACGAGCCAGTCGTGCGCGTGCACCACATCGGGCGTCCAGCCCTCGCCGACGCCCGGCTTGCCCAGGGCGACACCGGCGCGGACCATCGCGTGCCCCATCGCCAGCGTCCAGGCGAGCATGTCCTCGCCGAAGTCGAAGCAGGGCGGGTCCTCGGCCACCGCGACGACGAGTACGCCGTCGGCGATGTAGGAGTGCGTGGGGTGGGTGATCGAGTCGGTGCCCGTGGGCCTGCGCGCCAGCACCACGACCTCGTGACCGGCGGCGGCCAGCTCCACCGCCAGGTGATGGACATGTCGACCGAGCCCGCCGACCACGACCGGCGGGTACTCCCACGACACCATCAAAATCTTCATGCGAATCCTTCAGCGGCGGCCGACGGGACAGCGCTCGGCAACCGCCGCGCGTCCAGACCAGGGAAGAATCCGTCGGCCAGGTTCCATCCTGCCGCGAGACGGGCCGCTTTGGCGAACTGGCCGGCCCCGATGGCCTCGGCGAGTTCGCGGACCGCGTGCGCGTGCTCGTGTGCCCGATCCCGGGCGTACCCGGCGGCGGAGTCCTTGGAGACCATGAAGGCCCAGTCGCTGGAGACGGTGAGAATCGCCTCGCGCAGCAATTGATCGGCGACCGGATCGCGCAGCGAACCGTCCCGGCCGACCTTGTCGAGGGTGTCCAGCGCCAGCCGGACGACGTCGGCGTTGAGCTCGACGAGGTCGGCGACCTGGTCGCCCGCCCACACCCGCCAGTCCTTGCCGGAACCCCACGACGAGTCGTTGAGCTGCACGGGTTCGCCCACGAAGCCGTTGTCGCGGGCGTCGGCGAGGGTGCCGACGGTGACGCCCGCTTCGGGCAGCGCGCGCAGCACCTGTTCGAGCCAGGCGGGACCCTCGTGCCACCAGTGACCGAACAGCTCGGTGTCGAAGGCGGCCACCACGAGGGCGGGCCTGCCGATCCGCGCGGACTCCTCGATCAGCCGGGCGCGCACGGTCTCGACGAAGTCGGCGACGTCGCGGGTGATGGCGGTGGCGGCGAGCTCCGGATCGTAAGGGGCCTTGTCAGGACCGGCGACGGTCTTGCCGGTCACCCGGGACGGTTTGAGACCGGTCGCGTGGTCGTAGTGGTGGAAATCGCGGTAGGCGCTCTGGCCCGGATAGCCCTGTTTCGGCGACCAGACCCGGTAGCTCACCTGGAGATCGCGGCCGAACGCGAGCACGTCGGCGTCGCGAACGGGTCTGCCGAGGGTGGTGTCACCGCGCAGCGACGGGCCGTCGACCATGAAATGCGTCACACCCGCGGCGTCGTAGTTCCGCTCCATGCCGGGGGTGTAGCCGCACTCGGGTGCCCAGATGCCGGTGGGGGTGGTGCCCCAGCGCAGGCGCGCGTCGGCCAGGCCCTCGGTGAGCTGGAACTGCCGAAGTCGCTCGTCGAGCAGCGGCTGGAACGGATGCGCCAGCGGGCCGCCGAGCAGCTCGATCGCGTCGGCGTCGATGAGCGAGCGCCACACCGGCGCGCTGCCGTGCCGCCAGTCCCGCTCGAACTCGGCCAACGCCGTTGCGGCGAGCCGATGTTCGTGCCTGCCCAGCGCCACGTTGCCGGACATGGACGCCTCGTCGGCGCGCAACTGCCAGTTGCCCAGCCAGTGGTGCATGCCCGCCAGGCAGTGCGGATCGTCGAGCTGGGCGGCCAGCACGGGGGTGATGCCCAGGCTCAGCAGGTGTGTACGGCCTTCGGCCGCAAGGTTTTTCAGGACCCGGACCACGGGCAGGTAGGACGCGGCCCAGGACTGGTAGAGCCATTCCTCGCCGACCGGCCAGCGCCCGTGATGGGCCAGCCAGGGCAGGTGGGAATGCAGGACGAGCGTGAACTGGCCCGGCACGGAGCCGGACCGGGCGGAGCGCGAATCGGTCAAGGCCTTGCCTTTGCGGCGCTTGCCTTCTCGGCGATCGCGACCAGGTCCAGGCTCGCGTCGATCTCACCCGCGCGCAGGTCGAAATCGTCGATGGTGACGGCGGCGACGTCGGCGGTCAGGTCGGCGGGCCACGGCTCACCGGCCAGCGCGCGCTCGATCTGGGCGTCGATGAAGGACCCGCCGTGCTTGGCGTCCAACGCTTTCAGGCTCGCGCCGTGGTGCACGCCGAGCATCTCGGTGACCGTGAAACCGGCCTCGACCAGCAGTTCGGTCAGCTCGGCGGCGTTGAGTTCGCGGGTGTGGAACGGGTTGAGCGGGGTGTCGCGACCGGGAGAGAAGGTGATCCGGTTCGGGGTGCTGATCAGCAGCTGCCCGCCCGGGCGCAGCACCCGCAGGCACTCGCGCAGGAACTGCGCCTGGTCCCAGAGGTGCTCGATGACCTGGAAATTCACCACGACATCGACGGATTCGTCGTCGAGCGGCAGCTCGGCGAGATTGCCCTGGATCATCTCGACCCGCGGGTAGCGCGCGCGCACGTGCGCGACGGCGCCGTCGTCGTAGTCCACGCCGACGACACGCGCGGCCACGCCGGCGATCATGTCGGCGCCGTAGCCCTCGCCCGAACCCGCCTCGAGCACGGTCTTGCCGGTGCACCGGTCGAGCAGGCGGGCATAGGCGATCTCGTGCCGACGGAACCAGTAGTTCTCCTCGGCGATGCCGGGCACGGTCCGCTCACCGGTCAGCGGCAGTGGTTCATGTGTGGCGGCCACAGGTGCGGCAGGGATCACAGCCTCGCTCATTTCTCCGACGTTACTGGTACCGCCGGTTCCCCCAGGACTCAGGGATCGGTTCCGAACCCCTTGTGCATGTAGGTTACCCACGAGTAACTTAGCGTAGGGTAGTGTTCCGCTCTGAGCTACTCACACGGACGTACGGCCCAGCTCGTGCGGCCACCACACACGTGTACCCAGAAGGAGGTCGACGAAGACCGATGCCGAACATCGTCGTACTCATCAAGCAGGTTCCCGACACCTGGTCCGAGCGCAAGCTGACCGATGGTGACTACACCCTCGACCGCGAGGCCGCCGACGCCGTCCTCGACGAGATCAACGAGCGCGCCGTCGAGGAAGCGCTGCTGATCAAGGAGGCGCAGGGCGGCGAGGTCACCGTGCTGGCCGCCGGTCCGGATCGCGCCACCGAGGCCATCCGCAAGGCGCTGTCCATGGGTGCCGACAAGGCCATCCACATCAACGACCCGGCGATCCACGGCTCCGACGCCGTGCAGACCGCGTGGGTGCTGGCCGGCGCGCTGGGCCAGGTCGAGGGCGTCGAGCTGGTCATCGCCGGCAACGAGGCCACCGACGGTCGCGCGGGTGCCGTGCCGGCGATCATCGCCGAGTACCTGGGCATCCCGCAGCTGACGCACCTGCGCAAGCTGGCCGTCGACGGCGACAAGATCACCGGCGAGCGCGAGACCGACGAGGGCGTCTTCAAGCTCGAGGCGTCCCTGCCCGCCATCGTCTCGGTCACCGAGAAGATCAACGAGCCGCGCTTCCCGTCCTTCAAGGGCATCATGGCCGCGAAGAAGAAGGAAGTTCAGGTCTTCACCCTGGCCGATCTGGGCATCGACCCGTCGACCGTGGGCGTGGCCAACGCCGGCACCCAGGTCACCGGCTCCACCCCGAAGCCTGCCCGCACCGCGGGCGAGAAGATCGCGGACGAGGGTGAGGGCGGCAACCAGATCGCCACCTACCTCATCGGTCAGAAGATCATCTGATCCGGCCCGGTCCGAGACTTCGAAGGAGAAAGAACAATGGCTGAAGTACTTGTGCTCATCGAGCACGCCGACGGTGCCGTGAAGAAGGTCAGCACCGAACTGCTCACCGCCGCCCGTACCCTGGGCGAGCCCGCCGCCGTCGTGACCGGCCCGGCCGGTACCGCCGACAAGCTGGCCTCCGCGCTGGCCGCCGCCGGTGCCGAGAAGATCTACGTCGCCGAGTCCGACGACGTCGACGGCTTCCTGGTCACCCCGAAGGTCGACGTGCTGGCCGGCCTGGTCGAGTCCGCCTCGCCCGCCGCCGTGCTGGTCGCCGCCACCGCCGAGGGCAAGGAGGTGTCGGGCCGCCTCGCCGCGCGCATCGGCTCCGGCCTGCTCGTCGACGTCATCGGCGTCAACGCCGACGGCTCGGCCGTGCACTCCATCTTCGGTGGCGCGTTCACCGTCGACGCCAAGGCCACCGGCGACGTGCCGGTGATCTCGATCCGTCCGGGCGCCATCGAGACGGTCGCGCAGGCCGGTGCGGGCGAGCAGGTCGTCGTCGAGGTTCCGGCCCAGGAAGACGGCGTCGTCAAGGTCGTCTCGCGTGAGCCGATCGTGGGCGGCGACCGTCCGGAGCTGACCGAGGCGAGCATCGTCGTCTCCGGTGGCCGTGGTGTCGGTTCCGCCGACAACTTCGCGGTCGTCGAGGCGCTGGCCGACTCGCTCGGTGCCGCTGTCGGCGCCTCGCGTGCCGCCGTCGACTCGGGCTACTACCCGGGCCAGTTCCAGGTCGGTCAGACCGGTAAGACGGTCTCCCCGCAGCTCTACATCGCCCTGGGCATCTCCGGCGCCATCCAGCACCGCGCCGGCATGCAGACCTCGAAGACCATCGTCGCGGTCAACAAGGACGAAGAGGCCCCGATCTTCGAGATCGCGGACTACGGCATCGTGGGCGACCTGTTCAACGTCGCCCCGCAGCTGACCGAGGCCGTGAAGTCCCACAAGGGATAAATCGCTGAGGCGCTGAGCGCACTGCGGCCCCGTCCGGGTATCCCGGGCGGGGCCGCTTGCGTCTCGCGAGAGATGTCGTAGCCCGCGCTCTGCTGACACCGCTTCGGCGACTTCTGTCCGGGTGGGCTGCGCACCGTGGTGTGGCCGGTCGTCGTTGCCGCTGATCGAGGCGGTCGATTCACCTAATGCATGTCCCTGTCCGGTATCGACCGTCCTGACCTGCCCGAATTCATGACGTGGGAGCAGTTGGGGCAACTTCCGGATGAGATCGCCGGCCAGATCGAGCTCTGGGAGGGTCGGGTCGTCTGGCTGCGGCGTGGCCCCGGCGAGCATCAGATCTTCATGCGTCGGCTGACCAATGCGCTGGAGCGGTCCGCGGGAGACGACATGGCGGGGCACCCTGACCGTTGCTGGGTCGCCAATCTCGAGACGACCGTGTTCCTCGGTTCGACCGGAAAGTCGGACTTTGTCACCCCGGACTTCTTGATACACCGTTGTCTAGGTGGTCCACTGCACCCTGTCGACTGTCGACTGTCGACTATCGACTCGTCGACGAGTGGATCAACGATGCCGACGGCACGGTGTCATTCCCTCAACCTTTCCCGATCGAGGTCCCCTGGTCCGCGCTGGCCTTCTGATGTTTCGTGTCTCCGATGCGTCGAAGGTTTCTCCGGTGACCGGGGATTGCCGCGGCGTTTCGAGTGGAGGGCCGCCTTGTGGAGGCCGTGCGACCACTGCTGGAACGGTGGTCGAGCCGGTGGCTATGTTGTGCTCGTGGAGATGGTGTGGTGGGGCTGGTATCGGCGAAACTTCTTCGATGACAAGGAGATAGCCGCGCGTGACCGGTTGGCCGACGCCGGCAGTTCGGGTTTCGCGCCGCTGCATCAAGCCGCGTGGCACGGTGCGCCGGAGTCGGTCGTCGAACGACTGCTCGGGCTCGGGGCATGGCGGACCCTGCGGACCGCCGACGGCGATACCGCCGCGGACATCGCGGCCGCGCGCGGTAAGGATCAGCTGGCGGCTCTGCTCGCGCCCCGGTTGGTGCGCGAGGTCGACGCGACGGTGCCGGCTCAGCTCGAATGCCAGCTGCACGCCGTGATTCTGGGGCGAGTGCTGGACCTGTGCCGGAAGTGCGGCTTCCGACCGCCGCCGCTGACACCGCTGCTCGAGTACCCGGGCGCGACGCTGTGGGCGGCGATTCCGGGCATGTACGGCGGCTTCGCGATCGAGCTGGTCGCCGATGCGGACGAACTCGAGGTATCCAGCTGGTGCCGGGTGGCCGGTGGTTCGGGCCAACGGCATCGGGTTCGGCCGGACGGGTTCGACCTCGTCGAGGAAGGGTTCGTCTAGCCGGGAGCGTTCACCGGGCGGCCGAGCACCATCCACTTGTCCGGGTCGGTGAGGGTTTCGAAGCCGAACTTCTCGTAGAGGCCGTGGGCGTCGTGGGTGGCGAGCACGACGCGGCGCAGGTTGTCGGGGGCGAGGTGGTCGCGGATCGCGGCGACCAGCGCGACGCCGACCCCCTTGCCGCGTACCGCGCGATCCACGTACACATCGCACAGCCACGCGAAGGTCGTCCGGTCGGTGATCACGCGCGCGTAGGCGACCTGCTCGCCCGAAACACGGTCGTACACTCCGAAATTGAGTGATTCCGCGATGGCGCGGTCCTGCAGCTCGCGGGTTCTGCCCATGGCCCAGTACGAGTCGGTGGACAGCCAGGTGTGCACGCGGGCGGCGTCGATGCGGGCGGTCTCGGTGGAGACCTCGTAACCGTCGGGGATCTCGGGTAGTGGGGTGTCGGTCATCTGGGCAGAATCGCAGGCCGGATACCGCGCTGTCGAGCGGGTTTCGGGTCACCCGGATGCCCGGTGGGGCTCTCTCGGCACGCGGATCGGCATGGCAGGGTGGGGTGGGTGACGATGTTGCCGATCGAAGTGCCGCCGGAGGTCGAGGAGACGGTACGGGCGGTGTTCGGGGCCGCGGGGGAGCGGTGGCTGGACGACCTGCCCGCGCTGGTGAAAAAGCTCTGTGGGGCTTGGGAGCTGATGCTGATCGGCCCGGCGTTCGAGGGTGGGACGCACGCGTTCGTCGCGCCGGTGCGCCGCGGGGACGGGTCGGTGGCAGTGCTCAAGGTGCCGGTGGTCGACGAAGAGAACGCGGCGGAGGCGACCGGGTTGTATTGCTACGGCGGGGACGGGGCGGCGACGCTGTACCGGTTCGACGTCGACAGTGGCGCGATGCTGATGGAGTGGGCGCGGCCGGGGGAGCCGCTGCTGGAGCAGCCGGGGTTCCCGAGTCTGGAGGGCAGGCCGGAGAACACCGAGCGGGTCCGCCTGGCCTGCGGGCTGCTACGCCGGTTGCGGCGGGAGCCGGTCGACGTTCCCGAGGACTATCCGGCACTACCGATCGCGACCGACGTGGTCGCGCAGTGGACCGCGCGGCTCCAGCAGCCGGAACCCGAACTCGCCGAGGTCCTTCCGGACGCTCTGCGCGAGCGGGCACTGGCGTGGTGCGCGCGCCTCGCGGTTCCGGTGGGCCCGCTGCTCGTCGTCAATCGCGACACCCACCTCGGCAATATCGTTGCCGCCGAACGCGAACCGTGGCTGCTCATCGATCCGAAGCCCTACCTCGGCGAAGCCGCCTTCGACGCGGGCTTTGTGATCATGATCCAGGTGCAGTCCTCCCCGACCCCCGAGCACGCCCGTGCCGTCGTCGCCGCGACGGCACGTGACCTCGACATCCCCGCCGACCGCGCCCACGGCTGGGCCTTCCTGCGCGCGATCGAGGAGATCATCTGGTCGGTCGAGGACGACGATGCCGAGACGCTGCCGCTCCACTTGGCCGTCGCACACGCCCTGGCGAGCTCGCCCATCGGCTAGCCGCTCCTACCGCCGGTGCAACGCGTCCAGCAGGGTGTTCACGATCGGATTCTGGCGTGCGTCCTCACGCAGCACCGCCGACACCGGGATACGCAGGCGGTGGTCGGTGAGGTCCAGGGTGAGCAGCCCCTTGGTCGGGCCCTCGTAGAGGACCGTCCAGGACTCGGGCCGGTTGAGCAGTTCCATCGTGGCGGTGTGGTCGGGGGGAATCGGTGGACCGAAGGTGGGGCCGACCGGAAGATCGGCGAAGGCCGAGCGGATCAGGGTGTGCAGCAGGACCTGTTCCTGCTCGGGCGGGAGCAACAGCGGATAGGGACTGAGGTCGGCGAGCGTGACGACCCCCTTGCCCGCCAGCGGGTGACTGCTCGAGATCGCGATCACCAGATCCTCGACCCACAACTGCTCCACCGCCAGCCCCGGCTGATCCACACTGCCGCGGATCAGCGCCAGATCGCAGTCACCGTCGGCCACGGCCGTGATCCGCTGACGGAACGGCTTGATGACGTATTCGATCTCGGCGTCGGGGTGGGCGGCGCGGGCGGCGGCGATCGCGGACAGCGACCGGGCCGCGAACGACATGTTGGCGGCGAGCCGGATGCGCGGGCCGGTGGTGCGCACGGCGGCGCGGATCGCGGACTCCAGACTCAGCATCTGCTTGGCCAGCGGCAGCAGGCGCAGGGTGGCGTCGGTGGGGACGACGGCGCGGGTCGTGCGCTCGAACAGCTGGGCGCCGAGGTCACGTTCGAGTCTCGCGATCTGGTGGCTGATCGCGGATTGGGAGATGAAGCAGCGGCTCGCCGCGCGGCTGAAACTGAGCTCCTCACAGACCGCGACGAAGTACGCCAGCTGGCGAAGTTCCACCAGGTCCCTCCTATTGATTAGTTATACAGATAAGAGTCATCTTCAGTATGCGCCCAAACACTGGAAACATCTGCGTTCCGCATCGCGTTTACTCATATGAAAGGACTCATTACCGATCTTGGAGCGCGCGATCATGGAACACACGGATGTCGTCATCGTCGGTTCGGGCTTCGGCGGACTCGCCGCTGCCAAGCAACTGAGCAAGTCACGAATCAACTACGTCCTGATCTCGAGCACGCCCGAGCACCTGTTCCAGCCCCTGCTCTACCAGGTGGCCACCGGCGTGCTCGCGCCCGAGGAGATCGCACCGCCGATCAAGAACGTACTGCGCCGTCACCCCGAGGCCGACGTCCGGCTCGGCAAGGTGACCGCGATCGACGCCGAGGCCGCCGTGCTCACCTACGAGACCGCCGAGGGTACCCGCCAGATCGGCTACGGCTCGCTGATCGCGGCCACCGGCGCCAGCCAGAGCTACTTCGGCCGCGACGACTTCGCCGACAAGACCTTCTCGCTCAAGACCATCGACGACGCCCAGCGCCTGCGCGACCAGATCGCCTCGGTGTTCGCCGCGGCCGAGAACGCCGACGAGGCGACCCGGCGCAGGCTGCTCAGCTTCGTCGTCGTCGGCGCGGGCGCGACCGGCGTCGAGGTGGCGGGCCAGATCAAGGAACTGGCCAAGCGGCACTTCCACCAGGAGGTCTCGGTGACCCTGGTCGAGGGCGCCGGCGCGGTGCTGCCCCCGTTCGGCGGCGGGCTCTCGGAATACGCGAAGCGCTCGCTGACCGACAGCGGCGTCGAGGTGCTGCTCGGGACCTTCGTCACCGATATCGACGAGGGCAAGGTGACGGTCAAGGACGCCGAGGGCATCGAGCGCGGCATCGCCGCCGAGACCGTGGTGTGGTCGGCCGGCGTGCAGGCGGGCGGATTCGCGGCACTGCTGGCCGAGGCCACCGGCGCCGAGACCGACCGCGCGGGCCGGCTGCTGATCAACCCCGACCTGACCGTCGGCGGCCACGCCGACATCTTCGCCATCGGCGACATGACCTCGCTCAACGGCTACCCCGGCCAGTCCCCGGTCGCCATGCAGGAGGGTCGCCACGCCGCCGACATCATCCGGCGCAAGAAGGACGCGGGCACGCCGTTCGTCTACTGGGACAAGGGCAGCATGGCGGTGATCAGCCGCTTCAGCGCGGTGGTCAAGCTCAACGACCGCATCACGTTCAAGGGCACCATCGCCTGGGCGATGTGGCTGGCCGTGCACCTGATGTATCTGGTCGGCTTCCGCAACCGCTTCGCCGCGGTCGCCTCGTGGCTGGTGGCCTTCATCGGCACCGCCCGCCCCGGCTTCGCCGACGCGGCCGAGACGAAGGTCGACGCCCGACAGGCCGAGCACCAGCCCGACACGCGAGAGCACATCGCGGTCTGACCGAGACGACAGCGCCCCGTCATCACGATGACGGGGCGCTGTCGCTGTCGGTCAGCGGCGATCAGCGATGCGAGGTGGCCGCGAAGGTGGGCACGCTGGCCAGCAACGTGCGCGTATAGGCCGCGGCCGGAGCCTCGTAGATCTGGGCGCAGGGCCCGGATTCGACGAGCTTGCCGTGCCGCAGCACCGCCACCGCGTCACTGACATGGCGCACCACCGCCAGGTCGTGCGAGATGAACAGCATGGTCAACGCGAGGCGTTCGCGCAGATCGAGCAGCAGATTGAGAACTTCTGCCTGCACCGAGCAGTCCAGCGCGGAGGTGATCTCATCGGCGATGATCACCTCCGGTTCCACCGCCAGCGCCCGGGCGATCGCGATCCGCTGACGCTGGCCGCCGGAGAACTCGTGGGGATAACGCCCTGCTGCGCTGGGATCCAGCGATACCGTCGCCAGCCGTCGCCCGATCGCCTCGGCGTGTACGCGCGGATCGGCGCGGGTCGGGTCGATGGCTTCGGCGATGGCCCGCCCGATGGTCATGCGCGGGTTCAACGAGGCGTAGGGATCTTGGGACACCAGTTGCACGCGGCGCCGCAACCGGCGCGGTGACTTTCCGGTGAGTGACTGACCGTCGAGGGTGATCCGCCCGGCGGTGGGCGCCACGAGCCCGACCACTGCCTTGGCGATCGTCGACTTGCCCGAGCCGGATTCGCCGACCAGGCCGAGGGTTCGGCCGGTCGGCACCCGCAGGGTGACCTCGTCGACCACGGTCGTGGCGTGTCGGCCCGAGCCGTAGGCGATGCTGAGCCCGGTGATCTCGAGTCCTGTGGTCATCGCGTGGGAACCTCCTGTGCGGCCTCGACGACATGGCAGGCAACGCCGCCGATTCGCGGTGGCGGCTCGGCCGCGCAACGTGGCACCGCGAGCGGACACCGTGGCGCGAAGGCGCACCCGATCGGCCGGTCGGCGGGTGCGGGCGGGCGGCCGGGGATGGTCGCCAGCCTGCCTCCGGGCGCGCTGCCGTCGAGGGTCGGGCTGGCCGCGAGCAGGGCGCGCGTGTACGGGTGCCGAGCGCGTCCGGCGCGCAGTTCCGCAGCGGTCAGCTCCTCGACCACCCGCCCGGAGTACATCACCACCACGCGATGGCAGAGCGTGCCGACCACACCGATGTCGTGGGAGATGAACAACATTCCGGTACCGCGGTCATTGATCTCCCGCAGCAGGTCCAGGACCTCCGCCTGCACGGTCACATCGAGTGCGGTCGTCGCCTCGTCGGCGATGATCAACCGGGGATCGGGCAGCACCGCAGCGGCGATCATCGCCCGCTGCCGCATTCCGCCCGAGAGCTGGTGGGGATACTGGCCGAGCACTGTCTCCGGCTGCCGCACATGTACCCGGCGCAGGGCCTCGGTGGCCCGTGCCATAGCCTCGCGTCGTGTCGTCTTGCCGTGCACGCGTAGCACTTCGGTCAGCTGGGTACCGATGCGCAGCGCGGGATTGAAGGAAGCGGACGGGTCCTGGTAGACGATGCCGAGCGCGGTCGCCAATCGCGCCGGGTCGCTGTCGGTGCTCGTCAGGTCGAGCCCGTCCAGATCGAGGCAGGCCGCCCTGATGGTGAGTTCGTCGGGCAACAACCGGGCCACCGCCATCGCCGTCAACGACTTACCCGAGCCCGATTCACCGACGAGGCCGACGATCTCGCCCGGCGCCACCCGCAGTGAGACCGAATCGACCAGGCGGACACCACTGTCCAACTCGACGCTGAGGTCGGTGACCGTCAGCAGTGCGCCGGGCTCGGGAGCTTTCGGGGTGACCGGTGCGGTGACCGCCGGTGCTCGCCGCGGGGCGGTGCGCTCGCGCGGATCGATAGTGGCGGCGAGGCCGTCACCGATCAGCGAGGCGAACACCCCGGTGACCGTGATCGCGACAGCGGGACCCAGAGCTTCCGCCGGTGTGGTGTAGAGCGAGCGCAGTCCGCCGTTGAGCAGTGAGCCCCAGTCGAATTGGGGGTTCTGCACACCGAGCCCGAGGAACGACAGACCCGACAGCGCGACCAGCACCTGCGCGTACGCGGAGGAGAACAGCACTGTCAGCGGTCCGGCGATGTTGGGCAGCAAATGCCTGCTCATCACCCGCGCCGGTGAGACTCCGAGAAGTCTGGCGGTGGAGACGAAGTCGCGCCCGGCGACCGAGCCGGCGAGGTTGGCGGTGAGCCGTGCGAACGACGGCGAGCCGCCGAGCACGATGGCGATCACCGAGGCGGTCGGACCCGCGCCGAGAATGGTGGCGATCACCAGCGCCATGATCAGCGTCGGGGCGGTGACCATGATGTCGATGATCCGGAGCCCGACTTCACGGATCCGGGGCCCGGACACCCACACCGCGGTACCGATCGCGATACCGACGGCAGCGGCGAGCACGGTCGCCACGGTGGTCAACACCACCGTGAGCCGGGTCGCGACCAGGACCCGCGCCAACACATCGCGCCCGAGTGAGTCCGTCCCGAGCCAGTGCTCGGCGCTGCTCCCGCCGCGCACCGTGTCGGACATGGCGGTGGCGGTGTCGTGCAGCAGGGGCGGGGCGAGGAGGGCGACCAGGACGACGACGGCGAAGCCGACCGCGCCGGCCACCAGGGAGGGATGGGGACGAGTCTTCATCGGTTGCCTCCGGCGAGCGAGGAGCGCGGGTCGAGAATCGCCAGCGCGATGTCGACCAGTAGGTTCAGCACGGCGGCCAGCAGTCCGAGAACCAGGACGCAGCCCTGGATCACCGGGTAGTCGCGCACCAGCAACGCGTCGACCACCCGCTGGCCGATGCCTGGCCAGGCGAACACGGTCTCCACGATCACCGTGCCGCCCAGCATCGAGGCCATGACCAGACCGCTCAGGGTCATGACGGCAGTGAGCAGGTTGGGCAGTACGTGCCGCAGATACAGCCGTAGCAGGGGCAGCCGTCTACCGCGCGCGGTACGGATGTAGTCCTGGGACAAGACGTTTCCGGCTTCGCGTCGCACCACCCGTGCCATCACACACAGGCTGGGCAGGCTGATCGCCAGCACCGGCAGGATCAGCGACTGCGCGGTCTGCGCGCCACCCGCGGGCAACACCCCGAGCATGATCGCGAAGATCACCACCAGCGCCGTACCGACCACGTATTCCGGGACGGCACCGAGCAATCCGGTGGTCAGGGTGAACGCCCCGTCGGCCCGCCTGCTGTGTCGTGCCGCGACCGCGATGCCGAGTGGCAGCGCGACCGCGAGCACCAGGATCAGCGAGAACACCGCCAGCTCGGCGGTGAACGGCAGCCGCGTCGCGATCACGTCCGAGACCGCCTCCCTGGTCTGGAACGACCTGCCGAGATCACCCTGGGCCAGCCCCGACACGTAGTCGGTGAAGCGGGTGAGCAGCGGGCGGTCCAGGCCCAGTTCGGCCCGGATCCGGGCGATGTCGGCCTGGGTCGCGTTCTGCCCGGCCAGCGATTCGGCGGGGTCACCGGGAATGAGCTGGATCATGGCGAAGGTGACTACGACGAGCACCACGGCCACGGCGAGGAGTCCGGCCGCGCGGCGCACCGCGAAGCCGATCCACCCTGTCACGCGCCGATCCGCAGGGTGCTGAGGTCGATCTGGCCGTTGGGGATGTGTGCGCGCACACCGTCGGCGAAAACGTAGCGCACGTTCAGCGTCGACAACGGCACGATGTCGACGGCGCTGAGCAGCCCCGCCTGACCCCGTTGCCAGGCTGCGCATTTGGCCGTCTGGTCGGTGGTGACGACCGCCGCGCGCAGACCCTCGTCGAAGGCGTCGTTGTGGGTCGCGCCGTAGTTGCGACCCGCCGGCGGTTCGGCACCGGTGAGCAGGTTGGACGCGGTGAGCAGCGTGGTCGACAGCGACGCCATCACGTTGATGTCCCAGTCCCCGCCGGGTAGCACCGACGAGGCCCAGGTGTTGTTGTCGACATTGACCAGCTTCACCTCGGCTCCGGCCGCGCGCAGTGCCTCGGCGACATAGGTGTTGCCCGCGCCGTCGGCGATCGCGTTGGTGCCGGTCACCGTGATCTTCTTGCCTGCCAGAACTCGGGTGGCCGCCGCGAGGTCGTGCCGGGTCAGCAGGGCATCGTCGGTGTTGGCGCAGACATTGGCGGTGTCGTCGACATAGCTCTTCAGCAGGGTTCCCGAGCCGCCGAGGACCTTGTTGTAGGCCGGAGCGTCCATGGCCTGTCCCACGGCCTTGCGGAACTCCGCGTCGGCGCCCGGCTTGCCCGCGCGCTGGTTGAAGAACAGGAAGTTGCGGACCATCGGCGCGGTCTCGGTGTCGAAGCCCTGTGCCAATCGGGTCCCGTCGGGACCGGTGAAGCCGGCGAAGTCGAGCTGACCGGTCTGCAGGAGATTGGCCGCGGCGGATTCGCTCTTGACGATGCTGAGCTCGAGCGTGGCGGGGGAGCGGCCCGCCCGGTCGGCGGCGAAAGCGGGAAACGCGTCGAAACGCTCGCGCAGGGAGGCGATGTAGCGGGAGCCGCGTTCACTCGCTGTCAGAACGTAGGGGCCGGTGCCTGCGCCGACCACCGAACCGGTGGCCAGGCCGGTGGGGTCGTCCAGACCGGGCTGACAGATGATGCCCGAGTTGACCAAGCCCAGCGAGGGGAGCAACTCCGTCCAGGGCGTGGCCATACGTACCGAGACCGTGCCGGCCGCGTCGTCGCCGGTGATGGTGGTCTTGTCGCCGCCATTGGCCGGGCCGAACGTGTACGCCGCGCCCGGAGCCGTCTTGCGGAAGTACTCCAGCGATGCGGCGACCTGGCGCGCGGTGAGCGGGGCCCCGTCCGAGCAGGTCAGGCCCTGCTGCAAAGTGAAGGTGGCCTGCGTCGCGGTGACATCCCACGACGCGGCCAGGCGCGGGACGACGACGTTGTCGTCGTCGAGGCCGACCAGCGTCGAGTAGAGCAGCCGGTCGACGGCGTACTCGGAGGATCCGGCCGCCCGTGCGGGATCGAAGCTACCGACGTCGGAGGTCAGCGCCAGGCGCACCGTCCCGCCGGACGCGCCGCCCCGATCGGCGGTCTGCGATGTCGTGCACGCGGCGAGTGTCGCGACCGCCGCGACACACGCTGCGAAGAGGGGGCGTTTCATGCGAACTCCTTGATGCGTGAGGTGACATCAAGGAAGCAGCGTCGCTGCCGAACGCCGGACTATCGCAAATGTCGGCCATTGCGGGCGCGCTGGTGCCGAATACGGGCGGAGAAGGTTGTTTTGCCGAGGATAATCGCCACCGGCGGGGCCCGGCTCGCGCTGCGCGCCGGCGGCGGGCCGCCGGGTTCTATCGATCGGTGGGTGAGTCGGCCGCCGTGGCGCGCGTGCGCAGGGCATCGACGAGCGCGTCCTCGGCTCCGGAAGCCGTGCTGTCCGCCCAGCGACCGATCGGAATGTGGCGCAGGTAGCGCCCGTGGGGGTCGAGCAGGGTAGCGCCGATCTTCAGCGGCCACAGCGCCATCGACCGATCGGCGATGGCGAGGTCCGGCATGGCTTCGGTGAGCCGCGCCTCGAAGGCGGGCATATCGGCCATTGTGCGCAGCCAGACGTTGAAGATCAGATTGCGCGGCCCGGTCATCGAGTAGCACATGCGGGTCTCGCGCATCGCCGCGATCGCGTGGCCGATCTCGGCGGCCCGCGCCAGCGGCGTTGCGGCCCAGAAGGTGACGCTGAGCGGCCAGCCCGACGCGAACCGCGCCACTTCGCAGCGATAGGCGATGGCGTTGTCGTGGTCGAGTCGCGCCAGTCGCCTGCGCACGGTGGTCGGGCTCATCCCGGTGCGCTCGGCCAAGGTGGTGACCGACTGCCTGCAGTCGCGACTGAGTTCGGTCACCAGCGGGATGTCGGCGGCGTGGATGGAGCCGTAACCGGGCGTGCGGCGCTGGGTCTGCGCCGACAACGCGGTGTGGGCCATCCGGGTCCGATCGAGCCGCCAGCGGCTGCCCTCGGTGAACGAGGTGGTCACCACCTGCGAGCGGGTGGTGACCACACCGGCGAGGGCGCCGAGCCGGAAGGTGACATAGCGGGCCAGGGACGCGTGGTCGAAGAAGGCCGCGGTGATCATCAGGTCGCGCGCACCCGTGGTGAGTTCGACGGTCACCAGGTTCACATCGAGGGCGAGTTCGGCCGCTACTTCATGCAGACGTCCTGGAGCACAGTCGATTTCGATGACGGCGAGGATCGGCGACACGCCGTCGATGCTGAGCGGATAGCAGGTGAGCCAGGCCAGGCCCTCGCTGTGCAGCCGCGCCCAGCGGCGTGCCGCGGTGGAGCCGTCGATGCCGAGGGCACGTCCGATCTGCTGCCACTGTGCCCGCGGCGCCACCTGTAGGGCCGCCACCAATTCGTAGTCGAGCTCGTCCAGCGTGGCGGAATTCTGCATAGTTGGGCCTTTCAACGGCGAGATCCGGCAAATTGTATCGGTCCGGCGACTCGATCGGCACCGTGAAGCGGCCCAGCCCTTCCATCCGAGGAGCCCACCGTGGTGAACGAACTCAGCGCGCTATCGACCCCGTCCCCCCTCGCCGGGCTCGGTCGAACGATCGTCCCGGCGACCACCGAGGACCCCTGGCAGCGGGTGTACCGGCAGTTGCACGCCCATCCGGAACTGTCGGGCAGGGAATTCGCCACCGCGAGCCTGGTAGCCGAACAGCTGCGCGCGCTGCCGGGCTGGGAGGTCACCGAACGGGTCGGCGGCACCGGCGTGGTCGGGGTCCTGCGGGGCGGGCCGGGCCCGGTCGTGTGGATGCGGGCCGATATGGACGCTCTGCCGGTGCACGAGGACACCGGACTGGACTACGCCTCGACCGTGTCCGGTGTCATGCACGCATGCGGACACGACATACACGTGGCCGCGTTGCTCGGTGTCTGCGCCGAATTGGCCGCCGGCGATACCGTCACCGGTACCGTCGTCGCGATCTTCCAGCCCGCGGAGGAAACCGGCGCGGGTGCGGCCGGCATGTTGAACGACGGTCTGCTGGAGCGCTTTCCACGCCCGGATATCTGTCTCGGGCAGCACGTCGGGCCGACCCCGGCCGGACTGGTCCTCACCCGCAGCGACACCCTGATGGCGGCATCGGATTCGGTGCGGGTGCGGCTGGCGGGCATCGGCGGACACGGGTCGAGTCCGCATCTGGCCGTGAATCCGCTGACCATGGCCGCCTCGCTCGTCCTGCGCTTGGACGGCCTGGTCGCGCGTCAGGCGGCCGTAGGGTCGAGTCCGGTGCTCACCGCGGGTTCGTTGCACGTGGGCACGCGGCCGAACATCATTGCCGAGAACGCCGAACTCCTGCTCACTCTGCGCACGTTCTCCGAGCGTTCCCGCGCGCAGATGATGGAGGCGATCCGGCGGGTCGTCGCGGCCGAGGCCGCGGCGGCGGGTACCGCCATCGCGCCGGAGGTCGAGTTCTACGACCACTTCCCGATGACGGTGAACACTGTGGGCGCCACCGAGCGGGTGATGGCCGAACTCGGCGCGACCGGGTTGGCTGTGCTGCCCTTGAGGAACCCGCTCAGCGGCAGTGAGGACTTCGGTCTCCTCGGCACGGCGGCAGGCTGTCCGTCGGTGTTCTGGAACATCGGTGGCTTCGGCCCCGATCGCTTCGGCCCCGACGACGCGGCGTATATGCTGGCCGAAGGCACGGTACCGCCGCATTTCCCGGTCAATCACTCCTCGCGTTTCGCCCCCGATCCGGCGGTGACGCTGCCCGCCGCGATCGCCGCGATGGGCGCTGCCGTACGGGCGGAACTGGGTATCGGCGAATGTTGTGCGGCCGTGAAATGAACGCTCGGTGTGACCCCCATCTCGTTCACCGAACGGGCATCGACACGACACCGATGTGTCGCCCCGATGCCAGCTCGGACTGGCTTCATCAGCGGTATGACAATTTCGTCCGTGTTGACCGCGCCGGCGCCGGACTCCGGGGTGGGGAAGTCTCGGTACAGTCTGGTCGTCGCGTCCGATGCCGAGCACAGGGAGGCCGCGCAGCGGCTCCGATTCCAGGTCTTCGCCTCCGAACCCGGGTTCCGGATGCCCGACAACGGCACCGGCCTGGACGCCGACCGGTTCGACGAGCACTGCGACCACCTGCTGGTCCGTGACGAGTTCACCGAGCAGTTCGTCGGCTGCTACCGGATGTTGCCGCCGGACAAGGTGACCGCCGCGGGCGGGTACTACACGGCGACCGAATTCGATCTCACCCAGCTCGACCCGACCGGTCACCGGATCGTCGAGATGGGCCGGGCCTGCGTGGTGCCCGACCACCGCAACGGCTCGGTGCTCACCCTGATGTGGGCGGGGATTCTGCACTACATCCAGCTCACCGGCTACGACTGGGTGATGGGCTGCGTCTCGGTGCCCATGCAGGACGGCCCCCAGGACCCGGCCGGGGTGAACGTGCGCGGCGTGCGTGACCTGCTGCTGGGCCGCCACGCCTGCGACCCCGAGCGCCGGGTGCACCCGCACCGCCCGGTCGTCGTCGACGGGCTCTGCCTCGACGAGCTGACACCGCCGAGCCGCCCCAAGCTCCCGCCGCTGCTGCGCGGATACCTGCGCCTGGGCGCCGAGATCTGCGGCGAACCGGCCCACGATCCCGATTTCGCCGTCGCCGACTTCGTCGCGCTGCTCGGCATGGAAACCATCAACACCCGGTATCTGGAGCGGCTGCAGAGCGCGGCCGCCAATTTCGACGGGAAGTAATCACCATGGTGTTCGACGCGCCGCCCGCCACTCACTCGCACTCGTGGATGCCGTCGAGCCCCTGTGGTTCACGCTGCATCGAACCGATCGACCAGGTCGGTACCGCCAGGACGATCGCCCGGCTGGCCGGGGTGATCGGCCTGGTGCTCACCTTCCCCGTGCTGACCGCGGCGACGCCGAGGTCACGCCGGGAGAACGTGCAGCGCCGGTATGCCCGCGCCGCACTCGGTTGCCTGGGGATGCGACTGCGCATCATCGACAACCGCACCCCCGAGCAGGGCGCGTCGACGGCGGGCTTCGCCGAGCCGGGCACCGCGGTGATGGTGGTGACCGGGCACATCGGCTGGGCCGACGTGGTCGCCCTGGCCGCGGTGCAGCCGGTCGGCTTCGTCGCCCGCGCCGACATGGTCGAGTGGCCGGTGCTGGGCAAGCTGGCCCAGCTCACCCGGGTGATCCCGATCGAGCGGGCCCGCCTGCGCGAATTGCCGGGCGTGGTCGGTCAGGTCGGGCGGCGGCTGGCCGAGGGCAACCGGATCGCGGTCTTCCCGGAGGGCACCACCTGGTGCGGGCGGGCCTACGGCTCGATGCGCCCGGCCATGTTCCAGGCCGCGATCGACACCACCACCCCGGTGCAGCCGGTTCGGCTGCGCTACCTCGACCGGCACGGCGTCCCGTGCACGGTGCCCGGTTTCGTCGGCGACGACAGCTTCGCCGACTCGGCGAAGCGGGTACTGCGCAGTCGCGGCATGGTCGTCGAGATCTCGCTCGAGCCGCTGGAGCACCCGGGGTCGGACCGCCGCGATCTCGCGCGGCGGTGCGAGGCCGCCGTGCGCGGTACGGACCGCTCGCGCCACGGCGTGCGCGACACCGAATGGATCGAAGCGGGCAACACCCGCGTGCAAGATCCGTCGGTCGATCAGCGGACGCCGGAAAAGGTATCGGCTACTGCCTGGTAACCGATTGCCGGTGCTTCTCGTTCTTTACCGGGGACCGCGCTCGCGGTCTCCGGTAAAGGCGTTCGTCTGACCGAATTGCGGAGGATTCGCAGGTCCGAGCCCGGCGGGGAATCGGCGCGAAATGTGAAACAGTCACATCCGCCCCAAAGTCGTTCGCACAGCATATGACCTGCGTATGACGTGGGTTACATGCCGGGCAGTTGGCTATACCCAACCATTGTGAACTGAAACCTCCAAATTGCCGCTGCGCCAAAATTGATGAGATATTTGCGGTACCGTCACGCAGGATTTTCCCGATACCCCGGTGTAGCCGAGAGTCCAGGCGACGTTCGAGCAGTGCGATCGCAGGGGTGATCGATGGTGAAGGGAAGCATTACCGGTGACCGAGCAAGCTTCTGGCGTACGTCGTCCCGCCGCGCGCCGCGGCCGTCGATCGCCGGTGTCCACCCTGCCCCGGCTGCTGATGGCCGCCGTCGAGCGCGCACCGGAGGCGCAGGCGCTGAGCCTGGCCGGACGCGTGCTCACCTACACCGAACTCGACCAGCAGTCCTCGCAGCTGGCCCGGGTGCTGATCGAGCGCGGTGTCGGCCCCGGTGACCGGGTGGTGCTGGCACTGACCCGATCGATCGAGTCGATGGTGGCGCTGTGGGCGGTGGCCAAGACCGGCGCCGCGTTCGTGCCCGTCGACCCGCGCTATCCGGCCGAGCGGGTCGCGCACATGCTCGCCGACTCCGGCGCCGGATTCGGCGTCGCCCTGGCCGCCGACGCCGCCCGGCTCGACGCCGGACTGCGCTGGCTGGCCCTGGACTCCGCCGAGTGCCGCGACGAGCTCGAGCGCGCCCCGGACGCGCCCGTGGTCGCCGGCGACCGCACCCGCAGGCTGTTCGGCGAGGACATCGCCTACATCATCTACACCTCCGGCTCGACCGGCGTGCCGAAGGGCGTCGCCGTCACCCACACCGGCCTGGCCGGGCTGTGCGCCGAGCAGATCCGCCGCTTCCGGATCACCGGCGCGTCCCGCACGCTGCATTTCGCCTCGCCCAGCTTCGACGCCAGCATCCTGGAGCTGCTGCTGGCCATCGGCGCCGGCTCGACGATGGTCATCGCGCCGCCCGACATCTACGGCGGCGACGAGCTGACCGACCTGCTGCGCGCCGAACGGGTGACCCACGCCTTCATCACCCCCGCCGCGCTCGCCGGTGTCGACGGGTCGGATCTGCCGGACCTGGCCGCGATCGTCGTCGGTGGCGAGGCCTGCCCGCCGGAGCTGATCGCGCGCTGGTCGCCCGGACGCAACTTCTACAACCTCTACGGCCCCACCGAGACCACCGTCGCGGCCTCGATCAGTGATCCGCTGGCCCCCGGTGACCTGATCACCATCGGCGGCCCCATCCCCGGCATGACCGCGGTGGTCCTCGATGCCCGGCTGCGGCCGGTCCCGGACCGCACCCCCGGCGAGCTGTATCTGGCCGGTCCCGGTCTGGCCCGCGGCTATCACGAGCGCGCCGGGCTGACCGCGGCCCGTTTCGTCGCCGATCCGATCACCGGTGGCCGGCTCTACCGCACCGGCGACCTCGTGAAATGGGAGTTCACCGCCGACGGCGACCCGCAGCTGACCTTCCTCGGCCGCACCGACGCCCAGGTCAAGCTGCGTGGCTTCCGCATCGAGCTGGGCGAGATCGACGCGGTGCTCACCGCCGACGCGTCCGTCCGCTTCGCGACCACCCTCGTGCGCACCCTGCCCAGCGGCGTGGACGCGCTCATTGCCTACGTCGTGCCCGCGGCGGGCGCCACCGTCGACTCGGCCGCGCTGACCCGCCTGGCCGAGCGGCGTCTGCCCGCGCACGCCGTCCCCGCCGCCATCGTGCCCATCGAGCGGCTGCCGCTCACCCCGGTCGGCAAGCTCGACTACCGGGCGCTGCCCGAGCCGGAGCTGACCGCCCGCGCCTTCGCGGCTCCGCGCACCAGCACCGAGGAGTCGGTCGCCGAGATCTTCGCCGACCTGCTCGGCGCGGGCCCGATCGGCCGCGACGACGACTTCTTCGCCCTCGGCGGCAACTCGCTGCTGGCCACCCGCCTCGCTGGCCGCCTCGGCGCGAGCACCGGCGTGCGCGTGCCCGCCCGTACCGTGTTCGAACACGGCACCGTCGCCGACCTGGCCGCCGCGCTCGACGCACTCGTCGGCGAGGCGGCCGTGCGGGTCCCGCTGACCCGGCGTGCGCGCGGCGAGCGGGTACCGCTGTCGCTCGCCCAGCAGCGCATGTGGTTCATGGCCCGCCTCGACCCCGGTTCCAGCGCCTACAACATCCCGGTCGCGCTGCGGCTGTCCGGCCCGCTCGACACCGCGGCCCTGACCGCCGCTCTCGACGACGTGCTCGACCGCCACGAGGTCCTGCGCACGGTGTACCCCGAGTACGACGGTCAGGGCTACCAGCGGGTGCTGTCGGTGGCCGAGGCCGGGCTCGACGTGCCCGTCACCGCGATCGCCGAGTCCGACCTGCGGATGGAGCTGGCCCGGCTGACCTTCGGCGGCTTCGATGTCTGCGCGCGAGTTCCCGTGCGCGCCGCGCTGTTCCAGCTCGCGGCGACCGAACACGTGCTGGCCGTGGTGGTGCACCACATCGCCACCGACGGCTTCTCCCTCGCTCCGCTCACCCGTGACCTGGTGACCGCCTACGCCGCGCGCACCCACGGCGCGGCGCCGGACTGGGCCCCGCTGCCGGTGCAGTACGCCGACTACACCCTCTGGCAGCAGGAGATGCTCGGCGCGGCCGAGGATTCCGGCTCGCTGCTGGCCCAGCAGCTCGGGTACTGGCGCGAGGAACTCGCGGGCACGCCGACCCTGCTGGAGCTGCCCACCGACCGGCCGCGTCCGCCGATCGCGGGCAGTCGCGGCGCCGCGCACCACTTCGCGGTTGACGCGTCGCTGCACCGGGCGCTGGACACCCTGGCGCGCGACCACAACGCGTCGCTGTTCATGGTGGTGCGGGCCGCGCTGTCGGTGCTGCTCGCGCGCATCGCGGGCACCGACGATGTCACCGTGGGCGCGCCGGTCGCCGGTCGTGGTGAGCCCGAACTCGACGACCTGGTCGGCATGTTCGTCAACACCGTCGTGCTGCGCACCCGCGTCGACGCCGCCGAACCCTTCACCGCCCTGCTGGATCGGGTCCGCGAGACCGACCTGGCCGCGTTCGCCCACGCCGACGTGCCGTTCGAACGTCTTGTCGCCGAACTGGATCCGCCGCGTACCCAGGCGCATCACCCGCTCTACCAGGTGGCGCTGTCGTTCCAGAACTTCGGCGGCGCCCGGCTGGAACTGCCCGACCTGGCGGTCTCGGCCGTCGACCTGGGCGACGAGGTCGCGCCGGTCGATCTGCAACTGACCGTCGTCCCGCACGAGGACGCGGCGGGCCCGGCCGGACTGCGCTGCTCCTGGCGCTATGCCACCGATCTGTTCGACGAGTCGACCATGGCGACGCTGGGTCAGCGCCTGGCCGGGCTGCTGGCCGCGGCCGTCGCCGCGCCGGACCGCCCCGTCGGCGACCTGCCGCTGCTGACCGAGGCCGAACGCGGCGAACCCGCGGGCGAGGAGCGGCTGGTCCCCGAGGCGACCCTCGCCGAGGCCGTCGCGACGCAGGCGCTGCTGCGCCCGGACGCGCCCGCCGTCACCTTCGCCGAATCGACGCTGACCTACGGCGAATTCGCGAGCCGGGTCAACCGGCTGGCCCGGCTGCTCGTCGCCACCGGCGTCGGCCCCGGCACGACCGTGGCGGTCGCGATCCGGCCGTCGATCGACCTGGTCGTCGCCATGTACGCGGTCTTCACCGCCGGTGGCGCCTACGTGCCGATCGACCCGGACGCCCCGGCCGAGCGCCGCGCCGACATCGTGTCGGTCGCCGCCCCGGTCTGTGTGCTGACGACGGTGGCCGACACCGTCGAGGTGGACGGTCTGCCGGTCGTCTCGGTCGATCTGGTCGCGAACTCCGGTGCGCTGTCGGCCTTCCCGGACCGTCCGCTGACCGATGCCGACCGCCTGCGCCCGCTGCGCGCGCTGGATCTGGCCTATGTCATCTTCACCTCCGGGTCCACCGGCAAGCCCAAGGGTGTCGGGGTGCCGCACTCGGCCATCGTCAACCAGGCGGCCTTCATGGTCGGCGAGTACGCCGTGGGCACCGACGACACCGTCCTGCAATCGATTCCGTGGACCTTCGACGCCTCGATGATCGGCTTCGCGACCCCGCTGCGCGCGGGCGCGCACATGATCGTGGCCGCCGCGCCCGGTCTGACCGACCCGGCCTACCTCGCCGGTCTCATCGCGCGACATCGGGTCACGGGCACCACGATCGTGCCGTCGGTGTTGCAGATGCTGCTCGAGGCGGCGCCGTCCGGCGCGTTGCGCTCGGTACGCGCGGTCTGGGTCGGTGGCGAGGCGCTGCCCAACGCCACCATCACCCGCTTCACCACCGCCACCGCGGGCAGGCTGCACAACCTGTACGGACCCACCGAGGCGACGGTGTCCATCACCGCCGCCGATGTGACCGATATCGGCGACGGCATCGTCCCGATCGGCACGCCGCACTGGAACTCTCGCGCCTACGTCCTCGACGCCCGGCTGCGGCCGGTGCCGGTCGGCACGCCCGGTGAGCTCTACCTGGCCGGCGCGCAGCTGGCGCGGGGCTACCTCGGCAGCCCGGACAAGACCACCGAGCGCTTCGTCGCCGATCCGTACGGTCCCGTCGGTGAGCGCATGTACCGCACCGGCGACCTGGTCCGCAGGCTCCCCTCGGGTGACCTGACCTACCTGGGCCGCACCGACGTCCAGCTCAAACTGCACGGCCTGCGCATCGAGCCCGGCGAGATCGAGGCCGCGCTGCGCGCCCACCCGGCCGTCGCGGGCGCCGCGGTGACGGTGCACCATGAACAGCTCGTCGGCTACGTCGTCCCGGCCGCCGGGCAGACCGTCGACCTCGCCGATGTGCAGGCCGTGATCCGAACACTGTTGCCGCCGTACATGATTCCGCACCGGCTGCTGGAGCTGGCCGAGTTCCCGCTCGGCGCCACCGGCAAGCTCGACCGCAAGGCGCTGCCCGCGCCCGCGATGCGACAGCGCGAGTACCAGGCGCCTGCGACCGCCGACGAGGAGATCGTGGCGGCGGTGTTCGCGCAGGTCCTCGACCTGGAGCGGGTCGGCCGCGACGACGACTTCTTCGTCCTCGGCGGCACCTCGCTCTCGGCGATCCGGGTGCGCGCCGCGCTCGCCGAGCGCCTCGGCATCGAGGTGCCCCTGCGTCTGCTGTTCAGCTACCCGCTGGTCAGCGACCTGGCACTGGCCGTGCGCGACGAATCCTCGGCCTCGGCGGCGGGCCCCGATCCGGCCGTCGACACCGTCCTGGACCCCGCGATCGATCTCACCGGCTGCGCGCCCCAGCGCCCCGGCGATCCCGCGACGCTGCTGCTCACCGGCGCCACCGGGTTCCTCGGCAGCTTCCTGCTGCGCGAACTGCTCGAGCAGACCCGGGCGACGATCCACTGCCTGGTCCGGGCCACCGACGACGCGAGCGCGGTGGACCGGATCGTCGCGACCGCCGCGAAGTACAGCATCGATCTGACGCCCTACCGGGACCGGATCGTCGGCGTGCCGGGCGATCTGGCGCAGCCGAGGCTGGGCATCGAACAGCTGCGCTTCGCCGAACTGGCCGCGCGGGTCGACGCGATCTATCACAACGGCGCGCTGGTCAACCATCTCGAGCCGTACGCCCGGATGCGCGACGCCAATGTCGGCGGCACCACCGAGGTGCTGCGCCTGGCGACCACCACCCGGGTCAAGCCGGTGCACTACGTCTCGACGTTGTCGGTGCTGGCCGGTATCCCGCAGGACAGCGGCGTGCCCGGCGGTCTGCCCGGTTACGCCATGACCAAGTGGGTCGCCGAGCAGCTGGTACACACCGCGATCGAGCGCGGTATCCCGGTCGCCGTCTACCGGCCCGGTCTGATCACCGGCGACTCGCGCACCGGCGTCGCGCCCGCCGAGGACGCCTGGTGGACCATGCTGCGCGCCATGCTGGTGCTCGGTGTCGCCGTCGACGTGCGCGCGATCGGCGTCGAGATGGCCCCGGTCGACCACGTCGCGGCGGGCATCGTGCACCAGTCGCGTGACGCCGCCGCGATCGGCAACATCTACCGGGCGGCGGGCGCCCAGGTGCCGCTGCAGGTGGTCTACGAGGAGATCCTGCGTCGTCACTACCGGTTCGATTTCATCGACCCGATGGAATTCGGCCTGACCCTGACCTCCGCCGCCGAACGCGCGGACGCCGATCCGATCCTGGCCCGCGCCTCGGCCCTGAGCGGCAACTACTCCGCCGCCACCGCCGCGGCGACCCCCGCGACGGTCCTGAGCGCGGTCGAATCCGCCGCCCCCGCCGAGCCCTACCGGGGGTTGCCGATCGAGTTCCCCGCGGTCGACGCGACCGTCATCAGCCGCTACTTCGACCACTACATCGAGACCGGGTTCTTCCCCGCACCGGACGCGGGCACCCTGGCGCCGGCCTAGGCGTCCGCCGCGAACACCGCGTCGACCTCCACCTCGACCAGCCAGCCCGCGACCGGCAGGCTCGCCACCTCGAGCGCGAACCTGGTCGGCCGCGCGGCATTGCGGACCAGGGGAGCGGCCGGGGCGGCGGTGCCGAGCGGGACGAGCTCGGTGTCGCCGGTGTCGAGGTTGGTGTTGGCGAAGAACTGGCGGTAGGCGCGGTTCCAGCCCGCGTAGTCGGCACGGTCGGTGCCGGGAGCGTTGTCGAGGAACACCCGCATGGTGACCACGTCGTCCAGGGTCAGTCCCTGAGCTTCCAGGTTCTCCCTGATCCGGGCCAGTACCGACATCCCCTGCGCCTCGGTGACCGTCACGCCGGGCCCCAGCGTGCCGCCGGCGAATTGCTGGGTGTCGATGAAGGATTCGGGACTGCCGGTGGGGGCTGTCTTGTTGAGCGCGGTGGGGCCGATGCCGCTGGTCTTGTAGACGGCGGCGTCGGCGGCGATCACCACGCCCTGCGCGATCATCGGAGTGGCCTGTCCCGCTTCCAGAATCGACGAGCTCGGGGCCTGCTTCGGGGTCTGGGCGGCGTCGGAATCGGCGGAACAGCCGGTGAGGGTGAGGGTCACGAGGGTCGTCGCGGCGACACCGATCAGGGTCTTCATGGTGGGTCTCCTTGTCCGAGTGGGTTGTTCAGGCGGCGACGCGGGCGTGCAGCGCGGTGACCACATCGCGGGCCGAGGTGAAGGCGCCGTGCTGCCAGGCGATCGCGTTGGACAGGTGGTCGCCGGCGAAATACACCCGTTCGACCGGCGCGAGCAGCGTGGTGTATTCCGGCGTGGCGACCCCGCCGTGCGCGTCGCTGCCGGACCAACCGACCCACGCGCCCTCGGAATACTTGGTGCGCCGCCAACTGCCGGAGAACGACGAGGCGATATCGCGCCCGTACTTCTCGCCGTGGATGGCCGAGCCCTCTTCGACCGCCTTCGCCAATCGCTGGCGGTGGGTGAGGGATTCGAAGGCCTGATGCCGTTTGCCGGTGTTGTAGTAGCCGACCACCACACCGCGTTCGCCGTGGTAGTGGTCGTACGGGAACATGATCTGCGCGATGTCCTTGTCGGTATTGGTCGCGCCGCCGTAGATCCGGTCCTCCAGCTCCCACCAGCGCCGCGAGTACTCGATGCCGAGCTTGCCGGAGGACACCGGGATCGCCGCTTTCAGCGCCGTCAGCACGCCGGCGGGCAGATTGGTGGCCAGGCGCCCGACGAGATTCGGGGGCAGCGTGCAGATGCAGTAGTCGGCGTCGATGGCCTGCTTCGCACCGTCCTGGGTGTACTCGACCCGCACCCCACCCGGGGTGTTCCGCATGGCCGAGACCTCGGCGCCGAAGCGGATCCGCTCGGTGCCGATCTCGCGCTGAAAGGCGGTGTAGATGCGGTCCATGCCGCCGACCGGGGTCATCATCATCATGGCCTGGTCGTAGCCGAACTCGAAGCTGAAGTTGCGGCCGAGACCGCTGCGGATGGTGTCGGACAGGGCGAACGGCTTGCGCTGGTCGCCGAAGTTCAGTCCCGCACCGGGTTCGGAGTCGTAGCCGCGCCGGGGCGAACCGAGATAGCGGCCGTCGCTGGACAGATCGCCGAAGTCGCGCAGGAACGAGGCCAGCGCCTCTTTGTCGGCGCCGGTGAGCACATCGTCGAGCGCGCCCCGCGACGCTGCCTTCTGCAACAGCTCCGACAGGTAGCCGTACATGTCGGCCTTGGCCGCCCGATACTGCACCGACTGCCCGGAGATCGGCGTCGCGCTCTGGTAGTTGACCAGGGTGTTGGCGTTCTGATTGCCGAAGGGCTGGACCTCGACCCCCAGTTCGCGGCAGTAGTCGAGGGTGATGTGGCCCTGCGGAATCCGCGTGGCGCCCAGATTGAAGTAGTGCCCCTCGGCGAACGTGCAGGTCTGGGTTTCGCCGTTGAGGTCGGTCTCGGTCGTGCCGTTGCGTACCGACCACACCCGCCCGCCCGGCCGCTTCCTGGCCTCGAGCACGGTCACGTCGTAGCCCGCCTTGCGCAATTCGTAGGCCGCGCACAGTCCGGCGGGCCCGCCACCGAGGATCGCGACCGACGCGCCCGCGGCCGACGTGCCGAGAAGATCGCCCCTGGCGGGGGACCGGAACGGCACCTGCGCCGTGGCGGGCGCCAGACCCAGCGTCGACAACGCTCCGTAGGCCAGCCCCGCGCCGCCGGTGACCCCGAGGCTCTGCATGAATGATCTTCTGGTGACTGCCATGGGGCGCTCCGTCCGCTGATCCGCGATGTCCGTTCCGTGAAAGTCTCGAAGGGCGCTGCGGCGGTGGCGCTACGCCGGGGAAAACGTTCACCGGGTGGCGAGTGAGAGGGGCGGCGGCACTTTCTCGCTCGGTGTCCACCGACGGACTCACCACCGCAATATCGCCGAAACCCGCTCTGGTTAGGGTCGCCCGCACCGGCGAGCACGCGTCGCCGGCGTGGGAGGTGTGTGGTGACTGCTCTGGCCGACGCGGTCGCGAGGTCGTTCGCGGCGGGCGAACCCGAACGGCCCGCGGTGTCGCCGTTGCGCGCGCTGGGCCGCAGGCAGCTCTCGGGCGTCGCGCTGCTCGGTCAGTCGGTGGCCACGACCGCGCCCGCCGCCTCGATGGTGCTGCTGCCGGTGACCATGCTGACCCACGACGCGCTGCTGCCCGGGCTGGTCACGATCGTCGTCGCGACGGTGGTCGTCACCCTGATCGCGCACTGCCTGGCGCAGTTCACCCGGCGGCTGTCCGCGGCGGGCGGGCTCTACACCTTCGTCAGCCACGGCGCCGGGCCGCGGGCGGCGCTGACCTGCGGGGTCGGCATGCTCGTGAAGTATCTCGGCAGTGCCGCGCTGACGATGTATCACGGCTCGCAGACCGCGCTGGCGCTGGCCGCGCAGCTCGGAATCACTGTGCGCGGCTGGGGGATCGGCGCGGTCTACCTCGCCATCGCGGTGCTCGTCGGCGCCGTGCTGGTGCGGGGTGTCCGGTTCGCCGCGATCGCGATCCTGGCGGTCGAGGCGTGTTCGCTGAGCTTCATCATCGGTCTGATGCTGGTGTCGGGGCCCGCGGTGCCGATCACCCCGGTCGCGCCGAATGTGCCCGCGGTGCTGGCGATCGCGCTGTCGGCGCTGTTCGCCCTGGCGGGATTCGAGAGTGCCACCTTCTTCGCGCCGGAGACGCGGCGTCCGCTGGTGACGGTGACCCGCACCGTGCTGTGGACCCCGATCCTGTGCGGTGCCCTGTTCATCTTCGCGTCCTGGGCGGCCTGGTCGGGGCGCGCGGGGACGGTGGTCAACGCGTATCTGCACGGCACGGCGGGCGGAGCCGGCCTGCTCGTGGTGATCCTGCTGGACGCGGGACTCACGTGTTCGTGGCTCGGCTCGTCGATGGCGTCGTCGAATGCCGCCTCGCGGCTGGTCTATTCGATGAGCGTGGAGGGTGTGCTGCCGCGGGTGTTCGGCCGGGTGGGCGCGCGGCTGCGGACCCCGCACGTCGCGTTGATCGTCAGCACCGGCACGGTCGCGGCGGGCGGTCTGCTCTTCGTCGCGCTCGACGGGGTGCCCATGCCGGTGAAGACCGTCGTGCGGACCGCGCTGGCGCTGTCCTACATCCTGGTCGCGGTGGCGGCGGTGCGGTTTCTCGCCCGCATCGACGAGCTGAGCCACCTGGATCGCTACGCGGGCGGGACCGCGAGCTCCGTCCTCGCCGTCGTCCTCGGGTATCTGACGGTTTCCGACGCGCGGCACGGTGTCCTGATCGCGCCCGTGATGGTCGTCGCCGTGTTGCTCGCGGGCGCGCTCTGGTACCGCTATCTCCGGCGGGCGCATCCCGAAAGCCTCCGCGCCATCGGGGTTTTCGACAGCCCCGAGTCGGCCGACGTCTTACCGGGCGCCGGGGTGTTCGCCGTCAACGCCCGCGGCGCGATCGCCCTGGTCGGGGTGCGGCGAAGCGGGGGGAATCAGGCCGGGCGGCGGCGGTTCGGCCCCGGCGAACGATGACCGCGACGACCCGCCGCGACGGCCCGACCGGACACGAGCCGCGCGCCGTCCAGAAGGCCCTGGCCCTGCTGGAAGCGGTGGCGCGGCTGGGCTCGGGCGCCACCGCGAAGGAGATCGCCGCGCAGACCGGGATCGCCCCGGCGACGGCCTATCGGCTGCTGAATCTGCTCGTCGCCGACGGCTACCTGGTGCGCATCGAGGACCTGTCCGGCTTCGCGCTCGGCCGCCGCACTCGCGAATTGGCCGGTGCCGCACCCGAACCCGCGACCGATCACCGTCAGGTACTCGAGGATGTGCGTGCCCAGGTGCGCTTCGGCATCCATCTCGCCGCGTTCACCGGCCACCGGATCCGGATGATCGACAAGGATCCCGATCACGAGCTGAGCGGGGAGAAGATTCTCGTCCGCCATCCGCATGCCTCGGCCATCGGCAAGGTGCTGATGGCACAGCACCCCGAGCTCGCCGAGGGCCCACTGCGCCGGGTGACGACCTTCACGATCACCTCCCCGGCCGAACTCGCCGCCGAATTGCGGCGGGTCAGCGCGCGCGCCGTCGCCACCGAGGTGAACGAATGTCGCGTCGGCCGCAGCGCCGTCGCGGTGCCGGTGCGCGCGACCGACGGCACCGTCGCGGGCGCGCTGGCGGCCATCGGCACGACCGGCCGGCTACCGGTGCACGACCGCGATCTCATCGACCTGCTGGCCGCCTCGGCCCTGCGGGTGAGTTTCTGAGGGGAAGACCCCGCGGGAGCCGCGCAGCCGGCTCCCGCGGGACGCGATCACTTCGCGTAGTCGTAGAACCCGCGGCCGGACTTGCGGCCGAGGCGGCCCGCGTCGACCATCCGGCGCAGCAGCGCGGGCGGAGCCAGGTGCGGCTCGGCGAACTCGGCGTAGAGCGACTCCGAGGCGGCCAGGGCGATGTCGAGGCCGACGGTGTCGAGCAGGGTCAGCGGACCCATCGGGTAGCCGCAGCCGCCCTTCATGGCCGCGTCGATGTCCTCGGCGGTGGCGTAGCCGGACTCGAGCATCCGGATCGCCGAGCACAGGTAGGGGATGAGCAGCGCGTTGACGATGAAGCCGGAGCGGTCACCGGCCTGCACGGTCATCTTGCCCAGGGTGTTCTTGGCGTAGTCGGTGACGGCCGCGGCCGCCTCCGGCGCGGTCACCAGGGTCGAGATGATCTCGACCAGCGGCATCACCGGCACCGGGTTGAAGAAGTGCACGCCGACCACGCGCTCGGGACGCTCGGTGGCGCCGGCCACCTTGATCACCGGGATCGAGGAGGTGTTGGTGGCGAGGATGCCCTCGGGCTTGACGATCTTGTCGAGCTTGCCGAAGATCTCGTACTTGACCGACTCGATCTCCGGCGCGGCCTCGATCACCAGGTCACGGTCGGCGAACTCGTCGATGTCCAGGGTGACCCGCACGCGCGCGATCGCCGCGTCGGCCTCCTCCTGGGTGATCTTGCCGCGGGACACGCCCCGGCTGATCGAGCTCGCGATCCGCTGCTCGGCCGCCTCGGCGAACTCCGGCTTGGTCTCGAGCACGAGCACCGAGCTGCCTGCCTTGGCACACACCTCCGCGATGCCGGCACCCATGGTGCCGCCACCGATCACTCCGATCAACTCCACTGCAGAACTCCCAACATCGCATTGCCCTGGCTGTCCCGGGGATTATTTCACCCGAGCTGGCACTGAGTGCCACAGGCTGTCGAAAGCGCTGGCCACCGGGGGCACGGACGCCCACCGGGCCGCCACCGCCTCGATGGTCGAGCGGTGGCGGCCCAGCGGGTTTCGGCTATCGGACGGGCGTCAGCTCCGGCTCGGCCGGCTCCCGTCGCCCGCGACCGAGGACCGAGTGCCGACGGCCGTAGGCGAAGTAGACGACGACACCGAGGGCCATCCAGATCACGAAGCGCAGCCAGGTCTCGATCGAGAGGTTCACCATCAACCACACGCACGCCAGCGCGCCGAGGACGGGCACCACCGGAACGAACGGGACGCGGAAGCCACGCGGCAGATCGGGGCGGGTCCGGCGCAGCACCAGCACACCGACCGACACCAGCACGAAGGCCACCAGGGTGCCGATATTGACCATTTCCTCGAGCGTGCCGAAGTCGACGAACCCGGCCAGCAGCGCGCAGACCACGCCCACGATCACGGTCAACCGGACCGGCGTGCCCTTCTTCCCGGTCTGGGCCAGGCCGCGGGGCAGCAGCCCGTCGCGGGCCATGGCGAACAGCACCCGGGTCTGGCCCAGGAACATCACCATGACCACCGTCGACAGACCGGCCAGCGCGCCGATCGCGATGATGTTCTTCACCCAGGTGGCACCGTGGATGGCGAAGGCCGTCGCGAGGGTGGCGTTGCCGTCGGCCAGCGCGGTGTAGGGGACCATGCCGGTGAGGATCAGCGAGACCGCGATGTAGAGCACGGTCACGATGGCCAGTGAGCCCAGGATGCCGCGCGGGATGTCGCGCTGCGGGTTGCGGGTCTCCTCGGCGGTGGTGGCGACCACGTCGAAGCCGATGAAGGCGAAGAACACCAGGCTGGCCGCGGCGAGCAGGCCGTACCAGCCGTAGCTGGTGCCGCCGGAGCCGGTGAGGAAGGCGAACAGCGACTGCCGCAGGCCCTCGGCCTTCTCCGACGGTGCCGACGGCGGGATGTAGGGGGTCAGATTCGACGGCGTGAAGTAGGTCGCGCCGACCACCAGGACCAGCGCGATCACGCCCAGCTTGATCGCCACGGCGATGGCCGACACCCGCGAGGACAGCTTGGTCCCGGTGGCCAGCAGCACGCCGACCACCGCGATGATCAGCACCGCGCCCCAATCGAAGTGCAGCGAGCCGATCTGCACCACCGGCGCCGACGACCCGAGCACATTGCCCAGATACTGCGACCATCCCTTGGCGACCACCGCGACCGCGAGTGCGAACTCCAGGATCAGATCCCAGCCGATGATCCAGGCGATGACCTCACCGAAGGTCGCGTAGGCGAAGGTGTACGCGCTGCCGGCGACCGGCACGGTCGAGGCGAACTCGGCGTAACACAGGGCCGTCAGGCCGCAGGCGACCGCCGCGAAGACGAAGGCGAGCGAGACCGCGGGTCCCGCCACCGTGCCCGCGGTGCGCGCGGTGAGGGTGAAGATGCCCGCGCCGATCACCACCGCGACACCGAAGATCGTCAGGTCCTTGGCCGTGAGATCCTTGCGCAGCTTGGACTCCGGATCGTCGGTGTCCCGGATCGACTGCTCGACCGATTTGGTGCGGAACAAGCCGCTCGTGCCGGTCATCAGAGCGACCGGGGGATGGCGTCGAGCCGGCGTTCGGCGAACCGGTTGGCGGCGGCGCCGGTCCCGATCCCTGCCGACAGCGCGGCGGCGATGATCTCGCGGCAGCGCGGGTAGATGTCGGCGACCTCGGCCTCGACCTCGGCCGGAGCGGCGCCGCGCAGTTCACCCGCGACCTGGATGAGGCCGCCGCCGTTGGCGACGAAGTCGGGCACCCAGGTGATGCCGCGGTCGCTCAGCGCCTGCTCCACCTCGGGGGTCGCGAGCTGGTTGTTGGCCGCGCCGCAGATCAGCTTGGCCTCGATCGTCGGTGCGCTCGCCGCGGTGAGCGTGGCGCCCATCGCGCACGGGGCGTAGACGTCGACCGGGGCGGTGGCCACCGTGGACAGCAGCCGCACGGCGGGCTGTTCGTCGGCGATGCGCCGCAGGGCCGCCTCGTTCACATCCGTGACGCAGACCTCGGCGCCGTCGGCCAGCAGCAAAGCGGTGAGCTCGCGGCCGACCTTGCCGACGCCTTCCACGCCGACCGTGCGACCGGCCAGTGTCGGTGCGCCCCACACGGATTCGGCCCCGGCGCGCATCGCGTGAAAGACACCGAGGGCGGTCAGCCTGGCGCTGTCGCCGCTGCCGCCCGCGGCGACGCTGCGGCCGGTGACGTAGCGGGTGTGCCTGCCGATGACATCCAGGTCATCGGTGTCGGTGCCGACATCGCCCGCGGTGATGTAGCGCCCGCCGAGGGTCTCGACGAAGCGGGCGTAGGCCGCCAGCAGTTCTTCGCTCTTGGCGGTCGCCGGATCGCCGATGATCACCGCCTTGCCGCCGCCGAGGTCGACCCCGGCCGCGGCGGCCTTGTAGGTCATGCCCCACGACAGCCGCAGCACGTCCTGCAGCGCCGCGGACTCGTCGGCGTACGGGTAGAAGCGGGTGCCGCCCAGGGCCGGGCCGAGCGCGGTCGAGTGGATGGCGATGATCGCCTTCAGTCCGGACCTGTCGTCCTCGCAGAACACCACCTGCTCGTGGGCGCGGGCGCTCAACTCGTGCGATCGGCCGAAGACTCCCGCTTCGGTGTGCACAACGGTCACTGTCGATTCCTTTCGGTGGCCGCGCACCACGGGTCGTGCCGGGGTGCGACGGTGTTGTGGTGCCGCGGGTGTGCGGCGGTGGGGCGCACCACGGGGGTCGTGGTGCGGTGGCGCACGACGGTGGGATCGTCACCGCCGGTGCGCGACGGGTGTCGCGGAGCTCCGCAGTGGGCGCGCCGCAGGGTGTTTCGTCAGTACTCGATGCCGAGCTCGCGCAGTCTGTCGCGGTACAGCTCGACATTGGCGAGCTTGATGTCCTCGTAGCCGCGCACCACGTCGGGCAGCGCGGCGGCCGCGGTGGCGGTGTCGTAGTTCTCCGGGCGCAGCTCGGCCGCCAGCCGCCGCACCATGTCGGTGTAGTGGGCCAGCAGTTCCCGCTCGACCTTGCGGACGTGGGCATAGCCGAAGGGGTCGAGCTTGGTGCCGCGCAGGAACTTGCCCTTGGCCAGTACCTTCAGCGCCACATGCGATTTCGGCGCCAGCCCGATCTTCTTGCGCCTGCCCAGGGCCCGCAGTACCGGCGGATGCAGCCGGTAGGTGAGCTTCTCGCCGCCGGGGACCTGGGCCCCTACCTCGTCGAGGAATGCCGGATCGACCAGCAGCCGGGCCACCTCGTACTCGTCCTTGTAGGCGGTGAACTTGTAGAGCCCGCGTGCCACGGCCTCGCTGAAGTCGGTGCGGTCGGTGACCTTCCGCTCCGCCGCCCAGGCGATGTCGACGGTCTCGATGTAGCGTCGGGCCACCTCGGCGTTCTGGTAGCCGATCAGGTTCGCCGCCCGCAGCTCCAGGAGCCGCCGCACCTCGCCGTCGAAGTCGGTGTGCGCCAGCAGTTCCACCGGCACCCGCGGGGGAGTGTGTCGCGGCTGCCCCTCATCGACAGCCGCGGCGAACGCGGCCGGATCGGCGACGGCGACCCGCCCCCATCGGAACGCCGCGATATTGGCATCCACCGCGACCCCGTTGATCCCGATGGACTCCTCGATCGCCGCCACCGGCAGCCGCAGCCCACCGGACTGCACGGCCGCGCCGACGATCAGGAAGTTGGCCGCCGCGGTGTTGCCGAACAGGGTCTGCGCCGCCGCGAGGGCGTCGAGATGGTGCGTCGAACGCGATACCGCCGCGAGCCGATCCAGCAGCGTCTCGGTGGCGGGGTAGGCCACCGACTTGTCGTAGACCATGTCGCCGGTGGGGGTCTGGCTCGTCGAGGCCACGGCCACGGTCCGGGCCGCGTCGCCGTACTGCAGATACCGCGATTCGGTGGCGGTGAGCAGGTCGACGGCGAGCAGGCAGTCCGCGCTGCCCGGGGTCAGCCGGTTGGCCGGCTCCAGCTCCGCACCCGAGAACCGCAGGTGTGAGACCACCGGACCGGCCTTCTGGCTCATCCCGATCTGGTCCAGGCTCTCCACCTCGTAGCCGGCGCGCAGGGCAGCGGTGGCCAAGACCTGATTCACCGTCACGATGCCGGTGCCGCCGATGCCGGCGATCAGCACGTTCTGGGTGCGTTGTGGCGTGCCGAGGCCGGGGTCGGCGACGGTGGGCGGTGCGGTGGACTTGCGGCGCTTGGCCTTTCGGGGCTTGTCGGGCACCGTCTCCACCGTGACGAACGACGGGCAGTCGCCGTCGAGGCAGCTGTAGTCGGTGTTGCACGAGGTCTGATCGATGCGGGTCTTGCGGCCGAACTCGGTCTCGACCGGCTGCACGGACAGACAGTTCGACTTGGTGCCGCAGTCGCCGCAGCCTTCGCAGACCGCCTCGTTGATCACCACCCGGGTGTTGCGCACCGGCAGCGCGCCGCGCTTGCGCTGCCTGCGCGCGTCGGCGGCGCAGTGCTGGTCGTAGATCAGCACGGTGACGCCCTCGATCTCGCGCAGCCTCCGCTGGGCCTCGTCGAGCCGGTCGCGGTGCCACAGCAGCGTGCCTTTGGCGAGCGAGCGCTTCCGGTGCCGCCGAGGTTCGTCGGCGCAGATGATGATCTGCCGCACGCCCTCGGTGGTGAGCTTGTGTGTCAGCTGCGCGACGGTGAGCACGCCCTCCACGTCCTGGGCGCCCGTCATCGCGACGACCTCGTTCCAGAGCAGCTTGTAGGTGATGTTCACCCCGGCCGCGACACACGCCTGCACGGCCAGCTGCCCGGAGTGGAAGAAGGTGCCGTCGCCGATGTTCTGGAACAGGTGCGGCACATCGGTGAACGGCGCCTGGCCGATCCACTGACTGCCCTCCCCGCCCATCTGGGTCAGCCCGGTGACCGCGCTGTCGGCGCGTCCGGACATGGTCACCAGGGTGTGGCAGCCGATGCCGCCGCCGCCGATCGAGCCCTCCGGCAGCGCGGTGGACCGGTTGTGCGGGCAGCCGCTGCAGAAGTATGGCGTGCGCTTGGCGGACAGGACCTCCAGCGGAAGTGCCGGGGGCGCTGCCCTTTTCAGCTCCACCCGGCCGCGAAGGACCCGGCGCAGCGGGGCGAGCAGCCGACCGGCGGTGAGTTCGCCGTCGACCGGCATCAGGCGCGCGCCGCGCTCGTCGTGCTTGCCGAGGACGCGGGGTGCGTCCTGGGTGCCGTAGAGGATGTCGCGGATCTGGGTCTCGATGAACGCGGTCTTGTCCTCGACCACCACGAGCTCGTCGAGGCCGCGGGCGAACTCGGTCACCGCGGCCGCGCCGACGGGGTACGGCATGCCGATGCGCAGCAGCCGGATACCGGCCCGATGCATGGCCGCCTCGTCGACGCCCAGGTCGAGCAGCGCCTGGCGGACCGCGTCGAAGGTGGTCCCGGTGGCCGCGATGCCCAGCTTCGCCCCGGCCGGATCCACCTCGACCACGTCGAGGGCGTTGGCCGCCGAGTACGCCTGCACCATCGCCCAGCGCGGACCGTAGAGGTCCGCCTCGGCGAGCACGCTGTCGGCGGGCGCCGCCATCGGCCGCTGCCGGTAGCCGAACGGCTTGCCCTCCCACTGCACCTCGGGCACGGTGACGGCGAGATCGGCCACGCTCGCGTCGACGGTCCAGGCGCCGTCGGCCACGTCGGCGACGATCTTCAACGCCACCACGCAGCCCGAGGCCCGCGACAGCGCGATGCCTCGCATCCCCAGAGTGATGATCTCCTCGGCATTGCGCGGGAACAGCACCGGCACGCCCAGCGCGGCCAGCGAGCGTTCGCTCACCGCGGGCACGGTCGACGACTTCGACGCCGGATCGTCGCCCACCAGCAGCAGTACGCCACCCCGCGCGTTCACCCCGTACATGTTGGCGTGGCGGATCGCGTCGGTGGCGCGGTCGACGCCGGGCCCCTTGCCGTACCAGACGCCGACCACGCCGTCATGGGTCGCTGTGCCGGCGGGCAGCTCGGCCTGACTGCCCCAGACCGCGGTGGCGGCCAGTTCCTCGTTGAACCCGGGGACGAAGGTGATGTCGTGCTCGGCACGCACCTCCGGCATCCCGAGCAGCATCTTGTCCACCCCGCCCAGCGGACTGCCCTGATAGCCCGAGACGAAGGTCGCCACCCGGCGCCCGGCGCGCAGATCGCGCACATGCTGTTCCACGAGCAGCCGCGCGATGGCCTGGACGCCGGTGAGCAGCACCGGCCCGGCTCCGGAGCGATAACGATCGGCGAGGTCGTAGGGCGCGGCAGGCTCGGCCTGCGGCCGGGCGGTCGGACAGACGACGGTGGTCATGGACGCCTCACTGCAACGAAGGAACTTGCTATCGGTGCCGCGAAATCTGCCGTGGGTGGGTGATGGGTGTCAACAGTCAGTCGAAAAGTTGATCAGTCTGCTCAAAAGTGATCTACGCCACTGGGGTGGGGGTGTCAATCTGCTCGAGCGGGGAGACCTTGGTCACATCACGTCTGGTCCGTCTCGCCCGAGTCGCGCCCCACCCGCAGTACGGCGTCGAATCCCGCCGCGACGCAGTCGCGCAGCGCCGGGAGATCGGGAACGGCCGCGGTGTCGGCGTTGATGCCGACACCGCAGATCCCGGTATTCGTGGTGAGCGTGATGTTGAACGACGCGCCGAGCGTCGGGCTGAACGCGTACAGGCGATCGATGCGCGCCCCGGCGAGAAACTGCGGCACCGGGGAACCCGGGACATCCGAGGCGACGAAGTCGATGTGTTCCAGCATGCTCGAGATCAACCGGATCGGGACCCGGTTGAGGACAGCGGCGGCCGCGCCCGAGTAGTGGACGCCCGGCTCGTTCCGCTGGGCGGAAACCGCTGTGTCCACCGCGAGCATCAGGTCGGTGGCATCGGCGATGTCCGCCGGGACCACGAAGCGGGCGAGGCTGATCCGATTGCCGCCGAGGGGATCGTCCGTGGCGCGCAGGCTGATCGGCATGGTCACCCGCAGCCGGTCGACGGTCGCGCCGTGCTGGTCGTGGTAGCGGCGCAGGCCGAGGAGGACCGCGGTCAGGAAGGCGTCGTTGATCGTGCACCCAGCGGTGTGCGCGCTGCGCCGCAACTGCTCGGCGGGAAGATCGAGCACCGCGAGCCTGCGTCCGGTGCTGCGTTCGGTCATGACCGGTGACAGGGTCGAGAGGACCGGTTTGACCAGGCGAGCGAGGGAGGTCACCGCCGTGGCGGCGCCCCGCACGGATCGCACGCGGTGGGCTGGGCCGGAACGCGTGGCGCCGGCCGCCGGTCCGGTGTCCGAGCGGTGCCCGGCTGCCTCGCCATCGCACATCGCGGACAGCATGCGCATACCGCCGACGCCGTCGGTGAGGGTGTGGTGGACCGTCAGCACCAGTGCGGCGGTGCCGTCATCGGGTCCCTGTATCAGCTGCGCTCGCCACAGCGGACGGGCGCGATCGAAGACCGCCATCGCCTCCGCGCGAGCGAACTCGAGCGCCACGGAGGCATCCACCGGGCGGTGAGTTCGCACCTCTCGCAGGTGCCACGACAGGTCGAAGGCCTGGTCCGGTACCCAGTGCGGCGGACGCAGGCCGAGGCGTTCGCCGACCAGCTTGCTCCGGAATTCCGGCACCGCCCGGGTCGCGCGCTCGACCGCGCCGACCAGCCGATCCCAGCCGGGTGCGGAATCGAGGATCAGCACCGCGACGATCGTCGGCCGCAGGATCGGGTTCTGCTGCAGCCGCCACGTGAGGAAATCGGTCTCGGAGAGTCGGGACCCGCGCATGGGTGCCTTCTGTCGTCGGTTGGTGCTGTCACCTCCAGCATCGTCGTCGGCCGATCGCCCCGGCCAGGGCCGCAGGTCCCGCAGGCCGAGGTCTTCCGTCGCCGTCGCGGCACCGGTCGGCGACGGCCAGTCGTCGAAGTGGCGACCCGACTCCGCTACGGCTGATTCGGCCGGTGGGTCAGATGGTCGACCAGCGGCAGGCTCCGGTAGCCGATCGGGGTGGCCAGCGCGAGCATGGTCTCGGTGTGGTTGACCCCGTCGATGGCGTGTACCCGCTGGATGATCTCCAGCAGGTCCTGCTGTGACCGCGCCGCGATGCGAACCAGCAGATCCGCCCGTCCGGTGGTGGCGTGCACCTCGAGCACGTGCGGGAAACCGCGCAACGTCTCGATGATCGGGTCCATCTTGTTCTGATCGAGTTCGACCCCGAGGAACGCGTGCACGGCGAAGCCGATCGCCTGCACGTCGATGTCCGGCGGATAGCCCCGCACCGCGCCCGAGGATTCGAGCCGCTTCATCCGCGCCTGCACCGTATTGCGGGCGATTCCGAGCCGCTGGGCCAGCTCGAGGATCGGCGCCCGTGGGTCCGCGGCCAGTTCGGCCAGCAACGCGGCATCGAGTGCGTCGAACTTGATGGTCATGCCGCATTCTGGCACGGCGGAAGTGTCTCTTCCCCGGGCCGGGACGCGGAGTTACCGTTGATGATGGCCGAATCTGCTGACGTCATCGTCGTCGGAGCCGGACTCGCCGGATTGGTCGCCGCGGCGGAGCTGGTCGACGCGGGCAAGCGGGTGCTCATCGTCGAGCAGGAGAACGCCGGCAATGTCGGCGGACAGGCGTTCTGGTCCTTCGGCGGGCTGTTCCTGGTGAACAGCCCGGAGCAGCGCCGGGTCGGCATCACGGACTCCTATGACCTGGCATGGCAGGACTGGCTGGGCAATGCCGGATTCGATCGTGCGCGTGAGGACCACTGGCCGCGCAGGTGGGCGCAGGCCTATGTCGAATTCGCGGCCGGGGAAATGCGCGGCTGGCTGTCCCAACGCGGCTGGAAGTCGTTTCCGATCGTCGCCTGGGCCGAGCGGGGTGGCTACGGCGCCTACGGGCCGGGCAACTCGGTGCCGCGTTTCCACATCACCTGGGGCACCGGGCCGCGGATCGTCGAGATCATCGCGTCGCGGGTTCGCGACGGCGTCGATCGGGGGCTGGTGACCTTCGCGTTCCGCCATCAGGTCGACGAACTGGTCGTCACCGACGGCGCGGTGACGGGTGTGCGTGGCACCGTGCTCGAGCCCTCGGACACGGCGCGTGGTGTCGCGTCATCCCGGAAACCGGTGGGGGAGTTCGAGTTCGGTGCGCAGGCGGTGATCGTCAGCTCCGGCGGCATCGGGCACAACCCGGAGCTGATCCGCCGGAATTGGCCGGCGAGTGCGGGTCGCGCGCCCGAGCACATGCTGGCGGGGGTGCCCGCGCACGTGGACGGGCGGATGCTCGAGATCTCGGAGCGCGCCGGTGCGAGCGTGATCAACCGCGACCGGATGTGGCACTACACCGAGGGCGTCATCGACTACGACCCCGTGTGGCCCAACCACGGCATCCGCATCGCCCCCGGTCCGTCCTCGCTCTGGCTGGACGCCACCGGCACGCGGCTGCCGCCTCCGCTGTTCCCCGGCTTCGACACGCTCGGCTCGATGCGGTACATCAACCGCACCGGCTTCGACTACACCTGGCTGGTGCTGGATCAGCGGATCATCGAGAAGGAATTCGCGCTGTCCGGGCAGGAACAGAACCCGGACCTGACCGGCCGCAACATTCGGCTGCTGCTGGAGCGGGTGAAGAAGGGCGCGCCGGGCCCGGTCGAGGCGTTCAAGCGCAAGGGCGCCGACTTCATCGTCGAGAACGAACTGGACGATCTGGTGCGCCGGATGAACGAACTTGCCGGTGACGATGTGCTCGACGTGGCGAGTGTGCGGCGTGAGGTGACCTCGCGTGACCGCGAGCTCGACAATCCCTTCGGCAAGGATCTGCAGATCGCGGCGATCCGCGCGGCGCGCGCCTACCGTCCCGACAAGCTCATCCGGGTAGCCGCACCGCACAAGCTGCTCGACCACGAGGCGGGCCCGCTGATCGCCGTCCGCCTGCATCTGCTCACCCGGAAAACGCTGGGCGGCATCGAAACCGACTTGTCATCCCAGGTCCAGCGACCGGACGGGACGGCGGTCGAGGGCCTGTACGCGGCGGGTGAGGTCGCGGGATTCGGCGGTGGCGGGGTGCACGGGTATCGCGCGCTGGAGGGCACGTTCCTGGGCGGCTGTCTCTTCTCCGGACGGGCGGCGGGCCGCGCGGTCGCGGGCCGGGTCTGAGGCGGCCCCGCGGATCGGCGCAATAGTGTCGCGCACCAGAGTTCCGCTCTCGTCGGGTGATTCCCTGAATGGTGTCGAGTCGAGCGCCTTGACGCACGAAGGTCGAGCGCATATTTTGGGCTGCGGGCTTTGAGGCGAGGGGGAAAGAAAACTGGAGTCCGCGCTCGTCGTCTGAGCTGAGTCGGGCATTCTCTTGGGTTCCGGTCATTGCGCGGCCGTGCCCCGTGTGCGTTCGATGGGGGTGTGTGGCGGCGGGCTCGGCGAATTCGATAGGTGGCGTAGCTAACCATGTCGGCCCCGTGTCGAGGGCGCGATCCGGTTGGTGGCCAACCGGTTTCGTCCCGGCGGTGACCTGCCGGGCGCCCCTGCGCACGCGCGTCGCCGCATTCGCTCGGTCATATTCTCGGAGGTTGAAAACAAATGTGTGGAATTGTCGGATGGGTCGACTTCTCGAGAGATCTCGAGACGCAACGATCGATTGTTCGGCGAATGACGGAGACGATGCTCCTGCGCGGACCGGATGCCGGCGGGGAATGGATTTCCCGGCACGCCGCACTCGGGCATCGTCGATTGTCGGTCATTGATATCGAGGGCGGTGTCCAGCCGATGGTCCGCGATGACGTCGTGTTGACCTACAGCGGCGAGATCTACAATTTCCGGGAATTGCGGCAAGAATTGGAAGGCGCGGGTCACCGGTTCACGACCAAGAGCGACACCGAGGTGGTGCTGCGCGCCTATCTCGCGTGGGGCATCGCCTGCGTCGAGCGCTTCAACGGCATGTTCGGGTTCGCGATCTGGGACGAGCGCAGCCAGGAGTTGTTCCTCGTGCGGGACCGGGTGGGCGTCAAACCCGTCTACTACTACCCGACCCCCGACGGGATCCTGTTCGGCTCCGAGCCCAAGGCCATCCTGGCCAACCCGGCGGCCGAGCGAAAGGTCGATGTCGACGGTTTCGCCAGTTTCCTTGTGTTGCAGGCGAATATGTCGGGCCAGACGCCGTTCGCCGGTCTGCTGGAATTGCAGCCCGGCGAATACCTGCGGGTCGGCAGAGCGGGAATCGAGCGGCATCGCTACTACCGGTTGACGGCCCGCCCGCACGAGGACGATCTCGACACCACCGTGGAGACGGTGCGCGCGTTGCTGGCCGACATCGTGGAGCGGCAGCTGGTGTCCGACGTGCCGATCGGCACGCTGCTGTCGGGCGGCATCGACTCGAGTCTGCTGACCGCGCTGGCGACTCGATCCAACACCGCGGCCGATGTGGTGCGGTCGTTCTCCATCGATTTCGTCGGGCACGCCGACTTCTTCGAGACCTCCGCCGACATCCTGCGCGCGACCGAGGACGCGCCCTTCATCCGCGAGGTGGTCGACTACGTCGGCTGCAAGCACGAGGGCATCGACGTGGCGACCGCCGCGCTCTGTGACCCCGACGTCCGGCGCCGGGTGCTGCGGGCCTGGGATCTGCCCAACCACCTGGGCGACATGGACGTCTCGCTGTACCTGCTGTTCCAGGCGGTGCGGGAGCGCTGCACGGTGGCGATCTCCGGGGAAGGCGCCGACGAGGTGTTCGGTGGGTACCCGTGGCTGCACGACGAGAAGGTCCTCGACGTGCCGATCTATCCGTGGATGGCGTTCCAGCTGTTGCAGGGGACCCCGTCGACGTTCAGCCTGTTCGACGGCGGCGTGCTGGCGCGTACCGGCCTGTTCGAGCGCATCGGCGGGATGTACGCGCAGGGCATCGCCGAGGCGCCCCGCCTCGACAGCGAATCACCCCAGGACGCGCGGATGCGGGCGGCCAACTATCTCGACCTCACCCGATTCATGCGGCCGCTGCTCGACCGCAAGGACCGCATGAGCATGGCGGTCGGGCTCGAGGTCCGCGTCCCGTTCTGCGACCACCGCCTGATCGACTACCTGTTCAACGTGCCGTGGTCGATGAAACAGCGCCCGGGCGAGAGCAAATGGCTGCTGCGCGCCGCCGCCGGTGATCTGCTGCCGGACGCGGTGCGCAACCGCCCGAAGTCGGTCTTCCCGGCGACCCTGGACACCGGCTACGACGACATGCTGCGCAAGGGCCTGAACGAGGTGCTGACCGGCGCCGACGAGCCGATCCGGGAGTTCCTGAACGTCGACGCGGCCACGGCGATCGTCGACGGCACCGACACCGCGGGCAGCGGCTCGTGGGCCCGCCTTCGGACCGAGACGATTCTGCGCGCCAACGCCTGGATCAAGGAGTACGACGTCGATATGAGTGCGCTGACCTGACGGCGGTGCGCCGGGGAGTCGCGCTCTCCGGCGCCCCTTACCTCGCGGAGAAAAAGGGCGCACAATGATTCCGTACACCGGCTTCAAGGTTGCGACCGACGGGTAGCCGAATCTCTGCCGGGCTGGACTCCGGCGGGCATCGTGCCGGCAGTGTCTTCGTATCGGGTAGTGACGATTGGCTTCGCCGTCGGCATCGCGCACACCCCACTGAACGCCGGGCGCGGCGAACGCTGCCTGTAGCGACTGCGAGCCTTCGCCGGTTCGGCGTAACTACTGGATAGGACACGCCATGTCAGAGCAGAACAAGGCTGCCGCCAAGCGCATCTTCGACGCGTGGAACTCGCGCGACCTCGACGTTTTCGACGAGGTCATCGCGCCCGACTGCATCAACCACGATCCACAGAACCCCTTCGCCGAACTCCATGGACCCGACGGCCTGAAACGACTCGCGCAGATGTATCTCGCCGCGTTCTCGGATCAGCGTTTCCTGGTCAACGAACAGATCGCCGAGGGCGACTTCGTGACCACCCGATGGACCGGGACGGGAACCAACGACGGCGAGATGATGGGCATGCACGCCACTGGGAAATCGGCGGTCGTGCAAGGCATCACGGTCAATCGCTTCCAGGACGGCAAGATCATCGAGAGCTGGGCCTGCTGGGACACGCTCGGCATGTTGCAGCAACTCGGCGTCGTCCAGGCCGCCCACTCCGCGACAACCTGACCGCCCCACCGTCGCCGCTCGCGCGGAGGCCGCCACTGCCTCCGCGCGTCGTACTCGCAGCCCTGCTGACCGGGCCCTTCGTCGCCGATGCGGGAATACCGAGAGGCGACGCACGCGTTGAGGATCCTGGGTAAATCGTCGAAAAATCGTAGAGAGCAGGGGTGGACCCCGAAGATGCCCAGGTCAGCGGTGGTATAGGCTTTGTCGGTCATGAAGTCGGCTTACACGGGTCCGGTCAACGGTGCGCCCAAGACGGTCTACCTCGACCACGCGGCCACCACTCCGATGCTGTCGGCCGCCGTCGAGGCGATGACGGCCGCGCTGACGACGGTGGGTAATGCCTCGTCGCTGCACGGATCGGGCCGGGCCGCGCGGCGGGCGCTGGAGGAGGCGCGCGAGTCGATCGCGGCCGAGCTCGGTGCCCGGCCGTCCGAGGTGATCTTCACCTCCGGGGGGACCGAGAGCGACAATCTGGCCCTCAAGGGCATCTTCTGGGGGCGCAGGGCGGGCGATCCGCGGCGCACCAGGATCGTCACCAGCTCCGTCGAGCATCACGCGGTCCTCGACGCGGTCGAGTGGCTGGAGAAGCACGAGGGCGCGCGGGTCAGCTGGCTGCCCGTGGACGCCGAGGGCGTGGTGTCGCCGCAGGCGCTGCGCGAGGTGCTCGCCGAGTACGCCGACGAGGTCGCGCTGGTCAGCGTCATGTGGGCCAACAACGAGGTCGGCACGATCCAGCCGATCACCGAATTGGCAGCTGTCGCCGAGGAATTCGGCGTCCCGATGCACAGCGACGCGATCCAGGCGGTGGCCCAGATCCCCGTCGATTTCGGCGCGAGCGGCCTGGCCGCGCTCAGTGTCGCCGGACACAAGGTCGGTGGCCCGCACGGCATCGGCGTGCTGCTGCTCGGCAGGCAGGTGCCCTGTGTGCCACTGGTCCACGGCGGTGGCCACGAACGCGACCTGCGCTCGGGCACCTCCGACGTGGCCGCGGCGGTCGGCTTGGCCGCGGCGCTGCGCGACGCGGTGGGTGAGCTGCCCGCCCGCGCCGAGCACCTGCGCGCGCTGCGCGAACAGCTGATCGCGGGCGTGCGGGACGTGGCGCCCGAGGCGGTCCTCAACGGACCGGCCGGCGAGCGCCGCCTGCCCGGCAACGCCCACTTCACCTTCCCCGGCTGCGAGGGCGACTCGCTGCTCATGCTGCTCGACGCCGCCGGCGTCGAATGCTCCACCGGGTCGGCCTGCAACGCGGGCGTGGCCTCACCCAGTCACGTGCTGATCGCGATGGGCGTCGAGCCCTGGCAGGCCCGCAGTTCGCTGCGGTTCTCGCTCGGTCACACCTCGACCGGGGCCGATATCGAGACATTGTTGACCGTTCTGCCGCAGGTCATCGAACGGGCCAGAGCCGCGGGCCTGGCCGGCGCTAGAGGAGGTGCCTGATGCGAGTACTCGCCGCGATGAGTGGTGGCGTCGATTCGGCGGTGGCCGCGGCGCGGGCCGTCGACGCCGGCCACGAGGTGGTCGGGGTGCACCTGGCGTTGTCCGCGACGCCGGGCACGCTGCGCACCGGATCGCGCGGTTGCTGCTCCAAGGAGGACGCCGGTGACGCGCGTCGCGCCGCCGACGTGCTCGGCATCCCGTTCTACGTCTGGGACTTCGCCGACCGCTTCAAAGAGGACGTGATCGACGACTTCGTCGCCGCCTACGCCGCGGGCGAGACCCCCAACCCGTGCCTGCGCTGCAACGAGAAGATCAAGTTCTCCGCCCTGGCCGACCGCGCGCAGGCGCTGGGCTTCGACGCCGTGGTCACCGGGCACTACGCCCGGCTCGACGACGGCGTGCTGCGCCGCGCGGTCGACGCCGACAAGGACCAGTCCTACGTGCTCGCGGTCCTCACCGCCGAACAGCTGTCGCGCGCGATGTTCCCGGTCGGGGACACCCCGAAGCCGCGGATCCGCGAGGAAGCCGCCGAGCGCGGCCTGGCCGTGGCCGACAAGCCCGACAGCCACGACATCTGTTTCATCCCCTCCGGCGACACCCGCGCCTTCCTCGGCGCCAAGATCGGCATCCGGCCGGGCGCGCTCGTCGACTCCGACGGCACCGTCCTGGGCGAGCACGAAGGCGTGCACGGCTTCACCGTCGGCCAGCGCAAGGGCCTGGGCCTGACCCACACCGCCGCCGACGGCAAGCCCCGCTACGTCACCGGCATCGATCCCGATTCCGGCACGGTCAGGGTGGGGTCGGTGGCGGACCTCCAGGTGGACGTCGTCACCGCCGATCGCGCCGTCTGGACTTCCGGCGTGCGGCCGGACGCGCCGGTCGAGTGCGTCGTGCAGGTGCGTGCGCACGGTGGCACCGCGCCCGCCGTCGTCACCCCCGAGGGCGACGGTTTCGTCGCCCGCCTGCGTGAACCGCTCACCGGTGTCGCCAAGGGCCAGGCGATCGTGCTGTATCTGCCCGATGCCGAAGGCGGGGACACCGTGGTCGGCAGCGGCACCATCAACGGCACCGACCGTGCCGGTGTCGCGGCGGACGCGGCCGACGCTTCGGTCTGATCGCCGCGTGCCGCGCCGGGACGCGGTCGTCTCGGTGAGTAGGGGTCCTCGGGGCCGACAGCCGTCGTCGCGGTGGCGCGGGGCAGGATGGTGACCGGCGGTCCGTGCGTCGCACGAATCGGTGCGGTGCGGTCCGTGGCGCGTGATGTTCGCACCGGCTCGGTGGCGACGGCGTTCGATGAATCGAAAGGTGTTGAGCGCGTGACATTGTGGCGCAGCGAGAACTCGCAGGAGACCGCCGCACCGGAGCCGGTCGTCCCGCTGTCCGGCGGCACCGCCACAGCCATCGGCTCGTGGCCCGGCACCGATCCGCGCGAAGCGGCCGCGACGATCATCGGCGAACTCCCCGATCTCCCGCACCTGGTCGAGCTGCCCGATCGCGGGGTCGGCGCCGACATGATCGGCCGGGTCTCGGCACTGCTCGTCGACCTGCGCTTCGATTCCACCACCCGCGGCTATCGCCTGGCCGCCCGTCCAGGCGCGGTGTCGCGCCGCGCCAGGGATCTGCTGCACGAAGATCTCGACGCCATCGAAGAGGCATGGGAGACAGCGGGTCTGGTCGGCGCGGGCCGCGTGGTGAAGATCCAGTCGGCGGGCCCGCTCACCCTCGCCGCCGAGGTCGAGCTGCCCGGCGGGCACCGCATCCTCACCGATTCCGGTGCGGTGCGTGATCTATCGGAGTCGCTTGCCGAAGGGCTGGCCCGGCACGCCGCCGAGGTCGCCCGCAGGCTCGGGGCCCAGGTGGTCGTCCAGCTCGACGAGCCCCGGCTCACCACGGTGCTCGACGGCTCCCTGCGGGGCCCCAGCATCCTCAACACCATCCGCGCCCTGCCCGAACCCGAGGCGCTGCACATCCTCGATACGGTGATCGCCGCGCAGTCCGCGCCGGTGCTGGTGCACACCTGCGCCGCCCGGCCCGCTCTCACCACGCTGGGCCGCACCGCCGCCGCCGCGATCTCCTTCGACGCGGCCACGATCACCACGACCGATCTCGACGCCCTCGGCGAGATCCTCGACTCCGGCAAGAAGATCGCCCTGGGCCTGACCCCGACCACGGCCCCGGCGGCGCCACCCACCTGGCGCACTATCGCCGAACCCGGCGTCCGCTTGATCGACCGGCTCGGTTTCGCGCGGCGGGTGCTGGCCGAGCAGATCCTGGTCACCCCCGCGTGCGGCCTGGCCGGCGCACCGCTGCCCTGGGCTCGCACGGCCCTCACCCTCACCGGTGAGGTCGCCCGCGCCTTCGCCGAGGAACCGGAGTCGATCTCGCTCGACTGAGTCGCGGGCCGGCACGCGCGGGGATCGCGTGTCCGTCTGCCGGTGAGCGCCCCGGAATGAGCCCGCGACGTGCGGGAACGATGGCCGGAAGTGTCGGTGGGCTCGACTACTCTTCGACGGGTGAGTGACAGCGACAGCGTGGTTTCCGTGGGCGCCGAGCCGGTGGGCGCGACCCCCGAGCAGCGGGTGCAGTGGCAGCGGCTGGCGGACGAAGTGCGTGAGCACCAGTTCCGCTACTACGTGCGTGACGCGCCGATCATCTCCGACGGTGAGTTCGATACCCTGCTGCGGCAGTTGCAGGAACTCGAGGACGCGCATCCCGATCTGCGCACGCCCGATTCGCCGACCCAGCTCGTGGGCGGCGGTTTCGCCACCGAGTTCACCGCGGTCGACCATCTCGAACGGATGCTCTCGCTCGACAACGTCTTCGACTACGACGAACTGCGCGCCTGGGCGAGCCGGGTGGAAGCCGAGACCGGGCCCGGCCTGCACTACCTGTGCGAGGTCAAGATCGACGGCGTCGCGCTGAACCTGGTGTACGAGAACGGCAGACTGGTGCGCGGCGCGACCCGCGGCGACGGCCGCACCGGCGAGGACGTCACCCTCAACGCGCGCACCATCGAGGACATCCCCGCCGAACTCACCCCCAGCGCGGACTTCCCGATCCCGGAGCTGCTGGAGGTGCGCGGCGAGGTCTATTTCCGGCTCGCGGATTTCGAGACCCTCAACGCCCAGATCGTCGCCGAAGGCAAACCGCCGTACGCGAACCCGCGCAACACCGCCGCCGGCTCACTGCGCCAGAAGAACCCGGCGATCACCGCGCAGCGCAGGCTGCGGATGATCTGTCACGGCTTCGGCCGCATCGAGGGCTACCGGCCCGCGTCCCAGCACGAGGCCTATCGGGCGCTGGCGGCCTGGGGTCTGCCGGTCTCCGAGCACACCCGCCTGGTCGAGGGCATCGACGCGGTCATCGAGCGGGTCGCCTACTGGGGCGAGCACCGCCACGACATCGAACACGAGATCGACGGCCAGGTGATCAAGATCGACGAGACGGCGTTGCAGCGCCGCCTCGGCTCCACCTCCCGCGCCCCGCGCTGGGCCATCGCCTACAAGTACCCGCCCGAAGAGGCCACGACCACGCTGCTCGACATCGAGGTCAACGTCGGGCGCACCGGCCGGGTCACCCCGTTCGCGGTGATGGCCCCGGTCTCCATCGCCGGCTCGACCGTCGCCATGGCCACCCTGCACAACGCCTCCGAGGTGAAGCGCAAGGGCGTGCTGATCGGCGACACCGTCACCATCCGCAAGGCCGGCGATGTGATCCCCGAGGTCCTCGGCCCGGTCGTCGACGCCCGCACCGGCGACGAACGCGAGTTCGTGATGCCGACCCACTGCCCGGCCTGCGGCACCGAACTCGCTCCGGCCAAGGAGGGCGACGCCGACATCCGCTGCCCCAATCAGCGGCACTGCCCGGCTCAGCTGCGCGAACGCGTCTTCCACCTGGCCGGCCGCGGCGCCTTCGACATCGAAGCCCTCGGCTACGAGGCCGCCAACGCGCTGCTCACCTCGGGCGCCATCACCGACGAGGGCGATGTGTTCACCCTCGACGAGCAGGCCCTGCTCGGGGTTCCGCTGTTCACCAAACAGGACGGGACGCTGTCCGCCAACGGCGCGCGCCTGCTGGAGAATCTGAACGGGGCCAAGGACACGCCGCTGTGGCGAGTACTGGTCGCACTGTCGATCCGGCACGTCGGCCCGACCGCGGCCCGCGCGCTGGCCGCCGAATTCGGGAGCCTGGACCGCATCGAAACGGCGACCGGGGAGGAACTCGCGGCCACCGACGGTGTCGGCCCGACCATCGCGGCCGCCGTCGTCGAATGGTTCACCGTCGACTGGCACCGCGCCATCGTCGACAAGTGGCGTGCGGCCGGCGTACGGATGGAAGACGAACGCGACGATTCCATCGAGCGCACTCTCGACGGCCTGTCCATCGTCGTCACCGGCTCACTGCAAACCTTCACCCGCGACGGCGCCAAGGAGGCGATCCTGCTGCGCGGCGGTAAGGCGGCGGGCTCGGTCTCGAAGAAGACCGCGTTCGTGGTGATCGGCGAGGCGCCCGGCTCGAAGGCGGCCAAGGCCGAGGAACTCGGCGTCCCCATCCTCGACGAGGACGGCTTCCGGCTCCTGCTCGAGTTCGGACCCGCCGCGGTCACCCCCGCGCCGGAGCTCACCGAGGACGAGTAGCCGCCGGCTCGGGGTCCGCCGCGGTACGGCGGATCACCGCGGTGTCCGCGCTCAGTGCGGCGTGACGGTGACGGTGTTGCCGATCTGGGTCTTCATGTCGAAGCTCGAGCACTGCCCGTTGCTGATCTCGACATGGCGCGTCGGCCGCTTCTTGATGTTGGTCTGGATGTCGACGGCCACGTGCGTCCCCGACATCGAGCACACCTTCGACACCGGGCCGTCGGTGTAGGACACCGACCCGGCGCCCTGACAGGAATTCGTCTCGTTCCCGAGGAACACGCGCGCGGTCCCGTTCGGGCACGGATCGGCCACCGCGCTCGGCGCGCTCAGCACCACCGGCACCACGGCGCCCGCGGTCACCGCGGCGACGACAACTCCGCGAACCATCATCCGAACAGCCATCCCGCGCACCCATCCTCGTCCGACTCAGCCCCGCGGACCGGGCGGCCGCGGTGCCCAGCATGCTAATGCGTCCAGGCGGGACACGCCCGGCCACGGCCGATCCCCCCACGGACCCGACACCGCCGTCGTCGACGCCTACCGCGTGCATGGGTCCGCCGTCGCCTAGTCTTGCGAAGGATCTCGGAGAGGCGGACGACCCTTGCTGCGTAGTTTTCAGGTGACCAATCACCGATCGCTGGCCGAGGCGCAGCAGTTGCGGTCGAGCAAAGGCGGCGGCAGTCCGGTCGCGGTGCCGGTGACCGCGGTGTACGGAGTGGCGGCGTCGGGAAAGACGAGCCTGGTCGACGCGCTCGCACAGATGCGGGACGCGGTGTTGCATTCGGTGAGCGGGTGGGACCCCTACGCGGGGCCGGTGCGCAGGCCGCATCTCGGATTCGCGGACCGGCCCACCGAATTCGTGGCGGGGTTCGTGGCCGAGGGGGTGCCCTATACCTACGGGTTCCGGCTCGACAACGCCGATGTGATCGCGGAGTGGCTGTACACGCATCCGCGCTCGCGCAAGCGGATCGTGTTCGAGCGCAACGGTGACCAGGTCAAGATCGGCCCGATGTTCGAGGCGGCCCGCTACGGCGTGGCGGCGCTGGTGCCGCTGGTGCGGCCGAACGCGTTGCTGCTGAGCCTGGCGGGGCAGATGTACGCCGAGGCGCTGGTGCCTGCCTATCGCTGGTTCGCGGCGAACCTGCGGGTGCAGCAGGGCGAGGCGGGCGTCGAGGAGCTCGCGCACGATCTGGGCAGCCACATCTCGCGCTCGCCCGACAACGCGGCGCGGCTGCTGATGCTGTTGCGGACGGCGGATCTGGGCATCGAGGATCTGCTCGTCGCCGAACACGATCCGATGTACGCGGACTATCTGCGCGACCTCGACGCCGAGATCGGCGCGCTGGCAGCCCGACTCGACCACGGCGGCGCCGAGCCGATCCTGCTGGAACGGGAACTGAGCACCCTGCGCGCCGCCCGCGACGCGCTGTACCGGCGGATGGTGGACCGGCGCGGGGCCGGGTTGAGCCTGGTGCACGAGGGCATCGACGTGCCGTTCGAGCTCGCCGACGAATCCACCGCCACCCGATCGCTGCTGCGGGTGCTGCCCGCCATGCTCGAGGCGCTCGACACCGGCCAGGTGCTCGCGGTCGACGATCTCGGCGCGGGCCTGCCGGTGGAGGAGACCGACCGGCTCGTGCAGCTGTTCCAGAACCCGGAGACCAACGCGCGTGGCGCGCAACTGATCTACACCACCGCCCAGCGCGCGCTGATCGACCGGGGCAACGGCCGCTCGCAGCGCACCAGGGCCGCGGTCTGGCAGCTGCGCCGGGAACAGGGCCTCAGCGAGCTCACGCCGCTGTGACATTCCCGCGGGGCCTACCATGGGCGGCATGCTCGAAGTGGTGATGGCCGCGGCCATGGTGACGATGCTGGTCGTGACGATCGGCGCCGTGGCCGCCCACCGGATCGGCCGCGGCGGGGGCGCGAACCAGGAACAGGGCTCGCTCTACATCACCGGAGTCAGCCCGCTGCCCGCGATGACCGGCGAGCACTACGTGACCATCACCGGCACCCTCATCGGCCCGTCGGTGCCCGGCGTGGTGGTGTATCGGCGCTTCGCCTGGGACGCCGCGCAGTGGCCGTCGATCGGCGACCAGCTGCTGGTCGTCTACTCGCCGCGCAACCCCGACAACTGGGTGGCCCAGCATCCCGGTCTGCGGTCCTACCTGGGGTCCTGAGCTCACCATCCCGGTGAGACATGGGTGAGTTTCAGATCACAGCGGGCCGGGTGGGATCATGCCCGGATGCAGGGTAACGACCATCAGACCCCCGGGAGCGGCCTCCGGATCCGGACCGCCCGCCCCGAGGAATTCGCCGCTATCTCCGCGCTGACCGTGCAGGTGTATGTGGGCGACGGCTACGTCGACGAGGACGACGGCTACGTCCGGGAGCTGGGCGACGTCGCGCACCGGGCCGCCGAGGCCGAGGTGCTGGTCGCCGTGTACGACGGCAAGGTCGCCGGGTCGCTCACCGTCGCGAAGCCGGGCACGCCGTACGCGGAGATCGCGTTACCGGGCGAACTGGAGTTCCGGATGCTCGCGGTGGCCAAGGACGCGCGTGGCCTCGGCGTGGGCACGGCGTTGGTGCGCACCGTGATCGACCAGGCGCGTGCCGGCGGCTACGAGGCGGTGGCGCTGACCACCATGGGCACGATGGTGGACGCGCACCGGATCTACGAGCGGTTGGGGTTCGTCGGTGTGCCGGAACGCAATTGGTCGACCCACGACGGACTGCAGCTGTATGTGATGCGGCTCGCGCTCAGCTGAGCACGGTCGCGACGATGCCGGCCAGATAGCCCAGCCGCGCCACTTCCGACGGGCGGAAGTCCGGGCCGCCCGGACGACCGAGCAGCAGCGACTTGCCGGTGTTGCCCAGCGGGGCGGCGGCCAGCTTGGTGTCCATGTCGCGCCAGATCTGCGGTACCCAGTCGGCTTCGCCGTCGAGCCACGACGGCTTCTCCAGTGGCATCCACGGTGCCGAACCCGCTTGCGTCTCAGGGGCACTCGGGCTGCCGACCACGCGGTAGGCGCCGCCGGGGCTCATGCCGATGATCGTGGACCAGCCCACCCGCAGGACCCGCGGCACGCCGTCGACGAGCACCTGCAGGCGATCGTCGCGCGCGCTGGCGACCTGATCGATCAGCTCGAGCTCGCGATGGGTGTCCAGGACGCCGGAGTAGGGGCGGATCGAGTCGACGCTCACGTCGTGCACGGACTCTGCGGCGGTGATGAGGGTGTCGGGCAGCGCGCCGGTGGGCACCTCGACCACCAGATCGTCGATGGCGAAACCGGCGCCACGCTCCACGACGTCGAGCGAGAGGATGTCCGCGCCGACCCCGCCGAGGGCGAGTGCCAGGGAGCCGAGGCTTCCCGGTCGATCCGGAAGTTGCACGCGGAGCAGGTATGACACGTGCGTTCCTTTCCTAGGCGGCCGGGGCTGTTCGACACGAATACCCGGTGACGCAATACTTACACCCCCGAGCGCGGGCTATCGAGTCGAAGTATGCGCCCCTGGGCGCGACATGCGCGAACTTTCGCGCGAGGCGGGTGCGTCCGGCCCCGTCACCCGCCCTCGATAGGCTGTGGGCAACTAGTTCCCATACCTAAGCCGAAAGGGGTCCCGCGGTGCCCGCAATCTCCCGTGACGAGGTCGCTCACCTCGCCCGGCTGTCCCGGCTGGCGTTGACCGACGCCGAACTCGACCAGTTCGCCGGTCAGCTGGATTCGATCCTCAGCCACGTGCGGACCATCTCCGAGGTCGCCGCCGACGTCCCCGCCACCGCGTCGCCGAACCCGACGACCAATGTGACCAGGCCCGATGTGGTCGTGCCCGGTCTGACTCCCGAGCAGGCGCTGGACCAGGCGCCCGCCGTGGAAGAACAGCGTTTCCTGGTCCCGCAGATCCTGGGAGAGGGCGAATGAGCGAGTTGACCCAGCTGTCGGCCGCCGAGCTGGCGGCCAAGATCCACGGCGGCGAGGTGTCCTCCACCGAGGTCACCCGCGCGCACCTGGATCGGATCGCCGCGGTCGACGGTGAGCTCAACGCGTTCCTGCACGTCGCGGGGGACGAGGCGCTGGCCGCGGCCGCCGTGGTCGACGCCGCGCTGGCCGCCGGCGAGACGCCCGCCTCGCCGCTGGCGGGAGTTCCGTTGGCGCTCAAGGACGTTTTCACCACCACGGACATGCCGACCACCTGCGCCTCGAAGGTGCTGGAGGGGTGGATGTCGCCCTACGACGCGACGGTCACCTCGCGGCTGCGCGCCGCGGGCATCCCGATCCTGGGCAAGACCAACATGGACGAGTTCGCGATGGGCTCCTCCACCGAGAACTCGGCCTACGGCCCGACCCGCAACCCGTGGGACACCACCCGCATCCCGGGTGGTTCCGGCGGAGGTTCGGCGGCGGCGCTGGCCTCGTTCCAGGCGCCGCTGGCGATCGGCACCGACACCGGCGGCTCCATCCGTCAGCCCGCCGCGGTCACCGCGACGGTCGGCGTGAAGCCCACCTACGGCACCGTCTCGCGCTACGGCCTGGTCGCCTGCGCGTCGTCGCTGGACCAGGGCGGTCCGTGCGGTCGCACGGTGCTCGACACCGCGCTGCTGCACGAGGTGATCGCTGGCTACGACCCGCGTGACTCCACCTCCCGTGACGTGCCGGTGGCCCCGGTGGTCGCCGCGGCCGAGCAGGGCGCCAACGGCGACCTGACCGGCGTGCGCGTCGGCGTGGTGCGCGAATTGCATTCCGACAGTTACCAGCCCGGCGTGCTCGCTTCCTTCGACGCCGCGGTCGCGGTGCTGAAGGAACTGGGCGCCGAGGTGATCGAGGTGTCGTGCCCGAACTTCGAATACGCGCTGTCGTCGTACTACCTGGTGATGCCGTCGGAGGTGTCATCGAACCTGGCGCGCTTCGACGCCATGCGCTACGGCCTGCGCGTCGGTGACGACGGCAGCCACAGCGCCGACCAGGTGATGTCGCTGACCCGCGAGGCCGGTTTCGGTCCCGAGGTGAAGCGCCGCATCATCATCGGCACCTACGCGCTCTCGGCCGGCTACTACGACGCCTACTACGGTCAGGCGCTCAAGGTCCGCACGATGATCGCGCGCGACTTCGACGCCGCCTACGAGCAGGTCGACGTGCTGGTCTCGCCGACCAGCCCGTTCACCCCGTGGAAGCTGGGCGAGAAGGTCGACGACCCGCTGGCCATGTACCTGTCGGACCTGTGCACGCTGCCGACCAACCTGGCCGGGCACTGCGGCATGTCGGTGCCGTCGGGCCTGTCGGCCGACGACAACCTGCCGGTGGGCCTGCAGATCATGGCCCCCGCGCTGGCCGACGATCGCCTGTACCGGGTGGGCGCGGCCTACGAGGCGGCGCGCGGCGCGCTGCCCGCGCCCGCGGGCCTCTAGCGTCGGAACCGAGCGGGGTGCGCTGGGCCGAATCGGCCTGGCGCACCCCGTTTTTCAGATTTCGGTCGCGCGCTTGCCGACGCCGGCGGTCATCGCGGCGAAACCGGCGCGCAGATGCTTGCCGAGGGCGAGTTCGACGACGGGGCTGAGCCAGCCGGCCAGGGTGAACCGCGACTCGTAGCGGGTGCGGTTGGGGCCGAGCGCGACCACGGTGTGCGAGCGCAGGCTGTGCAGGGCGCCCAGCGGCACCGGCTTCATCGTGTAGCTGAACTCGGTGCCCGGGGTGTGGCTGCGGATCCACTCCCGCTGTGGGCGCCGGTTGGGGCCGAGTTGCACCCGCATGTCGATGGGCGAGCCGGGTTCCAGCGTGGTCGCCGCCTCGTAGCAGAAGGTGTTCCATTCGCCGTAGCGGTCGAAATCGGTGAGCACCCGCCACACCGTCTCGGCGGGGGCGTCGATCTCGATCGTTTCGTCGATAGTGAGGGCCATGCGGAAAAACTAGGACATGTTCTAGTTTTCGGCAACCGGGTCAGACCAGCCGCCGCCTGCGCTTGCGCAGGGCGTCGATGATCACCGCCGAGGCCGCCGTCACCGCGAACAGGCCGAGCACGGTCCGGGCCAGCGGCCACAGGTTCGGGCGGTCGGCCGGGTCGGTCGTGGCGAAGACGTTCTCCACCACCGGGGCGCCGTACTCCTGCCTGCGCGAGTTCACGTCGACCGCGGTGAAGGCGATATCGGCCATCACCCCGCAGCGGGCCCGGGAGAACTCGTCGTCGCGCGACTCGCAGGCCGTGTGGATGCGCCGGTTCAGCGCCGCGTCCACCGCGCGCCGCGCCCACGGGCCCAGCGGCTCGTCGACCCGTTCGGCGTAGCGCAGCATGTCGTAGCCCAGGTCGTGGGCCTTGCAGGCGGGGCCGAACTCGGCGGGCAGCGTCACCGGGGACGAGCAGCTACCGTTCGGGTTGACCAGCAGGCCGTCCTGCTGGGCCGGGTCGTAGCCGAACTTGTAGCCGAAGTCGCGCGGGATCAGCGCGGTGGCGTCGGGGTCGTCGTCGGTGAGCGCGCGCACCACCGCGGCCGCGGCCGCGTTCTCGGTGCCGCCACCGGGCGTGGTGCCCATGGCGCCGGGCGCGGACATGACGACGGCGGCGGCCATGGCCAGGCCCGCGGTACACAGGGCGACACCGCTGCGGCGGCGATGCGCGGCTTCGGCCGGGGTACCGGTGTTCGACGAGGCGGCGGAGACGGCGGTACGGGCACGGCGAGCGGCGGGTACCTGGCGAAGCGGGGTGTTCATGGCCTCCGACGATAAGGAGCGGGTCCGGTGGCGGGCATCCCGCTGTGGACCGGTTCTCGGGGCGCGCGGGCGGGTGACCCGGCGCCGGGGTCACACCAGGGTAGGGGGTCCGAAATCGTTCGTGGGTATGAGGTCCGCTGACCGGACGGTTCGTAGGCTCGAGCCATGCCCGGACAACTGCGCCCCGTCGCGCGCCGCATCACCGCTCGCACGTGGTTCGACCTCGCGACGGTCGCGGTCGCGCTGGTCCTGTACAGCGTGGCCTGGCCCACCCTGTTCGTCACCCACGACGTGCCCGCGGGCCTGGCCCCGCTGCTGGCGGCGATGGCGGTGTTCCCGATCCTGTTCGTGCGGGTCAACCCGGCCCTGGGCTGGGCGATCTCGGCGGGCGCGGCGCTGCTGTTCTCGATCGCCATGACGCCGCTGCCCGACAACGACCTGCCGTTCCAGGTCGTGCACGTCATCGTGCTGTTCGTGCTGCTGTTCGCGGTGGCGCTGCGGGCGGCGGTACCGATCATCGTGGTGGCCTGGGCGGCCCAGTCGATGCTGTTCGCCACCACCATGCCCGGATCCGCCGACGGGCCGCTGTGGGGCTGGGTGGTCGGCTTCGGCGCGCTCGCGCTGTTCGGGTACCTGCTGCGCACCGTGGTCGCCTCGCGCCGCAAGCTGGAGCGCCAGGAAGAGGTCACCGAGCTCGAACGCGCGCGCAGGGCGATCCTCGAGGAGAAGGCGCGCATCGCCCGTGACCTGCACGACGTGGTCGCCCATCACATGTCCATGGTGGTGGTGCAGGCGCAGACCGCGCCCTACCGGATCGACGATCTCGACGCGGCCGCGCGCGCGGAATTCGAGTCCATCGGCGCCACCGCGCGCACCGCGCTCAACGAGATCCGCGGGCTGCTCGGGGTGCTGCGCAGCGACGGTCAGCTGCCCGAGCACGCGCCGCAGCCGCGTGCGGCCGACGTGCCCGAGCTGTGCGCCTCGGCCCAGCGGGCGGGTCTGCCGGTCGAGTGGAGTGTGCGCGGTGAGCTGGCGGCGGTGCCGGAGACGACCGGGCTGACCGTCTACCGGGTGGTGCAGGAGTCGATGGCGAACTCGGCCAGGCACGCGCCGGGCGCGCCGGTGCACGTCGCCGTCGCGGTCGATCCCGGGATGGTGATGGTGACCGTGCGCAACGCGGCCGCGGCGGCCGTCGGCGGGCCCGGCGCGGGCGGCGGACACGGGATCGACGGCATGCGGACCAGGGTCGAGGCGGTCGGCGGCGAGCTGGCGGCCGGACCCACTCCGGACGGCGGGTTCGAGGTCTCGGCGAAACTGCCCACACCGTAGGCCCCTTCGCCTCGTCCGCGCGCCCATTAGGGTGGTCGAGTGGCTATTACCGTTTTGATCGCCGACGACCAGGCGATGGTGCGGCAGGGTTTCGGCGCGCTGCTGGCCGCCCAGCCCGACATCAGCGTCATCGGTGACGCGCCGGATGGCCGGGTCGCGGTGGCCGAGGCCAAGCGGTTGCGCCCCGACGTGGTGCTCATGGATGTGCGCATGCCGGAGATGAACGGTCTCGACGCCGCCCGGGCCATCCTCGCCGCCGGCTTCGATCCGCCGGTGCGGGTGCTGATGCTGACCACCTTCGACATCGACGACTACGTCTACGAGGCGCTGAGCTTGGGCGCGAGCGGGTTCCTGCTCAAGGACGCGCCCGCCGAGGAACTGGTGCGCGCGGTCCGCGTCGTCGCCGACGGTGAGGCGCTGCTCGCGCCGACCATCACCCGTCGCCTGATCGCCGATGTCACCCGCAGGCGCAACACCGTGCGCACGCCCGCCGCCCCCGCGCTCACCTCGCTGACCCCGCGCGAACGCGAAGTGCTCGAGCTGGTGGCCAAGGGCCTGTCCAACACCGAGATCGCCGAGGCGCTGTTCGTCGCCGAGCAGACCGTGAAAACCCATGTCTCCAAGGTCTTCTCGAAGCTCGGCCTGCGCGACCGGGCGCAGGCGGTGGTGCTGGCCTATGAATCCGGCCTGGTCGTCCCCGGCTGAGCCGGTGCGCTCAGCGCGGGCAGACGCCGCCGCGCAGCTCCGGCAGGTGCCGCGACAGCAGCAGCGCCATCCGGTCCAGCAGCGCGGTGGTGTCGTCGAAGGTGCCCGAATCCGCTTGCGCGGCAAGAGCGACCGCCAGCAGGCCGCTGCCGACCGGCACCAGCCCGAACTGGCGCACCGTGTAGACGCCGGTGTCGTCGTCGGGGCCCCAGCCACCCTTGAACTCGGTGCCGTCGAGCTGACCCAGCCCCCAGCCCTGCTCGGGGGTGATCTCGCCCATCAGCTGCCGGACCAGCTCGGTGTGCGGCAGGCAGGGCAGGCGCGAGGCGAAGCGGACCTGATTGGCCAGCGACCATTCGGTGCCGCCGAAGGACGTGTAGTCGAGTTCGGTGCGCAGATTCTCCTTGCCGGTGGAGATGTCGCCCGCCTCGTCGAGGACCTCCTGCACGGCCTCGGCGGCTTCCTCGCCGTCGCCCAGGGATTGCCACAGGCCCTCGGCGGCGTCGTTGTCCGACACCGTGATCGCGGCCTGCACCATCTCGAAGATGGACTGGTCCTGATCGTGGCGCAGCGCGGCCACCGCCAACGGGACCTTGATCGTCGACCAGGCGATGCCGGTGGTCCAGTCGCCGTAGATCGTCATCCGGCCGCCGCCGACCGGCATCAGCGCCATGCCGACCTGGCCCGGCAGTTGCGCCTGCAGCTGGGTGAACTCCGCGGCCAGCGAATCGGGCAGCATGATGGACAGGCCGGGGTGCCAGGCGTCTTCGCTGTTCACCGTGACCGTGGGCGCGCTCACGGCGGTCGGGGTACCCGGCAGGGCACACGAGGCGGACAGCGCGGCCGATGCCAGCACCACACACTGCAGCAGCCTGCGACAGGCAGCCGCCTTTCCGGTCGACTTCACCACCGAATCCTCCCCACCACCCACTGCGCGTCGGCGCCCTGCTCCGGCGGTGCAAACTACTCGTCGAGCGCGCCCGGACAATACCGGACGACCGTTAGCAAGTTTCACCGATTTTCGGCGAGAATTCGAATGAACGTGGTCACACCGCTGCGCGGGTGCCATGCTGGTCCGCCACAGGCGCCGGAAGGGGGTCGCAGTGCTCGACATCGGTGAGGTGTTCGCCGGGTTCACCATCGAGCGGATGCTCGGCCAGGGCGGCATGGGCACGGTGTATCTGGCGCGGCATCCGCGGCTGGACCGGTTGACCGCGCTCAAGCTGCTCAACCGCGATCTGTTCGCCGACGAACGGGTGCGCGCCCGCTTCGAACGGGAAGCGGATCTGGCGGCCGGGCTCGATCATCCCGGCATCGTCACCGTCTTCGACCGCGGCACCGAGGGCGAGCAGCTGTGGATCAGCATGCAGTATGTCGACGGGATCGACGCGGCGACCGTCGATCCCATGACACTGCCGCCGGAACGGGCCGTGCAGATCGTCGAAGGGGTTGCCGACGCACTGGATTACGCGCACAGCAGGGGAGTGCTGCACCGGGACGTGAAGCCGGCTAACATCCTGTTGGCCCGCTCCGGCGGCGGTCAGGGCGAGCGGATGTTCCTGACCGACTTCGGTATCGCCCGCCTGCGCGCCGATTCCACCCACCTGACCCAGCAGGGCATGTTCACCGCGACCCTGGCCTACGCCTCGCCCGAACAGATGACCGGCGCCGAACTCGACCACCGCTCCGACCAGTACTCCCTGGCCTGCGCCCTCTACTGGCTGTTCACCGGCATCGCCCCGTTCGACTCGCCGGACCCGAACGAGATCATCCGCGGCACCCTCTACCTCAACCCGCCGCCCCTGGCCCTGCGCCGCCAGGGCCTGCCACCCGCCCTGGACGCCGTCCTCGCCGCCGCCATGGCCAAACACCCCGCGGCCCGCTTCGATTCGTGCGCCGCCTTCGCCAAGGCCGCCCGCCAGGCCCTGACCTCCAACACCCCGCCCGCCCTGCCCCGGCCCCCGGCCAACACGCCCGCCTTCTACCCACCCGCCCCCGTGGGCCCCTACCCCCCGCACGCCCCCGGCTACGGCCCCAACCCGGCCCAGCCGATCCCTCCCGCGCCCCAGTCCCCGTGGCGCCCACCCCACCAGGCCCCGGTCCCCGCCGCACCCCGGGCCCCCGGTCCACCGCCCGCCGGATACGCCGCCCCGGCCGCTCAGCCGCCGGTGGCGCAGCAGGGTGCCCAGCCGCCTGCTGTCGAGCCGCCCGTGGCGTACCCGGTGCCCAGCGGTCAGCCGGCACCGCAACCGCCGGTGGCGCAGCAGTCGCCGGCGCGACAGCAGAGTGCGCAGCCGCCTGGCGCGCCACCGTCGCCTGTGGCACCGCAGGTACCGGTGGTGCGGCAGGGTGCGCGGTCGCCTGCGGCCGAGCCGCCCGTGGCGTACCCGGCGCCTGGGGTTCAGCCGGCCCCGCAACCGCCTGTGGCGCCACAGCCGTCCGCTGCTGAGCCGCCTGTGGCCTACCCCGTGCCGGAGGTTCGGCAGGCCGCACATGAGCCAGTGGGGCAGCCCGGTTCTGCCGTTGGGTCCGACTTCCCGGCGGTCGATCCGCAGGCGGTGAGGTCCCCGGGCTCGCCCGCTCCGATCGCGAATCCCGTTGCCGAACGGCCACACTCGTCCCAGCCGCCGACGGGGGCGATTCCTGCGGTGCCGCAGGCACCCGCGATCCCGCCGACCGACGTACCGGCGCCCGGCCCGCGCCCGCAGGGGGGCTCGACCGGCGCGCAGTCGCCTGTGGCGGCAGGGTCGTCAGGTGGTGTGGGATCCGAGGGTGCTCGGATAACGCCCGGCGCAGAGAGCGATCTTCGGCCGCGGGAGGAGGGCCCGGACGGGTCGTCGGTTTCCGCTGTGCCCGGCGGCATCGCTGGTCCGGCAGCAGGGCTGTGGGCGGGCGATTCGGTGGCAGGCTCGGTAACCGGTGGTGGTGCGCCTTCGGCCGACGTAAAAGGCGGCAAGGCTGAGGGTTCCGGGTCCCGCGGGAGTGGTTCGGATGCCGATTCGGTGGTCACCGACGTGGTGCCGATGCCGGATACGGATCAGCTGGATGCCGCCAACGCGAGTGCGCTGACCGAGGTGACGCCGATTGCGCGACCAGCGGAGGAGGCTGGCCGCAGTGCGGAATCGTCCGGTGCTCCAGCCGATTCCGGTCACCCTGCAAGGGGTGTCGGTTCAGGCGTGGCGGCCGCTGAACCGGTTCAGGGTGCGCAGGGGCCGCCGCACGCCGCGGCCGCTGTCCCGGCGGAGCCCGACGGTGACCGAGGTGCGGCATACGGATCGAACCCCGGGCGCGACGATTCGCCGCAGCGAGGCGTCGCGCCGAGTGATGCGACGGCAGCGGCCGGGGGGCCCTCGGCGGCCGAAGGCGTTGCGTCGGGTGGCGCACCGTCGGCGGAGGCGGGACGCTCGGTGTCCGTTGCTGACGGGTTCGGAACCACGGCTGGACCCGAACCAGGGCAACAGGATTCGCGCCGCCCAGGCGCGCCGTCGGACGAGAGCGCATCGCGGGCTCCGGCAGCCCACCCGGTCCCGGCCGCCGACGAACGGAACGCGGCTGTGGGGGCGGCCCTCGTGCAGGGAGGGCCGTCCCAGCACGGCCTGGCCACGGGTGGCGAGCCGGGATCGGTGATCGGCCCGCACGCGGGACAGGCCGGAGCGCAGGGCGGTGGTGTGCCGCAGGACTCGCCTCCGCCGGGGAGCTCGCCGCAGGCCGGGGGTGCGCTGGCGGGAACACCGCAAGGTGGGGTGCCGGGTGGGCCGGCGATGGGGGCGCCGGGAATGGGCGGGCCGTGGGTGGGTCCGCGGCGGCCGGTGCCGCGGCGGATGTCGCGGGTGCACCGGTTGGGGTGGTTGTTGCTGGCGGCGTTGGTGTTCGCGCTGGTCGGGTTGTTGGTGGCGCTGGTTGTGGTGGTGTTGCCCGACGGGGACGAGGCGGCGGACGCGGCCGGGGGGACGGCGAAGGGTCCGTCGAGTTCGGTCGCGGCGGTGGGGGATTCGTTCGCGGCGAGCCGCCGGGTGTTTCCGACACTGGTGCCGCAGGGGTCGGTGGCGGAGGGGCCGGGGTATCGGGGTGCGCGGTGTGTCGCGGTGCGCGCGGTGAGTGAGCTGGAATGGAAAGAACCCGCGCTGCAATGGAATCCGATCAGCGCGGGCTGGCAGTGCGAGCGGACCGACAACAATGCCGGGTCGGTGAGTTACCTGGTGCTGGAGTATCCGACGGCGGCCCAGGCGCGGTCGGTCGTGGAGGCGATGCCCGCCGCGGTGCGGTATCCGGGCACCAAAAACGGGGTGCCGTTCTCGTTGCGCCGGTGGGTGGTGCCCGACCAGGCCGGCGTCCGTACCCAGACCGCCCATCAGGTCATGAGTTTCCCCGACGACTCCACCCGCGCGAACTACCTGATCGCGGTGAGCCGCCGGGGCAGCAGCGGCGTGGCGGGCGCCCCACGCCCCACCGCCCAGGACGAGGTGATCGCCTGGTGGGAGGAAGTGCCACTGTGACGCCGAGTGCCGGCGGGAAAGCCGCACGGCCACAGCGTCACTCGATGTGCCGCGCGGCGGAAGCGTGGTGGCACGAGTGCAGCCGGAATGCTGACCGGCGGGTGGTCACGGCCGACGGATATCCGTAGCTGACCCGCCCGAACCGGGCACGCATCGCCGTCCAGGGACGACCCTGCGTCGGGGGGGGGGGGGGGGGGGGGGCCGCGCCCCCCGCCCCCCCCCCCCCCCCCACCCCCCCCCCCCCCCCCCCCCCCCCCCCCCCCCCCCCCCCCCCCCCCCCCCCCCCCCCCCCCCCCCCCCCCAACCCCCCCCCCAACCCCCCCCCCCCCCCCCCCCCGCTCCGCGGGGGGGCCGCCCCCCCCCCCCCGGGGGGGGGGGCGGCGGCGCCGCCGCCCCCCCCCCCCCCCCCCCCCGCGACAGCACACCTCAGTCGACCGCCAGCGCCGCCACGATCGGCATCCTGGCCGCCCGGAAGGCGGGCGGGATGGACCCGAGCAGGGCCAGGCCGAGGGCGACGGCGCCGTAGACCACCAGCAGCGGGCTCGGCCGGTAGACGATGTCGATCGTCATCGCGTGCCCGATCGCCACGGTCGCCAGGTACTGCACGGCCGCGCCGACGACGAGTCCGATAGCGGCGCCGATGAAACCGATGCCCGCGGCCTCGGCCAGCACCGAGCGCAACAGGAATTTACGGTTGGTGCCCATGGCGCGCAGGACGCCGAGTTCGCGGCGCCGTTCCAGCACCGACAGCATCAGCGTGTTGAGCAGCGCCACCGTCGCCACCAGGACGACGATCCACAGGATCATGTTGCTCATGGCCGCGCCCTGCTGCACGCTCGACGAGATGGCGTCGACCATGTCCGCGCCGCTCTCGACATGGAGTTCCTGCGGCACCGCCGCGCGGACGCCGGCGCGCACCGCGGCCGGGTCGGCGCCGGGGGCGAACTTGATCGCCAGGATCGTCTCGCCGGGGCGCTGGTACCACTCCCGCATCTGATCCAGGTTCATCATCACCACGCCCGACACGGCGGTGAAATACGGAATCACCTGCAGCACCGGCACGTTGCGCTCGCCCGAGGGGGTCGGCATGGTGATCCGGTCGCCGACGGACAGCTGCATCGAGCGGGCCACGTCACGGGTGACGACGACGCCCTCGCCCCGACCCAGCTGGTCGATCACCGCCTTGTCGACCGCGCCGAGGCGGGCATCGTCGTAGCTGGGCGGGTAGCCCTGCAACATGACCCGTCCGCTGCCGACGGTCGCGAAGGCCATCTGGGCGGGCCGCACGTGCTCGACGCCCGGTACCGCGGCCACGCGCTCGGCGATGTCGGGCGGCAGCACCGGTCCGGTCGGGAACTGTTCCACCGGAGTGGGACTCACATAGAGGTCGGCGTCGCCGAGGCTCTGGAAGGAGTCGGTGGCGGAGTCGACCATATTGCCCGACGCGCCGCCGAGCGCGACGACGGCCGCGACACCGATCATCACCGTCATCGCGGTCGCCCAGACGCGGCGGGGGGCCCGCTCCAGGGTGGTCGCGCCGAGGGCGCCGGGCGCGCCGAACCAGCGCGCGATGCCCGCCGCGGCGCGCACGATCGGGCCGGTCGCGGCGAAACACAGCAGCACGGCCGCGGCGAAGGAGGTCGAGATCGAGGCGAGCGACACCCGGCCGAGATCGAGCGCGGCCAGGGTCACCGCCGCGCCGGCGAAGCCGAGGCCGCCGAGCAGGGCCGCCCAGCGCAGCGGCTTGCTCGACGACGCGCCGACGGTGGCCTCCACCGGGGCGAGCGCCTCGACGGGCGCGACCTTGTACACCTGCCGCGCCGCGATCGCCGCCGCCAGCACGGTGGCGATGACGCAGGCCGCGATGGCGACGGGCACCGCGTAATTCGGCACCATGAACTCGGTGCGGGCCTCCACCGACTGGACGATCGCCGCGGGCAGACGCCCGATCGCGAACCGGCCCATCGCCGCACCGACCGCGGCGCCGATGGCCCCGCCGATGAGTCCGAGCAGCGCCGCCTCGACGAGCAGATCGCGCACCATCGGCCCGCGCTGACTGCCGATCGCGCGCAGCAGCGACAGCGTCGGCCTGCGCTGGGCCACCGCCATGCTCATCGCGTTGTAGATCAGGAACGCCGAGACCATCAGCGCCGCCGCCGAGGACATCAGCGTGGAGTACCGCATGATCTGGATCGCGCCGCCCGCCTGCGCGGTCCGCAGGCTCGGCTCGGCGACCACCGCGCGGCCGTCGACCACCGTGGTGAGGTCGGCGCGCAGTTTCCCGATGTCGGTGCCGGGCGCGGCGATGATCTGCACCGAGTCCAGCTTGTCGACCCGATCGAGCAGCAGCTGGGCCAGCGGCAGCGGGGCGGCGACCAGATGGCCGCCGTTGAGCCGGTTGCTCGCCTCGTCGTCGAGCACGCCCGCGACGGTCGCGCTGCCCCAGCCGATCGGGACGCTGTCGCCTTCCTTCAGCCCCATCGCCGCGCCGACCAGCACGCCCTTGGGAGTGGTGAGCAGCTTGTTCGTGTACTTCGACATCGGTGCGGCCAGATCGCTGCCCAGGGCGGCGATAGTGGCGTCGGCACCGATCAGCAGGGCCCGGTCAGGTCCGGCGCCGAGGGTGCTGCGCAGCATCGGAACCGCGGTGGTCACGCCGGGCGTCGCGGCGATCCGGGTGAGCAGCGACTGCTCGAACCCGGCGTCGGTGATGCCGGTGATCTCCAGGACGCCGTCGCCGGCCAGGCCCTGGGTGAGCTTGTCGACCGACCCGGTGACCGAGCCGGAGATGCTGAGCACGGCGACCAGCAGCGCCGCCGACACCGACATCACCGCCGTCGACATGAAGGTGCGGCCGGGATGGCGGACCAGCTCCCCGATGTTGAACAGCCGCAGGCGATCCCAGAACGCGGCGATCATGCGTCCACCCGGGCGGGCACGATGTCGTCGGCGTCGATGCGGCCGTCGTGCAGGGTGATCACCCGGTCGCAGTGCGCGACCGCGCCCATGTCGTGGGTCACCATCACCACCGAATTGCCCTGCGCGGTGATCTCGCTCAGCAGATCCAGGATCGACGCGCCGGTCTTGGAGTCCAGGTTGCCGGTGGGCTCGTCGGCCAGGATCAGCGGCGGATCCATGATCAGCGCGCGCGCCACCGCGACCCGCTGCATCTGCCCGCCGGACAGCTCCGCGGGCCGGTGCTGGGCGCGATCACCCAGACCGACGAGCTCGAGCAGTTCCAGTGCGCGCGGCTTGGCCTTGCGTAACCCGGTGCCGTCCAGCAGCTTCGGTACCGCCACGTTCTCCCAGGCCGACAGTGTCGGCAGCAGGTTGAAGAACTGGAAGACGAAACCCACCTGCTGCAGCCGGAACGCGGCCTGCGCGTCCTCGTCGAGATCGCCGATCTCGGTGCCGCGGAAGCGGATCGAGCCCTCGTCGGGGCGATCGAGCGCCCCGAGCAGATGCAGCAGGGTGCTCTTGCCCGAGCCGGAGGGCCCGATGATCGAGGTGAACTGGCCTGCCTCGATGCGCATGCTCACCTCGTCGAGCGCGCGCACCCGCTGATCGCCGACGTGGTACTGCTTGACCACCCGCGTCAGCTCCAGCATCGGCGGTTGCGGCGAATCGTTGTCCGGCATGTCGTGTCCCCCAGGGGTTTTCGGTTGTCGGGAAAGTCAGCGCGCGAAGGCGCGGGTACGGGTAGTCTGCACGGTCGCCGCGTGCGCGTCGAGAATTGCCCGGAGCGCGGGTTGCTCGGCGGCCAGTTCCAGATAGGCCTCGACCGCGGAATGTCCCTCGATCTCGGCCTGTTCGAGCTTGGCGCGCAGGTGATTGTTCCAGCGGTAGGTCAGGGCCTGCAGGAGTCCGTCGGTGCCGCCGAAGAGACGATCCACCTCGGGCAGCTCGGTGAACAGGGCGGGGTCGTTCGGGTCGATCGCTGCCCTGGCGAGCACGGTGTGCACGATCTCGGTGCGTCGATGCTGATCGGTCCAGGTCATGGGCTTCACCTTCCGTGAGCGGTACCGCCAACGCTACGGTCGCGCCGCCCCGGAAGCGTCGTGCCCGGGACCCGACTTCTTCTCCTACCCCGGTAGGAGACCGGGCCCGTTCACGGGACGATGACGGGCCGTGGACGCGACGGCTAGCCTTACCCCATGGAGGTGAGTCACGCCCTTCCCGCGAACCCGGCGGGGCTGCGCAGCCGCTGGCGGCGGCTCGCGGACCGGCCGCGGGACGGGGTGCGGCGCTTCCTCGACACGGTGCGCGAACGCATCGAGTCGCTGCCCTACGACTACCCGCCCGCCGTGATCATCGGCGCCGATGTGGCCCTGCTGGTGGTCACCGGCGCGGCCGTGATCCAGCGGCACTCCTACTTCCCGAGCCCGCTGCCCCTGATCGCGATGGCCACCGCCTTCCTGCCGATCCCGCTGTTCGCGATCTTCGGGGTGAAGCCGCACCCGGCGCTGCTGAAGGGCTCGGCGCTGCTGTCGACCGCGCTGTTCCTGGTGCAGCCGGTCAACGCCGATTTCGCGCCGTTCGTGCTGGTGATCGTCGCCGGAGAGGTGGCCGCGGTCGCCTCGCGCGGGATCACCGTCGGATTCACCGTGGTCGCGATCCTCGAACTGGTCGCGTTCGACCTCGCGGGCAATCTGCAGTGGGGCTCGGGGGAGCGGTTACAGGGGATGCCGATGTACGTCCTCGGCGTCATCCTCGGTGTCTTCGTCGGGGTACTGCTGCAATACCAGCGGCGCTTCCTCTATCAGGAACGTGAGAACCAGGCGATCCGCGCCGGTCAGGCCGCCGACGAGGAGCGACGCCGGATCGCGCGCGAGGTGCACGACGTGATCGCGCATTCGCTCTCGATCACGCTGCTGCACCTGACCGCGGCCCGCCGCGCGCTGCAGACCGACGACGACGTCACCGAGGCGGTGGACGCCCTCGTCGACGCCGAACGGCTCGGCCGACAGGCCATGGCCGACATCCGGCGCACCGTCGGCATGCTCGACACCGGCCCCGCGCTGCGCACCCCCGAGCCCAGCGCCGCCGACATCGACGAACTCGTCGGCGACTTCCGCCGCGCCGGGCTCGCCGTCGACTACGACCGCAGCGGCGACCTGGCCGTCATCGAGGGCGCCGTCGGGCACGCGCTGTACCGGATCGGGCAGGAATCGCTGGCCAATGTCGCCAAACACGCGCCCGGCACCCCGGCGACGGTGTGCCTCGACGTCACCGCCGAGGCGGCCACCCTGGTGGTGACCAACGCGTTGCCGCTCGGCCCGCCGCCGCGTCGCGATGTCGGCATGGGTCTGCGTGGCATGCGCAAGCGCACCGAACTGCTCGGCGGGTCGATCAGCGCCGGCGCCGCCGACGACGGGTGGACGGTGCGCGCGCGGTTCCCGCTCAAATCCAGCGCGTGCGCCACGATCACGGCCATGCTGCCCGGTCTGCTCAAGCCCAAGCCCCAGGAGGACATGTGACGGCCGCGGCGCCGATCGACAACCCGGTGACGGTACTGGTCGTCGACGACCAGGAACTGGTGCGCGGCGGGTTGCGCCGGATCCTGCGCAGGCGCGACGGCTTCACCGTCAGCGAGTGCGCCGACGGGGACGAGGTGGTGGCCGCCGTCGCCGCCGACCGTCCCGACGTGGTGCTGATGGACCTGCGGATGAAGCGGGTCGGCGGCATCGATGCGACACGGTTGCTGCGGGCCCGCCCGGACGCGCCGCCGGTCCTCGTCCTCACCACCTTCGACGACGACCAATTGCTCTCCGGCGCACTGCGCGCGGGCGCGGCCGGGTTCCTGCTCAAGGACTCACCCGCCGAGGACCTGATCCGCGCGGTGCGCACGGTGGCCGCGGGCGGCGCGTGGCTCGATCCGTCGGTCACCGGCCGGGTGCTCACCGCCTACCGGACCGTCAAACCGGCCGGGACCCGCACCGATCGCCGGCTCGGCGAACTCACCGCACGCGAGTACGAAGTGTTCGAACTGATCGGCCGAGGCCGGGTCAACAGCGAGATCGCCGCCGCGCTCGGCATCTCCGAAGTCACCGTGAAAAGCCACGTCGGACACATTTTCGGCAAGCTCGACCTGCGTGATCGCGCCGCCGCGATCGTGTTCGCGTTTGACCACGGCGTGGTGACACCGGGAGAATCCTCCTTCTGACGAGCAGGTCTTCGGGCATGCGAGAAGTGGGAGGCGGACGCTGGTGCAGGCACCTGGGTCACGGACGGGGAGCAGGTTCGGTCCGTACGAGTTGCGGTCGATGCTGGGCAAAGGCGGGATGGGCGAGGTCTACGAGGCCTACGACACCGGCAAGGACCGGGTAGTCGCCCTGAAGTTGCTGGCGGAGGAACTCGCCCAGGACCCCGCCTATCAGGTCCGGTTCCGCCGGGAGTCCCAGGCGGCGGCCAAGCTGGCCGAACCGCACGTCATCCCGATCCACGACTGGGGCGTGATCGACGGGGTGCTGTTCATCGACATGCGCCTGGTCCCCGGGACCGATCTGCGGACGGTGCTGCACACGGGCGGGCCGCTGAGTCCCGATCGCGCGGTCGCGGTGGTCGAGCAGATCGCCGCCGCCCTCGACGCCGCGCACGCCGGTGGCCTGGTGCATCGCGATGTGAAACCGGCCAACATCCTGGTGACCCCCGCCGACTTCGCCTACCTCGCCGACTTCGGCATCGCCCACACCGAGGGCGACAGTGCGGTGACCCAGGCCGGGATGGCCATGGGCTCCTACATCTATATGGCGCCGGAACGCTTCGACGTCGGGCCGATCTCGCATCGCGCCGACGTCTACTCGCTGGCCTGTGTGCTGCACGAATGCCTCACCGGCGCCTCGCCGTTCCCCGCCGCGAGCATGAGCGTGCTGATCCGCTCGCACCTGTCCGAGGCGCCGCCGCGCCCCAGCGAGATCCTGCCCGGCCTGCCCGTCACCCTCGACGAGGTCATCGCCCGCGGCATGGCCAAGGACCCGGCCGATCGCTACCCGAGCGCGGGCGCGCTCGCGGTCGCGGCCCGGGATGCCCTCGCCGCCGCGATGCTCCAGGGCGGTGCCCCGATGCGCGCGCCCGGCACGCGCGGTCCGGTCGGCAGTGGACACGGGCCCGCCGCGCCCTTCGGTGCCGCGGGCGCGGCCTTCGGTGCGGCGGCCGCCGCGACCGGCGCCCGTCCGGTGCCGCCCGGTGCGCTGCCCGGCCGCGAGGTGCCCGGTGGCCTGGCCGCCCAGAACGCGCCCGCCGGTGGGACAACCGGTGCGCGCGCTGTGCCCGGTGCGCCCGCGGGCGCGACGACCGGCGGGCGTGCTCTTCCCGGTGCGCCCGCGGGGGCTCCTGGTGGACGCGCGGTGCCCGGTGCGCCTGCGACCACGGGTGGACGGGTTGTGCCCGGTGCAACGCCGGCCGGTGGCCGAAGTGCGCCGGCCGGTGCCGCGACGGGCGGGCACCCGGTACCGGGAGGCACGCCCGCCGGCGCCACGACCGGGAGCCGGAGTGTGCCCGCCGGCGCGACGACCGGTGGACGCGCGGTCCCGGGTGCACCGGGGGAGGACGCCCAGGAGCCCGTACCGACGCCGACCGGTGAGTTCCGTGTCGTCGGTGCGGTGACCGCGACCGGTGGCATCGAGACTTCGCGCAGCCAGACCAGCGCGACCGGCGCGCAGCCGACACTGATCATCCGCCCGCCCGCGGCCGCGCCGGGGCAGCCCGAGACCACCGGCTTCCATCGCGTCCCGGTCGAGGGCTCCGGCGAGATCTCCATCCCCGCGGTGATCCAGCCGACCGGCCCCGCCGAGATCCGCCCGGCCGACACCCATTTCACCCCGCTCCCGACGGCGGACGAGCCCGCCGCTCCCGAGCCCCCACCCGCCTACACCCCGGACCAGGGCCTGCCCAAGATGCGCCCGTTCCCGGACGCGCATCTCTACGGCGATGCCCAGCCCGGCGGTACCTCCGGCCCGGTGCCTGCCCCGCCGTTCCCCGCACCCACCGGTTTCGTCCCGCCCGACGCCGACCGCCCGGCTCCGCCGCCTCGCCTCGACGCGCCCTCGGGGCCGGTCCCGCAACGCGCCGCCCCGACCCAGCGGTTCGTCGGCGACGCCCCCGCGACGGAACACCACGGCCCGTCGAACCCGAACTCCCGGTTCGCCCCGGCCCCGGACGATCGATTCGGCCGGTCGGCAGACCTTGTCGACGACAGCCACGCGAATCCCGGTGCCCGACCGGGTGGTCCCGCCCTGCCCGGTCCCGGCCGCGCGCCCGCCGGTTTCGTCGGCCCGGACGCTCGATTCGATGCTCCGGCAGGACCTTTCGACGACAGGCGACCCACTTCGGCACCTCGGTCCGCGCCGACGCAGAAGTTCGACGGCGATCAGTTCGGCCCGGACGTCCGGTTCGGTGGTCCGGCCGACGACACCGATCCGCCCGCCCGCTTCGCTGCCCCGACCGAACAGTTCGGCGGCGCCCCGGACCGTTTCGGCCCGCCGACCGAGCAGTACGACCCGGCGAACCAGCCCTTCGGTGGTGCTCCGAACGACCGGTTCGGACCGCCGATCGAGCCCGCCGACCCGCAGCGGTCGGCGCCGACGCAGCACTTCGGCGGCGCTCCGGACGACCGGTTCGGTCCCGCCACCGAGCAGTACGATCCCCTGCGACCCCTTGCCGCCCCGTCGGGCCCGGACGATCACTTCGGCCCGGCCACCGAGCACTACGATCCGCAGCGGGCGCCCGCGGGCCGGCCTTTCGGTGGTGCGCCGGAGGATCCGTTCGGTCCGGCCACCGAGCAGTACGACCCGCTGCGGTCGGCCGCGACGCAGCACTTCGGTGGCGCCCCCGATGACCGGTTCGGCCCGGCCACCGAGCAGTACGATCCGCAGCGATCCGCCGCGACCCAGCACTTCGGCGGCGCCCCCGACGCCCGGTTCCCCGCGACCGAGCAGTTCGACCCCGCGGATATCGACGCGCAGCGGTCCGCGCCGACCCAGCACTACCAGGGCGGTGGCGAGGGATTCGGTGCGGCGAACGAGCCGGATCCGCAACGCGCACAGGCGACCCGGCAATATCGGGGTGGCGCGGCACCGTTCCCCGCGCACCAGGCGCCCGACGATCCGGCGCGCGCGGCCGCGACCCAGCACTATGCCGGGGCCGCGCCGGACGCCTACTCCCAGTACGACGATCCGCACGACGCCTATGGCGACCACGCCTACCGCGACCCGGCCGATCCGTACGGCCCCGACCCGGGCTACGCGCCGGATCCGGCCTGGCAGCAGCGCGATTCGCGCCCCCGGCGCTCCCTGCTGCTGCCGATCCTCGTCGGCGTGCTCGCCGTGGTGGTGCTCGCCATCGGCGGCGCGATCGGCTGGCGGCTGATGTCGTCGGCGGACTCGTCGGAGACGACCGGCGCGGCGCCGAGCTCGGCAGCGCCGGCCGGCACCGGCGGTGCTCCCGGGACCACCGCACCGCGGGCGACCACCGCCGCGCCGACCACCTCGGCCGGTCCGGTGACCTTGCCCGCGGGCGCCCAGCCCTGCGAATCCGATAGCGCCGGCGGTGCGTTCGGCAAGGCGGCAGTCGGAACCGCGGTCACCAGTTGCGGTTTCGCCGAAGCGGTGCGGGCGGCCTACGCCAGCGGTGGCACCGCACCGGGTCCGCGACCGGTGGTGGCGGCCAGCCCGGTGACCGGCCGCACCTACACGATGACGTGCACGCCCGAGGGCAAGCTCGTCACCTGCACCGGCGGCGAGAACGCCGTGGTCTACGTCTACTGACCCACGCCGCGGCCGCGGCCCGGACCACGGGCCGCGACCTCCGCCGGGTCAGCTCGCCGACGACGCGACGGCCACCACGGTGTCCCCGAGCCGGGTGACCGTGGCCGGATCACTCCACGACCCGGTGATCGACACACCGTCGGCGACCACCTCGGCGCCCGCCCGGCGCAACCGATCCGCCAGGTTCTGGTTGACCACCTCACCGGGGCCCGCCGTGATCACCGCGACGGGTTTGCCCTCGATCGCCGGCGCCGGGCTCGAACCCGGGTGCGCCAGCCAGGCGATCACGTTCTCGGCCTGCGCGGGCACCTCCGTGCCCTCGTCGGCGAACAGCAGCACGCCGTCGGCTTCCAGCGCCGAGCGCCGCAGCTGATTGGCGATCAGCGGCCGCGCGTCCTCGGTGTCGAGGTCGGGGGTGTAGCCGGGCAGGGTGTCGAGTTCGGCCAGCGTCACCACGTCGACATTGTTGCGGACCGCGACCCGCTGGGCCTCGGTCGCCAGTTGCGCCGCGAGGGAATCCGCACCGGGTGCGGCGACGAGCGCGAGCAGATAGGCCACCGTCGCCCCCCTACCTGCCCTGCCGGGCGATCTGCTGCGCCGCGGCCTCGATCGCCGCGTCGTCGGCCGCGCTGAGATCGATGACGCCGATCCCGGTGATCCGGTCGGCCAGCGCGTGGTTCTTCTCCTGCAGCCGCAGCGCGAAATCCTCGGCGACATCGGACTTCCCGGTGCCGTGCCCGAGCAGCACGAACGACTCGGTGCCGATCTCCGCGAGCAGCGCGACGGCGAGATCGTCGAAGTAGCGCAGGTACACCTGGTGATCGTCGTGCCCGGTGTGCCGCTCGACCGTGCGCAGATGCCGGGCGACGGTGTCGTGGTTGCGCACGTCGCGCTCGGTGTCGCTGACGCCGGTGGTGTCCAGGTCGAAGTGCAGGATCCGGGCGGTCTCGGCGTCCATCGCGACGGCGAACAGCGACCCGGTGCCCTTCACTTCGGGATGGTCGGTCAGCAGCTGCCGCGCGTGCTCGATGTCGCCGATGGCGACCCGGCCGTCGTGCGGCCGGTGGAAGACCTCGCGGTGCCCGTTCATCCGCACCGCGAGCCGATCACCGGATTCCTGCTCGACCTCGTCGGCGAGGTCCTCCCACAGCGAGACGAACCGGGTCCATTCCAGGTCGCGGGGCGCCGGATGTCCGGTGATCGCCGCCAGCGTCTTGCGGGTATGCGCGTTCACAGTGTTCTCCTCGGCCGGTCAACTCGACGGTGTGACAGTGACTTTCACGCTCTTCATCAGGGGTTGATCGCTCTCGGTGCTGAAATCGCCGATCGCGCACAGCACGTTCATCTCCGGCATGTACCCGGCCGCGCAGCCCGGCGGGATGTCGTAGGGGACCACCTTGTACCGGTGCAGCGAGCGGGTCGACCCGTCGCGGGCGGTGCTGGTGATGTCGACGTCGTCGAACTCCGTCAGCCCGCGCTCGCGCATGTCCTGCTCGTTCATGAAGATCAGCGTGCGCAGGTTCTTCACGCCGCGATAGCGGTCGTTGTCGGAGTAGATACTGGTGTTCCACTGGTCGTGGGAACGCTGGGTGGCCAGGGTGAGCACCCCGGGCGGATTGATGGTGTCGGGCAGTGTCACGGTGGCGAATTCGGCCTTGCCCGAGGGGGTCAGGAAGATCAGTTCGCGCGCAGGCTGGCGGATGCGGAAACCCAGCGGCAGGCGGACGCGGCGGTTGTAGTCCTCGAAGCCGGGCAGCACCTTCGACATCACGTCGCGGATGCGGTCGTAGTCCTCGATGTAGTACTCCCACGGCGTCTCGGTCCGCGGCAGCGCGGCTTTGGCGATGCCGGCCAGGATCGCGGGCTCCGACATCAGGTGCGGGGACGCGGGCTTCTTCATGCCCCGCGACATGTGCACCACCGCCATGCCGTTCTCCATCGAGGTGATCTGCGGCCCGCTGCGCTGGTGGTCGCGTTCCGTGCGGCCGATGCAGGGCAGGATCAGCGCGCGTTTGCCGTGGATGACATGGCTGCGATTGAGCTTGGTGCTGACATTGACGGTGAAGCCGCACTTCTGGAACGCCGCGAAGGTGTAGGCGGCATCCGGCGCGGCAGCGACGAAATTGCCGCCCATGCTGAGGAAGAACTCGAGCTTGCCCGCCTGCATCGCCTGGATCGTGGACACCACGTCGTAGCCGTTGGCGCGCGGCGGATCGATCTTGCACACCTGCGCCAGCCGGTCCAGGAACTCCGCGCTCGGATTGTTGTCGATGCCGCAGGTGCGGTTGCCCTGCACATTGCTGTGCCCGCGCACCGGCGACGGACCGGCGCCCTCCCGGCCCAGATTGCCGCGCATGAGCAGCACATTGACGATCTCGCGGATCGTGTCGACACCGTGCTCGTGCTGGGTGATGCCCAGACACCAGCTCATGACGGTGCGGTCGGCGTCGCAGTAGATGCCGGCGGCCTTGCGGATGTCGCTCTCGCTCAGACCCGATTGCCGCTGGATCTCGGCCCAGGTGGTGTCCTTCACCTCGCGCACGTAGTCGTCGAAGCCGACGGTGTAGCGCTCGATGAACTCGTGGTCGAGGGCCTTGGGGTCGGTCTCGGCTTCCTCCAGCACGTGTTTGGCGATGCCGCGCAGCAGCGCGAAGTCGCCGCCGATGCGGACCTGCAGATTCAGGGTGCTGGTCTTGGTGGGGTGGAAGGTGGCCATCGCGGCGAAGTCGTGCGGGATGATCGTGTTGCGCGCGCCCGCCTCGATCAGCGGGTTGACGTGCACGATCTGCGCGCCGCGCTTGTGTGCCTCGGCCAGCGCGGTCAGCATGCGCGGCGCGTTGGAGGCCGCGTTGATGCCCATCACGAACAGCGCGTCGGCCTTGTCCCAGTCCTCGATGTCGCAGGTGCCCTTGCCGGTGCCCAGGGCCGCGTTCAGCGCGCGGCCGCTGGCCTCGTGGCACATGTTGGAGCAGTCGGGCAGGTTGTTGGTGCCGAATTCGCGCACCATCAGCTGGTAGAGGAAGGTGGCCTCGTTGCCGAGCCGGCCCGAGGTGTAGAACGACGCCAGATTCGGGTCGGGCAGTTCGCGCAGCGTCTTGCCGACCATCTCGAACGCGTCCGGCCAGCTGATCGGGACGTAGTGGTCGGTCGCGGCGTCGTAGACCATCGGATGGGTGAGCCTGCCCTGGTCCTCGAGGTCGTAGTCGCTCCAGGTGGCAAGCTCGCTGACGGTGTGCGCGGCGAAGAACTCCGGGGTGCACCGCTTGTGCGTCATCTCCCAGGTGACGTGCTTGATGCCGTTCTCGCAGACATCGAGCTTGAGGCCGTCGGTCGCGTCGGGCCAGGCGCAGCCGGGGCAGTCGAAGCCGTGCGAGGCGTGGTTCATCTTGAGAATGGCCTTGGTACCGATCAGCGGTTCGTGCTCCTTGAGCACCATGAACTTGCCGACGGCCAGCGCGGCGCCCCACCCCGCGGCCGGATGGTGATAGGGCTTCACCGACGGAACGGCGTCGCGATCGGCGGGGCCGCTCGGTCCGTTGTCGGGGTCATACGCGGTGTACGGACCGTCAGCCATGACGTGTTCCCTTCGATCGAAAGTGTTCGAAGCCTGTCGGTACCCGGTTGGGATTCTCTACCGCCGAGATCACGGATGGGCGTAGGCCGGGTACCGGCCCACCGACATCGAGCGTGTCGCGCGCGGTTCGATTGTGTGCCCGCCGGTCCGGTCGCGTCCAAGACAGACTTCCGAGCACCCGATAGGCGCCGCTTATCACTGCCGGTAGAGTCCCGAAAACCGCGTCTCACCTGCGTTTCGACGGTTTGACGCGCGCCGCGCGGGTCGGTGACGATGGTCCATCGGCCCAGGGGAGACCGCCCCGTGACCGACTTTCGGAGGAACCCCTTGCGCACCATCTCGGCCCAGGCGCGCCCGGTGATTCGACGGTTCACCACCGACATCGATCATCTGCCCGCTGCCCGGGTGTTCGCCGGCCTGGCCGTGCCCGGCCTGCTGCTCGTCGCGGCGGGCCGCACCGACCTGCTCATCTACGCGGTGTTCGGGTCCTTCACCGGCATGTACGGCTTCGCGGAAGCGCCGCGGCAGCGGCTGGTCCATCAGTGCGAGGCGGCGGTGCTGCTGGTCGGCGCGGTCGGCGCGGGCATCCTGCTCGCCCGGCTGCACGCCCCGCCCGCCGTGCTGGTCGCGGCGGTGGCGGTGTTCGCCGCGGTCGCCTCGCCGATCACCGACCGGCTCGGCCTGCGGCCGGAGGGCCCGTTCTTCGGCATCTTCGCCTTCGGCGCCGTCGCGATGGTCGCGGGTGGCCGGCGTGATCCGCTGTCCGCGCTGGCGGTCTGCGCGCTCACCGCGGCGTTGTGCGTGGTGGTCGGCTATCTCGAGTCGACGCGGCGGGTGCGTCGCGACGACACCCGCGCTGTCCCGGTGACGATTCCGCCGCATCGCACCGGCCGGATCTCGCTGGTGCAGGCGGGCCGCTACGCGCTGGCGATCTCCGTCGCGGGCGGCATCGGCCTGCTGCTCGGTGTCGGCCACGCCAACTGGGCGATGGCGGGCGCGGCGGTGCCGTTGGCGGCCGCCGACTCGCGCGGGCGGATCACCCGCGGGCTGCACCGCGTCGTCGGGACCTTCCTGGGTCTCGCGGTCACGGCCCCGCTGCTGATCCCCGGTCCCAGCCCGGCGATGCTGGGACTGGCGATCATCGCGCTGCTGTACCCGACCGAACTGTTCCTGGCCCGCCACTACGCGGTCGCGCTCGGGTTCTTCACCCCGCTGATCATGTCGATGACCGAATTGGCCGACCCCACCGATCCGCTGACCATGCTCACCGATCGCGCCGTCGACACGGTGATCGGTGTCGCGGTGGGCGTCGCGGTGGCCCTGCTGATCCGCGAACCGGCGCTCGGCACGGCCCCGACCTCCCCGCCGAAGGCATGCGAACCGATGCATACTGTCGACATGGCTGACGACAACCAGTGGTACTACTGCATCAAGCACCATCAGGCCGAACAGGGCAAGACCTGCTGGTACGGCGACCGGATGGGTCCCTACCCGGACCAGGCCACCGCCGAACGAGCACTCGAGATCGCCAAGGCCCGCAACAAGGCCGCCGACGCCGAGGACGACTGAGCTGCTGTTCCGCCAACTCGAGTACTTCGTCGCCCTCGCCCGCGAACGGCACTTCGCCCGCGCGGCCGCGGCCTGCTACGTCTCCCAGCCCGCCCTGTCCGAGGCGCTACGCAAACTCGAACACGAGCTGGGGGTTCCGCTGGTCCGGCGCGGGCGCACGTTCGAGGGACTGACCCCCGAGGGCGAACGACTCGTGTTGTGGGCCAGGCGGATCCTGGCCGACCGCGACGCGCTCGCGCACGAGGTGCACGCGTTGCAGACCGGCCTCACCGGTGACCTGCGGATCGGGGCGATCCCGGCCGCCTCGGGCACCGTCGCCCTGCTGACCGACCCGTTCTGCACCGCGCACCCGCTGGTGCGGATCCGGGTCGAGACCAGCCTGCGTTCGGGCGATATCGTCGAGCGGCTGCGGCGTTTCGAACTCGACGCGGGCATCGTCTACGGCGACGGCGTCGACACCGCGGGCCTCACCCGGACCCCGCTCTACGCCGAACGGCAGGTCCTGCTGGCGGGCACCGATCTGCTGGCGGGCCGGTCCGGGGCGATCAGCTGGGCCGAGGCGCTCGAGATGCCGATGTGCTTGCTGTACAAGGGCATGCGCGGCCGCGATCTGATCGACGACGCCCTGGTCCCCGCCGGTCTGGTGCCGTCGCCGCAGGTGGAGACCGATTCGGTGGTGTCGCTGCTCGCGCATGTGAGCACCGGCCGCTGGGCCTGTGTGGTGCCGCAGCCGTGGCTGACGATCTTCCCGCCGCCCGCGGGCGTACGGACCCTGCGCCTGGACGACCCGGCCGTGACCGCCGGGATCGTGCTCGTCACCCCGGCCGTCGAGCCGGGGTCGGTGTTGGTCAAAGCGCTCATCGAGACCGCGCGCACGGCCGGTATCGACGACACCCTGCGGCGCTCGGCGCAGCGGCGCGAGAGCTGAGATCGACATCGGCTATGAGTGTGCGCGCCTTCGGTACTGTCGATCGATATGAGGAACCACCTGGTGGTGCCCGCAGTCAATCGCCTGGTCGGTTCGATCCTGATCGGGGCGCTGATCGGGGTCCTCGTCGGCCTCGGACTCGGGCGGGGCGTAGCGCTGGGTGGCCTGATCGGCATCGCGGCGATGGCCACGGTCTTCGTCGTCGCGGGCTGGCTGGTGCTGTGGCCGATGGACGCCGCGCAGACCAAGGCGAATGTGCGGCGCGAGGACTTCCAGCCGTTCGTCCAGGAGATCTCGGTGGTGTCCTCGGCGGCGGGCGGGATCATCGGCATCGTGGCGATCCTGGTGTTCGGCCGGTCGGAGGAGGGGCACGTCGCGGCGGCGACGGCGCTGGCCGGTGTCTTCGCGGCCTGGGCGGCGGTGCACCTGATGTACGCGGCGCGATATGCCTTCCACTACTACGAATCACCCACGGGCGGGATCGATTTCAACTCCGAGGAGCCGCCCTCGTACCGCGACTTCCTCTATTTCAGCTACAACCTCGGGATGACCTATCAGGTCTCCGACACCAATGTCACCAGTCCGGTGGTGCGGGCCATCGTGCTCCGGCACTGCCTGCTGTCCTACGCTTTCGGCACGGTCATCCTGGCGACGACGATCAATCTCGTCGTCGGCATCGCGACCGGCTGAGCGAACCCACCGCAACCCGACCGATGGGCACCTCCTGATGAGCAGAGTCACCGCACGGCGCAAGACGATCCGGCTGTCGCCGACCGGACGGATCCAGCGCCCGGACACCCTGGCGGTGGAGGAACCGCTCGAGATCCGCGTGGACGGGCAGTCACTCACCGTCACCATGCGCACCCCGGGCAACGACATCGACCTGGTGCACGGTTTCCTCTTCGGCGAGGACATCATCGGCTCGGCGGAGGACATCGTCACCGCCCGCTACTGCGCGGGCACCGACGAGCAGGGCCGCAACACCTACAACGTGCTCGACCTGCGCCTGCGCACCCCGGTGCCGCTGCACACCCGCAACTTCCTCACCACCGGCGCGTGTGGCCTCTGCGGCAAGTCCGCGCTCGACGAGGTGCGCACGCACACCCGCTACCCGATCCCGCGCGACACCGCGACGGTGTCGACCGAGGTCCTGTCCGGCCTGCCCAAGCAGCTGCGCGCCGGTCAGAAGCTCTTCGACGCCACCGGCGGCCTGCACGCGGCGGGCCTGTTCAGCACCGACGGCACGTTGCTGGCGGTCCGCGAGGACATCGGCAGGCACAACGCCGTCGACAAGGTGATCGGCTGGGCGTTGCGGGAGAACCGGATTCCCGCGCCGGATCTGATCCTGGTGGTGAGCAGCCGCGCGTCCTTCGAACTGGCGCAGAAGGCGGTGATGGCCGGCATCCCGATCCTGGCCGCGGTGTCGGCGCCGAGCTCACTGGCCGTGGACCTGGCGGCCGAGTCGGAGCTGACGCTGGTGGGCTTCCTGCGCGGCGAGACGATGAATATCTACACGGGTGAACATCGTCTGACCTGAGCGTTTCACGGTCGAAGTGGGCGTTCGGCCATACTGCCCAGTACGGTGTCGGGACTGCTACCCCGGCATCGAAGCCCGGGGGGAGTTTAGAAACGAAGATGTTTTACATGATGACGAAAGATCGGCGCCCCGTCCGGATGGTGCTCACCGCGCTGCTCGGGGCCGTCGTGGTGCTCACCGGCGGATGCGGCATCGGATCCGAGCCCGCGACCCCGCCGCGCACGACGACGAGTATCGCCGCCATCGATCCCGGCGCGGGCGGCGCCGGCAACGTCTCGATCGCGGTGCCCGGCAGTCTGGCCGCCGACTTCAACGCAGTACAGCAGGGTTTCCGCGGCAGCGTGGGACTGGCGATCATGCCGGTGGGCGGGGACAAGATGGTCACCTTCGGCACCTGGACCTCGGGCCCGGCCTGGTCGACGATCAAGGTGCCGCTGGCCATCGCGGCGCTGCGCAACAACGCCTCCTACGTCACCACCGCGACCTCGGCCATCACCGCCTCCGACAACGGCGCCGCCGACACCCTGTGGCAGTCGCTGGGTTCCGGCGCCGCCGCGGCCACGGCCGTGGAGAACGTGCTGCGCGAGGGCGGCGACACCACGACCACGGTGCCCACCACCCGCACCAGGGCCGACGCGTCGGTCTACGGCCAGGCCGAATGGACGCTGGCCGAGCAGGTGCGCTTCGCCGCGCACCTGCCCTGCATTCCGCAGAGCCAGCGCGTGGTCGGGCTCATGCAGCAGATCATCCCGAGTCATCGCTGGGGACTGGGCGCCTTCGGCAGCGCCGAGTTCAAGGGCGGCTGGGGCCCGGACCCGTCCGGCAAATACCTGGTCCGCCAGTTCGGGCTCATCGATTCGCCCTCGGGCCGGATCGCGATCGCCTTCGCCGCGCAACCGGATTCGGGCTCCTTCAACGACGGCATGACCATGCTGGACAAGATGGCGACGCTGATCTCGGGTCATCTCGGCGAGCTCGCCGGAGGTCACTGCCCCTGATCGCCGCCGGTGCGGCAAGATGAACGCCATGCGCATCGGAGTCTTGACCGGAGGCGGAGACTGTCCAGGGCTGAACGCGGTGATCCGGGCTGTCGTCCGCACCGCGAACGGCCGCTACGGCGACTCGATCGTCGGGTTCGAGGACGGCTGGCGCGGCCTCCTAGAGGACCGCAAGATCCGCATCCACAACGACGACCGCACCGACCGGCTGCTCACCAAGGGCGGCACCATGCTCGGCACCGCGCGCACCAATCCGGATGTGCTGCGCGCCGGGCTCGGCCGGATCAAGCAGACCCTCGACGACAACGGCATCGAAGCCCTGATCCCGATCGGCGGCGAGGGCACGCTCACCGCCGCGAGCTGGCTCTCCGACGAGGGGGTGCCGGTGGTCGGCGTCCCCAAGACCATCGACAACGACATCGATTGCACCGACGTCACGTTCGGCCACGACACCGCCCTCTCGATCGCCACCGAGGCCATCGACCGTCTGCACACCACCGCCGAATCCCATCAGCGGGTGATGCTGGTGGAGGTAATGGGCAGGCACGCGGGCTGGATCGCGCTCAACTCCGGCATCGCCGCCGGCGCGCATCTGACCCTGGTGCCCGAGGAGCCCTTCGACGTGGCGCAGGTGTGCGCGATGATCAAGAGCCGTTTCCAGCGCGGGGACAAGCACTTCATCTGCGTGGTCGCCGAAGGCGCGCACCCCGCACCGGATTCCGGCTTCGCGCTGCGCGAGGGCGGTATCGACGAGTTCGGTCACGAGCGGTTCACCGGCGTCGCCCAGCAGCTCGGCTCGGAGATCGAGCGCCGGATCGGCAAGGAGGTCCGCACCACCGTGCTCGGCCACGTCCAGCGCGGTGGCAGCCCGACCCCCTACGACCGCATCCTGGCGACCCGCTTCGGCGTGCACGCCGCCGAAGCGGTACACGCCGGACACTTCGGGCAGATGGTCGCCCTGCACGGCACCACCATCGGGTTGGTTCCGCTGTCGGAGGCCACCAAGCAGCTCAAGCGGGTTCCGCCGGAACGACTCGGCGAGGCGCGGGCCTTCTTCGGCTGACCCGCAGCGGTCCTCGACTTTTCGGTGCGCGTCGGTACCGTTGCCGTATGCGCACCGGTCGAGTGATCGTTTCGGTACTGTTCGTCGTCGCCGCGCTGGTGACGGGCTGTTCCTCGGACGAGGACGCCGGACCCGCCGTCCAGGGGCCGTGGCACGGTGACATCGAGGTGCCGGGTGCGCCGATCGCGATCGGCGTGACCTTCGCCGAGAACGGTTCGGCCACCATCGACATCCCGGCACAGGGCGTGCGCGCCGCGGCGCTGAAGGACGTGCGCACCGAGCCGGACCGGGTCGAGTTCACCGTTCCCGACGCACCGGGCGACCCGGGTTTCCGCGGCAAGCTCGACGGCGAGCAGATCACCGGCGACTGGGTGCAGTCCGGCCAGACGGTGCCGCTGGTGCTGCGCCGCGGCCCGGTCGAGAGCGTGGCCAGGCCGCAGGACCCGAAACCGCCGTACCCGTACCGCAGCGAGGACGTCACCTATCGCAGCGGTGACATCACCATCGCGGGCACGCTCACCGAACCCGAAGGCAGCGGCCCGTTCCCGGCGATGCTGCTGATCACCGGCAGCGGACCGCAGGACCGCAACGAGGACCTGATGGGTCACCGCCCGTTCCTGCTGCTGGCCGACACCTTCACCCGCGCGGGCTACGCCGTGCTGCGCACCGACGACCGCGGCGTCGGCGGCACCGGCGGCAACCTCGACGACGCCACCTACCCCGACCTCGCCGCCGACGCGGCCGCGGGCGTCGCGTTCCTGCGCGCCCGGCCCGAGATCGATCCGGCGAAGGTCGGCCTGTTCGGGCACAGCGAGGGCGGCTACCTCGCCCCGCTCGTCGCCGCCCGGCCCGACAGCAACGTCGCGTTCGCGGTGCTCATGGCGGGCCCGGCGGTGGTCGGCGCGGACGTGCTGATCGAGCAGAACAAGGTGATCATGGCCGGCGCGGGCGCGCCGCAGAACGAGATCGACGCGCAGGTCGACTACGTCACCCGGTGGTCGGCCCTGCTGCGCGCGGGCGATACGGCCGGCGCCGCGGCCTACGCCCAGCAGCACAACGATTCGCTGCCGCCCGAGCAGCGCGCGCCCCAGGCGACCCTCGACTCGTTCAACACCCCGTACATGGCCTCGTTCATCACCTACGACCCGAAGCCCGCGCTGGAGGCCCTGCGGGTGCCGGTGCTGGCCTTCTTCGGCGACAAGGACCAGCAGGTGCTCGCCACGCAGAACGAGCCGCCGATGCGGGCGAACCTGGCGGGCGACCCCGACGCCACCGTGCACACCTTTCCCGGCCTCAACCACCTGATGCAGCCCACCGACACGGGCAAACCCAGCGAATATTCCACCATCGAGACCACCATCGACCCGGCGGTGCTCACCTACGTCACCGACTGGCTCACCCAGCGCGTCCCGCCCCGCTAGAGCTTCCTAAGATAGACAGTTATGAGCGCACCCACGGTCGAGTTGATGGACTACGCCGATGTCATCTCCCGGTACGAGCCGGTGCTCGGCATGGAGGTCCACGTCGAGTTGTCCACGGCGACCAAGATGTTCTGCGGTTGCCCCACCGAGTTCGGCGCCGAACCCAATACCCAGGTGTGCCCGGTCTGCCTCGGCCTGCCCGGCTCGCTGCCGGTGGTCAACGAGAAGGCCGTCGAGTCGGCCATCCGGATCGGTCTCGCGCTGAACTGTTCGATCACCCCGTGGGGCCGGTTCGCGCGCAAGAACTACTTCTACCCGGATCAGCCGAAGAACTACCAGATCAGCCAGTACGACGAGCCGATCGCCACCGACGGCTTCCTCGATGTCGTGCTCGACGACGGGTCCACCTTCCGGGTCGACATCGAGCGCGCCCACATGGAGGAGGACACCGGCAAGTCGCTGCACGTGGGCGGCGCGACCGGTCGAATCCACGGCGCCAGTCACTCGCTGCTCGACTTCAACCGCGCGGGCGTGCCGCTGATCGAGATCGTCACCAAGCCGATCACCGGTGCCGGTGAGCGCGCGCCCGAGGTCGCCCGCGCCTACGTCACCGCGCTGCGCGAGGTGCTGCGCTCGCTGAACGTCTCCGACGTGAAGATGGAGCAGGGCTCGCTGCGCTGCGACGCCAACGTGTCGCTGATGCCGGTGGGCGCGAAGGAATTCGGCACCCGCACCGAGACCAAGAACGTGAACTCGCTCAAGAGCGTCGAGGTCGCGGTGCGCTACGAGATGCGCCGGCAGGCGGCCGTGCTCACCGACGGCGGCGAGATCGTCCAGGAGACCCGGCACTTCAACGAGGCCGACGGCTCCACGTCCGCGGGTCGCCGCAAGGAGACCGCCGAGGACTACCGCTACTTCCCGGAGCCGGACCTCGAGCCCGTCGCCCCGGCCGCCGAGTGGGTCGAACAACTGCGCGCCACCATTCCGGAGTACCCGTGGCTGGTACGCGCCCGGATCCAGGCCGACTGGGGCCTGTCCGACGAGGTCATGCGCGACCTCGTCAACGCGGGCGCGCTCGACCTGATCATCGCCACCGTCGAGGCGGGCGCCCCCGCGAACGAGGCGCGCTCGTGGTGGGTCGCCTATCTGACCGAGAAGGCCAAGGAGCGCGAGGTCGCCCTGGCCGAGCTGCCGATCACCCCGGCGCAGGTGGCGGCAGTGATCGCGCTGGTCGAGGCCAAGACCGTCAACAACAAGGTCGCCAAGCAGGTCGTCGACTTCGTCCTCGCGGGCGAGGGCGAGCCCGCCGCGATCGTCGAGGCCAAGGGCCTGGGCATGGTCAGCGACGACTCCGCCCTGCAGGTCGAGGTCGAGAAGGCGCTGGCCGCCAACCCCGATATCGCCGAGAAGATCCGCGCCGGCAAGGTCCAGGCGGCGGGCAAGATCGTCGGTGACGTGATGAAGGCCACCCGCGGCCAGGCCGACGCGGCCAAGGTCCGCGAGCTGGTCCTCGCCGCCTGCGCGTAGACGCTCGACAACCACCGCCCCCCACCGGATTCCGGTGGGGGGCGGTGGTGTTCTAGTCGGGGCCGCCTGCCCCGCCCTGCGGCGGCGGGATGCGCACGACGCGATCGTCGAACTCGCCCGGCGTGCCGTCGGCCTTGTTGGTCGTGGTCACCCAGACGCTGCCGTCGGGCGAGGCCGTCGCGCCGAGGAGCTTGCCGTACTTGTCCTGGGCGATCAGGGCGGGCGCGGTGGTGACGGCGAAGGTATTGGGGTCGGCGGCCACGGCGGCCAGCGCCTTGCCCTCGCCCAGGGCCACGGCGACACCGTCACCGGTGGCCGTGCAACCACCGACGCCGGGTCGATCGGGCCAGGTCCACGAGACGGTCAGGGTGCCGTCGGTGCCCAGATGCTGGAGCCGGTCCTCGGCGGCGGTGCGGTCGGTGACCCACATGCCGTCCTTGCCGTCGCGGCAGATGTCGCCCGCCGTGCCGATGCCCGAGGCCACCACCTGCGGCGTGTTCACCCCCGAGGACGGCGACTCCAGGCGCAGCACCTTCCCGCCGAGCGAGCCGGGATCGGCTGCCGCGCCGGGGTTGCCCGCGTCGCCGGTGAGGACGAGCAGCTGGGTGGGCGTCGCCCAGTCGATGGCGCCGCGATTCCCGCTGGCGCCCTTCGGGATTCCGGTCAGGATCTCCTTGGGCGCCCCGCCGTTGCGGGACAGCCGGACCACCCGGTTGTCGCTGCCGGTGGTGATGTAGGCGTACATCAGCCCGTCCTCGCCGAAGGTGGGCGAGAGCACGATGTCGGAGATGCCGCCGTCGCCGGAACCGTCGACCGGCACGCGCGCGACCTCGACCGCCGGCTCCTGCGGCGTGCTCGCGTCGACCGGGGTCACCTGCAGGATGCGGCCGGTCCGCCGCTCCGCCACCAGCGCACCGTCGCCGACCGGGATCAGCCCGGCGGCCGAATCCAGGCAGGTGGCGATGACATTCGGGTCGGGATCGATGCACGGGCCGGTCGGCCGCGGTACCTGGGAGGGCGACTCCTGCGGCTTCTTCGGCTCGACATTGGACCCACCCAGCGACGGCTCGGTGGTGAACGGGCTCGACGCCGACTCGTCGAATCGGGCGCACCCGGCGACCAAGACGGTGCCCAGTGCCAACCCGATCGCCACGCGGCCCGCGAATACCGAACTCATGGCACAGACGTTACCGGCAGCCGAGTGGGGCTGACACGCCTGTTCCGGGGAAGACCGGCACACCGACTCGGCACGTCATAGGGTGAGGCGGTGACCGACAAGTCGAATGACACGCCGAACGCCGATGGGCCGGCGCCGACCGGACCGCCCGCGTCGTCGTCGGGTCGCCCGGTGACCAGCCCGTACGATTCGCCCACCACGCAGATGCCGAAACCGGATCTGCACAAGGACATTCCGCGCACCGACGAGGACCTCGGCCTCGACCCCGGTGACGAGGTGCCCAGCGCCGGTGCCGCACAGGCCGCCGGTGGGGGCGACGACGGGTACGGCTACGCGTCGATCCCGCCCGCGGCGGCTGCCACGGCGGGCGCGGTCCGGCTGCAGCGCCGCAATCGCGAGCCCCGCCGCGGCACCCTGGACCTGGGTCTGTTCGTGCTGCGCCTGGTGGTCGGCTACACCTTCATCTACCACGGGCTGCAGAAGCTCACCGGCTGGTTCCACGGCCCCGGCCTCGACGGCACCAAGGCGATGATGGAGGGCGGCGGCTGGGATTATCCGTCGCTGTCGACGGCCCTGGTGATCGCCGGCGAACTCGGTGGCGGCATCCTGCTCGTCCTCGGTCTGGCCACCCCGCTCGCCGGTGGTGCCGTGCTGGCGACGATCCTCACCGCGTGGATGTGGAAGCAGGGCATGATCCCGGGCTTCCAGTACAACGCGGGGACCCCCACCGGCGTCGAACTCGACAGCGTGCTGGCCGGCGCGGCGCTGGCGATCATCCTCACCGGCCCCGGCCGCTGGTCCTTCGACCGTGCCCGCGGCTGGGCGACTCGCCCGGCCTACGGCTCCTTCACCGTCGTCGTGCTCGCCATCGCCGCCGCGATCGCCACCTACGTGTTCCTCCACGGCGGCAATCCGTTGAAGGGCATCGGCCCGTTCAACTGAGTCCGGACGGCTGCGGCGGTGTGGGTTCGGCCAGGTGGGCGGTCATGGTGATCCGCACATCGGCCAGGAATTCCTCGAACCGCCGCAGCTCGGTGGGGGAGTATCGCCCCATGACCGTCTCCTCCACCTTCACCCCGAGGGGTCCGAAGAAGTCGTCGGCCAGGTCGTGAATGCGCGGGGTGCTGCGCAGGGTGACGATGCGCCGGTCGTCGTGCTCGCGGCTGCGGACGATGTGACCGGCCTTCTCGAGCCGGTTCAGCAGCGCGGTGGTCGCGCTGTTGGACAACGAGATCCGCTCGCTGAGCCGCGCGGGTGACAGGGGCGCGCCGCGTTCCTCCGCGGTGAGGATCTCGATCAGCGCCTCGGCATCGGTGGAGTGCAGCCCGAGCCAGGCCGCGAATCGATGGGTGAATTCGCGGTAGTTCGCGCCGTAGGCGCGCATGCCCTCGTGGATCCGTTGATACTGCGCGCCAGCGTCCGACCGGGTCATAGGTTCCTTTCGCATCGGTTGACATCCTATTGCCCGCAATCTACTTTGACCATGGAAATATTCCACCATGGAAATAGGAGATGCGATGAGTCAAGAGTCGTCCATCCGCCGATGGCTCGGCTTGATCGCCATCGCCCTCGGTGTCGCGCTGATCGTGGTCGACACCACGATCGTCAACGTGATCATCCCGTCGATCATCGAGGATCTGGCGACGGGTTCGACCGAGGCGCAATGGATTCAGGAGTCCTACGCGATCGTGTTCGCGGCGCTGCTGCTGGTGGTCGGCCGGATCGCCGACATCGTCGGGGCGCGCAGAGTGTTCGTCGCCGGTGTCGTCGTCTTCGGCGCGACCAGCGTCCTGGCCGGGCTCGCCCCCGGCGGTGGACTGCTGATCGTCGCCCGGTTCCTGCAGGGCGCCGGCGCCGCGATGATCCTGCCGACCTCGCTGGCGCTGCTCAACGCCACCTTCACCGGGAAAGCGCGTGGTCAGGCGTTCGCGGTGTGGGGTTCGACGATCGGCGCCGCCGCGGCGCTCGGCCCGCTGCTCGGCGGCTGGCTGGCCGAACACGTGTCGTGGCGCTGGGCGTTCGGGATCAACGTGCCACTGGCGGTGCTGATCGTGATCGGTGTGCTGGCGTGCATCGCGCCCTCGCCGAAGGTCGCGGGACGACTCGATGTGCTCGGCGCGATCCTGTCGGTGCTCGGTCTCGGGCTGCTCGCCTTCGGGCTGGTCGAAGGCCGCACCTACGGCTGGATCAGCACGGTGCATCCGCTGGGGATCGGCGGTCTCACCTGGGGCAGTGGGCCGTCGCCGGTGCTGGTCGCCCTGGTGCTGAGCGCGCTCGCGCTGGCCGGTTTCGTGGTGCGCCAGGTGCTGCTGCGCCGCGGTCCCGACGCCGACAAGGCGCTGATGGATCTGAGCCTGTTCCGGCTGGCCTCGTTCCGCAACGGCAATATCGCCACGCTGATCATCGGGCTCGGCGAGTTCGGCATCGTCGCGGTGCTGCCGCTGTGGCTGCAGTTCACCCTCGGCTACAGCGCCGTGCAGTCCGGGCTGGCGCTGGTGCCGATCGCCATCGGCAGCTTCATCGCCAGTGGTGCCAGCTTCGGGATGGCGGGCAAGGCGTCACCGCTGAACATGGTGCGGCTCGGTCTCGCCCTCGAAGTCGTCGGCCTGGCGGCGCTGGCCTTCTTCGCCGCCACCGACAGTTCCTGGTGGGCGCTGTCGCTGATCCTGTGCGTGTACGGCATCGGTGTCGGATTCGCCACGGCCCAGGTCACCAATGTGGTGCTGGCCGAGATCCCCGAGAACGACAACGGCCAGGCCTCCGGCATCCAGAGTGCCTTCCGTCAGCTCGGTTCCGCGCTCGGCATCGCGGTGCTCACCACGGTCTTCTTCACCACGCTGAGCTCGCAGGTCGACGACGACCTCACCGCCGCCGGCCTGCCCCCGGCGCAGGCGCGGCAGTACGCGCACGCCGTCACCAGCAGCGCGGGCGCGGCGATCGAAGGCTTCGCCGCCCAGCCGGAGACCCGCGAGGTCGCCGAGACCGGCCGCACGGCGATGACCGACGGCATCACCCTGGGCGGCTACCTCGCCGCGGGCTTCGTCCTGCTCGGGTTGATCGCCACCGCGCTCATCCCGTCCCGCACGGGCGACGAGTCGTCCACGCCGACAACACAACCCGCGCTCGTATAAGCGCGGAACCGCTGATTCGGTGAGGGCCCGGGTAACTCACCGAGTCGAGCTGACCGAGCAGTGGGGGGGCGGGGGGGGGGCCCCCCCCCCCCGGCCCCCCCCCCCCCCCCCCCGGCCGCCCCCCAGCTGCTCAAAGAGGAGCAGCTTGCACACGGGTGGGGGGCCCGCCCGATCGGGCCAGCACGA
>NZ_JBIUYV010000008.1:0-291898 GCF_044744725.1 Nocardia sp. NPDC087230
ACCAGCCGCAAGGAGCTGCGGCGATTGCTGGCCGACGGCGCGCACGGGAACTGAACCGGCCCGGGGGGGGGGGGGCCGGCCCCCCCCCCCCCCCCCCCGCCCCCCCCGCGCCCCCCCCCCCCCCGCCCCGCGCCCCCCCCCCCCCCCCCCCCCCCCCCCCCCCCGCGGGGGGGGGGCGCCCCCCCCCCGGGCGGGGGGGGGCCCCCCCCGGGGGGGGGGGGGGGGGGCCCCCCCCCCCCCCCCCCCCCCCCCCCCCCCCCCCCCCCCCGGGACTGGAGGGGCCGCGACCTCGAGCGCGCCAGCGCTCCAACACTTCAGCTGTACCGCGACAAGCAGGTGGTCTCGCCGTTGAGCACGCCCGCCCGGAAGGCGTCGACGCGGGAGAAGCCGCTGGGGACGGTGTTGCCCTCGGTGTCGCTGGCGGCCAGGCCGTCGGTGAGCAGGCCCGAGACGGCCTCGTCGAGGTCGCCGGCCGAGAGCTGGATATCGCCCTGGCTGACCGGGCGGCCGGGCTGGGCCAGCTTGCCGGTGACGACACCGGACAGGCAGGCCGCGCGCAGACCGGTCTTCGCGCCCGTCAGCGCCTGGCCGTGACTGCGCTGCACGGCGAGGGTGTAGCGGGAGATGAACACGACATAGCCGTTGTAGTCGCCGCTGACCTTGACCGGGAGCGGGCCGTCGTCGTCGGTGTCGACCGAGCCGCGCTGCGCCAGCGCGGGCACGTCGGTGGCGATGACGTTCCTGGCCGGGCAGTAGGTGACCGGTTCGGTAGCGGTGCCGTCCTTGCAGTCGATCCTGGCGCCGGAGTATTCGTAGGTCGGAACGTCCTCGACCGGCAGGATCGACTGCAGCGCCTTGCTCAGCTCGACCAGGTTCTCCTTGGAGATCGGGTACTCGCCGCGGCCCTGGTCGCCGGAGAAGCTCTGCGGCAGGTTGCCGCGGCGCTGGTCGATCTCCTCGTCGTCGATGCCCTTGCAGCCGCGCGGGCCGTCGGTGAAGCCGATCTGCACCGCGGTGACACGCTCGAAGGCCGAGCCGTGCACGCTCTCGGGGTCGTCGGGGTCGGAGTCGCGGATCGAAACCGTCGCGGCCAGGACGGAATTCAGGCCGTCGGAGGTGTTGATCGTGAAGTGCTTGGACTTGCCCTCGGCGACGTGGCGCATGAACGCGCCGGCGAAGCAGTCGGCCTGCTGTTCCTTGACCAGGACCGGGGTCTTCTTGGTGACCAGCTTGGCCATGGTCTGGATGGCGTGGCCGTACTCGTGGGCCAGCACCATGACCACCGACATCTTCCCGAAGGTCTCGCTCATGGTGGGCAGCAGCATCGCGCGGTCCCAGCCGATGGAGTTGTCGCTGCGGCAGTAGGCGGCGTTGACCAGGTGGTAGGTGGTCTCCTTGCAGAATTCGATCGCCTGGTTGCGCGAGGCCCTGGCGTTCCAGGACACCAGCTTCTCGACCGGCTCGAAGGTCTCGCCGCGGAACTCGACGCCGAAGGCGTCCTTCCAATACGACTGGATGTCGTCGATCGCGTTGAGTGCCAGCGCGTCGACCTCGCCGCCGTCGCCGTTGGACGCGGTCAGCGCCGAATCCGGCACGTTCGGCCGCGGGCCGTTCGGGCCGCCGGTGGTCGGCAGCCCGGCCACCTGGAACGGGTCGTCGTAGATCGAGACCCCGTGGCCGTCGATCGCCCGCGTGCAGCCCGCACTCAGCAACGCGCATAGCACGGCGGTGATCGCAATGAGCACTTGGGGTTTCGGCATCAGTCCCCCTGGTCGGCCGGATACTTGTGCAGGTCGATCGCCGGATCGGGACTGAAGCCGTCTCGGGGGCACCGCCGATGTCCGGGCGATGGCATAGTATCCGCTCCATGTCTTCACCGGGGGCGCAGACCATCACCGTGCGCCATGATGGAACCGAACGAGTCTTCGAAGCGAGCCAGCAGATCACCATGGGCCGGGCGCCCGAAGTGACGCTGTTCGTGGACAGTCCGCTGGTCTCGCGCGTGCACGCCACTCTGCGTTTCCAGAACGGCGCGTGGGTGCTCGCCGACAACGGCAGCACCAATGGCGTTTTCGTCGACGCGCGCAGGCTGAGTCAGCCTGTGTCGATCGATCGGCCCACACAGGTGCGTCTGGGGGACGCTATCAGTGGGCCGTTGCTGCATCTGGTGCCCGCGGCGCCGTCGTCGCGGCATGCCGCGACGATGCTCGCACCGCCGTCCCAGCCGCAGCAACAGCAACGTCCGCCGCAACGCCCGCAGCAGCAGCCCTACCAACCGCCGTCCAGACCGGCGCCGCAGCAGCCGCAGTACGTGCCGACCTCGCAGCTGCCGTCCCAGCCGATGGCGCCGCAGGACAACATCAACATGACCCGCCGCGCCGACTCCTCGATGCTGCCGCCGGTGCGCAAGTCGGCCTCCACCGAGCCGGTGGCGCGCGGCGATCGCATTCCGCCCGGCGGCCTGAGCATCGGCCGAACCTCCGACAATCAGATCGTCGTCAACGATCCGCTGGCCTCGCGCAAGCACGCGCGCCTGGTGTCCTCGAACGAGGGCCTGGTCATCGAGGACCTCGGGTCGGCCAACGGCACCTTCGTCAACGGTCACCGTCAGCAGCGCACGGTGCTGCGCGAGCGCGACATCGTCACCATCGGCAATATCGACTTCGTCGTCACCCAGGGCGCGCTGGCGCATCGGCAGAAGCCGGTCGCCGAGCTCGGCCTGACGGTGCACGGGGTCGGTTTCACCGTCGAGGGCAACAAGCAACTGCTCGTCGACGTCAACATGCAGGCCGGTCGTGGCACGCTGACCGCGCTGATCGGCCCCTCGGGCGCGGGCAAGTCGACGCTGTCGAAGCTGATCGCGGGCAGCACCCAGCCCTCCGGCGGTGTGGTCACCTTCGAGGGCCGCAACCTGCACGCCGAGTACGAGGCGCTGCGCTCCCGTATCGGCATGGTCCCGCAGGACGACGTGTTGCACCGTCAGCTCACCGTCCGCCAGGCCCTCGGCTTCGCCGCCGAACTGCGGCTGCCGCCCGATACCACCAAGGCCGACCGCCAGCAGGTGATCGACGGCGTCCTGCAGGAGCTCTCGCTCACCCAGCACGCCGACACCCGCGTCGACCGGCTCTCCGGCGGTCAGCGCAAGCGCGCGTCGGTGGCGATGGAGCTGCTGACCGGTCCGTCGCTGCTGATCCTCGACGAGCCGACCTCGGGCCTGGACCCGGCGCTGGACCGGCAGGTCATGCAGATGCTGCGCGAACTGGCCGACGCCGGTCGCGTGGTGATCGTGGTGACCCACTCGGTCGCCTGCCTGGACATGTGCGACCAGGTGGTGCTGCTCGCGCCGGGCGGAAAGACCGCCTTCGCCGGGCACCCCGGTGGCGTCGGCGCCGCGCTCGGCACGACCGACTGGGCCGAGATCTTCGCCAAGGTCGCGGCCAACCCGGACCAGGCCTTCGCGGCCTATCGCTCCAGGCAGGCCTACGTGCCACCGCCGCCGCCACCCGCGCCGCTGAACCGCGGCAACGCGGGCGCGCCACCGCAGTCGAGCGGGATGCGCCAGTTCAGCACGCTGGCGCGCAGGCAGTTGCGATTGATCTTCGCCGACCGGGGCTATCTGATCTTCCTGGTGGTGCTGCCGTTCATCCTCGGCGCGTTGTCGCTGGTGGTGCCCGGTAGCGACGGCTTCACCGAGGGGCCGCTGATCGCCCAGCCGGACGGATCGTTCGCGCGATCCAGCGGTGGCGAGGCGCAGCAGCTGCTGGTCGTGCTGATCCTCGGCGCGTGCTTCATGGGCGCCACGCTGACCGTGCGCGACCTGGTCGGTGAGCGGTCGATCTTCTATCGCGAGCGCGCGGTCGGCCTGCTGCCGTCGGCGTATCTGATGGCCAAGATCGTGGTGTTCAGCGTGACCGCGTTCCTGCAGTCGGCGGTGCTGGTCGGCATCACCTTCCTCGGCAAGAAGGCGCCGCCGGAGGGCGCGCTGATCCCGAACGGCAGCGTCGAGCTGTACTTCGACATCGCGATGACCGCGGTCTGCTGTGTGGTGTTCGGTCTGCTGATGTCGAGCCTGGCCAAGTCCAACGAGCAGGTCATGCCGATGCTCGTGGTGATGATCATGGTGCAGCTGGTGATGGCGGGCGGCCTGATCCCGGTGACCGACCGGGTCGGCCTCGAGCAGGTGTCGTACCTGTTCCCGTCGCGCTGGGGTTACGCCGCGGGCGCGGCGACCGTCGACCTGCGCGAGCTGGTCATCGGTGCGCAGGAGGATCCGCTCTGGGAACACAAGCCGGGGATCTGGATCCTCGACATCGTGCTGTTGATCGTGATCACCTCGATTCTGGCGGCCATCACCTGGAGCCGGCTACGCCTGAAGAAGTCGCAGGCATGAGCGGTCAGCGCCCGGAGGCGGCAGCTCGCGTCACCACGGAGGGCGCCCGAGCATGCCTGAGCGGGCACCGCATGAGCGGGGATCGCAAGGTCAGGGCCATATCGGCGGGCATGCTGCGCGTGTCGCCCGCCGACCGGGCACACTTGAGCCTGTGACCGTTCGAGTTGGGGCCCTGCATCTGGGGTGGGATGTGGTGTCCGTTGCCGCGGGCGGCGGTGAGACTCCGATCCGCCCGGTTCAGGTGGAGGGCACCTACACCCCACCCGCCTATCTGCTCGCCGACGCCGCGGGCAGGCTGCACACCGCAGGTGTCGACCGGCAGCGACCGGATCTCGGCATGGCGATCGCCGACGTGCGCGACATCCTCGGGCACCCGCAGATCGTCATCGCCGGCGCCACCTGGCCCGCCGAGCTGGTGTTCCGGGCCCGGCTCTACAACCCGCTGGCCGCGGTCGGCAAGTACCTGCGCGGCAAGCCGCAGCTGGTCGCGCTGCCGTATCCGGACAGCTGGCCCGAGGAGAAGGTCGACACCTACGCCGCGCTCGTCGAGCAACTCGACGTGGTGGTCGAGCCGCTGCCGGAGAGCGTCGCGCTGTCGGGCTACGTGCGCGCGCTCGGGCTGGTCTCGCCGCCCAGCGAGCGGCACCGGCACGGCATCGGCGCGACCGGCGTGTACTCCGACGGCCGCACGCTGCTGGTCGTCGCGGTGCACGGCGACGACGAGCAGCCGACCGAATCGGTCGAGGTCGCGGTGACCGCGGAGGCGCTGCGCGATGCCCGCTCGGCCGACAATGTGGTGATCGAGGCGATGGCGGCGGCCCGCTCGATCGGCGCCGACACCTCGACGGTGCTGCTGGCGGGCAATGTCTGCTTCAACGACGCGCTGCGGCTGGCCTTCCAGAACCACCTCGGCCAGCGCCTGCACGTGGCCGATCACCCGATGCACGCGCTGGTTCTCGGTGCCGCGCATCTGCTGGTCACCGAGCCGGACCTGGACGAAGACGATTATCCCGAGACGCAGCACCCCGGCCAGGGGTACGCCGCGCAGGTCGGCTGGGGCGCCCCGGCGCCGCAGACCGGTCAGCCGCCGAGCCCCGCGGGCATCGTCGCCGGACCGCCCGCGCAGGCGAGCGGATCGCCGCGGCACGCGCTGGCCGAGCCCGACGACGACGATCGCCGCGGCAAGCTGATGGGCAAGGTGAAGAAGGGCTTCTTCGGGGCACCGGCGGTGCTCGGCATGGTCGCACTGGCGGCGACGGGCCTGCACGCGAATGCCGCCGGTCCCGCGGTCGCGGCCGAGGGGGAGCGGGTGACCTGCGCGTTCACCCCGTACGCGAACACGGTCCCGCCGGAGGGCATCGCGAGCGCGCGCGGCGGCGGCCTGATCGAGGACAACGCCTGCGTCACCCCGGGCATCGATACGCTGCGCTACCTGATCCCCGGGCCCGCGGGCGCGACCGACCCCGGCCCGCCGGTGGTGATCTAGCCGCTCGCCCGATTGTGGTGGCGTGATGCGTAGCTGGTATCGTGGCTCGCTGGCGTGTGGAACGCCGAACCGTTCGCGGATCGGCGTCTCCTCGAAGTCCCGGGTCTCCACCGGCCGCCGGGACGCTCTCGAACCACACCCGTGGCCGGCAACACCGACGACAGACAGGGAACGACTGTGCCTACGTACAGCCCCAAGGCGGGTGACGTGACCCGTAAGTGGTACGTCATCGACGCCACTGACGTAGTCCTCGGCCGTCTTGCCGTGCAGGCCGCTGGCCTGCTGCGCGGCAAGGGCAAGCCGACCTACGCCCCGCACGTCGATGGTGGCGACTTCGTCATCATCATCAACGCGGACAAGGTTGCCATCTCCGGCAACAAGAAGCAGGACAAGCTCATCCACCACCACAGCGGACACCCGGGCGGCCTCAAGTCGCGCACTGTCGGCGAGGTGTTGGCGACCCGTCCCGATCGTCTCGTGGAGAAGGCCGTCAAGGGCATGATCCCGAAGAACAAGCTGGGTAACGCGATCGCGGGCAAGCTGAAGGTCTACGCAGGCCCGAACCACCCCCACGCCGCGCAGCAGCCGGTTCCGTTCGAGATCAAGCAGGTGGCCCAGTGACCGCTCCTGAAGAGTTCAACGAAGAGTACGACGTGGTCGACGAGACCGTGGTCGAGGTTGTCGAAGACGGCGAAGGCTACGAAGCCGAGTACGTCGAAGAGGCCACCTACGCCCCGATCGTGATCGATCGCCCGGTGCAGACCGTCGGCCGCCGTAAGGAAGCCGTCGTTCGCGTGCGCCTGGTTCCCGGCTCGGGCAACTTCGTGCTCAACGGCCGCACCATCGAGGACTACTTCCCGAACAAGGTGCACCAGCAGCTCGTGAAGTCCCCGCTGGTCACCGTCGAGCGTGTCGAGAGCTTCGACATCTTCGCTCGCCTGGTCGGTGGCGGCCCGTCGGGTCAGGCAGGCGCTCTGCGTCTGGCCATCGCCCGCGCGCTGATCGAGGTCACCCCCGAGGATCGCCCCGCGCTCAAGCGTGCCGGCTTCCTGACTCGTGACCCGCGTGCCACCGAGCGTAAGAAGTACGGTCTGAAGAAGGCCCGTAAGGCGCCTCAGTACTCGAAGCGCTGATTTACGCACTGCCGGCCACCGTCCCGCGCATACGCTAGGTATGCTGCCCGCGAGAGCGGGGAGGGGCTCGGTCGGTGGAGCACGTGTGCGAGAGCAGGCTTCCAGCACGGCTGGTCGCCTGCTCTCGTGCTGTATTCGGGGACCTACTACCAGTAGAGGGTTTTATGGGACGGCTGTTCGGCACAGACGGTGTTCGCGGGCTCGCCAACGAGTCACTGAGCCCGGAACTGGCGATGCGCGTCGCGGGTGCGGCCGCGCAGGTGCTCTCGCGCGGCAAGAAGCGCGCGGTCGCGGTGCTCGGCCGGGATCCGCGGGCCAGCGGCGAGATGCTCGAGGCCGCGGTGACCGCGGGCCTGACCTCCGTCGGTGTCGATGTCCTCTCGGTGGGCGTGCTGCCCACCCCGGCCGTGGCGTACCTGACCGGCCTCTACGACGCGTGCTTCGGCGTGATGATCTCCGCCTCGCACAATCCCATGCCCGACAACGGCATCAAGATCTTCGCGGCGGGCGGGCACAAGCTCGACGACGCCGTGGAACAGCGGATCGAAGCGCTGATCACCGAGGGGGTCACGGTGCGTCCGACCGGTGCGGGCATCGGCCGCGTGCGCGGCGACTACACCGTCGAGGGCACCCACGAACGCTATGTCGAGCACCTGCTCGAGTCCACCGGCCAGGACCTGTCCGGCCTGACCGTCGTCGTCGACTGCGCGCACGGCGCGGCCTCGGAGGTGGCGCCGCAGGTGTACCGGGAGGCGGGCGCGACGGTGATCGCGATCAACGCCGAACCCGACGGCCTCAACATCAACGACGGCTGCGGCTCGACCCACCTGGACGCGGTTCGCGCCGCCGTCCTCGCCCACGGCGCCGACCTGGGCATCGCCCTCGACGGCGACGCCGACCGGTGCCTGGCGGTGGACGCCGCGGGCGAGATCGTCGACGGTGACGCGATCATGGCCGTGCTGGCGCTGGCGATGCGGGAGTCGGGCGAGCTCGTCGCCGACACCCTGGTCGCGACCGTGATGAGCAACCTCGGCCTGCACATCGCCATGCGCGCCGCCGGGATCACCGTGCTCACGGCCGCCGTCGGTGACCGCTACGTGCTCGAAGAGCTGCGTCGCGGCGGGTTCAGCCTCGGTGGCGAGCAGTCCGGGCACGTCGTGTTCCCGCGCTACGGCACCACCGGTGACGGCGTGCTCACCGGCCTGCGGCTGATGGCGCGGATGGCCCAGACCGGGCGTCCGCTGAGCGAGCTGGCCGCGGTGATGAGCACCGTGCCGCAGGTGCTGGTGAACGTGCCGGTCAGCGACAAGGCCGCGGTCGCCGCCGCTCCCGAGGTGCGGGACGCGGTCGCCGAGGCCGAGCGGATTCTCGGCGAGTCCGGCCGGGTGCTGTTGCGGCCCAGCGGAACCGAGCAGCTGGTGCGGGTGATGGTCGAGGCCACCGACCCGGCGCAGGCGCGTCAGCTCGCCGACGATCTGGCCAAACGGGTCGCGGCAGTCTGACTCCACCTGGCGGGTCGCGCCCGGCCCATCTACTATCGGCATACGCCGTAGGACCTGTGTGCCGGTGGCGCGTGTGCTGCTCGGCGCACCGGATAGTTTGGCGCGCAGCACGATTCGAAGGGGGCCGATTCATGCCGCCGCTGTCTGCCCGGAACTACCGCGACGAGGACCGCTACCCGGTCGACTACGGCGAGCCCGATCCCTACCACCGCTGCGGTGGCGCGTGCGGCCGGCCGGGGTGCCGGGATGTGCCGCAGGGGTATTCGCACACCGTCCCGATCCGCGACGAGGGCTACGGTCAGCCGGTCGAGCACTACGAGCCGGTCGGCGAACCGTCGCGCGGGTATTCCTTCCCCGTGCCACGGGTGCCGCGCTCCCGGTCGTTCATCGTCGTCGTGGCGATTCTGTTCGTGACCGGTCTCGCCGGACTGATCGGCGCGAAACTCGGGTCCGACATCGACCTGTTCGGTGCCGCGGAAGCGGCCGTGGTGCAGTCGTTCTGATCAGAACTGGCCGACGGCGAATCCGCTGAACAGCACCAGGAACCCGACGATCTCGCCCACCATCAGCCCGTACATCGACAGCCGCAGTTCGGCGGGGATCCGCCCGGCGAACTGATTGGTCGTGTCGCGCCGCCACCCGTGCAGCGCGTAACTGGCGATCGCACCGGCGAAGAACGCGAGAATCACCAGGTCCGCACTCAGGTTGACCACCGTCGGCCACGCGCTGAGCTCGGTGAACACCGCGAGCAGCACGCCTGCGAAGGAATACAGCAGCGCCGCGCGATGCGCGATGTCGACGTAGACGTGCGCCGCGCCCGCGGCCGAGGTACGGATGCCGTGGTACTTCCACACCCCGAGCAGCAAGGCGCTCAGGAAGATCAGCCCGGTGACGAGCAGCGTGACGCGGGTGTCGATCCCCAGTGCGATGTCCATGGCACGTCCTAACCCTCGGTGAGCGACCCGCTCGTCATGTGCCAACGGCGGGTCGCACGAACAGAATCCAGCATCCGGCGATCATGCGTCACCAGAATCAGCGTGCCGGTGAAGGATTCGACGGCCTGCTCGAGCTGTTCGATGGCGGGCAGGTCGAGGTGGTTGGTCGGCTCGTCCAGGACCAGCAGGTTCACCCCGCGCGCCTGCAGCAGCGCCAGCGCGGCGCGGGTGCGCTCGCCGGGCGACAGGGTGTCACAGGCCCTGGTCACGTGTGGACCGCGCAGGCCGAATTTCGCCAGCAGCGTGCGCACGTCGGCATCGGGCCACTCGGGCATCACGGCGCTGAAGGTGTCGGCCAGGGCGTCGGGTCCGCGGAACAGCCCGCGAGCCTGATCGACCTCGCCGATCAGCACACCGGAACCCAGTGCGGCCGAACCGGAATCGGGCGCGATCTTACCCAGCAGCAAACCGAGCAGGGTGGACTTGCCCGAACCGTTGGCGCCGGTCAGCACGATCCGGTCGGCCCAGTCGATCTGTGTGGTGATCGGCCCGAGGACGAAATCGCCGCGCCGCACGACGGCGTTCGCCGCGGTCGCCACCACCGCGCCGCTGCGGGGCGCGGTCGCGATCTCCATCCGCAGCTCCCACTCCTTGCGCGGCTCCTCGACCACGTCCAGCCGCTCGATCCGGCGCTGGGTCTGCCGGGCCTTGGCGGCCTGCTTCTCGGTGGACTCGGCGCGGGTCTTGCGGCCCATCTTGTCCGAGTCGTTCTTGCCCTTGCGCCGCGCATTGCGCACGCCGTGCTCGAGCCAGTTGCGCTGCATCTGCGCCCGCGCCTCCAAACCAGCCTTGGTGTCGGCGAATTCGTCGTAGGCCTCGCGGGCGTGTTTGCGGGCGATCTCCCGCTCGGCCAGGTACGCCTCGTACCCGCCGTCGTAGAGCCCGACCTGCTGCTGGGCCAGATCCAGCTCCAACACCCGATTCACGGTGCGCGCCAAGAACTCCCGATCATGGCTGATCACCATCAAGGGCACCCGGACACCTGTGACGAAGCGCTCCAGCCGGTCCAGGCCGTCGAGGTCCAGATCGTTGGTCGGCTCGTCGAGCAGCAGAATGTCGAAGCGCGACAACAACACCGAAGCCAGCCCCGCGCGGGCGGCCTGACCGCCGGACAGTCCCGTCATCGGGGTATCCAGGCCGCTGACCAGTCCGTGGGTGAGCCCGAGATCGGCGGCCACCTCCTCGGCGCGCTGGTCCAGATCCGCGCCGCCGAGTGCCAGCCAGTGCTCGAGAGCGGGCGAATAGTCGTCGTCCCCGCCGTCACCGAGCCGTTCCGCCGCGGCGTCCATCACCTGCTGCGCGTGCGCGACCCCGGTCCGGCGGGCCAGGAACTCGAGGACCGTCTCGCCCTCGATCCGCTCCGGCTCCTGCGTCAGATACCCGACCGTCGCGTCCGGCGGGCTGAGCGTGATGCTGCCCTCGCCGGCCACCCCGTCGGCCAGCATCCGCAGCAGCGTCGACTTGCCCGCGCCGTTGACCCCGACCAGCCCGATCACATCGCCGGGCGCGAGGGTGAAATCGAGGTCGGCGAAGAGCGTCCGCTCGGCGTGGCCGGCGGACAGACCGGTGGCTTGCAATGTCGTGCTCACCGCCTAAGTCTGCCCGCCTCGGGGTCGGACCCTGAGATCGGGCCCGCCGGAAATCAGGGTGCGGATGGGTCTGCCGACCGATGCGGGCCGGGGTCCCGGCTCGGCACAGTGGAGTCATCACCACTTCCCGAGGAAGGCAACACACAATGACTGCCCCCGCCCGCCGCTTCACCCGTTCGACCAGCGACACATGGATCGCAGGCGTCTGCGGTGGCATCGCCGAGTACTTCGGCTGGAACGCCAACGTCGTCCGTCTGGTCTTCGTCGTCTCCTGCCTGCTGCCCGGCCCCCAGTTCCTCCTCTACCTGGTCCTGTGGCTGATCATGCCCAAGAAGTAAGGCCCGACCGCTCCGGCAACCGCTCGCGGATGACAGGATGGTGGCAACCCCGCCGCGCCGTCATCCGCGAGTTTTCCGTTTGAGGAGGAGTCCCATGGTCACCTCGGGCGACATCCCCGGCCTCGGCCTACCCGACATCGACGCCCATTCCCCCCTGGGCGGCCTCGGCCCGGTCGAGCTCCACACCCCGTCCCAAGACCTGGACGGTGACGGAGTAGTCGACTCCCTGACCGACGCCACCCCCCACGACACCACCATCTGGTCCGACTACGACCACGACGGTTTCGCCGATCACGTGACGGTGGTCGAGGCGGATGGGGATTACGCGGCGTGGGAGTACCACCGACATCCCGACGGGACATCGGAGTGGCGCAGGACCGACCAGGGGAACCTGGGGAAGTGAGTGAACTCGGCCCGCCGGTGAGGGAACCGGTGGGCCGGTTCGCGCGTCGAAATAGGTAGTGCGCCGCCGTGGCGCAGTCGGCACCGTGGAGGTGGGGGATGAGCACAACCGTCTCGAACGGGATCGTGGTGAATCAGGCCGCGGTCAGGCAATCGGTCGATGATCTGAAGACCACTGTCGGTGAGTTGCGCAAAGCCGCGACGAATATCAATGCGTGGGGGTCCGGTGTAGAGGCAGGGCGTGCCTATGCCGACCGCGGTCAGAAGATCGCCACCGGGTTCGATCGAATCAGCGGCTGGCTGAACCGATGGACCACCGCCACCGACTACACCGCGGGAGCGATCGGTACCGCGACCATCGAACTGGTCGGGGTCGACAACTCCAACGCCCAGGACCAGAAGAAGATCGCCGCTCAGGCCGCCGGGCAATGAGCGTGCTCACAGGGGAGGTGATCAATCATGGCTGACACCGTCGACGGGGTACTCGATGATGGCGCTGCCAAGGGCCTGGGGTTTTTCACAGATTTGACACCGAGGTATCTGCGAGCATTTCCCGCGGCGGAGACGATGACTCTGTCGTCGATCTACGCGGCATACGACGCAGAACGCGGCCTCAACCTTCAGACATTGGCGGCAACAGCGGCCGGCCTCCAGATGGCGCTGACCACCGCGAAGTCTCAGTCCGACAAACAACGCCAGGTCAGCCAGGTGCTGCCCGTGTCGTGGCAGGGGGAGGCGGGGACCCGCGGTATCCAAGTCGTTGCGAGTCTGGCGAGTCATTCGGAGACGGACTGTACGGCCGTGCAGAAGGTCCTCGATGCCTTGAACACGGCGAGCACGACGATCCTGCAGACTGTGAAGGACAAGGTCAAGGCTATCGACGAACTGTTGGTGGACGGCAAGGTCACGGTCGCGAATCTGACGCCGACCGATATCGACCAGGTGATCACCGGCAAGGAAACGGGGGAGATCGAGAAGGAAGTCTGGGAGAAGATGATTCCTGGCGCGATCTTCCCGAAGAAGTACCCCGAGCAGATCAAGACCGAGTGCGAGCGATGGCTGAATCAGACGTTCGTGTTCAAATACGAGCAAAGCGTGACCGCATTCAACTCGGCCTGCTCGATTGCGCGCACGGCGATCGAGGGCAAATACGACCTTATCGTCACCGCGCTCAACGCAGTCGAGGAAAAATCGTACGACGGCGCGAAGTCCGTCGCTGCCACCACGACAGAGGAGCAGAAGACCCCTCCGGCCGGCACACAGGTGAAGGCCAACGGCGATCAAACCACGGCCGCAGGCACCCAAACGACGACGAATGGCAACCAGTCGACCTCGGCCGGGAATCAAACTACGGCGGCGGGTACCCAGACCTCGAACGGTGACACGTCGACGACCACCGGCTCGACGACGAAGACAACGACCGGAGCGAAGACTACCGACGATTCCAGCACCACCACCGACGACGATTCGGATACCAGTGACGCGCTGAGTACCCTCACCTCGACGATCAGCGAACTCGGCACCACCCTCTCGGAAGCGCTGACCGGCGATCTCGGTGACACGCTCACCTCGGTGGTCGAATCGGTTGGTACCTCGATCAGCGACGGCATCGAGCAGTTGACCGAGCAGGCGAGCAGCTTGCTGTCCGGCGAGACGGAGGCTTCGTTCCAACTCGGCGATACCGAGGTGAGCATCGAGGCCAGCGAGAACGGGCTGTCGTTGACGACGACCGATGCCAACGGTGGCTCGACGCAGTACACGTTGACGTTGGACGAGAACGGGATTCCGGTGCTGACGCAGGATTCCACGTCCGTCGATGGTGCGACGACCGGGCAGGCGGACGACACCACGGGCGTACTGGGCTCGGGCACACCGCAATCCGGTAGCGGCCAGGGTGAAGCCGGGCTCGCCGAGGCGGGTACCGGAGGCCGTGGTGGCGCGGATGCGACCACATCCGAGACTCCCGATCTGACGAACGCCCCGGTCACCAGCGAGATCGGTTCGGGCGAACAGTCTTCGGGTTCCGTCGCTGGTGGTGTGCCCGTCGGTCCCCGGTCGACCAAGCAGGAGACCGACGGTGAGCATGTGCCGAGCGTCGAGGATCACCCGGTGAGCGACCCGGGCGACAGCGGCGCGGTTCTCGCCGAGGCAGGGCCGCTGTGACCGCGGTGAGCGCTGCCGGTTCGCCATCGATTCCGGGAGAATGATCGACCGTGGACTACGCGGCAGAGATCGAGCAGATCGCGGCGGACGCGCGTCGGCGTTCGGCGATCTTGATGGACGAGATCGACGAGATCAACCGTCAGACCTCGCTCCGTGCAGAACAGTTCGCGGTCGACGCCGCCCAGCGGCTACGCGAGCTGGCCGATGCGGAGCCGGAAGCGGAGGCTGCGGAATCCGCTGAACCGCAACCGGTCCAGCCCGAACCGGTGTACGAGCCTGCCCGCGCTGCCGCACCCCCGGTGCCCGCGACCTTCGTCCCCGACCCGTCGATGACTCCCGAGCAGCAGCGGCAGGCCGAGATCCGGGCAGCGGTCGCGCGGGCTCGGGCAGCGCGGGAAGCTCGGTCGACGGTGGCGCCGTCCGACGGCGACTACGATTCCGAATCCGAGTACTACCGTCGCTCTACTTGGCTGGACTGACGAGGTCTGATCGGACAACCTAGGCGCATTCGGGGTGCGCCGAAGACTGGGAGGAATCCGGGTCAGGCCGCACTGAACCCGATATCGGCAGGAAAAATGTACGGATCTGTACGGTTTTCGGTAGCTTTGCCTGCGTCATCGTCCATCCGGACGAGTACCCCGAGACCGGCCGTCGGCGCGGTCGCGCGATGAATGAAGCCATCCGCCTGCTGACATCGGCGGCGACACCCGACCCCGAGTTCGGCGACGACCTCGAGGCCGTGCGCGGCCGGAACTGCGGTCCCGACGTGAGGCGTTCGTGGAAATGGCGATCGCCGCGTTTCCGCCACAGCCGTTCGACATGCTCGCGGCCGAATTCGTGCGGGTGTGTGGGCCGCCGATCTAGCGCGGCGGGGCCAGGAGAACGGTGCCCATGACGTCCTGGTCGCCGCTACCGCGATGAGCATCGGCTGGCAAGTCGCTACGGCGAACGTCCGCCACTTCGAACGCATTCCAGGACTCGAGGTTCGAGCGGTCCGTTTCAGCTGAAGACGCGACCGAGTCGATCGCGTGGAGATCGGTTCCGGCCAACCGGACCGGATTGCGCAGTGCGCGGTTCAGTCTGCGTTGCGCCGGGTCGTCAGGCGAATCGCGAGAGCCACGAAGACGACGGCCACCGAGAGGGCACTCCACATCAGCAGCGACGGCTCGTTCTGCGTGTACATGATCGGAACGGCGGCGGTGAGTGCCGCGGATCCGCCGGCCAGTGTCCAGGTGACCGGTGCTTGCTGCGGGCCGGTGCGGAGTGCGGGGGGTTGCGCGATCAGCAGGATCAGCGCCAGCAGCGCGAGTGGTGGGATCGTGAGTTGCAGGAGGTAGAGGTTCGGCCAGAGGCTCCACCACCCCTGATCCATCGTGAGATAGATCAGCTCGATGGCGCCGACCAGCGTGACGGGGACGGCGGCGAGAACCGCGGCCACGCCCGCATCGAGGGGCTTCGGTGCCCGCGTGCTGAAGATGACCGCCAGGGCGCTGCCCATTGTCGCGGCGGCTGATATCACTACGGCGGCGCTCACCGCGGCCCTCGGGAAGGAACCTTGTCCCAGTGCCAGGGCCAGCGGGCTGCCGATCGCGCAGATCGTGAGGCCGACGGCGAGTGCTGTTCGAGATCCGAGGAGATGGCCCCATCTGGCCGCCGACACCAACGGGACCAGCACGGCCAGCGCAAGGGCAGGCCCCACCATGACCTCCGGGTACCACCTCAACCAGTAGGCCAGTCCGCGGGTGCTGAGCGCGAGAGCGAAGAACGCGCACCACAGCGTCAGCAACAGGGGACTTCGGCCCATCGGGCCCGGGTGCCGCGGTGGCACGCGCGCGGGTATCGCGGGCGGAGGAAAGTTGTGCGGCGGTGCGGCGATGGGCCGGGCATTCGCTGGTAGCGGTGGTCTCCCCGCGGGGGCGGCGAAGCCCGCCGGTGCGGCAGCGTGATTGCCCACCGCACGAGCGGCTGCCAGGGCGAACTCCGTGCAGGAAGCGAACCGGTGATTCGGATCCTTCGCCAATGCGCGTTGGATAACCAAGTCGAGCTCGGGCGCCGATCCCGGTCGTCGTTCGGACACCCGAGGTGCCGGCGCGGCCAGGTGGGCGCTGATCACCGCGGCCGGGTTCGTGGCGGTGAAAGGGGGTGTGCCGGTGAGGAAGGTGAATAGCGTGCAGGCCAGAGAATACTGGTCGCTGCGGTGATCCAGTATTCGGCCGGAAAGCTGTTCAGGAGACGCGTAGGCCAGCGTGGCGGTGAATGTGCCGGTCTGGGTAACGCCGTTGACATCGTCGCGGAGCCGCGCGATGCCGAAGTCCGCGAGGAGCACCCGTTCGGGTAGGTGCGGATCAGGACTGGACAGCAGGATGTTGGCGGGCTTCACGTCGCGATGCAGGATGCCGCGACCGTGGGCGAAGTCCAGCGCCGCGGCGATTTCGATGATGATGCGGATCGCCCGCGCCGGATCGACGCTGCCGAGGGTGCCGCCATCGCATCCGGGAACGTATTGCATGGCGATCCACAGATTCGGCCCTTCGATGCCGCGATCCTGCACGGCCACGATGTTCGGGTGATCGAGTCGTGCCACCAGATCGGCTTCACGTTCGAATCGCTGCCGAATCTCATTGTCGCCCAGTAGATCTGCGTTGAGAATCTTGAGAGCTACCTGGCGCGGCAGTCGCGGATGCCGGGCGAGATACACCGTACCCATTCCGCCTCTGCCCAGGACCCGTTCAATACCGTAGCCGGCGAAGGTCTCCGAAATCCCCCTGGTGTCCACAGTTGTTCCTGTCTTTCTGGCGTCGCGAGGTTCGGCGGATGCGTCCGGTGATCGGTTCCTCCGGGTGACTTACAGCGGGCCGGCCTCCGCCAGTTGTGCACCCGAATCGCCGGCCTGGGTATCGGGGACCGTAGGTGGTGGTTCGGCGGCGGGCTCGTCCTCGGCGGTCCAGGCCGGGGCGCCGTGGTAGCTACCCGGGTTGTGTTCGGCTTCCTGGCCTTTGGCGTTGAGCGAGCCGGTCGGATTCGGCGTCGCGCCGGAGGATGTCCCGGCGTCTTCGAGGCCCGCGGGGCCTTGGCCGGAGGATGCCGAGGGCTCGCCGGTGCCGACAGAGCCCGTCGAGGCGGTGTCGCTCACCACGGGGATGCCGTTCTCGTTCAGGGTGAGGCCGTATTGATGGGAGGTGCCGGTGGAGTCGGTTGTGGTGAGTTGAAGCTGTCCATCCGTGCCGGTGGCCAAACTCAAAGTGGTTCCCGCAATATTGAATTCGGTCGAACCGGTGCTGCTGAACAGAGTGCTCAACTGCTCGATGCCGCTGGTGATCGATGTGCCGAGCGAGCTGAGGCCGGTGCCGATCGATTCGGCGATGGACTCGGCAGAGGTCGATGATCCCGAGGTCAGGCTCGACAGTTCGCTGACCACGGAGCTCAATGTCGACAGTCCACTCGAGACCGTGGAGAGCAGGCTGCTCAGGTCCGTGGTCGAGCTGTCGTCGTCATCGTCATCGTCATCGTCATCTGTCGATGTCGGGTTCGTGATTCCGGCGGTGGTTGTCTTCGTCTCGTCCGTTGTCGTGCCGGTGGTGTCTCCGGTTGTCGTGCCGCCGGCGCCGGTCGAGGTGTCGGTTGTGGTGCCCGCCGGGTTGGTCGCCGGTGATGTGCCCGGTGACTGGGGATTCGGTTGCTCGGTGGTCGGAGCTGGTGGCGTGGACAGATGCTCGACATTGTTCAGTGCGTCGGTGACGACCTTCAGATATGCCTTGACCGCCGTGTCTGTTTCGGTGCACAGATTCGTGTAGGCCCTGAAGTATCCCTCGGCGCTCTCGCGAAAGTGTTTGCGCCATTGGTCGCAGAGTGCCTGGGCTTGATCATCGAAATAGGTGGGGTCCATCCCGGCTCTGTAGTCCGTGAGAACATCTGTGGTTCTGGCGACACCGAACACGCCCCGGTCCATCAGTTCCTCGACACGAAATCGGACCTTATCGCCGATTCCTCGTCGTTCGGCATAGTTGAGGATCAACGACACATCATCGTCGCCTGACGATGCGTCGTCGCCGCCTTTGTCGTTGAAGGTTAGGCCGCCCCAACTTCCATTGGTCATGTCGACGCCATTGATTTTGGTGACTTCGTAGAGCTTGCCGAAGGCGTTGGCCTTTCGCTGTAGGCAGCTCTTGATCCCGTCGACGGCGGCTTCGAGAACAGTGGGCAGCTGGCCGATTTCCGTGGCTGCTTCGTCGGACCAGGAGTTCAGGTTGCTCAGCTTGACCTTCGCCGCGCTACCACTCGTGCCTTGCCATGCGCCGTCGAGGACCCGCACGGCCTGCTCCTGATCACTCTGCGCGGTCTCGATCTTGGGCATCGCGGCTGAAATGCGGCGAGCGGCTCCGACGAGATTGTTCAGCTTCATGTCCGCTTGCTTGAAGTACGCCTTGGCCATTGCGTCTTCGGAGTCCAGCGAGATGCCGGTGGCCGCGGGGGCCCCGGAGAGCTCGTACCGTTCCTGTACCAGATAGAACCACTTCAGGAACGGTTTGTAGACGTCACCGCCCATGCTTCCGTTCGAGGCCCAAGGTGTCGACCCGTACGACAGGATCTGGCTTGCGTCGAATGCCGTGTTGTACGTGCCGGAGTCGGCCGAGATCGTCTCGTCGACTTCGACGTCGCCTGCGGCATGATCGCCGTAGCCCGCCCACACGGCGGACCTGTCGGTTCCGGCCCCGTTGACGGTGACCCACGCGCCCGCATTGCCCGCACCCAAGCTGAGCTTGGAATCGTCCGACATGGCCTACTTCCCCCCGATGGTCAGATCGCCCTTGGTGTCGACCGAGACCGTATTGATCGCGGCGGAGAACTGCGCGTCGGTGTACTGCACGCTGTCGGCGCTATTGGTCAGCGCGTCGCCGAATGCGGTGCAGGCGCTCGACCAGTTCTTCACCGCGGTGGTGGTGTGCTCGAAGCCAGTGACGATAGCCGCCGCTTCGGCGGCGTACTCGGCGCCCAGGTCGTTCTTGTCGAACATGTTTCCCCAGGACCCGGCGACCGCCGACAGTTCTTGCGCGGCGCCACGCAGCTTGGCGCTCTGTGCGCGGACAGTGTCCGCGTTCATGTTCAACCAGTCACTCACCGGAAATCCCCTCCATACCGCTACACCAGCCACGAGTCACGGCCGAACCCATTGGCTCGTGCGTCGTCGACGTCGGTCCAATCCGACGGCTGCACATAGACTTCCCGGCTGTGGGCCGGTGATGCCGCTTGCTGTGCTCGCATTCGGTACTCGTACATCAGTCGGTCGCGTTCCTCGCGGGCTTCTCGCGCCGCGCGTTCCTCCGGCGTCTCGGCGCCGAACCCCATCGCGGCGACTCGCTCGCCGATCTGCTGGGTCGCCTCGTCGGCTTCGCGCTCGACCTGTTCGACCCGGCTTTCGACCTGATGGGTGGCGGCGATGTGGTCGTTGGTGATGCTGTCGATTCTGGCGAGCCAGTTCATCGCGGACCACCGCCCCATGGTGTCGACATGGCATGTTCCTCTTGTTCGTGCAGCCGGGTGAGGGCTCGATCGATCCAGTTCGTGAAGAGCGTGGTCAGGTCGGCGGCGCCGGCCCGACTCAGCCGTACGTGCTCGCGGTTGCGCCGCATGAGATAGCGACCGTCGTCGGTGAAATCGAACCAGCGTGCGCTGGACCGGGGTTCGGGGCGATCGGTGATCGGGCCGGTGCGCAGTTGTGCCCAGGCGGAACCTTCGCGGGGGAAGGTGATCGCCGCGCGGCCCGCGATCGTGGACTGCTCGCCTGGAGTCCACTGAGTACGTGGACTCTCACGGATGCTCTGCCCGGTGATGGTGGTCGCCGTGATACTCGCCGCGAATCCGTCACTTTGTGTCAACCTGCAGCTCAGCCACTTGCGAGAGCTACCCGGAGTATTCCAGTTGTTGTCCTCGCTCCCAGTCGATGTCGGAGCCACGGTCGCCTGGTCATCCGGGCTGTCGGATCCACGCCCGCTCACCGCCAGCATCCCCGCGACAGCCAAGCCTGCGACCAGCGTCGTTCTCCGACTCGCCTGCACAGGTTTCTCCTACCGATTCCGGCACCCCGGGACTCCCCGCCCGATGAGCAACGACCTTACCGGACCGTCCAGGCGGCACGAGGCTGCTCATTCGACGCCGAACCGCAGTTCCGGTAGATCATCGCGACGGATCCGTTCCTATGGGGATTGGACGCGGCACCGGCCCTGTCGGTTCCCTGTTCCGTCAACGAGTGTCGCGGCGACGTACCTGCACGACTCGTGGGGTGGCGGAGTCGTCGCGACCAGACCGGGGGTTCCAGATGTGGCGCGCGAGATCTGGGATCGTCGGTCGGCCTCCGTCGCTCGGGCGAATCTTGACCAGCCCGAAGATCAGGTCACCGACACTCGCGCGTGCCCATCGCGGTAGCAGTACCGAGTTGACGATGATGACTGTCGCGACAGGCAGGACCACGACCGCCAGCAAGAGGCCCTCCGGGCTCTCGGGAAGTGCGATCAGGGACAGGCACGAGCCGAAGAACGTTGCCAGCCACAAGCATCCGTCCACCGTGCTCGCCAGGGAAGCGCGCATCGAACGAGGCGAGGGGTACCTCGGATCTCCCGGCGCACCATGATATTTCGCGACCTGCCGCTGCGTGGTATCGGCGGTGCGGTGCTCGGTCTCACCCGTGTTCATCGCGCCATTCTCACACGGGTAGGGTCGCGCTCACCGGGTGGCGGGATTCAGGGTATGGGGAGGAAAATTCTCGTGGAGAACAGGCTGGACGAGTCGATCGATCACGCACGCCGGTTCGCCGAACAGCTCGAGAATACGGCGAAGAGGTATGACGAGTTGCAACGCTCGATGGTCGCGCTGGCCGTTACCGCGAGATCGACGGACGGCAGCGTCGAAGTGACCGTGGACAGCAACGGGGTGCCCAGCGCGATCACCCTGGCCGAATCCACTCGGGGAAGGGATCCCGTGGTGGTGTCGGCCGCCATCATGGAATGTATGCGGAGTGCGCAGGCGAAACTTCGCCGGCAGGTCACGAATCTCGTGAGCGACGTGGTCGGGAACGATGCGCCTGCTGTCGACATGATCAGTCGATACGAGCAGCGGTTCCCTGATCCGGAGCCGATCGGTACGGCGGAACAGGACCTCGAGGCACCGAATTCCTTTGCACCGGAACATGCCTCGCGGCCACCAGCCGGGGAAATCGCCTATCCGCCGCCGCCGGGTCCCGCGCAGCCGTGGAGCCGAAAGCCGAACCGCGAAACGGTCGTCGCGCCGGATGAGCCCGACGAGGACGAGCGGTACTACAGCCGGAAGTCGTGGCTGGTCTGATCATGGGGAGTCCTGCTGATTTTTCGATTGATCCGGATGAAGTCCGCGCGCATGCGACCAAGATGACGAACCTGATGTCGAAGATGACCGCGGCTTTGGAAGCCGCCACCTATCTCGGCTCCGCCGATGACGGGTTCGGTGAGATACCTCGACCGTTCGTCGAATGGATATACGACGACGATCACGAGACGGCGATCGCCGCGATTCGGAAGTTGGCCGAATCGGTGTCGGTACTGCCCGGCAAGCTCGAGACCGTGGCGTCGGCGGTCGAAGACGTGGACGGAAAGTTCCGTGCGAGCTTGGATGGACTGAAAGCTGGGATCGCTGCATCGAACGGGGGTCGGTAGCAGTGGTCGGTTTCGATGACCCGAAGGCGCCTGAGAACGGGCTGCTCGCGAGTGGTGTGGACTCCAACCAGGCGTATTACCAGGAGGATGTGTCACTTCTTTCCAACGTCGGTCTCAACGGTGACCAGAAGACAGGCACCCCTGGGATTCTGAAGGGCACGATCGCCGGCGACGCGTGGGATGTGTACGGCAACTTCGCGTCGGGGCAAGTCGACGCCGCCATGCTCGGCATGCTCGGATTGGCGGGCAGTGTCATGGAAGTCGCCTACAAGGTGTTGGATCCGTTTGCCTTCATCGGTAGTCAGGTCGCGAAATGGATACTCGACCACGTGGAGTTCATGCGGAAGGGCTTGGACGAGTTGGCCGGCAACCCGGACATCGTCGAGGCGTATGGAAAGTCTTGGACGAAGATCTCCACCGAATTGACGGCCGTTGCCGCCGACTGGAAGTCCAGCGTAGAGCAGGATATCGACGATTGGCAGGGTGCTTCCGGTCAGCAGTATCGGGTCAGTGCCTCCAGTCTCATCGATCAAATCGATGCCGCTAGTGGCATCGCGGCCACGATGGGCAAGTCGATGGAGTCGGTGTCGAAGGCGGTCGACGCTGTTCGCACTCTGGTGCGCGACCTGCTCGCCAATTTGGTCGGCGCGGCGATCGGCTGGACGATCGAACTCATAGCGACGAGCGGTGCGGCGGCCGCGCACGTGATTCCCGCCGCACTGCGCCGAATAGCCCGGGACAGTCTTTCCTACGCAGACATGCTGAACGATCTGAAGAAGATCTTCACCGACATCAAGACTCTGATGGAGCCGATCGGCAAGGTCGGCGCGATCCTGACCGGTGGTTCCGGTCTCAATCAGGAGCAACCGCAGCCCGCGTGATGTCGCACGACTCGAAGGTCGTCCGGTCGGATTCCCGCTGAGCTGGACTACTTCCGGATCAGCTTGGCGACTGTGCCGAGGGAGAGTTTGGGGGCTTCCTCCTCGACCACCGCGGTCGGGTCGACGACCTTGGTGTGGGGGAGGGCGGCTTCGGGGTCGGCGAAGGGGGCGTAGGTCTTGTCGCCGAGGAGGGTGGACAGGAGGTAGCCGGTGAGGAGGGCTCGGGTGGTCTTCTCGGTCTTGTGTTCGTAGCGGCCCGCGCCGAGGGCGGCGAAGAGGCGGCGGCCTTCGATGATGCCGTTGTGGGAGGCGCCGTCGATGGTGCGCAGGAGGGAGGGGCCGGCCCAGGCGGTGGCGAGGGCGCGGGCGTTGGAGTTGACCGAGTCGAGGTCGGTGGCGCCGGCCAGGATCAGGCCGGGCGTGTCGATATCGGGGGCGATGTTCTCCGCGGCCGGGGAGGTGGGGGCGGGGAACAGGGCGGCGACGGCGGCGACGCGGCGCTGGGCGGCCGCGATGACGGCCGCGCCCGCGCCCATGCCGTGGCCCGCCAGGGCGAGGCGGTCGGGGTGGACGCTGATGGTGCCGTCACCGAGGCGCACCTTGCTGACGATGTCGAGCGTGGTGAGCAGGTCGGTGCCGAGGTCCAGGTGTGACGGGATCGGGCCGCGTTCGGTGTCGGGCGCGGCGACGACGAAGCCCCACGAGGCGACGTGCTCGAGCAGGCTCTTGTAGTTCTCGGCGCTGGTCAGCCAGCCGTGCGCGAACGCGACGGCGGGCAGGCTCAGCCCGGATTCGGGGGTGTACACCACACCCGGCTGGCCCGCGATGCCCAGATTTCCGCGCAACACCCGGTGGGGACCACGCGCGGACAGGGTGCTGAGGAGCGACTTCACCGACACCGACACGGGGAGAAGAGTATCCGATCACCCCGCGCGCCGAAGCGGCGCTGGTGGAGAACTCGGTCCTGCGCGCACGGCCGACACCGGCACGGCGAGAATCGGGGTGTATCGCTAGGCTGGACCACCATGTGCGGAATCGTGGGCTACGTCGGGTACCGGGACGCGCTCGGCGTTGTCGTCGACGCGTTGCGACGCATGGAGTATCGCGGATACGACTCCGCGGGCGTCGCGATCCTCGACGGAAACGGGTCGATCGCGGTCGAACGCAAGGCGGGCAAGCTGGCCAATCTGGAGGCCGAGCTGGCCGAAGCCGGGGCCGAGCGGTTCGCGGGCACCAGCGGCATGGGCCACACCCGGTGGGCGACGCACGGCGCGCCGACCGACCGCAACGCGCATCCGCACCGGGACGCCTCCGGCAAGCTCGCCGTGGTCCACAACGGCATCATCGAGAACTTCGCACCGCTGCGCCGCGAGTTGGAGAACGCGGGCATCGAGCTGCTCAGCGACACCGACACCGAGGTCGCGGTGCACCTGGTGGCGCGCGCCTACGCCGAGGGCCCCACCGCGGGCGATTTCACCGCGAGCGCGCTGGCCGTCCTGCAGCGCCTCGAGGGCGCGTTCACGCTGGTCTTCACCCATGCCGATCACCCGGGCACGATTGTTGCCGCCCGGCAGTCGACGCCGCTGGTCGTCGGGGTCGGGCAGGGCGAGATGTTCATCGCCTCCGATGTCACCGCGTTCATCGAGCACACCCGCGAGGCGGTCGAGCTCGGGCAGAACCAGGCCGTGGTGATCACCGCCGACAGCTACACCGTCACCGACTTCGCCGGCAACACCGAGGGCGTGACGACCAGGCCGTTCACCATCGACTGGGATCTGGCCGCCGCCGAGAAGGGCGGCCACGACTACTTCATGCTCAAGGAGATCGAGGAGCAGCCGACCGCGGTCGCCGACACCCTGATCGGGCATTTCGTCGTCGACGAGAACGGCGGCCGGATCGTCCTGGACGAGCAGCGCCTCGCCGATCAGGAACTGCGCGAGTTCGACAAGGTGTTCGTCGTCGCGTGTGGCAGCTCCTACCACGCGGGCCTGCTGGCCAAGTACGCGATCGAGCACTGGACCCGGGTGCCGGTGGAGGTCGAGCTGGCCAGTGAGTTCCGCTATCGCGACCCGGTCCTGGACCGGTCGACGCTGGTGGTGGCGATCTCGCAGTCCGGCGAGACGGCCGACACGCTCGAGGCGGTGCGCCACGCCAAGGAGCAGAAGGCGCGCGTGCTCGCCATCTGCAACACCAACGGCGCGCAGATCCCGCGCGAGTCGGACGCGGTGATCTACACCAGGACCGGGCCGGAGATCGGCGTCGCCTCGACCAAGGCGTTCCTGGCGCAGGTGGCGGCCAACTACCTGGTCGGCCTGGCCCTGGCGCAGGCCCGTGGCGTGAAGTACCCCGACGAGGTCGCTCGCGAGTTCGCCGAGCTCGAGGCCATGCCGAAGCTGATCGCGCGGGTGCTCGAGACCGGTGCGCAGGTGCGGGCCATCGCGCGCGAACTGGCGCACGTGCCGACGGTGCTGTTCCTCGGCCGCCACGTCGGGTACCCGGTGGCGCTGGAGGGCGCGCTCAAGCTCAAGGAACTCGCGTACATGCACGCCGAGGGCTTCGCCGCCGGTGAGCTCAAGCACGGACCGATCGCGCTGATCGAGGACGGTCTGCCGGTCATCGTGGTGATGCCCTCGCCCAAGGGGCGCCCGGTGCTGCACTCGAAGCTGCTGAGCAATATCCGTGAGATCCAGGCGCGCGGCGCCCGGACCATCGTGATCGCCGAGGAGGGCGACGACACGGTGCGGCCGTTCGCCGACGACCTGATCGAGATCCCGGCCGCGCCGACGCTGTACCAGCCGCTGCTGTCGACGGTGCCGCTGCAGATCTTCGCCGCCGAGGTGGCGCAGGCGCGTGGCTACGACGTGGACAAGCCGCGCAACCTGGCCAAGTCGGTCACCGTCGAATAGATCGACTCCGCCCAACTCCGTCCCCGCACGCCCGACCCCTGGGGAGGGCAGGCCGACGAAGTCGGCCGTCGGCGGCCGTCCCGCCGGTCAGGCGCCGTGGCGCAAGCGACGAAGAAGCAAGCCACGGCGCCTGACCGGCGGGACCCAAGGGGCCGCCGACCTCGAGCGCGCCAGCGCTCCTAAGACACCGTGATGGTCCCGCGCATGTCCGGGTGCAGACTGCACAGGTAGCGGTAGGTGCCGGGCTGGGTGAAGGTGTAGGACCATTCGCCCTTGTCGATGATCGGGCTGTTGATGCCCATCGCCTTGTCGCCGATGCCCTGCACGTTGTGCGGGGCCTTGTCGGAGAACTTCCAGGTGACGGTCTCGCCGACCTTGATGGTGGCGTCGGCGGGGGAGTACTTCATCCCGGAGACGTCGACCGTGAGGTTGGTCGGCTTGTGCTCGGTCTGGGTGGTCGTGGTGGTGACCGGACGCGGCTTGCGGGTAGTGGTGGAGGCGGCGTTCCCGGAGTCGCCGGAACAACCGGCGATCAACAGGGTGGCGGCCACGACGAATCCGGCGACAACCCGGGTGGATGCGGCGCGGTGACGAACCATCGACATGGGTCTGGAGCGTAGTCTGCGAACGATCGCGGACCTGTCGTGGGCCGCGCGGGCGGCCGGGAGGCGACGATGACGGATCGGCGTGGCTACTTCACCGCCGACCAGGTCAGGGCGGCCGAGGCGGAGCTGTTCACCCGCGTGCCCGCGGGGATGCCGATGCGCCGGGCCGCGTACGGACTGGCCAACGTGGTGGCCGACGAATTGCGTTCCCGGACCGGCGGTGTCGCGGGCCGGGCGGTGGGGCTGCTGGTCGGGTCGGGCGACAACGGTGGCGACGCGCTGTGGGCGGGGTCGATGCTGGCGCGGCGCGGCGTGGCGGTGCGCGCGGTGCTGCTGAGTCCCGAACGCGCGCATCCGGCGGGGTTGGCGGCGCTGCGGAAGGCCGGCGGGCGGGTGGTCGACCGGCTCGACGCGGTGGATCTGGTGATCGACGGGATCGTGGGGATCTCCGGCCGTGGACCCTTGCGCCCGGCGGCCGCGGAGCTGGTGGCGGCCGTGACGGTTCCGATCGTCGCGGTCGATCTGCCCAGCGGCGTCGACGTGGATACCGGCGCGGTCGACGGGCCCGCGGTCCGGGCCGAGGTGACGGTGGCGTTCGGGGCCTACAAGCCGGTGCACGCGCTGGCCGCGCCGTATTGCGGACGAATCGTGCTGGTGCGGATCGGTTTACAGCTGCCCGAACCCGACCTCGCCCAGCTCGCGGCCGCGGCGATCGGGGCGGACTGGCCCGTCCCCGGCGCGACGGACGACAAGTACAGCCAGGGCGTGGTGGGGGTGTGCGCGGGCAGCGCGAAGTATCCGGGAGCCGGGGTGCTGAGCACCGGCGCGGCGGTGGCGGCGACCTCGGGCCTGGTGCGCTACGTCGGCGACGACACCGAGGTGCTGGAGAAGTTCCCCGAAGTCATTGCCAGCCACACGATCTCGGGCACGGGGCGGGTCCAGGCGTGGGTGTTCGGTCCCGGCGCGGGGACCGACCTCGCGGCCAGGGACCGGCTCGCGCAGGTGCTGGCCACCGAGCTGCCGGTGCTCGTCGACGCCGACGGGCTCACCCTGCTCGCCGCCGAACCCGCCCTGGTGCGGGGCCGCACCGCACCGACGGTGCTGACGCCGCACGCGGGTGAGTTCGCCCGGCTCACCGGTGCCGAACCCGGTCCGGATCGGGTGGAGGCGGTGCGCGCGCTCGCCGACGAGTGGCAGGTGGCCGTGCTGCTGAAGGGCCGCGCGACGATCATCGCGGCGCCGGGGGAGCCGACGCTGGTCAGCGATGCCGGTGGTTCGTGGGCCGCGACGGCGGGCTCGGGTGACGTGCTGTCCGGACTGCTCGGCGCGCTGCTGGCGGCGGGTCGCCCGCCCGCGTGGTCGGCCGCGGCCGCCGCTCGCGTGCACGCCTTGGCCGCCAACCTCGCCGCATACGACGGCGAGCCGGCGGCCGCGCCGATCTCCGCCTCGCCGCTGTTGCGGCACATCCGCCCGGCTATCCGCGTGCTGCGGGAACTCGCGGGCGAATGACCACACGACCCAGGCGAGAATTCCGAGACGACCGCGAACCTGCCCCCTCGCGTGTGGACGGGGAGTGCGCGTGGTCGGCCGCCGCGGGGTGAGGTAGGCAGCCCAGCTGCCACGAATCCGGCGGGTCCTGGCAGGATCGAAGCCGTGAATGCGCAAGTGGAGACTGTCATCGACCTGGATGCCATCGCCCACAACGTGCGTGTGCTGCGCGAGTTCGCGCAGGGCGCCGGGGTGATGGCGGTGGTCAAGGCCGACGGCTACAACCACGGCGCGGTCGAGGTCGGGCGCACGGCGCTGGCGGCGGGAGCCACCGAGCTGGGGGTCACGACCGTCGCCGAGGCGCTGGCCCTGCGCGCCGCCGGGATCACCGCGCCGATCCTGTGCTGGCTCAACACCATCGATGCCGATTTCGGCGCCGCGATCGCGGCCGATGTCGAGATCGGGGTGTCCTCGCTCACGCAGTTGCGGGCCGTCGAGCGGGCCGCGCGCGCGAGCGGCCGGACCGCCACCGTGACACTCAAGGTCGACACCGGCTTGAACCGCAACGGCGTCTCGGTCGCCGAGTATCCGCAGGTCCTGCGGGCACTGCGCGTCCTCGTCGACGAGCAGGTCGTTCGGTTCCGGGCGATCTTCTCCCACCTCGCGCACTCCGACGAACCGGAGCATCCGATGCTCGACCGGCAGCGGGAACGCTTCGTGGAGGCGATCGCGCAGGCCAAGGAGCAGGGGCTGGAACCCGAGCAGGTGCACCTGGCCAACTCCGCGGCCACGCTGACCCGCCCCGACCTGCACTTCGACGTGGTGCGCCCGGGCATCGCGGTGTACGGGCTGTCGCCGATCCCGGAGCTCGGCGACTTCGGGCTGCGGCCCGCGATGACGCTGCAAGCCGAGGTCACCCTGGTGAAACGGGTGCCGGCGGGGGAGGGCGTGTCCTACGGGCACCGCTGGATCGCGCCGCGTGACACGACGGTCGCGCTGGTGCCCGCCGGGTACGCCGACGGTGTATTCCGCTCGCTGAGTGGGCGTTTCGAGGTGTGGCTGGGCGGGTCCCGGCACCGTAATGTCGGGCGGGTGTGCATGGACCAGTTCATGGTCGACCTCGGCGACAACCCGGGCGGCGTGCGGGAGGGTGATCGGGCGGTGCTCTTCGGCGGCGGCGCCGGGCATCCGCACGCGCTCGACTGGGCCAGGCTGCTCGACACCATCGACTACGAGGTGGTCTGCTCGCCGCGCGGCCGGGCCGTGCGCCGCTACGTGGGGACCGGCCGATGACGCGGGGCAGGGTGATCCTGCGCGGCGGCCTGGCGACCGCGAGCCTGCTCGGCGCGCTCGCCGTCGCGCACACGCTGCGCCGGATCGGCGCGCGCGTGCTGTGGCCCGCCGAACGCGACGAGTACCGCGACGAGAACTTCGCCCTGATCGACGACGACGAGCCGGGGTCGGTGATCGCCGACGACGGTGTGTCGCTGGCCACCCGCACCTACGGTGACGAGTCCGCCGAGATGACTGTCGTGTTCGTGCACGGCTTCTGCAACAGCATGGAGTCCTTCCACTTCCAGCGCCGCGATCTCGCGCGCGCCTGGGGTCCGCGGGTCCGGATGGTCTTCTTCGACCAGCGCGGGCACGGCCGCTCCGGCACGCCGAGCACCGAGAGCTGCACCGTCGCCCAGCTCGGCCACGATGTCGCCGCCGTGCTGCGCGAGTGCGCGCCGACCGGGCCGGTGGTGCTGGTGGGCCATTCGCTCGGCGGGATGGCCGTGCTCGCGGCCGCGGCGCAGTTTCCCGAACTCTTCGCGGCGCGGGTGCGCGCGGTCGGCCTGTTCTGCACCGCCGCCGCCGAGGTGACCGCGACCGGGCTGCCGCAGCTGCTGCGGCATCCGGCCATCGACGGATTCCGGATGGCGGTGCGCACCGCGCCCGCCGTCGTCCAGGTGAGCCGGACCGCGAGCAAGCAGCTGGTGACGCCGATCCTGCACGTCAGCTCGTTCCACGGTCCGGTGAGCCCGACGCTGTCGCGATTCACCACGATGATGATCGACCGCACCCCGGTCGCGACCATCGAGAAGTTCCTGAAAGCGATTGAGTTGCACGATGAGTCGGCGGCGCTGCCGGTGCTGGCCGAGATGCCGGTGCTGGTCCTGGGCGGCGCGCACGACATGGTGATCCCGTTCCGCAACTCGCGCGCGCTGGCCGCGGCCCTGCCCGGCAGCGAGCTGGTGCGGGTGCGCGAGGCCGCGCACATGCCGCACCTGCAGTACCCCGAGGTGACGCTGGACGCGCTCGACCGGCTGCTGGCCGCCGCCGGCTTCGGCGACGCGCGGAGTGGGGAGGCCGTCGGTGGCTGAGCCACAGCAGCGTGTCCTCGCCACGGTCGAGGACACCGAGGCGTTCGGCCGGGAGCTGGCCGCGACCCTGCGCGCCGGCGACCTGGTGGTGCTCGACGGTCCGCTCGGCGCCGGAAAAACGGCGCTGACCAGGGGGATCGCGGCGGGTCTCGGCGTGGCTGGCCGGGTCAGCTCGCCGACCTTCATCATCGCGCGGGCGCACAAGGCGGGGCAGCGGCCCGACGGCACGCCCGGCGTCGCGCTGGTGCACGTGGACGCCTACCGCCTCGCGGGCGACCTGGACGAACTCGACGCTCTCGACCTCGACACCGACTTACATCACGCCGTCGTGGTGGTGGAGTGGGGCAAGGGTGTCGTCGAACACCTCACCGAGCGGCATCTGCGGGTGCAACTCGCCCGGGAACCGGAATCCGATGTGCGCACGGCCATCTGGGAGTGGATCGAATAACCCGTGGATCGGCGGGCACCGGTGCGCGCCGGGCGCGGAAACCACCCGGTATTGTTGAGACAATCATGCTCGTACTAGCAGTCGACACCGCGACACCCGCCGTTACAGCGGGATTGGTGCATCTGTCACCTGCCGCCGACGCGGACGCCCGGCCCGCCGTGGCGACGCTCGCTGCCCGCGTGAAGGTCGACGCCCGCGCCCACGCCGAAGTGCTCACCCCGCAGATCCTGGAATGCCTCACCGAGGCCGGGGTGCGCCGCGACGAGCTCGACGCGCTCGTCGTCGGGATCGGGCCGGGCCCGTTCACCGGGCTGCGCGTCGGGATGGCCACCGCCGCCGCCTTCGGTGACGCGCTGGGGCTGCCCGTGTACGGGGTGTGCAGCCTCGATGCCATCGCCGCCGAGGCCGAGGCCACGGGCGAGCAGCGCGACATCGGCGAACTGCTGGTGGTGACCGACGCGCGCAGGCGCGAGGTCTACTGGGCCCGCTACCTGAACGGGACGCGCAGCGCCGGACCTGAGGTATGCAAGCCCGCCGAGGTCCCGCTCGGCGACGCCGCCGCGATCGCGGGCTCGGCCGCCCACGTCGACTACTTCGATCTGCCGGTGCTGCCGAGCGAGACGCCCTCGCCCGCCGGGCTGGTGACCGTCGCCGCGGCCGAGCTGCTGGCCGGTACCGCGCCCGAGCCGCTGGTCCCGCTGTACCTGCGCAGGCCCGACGCCGTGGAGAACAGCTTCCGCACCCTCGACCGGACCGGGGCGTGAGCGCCGTGTCCGACTACCGGATCGCACCGATGACGGTGCACGACATCGACCGCTGCGTCGAGCTCGAGCACCTGCTGTTCCCCGAGGACGACCCCTGGCAGGCGGTGTCGTTCCGGTCCGAGCTGGCCGGCGCGCACAACCGCTACATCACCGCCCGCGACGCGAACGGCGCGATGGTCGGGTACGCGGGCATCGCGCTGCTCGGCGACGCCGCGCATCCCGAAGCCGAGGTGCACACCATCGGCGTCGATCCGGACTGTCATCGCGGCGGCATCGGCACGCTGCTGCTGGAGGCGTTGCTGGCCACCGCCGCCGAACGTGGCGGCCCGGTGTTCCTCGAGGTCCGCACCGACAACGCGCCCGCGATCGCGCTCTACGCCAAGCACGGTTTCCACATCATCGGGCTGCGCAAGAACTACTACCACCCCAGCGGCGCCGACGCGTACACGATGCGCAGGCCCGAACTCACCGTGGCGGCCGACGAATGGGCCGCGCGCGGCAGGCAGGACGAGGTGCTGTCGTGATCGTCATGGGCATCGAAAGCTCGTGCGACGAAACGGGAGTCGGCATCGTCCGGCGCCACCCGGATGGTTCGCTGGAACTGCTCGCCGACGAGGTGGCCTCCAGCGTCGACCAGCACGCGCGCTTCGGCGGCGTGGTCCCCGAGATCGCCTCGCGCGCGCATCTCGAGGCGATCGTGCCCGCCATGCGCCGGGCGCTGGCCGCCGCGGGCATCAGCAAGCCCGACGCGCTCGCCGTCACCATCGGGCCCGGCCTCGCCGGTGCGCTGCTGGTCGGCGTCGCCGCGGCCAAGGCCTACGCGGCCGCCTGGGACGTACCGTTCTACGCGCTCAACCACCTCGGCGGGCACGTCGCGGTGGACACTCTCGAGCACGGTCCGCTGCCGCCCGCGGTGGCGCTGCTCGTCTCCGGCGGGCACACGCACCTGCTGCAGGTCACCGACCTGGGCTCGCCGATCACCGAACTCGGCAGCACGGTCGACGACGCCGCGGGCGAGGCCTTCGACAAGGTCGCCCGCCTGCTCGGCCTCGGCTACCCGGGCGGTCCCTACCTCGACGCGGCGGCCAAGGACGGCGACCCGCGCGCGATCGCGTTCCCGCGCGGCATGACCGGTCCGCGCGATGCCCGCTACGACTTCTCCTTCTCCGGCCTCAAGACCGCGGTAGCCCGCTATGTCGAGGCCGCGCAGCGCCAGGGCATCGGCCCCGACCAGCTGCCGATCCCGGATATCGCCGCGTCCTTCCAGGAGGCGGTGGCCGATGTACTGACGATGAAGGCCGTGCGCGCCGCGACCGATGTCGGCGTGGACACGATCGTGCTCGGCGGCGGTGCCACCGCGAATTCGCGGATTCGTTCGCTGGCCGAGGAACGCTGCGCGGCAGCGGGATTGACCCTGCGGGTGCCCAAGCCTCGGCTGTGCACCGACAACGGGGTGATGATCGCGGCGCTCGGTGCGCACGTGATCGCGGCGGGCGCGCAGCCCGCGGAATTGACGGTCGCCACCGATCCGGGTCTGCCGGTGTCGGTGAGCGCTCTGCGCGGCTAGTCGATCAGCTGCAGTGGCGCGCTCTCCGGTGTACTCGCGGCGGGCGGCACCGGGAGCAGGCCCTGGGCGGGCCGCTGGGACGGTGAGGTGTTCGGCGTCGACGGTCGCTGCTGCTGGCCACCCGAGGACCCACTGTCGATCGGGCCGAGCGGCGACTCCGGGTAGGGGATCTGCGGCAGATTCGGATCCGGGCGCAGCGTGGGCGCCGTCGTCGACGACGGCGGGGCCATCTGGCTCGGGGGCGACGACGGCGGCGTGGTCGACGGCGTGGTCGGGGCCGGGGTCGTCGTGACTTCGGTGGTGGGCGGCGCGTTGGTGACGCCGGTGCGGTCGGTGCTCTCGCGATTCTGGGGTGTCGGTGCCTGCTGCGGCACCACGGGTAACGGCGGTTGCCGCACGGTGCTGCTGGTGCCCGCGGGGGTGACATCGGCGGGGTCGGGCGAGACCGCCTGCACGCCGTAGCCGATCACCAGGCCGACCACGACGACCGCGCCGGCCAGCGTCCCGGCGACCTTGGCGAAGGTGCCGCTCGGGGCGTCGCCCAGCGCGGCCACCTGCAGGGCCGAGGGTGCCGCCGCGTCGGCGACGAGCGCGGCGCCCTTGGCGATCACGGCCTCCGGATCGGGCACGGTGAGGACCGGGACGTCCAGCCTGCCGTGCAGCGTCTCCACGACGGCGGGGATGTTGGCGCAGCCGCCGATCACCGCGACCGCCTCGGGGTACTTCGGCGCGCGGGTGAAGACCGAACCGGTGAACAGCGCGATATTGCGCAGCAGCCCACCGATGAGCTCCTCGAAATCGGAGCGGGTGAGCTTGAGCGGCTGCCCGGCGACGTGGTCGATGGTGACCGCGGGCGCGATCGACAGGTGCTCCTTGGCCGCCCGGCCCCGGTTGGTCAGGGTGCCGCGGTTGGGCCTGGTGCCCCGGCGGGCGTAGTGCAGGTCGACGAGGTGGTGGTAGATCAGCTCGTCGATGGCGTTGCCGCTGAGCGTGGGCGTGCGTTCGGTGTGCAGGATCGTGCCGTCGGCGTAGTCGACGACGGTGACGGTGAGTCCGGTGGCGCCGAGGTCGACCACGGCGACGGTGGCGTAGCGGCCGAGCAGGCCGGTGTCGCGTAAGTAGGTCATCGCCGCGGTGCCCTCGGGCACCAGCCGCAGATCCCGGTGCCGGGTGGTGGCGGCCCGGATGGCCTGGGCCTGCTCCTTGTTCCGGTAGGCGACGGCGACGCTGGTCGGTGGGCGCGATCGGGCCGACTCGGCCCTGCGGTGCGCGCCGGTGGAATAGCGCCCGAGCGGTTCGCCCGCCATGGCGGCGCCCTGGGTGACGGGCAGCTGGGTGGTCATCAGCTCGATCGAGGACGACACGAGATCGCCGAGATCGGAATGGGCCGCGTCGGCGGAGACGACGCGGTAATCGAAGCTCTGCTCACCGGCCGGACCGGTGGCGACCAGCGCTGAGCACACCACCTCGTTACCTGCGGAGATGCCGAGGGATGTTCGCATGTTCACCTCCCTTCGAGCGGATGGTTCTGTGATGCCGACCATCTCGAATGGAACGCTATACATATCCTTTCACAGCCTGTTATGCGAACGTTACAGATTGTGGCAAGCGATGTGAAGATCACTGGCCAGTGTGGGCGTGTCGAAAATGCGACATTGGCAGAACCCGGCCTTGAGCGCTGGCACTCTCACGTATAGAGTGCTAGTCGGCACTGTGTAGCTGTGCTTGTGCCAGTCGACTACTGGGCTTCGGGTCCCGGCACCCGCGACGACGGGGCTGACGCGCAGGGTCGCATGCAGACCGAAACCCGGTCCGGGACAACAGTTCCGGACGACCGAATTCCCCTGAAAGTGGAGGGCTCAACGTGGCGAGCGTGAACATCAAGCCGCTCGAGGACAAGATCCTCGTCCAGGCCAACGAGGCCGAGACGACGACGGCCTCCGGCCTGGTCATCCCGGACACGGCCAAGGAGAAGCCGCAGGAGGGCACCGTCATCGCCGTCGGCGAGGGCCGGATCACCGACAAGGGTGACCGCATCCCCGTCGACGTCAAGGAAGGCGACGTCGTCATCTACAGCAAGTACGGCGGCACCGAGATCAAGTACCAGGGTGGCGAGTACCTCATCCTGTCGGCGCGCGACATCCTGGCCGTCGTCACCAAGTAGGCCAACGCCGCATTCGCGTTCCGCCCCGGCGTCGTCCAGCGACCCGGGGCGGATTGCGTTCTCACTCGCGGCATGAGCGACGGACCCGGAGGCGGCAGCTCGCGTCACCACGTAGGGGCCCGGGAGTGCCGCCATTCAACACAGGAGCTGAATCCTTTATGGCAAAGCAGATCGAGTTCGACGAGAAGGCTCGCCGGGCTCTGGAACGCGGTGTCGACAAGCTCGCCGACGCCGTCAAGGTGACCCTCGGTCCCCGTGGCCGCCACGTCGTGCTGGCCAAGGCCTTCGGTGGCCCGACCGTCACCAACGACGGTGTCACCATCGCGCGGGACATCGACCTCGAGGACCCCTTCGAGAACCTCGGCGCGCAGCTCGTCAAGAGCGTCGCCACCAAGACCAACGACGTCGCCGGTGACGGCACCACGACCGCGACCGTGCTGGCCCAGGCCTTCGTGCGCGCCGGCCTGAAGAACGTCGCCGCGGGTGCCAACCCGATCTCCCTCGGCCAGGGCATCGCGCTGGCCGCCGACAAGGTGTCGGAGGTGCTGCTGGCCGCGGCCACCCCGGTCTCCGGCGAGCAGGCCATCGCCCAGGTCGCCACCGTCTCCTCGCGCGACGAGGAGATCGGCGCGATGGTCGGCAAGGCGCTGACCACCGTCGGCAAGGACGGCGTGGTGACGGTCGAGGAGTCCTCGACCACCCAGACCGAGCTCGTGATCACCGAGGGTGTGGCGTTCGACAAGGGCTACCTCTCGCCCTACTTCGTGACCGACCCCGAGACCCAGCAGGCCGTGCTGGAGGACACCTACGTCCTGCTGCACCGCGACAAGATCAGCTCGCTGCCCGACCTGCTGCCGCTGCTCGAGAAGATCGCCGAGTCCGGCAAGTCGGTGCTGATCATCGCCGAGGACATCGAGGGCGAGGCGCTGTCCACCCTGGTGGTCAACTCGATCCGCAAGACCCTCAAGGCCGTCGCGGTCAAGGCGCCGTTCTTCGGTGACCGCCGCAAGGCGTTCCTCGACGACCTGGCCGTCGTCACCGGTGGCACCGTGATCAACCCCGATCTGGGCGTCACCCTGCGCGAGGCCACCATCGAGCAGCTCGGTCAGGCGCGTCGCATCGTCGTCACCAAGGACGAGACCGTCCTGATCGACGGCGCGGGCACCGAGGCCGACATCGCGGCCCGCAGCGCGCAGCTGCGTCGCGAGATCGAGGCCACCGATTCCGACTGGGATCGCGAGAAGCTCGAGGAGCGTCTGGCGAAGCTGGCCGGCGGCGTCGCGGTGATCCGCGTCGGCGCGGCCACCGAGACCGCGCTCAAGGAGCGCAAGTACCGCGTCGACGACGCGGTCGCGGCGGCCAAGGCCGCGGTCGAGGAGGGCATCGTCGCCGGTGGCGGTACCGCACTCGTGCAGGCCGCGACCGCGCTGATCGAGCTGCGCGACTCGCTGACCGGTGACCAGCGCGTCGGCGTCGAGGTCGTCCGCAAGGGCCTCGAGGCGCCGCTGTTCTGGATCGCCACCAACGCCGGTGTCGACGGCGCGGTCGTCGTCAGCAAGGTCGCCGAGGGCAAGGAGGGCTTCAACGCCGCCACCCTGACCTACGGTGACCTGCTCACCGACGGTGTCGTCGACCCGGTCAAGGTGACCCGCTCCGCCGTGGTGAACGCCGCCTCGGTCGCGCGGATGATCCTGACCACCGAGAGCGCCATCGTGGAGAAGCCGGCCGAGGAGGCCGACGACCACGGGCATCACGGCCACGCGCACTGACCCGCGGCACGACGAAGGCCCCTGGACCGCACTGCGGTTCGGGGGCCTTTCGTTTTCGCGCTAGCTGGCTACCGGGGGCTCTTCGGCGTCGAGCGCGGCCAGCAGGCGCGCACGCAGGGAGGGGGGAGGTGGTGTCGGGGTACTCGCACCGAGTTCGGCGAGGACCGTGCGGGTAGCGCGGATCTCGTGCAGGAACTCGGTACAGAGGACGGGGTCTTCGGTATCGATGATGGTCTGGATCGCGTGATGGTCTTCGTCGTCGATCAATCCGAGCGCGACGGTGTGCGCGAGATCGATCTGGGCTTCGTTCATCTCACGTCACCCCCAAACTTTTCTTCAGTCGTGTCAGTCCGTCCCGAATACGGGACTTGACGGTCGGTAGTCCGATGCCGAGGTGCTGAGCTACCTCCGCATAGGTGCGCCCGCCGTAGTAGGCGAGCGAGATCGCCTCGCGCTGCGTCTCGGTCAAAGTCGAGAGCCCGCGCTGGACGGCCTGTTGTTCGAGTCTGCGTTCCACCTCCTCCGTGACCTCGTCGAATTCGTTGCCGAGAACCCGTATCCCGTACGCGACCTCGCGCTGGGTGTGGGCTTGCTCGGCACGAACCCGGTCGACCGCCCGTCGGTGCGCCAACGTCATCAGCCAGGTCACCGCCGACCCCTTGGCGGGGTCGAAACTCGTTGCGGTGCGCCAGATCTGGAGATAGACCTCTTGCGTGGTCTCCTCCGCGTATCCCGGGTCGTGGAGGACCCGCAGGATCAGGCCGAAGACGCGCGCAGACGTCCGGTCGTACAGTTCGGCAAAGGCTTGCTGGTCGGACAGGCCGCATCGTTCCAACAGTGCAGCTAGCTCGACTCCTTCGGCCGCGCGTGCGGTAACCGCAGAATCCACGCTCGGTGGGAAGGCTTCGCTTCGGAACCCATTCTGTGTCATCGGTCACGAATGTAGCCCGCGGCTATGACCTCCCTCCGCCCGGGGGTGCCTTGTTCGGGTGCCAGCTGTTTGCTAGAGATTCGGCACGCCACGCCGGGCGGATGGGAGTTGATTTGCCGAAGTATCTAGACGGCCATGCGGCGCCGGTTGCGGCGCGCGTGCATCTCGCGTTCGGTCTCCGACATCCCGCCCCAGATGCCGTACGGCTCGCTCACCTTGAGCGCGTGGGTACGGCACTGCATCAGCACGGGGCAGGCCCGGCAGATCTCCTTGGCGCGCATCTCGCGCGCGGTGCGGGCACGGCCACGTTCGCCGTCGGGGTGGAAGAAGACGGCGGAGTCCTGGCCGCGGCACGAACCGCGCATCTGCCAATCCCAGACATCGGCGTTCGGGCCGGGGAGGTGGGTGGGCATGGGCATGGTGAACTCCTTGTGGTGCGAGCTCGTCAGCGTTGTCGAGCGACGTGGTGCGGCAGGTCTTCGCGCCACCTCGCGCGGAGGTGGCCGGCTCGACGGTGCCTGACGGTGCCGAAGGTGGTCGCTGCAATTTCGCGCGGCGCCGACCCCGGCGATGAGCTACGTTAGGTGCACGCGGGAATTTCCGTCAATAGTTCGACGCATTGGTACCGCAAATCCGCAACGCTGAAATTTAACCTGCGCACTGTTTACATTTCATGCTCGACCCGTCCATACTGTTCGGTTGGCTATGGATGGGTCGCCGCGCGGTGCTCGCGGTGTCGGGCGTTTCCCCAGGTCGCGCCAGGCAGGGCCGGTTTCGGCCCGCTGGGCCGCCGGTCGGGCGGGTGTTCCGGGTCACAACGGCCCTCCGCCGTGGACGGGGCGCAGATGGCGTAATCGGGGCGCCGAGGTTAATTGCGCGAAACGCATGTGAATTCGAAACTTTGCGGTAGCGGTGCCGGCGGGCGGAGATTTACCTGATGGCAACATGAGCCACCGGAGGAAAAGCTGATCGGTAGCTGCGCCTGCGTCGTCGTGACATATCACGAGAAGGCCTCGCCGCCGGTGGCGGCTACAGTCTCGGCGTGCAGACAACGGCTTCACCCGCGGATATCGGTTCCGAAATACTCGCTGCGACTGCTTTCGGGCCAACGCCCGGCACGGCCGCTGCGGAGTTGCCGACTCCGGCTACCCCCCTGGACAGGTGGTATCGCGCTGTCGCGCTCGGCGCGCAGGGCCGCTACGCCGCTGCCAGAGCGGAGCTGCTGACGCTCACCCGCGCGCGCATCGATCCGGCGCTGCGCTCGCGCGTCGAGAGCACCCGCGGCTCGCTGCTGCGTCAGCTCGGCGGGCACGCCGCCGCCGCGACCTTCGACGGTCGCGCGGCCACGCTCGCCCTCGGCGCCACCGGCGCCGCCCGCGCCGAGGCGCTGGCCGACGCCTACACCGGCCTGGCCGCCGACGCCCTCGGCACCGGCAGGCTCGCCCTGGCCCGCCGACTGCTCGGCCGGGTGGAACCGCTGCTGGCCGACGCCCCGGCCCGCTGCGCGGTGCGCTGGCACTGGGTGCGCGCGGAGACCGCGCTGGCCGGGGGCGCGGCGGCGCCGGCGCTGCGCGACGCCGAGACCGCGGTGGCGCTCGCCGCCGCCCTGCCCTCGGTGCGGCACCGGGTGAAATCGGCGCTGCTGGTCGCCGCCGCGACCGCCGCCACGGGCGACCTGGACGGGTCGGCGCGACGGGCCCGCGCGGTCGACGACGAGTGCCGCGAACACGGCCTGTTGCCCCTGCGCTGGGCCACGGCGCTGCTGCGTGCCGGGGTGTGCGCGGAGGCCGAGTCGCGGGCCGCCGCAGCCGAAGCCGCAGATCATGCGGCCCGAATCCGCGCATGGGGTGGGGATTTCACGGCGCCGTCCTGGTGACCCCTCCCCGGTGATCTTCCTGAGAGGTCTCATAGAAGGGGCCAGGCCCGCTAGCGGGTGATCAACGGGTCGCTATTGTTAGTCCCGTTCCGCCCCTTCGGTGGAAGCTCGGTCACATTGGACCGCGCCACTCGTAACGCCAGGAAAATCTCTGACGATGACGCATATGGGCGAAGAGTTGGACCTCGCCGTCGCTGCGGCTGCGCAGGGCGACAGGACTGCTTTAGCTCAGGTACTGGAACTGATCCGTCCGCTGGTAGTCCGCTACTGCCGGGCCAGGATCGGGGCCGCGGAGCGCGGGCAGCTCTCCGCGGATGATGTTGCGCAAGAGGTCTGTTTGGCTGTGATGACCGCCCTGCCCCGCTATCAGGATCAGGGTCGGCCCTTCATGGCCTTCGTTTACGGCATCGCTTCGCACAAGGTCGCCGACGCCCATCGCAACGCCGCCCGTAACAAGGCGGAGGCGATGGCCGAAGTACCAGATGTCATATCCACCGACCAGGGACCGGAGCAGCGAGCTCTCGACTCGGAGACGAGCAGGCAGATGAACACTCTGCTGGCAACACTCCCCGAGAAACATCGGGAAATCCTGATCCTGCGCTTGGTCATGGGTCTGTCAGCAGAGGAAACCGCAGTCGCCGTGGGCAGCACGGCGGGGGCGATACGAGTAGCCCAGCACAGGGCACTCGCGAAACTGAAGTCACAAGTGGCGAGGGCAGGTGAAATGTATGGCTAGGGATGGCGAGCGCGGTCGAGGCGACCGGAAGGTTTGGCGTGGGTCGCACGACAGCGGTCCCTACGCCGCCGAGGATGCCGGTGATTCCGGTCCGGTCGACATCGCGGCGGTGCGCAGCGATGATGCGCTGATCGACGCGATCGCGAGCGACGGACCGGTGCGTACCGACAGCCCCGAGGAGTTCCAGCTGGCGTCGTTGCTCGCGGATTGGCGAGCTGACCTGCTGGCCGAGCCGATGCCCGCGGGTCCTGATCTGGACACCGTGTTCGCGGCGGTCAATCAGGAGATCGGCGCGCGGCAGGTTCGAGTCGGAGCTTCCTCGCGCGGACGTCTACGGCTGGTACGACCCATTCTCGGCGCGGCCGCGGCACTGGCCGTGGTCTTCGGCGGCATCACAGCGTTCTCCTACAGCGCGGCACCCGGCGATCCGCTGTGGCGCGTCAAGGAGGTCGTGTTCAGCGAGCAGGCGCAGTCGACCGTCGTGGCACGTGCCGACGACGATCTCGTCGCCGCGCAGAACCTGCTCGACGCCGGTAACCCGGAGCAGGCGCGGGCCCGGCTGGAACAGGCTTCGGCCACCGCGAGCCAGGTCAACGACCCGGGCAAGCGGGAGGATCTGGTCGCCCGCTGGAACCTGCTGCGTGACGAGCTGGCCAAGCGCGCGCCGGAGATCGCCGCCCAGCTGGCGCCGTCGGCGCCGACCTCACCCGGACAGACCAAGCCCACCTCACCGTCGCCGGCCTCGCCGACCCCCAACCCGGGCAGCACCGCTCCGGTGGCGCCGACCGGTCCCGGTGGTACCGCCGACCCGTCCTCGGAGCCGCCGGTGATCCTGCAGACGCCGGGTCCGGGTTCGGAGACCAAGCCGCTCGTTCCGCCGGTCACCGTCGAACCCACGGTGCCGCCGGTGACCACCGTGCCGACCACACCACCCCCGGTGACGGTCGACCCGACCACCCCGCAGACAACCATCGCCGAACCACCGCCGGTCACCGTGCCGACGGTGGTCCCGACGTCCGCTCCGGTGCCACCCACGGTGCCACCGACCCTGCAGACGCCGCCGGCCATGACGATCCTGCCCGCACCGCCCGCGGTGCCGTCACCCTGATCGTCGCGTTCTGACGACGAAGGCCCCGAACCTCAGGTTCGGGGCCTTCGTCGTTGGTGTCTGTCGATGCCGTGCGGCATCCGTCCCCCGCGCACGCGTGACCGGAGCGGGGGAGCGGCGCCCAGCGGACGGCTCAGCTGTCGAAGCCGTCGAAGCCGTCGCCGTGGAACGCCTCGTTCATCGAGGCGTCCGCGTAGCCGCGGCAGTAGTCCCAGGTGACGTACGCCTCGGGCGTCGGGTCGTAGGCGGGCTCGTGCGGACGGACGGTGCCGTCGACGAGTAGCTGGAGCAGGTTCGCCCGCAGCATGTCCCAGTCGTGGTAGTGATCTTGCCGACAATCCTCGCAGCTGACGACGAGCCCGCGGATGCCGCGATGGGCCAGCAGGGCTTCGTAGACGGCGAGGTCGGCGAGATCTTCCTCGACCGCGAGGCGCTCATGAGGATCCAGCGGCTCACCGGGCTCGATCGCATCGAGCGCGGCAGACGGGTCGGAGGGGTCTCCGGCGAAGGGATCCGGCGGCAGGCCAGGTGGTAGATGGTCACGCACATCCCCACGGTACGCAGTACTTGGTGGTCTGCGCCAGCGATGCACCGGGCAAGTTTGCCGCGGGGCTCACTTCACAGGCGTGTTCGCCCGCCGGATACCATGGAATGCAGGCGTCGGCGAGCTTGTTCTCACCGACCATCAATCATTTCCGCTCAGCACCGTCGCGCTGCATCTATCGGCGTCGGTTGCTACCGACGACCAGGAGGGGTCGATCCGAATGAGTAATCCCGTGTCGGGCGAACGAATCGCGGTGCGCCCTCCTACGGGTGGCGACGATCCGACCAAGATCGCCATGCTCGGCCTCACGTTCGACGACGTGCTGTTGCTGCCTGCCGCCTCGGATCTCATCCCCAGTTCCGTCGAGACCTCCAGCAGGCTCACCAGGGAGATCACCCTGCGCACCCCGCTGGTGAGTTCGGCCATGGACACCGTCACCGAGGCCCGCATGGCCATCGCGATGGCGCGTGCCGGTGGTATGGGCGTGCTGCACCGCAACCTCTCGGCCGCCGATCAGGCCGCCCAGGTGGAGACGGTGAAGCGGTCGGAGGCGGGCATGGTGACCGACCCGGTCACCTGTCGTCCCACCGACACCCTCGCCGAGGTCGACGCCATGTGCGCCCGGTTCCGCATCTCGGGCCTGCCCGTGGTGGACGAGACCGGCGCGCTGGTGGGCATCATCACCAACCGTGACATGCGTTTCGAGGTCGATCAGGATCGTCGCGTCGACGAGGTGATGACCAAGGCGCCGCTGATCACCGCCCAGGAGGGCGTCACCGCCGAGGCCGCGCTGGGTCTGCTGCGCCGCCACAAGATCGAGAAGCTGCCGATCGTCGACGGCAACGGCCGCCTGCGCGGCCTGATCACGGTCAAGGACTTCGTCAAGACCGATCAGTACCCCAATGCCACCAAGGACCGCGACGGCAGGCTGCTGGTCGGCGCCGCGATCGGCGTCGGCGAGGACTCCTGGTCGCGCGCGATGACGCTGGGCGACGCCGGGGTCGACGTGCTGATCGTCGACACCGCGCACGGTCACCAGTCGCAGGTGCTGCAGATGGTCGCCAAGGTCAAGGCCGAGGTGGGCGACCGGATCCAGATCGTCGGCGGCAATGTCGCCACCCGCGCGGGCGCCGCGGCGCTCGTCGAGGCGGGCGTCGACGCTGTCAAGGTGGGTGTCGGTCCCGGCTCGATCTGCACCACCCGCGTGGTCGCCGGTGTCGGCGCCCCGCAGATCACCGCGATCCTCGAGGCCGTCGCCGCGTGCAAGGCCGCCGGTGTGCCGGTCATCGCCGACGGTGGCGTGCAGTACTCCGGTGACGTCGCCAAGGCCATCGCGGCCGGCGCCTCCACCGTGATGCTCGGCTCGCTGCTCGCGGGCACCGCCGAGGCCCCCGGTGACCTGATCCTGGTCAACGGCAAGCAGTTCAAGAGCTACCGCGGCATGGGTTCGCTCGGTGCCATGCAGGGACGCGGCCAGGCCAAGTCGTACTCCAAGGACCGCTACTTCCAGGACGACGTGCTCGCCGAGGACAAGCTGGTCCCCGAGGGCATCGAGGGACGCGTGCCGTTCCGTGGCCCGGTCAACCAGGTGATCCACCAGCTCGTCGGCGGCCTGCGCGCGGCCATGGGCTACACCGGTTCGCAGAACATCGAGCACCTGCAGAACGCGCAGTTCGTGCAGATCACCGCGGCGGGCCTCAAGGAGAGTCACCCGCACGACATCACCATGACGGTCGAGGCCCCGAACTACACCGGGCGCGGCTGAGTACAATAGCTGCGTTTGTGCGCCGGAGGGCCGACCTCCGGCGCACAAACACGTGGGCAACTCGCACCTGGCAGGGGCTTGCGGTCCGCTGACCAACAGCGAAGGCTGGCGTCGAGATGTTGTCGGCCTTCCAACACCAACGTTCCCCGCACCCGCGACCTCGAGGAGCGGCGGCCACGCAGTGGCCGGTTCGCGGCCGGGCCGCCGGCCAGGCGCCGCGGCGTAGGCGACGCAGGAGCAAGCCGCGGTGACCGACCGGCGGCCCCCAGGGGGCCGCGAACTCGAGCGCGCCAGCGCTCAGAAAGCAGAGCGTGACTGTGCGTGACATGGTGGAAATCGGAATGGGCAGGGTCGCGCGGCGGACCTACGAGCTCGACGACGTCGACATCGTCCCCTCGCGGCGGACGCGCTCGTCCAAGCAGGTCTCGCTGGCCTGGCAGCTCGACGCCTACCGTTTCGAGATCCCGGTGCTCTCGCACCCGACCGACGCGCTGGTCTCCCCGGAGTTCGCGATCGAGCTGGGTCGCCTCGGCGGCCTCGGGGTGATCAACGGTGAGGGCCTGTGGGCCCGGCACGCCGACGTCCAGGACAAGGTCGATCAGCTGATCGATCTCGTCGACAAGGGGGGTTACGAACGCGCGATCTCCCTGCTGCAGGAATTACACGCCGCGCCCATGCAGCCCGATCTGCTCGCGGCCGCGGTCGCGCAGGTGCGCGCCGCGGGCGTGACCACCGCGGTGCGGGTCAGCCCGCAGAACGCGCGGGCGCTGACCCCGGCGCTGGTGCAGGCCGGGGTCGACCTGCTGGTGGTGCAGGGCACCATCATCTCCGCCGAGCATGTGGGCGACGGTGAGCCGCTGAACCTGAAGACCTTCATCGCCGAGCTGGACGTGCCGGTCGTGGCCGGTGGCGTGAGCGACCACCGCACCGCGCTGCACCTGATGCGCACCGGCGCCGCGGGCGTCATCGTCGGCTACGGCTCCTACCCGGGCGCCACCACCACCGGCGAGGTGCTCGGCATCGGCGTGCCGATGGCGACCGCGATCGCCGACGCCGCCGCGGCCCGCCGCGACTACCTCGACGAGACCGGCGGCCGCTACGTGCACGTCATCGCCGACGGTGACGTCGCCACCTCCGGCCAGCTCGCCAAGGCGATCGCCTGTGGCGCCGACGCCGTGATGCTCGGTGTGCCGCTGTCGGTGTCGGCCGAGGCGCCCGGGCGGGGCTGGTACTGGCCCTCGGCGACCGCGCACCCCTCGGTGCCGCGCGGCTCGTTCCTGCCGGTCGACGAGTCCTGGCTCGACGGCGCCGACGGCACGGTGACCCGCCCGAACCTCGAGCGCGTGCTCTACGGCCCCTCCGACGACCCGTTCGGCTCGCTGAACCTGGTCGGTGGCCTGCGCCGCTCGATGGCCAAGGCCGGCTACTCCGACCTCAAGGAATTCCAGAAGGTCGGGCTCAGCGTCCGCTAGCGCACGGGGGTCAGGGCGACCCTTTCCCGCAGGAACCGTGCGATCGCCGCGTTGACCGGTTCCGGGTGGGTCATCGTGACGGCCAGCCGGGCGCCATCGATCTCCATGAAGGTGGAGGCGGTGAGCCCGTCGGCCAGCGTGCGGGCGCGCGTGCCCGCGATGCCGCTGTGGGTGGCGTGGATGATCAGTGCGGGGCAGGTGATCTCGCGCAGCCGGTCCAGCACGGAGTCGCGTCCGAGCAGGCAGCCGACGGCGGCGTCGAGGCCGTTGTGGGCGTCGCTGACCCAGCGTTTGGTCCACACGTCGCGATGCCGATCGTCGTCGCCGATCAGCCAGTCGGCCAGGCGGCCCGCCGCTTCCTCGCGCGAGCCCTTGTCGTGCCACTCGTCGAGGAAGCGCTGGGTCGCGGTGGACTGCTCCCTGGTCGGCCCGTGCGCCTCGGTGCTGATGAGGATGAGCGCGGCGACCCGCTCCGGCGCGACCAGCGCGGTCCGCAACGCCGTGAATCCCCCTTGCGCGGTGCCGCCGACCACGGCGCGCTCGGCGCCGATGTCGTCGAGGACCGTCAGCGCGTCGCGCGCGGCGGTCCAGTACGTGAACGGCAACCGCTGATCCTTGGTGCGGCCGTGTCCGCGCGCGTCCCAGGCCACGATCCGGAATTCGGGTGCCAGCACGGCCTGCTGCGCGGCGAACATGGTGCGGTCCATGAAGAATTCGTGGGCGAGCAACACCACCGGCCCCGTGCCACCGCTGTCCTCGTAGTAGATGTCGGCATCGATCGCGCGGGCGAATGGCACGAGCACGAGGATAGCCAGCCCGACCGGGGATTGCGCAATGTTCTCCCAACGCGTGTGCGCGCACCGATGCCCGCTGCTCGGCCCTCGTGCGGCGTCACTAAACTGTCCCGGTGGCAGAAACTCAGAGACCGGTCCTCGTCGTCGACTTCGGCGCACAGTACGCCCAGCTGATCGCCCGCCGGGTGCGCGAGTCGCGCGTGTTCTCCGAGGTGATTCCACACACCATGACGGTGGAGGAGATCGCCGAGAAGCAGCCGCTGGCCGTCATCCTGTCCGGTGGCCCGTCCAGTGTGTACGCCGAGGGTGCGCCCCAGCTCGACGCCCGGCTGTTCGACCTGAACGTGCCGGTGTTCGGCATCTGCTACGGCTTCCAGGCGATGGCGCAGGCCCTGGGCGGCACGGTGGCCCACACCGGCACCCGCGAGTACGGCCGCACCGAGCTCAACATCGACGGTGGCGTGCTGCACGGCGGCCTGCCGACCATCCAGCCGGTCTGGATGAGCCACGGTGACGCCGTGACCGACGCCCCCGAGGGCTTCGAGGTCACCGGCACCACCGCGGGCGCCCCGGTCGCCGCCTTCGAGGATCGCGCCCGCCGCCTGGCCGGCGTCCAGTACCACCCGGAGGTGCTGCACTCGCCGCACGGGCAGCAGGTGCTGAGCCGCTTCCTGCACGAGCTGGCTGGTATCCCCGCGCAGTGGACCCCGGCCAACATCGCCGAGGCCCTGATCGAGGACGTGCGCGCGCAGATCGGCGACGGCCACGCCATCTGCGGTCTGTCCGGCGGTGTCGATTCCGCCGTCGCCGCCGCGCTGGTGCAGCGCGCGATCGGTGACCGCCTCACCTGCGTGTTCGTCGACCACGGTCTGCTGCGGGCCGGCGAGCGCGAGCAGGTGCAGCAGGACTTCGTCGCGGCGACCGGCGCCAAGCTGGTGACCGTCGACGCGGTGGACAAGTTCCTGGGCGAGCTGAAGGGCGTCTCCGACCCGGAGGAGAAGCGCAAGATCATCGGCCGCGAGTTCATCCGCTCCTTCGAGGACGCGGTCTCGGGCATCGTGCTCGAGGAGGGCGCGGCCGCGGGGACCGCGCCGAAGGTCGAGTTCCTGGTGCAGGGCACCCTGTACCCGGACGTCGTCGAATCCGGCGGCGGCACCGGCACCGCGAACATCAAGAGCCACCACAATGTCGGCGGCCTGCCCGACGACCTCGAGTTCGACCTGGTCGAGCCGCTGCGCCTGCTGTTCAAGGACGAGGTCCGCGCGGTCGGCCGCGAGCTGGGCCTGCCCGAGGAAATCGTTGCCCGCCAGCCCTTCCCGGGCCCCGGTCTGGCCATCCGCATCGTCGGCGAGGTGACCGCCGATCGGCTCGACCTGCTCCGCCAGGCCGACGCCATCGCCCGCGAGGAACTCACCGCCGCGGGCCTGGACAAGCAGATCTGGCAGTGCCCGGTCGTGCTGCTGGCCGACGTGCGCTCGGTCGGTGTGCAGGGCGACGGCCGCACCTACGGTCACCCGATCGTGTTGCGCCCGGTGTCGAGCGAGGACGCGATGACCGCGGACTGGACACGCCTGCCCTACGACGTGCTCGAGCGCATCTCCACGCGCATCACCAATGAGGTGTCCGACGTCAACCGCGTGGTGCTCGATGTGACGAGCAAGCCGCCGGGCACCATCGAATGGGAGTAGGGCGCTAGGCCGGTCGCCGTGGCGGCGCCACCTGGGTGAGCAGCAGCCTGCCGAGGAGGAAGCCGCCGGGCGGCCGATGGGTGGTCGGCGGCAGCGCCTTCGCCAGCGGAGTGGGCTGCCGATCGGATCGGGAATCGTCCATTGCCGTGTGTCCTCCGACGACAATGGCCCGTCACGGTGACGGGCCATTGTCGTATCTCGGTGTTCGGTGAGCTTTCGTCAGTGTCGTTTGCCGCGCGGGGAGATCGTCAGCATCAGGCCGATGACGATCGCCGCGATCACCACGCCCCAGCCGATCGGCAGGATGCCGCCGCTGTCGGGGGTCGGTGCGCCGAGCAGCGCCCAGACGCTCAGGGCCAGGGCGATCAGTCCGGTGCAGAGCAGGGAGAACGCCGGTCGGCGGGGTTCGGTGCCGGTCGGGTCAGCCACGGGTCACCTCCACGTCACCCAGGTGCATCTTGATGTGCAGGTCCAGGACCGGGGCACCCGGTGTTTTCGGGCCGCTCAGCCCTTCGACGCAGGTCGCGTCGGCCACCCGGATGTCACATGTCGTGTTCACTGTCATCCCTTCGGGCAGGTGCACTTTCGCGTCACCGATGTTCACCGCCACTTCGACGCTGCGCGATTCGGTGAGGTTCAGGCCCCGCAGATCCAGAGTGCCCGAACCGATGTCGAGGGCGTAGCGGGGCTGGAGTTCCGACACCGAGGTGGGCGCCCAGACGCGATCGCCGATGGCGCCGCCGTTTTCGAAGTCGATCGGCCCGATCAGCGAGGCCAGCAGGACGAACCCGGCCAGCGGGGCGGTCAGTACCAGCAGTCCGTAGCCGCGCCGCAGGAACGCGCCCGCGATCAGCCCGAGCCCGACGACCGCGAGCGCGACGGCCGCGATCCGCGCCGGGGTCATCCATTCGACGCCCGAGGCCGCGGCCGCACCGGCGAACGCCGCCGCCAGGATCGCCAGGCCGATGGTGACCGGGGTGAGCCGCGACCGCGGCTTCTTCGGCGGCGGGGGCGGCACCGCCACGGCGTAGCGCGGTGCCGCCTCGGGGAGCTCCCAGGCCAGCGGCGCGATGCCGAGCGGATCGATGCCGCTGGGCACCTGCGCGCCGCTGCGCGGGAAACCCGGTGTGGGCGAGGGGAGGTCCGTGCGGAGGACGGCGGTCGCGGCGAGCCCGAGGTCCTGGATCGGCGCGGGTGTCGCCACCTCGGCCGATCCGGCGTCGCGCTTGTCGAGATCGATGGTCGTCGTGGGATCGCTCGAATCGTCCACGGCGCGGACGAGATCGGTCGATGCGGCATGCGGGGTGGCTTCCGCTGCGTCGGGCTCGGCCGTGCTGGCGGGCGTCGAGGTGGCGGTGTCCATGTCGGCGGGTGGGTTCGTCGTGTCGTCTACCGCTGCGGCCGCGGCGGATTCGCTCGTCGCGACCACGTCGACTACGTCCGCCGAATCCGACGCGTGCGCGACGTCGGTGGGGCCGGGTTCGGCGGTGGCCGGTGCGAGGTCCTTGTGCAGGACGATCGTCTCGGTGGTGTCGACCCGGAGCAGGGGCGTGGATTCGGCTGCGTCGGTGCGGGTTTGCGCGCGAGGCGGCACGGTTGTGGCCGGATCGGGGACGTAGGCGTCCGGCAGCTTGGTGTAGGGCGAGTACATCCCGGTCGGTGGCACATCGGGGACGTACGGGTACCCGCGGACCGGCACGCCGGTCGGGTAGCCCGCGGCCGGGTAGCCCGCGGTGCCGAGTGATTCGGCGCGGACGGTGTCGAAACCGCTGGGCAGTTCGGGGTGCCGGATGTAGAGCATCCACCAACCCGCCAGCATGAGTCCCATGCTGACCACCCCGGAGCCGCCCATTCCGAGCCCCACCGGACCCATGGTCGATACCGCGATCGCCAGCGCGACGATCAACACGATCGTCTTGGTCTGCGAGTGCGTGCCGCGCGCGTGATCGGTCAGCGCCTCGGCCGCCGACGCCTCGTTCCCCGCGGAGCTGAGCACCAGCCACGCGAGCAGATACAGCACGATGCCCGCGCCACCGAAGATCGTCGAGACCACGAACGCCACCCGCAGCAGCACCGGATCGACGCCGTAGCGGAGCCCGAACCCGGCCGCGACGCCGGCGATCGGCCCCTGCCGCGGCAGCCGGACGGGCCGCGTATGCCACATCTGCTGGATCTGGTCACCGAAGCTCGTTCTGCTCATGTCCTCCATGGTGTGCTCGACCAGTCCTTTCGCACATCGGGGTGAACCCTGAGGTTTGCCCGGGTTCCCCGGTCAGGCGCAGGGTCAGATCACCGCGTACGGGTACCCGGCGGCACGGCCCTGGAAGGACAGGATGCGGGGGTTCTGGACGCGGCCGTCGCGGATCTCGACGGCGCGCCGGATGGTCTCGCTGCCCTCCCAGGCGTCGGGGCCGGCCAGCACGATCGGGACGTACTCGAGCAGTGCCTCGGAGTTCTCCCAGGTGGCCGAATCCCAGAGAAACGAGGGACTGTGGTCGACCCCGTAGTGGTGCAGATCGGCGCCGAGGGTGAACATCGGGTCGGCGAAGGTCGTCGGGCGCGCCCAGGAGAAGCCCATTCCCTCGTCGCAGGAGACGTCGATGAACAGGGTGCCGCGGGCGAACAGCTCGAGATCGTCCTCGGTGACGAACATCAGCGGTTCCTCGGTGTCCTGGAACATGCAGTTGACGATCACGTCGTAGGTGGCCAGCACCTCGGCCAGCGGCCCCGGCTCGGGCGCCTTCAGCGCGAGCGTGCGGCTCGGGTCGGCCGGGTCGCGCTGGAAGTGCTGCATGCGCACCGAGGCGAACGGCGAGGCCACCGCCGACACGCTGCGCTGGGTCAGCACCGTCACATCGCTGATGCCGAGTGCCGAGAGCGCGCGGACCGCGCCGCGCGCTGTCGCGCCGAAGCTGATCACCGCCGCCCGCTTGCGACGCCCGTAGTCGCCGGTGATGCCGCGCAGTTGCAGGGCGTGCATGACCGAGCAGTAGCCGGCCAGTTCGTTGTTCTTGTGGAAGACGTGGACGCTGAAGTTGCCCGCCGTGGTCCAGTGGTTCATCGCCTCCCAGGCGATCAGGGTCAGCGCGCGGTCCACGGCGAGCTGGGTGATCCGCCGGTCCTGCACGCAGTGCGGCCATCCCCACACGATGGTGCCGGGCCGCATCTGTTCGAGGTCTTCGGCCAGCGGCTTGGCCAGCAGCAGCACGTCGCATTCGGCGAACAGTTCCGCGCGGGTGCGAAAGCCCGCGACCAGGGGCGCGAGGAGTTCGTCGGGATAGCCGAACCGGTCACCGTAGCCGTGTTCGAGGAAGATCTGACCGCGCAATCCCGGATCGATCCGGTCCAGATGGGCCGGGTGGATCGCCAGCCGGTGTTCGTTTTCCTTGCGGGAGGTCGCGACGAGGCCGACGGTCAGGCGCTTCACAGTTGCTTCACCTGGTCAGCCTACGCGTACCGGGCGGCGCGGAAAGCGGCAAGATCAGGGAGATTCCCGATGCCGGGGGCCGCGCGAGCGTGCCAGTATCGAAGGATGGATCCGTCTGTTCCCGCCCGCGCCGCCGCCCAGGGGCCCGTCGCCCCGCGCGGGTACGGCACCGCACCGGGGAACAACGCCACCCCGCCGCCGAACAGCGCACCCCGCTATCCCGGTGGCCCCGGCGCCGCGATGAACCCGGGCGGACACCGGCACCCGAAGGGCCCGCAGCGCTTCGTCGCACGGGCGCTCGGCAACGGCCAGGCCGTCTACGGCACACCGCACCCCTACGTCCCGCAGCCGCAGTTTCGCCCCGCGCCCGGCTACTACCCGGCCGGGTACCCGACGCCGTCGGGGTACGGCGTGCCGCGGGGTTACCGGCCGGGCGTGCTGCCGACGCCGGGCCCCGAGCCCGTCGGCCCGCCGCTGCCGGAGACCCCGCGACTGGTCCGCCGGACCGGTGGCCGGGTGGTCGGTGGCGTCGCCGGTGGGCTGGCCGATCATCTCGGCGTCGACGTGTTCAAGGTGCGGATGGCGTTCGTGCTGCTGTCGGCCCTGGTCGGCGCGGGCCTGGTGGCCTACGGGCTGCTGTGGATCTTCACCCCGGGCGGCAACGACGCGGCCAAACCGACCGGCGACGAGCGCAGGCAGGCGATCGGCCTGGCCCTGCTCGGCCTCGGTCTCGCGGTCACCGTGGGTTGGCTGTTCCAGGGCACCGCCGCGAAGGTGATCGCCCCGATCGTGGTGGTCGCGGTCGGTGCCGCGCTGGTCTGGCGCGAGTACGACGTCGCCGCGCCCGGACCTCGCGCGCTGTTCGGGCTGCCCGCGCGGCCGTCGGTGGTCACCTGGTCGCGGATCGTGGCCGGGGCGACGCTGATCGTGGTCGGCCTCGGCGTGGTGGTGCTGGCCAGGATCGACCTGAGTTCGCTCGGATCGGCGTTGATCGCGGTCGCGGTCACGCTGGTCGGCGCGGGCCTGCTGACGGTGCCGCTGTGGCTGCGCATGGTCCGCGCGCTCAACGCCGAGCGCGGCGCCCGCATCCGCAACGAGGAGCGCGAGGAGATCGCCTCGCACCTGCACGATTCGGTGCTGCAGACCCTCGCGCTGATCCAGCGGCAGGCCGAGGACCCGCAGGAGGTCCTGCGCCTGGCCCGCAGCCAGGAACGCGAACTGCGCAAGTGGCTGTTCGACGACACCGCCCCCGCCCAGTCCAGCCTGGCCGCCGCGCTGCGCACCATCGCCGGTGAGGTGGAGGACCAGCACGGGGTGAAGGTCACCCCGGTGACCGTCGGCGATGTGGCGATGGACCCCGGTGACACCGGCGCGGGCCTGCCGAAGGAACACTTCACCGCGCTGCTCGGCGCGAGCCGGGAAGCGCTGGTCAACGCGGCCAAGCACGCGGGCGTCCCCGAGATCGACCTGTTCGCCGAGACCGAACCGCATCAGGTGAGCATCTTCGTCCGCGACCGCGGCGCCGGTTTCGACACCTCGGCCGTGCCCGCCGACCGGCGCGGTGTCGCGAAGTCGATCTGCGCCCGCGTCGAACGCCGCGGCGGCACCGCCGTCATCGACTCGACCATCGGTCGCGGCACCGAGGTGCGCATCGTGATGCCGCGCTCGGACTCCGGCACCTCGGACCCGGCCGCCGACGCCGACGGCGCTCCGGTCGACGCGCCGCTCTCGCCCGAGGCATGAGCGATCCGCAACGGCTGCCCCCGAGCGATATTCGTGGGCCCGATGCCTCGGTCCGAACCGACATTCACGGTCGTGTGGTACCGATGAGAACAAGTCGATCGCCGGTGGGATGAGAGTGAGCTGTCAGTGAGTGTTCGGGTGTTCCTGGTCGACGATCACGCGGTGTTCCGGTCCGGCGTGCGCGCCGAACTGAGCCGCGAGACCGACATGGAGGTCGTCGGCGAGGCGGGCGCGGTGGCCGAGGCGGTCGCGGGGATCGACGCGGCCAAACCGGATGTGGTGCTGCTGGACGTGCACATGCCCGACGGTGGCGGTGTCGCGGTGCTGACCGGGATCGCCGACGGCCCGGTGTGCCTGGCGCTGAGCGTGTCCGATGCCGCCGAGGACGTGATCGCGGTGATCAGGGCGGGCGCGCGCGGGTATGTCACCAAGACGATCTCCGGCGCCGAACTGGCCGACGGCATCCGCCGCGTCGCCGGGGGTGACGCCGTGTTCAGTCCGCGGCTGGCCGGTTTCGTCCTCGACTCGTTCACGGGCCGATCGCCGGTGCCCGAGCCGCCGCTCGATCCCGAGCTGGACTCGCTCACTCCGCGCGAGCTCGAGGTCCTGCGCCTGCTGGCCCGTGGCTACACCTACCGCGAGATCGCCGAGACCCTGTTCATCTCGGTGAAGACGGTGGAAACCCACGCCTCCAACGTGCTGCGCAAGACCCAGCAGTCCAATCGCAACGCGCTGACCCGATGGGCCCATCGCCGCCGGATCGAGTGATCACATCACCGCGATGATGATCGCGATCAGGATGACCAGGCCGATCAGCACGCCGGCGCCGATGGCCAGCGGCGCCCCGTTGGGCAGGTTGTCGACGAAGCTGCCGCTGCGCTGGGCCGGTGCCTGGGCGGCGGCCAGCGGGGCGCGCTGTGGGCGCGGCAGCGGGGCGGAATGCGGGCTGCGCAGGCCGCTGGCGGAGTTGCGGGCGGCCCAGGACGGGATGGTGCCGTCCTCGGTGCGCAGCGGCACGCCGAGGATGTAGGCGGCGGTGCCGGGGCCGAAGGCGGCGGTGAGGATCTCGTCGCGCGCCTGGGCCATCGTCGGGCGGCGCTGCGGGGCCGGTTCGAGCATGTGCAGCAGCGGCTGGGTCAGGATGCCGCTGCGGCTGGGCGGGATGATCCGGCCCATCGCGGCCCGGGTGACGACATCGTTCTCGTCGTCGTCGAAACCGAACGGCGGCTGGCCCTCCAGCGCGGTGTAGAGCGTGGCGCCGAGGGAGAACACGTCGCTGGCCTCGGTGGGCTGGGCGCCGCGGGCGACCTCGGGCGGCAGGTAGGCGGGGGTGCCGGTGATGGTGCCTTCCGGGTCGTCGCCGTGGGTGTCGCCCGCGCCGCGCGAGATGCCGAAGTCGCTGAGCTTGGCCTTGCCGAGATCGGGACCGCGATCGGCGACGAGGATGTTGCCCGGCTTGATGTCGCGGTGCACGATGCCTGCGGCGTGCGCGGCGGCGAGCGCGTCGGCCACCTGCGCGCCGATCTGGGCGACCTCGACCGCGGGCAGCGTGTCGAACAGCGTGAGCGCCTTGGCCACGCTGCGCGAGGGTAAGTACTCCATGACGAGCCAGGGTTCGCCCGCCTCGATCACCACGTCGTAGACGGCGATCGCGTGCTCGTGCGACAGCTTGGCCGCCACCCGGCCCTCGTGCACGATGCTGCTGCGGATGCGCTCGGCCTCGGCCTCGCTCAATCCGGCCGTGGAGAGCACCTGCTTGATCGCGACCTCACGGTTCAGCAACCGGTCCGTCGCGAGCCAGACCGCGCCCATGCCACCGCCGCCCAATTTCGACTGCAGGCGGTAGCGACCCGCGACGAGGTAGTCGGGGCCGATATGGGGACGAGCACGTTCGGTCACGGGTGCGAGGGTAGTCGAATATGCCGATGACTGGCCGGTATCACGACGCGCGGGTATAAGGGGGCCCGCTGTGGACACGGGGCGGGGGTGGGTGTCACCCTGGTCGCGATCGAACGTATATTCGAATACGATCGATAGCTGAAACGGTGCTGCCGTTCCGGTGCCGGGCGGTTCTCCGCTCGCGGGTCCATCGTGGAAGTAGGTGGTGTTGATGGGTTCGGATGCGTTGTCGCCCGAGGTGGCGGCCCGGGCGCGCACGCTCGACGAACTGCGCAGGCGGATGGCCGCGGTACCGGGCCGGGGCGAGTCCGCCACCGGGCACATCCCCCGTGAACAGCCATTACGCCGCGATCTGTTGCCGGTGCCCGCGCCGCTCGCCGAACTGTTGCCCGAGGGTGGCCTGCCCAAGGGTGCCGTGGTCGCCTATACCGGCGCGCACTCGCTGCTGTCCGGTCTGCTCGCCGCGGTGACCGGAGCCGGTGGCCACGCCGCGGTGGTCGGCCTGCCCCGGCTGGGTTTGCTGGCCGCCGCCGAGATGGGCGCTCAGCTGTCCCGGCTGGCCGTGATCCCCGATCCCGGCCCCGATCCGGGCGAGGTGGCCGCCGTCCTGCTCGACGGCCTCGATCTGGTCGTCCTCGGGCTAGACGGCGTCGCCGTCCCACCCGCCCGCTGCCGGGTCCTCGCCGCCCGCGCCCGCAACCGCGGCGCCACCCTGGTCGTCGCGGGCGGTACCTGGACCAATCCGTCGCTGCGCCTGGACACCCGCGTCACCGGCTATCGCGGTCTCGGCCCGGGCCGCGGCCGCCTGCGTTCGGTCTGCCTGGACGTGCGCGTCAGCGCCAAGGCGGGCCCACCCCGGCACGGCCGGATAGACCTGTGCGCCAAGGCCGGTCGCACCGAATGGCTCGCCCGCGAAGCGGAGACCCGCGCGGCGGCCGACCTGCGGGAGGCCGTGTCGTGACCGGCCGGCGGCGGCCATCCGGTCAGGCGCCGATCGCCTGCCCGACGGCCCCGCCGAGCCCGGGCCGCCGCACGGCGGCTCGACCGATCACGGTGTGCCCCGAGCCCGCGACGACAGTGGCGACGGCGCCGAGGCTGTCACCGGCCTCGACCGGTGGTTCCGCGGCGGAGCCGCGTCCCGGCGGTCGGCCGGGGCGGTTCCCCCGCCGGTGGCGAACGCTGACCAGCGGTGGACATCCGGCCGCCGACGGTCGTCGCGTCGGGGACAGCCGATGACGCGGGCCGAGCGCGTGCTGGCGTTGCTGTGTCCGGACTGGCCCGCGGTGGCGGCGGCCGCGGCGGCGGGGGTGCCCGCGGATCGTCCGGTGGCGGTGCTGCACGGGAACCGGGTGGTGTCGGCGTCGGCGATCGCCAGGGCCGAGGGTGTGCGCGAGGGCGTGACCCGCAGGGAGGCGCAGTCGCGCTGCCCCGATCTGGTGGTCGCCCAGGCCGATCCGGACCGGGACGCCCGGCTGTTCGAACCGATCGCCTGCGCGGTCGACGCGACGGTGCCCGGTGTCGAAGTGCTGCGCCCTGGCCTGCTGGTGCTCGGCGCGCGGGGCGCCACCAGGTTTTTCGGTTCCGAGGAAGCGGCGGCGGTCCAGCTGATCGACGCCGTGGCGGTGGCGGGCGCCGAGGCCCAGATCGGCATCGCCGACGCCCTGTCGACCGCGGTGCTCGCGGCCCGCCGCGCCGCGTTCGTCCCGGTCGGCGGCGGCGCCCGCTATCTGGCGCCGCTCCCGGTGGCCGAGCTGGCGGCCGAATCCGCGCTGGCCCCGCCGGAACGCGCCGATCTGGTCGACCTGTTGCACCGCTTGGGATTACGCCGGGTCGGCGACTTCGCCCGGCTCACCCCCGCCGACGTCGCCTCCCGCTTCGGCGCCGACGCGGTGCTGGCCCACCGCCTCGCCCGCGCCCTGCCGGAGCGGGCGCCCTCCGCGCGCAGGCCACCGCCGGAGCTGAGCGTCGACTTCGACTGCGATCCGCCGATCGACCGGGTCGACGCCGCCGCTTTCGCCGGCCGCACCCTCGCGACCCGGTTGCACACCGCCCTCACCGCCGCGGGTGTCGCCTGCACCCGGCTGGCCGTCACCGCGCGCACCGAGGCGGGGGAGGAACTCTCGCGGATCTGGCGCTGCGCGCGCCCGCTCACCCCGCTCGACACCGCCGACCGCATCCGCTGGCAGCTCGACGGCTGGCTCACCCATCGCGATCGCCCGACCGCGCCGATCGTCGCGCTGCGCCTGGAACCGGTCGAGGTGGTCGCGGCGGGCGCGCTGCAACTCGGCCTGTGGGGCGGGGAGGGCGAGGAGACCGAACGGGCCCGCCGCGCGCTGGTCCGGGTGCAGGGCCTGCTCGGCGGCGAAGCGGTGCGCGTCGGCGTGCTCAGCGGCGGGCGCGGTCCCGCCGAGCGGATCACCATGATCGCCCTCGGCGACGAGCTCACCCCGGCCGCCGACCCGTCCCAGCCCTGGCCCGGCCGGCTCCCCGAGCCCGCGCCGACACTGCTGCTCCTGCACCGGCCCATCGTGCACCTGACCGCCGCCGACGGCACCGCCGTCGAGGTCACCGACCGCGGCCTGTTCACCGCCGACCCGGCCCGCCTGCACTGGGGTCGCAGGCAGTGGGCACTGCTCGGCTGGGCGGGCCCGTGGCCGGTGGACGAGCGCTGGTGGGCCGCCGCCGAGCAGGCGGGTCCGGCCGCCCGCGCCCAGGTCCAGCTCGACGCCGAACCCACCGAGATCAGGACCGTGCTGCTCGTCTACGACGCCGCCGCCTGGCACGCCGAGGGCGTCTACGAATGACCGAACACAGGGTGCCCTTACCGCTGGCCCCGGCGCCGGTTCTACAGTGAAACGACGCCTGTTCCGGATCGGCCGGACATCGGTCGAGGAAGGAGCCGTCGTGAACCCGTTCGAGAGCATGTCGTGCTCGGTGGCCGCGACGGAGCTGTCCCTGCTCGGCACCGCGGCGCATGTCACCGGCTGGCTGTGCATCGAGCATCCCGGTGCCTGGGGCCACGACGTGATCGGTGACGAGGTGCTCGGCCCGGAGATCACCGCCGAACTGGCCGCCCGCACCACCGCCGCGAAGGTCCGCCCGACCCTCATCCGCCGTCCCGGCCGCAACGAGTTCACCGGCACCCGCACCGTGCTGCTGGTCAGCTCGCGCCCCGAGGGTTCCTGGTGCGAGCGGTTCGAGATCACCGACCTGCGTCAGCTCCTCGACATCGACCTGCATCTGGTCGACGGCCCACCGCCGGGAATCGGTGCGCGCGTGGACGAGCCGCTGGTCCTGGTGTGCGCGCACGGCAAACGCGACCAGTGCTGCGCCCGGCTCGGCCGCCCGATCGCCGCCACCCTGGGCGCCGCCCATCCCGACCGCGTCTGGGAGGCCTCGCACACCGGCGGCCACCGCTTCGCCCCCGCCGTCGTCCTGCTCCCGTCCGGTCTCACCTACGGCCGCGTCGACGCCGACGCCGCCGAGGCCATGCTCGCCGCCGCCGACACCGGCGCCGTCTCGCTCACCGGCCTGCGCGGCCGCAGCTGCTACGACCCGATCGGCCAGCTCGCCGAAGTCGCTGTCCGCGAGCGGTTCCCGGCCCTGCCCGCCGACGCCCTGGTCGTCGAGCCCGATTCGAGCCACACCGCCGACCCGACCCTGGCCGGCGCCGCCGTCGTCACCCATCGCGACGGCCGCCGCTGGCGCGTCACCGCCCGCACGGTCCCCGCTCCGCCCCGCAAGGCCAGCTGTGGCGGCGCGCCGAAACCGGCCACCTACCTGGAAACCGCCGCGGTGGAGGAACTGTCAGTGCAGGCGCACCGGTAGTTCGGTCAGTCCGCGGATGAGGGTGCTCGTCTGATACCGCGGATCGTGGGCGTCGGGGGCGAGCGTCAGGGCGGGGAAACGGGAAAGCAGCGCGGTGAAGGCGATCTCGGCCTCCAGCCGGGCCAGCGGCGCGCCGACACAGAAATGGATGCCGTGGCCGAAGGCGAGGTGGCCGTTCGCCGCGCCGTCGACCCGGAGATCGTCGGGGTCGGGGAACCGGTGCGGGTCACGGTTGGCCGCGACGAGCGCGACGTGGACGAACTCGCCCGCGGGAATCTCGATGTCGCCCACCGTGATCGGCTCGGCCGTGACGCGCTCGGTGGACATGTTCACCGGGCCGTCGAAGCGCAGGAACTCCTCGACCGCCGCGGGCACGCCGGCGGGATCGTCGAGCAGCGCCCGCCACTGTTCGGGCGCGCGCAGGAGCGCGAGGGTGCCGTTGCCGATCAGATTGACCGTGGTCTCGTGTCCGGCGACGAGCAGCAGGAACGCCATCGCCACCAGCTCCTGGTCGGTGAGGCGGTCGCCGTCGTCGTCGGCGAGCACCAGCCGCGAGAGCAGATCGTCGGCGGGCCGCTCCTGCTTGGCGCGCACCAGGTCCGACAGGTAGGTGTGCATCTCGATCGCGGCGGTGGCGCCGTCCTGGGTGAGCCGGTGCACGCCGACGAGCAGTCGGGTCCAGGCCTGGAAACGGTCGCGGTCCGCGAACGGCACGCCCAGCAGCTCGCAGATCACCGCCACCGGAAGCGGAGTGGCGAAGGCGGCCATCAGGTCTACCTCGTCCTCGGCGGCGAATCCGTCGAGCAGCGCGTCGGTGATCTCCTGGATGCGCGGTCGCAGCACCGCCACCTGCCGGGTGGTGAAGGCCTTGTTCACCAGTTTGCGCAGCCGGGTGTGCCCCGGCTCGTCGGTGTTGAGCATGTGATCGGACAGCACCAGCGCCCGGTTGTCGACCAGCGTCCCCGTCCGGCTCGCCATGGTCGCCGCGAGTTCCGCGATGCCCTTGTGCAGCCGCGAATCCGCCAGCAGGGCCCGGCCGACCGCGTAGTCGAGGACCACCCACCGGACGATGTTGTCCGGAAACCGCACCCGATGCACGATCCCGCGCTCCCGCCATCGGCGATAGTAGGAGTGCGGATCGTCGTAGAAATCGTTACCGATGGTCTCGACCGTCGCAGGGCCCGAGTGATTCGCCGCCATGGCTCCAGGCTACGCCGACCGCGTCGCCACGAACTCTGGAAATCGGGCGAATTCTACTGCTACACAGTAGCTTTCGCTCGACTCACCAATGGGTGCCCGGCACCCAGCGCGCGGCGCGTCGCAGGGCGCTGCCGGTGGCCTTGCGCGCCGCCGACTTCGGTTTCGGCTCCGTTCGCAGCGCCGTCGGTTCGACGGCCGGTTCGGCGGGGTCGACCGATTCGCCCTTGGCGGCGGGGGAGTCCGGCAGGGCGCGGTAGTAGCGGTGCAGGATGCGGTCGCGCAGCTTGGGGGTGAGCAGCGCGCCGTACTCGGCGAAGGTGCCGAGCGGGACGTCGATGCGCTTGGGGCGCTCGGTGAGGGCGCGGACGATGGTGGCGGCGGCCCACTCCGGTGATTCGGAGGGGCCCTGGTCGCCACTCGGCGCGATCATCGGGGTGCGCACCAGCGGCATGTGGATGGTGGTGAAAGTGACGCCGTCGGCCAGGGTTTCGACGGCGGCGACCTCGGTGAACTTGTCCAGCGCCGCCTTGCTGGCGAGGTAGGCGGAGAAGCGCGGGGTGGCGACCTGCACGCCGGCGCTGGAGATGTTGACGATGTGACCGAAGCCGCGTTCGCGCATCTGCGGCAGCAGCGCCAGCGTCATCCGCAGCGCGCCGAAGTAGTTGACCGCCATGGTGCGCTCGAAGTCGTGCAGGCGATCGGTGGACCGGTGGATCGCGCGGCGGATGGACCGGCCCGCGTTGTTCACCAGCATGTCGACGTGGCCGTGCTGGTCGAGGATCGCCTCGACGGTCGACTCGACGGACTCGGCGTCGGTGACGTCGCACTGATAGCCGTGGGCCCGGCCGCCCGCGTCGACGATCTCGGCGACCACGGCGCCCAGTTCGTCGCCGCGGCGGGCGAGGAGGAAGACCACGGCGCCCTTGTCGGCGACCGCCAGCGCGGCGGCGCGCCCGATCCCGGACGACGCGCCCGTGATCACGACATGACTGCCGGTCAGATCGTGCCGCCGCCGACCGCGACGGCCCTGTGTACCGGGAGAAACCTGTGACATCACTGCTCCTTTGCAGCTCGTTCCCTCGAACTTACTCCAAAGTAAGTTCCGGGACCAGGCCCGGCGAAAAACTCGAAAATATGTTCGAACTCCTCTCGCCAACATTCGAACGTATGTGCGATACTGGGCCACATGGCGGACGATCGGATGGCGGATATCTATGCCGCGGTGCGGCTCGGCGGTGGCGACCCGGAGGCGGCGCGCGCGGCGCTGACCAGGCTCTGGGACGAGGTAGGGGAAGGCGGCGACCCGTTGCATCGCTGCGTGATCGCGCATCACCTGGCGGATGTGCAGGAGTTGCCGGAGGGCGCGCTGCTCTGGGATCAGCGGGCGCTGGCCGCGGTGTTCGGGCCGGGCGTCCCGCTGGACGAGGGACTGCGCGGATTCTTGCCCTCGCTGTATCTGAATCTGGCCGACAGTCACCGTCGCGTCGGTGATTTCGACATGGCGCGGATGCAGCTGACCATCGCGCGCGGGCACCTGGACGTGCTCGCCAACGATGCCTACGGCGCGGTGATCCGGTCGGGTCTGGGGCATGTGGAGGCCGCGCTGGAGTCGCAATCGATGGAGCGTTTGCCCGCGAGTTGAGGGGTCGGGCAACCGCGATCGAGTGGGAGGTGCGGGTGATGCGGGGGCCGTGAGAGGAGTGGGCGCGTGGGCTGGAGCAACGGTCCGCCGACCTGGTCGGAACTGGAACGGGTGCTGTCGGGCAGGCCGTCCCGCCGTCCCGCCGAGGAGATGCATCCCGGCGACGGCGGTGACAGCCCGGCCTGGTCGCGCAAACGCGGTGCGTACGAGGCGAACTCGATCGCCAGGCCCACCGTGTCGACGGTGCCCTTCGCCGAGCTGCACGCTCACTCCGCCTACAGCTTCCTCGACGGCGCGAGTCAGCCGGAGGAACTGGTGGAGGAGGCGGTGCGCCTGGGGCTCGAGGCGCTCGCGCTCACCGATCACAACGGGTTCTACGGGACCGTCCGGTTCGCCGAGGCGGCCAGAGAATGGGGAATGCCAACGGTTTTCGGTGCCGAACTGTCACTGGGAACCGATGCGGAGGCGGCGCCTGGCCGAGGGGATGCGGTCAGGCGCCGTTCTGTTCCCCGGGGCGGGCTGCGGCCGATCGGTGATCCCCGGGGTGCGGTCGGCGGCCACGCCGACGCCCCGGACGCGCTGCCGCGCACGGGGACTCCCGACCCGAACGGGCCGCACCTGCTGGTGCTGGCGCGCGGGCAGGAAGGGTATCGCCTGCTGTCGCGGCAGATGTCGGCGGCGCACATGGCGGCCGGGGAGAAGGGCGTCCTGCGCTACGACCTCGACACGCTCACCGCCGCCGCGGCGGGTCACTGGCACATTCTGACCGGGTGCCGGAAGGGGCATCTGCGCCTGGCCATGGAACAGGACCTGCGCGCGGGCGACACCCGGCTGCCGAAAGCCGACGCGGCGCTGCGTGAGCTGATCGAACGTTTCGGCGCCGACCGGGTGAGCGTCGAACTCACCCACCACGGCATCGCCACCGACGACGAGCGCAACGAGTACCTGGTCGCGCTCGCCGACCGCCTCGGACTGCCGGTCCTGGCGTCCACCGGCGCGCACTTCGCCTCGCCCGCCCAGCGTCGCCGGGCCATGGCGCTGGCCGCGATCCGGTCCAGGAGCAGCCTGGACGCGATGGCGGGCTGGCTCCCGTCCACCGGCGGCGCGCATCTGCGCTCCGGCGCGGAGATGGCCGCGCTGTTCGCCGAGTACCCGCACGCGGTGGCCAACGCGGCGGAACTGGCGCGCGAGTGCGCCTTCGACCTGCGCCTGATCGCCCCGAAACTGCCGCCGTTCGAGGTCCCCGCCGGGCACGACGAGGATTCGTGGCTGCGCGAGCTGAGCTATCGCGGCGCGGCCGAGCGCTATGGTCCGCCGGAGCGGAATCCGAAGGCGTACGCGCAGATCGAGCACGAGCTCGCGGTGATCAAGAAGATGACCTTCCCCGGGTACTTCCTGGTGGTGCACGACATCGTCGACTTCTGCAAGCGCAGCGACATCCTGTGCCAGGGCCGGGGCTCGGCCGCCAACTCCGCGGTCTGCTACGCCATCGGCATCACCAATGTCGACCCGGTGCGCAACGAGCTGCTGTTCGAACGCTTCCTGTCCACCGAACGCGACGGCCCGCCCGACATCGACGTCGACATCGAGTCCGATCGGCGCGAGGAGGCCATCCAGCACGTCTACGCCAAGTACGGCCGCGACTACGCCGCCCAGGTGGCCAACGTCATCACCTATCGCGGCAAGTCCTCGGTGCGCGATGCCGCACGGGCGCTGGGCTTCTCGCCGGGGCAGCAGGACGCCTGGAGCAAACAGGTGAGCCGCTGGTCGGGGGTGTCGGCGGAGCAGGGCACCGATATCCCGGCACCGGTGCTCGAGCTCGCCGGCGAGCTCGACGGCCTGCCCCGGCATCTGGGCATCCACTCCGGCGGCATGGTGATCTGCGATCGGCCGATCGCCGACGTGTGCCCGGTGGAGTGGGCGCGGATGGCGGGGCGCAGCGTCTTGCAGTGGGACAAGGACGACTGCGCCGCCGTCGGCCTGGTGAAGTTCGACCTGCTCGGCCTCGGCATGCTCTCGGCGCTGCACTACATGATCGACCTGGTGCGTGAGCACAAGGGCGAGAAGGTCGAACTGCACGCGCTCGATCTCGCCGAACCCGCCGTCTACGAGATGTTGCAGCGCGCCGACTCGATCGGGGTGTTCCAGGTGGAGTCGCGCGCGCAGATGGCGACGCTGCCCCGGCTGAAGCCGCGCACCTTCTACGACCTGGTGGTGGAGGTGGCGCTGATCCGGCCCGGTCCCATCCAGGGCGGGTCGGTGCACCCGTACATCCGCAGGCGCAACAAGCTGGAGAAGGTCGTCTACGACCATCCGGCGCTGGAGAATTCGCTCGAACGCACGCTGGGCGTCCCGCTGTTCCAGGAGCAGCTGATGCAGATGGCGGTCGACGTCGCCGGGTTCACCCCCGCCGAAGCCGACCAGCTGCGCCGCGCGATGGGCTCCAAGCGCTCACCGGAGAAGATGGAACGGCTCAAGGACCGTCTCTACCAGGGCATGCGCGACCTGCACGGCATCACCGGCGCCGTCGCCGACCGGATCTACGAGAAGCTCTACGCCTTCGCCAATTTCGGCTTCCCGGAGAGTCATTCGCAGAGCTTCGCCTCGATCGTGTTCTATTCTTCCTGGTTCAAGCTGCATCATCCGGCCGCGTTCTGCGCCGGACTGCTGCGCGCCCAGCCGATGGGCTTCTACTCCCCGCAGTCGCTGGTCGCCGACGCCCGCCGCCACGGTGTGCTGGTGCACGGGCCCGACATCAACGCCAGCCTGGCCGAGGCCACCCTGGAGAACGTGGGCACCGAGATCCGGCTCGGCCTGTCCGGCGTCCGCCACATCGGCACCGATCTCGCCGAGCGGATCGTCGCCGAGCGCACCGAGGCGGGCCCGTTCACGTCGATGCTCGACCTCACCGGACGCGTGGAACTGACTGTCGCCCAGGCGGAGTCACTGGCCACCGCGGGGGCGCTGGACCGCCTGGTCGATGCGGTGCCCTGGTCCGGCGAGCAGCGACTTCGCGGTGCCGCGACCGGGACGAGTCGAGCCGCCGCGCGCGCGGTCGACGATGTCACGCCGGTGGATCGAGCGGGTGCGACGGTGCGCGTACCGGCGGAGTCGGCCGATCGGGCGGACGAACGCCCGGTCACCGGGCGCGGCAGCAGCGTGCGCCGGGCCGCGCTGTGGGCCGCGGGTGCCGCGGCGGGCGAGCGTCCGCACCTGCTGCCCGGTACCGGACCGGCGACCGTCGCCCCGTCCCTGCCCGGCATGAGCGCACTCGAACTCGCCGCCGCCGACGTCTGGGCCAGCGGCATCTCGCCCGGCAGCTATCCCACCGAATTCCTGCGCGCGCACCTGAACTCGCTCGGTGTCGTCCCGGCCGCCGACCTGCTGCTCGTCGAAGACGGCACCCGCATCCTGGTCGCGGGCGCGGTCACCCACCGGCAGCGTCCAGCCACCGCGGCGGGCGTCACCTTCCTCAACCTGGAAGATGAGACCGGCATGGTCAATGTCGTCTGCTCGGTGGGTCTGTGGGCCCGCTACCGCCGGCTGGCCCAGAACGCGACCGCACTGCTGATCCGCGGCCGCGTCCAGAACGCCGAGGGCGCGGCCAGTGTCCTGGCCGACCACCTCGAACACCTCGACCTCACCATCGCCGCCCGCTCCCGCGACTTCCGTTGAACCACTGCCGAATCGATGCCGGACATCCGGGAATCGCTGCGGTATCAAGGAAGTGGAGCATCGAATCGTGGGGGCCGCATGTCGCACTCCGAACTGAACGCACTGTCGGTGACCTACCGGCAGGGCTACCACTGGGCCGTGGTGGATCTGCTGGCGTCGCTGCCATCGATCGTGCTGAGCGGTTGGCTGCTGGTGGGAATCGCGGCGCTGTCGGCGAACTGGGTCGCGGTGCTGGTCGCCGTGCTGTGGGTGGCGTCGGGCCCGGTGATGCTGGGCTGGCGCCGGCTCCTGCTGGGGGCGATGGCGCTGTCGTCGGAACGGGACCTGCCGGATGAACACGACCGGGTGAACCGCGCGTGGGCGCGGGTCGCCGAGGCCGCCGGTGTGCCCGCCGCCACGACCACGGTGTGGGTCATGCGTTCCGAGGCCGTCAACGGAGCCGTCAACGCCAGCGGCTATGTCAGTGTCACCCGCGCTGCCGTCGAGGCTTTCACCGAGCGGCAGCTCGAAGCGCTGATCGCCCACGAACTCGGGCATCGCCTGCAGGGCACCGCCACCTGGCGGTCGGTGATCCGGTGGTATCGGTGGCCATTCGAGTGGCTGGTACGCGCTGTTTTCGCGCCGGCGGACCGGTTGATGGTTCCGTTGCACCCGCGCCTGTTGCGATTCTCGAACCGCGTGATCGCCGCCCTGCGCTATTCCGCTCTCGGTGTGGCCGCCGCGACCACGCTGCTCGCGGCCCCGGCCGTCCTGGCCTACGGCACCGCCGCCTGCCTGCTCTTCGCGGCACTCGCACTGCTGCTCGGCCCCTGGGGTTCCGCACTCGCCCTGGCCCTGGCCGCTCTCCAGCCGCTGATCCGGCCCCGGCTGTCGCAGCGCCTCGAATTCCTGGCCGACCGCGTTGTCGTCGACCTCGGCTACCTCGACGACTTCCGCCACGTCCTGCGACTCGTGTACGACCGTTCGACGTTTCCCGGCTCCGCCTACCTCACCGAGGTCCCCACCCTGCTCGCCACCCACCCCCGCCTCGACGACCGCCTCGCCGAACTCGACCGCTACGCCCACCGAACTCACTGACCTGCGACTGCGGTGATCTCGCCGAGCTGGACCAGCTCGTGCACCGCGATCTCGCCGCGGCCCAGCTCATCCGGGCCGAGTACGAGGGCCTTCGGCTCGACTTCGCCGACGCGTTCCGCGTCCTGCCCGCCGACGTGTAGATCCGCGGGTGGGCCCGCTCGGGCCACTCGCGCATTACGCTGCGATCATGCGCAAGCTTGCGGTGGTGATGGTCGGGGTGCTCGGGCTGGTATTGCTGGCCGGGTGTGGGAACGACGTGAGCGAGAGTCCGGCTGATCACGCGTCCTCGCCGACGATCTCGGGCCCCGCCGCGGCGGTGGCGCCGGGGTATCGGGAGGGGGCGCCGGCGAAAGAGAGTCCGGCGCCACCGGATTCGGACCGCAAAGAGGTGATCACCGGGTCGGTCGATGTCACCTCGGGTGATCCGATCGGCGCGGCGGCGCAGGTCACCGAGCAGGTGCGTGTGCTCGGTGGGCGGATCGACAGCCGCACCGAACAGCCGGGGACCGACGACCGCGCGCCGCGCGCCGTGCTCAGCGTGCGGGTGCCCGCGGACAAGACCGATGCCTTCATCACCGGGCTCGACGGGGTCGGCACCGTCACCAGGGTGAGCACCAATCGCGACGACGTCACCATGCAGTGGCAGGACCTCGACGCCCGGATCAGCGCCCTGCGCGCCTCGGTCGACCGGTTGCGCGCGCTCATGGCGGGCGCGACCAACACCGCCGACCTGATCGCCGCCGAGGAGGCGCTGGCCAGCAGGCAGGGCGAACTCGACAGTCTCACCGCGCAGAAGCGTTCCCTCGACGACCAGGTCGCGCTGTCCACGCTCACCCTCACCTTCACCGCCGACGACAAGGACGCCCCCGGCGATCCGGACAACTTCTGGGACGGCATCGTCGCCGGGTGGAACTCGCTGATCGACTGGCTCCACGACGCCGTCGTCTTCGCGGGCAAGGCGGTGCCGTGGCTCGGCTTCCTCGCCGTCCTCGGCGGGGTGATCTGGCTGGTGCTGCGGACCGCGCTGCGCCGTCGCCGCCCCGCGCCGCCCGTCGCGAAAACCCCTGCGGCCGCGCAGACACCCGAGGAGGAACCGACCGATGCCGACCGTACGGGCGACGATCAAACCGAACAGCCGTAAAGGCCCACTGGTCGAAGTCGCCGACGACGGCACCCTCACCCTCTACGTCCGCGCCCCGGCCGTCGAGGGCAAGGCCAACAAGGCCGCCATCGAACTCCTCGCCGACCACTTCGGCGTCGCCAAATCGGCGGTGCGCTTGACCGGCGGCGCCACCTCCCGCTTCAAGCGTTTCGACATCGACGACTGACGCCGGAGCTCAGTCGATGACTTCGACCCGGCACGGCAATCCGGGTGTTCTGCTGAGCCGCGCGTCGCTGGTGAGCGGTGGAACATCGAGTCGTGCCGCCAGCGCGGCGTGGAGGCCGTCGTAGAAGGTGATCGTGTGACGGAGCAGCCAGTCCTGCTCGCTGAGCCATCCCTGGTGGGCATAGCGCCGATCGACCATCGTCGCCAGCATGCGCAGGCCGATCGTGGCGGTATCGGGGTCGATCAGGCCCTCGCGCTCATGGCGGCGCAGCACAGTACCGACTTCGGCATCGATGAGATGTGGCGCGTGACAGGTGCTGGCCTCGATCAGCCGTCCGACGGCGGTCCCGACGGCGTCCTTGCGCAGCAGCGCGGTCGAGGCGGCCGGGGCGTCGAGCACGTACTCGTCACTCGCCACGGGCGTCGTCCAGCGCGCTCAGGATCGATTCGCGATCGGCTCCTCGCTCGTGTCGCGCTCGAGCGAGTGCTATACGGCGCCGGGGAAGCCCAGTTGGCGCCAGGCCTCGTAGACCGCGACCGCCGCGGCGTTGGACAGGTTCATCGAGCGGCGGCCGGGCAGCATCGGGATGCGGACCTGGTCGGTGATGTGTGGGTCGGTGAGGACCTCGGCGGGCAGGCCGGTCGGTTCGGTGCCGAACAGCAGGGCGTCGTTGTCGCGGTAGGCGACCTCGGTGAAGCGGGTGGTGGCCTGGGTGGTGAACGCGAACACCCGGTCCGGCGCGATGGCCGCCCACGCCGTGGCCAGGTCGGGATGCACCGTCACCACCGCGAGGTCGTGATAGTCCAGCCCGGCCCGGCGCAGTTTCGACTCCGAGAGGTCGAAGCCGAGCGGCTCGATCAGATGCAGCGCGCAACCGGTCCCCGCGGCCAGCCGGATCGCGTTGCCGGTGTTGGGCGGGATCACGGGGTTGTGAAAGATCAGGTGCAGCACAGCGCATCACTCTGTCATGCCGGGCTCGCGCGCCCGGTTCGCCCCACCGATCGGGCGCGGGGCGCCCGCCGCGCGGCCGCGTCTGGAACAATCGGGGCCGTGAACAAGGCGGAGACGACCGGGAAGCATCGGGTCGTGCGGTTGAGCGCGGGGGAGCAGTACCTGCGCAGTCACCTGCCGATGACCGTGGTGAGCGCGCTGATCCTGGTCGCGATCGTGTTCGTCGCCTGGGATCGGTGGCGGCGCGGCGCGATCATCTTCGGCAGCGCGGCCCTGGTGGCCGCCGCCTTCCGGCTGTGCCTGCCGACGGTGCAGGTCGGCCTGCTCGCCGTCCGCAGCCGTCCGTTCGACGTGGCCACCCTGACCGCGCTCGGCAGCGCCATCGTCTTCCTCGCCGCCACCATCAACACCCTGGGCGTCAGCTGAGATAGCGCTCGGTGAACACCGCGCGCTCCCGCGGCCTGCGGCCGGGGTGCGGCGGCGTGCCCGCGCCGTAGCCGACGGCGACCATGACCGCGATCGCGGTCTCGGCGTCGGCGTCGATGCCGATCGCCTGCTTGACCAGCGCTTCGTCCCAACCGTTCATCGGCGCGGAGTCGAGTCCGAGCCCGGTCGCGGCGAGCATCACGTAGGTGGCCGCGATCATCGCGTTCTTCACGGCGTTCTCGCGTAGCAGCCCGCGCTCGCGCATCGAGTGATAGTCGGCGCGCGAGTCGAACTTCGCCAGGAACTGCTCGTTCCACGCCCCGTTGCGCGTCGCCTGCTCGGCGATATCGGCGTTGGCACCGGTCCAGGCCGTCGGATCGGCGACGAACACCAGCACCGCGGGCGCCTCCAGCGGCTGCGGCTGACCGAACGCCGCCGCCGAGAGCGCCTTGCGGCCCGCTTCGCTGGTGACGACGACGATCGAGCGGTCCTGCATGTTCCAGGCGCTCGGCGCCTGCACGGCCAGCTCGAGCAGTTCGTCGAGCAGTGCGGGATCGAGCGGCTCGGGCCGGTAGTGGCGGACGGTGCGACGGGTGCGGATGGCCTCGGTGACCGAAAGTGTCTGTGTGTTCATGATTCCTACTATCGGAGAGTCGCTCTCCATTGGGAAGTAGGCACCTTTTTGTGCGTTAGACTCGGTGAGGTGCGCACGATTCACGAGGCCACCGGCCTGCCCGCCGACGTCTACTCGGCCAAATGTCCCACCCGCGAGGTCCTCGACCACATCGCAGGCAAGTGGACGGTGCTGATCGTGGACGCCCTCGCCGAGGGCACCCTGCGCTACACCGATCTGCGCAGACGCATCGACGGCATCTCCCAGAAGATGCTCACCCAGACCCTGCGTCAGCTCGAGCACGACGGATTCGTCGCGCGCACGGTGTATCCCACGGTGCCGCCGCGAGTCGAGTACACGCTCACCGATCTCGGCCACAGCCTGCGCGAGCCGATCGCGGCACTGCGGGAGTGGGTCGAGACGAACATCAATCGCATCGAGAAGGCCAGGCACGCGACGGCGTCCTGATCCGTCGACGCGATCAGGCGGACTCGACGACCCGCTGTTCCCACAGGCTGCGGGTGCCGGTGTTGCCGTAGCGCTCACGGGCTTCGGCGGGGCTGATCGTCGACCGGGTGCGCGGCGGGGCGGCGGCGGCGTGCGCGGCCAGGATCTGTCCGGTCGTCTTCGCGACGAACGGGCTGGCCAGGATCAGTCCGCGGTTGTCGCGGCGCGCGGTGGCCCACACGAGCGCCTTCCACGGAAGCCGCGCCGACGCGTCGACGATGCCCGGCCGATCGAACCGGCCGAGCTCGCGCATCCAGGTGGGTAGCGTCGCGATCGTCGCCAGCGACAGCACGCGGCCACCGACGGCGAACGTTATGCCCTTGCTCGCCGACGGCCACAGCAGGAAGTGCATGGCCCGCACGGCCCGCTCGCTGACGCACAACTGCGGCCGGACCCGCGCGAAGTAGGCGCGCACCTCGTCGCGATTGCGCGGCACATCCGCGGGCTTGCAGGTCTGGAGTTCGGCGGCGATCACGCACTCGGCCCAGTATCGGTCCTCTTCGGCCGGACTCAGCGGGCCGGGGCCGAACATCTCGTAGGCCTTGAGGACCGAATGCCAACCGGTGACGTGGATCCACAGCTGGGAATCGGGGCTGTTGGCGCTGTAGCGCTTGCCGCTGATCGGTTCGATGCCGGTCATCGGCGCGTGCACCTTCATCAGGTGCTCGGCGGCCTGGATGGCGGTGCGGCCGTCGCCGAGCGCGACCAGCAGGAAGTAGGACAGCGTGTGGTCCAGGCGGGTGGCGGGATTGTCGTAGATCCCGTGCGAATCGGCCACCGCGGCGGTGAGGAAGGGGTCGAAGTGCTCGAGCGTGACCGCGCGCTGGAACCCGATCAGCGCGGTCGGTGCCGCCCACACCTTCCAGGTGGGGGAGTCCGGGCCGAAGAAGCCGTAGTCGTCGCGACGCAGAGTCGACGCATCGAATGCCATTGCACCTGCTCCTTTGCAGTTGCCGAGGAAGCCCTCGCAATTGAATACAACACCACCGTAGCAATTGCTCGAAACGAATACAACGGTTGCGTAGGATTGGTGCCGGGAGCCCGGTACCGGGGTATCGTCCAGGCGACGACAGGAGGAGCGCGTGACCGCGACGCAGGACCGACCACCGCGGCGCCGCTATGCCCCGCGCCTGCCACCGGACGAACGCCGCGCCCAGCTCCTCGACGCCGCGTTCACCGTGCTCGAGCGCAGGGAACTGCACGAACTGAGCATGGAGGCCGTCGCGCAGGAGGCCGGCGTCGGCAAGCCGGTGCTCTACACCGTGTTCAAGACCCGTGCCGAACTCGTCGAGGCGCTGCTGGAACGCGAACGTGAACGCGGTCTGGAGCAGATCGCCGACACACTGCCGGAGAGCCTGGTCGACACCGAGCCGCTCGCCGCCGCCTCGGCGACCGTCGAGGCGTTCGTCGGTGTGGCACTGGCGAATCCGACCCGCTGGCGGCTGATCCTGGCGACCCCGGCGAGCGCGCCGGACGAGTATCGCGCGGCGTTGACGGCGGCCAGGGCGGAGATCCTGGCCCGCGCGGAAGCCCTTGTCCGCGTGGGCATCGCGATGTCACCGCGCTGGGCGGCGATGGACGCGGCACTGCTCGCGAACTCGACCCTCACGGTCGCCGAGATGCTCGGCAGGCTCGCGGTCAGCGAACCCGAGGAGTATCCGCGCGAACGGCTGCAGGCCTATGTGCGCTCGATCATGACCCTGCTGGCCGGGACGACACGGGACTGAAACGGCCCGGGCGTCAGCGGTTCTCGCGGGCCAGCCGCATGGTTTCGGTGAGCAGCTTGGACACCGCGGCGGCCTCGGTGAGGAAGCCGTCGTGCCCGTCGCGCGAGTGCACGATCTCGAGTCCGGCGCAGCCCGGCAGCCCCTCGGCCAGCTCGGCCTGGGTGTGCAGGGGGTAGAGCCGATCGGAATCGACGCCGCCCACCACGACCGGCACCGTCGTCGCGGCCAGCGCCGCGGCGATCCCGCCCCGGCCGCGACCGATGTCGTGGCGGTTCATGGCCTCGCTGAGCAGCACATAGGTGGCCGGATCGAAGCGCTGACACAGCTTCTCGGCCTGGTGCTCGAGGTAGCTCTGCACCGCGTAGCGCCCGCCCGTCCACGGATCCTCGTCGCCCTGGGGACGATTGGTGAAGCGGTGGTCGAGCTCGCCTTCGGTGCGGTAGGTCAGGTGCGCGATGCGCCGGGCCAGGCCCATGCCGGTCATCGGCGCGCGGCCGGTGCCGTGGTAGTCGCCGCCCTGCCAGTCGGGGTCGGCCGTGATGACGGCCATCTGGGTGGTCTGGGTGCCGATCTGGTCGGCGGTGGCACGGGCGCCGACGGCCAGCACCAGCGCGGCCGCCGACCGCCCCGGCTGTCCGACGATCCACTCCAGTACCCGCATGCCACCCATCGATCCACCGACGACGGCGGCCAGCCGCTCGATCCCGAACAGATCGAGCAGCTGCGCCTCGGCGGTGACCTGGTCGCGGATGGTCAGGTCGGGAAACCGCGAACCCCACGGCGCGCCGTCGGGCGCGAGCGAGGACGGCCCGGTGCTGCCCTTGCAGCCGCCGAGCACGTTCGTCGCGATGACACACCACTCGTCGGTGTCGATCGGCGCGCCGGGGCCGACCATGCCCTCCCACCAGCCGGGCTGGGCATTGTCGGCGCTGGCGATGACGTGGGAGTCACCGGTCAGGGCGTGTTCGACGAGCACCACATTGTCGAGTGCGGGCGAGAGCTCGCCCCAGCGTTGCACCGCCAGCCGCACATCGGGGACCACGGCGCCGTTCTCCAGCGCGACGTCCCCGATGGCGACCACGCCGAGTCGCCCGTCCGGCGGTGGCAGCAGGGCCACACCGGTTGCGGGACGGGCGATCGGCGATTCGGTGCTCACAGTCACGTGTTCGCCGCCGCGAAACCGGCGCGCAGATCCGCCAGGATGTCGTCGATGCCCTCGATGCCCACGGCGAGCCGGACCAGCCCCGGGGTCACGCCGGAGGCCAGCTGCTCCTCGGGCGTCAACTGCGAGTGCGTGGTCGACGCCGGGTGGATCACGAGAGAACGCACATCACCGATGTTAGCGACATGGCTGTGGAGGCTGAGCGCGTCCACGAACTTCTTGCCCGCGTCGACGCCGCCGCGCAGCTCGAACGCGACGATCGCGCCCGCGCCCTTGGGGGCCAGCTGCTTGGCCCGCGCGTACCACGGCGAGGACTCGAGACCGGCGTAGTGCACGGCCTCGACGCCCGGCTGCTCGGCAACGAACTTCGCCACGGCCTCGGCGTTGGCGACGTGCCGCTCGACCCGCAGGCTCAGCGTCTCGATGCCCTGGGCGATGAGGAACGCGTTGAACGGCGACACCGCCGCGCCCAGGTCGCGCAGCAGCTGCACGCGCGCCTTGAGCGCGAAGGCGGGCGCGCCCAGGTCGGCGAAGACCGCGCCGTGGTAGCTGGGGTCGGGCTCGGTGAAGCCGGGGAAGCGGGCGTTGCCGTCGGCATCGCGCACGGTCCAGTCGAAGGTGCCGCCGTCGACGATCACGCCGGCCACCGCCGCACCGTGCCCGCCGAGGTACTTCGTCGCCGAGTGCACGACGATGTCGGCGCCGTGGGCCAGCGGCTGGATCAGGTACGGGGTCGCGACGGTGTTGTCGACGATCAGCGGGATGCCCGCCTTGTGCGCGATCTCGGCGATGCCGGGGATGTCGAACACGGCACTGCTCGGGTTGGCGATGGTCTCGCCGTAGAACGCCTTGGTGTTGGGCCGGATGGCGGCCTGCCACTGCGCCAGGTCGTCGGGATCCTCGACGAAGGAGACCTCGATGCCGAGCTTGGGCAGCGAGTAGTGGAACAGGTTGTACGTGCCGCCGTAGAGGTGCGGGCTGGACACGATGTGGTCGCCCGCGTTGGCCAGGTTCAGGATCGCGAAGGTCTCGGCGGCCTGGCCCGAGGCCAGCAGCAGCGCCGCGACGCCACCCTCGAGCGCGGCGACGCGCTGCTCGACGGCGTCCTGGGTGGGGTTCATGATCCGGGTGTAGATGTTGCCCGGCTCGGCGAGACCGAACAGCGCGGCGGCGTGATCGGTGTCGCGGAAGGTGTAGGAGGTGGTCTGGTAGATCGGCAGCGCCCGCGCGTTGGTGGCCGCGTCGGGGGACTGGCCCGCGTGGATCTGCTTGGTCTCGAAGGACCAGTTCTCGGGCAGGGCAGAGTCGGTCATGAAAAGCTCCAGGGTTGTTCGCCGGTGTTTCGCGTCAGATGGGTTGGATCGACGGACAACAACACATGGGGGCCTCCTGCGATGCGCGCTTGCTCCCGGCCTTCGGGAGCCCGGTCATCACCCGGAGCACCCCACCGCAGCTGGAGGGTTGCCGACCAGCGAGCCGGGGCTTGGCACTGGTACTCATGACCTTGCCGACATGTTAACCGGCGATTGCGCCCGCGCGGAAACTTCCCCCGGTTTCATGCCGTGGATCACTCCGCCGCCGGTGTGCCGACCGCTGGCGTGTCGGGGTCCGGCTGGGCGCCGCAGATGCGCCGAAGCTCGTGGTAGGCGCGCAGAACGGCGTCGCGGGTGACCAGCGCGGCGGCCTCGGGGGTCGAGCTGAGCAACGCGTCCTCGACCGAGACGAGCGAGAGGTGGCACAGCATCTGCCAGGTGCCTGCCACCAGCCGCACCGAGAAGTCGTCCGGGGTCGTCGACATCCGCTCGGCCAGTCGCGCGCAGACCGCGATGTTCTTCTTCTCGGCGTACTCGAGCGCCCGCGCGTTCACGGCCTGGCTGGCGCGCATGATCCGCTGCATCTGCAGGAACTGACGCAGGAACCGCACGCCGTCGGCATCGGCCTCGGTGTCGATGACCTGCAGGTAGGCGCCACACAGCGCCTGTAGCTCGTTGTCGGTGCGCGGTTGCTCGCCCAGCGCGACGGCGACGGCGAGCCCGAAGTCGTCGATCGGGGCGAGCACGATGTCTTCCTTCATCGGGAAGTACCGGTTCACCGTGCGGGGGGAGACGTCGGCGCCCGCGGCGATCTGCTCGACGGTGGTCGCGTCGAAGCCCTGTGAGTCGCACAGGTTCAGCCCGATCTCCACGATCGCCGCCTTGGTCTGCAGCTTCTTGCGTTCGCGCAGGCCGGTCGGCGCGCGATCGGGCCCGGTAGGGGCTGCGGGTTCGGTCGTCCGGTCCGCGCTGATCGGAGTGGTCGAGTCCAGCATTCCTCCAGATTACCGCCCCACCCGATTCGTCTGTCCTCGCCCGTCAAATGTCGCAGTCAGACATTTTTCTCTTGACGCCAATTGTCTCGCGGTGTCAGGATTGAGCGCGAGCCTTCGAGTGACTAGGAGTCCGCGGTGACCGGCACCGAAATAGATGCGAAACCTACTGAGATACAACAGAGTTCGACGCGCTGGTGGGCGCTCGCCGTGCTCGCCTCCGCGCAGTTGATGGTGATCCTCGACGCCACCGTCGTGACGATCGCGCTCCCGTTCGCCCAGAAAGACCTCGGCATCAGCGAGGGCGACAAACAGTGGGCGCTCACCGCCTACACGCTGATCTTCGGCGGCCTGCTGCTGCTCGGCGGCCGGATGGCCGACTACCTCGGCCGCAGGCGGATCTTCCTGATCGGCCTGGTCGGCTTCGCCGCCGCATCGGCCCTGGCCGGACTCGCCCAGGACGGCTTGCAGCTGTTCCTCGGGCGCGGCTTGCAGGGCGCGTTCGCCGCGCTGCTCGCGCCCTCGGCGCTGTCGCTGCTGTCGGTGACGTTCACCGACGTGAAGGAACGGGCCCGCGCGTTCGCGGTATTCGCCGGCATCTCGGCCGGTGGCGTCGCGTTCGGGCTGATCGTGGGCGGCGCGCTCACCGAGTACGTGTCGTGGCGCTGGACGCTGCTGATGAACACCCCGGTCGCGATCGTCGCGCTGCTCGGCGCGCTGGCGGTCATCGTGCGCGATGTGCCCGCGCCGCGCCTGGGCGGCTACGACCTGCCCGGCGCCGTCACGGTGACGGCGGGCCTGGTGGCGATCGTGTACGGATTCAGCCGGGCCGCCGAGGACGGCTGGCTGGCCGGGAGCACGCTCGGCCTGCTCGGGGTGGGCTTCGCGCTGCTGATCGCCTTCGTCGTCATCGAGGCGCGCTCGTCGAATCCGCTTCTGCCGCTGCGCATTCCGGGCGAGATCAACCGGGGCGGCGCGCTGCTGGCCGCGTTGCTGATCCCGATCGCCATGTTCGCGATGTTCCTGTTCCTGAGCTTCTACTACCAGAACACCCTCGGCTACTCGCCGCTGAAAGCGGGCGTCGCGTTCCTGCCGTTCCCGGTGGGCATCGCGGTCTCGGCCGGAGTCACCAGCGCGCTGATGCCCAAGCTCGGCCCGCGTCCGCTGATGGTCGTCGGCGCGCTGCTCGGCACCGTCGGCCTGCTGTGGCTGGCCCAGCTCGGCTACGGCGACGGTTACGCGCTGAGCGTGCTGCCCGCGCAGTTGCTGATCGCGCTCGGCATGGGCCCGCTGTTCGTCGGGATGCAGGCCGTCGCGCTGCATCAGGTCGACGCCGCGGACTCCGGTGTGGCCAGCGCGCTGCTCAACGCGGCTCAGCAGGTCGGCGGCGCGGTCGGCACCGCCCTGCTGACGACGCTGTCGGTGCAGGCCGCGAAGAACTACGCGACCGACAACCCGACCATCGACCACCTCGTCGAACGCGCCTCGATCTACAGCTACGACGTCGCGTTCTACGTCGGCGCCGGGTTCTTCCTCGCCGCCGCCGTGGTGATCGCGGTGATGATCAGGGACAAGCCGGAGAACCTGATCGAAGGCGACGAGCACGCCACCCGGGTGCCGGTCGCGGTCTGAGTTCGGAGCACCGGGCCCCGCACGCCGTTTCGGCAGGCGGGGCCCGCGTGTGTGCCGGGCGGCGGCGCGCGGGCCAGGCGATCGCAATTCGTTCGCAAGTGGGCGCCAATCGGCCGCGGTCACGCTCTGTGCATGACTATCGAGACCGCCGATGAGGCGAACAACACCGCGCTAGCGCATTCCGCCGACCGCACGTCGAGCTCCGTCCCGCCGGGGAGTCGGGATCGGGGCAGGGCAGTGGTCCTGGCCGTGGGCGCGGCCCTGTGGGCGGCGGGCAACCTCATGCATCCGCTGGAACACGCCGAGTCCTCCGAGCAGGCGGCCACCTGGGCGGCCGCGCATCTCACCTTCGCGGTCGGCGCGGTGCTGATGGCGGTCGGGCTGCCCGCGCTGATCCGGGCCATCCGCAGGCCGGGTGACGAGCGGGCGGGCAAGATGCTCACCCTCGCGCACGGGTTGCTGTTCGCCGGGCTGGCGGTGGTGATCCCGATCGGGGCCTATCACGAGGTGTTCGTCAGCACCCATCTCGACCACCACGCCGCGACCGAGATCGCCGACGCCTCGGCCGCGGTGCTCGCGCCGCTGTCGCTGGCGTTGCTGCTCGGGTTCGTGCTGCTCGCGGTGTACGCGCTGATCCGGCCCGCCGCCGTGTTCGGCCGCTGGTCCGGCGTGCTGATCATCCTGGGCACGCTGTCGATGACGGTCGCGGCGATGCTGCCCGGGGTGCTGCCCGGCGCGGAGGGCTGGTGGATCATCCCCGGAACCGTCGCCCAGGGTGTGGCGATCGGCCTCGCGGGGGTGCGTATCGCCAGGTAGATTGACCGCATCGAAGACGAAGGACCGTACGGCGGCACGCCCGCCGTACGCATCGAAGTGCTCGGCCCGTTGCGGGTCGAGGTGGGTGGGCGGCCCGCCGATCTGGGTGGACCGCGTCAGCGCGCGCTCCTGGCCCGTCTGGTGCTCGCCGGCGGCGAGGTGGTCTCGACCGATCGCCTGATCGACGACCTGTGGGCGGGCGACCCGCCGCCGAAGGCCCTGGGCGCCCTCCAGGCCCACATCTCCTACCTGCGCCGCGCCCTCGAACCCGATCGCCCGCCCCGCGCCCCGGCCACCGTGCTGATCTCCGAGGCCCCCGGCTACGCACTGCGGCTCGACCGGTCCGCGGTCGACGCGTGGCACTTCGAACGCCTGCTCGCCGACGGCGATCGCACCGATCCGGCGCAGCGCTACGCGGCGCTCGGTGCGGCCCTGGCGTGCTGGCACGGTGAGCCCTACGCTCCCTTCGCCACGGCCCACTGGGTCGTCCCGGAAGCCACCCGCCTGCACGAACTCCGCCGCGTCGCCGTCGAACGCCGCGCCGAAGCGGCCCTGGCGCTCGGCCGGTCGGACGAGGCCCTGGCCCTGCTGCACCCGCACGTCACCGATCACCCCGACCGTGAGAACGCCGCCCGCCTCCTGGCACTGACCCACTACCGCCTGGGCCGCCAGCTCGACGCCCTGGCCACCCTCCGCCGGGTCCGCGACTACCTGGACACCGAATACGGCGTCCGGCCCGGCCCGGCCCTCGCCGCCCTCGAAACCGCCATCCTCACCCACGCCCCGGAACTGGACCTGCCACCGACCCACTCGACCGCTGCGGCGCACCCCGCCGAGCCGATGCAGCAATCGACCGGGGCGGTGCACTTCGTCGAGCCGGTGCGGCAATCGACCGGGGCGGCGCACCTAGCCGAGCCGGTGCGGGGATCGACCGGCGCGGTACGCCCGGCCGACTGGGCGCAGGGATCGACCGGCGCGGTGCACTCTGCCGACTCGGTACCGGGATCGACCGGCGCGGTACACCCTGCCGACTCGGTGCAATCATCTGCTGGACCAGCCCAGACCGATCCGGTGCAACCGTTGGCTGGACCTGCGCGGCCGGGTCTGGTGGATTCGTCGGCTGGACAAGCTCAGCCCGCCGGTGGTGGGGAGTCGAGAGGCTCGGCGATCGGTTCGACCGAAGCCGTGCGGTCTGCCGACGGTGGGCCGCCGGTGACCTTCGCGGAGGCGGAGCCGCTCACCGACCACCGCGTCGGACACCCGGCGCGATCTGTCGGCGACGATGCCTCGGCGACCTCGGCGACCTCGGCGACCTCGGCGACCTCGGCGACCCCGGCGAGCGCGGCGAGCGCGGGTGTCGGGGGAGTGGGTGCGGCGAAGGCCGCCGGGGCCGGCGGTGGTCCGGATCGGCCCGCCCCGCGAGCGCGGTTCAGCGCGGACGCGGTCGGCTACGACGCCGAACGGGCGGCGCTGCGCGCCGAGGCGGCCGAGGTGGTGGCGCACGGGCGGGCCCGGGTGGTGTGGCTGGAAGGGGAAGCGGGAGCGGGGAAGACGACGCAGAGCGAGGCCCTGGCCCAGGTGCTGGCCGGGGACGGGTGGACCGTCGCCGGGGCCGCGTGTCCGGAGGTCGACGGTGCGCCCGCGGCGTGGGCCTGGACGCATCTGCTCGAAGGGCTCGGCGCGGAGGCGGAGCGGGAAGCCGGTCCGTTCGGCATCGCGCGGGCGGTGGCGCGGGCCTGCGCGCAGCGACTGGTCGACGGGCCCGTGCTGGTGATCCTCGAGGACGTCCATCGCGCCGACAGCGCCACCCTGCAGATCCTGCGCCAACTGGTGGCGTGGCTGGCGCATCGCCCGGTCCTGGTCCTGGTCACCGCGCGCGGTGACGAGGCCGACGCGGGCGTGCGCGCCTCGGCCGCCGCGCTGGCGGCGGTGACCGGCCGCCGCCTCGAACTGGGTGGCCTCGACACCGCGGCGGTGCGCGCCATCGCGAGCCGGGCCGGTCTGCGGGCCATCGACGACGACACCGCCGAACGCCTGCGCGCCAGGACCGGCGGCAACCCGCTGTTCGTCCGCGAGGTCGCTACCCTCGCCGCGGCGGTGGGCGACCTGCACGCCGTGCCGGACGGCGTCCGCGACGTCCTCGGCCGCCGGATCGCCCGGCTGCCCGCGGGCGCGGCCCGCGCCCTGCGCCTGGCCGCCGTCTGGGGCGACGACATCGACTTCGACACCCTGCTCGAGCTGACCGCCGAACCGGAGGACACGCTGATCGACCTGGTCGACACGGTGACCGTCGCCGGACTGGTCCGCATCGCGGACACCGATCGGATCACCTTCGCCCACGCCCTGATCCGCGACGCCGTCTACGGCGACATCCCCACCCTGCGCCGCGCCCGCCTGCACTGGTCGGCACTGGAACTCCTCGAACGCCGCACCGGCGCGTCCACGGCGGACCTCGAATCCGCTACCGGCACCGTCGACCTCGACGCCATGGCCCACCACGCCATCGCCGGGGCAGGCACCGCGAACGCCACCCGCGCGCTGCGCTACGTCCTCGCCGCCGCCCGCCGCCGCACCGCCCGTCGCGCCCACCAGGACGCCGAGCCACTGTGGCGCTCCGCCCTCGAATTGCACACCAGCGCAGGACACGTCGACGCCACGGCACCGCGCGCCGACCGCCTGGCGGCCCTGTCGACCACCTGCGCGCTGATCAACGCCCTCGCCTACGGCGGCAACGACGAACAGGCCCGCATCCTGCGCGTCGAAGCTCTGGCAACGGCGCGCGCCCTCATGCCGAACACCGCCGCCGCGCGCGGCGACGATGCCAGGATCATCGCCACCGATCCCGTCGTCGCGGTCCTCACCTGCTGGCGTGCCCCCACCATCTGGACCAGCCGCGAACGCGGTCTGCCCGACCCCGGCATGTGGGCGGAGCTGGCCGCCGCGTCGGCGCGTACGACAGCGCCCGACCTGCGGATCCGGCTGCTCGTCAGCACCGCCTTCGAAGTCGTCGGCTTCGACAACCCGCACGCCTTCGCCTGCTCCGCCGAGGCCTTGCGCACGGCGCGCGAGCTCGGTGATCCCGAATTGTTGTGCGCCGCACTCAATGCCAGGGCCTTCGTCGCGCTCGGCCCCGACCTGTGGCCGGAGCGCGGCGCCCTGGCCGACGAACTGCTGCGCGTGTCGACCGAGGCGGGGCTGCCGGAGTACCAGGCGGTCGCGCATTTCCTGCGCTTCCTCGTCGCCTCGGGCGCGGGCCGGCTCGTCGCCGCGCGAGCCGAGATCGCCAAGGCACTCGACTGCGCCGAGGGTGGCCAGCTCGGCCCGCTGCTGGTCGTGTCCACCGCGCACCTGGCTGTGCTCGCCGCGCTGCGCGGCGACTTCGCGACCGCCGAGGCCATCGATGCCGACCTCAGCGCGAAGATGATCGCGGCAGGTCACGCCAACGGCGCCGAACTGGTCCTGCTCGCCGAGATGATGACCGGGTGGGCGCTGGGCGACCTCGCGCCCGGCCTGGAGGGTTTCGCCGCGCTGAACGCGGCCGCGCCGCACGCGCTCAGGTCCGCGTACATGCTGGCCCTGCTCGACGCGGGCGACACCGAGCGAGCGGCCGCTGTGCTCGGCGCGGGCACCCCGGTGCTGCGGGACTACTACTGGTGCGCGATGTCGGTGTTCGAGGCCAGGGTGGTCACCCGGATCGGCACGATCGAGGCGGCCCGGCAGCTCTATCAGGATCTGCTGCCGAGGGCGGGCACCATCGCGGGAATGGACTCCGGGTCGGTCGCCTTCGGCCCGGTCGACACCGTCCTCGCCGAACTGGCCGACCGGCTGGGTGACCACGCCGCCGCGACCGCGCACCGCGCCGCGGCCGAGGACGTGCTCGCCGCCATCGCGACCGAACTGGCCGCACTCGACGATCTCGGCACCACCGCGGGCGGGCCGTCGGCGACCGCGTAGCCCGCCGCCGCCACTGGTTCATCCACCGGCCAGCACACGCTCCCGACGGCGGTATCCGAAACCGAACACCGTCAGCATCACCCGCACCGGCAGTCCACCCTCGGCCCTCAGTTCGGCGAGTTCCGTCGGCGCGCAGACCGCGACCATGCGCGGCAGTTCGAAACTCATCACCGCGCCGCCGCGGGCCGCCGCCTCGACCCGCTCCCACTGCGCGGTGGTCAGGTACTCGGTGATGATCGGGAAGACCGTGCGCTCCTCGTCGGCGATGTGCTCGTCGAGCACGGTGTGCAGCCGGGTCAGCCGCTCGGCCAGGTCGGCGGCGGCACCCGGGCGGCGGGCGACCAGGTCGGCACAGGTCGTCCTGATCTGGGCCAGCGCCGGGTCGAGCTGGGCATGGTCGTCGGTGAGCTCCCTGAGTTCCACCGCGTCGCCCGCGGCGGCGGTCAGCGTCGGCCAGAGCACCTCGTCCTCGACGCGGTGGTGATGGTGGATGGAGTCGCACAGCAGGCCGAGATAGTCGGCGATCGCGCGGGCCCGCCGCGGCGGACACGGTGTCCGGGTGGCGGCGAGTTCCCCGGTCAGAGCGGCGAACCGGGCGGTATCGGCCAGCATCGCGCGATGGGCCAGGCGCATGCCGAGTAGGTTGGGTGTCGAGCGTATGTCGGTCATGACCCGACAGTGCCCTCGGTCACTTGCGACCCGTTTGCCGTCCGCTGCGCCGGCGGAGTCCCGCACAGCGGGCCCTCCCATCGCGGTGAGGTAGGGGGCAGCAGTACGCTCGTCTTGTTTGCACCACACGTCCCGCAGACAACGCGGGGCATATACGTTGTCTGTTGGAACAGCTGGGGTCCGCTCACAAGCGTGTTCGCCTGGCCGTGCAATGAGGGCACCATCCTAGGAGGACACGAAGATCCATGTCCAAGATCAAGGTTGAAGGTACCGTCGTAGAACTCGACGGCGACGAGATGACCCGGATCATCTGGCAGTTCATCAAGGACAAGCTGATCCACCCGTATCTCGACGTGAACCTCGAGTACTACGACCTCGGCATCGAGTACCGCGACAAGACAGACGACCAGGTCACCGTCGATGCCGCGAACGCCATCAAGAAGTACGGCGTCGGCGTGAAGTGCGCCACCATCACCCCCGACGAAGCGCGGGTGAAGGAGTTCGGCCTCAAGAAGATGTGGCGCTCGCCCAACGGCACCATCCGTAACATTCTGGGTGGCACCATCTTCCGCGCGCCGATCATCATCTCCAACGTGCCCCGCCTGGTGCCCGGCTGGACCAAGCCGATCATCATCGGCCGCCACGCGTTCGGCGACCAGTACCGCGCCACCGACTTCAAGGTCTACGAGGCGGGCACCGTCACGCTGACCTTCACCCCGGAGGACGGCAGCGAGCCGATCGTGCACGAGGTCGTGAAGATGCCCGAGGACGGCGGCGTCGTCATGGGCATGTACAACTTCAAGAAGTCCATCGAGGACTTCGCGCGGGCCTCTTTCAACTACGGCCTGCAGCAGAACTACCCGGTGTACCTCTCCACGAAGAACACCATCCTCAAGGCCTACGACGGCATGTTCAAGGACACCTTCCAGGAAGTCTTCGACGCCGAGTTCAAGGCCGAGTTCGACGCGGCGGGCCTGACCTACGAGCACCGCCTGATCGACGACATGGTCGCCTCCTCCATGAAGTGGGAGGGCGGCTACGTCTGGGCCTGCAAGAACTACGACGGCGACGTGCAGTCCGACACCGTGGCGCAGGGCTTCGGCTCGCTGGGCCTGATGACCTCGGTGCTGCTCACCCCGGACGGCAAGACCTGTGAGGCCGAGGCCGCGCACGGCACCGTCACCCGGCACTACCGCCAGCACCAGCAGGGCAAGCCGACCTCGACCAACCCGATCGCGTCGATCTTCGCCTGGACCCGTGGCCTGGAGCACCGGGGCAAGCTGGACAACACCCCCGAGGTGATCGGCTTCGCGCAGGCGCTCGAGGACGTCGTCATCAAGACCGTCGAAGGCGGGCAGATGACCAAGGACCTGGCGCTGCTCGTCGGCGGCGACCAGGGCTACCTGAGCACCGAGGAGTTCCTGGGTGCGCTGGACGTGAACCTCGCTCGCGCCCTGAAGTGAGATAGAGCTGGGGCGCCGCGTCGAACCGCGGCACCCGCACCGCTGGGCAAGGCGCCCGCATCGGACCCGATGCGGGCGCCTTTCTCGTCGCCGGGCATCGGGGTGGGATAACTCACCCTCGCCCCGGGTAGCGATCGGGAAGCGGGGCCCGTTGCATTGATGCGTGACTTCTTCCCTCTCCGCCTCCGGTCTCGTCGAGACGCCACGCACGAACTGGCATGTCCCGGCGATGCTCGCGCTGGCGCTGGGAGGGTTCGGCATCGGCACCACCGAGTTCGTGACGATGGGTCTGCTGCCCGATATCGCGGCCGACTTCGACATCTCCGAGCCGACGGCCGGGCACGCGGTGTCGGCGTACGCGCTGGGCGTCGTCGTCGGCGCGCCGCTGATCGCCGCGCTGTGCGCCCGGGTGCCGCGCAAGAAACTGCTCATCGCGTTGATGGCCGCGTTCACCGTCGGCAATGCCGCGACGGTGCTGGCCCCGACCTTCGGCACGCTGGTGGCGGCCCGGTTCGTCTCCGGTCTGCCGCACGGCGCCTACTTCGGTGTCGCCTCGCTGGCCGCGGCTACGCTCGCCCCGGTCGGGCAGCGGGCCAAGGCGGTGGCCGCGGTGATGCTGGGGCTGAGCGTGGCGAATGTGATCGGGGTGCCGGGCGCGACCTGGCTGGGCCAGCATCTGGGCTGGCGGGACGCCTATGTCGTGGTCGCGGTGATCGGGGTCGCGACGGTGGCCGCGCTGTGGCGGTTCGTGCCGAGCCTGAGCGGTATGAAGATCACCAACCCGATGACCGAACTCGGCGCGCTGCGCCGCCCGCAGGTGCTGCTCACCCTGGCCGTGGGCGCGATCGGCTTCGGCGGCATGTTCGCCGTCTACACCTACATCGCCACCACCATGACCGACGTCGCGGGCATGCCGATCGGCGCGGTCCCGATCGTGCTGGCCCTGTTCGGCCTCGGCATGATCACGGGCAACGTCCTCGGCGGCATCCTGGCCGACCGGGGCGTGGACCGCTCGATCCTCGTCGGCATGATCGCGATGGTGATCATCCTGGCCGGCTTCGTTGCGGCCGCGCACAACCCGATCACCGCCTCGATCGGCGCGTTCCTGGTCGGCGCGTCCGGCGCCGCCCTGGCCCCCGGCCTGCAAACCCGCCTGATGGACGTCGCCGCCGACGCCCAGACCCTCGCCGCCGCCCTCAACCACGCCGCCCTCAACATCGCCAACGCGGCGGGCGCCTGGCTGGGCGGGCTGGTCATCGCCGCCGGTCTCGGCTACACCGCCCCCGCCGCCGTCGGCGCCCTCCTGGCGATCCTCGGCGTCGGCCTGTTCACCGTCACCGTCTGGGCCGCCCGGCGCCGCGCGCCGGACACCGCCGGCTGACCCCGCTGTCGTGCGTTCCGCCGGAGCATCACAGCTCGGACCATGCGACTCCGGACCATGGCGGGGTTCGTCCAGCCAGCAGCTGGAGGTGGAAGTCGGGGCCGTCATGTGTCCGGTCCCGCTCGGGATCGGTGAGCTGACTGATGGTGCAGATGTAGTCGCCGTTCGGGAGTTCGACGCTGGACCCGTAGATCTCCTTGTCGTCGTCCACGGCGGAGTCGGCGAACTGGGCGGCCATGGTGACCGTGTCCAAATGGACGACGACCAGCTCACCGCCCGTCACGGTGATGGGGCCGGCGATCTGCCTGATGATCGGCAGCCGCGGATCTACCGGCGAGTCCGAGAGGTCGATTTGCCATTGCTCCTCGCCGCCGGTTCCCCAGAGCAGCATCGTCCGCTGCCGGATCTGCGATTCGACGCGCTCGAACAGTAGCTCCAAGGTCCAGTCTTCGCCCACGAACGACGTGTACGCGTGTGGGTCGACAAGACCGAGATATCCCGAGTCATCGGTCATTTCGTCGATCCGATGCCGAAGCTGTGCCATGCAGGAGTCCTCCCCGGTTTGCTCACCGAACCCTACAAGCACGGAGGCCGGTCGGGCACCGAGCTGCAACGCGACAACCCGTGCACCGACCCCTGCCCGCGCCCGATCCACCGGCTGAACGCCCGGAAATGTCACACTCGGGCGCGCCGCGTCGTCTCCTCTGCGCAGGACCATCGGCAACAGGAGAGGTGTCATGTCAGTAGTGATCAGCAACCCGTCCGAACTGCACGATCCGACCGGGTTCGGGTACAGCCACGTCGCGCGGGTGACGGGCGAACTGGTCGTCATCGCGGGGCAGTACGACTCCGATGCCGAAGGGCACACGACCAGTACCGATTTCGGCGAGCAGGTGGATCGGGCGTTCGCGAATCTGGGCGTCGCGCTGCGGTCGGCGGGGGCGGACTACGCCGATGTCGCGCAGTTGCGCACGTTCGTCGTCGACCACGATGTGGAGAAGCTGACGGTGCTCGGCGCCAAGATCGCCGCGATCTGGGGTGACCGGCCGCCCGCGCAGACCCTGCTCGGGGTCGCCGCGCTGGCCCTGCCGGGCATGCTGTTCGAGGTGGACGCGCTCGCGGCGCTGGGCTGAGGTGACCGCGCACTCGCCGACCGCCCCGGCGGCGAGTGCGCGACGGACCGCCGCGGCTAGGCGGGCGGGTTGCAGGAGTACGCCGAGCCGCACTGCAGCTGGCGCAGGAACGAGCCGAACTCGTCGAGGAAGGCACTACCCGTGGACGCACCGCCCGGAGCGGGTTCGCCGGGGGCGACGACGGGGGCGGGGGTCAGCGGAGCGGCCGTGGCCGGGCCCGCGGCGAGGACCGCTCCGAAAGCCAGCGCCGCGATGCCTGCGCCGAGCAGCTTGGTGAACGCCATGGTGAATCCTTTGTTCAACTGTGTGACCGTGAAGGGCGGCTCGAAGTGTTGCATACGTGACCGATCGGTCGCAATAGGCGTTGGTATGCTCGGAAAGTGGCGCGTACCAAAGAATTCGACCCCGACGTGGTGCTGGACCGCGCGCTGGATCTGTTCTGGCAGCGCGGCTACGAGACCACGTCGATCGCGGATCTGATCGAGCATCTCGGGATCGCCAGGGGCTGCATCTACGCGACCTTCGGCAGCAAGCACGAACTGTTCATGCAGGCGCTGCAGCGGCACCTGGAGATCGTCGACGCGCGGATCACCGCGGAATTGGCCCGGCCCGGCCCGGCGCTGCCCGCGATCAGAGGGCTGATCGATCGGTTCGTGACCGAGTCCTGCGCGGCGGACAGATTCCTCGGTTGCCTGGTGACGACCGCCGCGGTCGAGCTCGCCGCACGCGACGCCGAGGTCGCGCGGCTGGTCGAATCCAGCTGGGCCCGTACGGAGACGGCGCTGTTCTCCGCCCTCTCGCGCGCCCGCGCGCAGGAAGAACTGCCGCCCGACGCCGATACCCGCGCCATGGCCCGCTTCCTGCTCGTCTTCTTCCAGGGCGTCTGGGTGCTCGAACGCGCGCCCAATTCCGCCACCCGCCTGCGCGACGCGGGCCGGGTGGCCGCGTCGATCCTGGGCTGAGTTCGGTCCTTTCAGGAACGATCGGTCAAGTTTGTGAGCTACCGGCGGCGCCCGCAGGCCGCGCCCAGCCGACGCTGAGCTGCACCGCCCGCTGCCACCGCTCGTACTCCTCGTCGCGGACGGCGCGGTCGGCCTGGGGCACCCATTGCGCCGCCACCCGCCAATTGCTCCGCAGCCCTTGCAGATCCGGCCAGTACCCCACGGCCAGGCCGGCGGCGTAGGCCGCGCCGAGCGAGACCGTCTCGGTCACCAGCGGACGCATCACCGCGACGCCGAGCACGTCGGCGATGATCTGCATGAGCAGATTGTTCGCGGCCATCCCGCCCGCGACCCGCAGCGATCGGGCCCGCAATCCGGCATCGGCGTTCATCGCCTCGACCACATCGCGGGTCTGCCAGGCGGTGGCCTCCAGCACCGCCCGCGCCAGGTGCCCCTTGGTGACGTAGGAGGTGAGCCCGATCAGCAAGCCCCTGGCATCGCTGCGCCAATGCGGTGCGTAGAGCCCGGAGAAGGCGGGGACCAGATAGCAGCCGCCGTTGTCGTCGACGGTGCTCGCCAGGGTCTCGATCTCGGGTGCGGTGGCGATCAGACCGACGATGTCGCGCAACCACTGCACCAGCGACCCGGTGACCGCGATGGGGCCCTCCAGCGCGTACACCGGGTCGGGACCCACCTGGTAGCCGATGGTGGTGAGCAGTCCGTGTTCGGACCGGATCAGGTCGGTGCCGGTGTTCATCATCAGGAATCCACCGGTGCCGTAGGTGCATTCGGTCTCGCCGGGAGCGAAGCAGGTCTGGCCGAACAGCGCGGCGTGCTGGTCGCCGAGGGCCGCGCCGATCCGGACGCCGGGGGCAACCGTGCGCGCGATCCCGAAATCGCCGGTGGAGGGCTCGATCCGGGGGAGCATCGCGCGCGGGATATCGAAGAACCGAAGCAGTTCCTCGTCCCACTGCCGGGTGGCCAGATTCATCAGCAGGGTGCGGCCCGCGTTGGTGACATCGGTGACGTGCGCGCCGGTGAGATTCCAGATCAGCCAGGACTCCATGGTCCCGAACAGCACCTCGCCGCGTTCGGCGCGGGCCCGCAGCCCGTCGACGTGGTCGAGCAGCCAGCGCAGCCGGGGTGCGGCGAAATAGGTCGCCAGCGGCAACCCGCTCAGCTCCGTGATCCGGTGCGCGCCCGGCGTTTCCCGGAACCGCTCGACGAGTTCCTCGGTACGGATGTCCTGCCAGACGATGGCAGGCCGCACCGGCACCCCGGTCGCGCGATCCCACACCACGGTGGTCTCGCGCTGGTTGGCGATCCCGATGGCGGCCACCTGCTCGACGGTGATCCCGGCATCGCGCAGCGCCGCGGGCACGATCCGCTCGACCGTCCGCCAGATCTCCAGCGCGTCCTGCTCGACCCAGCCCGAGCGCGGATAGCGCTGGCGGTGGGTCCGCTGGGCCAGGCCGGCCAGCCTGGCGTGACGATCGAACACGATGCAGCGGGTGGAGGTGGTGCCCTGATCCAGGGCGAGGACATACCGGGGCGTCACCGGATTCTCCCGTTCGTCACGCGGCGCCGGGGTCGTGCGGGGCGCGGCTGGGTGGCCCGGATCATCGCGCCGCTCCGAGATCGCGGTGCACGGCCTGCGCGGCGGCGCGCACCTGCTCCACGGCGGCGGGCCGGATCTGTAATCGGTTGTCGCACAGCCGATCGGTCGGTCCCGAGATGCCGATGGCGGCGACCACCAGTCCTCCTCTGGCGCGGATCGGCGCGGCGATGCCCGCCTCGCCGGAGCGATACTCCTCGACCTCGCCGGCCCAGCCGGTGCGCCGCACTTGCGCGATCGCGCGGTCCAGTGCGGTCGGGTCGACGATAGTGCGGCGCGTGAAGGACTGCAGCGCAGCGGGGTTCGATGCCGCGTCGTAGGCGAGCAGCACCTTGCCCAGCGCGGTGGCGTGCGCGGGCAGCACCTCGCCGACGGCGAGCACCTGCTCGGTGTTGTCGGGCCGGAACACGTGGTGCACCACCGTCACCCCCGACGGTCGCGCCACCGCCATCCGCACCGACTCGCCGGTCCGCGAGGCGAGCGCGTCGGCCCGGTGGATCGCGCGTGAGCGCAGTTCGTTGACATCGAGGTGGTCGGTGCCGAGCTCGCCCAGCGCGGGCCCGAGCAGATACCGCCCCGTCCTCGGGTCCTGGTCGACGAAGCCCACCCCGAGCAGCGTCCGCAGAATCCCGTGCGCGGTGGGTTTGGCCAGGTCGAGCGCGGCGGCGATCTCGCCCACCGCCATCGGCCCCGACCCGCGCGCGAGCAGCCGCAGCACGGCGGCGGCTCGCTCGATCGACTGGATCGGACCCGGCACCGCCCGAACCTATCAGCCCGAGCGTTCGGCATTGTCGAACGGCGGCCGTGGCGGCGGGGCCGGGCCGTTCCTAGCGTGGGTGCCGGGCTCGACGGTGAGCCCGCTCGAAAGGACCACGATGAATCGGTATGTGGGCGCGATCGACCAGGGCACGACCTCGACGCGTTTCATGGTTTTCGACCGCGGTGGCACGGTCGTCGCCCGGCATCAGCTCGAACACGAGCAGATCATGCCGCGGCCCGGCTGGGTCGAACACAATCCCGACGAGATCTGGGAACGCACCCGCACCGTCGTGAAGACCGCGCTCGCCTCGGCCGACCTCACCGCCGCCGATCTGGCCGCGATCGGCGTCACCAACCAGCGCGAGACCACCGTCGTGTGGAACCGCCACACCGGCCGCCCGTACTACAACGCGATCGTCTGGCAGGACACCCGCACCGATCGGATCATCACCGCGCTCGAGGCCGCCGGGCACAGCGATCTGATCCGCGAGCGCACCGGTCTGCCGCCCGCGCCGTACTTCTCGGGCGGCAAGCTGCGCTGGATCCTCGACAACATCGAGGGCGTGCGCGCCGACGCCGAACGCGGTGACGCCCTGTTCGGCACGCTCGACACCTGGCTGATCTGGAACCTCACCGGTGGCATCCGCGGCGGCGTGCACGTCACCGATCCGACCAACGCCTCGCGCACCATGCTGATGGATCTCGAGACCCTGCGCTGGGACGACGAGCTGCTGCGCGTCTTCGACATCCCGCGCGCCATGCTGCCCGCCATCGCGCCCTCGTCGAACCCGGCCGGTTTCGGCACCACCAACCCCGACGGGCCGTTCGAGCGCGCGGTCCCGATCGCCGGGGTCCTCGGCGACCAGCAGGCCGCCGGCGTCGGTCAGGTGTGTTTCCAGCCGGGCGAGGCCAAGAACACCTACGGCACCGGCAACTTCCTGATGCTCAACACCGGCACCGACATCGTGCGCTCGGCACACGGCCTGCTGACCACCGTCGCCTACCAGTTCGGCGACGACAAGCCCGTCTACGCGCTGGAAGGTTCGATCGCGGTCACCGGCTCGGCCGTGCAGTGGCTGCGCGACCAGCTCGGCATCATCGCGGGCGCCGCGCAGATCGAGGACCTGGCCGGCCAGGTCGACGACGCGGGCGGGGTGTACTTCGTGCCCGCGTTCTCCGGGTTGTTCGCGCCGTACTGGCGACCCGACGCGCGCGGCGCCGTCGTCGGCCTCTCGCGCTACAGCAACAACGCCCACTTGGCCAGGGCGACACTGGAATCCATCGCCTATCAGACCCGCGACGTGGTCGAGGCGATGCAGCGTGATTCCGGGGTGCGGCTGGCGACGCTGCGGGTCGACGGCGGCGTGACCGTGAACAAGCTGGCCATGCAGATCCAGGCCGATCTGCTCGGCGTCCCGGTCTCGCGGCCGGTCGTCGCCGAGACCACCGCCCTGGGCGCCGCCTACGCGGCAGGCCTGGCGGTCGGGGTCTGGAACTCCACCGACGAACTGCTCGCGAACTGGCACGAAGACCTCCGCTGGTTCCCCTCCTGGTCCGACGAGCAACGCGAACGCGGGTACGGCCGCTGGCTCAAGGCCGTCGAACGCACCCTCGACTGGGCCGAACTCGACTGATGACCGATCACCTCGACAAGGAGCACACCGTGTCCGTTCCCCTGGACTCCCTCTACCGCGACAAGGCGATCGCGGCGCTCGGCGACCGCGAGATCGACGTGCTGGTGATCGGCGGCGGCGTGACCGGTGCCGGCGCCGCGCTCGACGCCGCCGCGCGCGGTCTCTCGGTCACTCTGGTGGAGGCCCGCGATTTCGCCGCCGGTACCTCGAGCCGGTCGTCCAAGCTCATCCATGGCGGCCTGCGCTACCTGGAGCAGCTGGACTTCGCGCTGGTCCGGGAGGCGCTCAAAGAGCGTGGGCTGCTGCTGAACACGCTCGCGCCCCACCTGGTGCACCCCGTGCCGTTCCTGTTCCCGCTCCAGCACCGGGTGTGGGAGCGCGCCTACATCGGCGCCGGCGTCGCCCTCTACGACACCCTCGGCGGCGCGCGCGCCGTCCCCATGCACAAGCACCTGACCCGTTCCGGCGCACTGGAACTCGCGCCCGCGCTGCGTTCGGACGCGATGACCGGCGCGATTCGCTACTACGACGCCCAGGTCGACGACGCCAGGCACACCATGATGATCGCCAGGACCGCCGCCGACCACGGCGCGACCGTGCTGACCCGCACCAAGGTCACCGGGCTCGTGCGGGACGGGGCGCGGGTCGTCGGCGCGCACGTCGTCGACCTGGAAACCGGTGTCGCCCACACCATCCGGGCCCGCAGCGTGATCAGCGCGACCGGTGTCTGGACCGACGACATGATCAAGATGACCGGCGTCGACTTCCCGTTCCACGTGCGGATGTCCAAGGGCGTGCACATCCTGGTCCCGCGTGACCGGCTCGACCTGCACACCGGCCTGATCATGCGCACCGAGAAGTCCGTGCTGTTCGTGATCCCGTGGGCCGAGCACTGGATCATCGGCACCACCGACACCGCGTGGGAGCTGGACAAGAACCATCCCACCGCCACCGCCGCCGACGTGCAGTACATCCTCGACCATGTCAACGCGCTGCTGCGCGAGCCGCTGACCAGAGCCGACATCGTCGGCACCTACGCCGGGCTGCGTCCGCTGATGACCGGCGCGTCGAAGGAGACGGCCAAGCTCTCGCGCGAGCACGCCGTGGCCGAGCCCGTGCCCGGGCTGTTCGTGATCGCGGGCGGCAAGTACACCACCTACCGGGTGATGGCCGCCGACGTGGTCGACGCCGTCGCCGCGCGCCTCGGCGGTGACATCCCGGCCTCGACGACCGCGCAGCTGCCGATCGTCGGCGCGCAGGGCTATCGCGACATGCTGGCCGAGTCCGCCGAACTGGCCGCCACGGTGGGTCTGCCGCTCGAGGTCGTCGAGCACCTGCTCGGCCGCTACGGCGCGCTGGCCACCGACATCTTCGATCTGATCGCCGCCGATGCCACGCTGCGTCAGCCGATTCCGGGCGCACCCGACTACCTGGCCGCCGAGGCCGTCTACGCGGTCACCCACGAGGGTGCGCTGCATCTGGACGATCTGCTCACCCGCCGCACCCGCATCTCCATCGAGGTCCCCGACCGTGGGCTGGCCGCCGCACCGGAGATCGCCCGGCTGATCGCGCCGCTGCTGGGCTGGGACGACGACACCGCCAACGCCGAGATCAACCGCTACTACGACCGGGTCCATGCCGAACTGGCCGCCAACGAGGCGGGTGACGACGAAGCGGCGAACTCCGCCCGGCTGGTCGCTGTGCGGTGACGCGACGAACTCCCGCTTACCAACAGGTCTGTATGTAAGCGGTAGGATCGCCCGATGACCAGCACCGCAGCCGACAAACCGCAGCGGCGGACGCAGGAACAGCGCAGCAGCGAGATGCGCGTCCGGCTGCTCGACGCGACCATCGACTGCCTGGTCGAGTACGGGTACGCGGGGACGACGACACCGCGAGTCGCCGAGCGGGCCGGGGTGACTCGCGGCGCGCAGGTGCACCACTTCGGGTCCAAACACGACCTGGTGGTCGCCGCCGTCAAGCATCTGGCCGAGCGACGGGTGGCGGCGGCGATGAGCGAGATGACCCAGGTCTCGGTCGGTGACGATCCGGTCGGCGCCGCGCTCGAGTTCCTGTGGGAACTGCATCAGGGACCACTGTTCATCGCCACGGTGGAACTGTGGGTGGCTGGCCGGACCGATCCGGTGCTGGCCGCCGCGATGGAAGAGGTCGAACCGCTGGTCAACACCGCGGTCCTGCGGGCGGTGGCCGAGCTGGTTCCGGATGATCTGCGCCGCAAGGGCGCCCGCGACTTCGCCTACACCGCGATGGACGCGCTGCGCGGCATCCTCGTCGCCAACTTCGTCGTCCCCGACCCCGAACGCGCCCATCGCCGCTGGCGTCGCGCCGCGGTGGACCTGCGTGCCGCGGCGGCCGCCGTGATCACGGCCGATTCCCAGTGAGCGCGGGCAGCGCGGGTCGGTCGGGTCGATGCCTGGGTGTGGCGGGATAGTCCGACCGCGCGCCCGGACATGCCGCCGCGACACCACATCGGTAGCGATCGGTTCCACCGGCGGGGCCGGATGACTAGCGTGAACGCATGTACTCGCACATCGAGCCCTCGCGGGCGCAGGCACCGGACACGCTCTCGTGAGCCGGGGCACCATCGTGATCACCGGCGCCAGCTCCGGCTTGGGCGCGGAGATGGCCCGCCAGTTCGCCGCCCTCGGCTACGACCTGGGCCTGTGCGCCCGGCGCACCGAACGGCTCGACGAGCTGCGCGCGGAGATCCTCGCGGCGCATCCCGATCGCGTCGTCTCGGTGAAACAGCTGGACGTCACCGATGACGCCGCCGTGTTCACCGTCTTCGCCGAGTTCGCCGCCGAGTTCGGCACCCTCGACCGAGTCGTGGTGAACGCCGGACTCGGCAAGGGCGCGCCCCTGGGCACCGGCAAGCACGCCGCCAACCGTGAGACCGCCGTCGTGAACTTCCTCGCCGCCCTGGCCCAGACCGAGGCCGCGATGGAGATCTTCCGCGCGCAGGGTCGCGGTCACCTGGTGATGATCTCCTCGATCTCCGGCCTGCGCGGCATGCCCAAGACGCTGACCACCTACGCCGCCACCAAGGCGGGCGTCGCGGCGCTGGCCGAGGGCCTGCGCGCCGAAGCCGTTCCCGGCGTGGATGTCTCGGTGATCTACCCCGGCTACATCCGCTCGGAGATGAACGACCGGATCAAGCACGAGCCGAAGTTCATGGTGGACACCGAAACCGGCGTCCGTGCCATGGTCGCCGCCATCGAGAAGCGCCGCGCCAAGGCCTACGTCCCCGACTGGCCCTGGATCCCCCTCGCCTTCGCTCTGCGCACCCTGCCCCTACCCCTGGTCCGCAAACTCCTCTGACCACGACGACGGCCGTGCCGGGCGAAAGATGGTCGCCCGGCACGGCCGTCGTGGGTGGGTCAGTGCTGGCGGGGCAGCAGGTGCTTGCCCTCACGGTCGGTGGACAGCGCCAGCGAGCTGATGTACTGGATCTCGCCCTCGGGGCCGGGGACCGCCGAGGCGATCATGTCCGGTCGCTCGAACTCCATGCCGGTGACGTGGCAGGGCAGCAGGTCGCCCGACGGGTTGCCGTGCTCGTCGAACATCGGCAACTCGATGCCGTCGTCGGCGCGGCGCAGGTAGTACTTGCCCTTGGTGGCGATCGCGGTGAGCGGGGTCGCGACGAAGGCCACCAGCACCGCGACCAGCGGCGAGTACGGCTTCAGCAGCTCACCGAAGAGCCCGAAGAAGGTCATGATCGACAGCACCGCCGACAGGCCGAAGCCGACCAGGCCGACCGGGTTGAAGTCGTAGAGCATGCCGCGCCGGAACTCCGGCACCTTCGGCGAGATCTTCAGCAGGTACTTGTTCACCGCGATGTCGGTGGCCACGGTGACGATCCAGGCGATGCCGCAGTTGGCGTAGAAGCCCAGGATGTTGTTGAGGAAGTCGAACATGTTCGCTTCCATCAGCACCAGCGCCACCCCGAGGTTGACCACCAGGAACACCAGGCGACCGGGATAGGTCTTGGTGACGCGGGTGTAGGAGTTGGTCCAGGCCAGCGAGCCGGAGTAGGCGTTGGTGACGTTGATCTTGATCTGGCTGATGACCACCAGCACCACGGCCAGCGTCATGGCCAGCCAGCCCGGCACCATGTCGCGGTAGATCTCCAGGAACTGGTGCACCGGCTGGTTCGCGATGCCCTGCGCGGCGGGCAGATTGGCGATCAGGTAGACCGCGAGGAACAGGCCGACGACCTGCTTGGCCGCGCCGAAGAGCACCCAGCCGGGACCGGCCAGCAGCATCCACCCCCACCACTTGGCGCGGTTCTCGGGGGTGCGCGGCGGCATGAACCGCAGGTAGTCGATCTGCTCGGCGATCTGGGCGATCAGCGACAGGCACACGCCTGCGGCCAGCAGCGCGCCGGACACGCTGACGCCGCCACCGTTCTCGCCGCCGTAGGCGAAGAACGAGCCCACCGAATCGGGGTGGCGCACCAGCAGGAAGCCGAACGGCGCCACCATCAGCAGCAGCCACAGGGGAGTGGTCCACACCTGCAGCTTGGCCAGGGTGTTCATGCCGTAGATGACCAGCGGGAAGATGATCACCGTCGAGGCCAGATAGCCCATCCAGAGCGGAATTCCGAGGCCCAATTCCAGGCCCTGGGCCATGATCGAACCTTCCAGCGCGAAGAAGATGAAGGTGAACGACGCGAACACGATATTGGTGATCACCGAGCCGTAGTAGCCGAATCCGCTACCGCGCGTGATCAAATCCAGATCGATGTTGTAGCGCGCCGCGTAATAGGCGAGCGGAAATCCGGTCAGCATCACCACGACGGCGAAGATACCGATGCCGATCAGCGCGTTTCCGGTGCCGTGCGCGATGCCGATATTCGCGCCGATCGCGAAATCGGCGAGATAGGCGATGCCGCCGAGAGCGGAGATGCCGACCACTGCCGGGCTCCATTTGCGGTAGCTCCGCGGGGCGAAACGCAGCGTGTAGTCCTCGAGTGTTTCTTTGGCAGCGGTATCTGCTCCGGCCATTTCCCTCTCCCTCATCCACGCGGCCGTCGAATTCGGCGGCTCACCGACGGTGCTCGATGGATGTAGACGCCAATTTTCCGAACCGTTACGCCGCTGTTACGCGGCCCGATGGTGACCGGGGTCACGAAAAGCGTTGTGAAGATACATGCAGGGTTGTATGTTTGTGCGGAGCCTGAGGATGGGAGTTCGATGACGAACAAGGTCTATGTGGTCGGCGTAGGGATGACGAAGTTCGAGAAGCCGGGCCGCAAGCAGGTCGAGGAGGCCGACGGGACCACCCGGGCCTGGGACTATCCGGACATGGCGCGGGAGTCGGGCACCAAGGCCCTGGCCGACGCCGGCATCGACTACCGCGAGGTCGAGCAGGCCTATGTGGGCTACGTCTACGGCGAGTCCACCTCCGGGCAGCGCGCCGTCTACGAGCTCGGGATGACCGGCATACCGGTGGTCAATGTCAACAACAACTGCTCGACCGGCTCCACCGCGCTGTACCTGGCGGCGCAGGCGATCCGGGGCGGGCTGGCCGAGTGCACGCTGGCGCTGGGCTTCGAGAAGATGCAGCCCGGTTCGCTCGGTTCCACCTGGGACGATCGCGAACAGCCGATGGCCAAGCACGTGCTGGCCCTGGCGGAGATCTCCGAGGTGCTGTTCCCGGTGGCGCCGTGGATGTTCGGCGCGGCCGGTCGCGAGCACATGAAGCGCTACGGCACCACCGCCGAGCACTTCGCCAAGATCGGTCACAAGAACCACAAGCACTCGGTGAACAACCCGTATTCGCAGTTCCAGGACGAGTATTCGCTCGACGACATCCTGGGCTCGCGAATGATCTACGACCCGCTCACCAAGCTGCAGTGCTCGCCGACCTCGGATGGTTCCGGCGCGGCGATCCTGGCGAGTGAGGCGTTCGTGGACCGGCACGATCTCGCGGAGCAGGCGATCGAGATCGTCGGGCAGGCGATGACCACCGACTTCGCCTCCACCTTCGACGGCACCGCCAAGAACCTCATCGGCTACGACATGAATGTCGCTGCCGCGCGCAAGGTCTACGAACAGGCGGGCCTGGGCGCCGACGACTTCCAGGTGATCGAGCTGCACGACTGCTTCTCCGCCAACGAGCTGCTGCTCTACGAGGCGCTCGGCCTCTGCGGCGAGGGCGAGGCCGGGAAGCTGATCGACGCGGGCCAGACCACCTACGGCGGCAAGTGGGTGGTGAACCCGTCGGGCGGCCTGATCTCCAAGGGGCATCCGCTCGGCGCGACGGGCCTGGCCCAGTGCTCCGAGCTCACCTGGCAGCTGCGCGGCACCGCCGACAAGCGCCAGGTCGACAACGTCACCGCCGCGCTCCAGCACAACATCGGCCTCGGCGGCGCCGCCGTGGTCACCGCCTACCAGCGCGCGGTGCGCTGACCAGCACGAGGAGAACCGCAATGGGACACATCGAAGCCACCAAGACCGTCACGGCCACTCCGGAGGCGCTGTGGGCGGTCGTCTCCGACCCGCAGACCTGGGACAAGTGGTTCACCATCCACGAGAAGTTCATGGAGGAACCGCCCGCCGTGCTGGCCGAGGGCGCCGCACTGGTCGCCAAGATCGTGATGCTCGGCATGGCCAACAAGATCGAATGGACTGTCCGGGCGGTCGAGGTGCCGAACCGGCTGACCCTGGCCGGCGCCGGAATGGCCGGTGTCCGCACCGAATTCACCTTCGACATCCAGCCCGCGGGCTCCGGCAGCACCATCCTGGTCTCGGGTGACTTCGAGGGCGCCCTGATCAAGGGCGCGCTGGGCAAGGCGGTGGAGAAGGACGGCCGCACCCAGCTCGACAAATCCCTCGACCAGCTCGACGCGCTGGCCTCGGCGTAGGGGCGCGGGGATGACAGCACACGCAGCGGGCGGCCGCATCGTCGAATTCGACGACGCCGGCCTGGAAAAATGGAGCGACGCCGAGCAATTCGCCGTCACCGCGGAGCGGATCGCCGACTACGCCGCCGCGACCAACGACCCGATCCGGACCCATCGCGACGGCAGCGTCGCGCCCCCGGTCTTCGCCATCGTCCCGGTGTTCGAGGCCATGATGATGCCGATCCTCGACGTGGCGCCGATGGACATCTTCGGCCGGGTCGTGCACGGCGAGCAGGACTTCCACTTCCACCGGCCGATCCGCCCTGGTGAGCAGCTGGTCTCGCGGGCCAAGGCGGTCGGCTACACCAGCAAGTCGACCGGCACGACCGTCACCATCCTGGTCGAATGCCGGGACACGGCAGGCGAACTGGTCAACGAGCAGTACCTCACCGCCTTCTTCCGCGGTATCGACGCGGGCAAGTCGGTCGGGGAGCAGGCGCCTGCGCATCGCTTCGACGAAAGTCGACGCGCGAGCGCGCCGTTCGCGGTTGTCGAGCACCACGTCGACGACGACCAGACCTTCCGCTACTCGCCCGCCTCGGGCGATCCGATGCCGCTGCATCTGGACGAGCAGGTCGCCAAGGACGCCGGACTGCCCGGGATCATCGCGCACGGGCTGTGCACCATGGCGATGGCGTCGTGGGGCGTGCTCACCGCGACGGCGGGTTCGGACGTGTATCGGCTGCGGCGCTTCGCGGTGCGTTTCGCCAAGCTCGTCTTCCCCGGCGACGATCTGCAGACCCGGATCTGGCCTGTCACCAGCGCGGACGGCGTCACCACCTATGCCTTCGAGACGGTGCGCGGCGCGGACGTCGTCCTCAGCGACGGCCTCGCCGAGATCGCCGACTGAACCCTTCATCACACACAGGAGTCATCCATGAGTTCCCTGGCAGGCAAGGTCGCCGTGATCACCGGCGCGGGTCGCGGCATCGGCCGTGAGCACGCGCTGTTGTTCGCGCGCGAAGGCGCGAAGGTCGTGGTCAACGATCTCGGCGGCAGCAATGCCGGTGAGGGCGCCGATTCCGGCCCGGCGCAGCAGGTGGTCGACGAGATCGTCGCGGCGGGCGGCATCGCCGTCGCCAATACCGACGACATCGCGACCTGGGACGGCGCGCAGAACCTGATCGCCCAGGCGGTCGGTGAGCTCGGCGGGCTCGACATCGTCGTCAACAACGCGGGCATCCTGCGTGACGTCTTCGTCGCCGCGATGGACGAGGCGCAGTGGGACGCGGTGATCGCCGTGCACCTCAAGGGCCATGCCGCCGTGCTGCACCACGCCGCCGCCTACTGGAAGGCGCAGAGCAAGGCGGGCAACCAGCCCAACGCCGCGGTCGTGAACACCGCGTCGGCCTCGGGAGTCACCCTGCCGAACGCGGGCCAGGCCAACTACGGCGCCGCCAAGGCGGGCATCGCGGCGCTCACCCAGGTCGCCGCCGAGGAACTGGGCCGCTACGGGGTGCGGGTCAACGCGATCGCGCCGATCGCGCGCACCCGGCTCACCCTGGCCACCCCCGGCATGGGCGCGATGTTCGCCGCCGAGGCCGCCGCGGCCGAGGAGTCCGGCGGGTTCGACGCGTTCAGCCCGGCCAATATCTCGCCGCTGGTCGCCTACCTGGCCTCGGACAAGTGCCCGATCACCGGCAAGGTGTTCGCCGTGCAGGGAGGCGCCATCTCCGAGCTGGCCGGCTGGCACGATGTGAAGACCATCGAGACCGAAGGGCCGTGGGCGATCGACGACATCGCCGTGCGGCTGCCCTGAGCGGCGGGAGAACGACGATGTTCGAATGGTCCGAAACCGATCTGATGATCCGCGATGCCGTGCGGACCTTCATCGACAAGGAAGTCCGTCCGCATCTGGACGCCCTCGACAGCGGTGAGATGCTGCCGTACCCGATCCTGCGGAAACTGTTCAGCCAGTTCGGGATCGACGCGATGGGCGAGGACGCCGTCACCAAGATGCTGGCCAAGGAGGCGGCCGGTCCCGGCGAGAAGTCCGGCGGCGGCGGTGGGTCGCCGTTCGCCGGGCAGCAGTCGATGATGGCGGTGCTGATCAGCGAACTGTCCGGCGTCTGTATGGGTTTGGTGTCGGCACTGGGTGTCAGCATCGGGCTGGGCGCCACCACCATCATGTCGCGGGGCACTCTCGCGCAGAAGCAACGCTGGCTCGCCGACATCGTCACCCTGCGCAAGGTGGCGTCGTGGGCGATCACCGAGCCCGACTCCGGCTCGGATGCCTTCGGCGGCATGAAGACTCGCGTCGAGCGCGACGGCGACGACTACATCCTCAACGGACAGAAGACCTTCATCACCAATGGACCGTGCGCCGACGTGATGATCGTCTACGCCAAGCTCGACGAGGGCGACGGCGCCGACAAGCGCCACCGCAAGGTGCTGACCTTCGTGCTGGACAAGGGCATGCCGGGGCTCACCCAGGGCAAGCCGTTCAAGAAGATGGGCCTGCACTCCTCACCGACCGGTGAACTGTTCTTCGACAATGTCCGGCTCGGCCGCGACCGGCTGCTCGGCGAGACCGAGGAGCATCGCGGTGGCGACGGACGCGAGAGCGCCAGAGCCAGTTTCACCGCCGAGCGGGTCGGCGTCGGCTTCATGGCGCTGGGCATCATCGAGGAGTGTCACCGGCTGTGCGTCGACTACGCGCGCACCCGCACGCTGTGGGGGCAGGAGATCGGGAAGTTCCAGCTGATCCAGCTCAAGCTGGCCAAGATGGAGGTGGCCCGGATCAATGTCCAGAACATGGTGTTCAACGTGCTCGAGCGCGGCAAGGCGGGCAAGCCGCCGAGCCTGGCCGAAGCGTCGGCGATGAAGCTCTATTGCTCGGAGGCGGCCACCGAGGTCGCGATGGAGGCGGTGCAGCTGTTCGGCGGCAACGGCTATATGAGCGAGTACCGGGTGGAGCAGCTCGCGCGTGACGCGAAGTCACTGATGATCTACGCGGGCAGCAACGAGATCCAGGTGACCCACATCGCCAAGGGTCTGCTCGGCAAGTAGCGATCGGCGAACCCGGCCGCGAGAGCGCCTCGCGCGGCCGGGTTCTCGCGTGCTCAGACCGCGCGCAGGTGACCGCGGCTGGCGTAGATGTGCTCGGCGATGAGGGTGGCGATCCGGTCCGGCGCCTCCAGCATCGGCACGTGACCCACGCCGTTGACCAGGATGCGATCCGCGGATTCGGGGAGCTCGCGCAGGTAGCGGGTGGCGTAGACATGGTTGGGGATGATCCGGTCGTACTCGGCGAGCAGCATGCGGACCGGGGCGGACAGCTCGCTCAGGTCGTCCATCGCGGGCGCGCGCAGGCTGCCGAGCAGCATCGGCACGATCGCGTCGCAGTGCAGGACGGCCGCGATGATCGTGGCGAGGTCGCGCTTGGCCACCGCGCTGGTGTGCTTGCTCAGCATCAGCGCGGCGACCTGCTGGACCAGCGGGTTGTTGATCACCAGGCCACTGATCCGCTTGCCGACCTCGACGAACGGGACCAGCGAGGCGAACTTGGCGCCGATTCGCACCTGAGTGAACGAGGGCGAATCCCAGCCGCCCGCCGGCGCGATCGCGGTGAGCGTGAGCGCCCGCCCGCGCCGCGTCAACTCCAGCCCGACCCAGGCGCCCAGCGAGTTGCCCGCGATGTGACAACTCTGCCAGCCCAGCTCGTCGAGCTGATCCTCGATCTGATCGGCCAGCGCGTACACATCCAGGGACCAGCCCTCGACCTTCGGCCCACCCCAGTGCCCGGCGAACGCGGGTGCGTACACCTCGCAGTGGGCCGACATCCGCCGCGCCACCTGCTCCCAGCAGTGCGGCGACAACATGAACCCGTGCAACAGCAGGACCGGATCACCGGACCCGAGGTGCAGCGCCGCGACAGGCGACGGCCGGGCAGTGGACTTGGCGGTGCGTGACGTCATCGTCAATCACCCCTTCCTGGACGACAGTGTCCGGGGGAGCATTCCTGACCTGTCATTGTACGGTCGTCCGGTGGCTCTCATCCTTTCAACCGTGAACGTCAACGGCGTGCGCGCCGCGGCGACCAAGGGCATGTTGCCCTGGCTCGACGCGACCGAAGCCGACATCGTGTGCTTGCAGGAGACCAGGGCGACCGATGCCCAGGTCGCCGCCGCGCTGGCGCCCGCGCTCGAGGCGGGCTGGGTGCTCTCGCACGCCGAACCGGAGTCGAAGGGGCGCGCCGGAGTCGGCATCCTGTCGCGCCGGACCCCCGACGCGGTGCGGATCGGCTTCGGCAGCAGCGAGTTCGCCGAGTCCGGGCGCTACATCGAGGCGGACTTCGACGAGGTCACCGTGGCCAGCGTGTACGTGCACTCGGGGGAGGAGAACACCCCCAAGCAGGACGAGAAGTACCGGTTCATGGCCGAGTTCGGCGCCTACCTGAAGACGCGGACCGGCGAGTTCGTGGTCAGCGGTGACTGGAACATCGCGCCCGCCGAGGTCGACCTGAAGAACTGGAAGGGCAACCAGAAGTCGGCGGGGTTCCTGCCGGAGGAACGCGCCTGGATCGCCGAACTGCTGGCGGCCGGCTACGTCGACGTGGTGCGGGCCCTGCACCCCGACGTCGCGGGCCCCTACAGCTGGTGGTCCTACCGTGGCCGCGCCTTCGACAACGACTCGGGCTGGCGCATCGATTACCAGCTGGCCCTGGGTGAACTGCCCGGACGCGCCAAGCAGGCCGTCGTCGAACGCGCCGACGCCTACGACCAGCGCTGGTCCGACCACGCTCCCGTGACGGTGCAGTACCGATGAATCTCTCGCGCAAGACGCTCGGTCTGCTCGGCGGACTCGTGCTGATCGTGCTCGCGGTGGGCTTCACCCTGCTCACCGGGCGCGGCGGCGAGGACACCACCGCGGCGACCACCACCCGCGCGGTGGCCGGGATCACCACCACCAAGGCCGCGCCGAAGCCGGGCCCGCCCGCCGGGAATTCCAGCGCGGCCCCGGTCACCAAGGCGGCGGGCGTGCCCGATCGCGCCTACGCCACGCTCGTGGAGATCGATGCCGGACGCTGGCCTGATTCGGCGAACGCGCCTGGCACCAAGGGCGGCGAGCAGTGGATGAACCGGGGAACCAAACTGCCGCCGAAGGATTCGGCGGGCAAAGCCGTGACTTACCAGGAGTGGGACGTCAACCCCAAGCAACGCAACCGGTCTCGCGATGCCGAGCGCATCGTCACCGGCAGCGACGGCACCGCCTGGTACACCGGCGACCACTACGAGACCTTCACGAGGATGCGCTGATGACGACGCGAATGACGCTGTCGCGGTTCCTTGCTCGTCCCAGCGCGGAGGCGCCCGCCGTGGCCGCCGCGCCGCCGGTGCTCGGCGCCCTGCCGGTGGACGCCAACCAGTTCAGCGGCGTCCGCTACGACGCGCCGGCCGACTACCGCGTCCGCGAACTGCGTGGACCCAAGATGCGCACCACCGCCGAACTCTTCGACGAGTTCGCCGCGGCCTTCCAGTTCCCGTACTACTTCGGCGCGAACAAGGACGCCTTCGACGAATGTCTGCGCGACCTGGACGATTTCGTCGGCGACGCGCCCGGCTACGTCGTGGTGGTCCGCGCCGCCGCCGAACTGCTCGCCGACGACCCCACCGAGCGCGCCTGGTTCGACAGCGCCATGCGTGACTGCGCCGCCTACTGGTCGCGCCGCGACGTCGCCTTCCGCGTCGTCCTGCAGGGCGAGCCCGACGACTTCGGCGCCGTCACGCTGACCGACTGACGGCAAGCGGATCGGCGCTGACGACACCGGAGGTCGTGTCGGTGATCGACAGCGTGATCGGCCGACGGATCGTCGCAGCCGTGCGGCAGCCTCGGACCGAACTGCGCGTGGGAGTGCCACGCGTCGCGGGTCGGTGATCGGTCGGCTTCAGCGGTGCCGTTCGGCCAGGTCGTCGCCGAGGAGGACGAACACCTCGGTGACCTGGTCGATCAGTTCCTCGCGGGTCAGGTCCAGGTCACCGGCCAGCCAGGTCGTGAGGGTCTGGGTCAACCCGCCGATGAGGTAGATCGCGCGGAAGTCGACGAGCTTCTGCGGTACCTCGACCCCGTAGAAGCCGGTGCCCTCGGCGGCGACCAAGCGGGAGAACGCCCGCACCGTGCGGGCGGTGCGGGCCCGCAGCTCCGGCGTCGCCATGCCCGCGATCAGCGCGGCCTTCGCCTTGCGCGGATCGTCGATGAGCACCGAGATGCCCGCGTCGATCGCGGCGCGCGACTGGGACCTGCTGTCGGGGTCCGCCGTGGCCAGCGCCGTCACGATCGATGCGGTCAGCTCCTCGGCGATGCGGTCGAGCAGGGCCTCGAGCACGCCGTCGCGATGCTCGAAATTCTCGTAGTAGTAGCGCTCGTTGAGGCCCGCGCGGGCGCAGAGCCCGGCAACGGTGAGCTTGGCCTGCCCGTCCTCGGCGACGATGTCGAGCGCCGCGTCGAGGAGGGCGGTTCGGCGTTGGGCCTGTCGTTGTTCGGCCGAGACGCCACCGTAGGTGCGTTGTGCTGCCACAGCTCCCATTCTGCGTCCTGCCGTCGCGGGAAGGTTTTCTGGTAGAGACTCTTGCCAGATTATCAAATCTGGTGGATTCTATTGCCAGATGCACTCGACGAGGAGGCGCAGCATGGCCGCACGGCAAGGCGAACCCGGATATTTCGCCGACGATTCGATGATTCGACGGGTGATGAGCAAGCGGGCGGTGGGGCTGACCTACGGCGTCCGGGCGCTGGTGATCGGCGCGGTGCACCCGCTGCTGTTCGTCGGCACCAGCGAGCACACCGCGCACCGCGCGACGCCCTACACCCGGCTGGCCATCACCGGTGCGCTGTTCGAGGCGGTCTTCCTCGGCAGCAAGGCCGAGGCCGACCGTGCCCTGGCCTTCACCCGGCGCAAGCACGAGAAGGTGGTCGGCGCCCTGCCCGAGGACGCGGGCGCGCACTATCCGGCGGGCACCGCCTACGCCGCGCACGATCCGCACCTGATGTTCATGACCATGGCCTTCACCTTCGACTCCGCCGAGGCGATGTACGACCGGCTGGTCCGCGAACTCACCGCCACCGAACGCGAGGACCTCTATCAGGACTACGTTCGCTGGGGCGAGCTGTTCGGCATGCCGCGCGAGGGCGCGCCCGCCGACTACCCGGCCTTCCGCCGGTACTTCGACGACTACCTGAACTCGGCCGAGCTGTTCCTCACCGAGGAGGCCGATCTGGTCGGCTCGTACCTGGCGGGCCATCGCAAGGCCTATCGCCTGCGCCCGCCCGCCGAGCAGGTCGGCTCGGCGCTGTATCTGCTGGTGCAGGGCAGCCTGCCCGCCCGGATCCGGGACATGTACGGCATCGAGTGGGGGATCGCCGATCAGCTGGCCTACGGCGCGCTGTGCCGGAGCCTGCGGACCGCGCACGTCGCCCCGCCGCTGGCGCCCCGGGTGCTGGCCGGCGCGCTCGCCGGGCCGAGCACGCCCTCCTATCAGCTGCTGGCCCGCCGCGAACAGCGGATGGTCAAGGCGGGCAAGCCGAGTATGCCCGGCGTCGATCCGCGCAACTGGGTGCAGCGAAATGCCGCGGTATGACCGGCGGGCCCGGAGGCGGTAGCGCAGTGTAACCACGCAGGGCCCTCGGGGCGCACCGCCCGACAAAACGGTTTGAGCGTCATGGAAAGATCGGGGGCATGTCCAGTCCTGCCCCGGCCGCGACGGCCGAACGCAAGCAGCGGGTGCTGTCGGGCATCCAGCCCACCAGCGACTCCTTCCACCTCGGCAACTACCTGGGTGCGCTGCAGTACTGGGTGACCATGCAGGACGACTACGACGCGCTGTACTTCATTCCGGACATGCACGCGATCACCGTCAGCCAGGACCCCAAGGCGCTGCGGGCCCGCACCAAGGCCGCCGCCGCCCAGCTGCTCGCGCTCGGCATCGACCCGAAGAAGTCCACCCTGTTCGTGCAGAGCCAGGTGCCCGAACACGCCGAGCTGGCCTGGGTCCTGAGCTGCATCACCGGTTTCGGTGAGGCCAGCCGGATGACCCAGTTCAAGGACAAGTCGGTCAAGCAGGGCGCGGAGAACGCGACGGTCGGCCTGTTCACCTACCCGGTGCTGATGGCCGCCGACATCCTGCTCTACCGCCCGCACCAGGTGCCGGTCGGCGAGGACCAGCGCCAGCACCTGGAGCTGACCCGAAACCTGGCCCAGCGCTTCAACACCCGCTTCAAGAAGACCTTCGTCGTGCCGGAGCCGCACATCGTCAAGGGCACGGCCAAGATCTTCGACCTGCAGGATCCGACCGCGAAGATGAGCAAGTCGGCCGCCACCGACGCGGGCCTGATCAACCTGCTCGACGATCCGAAGGTCACCGCGAAGAAGGTCAAGTCGGCGGTCACCGACACCGAGCGCGAGATCCGCTACGACCCGGAGCACAAGGCGGGCGTGAGCAATCTGCTGGTGATCCTGAGCGCGCTCACCGAAACCCCGATCGTCACCCTGGAGGAGAATTTCGCGGGTAAGGGTTACGGTGATCTCAAGGCCGACGTGGCCGACGCGCTGGTCGAATTCGTCACTCCCGTCCAGCAGAAGGTGCAGGAATACCTCTCGGATCCGGCCGAATTGGACCGGATCCTGGCCTCGGGTGCCGAGCGGGCACGCGAGATCGCAGGCAACACACTGGCGCAGGTGTACGACCGGGTGGGCTTCCTGGCTCGCTGACCCGGTGTGCGCCTGCGGTTTCGGCCGAAAGGGCGCGTGCCATGCAGCTCGTCGACAACATCTCGGCTGCGGTCGAGAAGCAGATCGGGCGCAGGCCCTGGCTGGATCATCTGGTCAGGGCCGGCGGTCGATTCCAGCGGCAGCGCGGTGACTACTTCGCCGCGGGCATCACGTACTTCACTGTGCTGTCGCTGTTTCCGCTGCTGATGGTGGCGTTCTCGGTGGCCGGTTTCATCCTGGCCGGGCAGCCGGAGCTGCTCGCCCGGCTCCAGGAGAGCGTCGTGGAGAACATCCCGGGCTCCTTCGGCACCCAGATCAACGACCTGATCGATCAGGCGATCCGCTCGCGCGGCACGGTCGGTCTGCTCGGTCTGCTCGTCGGTCTGTATACCGGGCTCGGCTGGATCGCGAATCTGCGGGCCGCGCTCACCGAGCAGTGGGAGGTGCAGAGCCCCGAAAGTCCGTGGTGGCGTAGCAAACTGTCCGACCTCGGCGCGCTGATCGGCCTCGGCCTGGCGTTCGTGGTCTCGCTCGGGCTCTCGGCGCTCGCGTCGAGCGGGCTCGGCGCGCAGCTGCTCGCGCTCATCGGCGCCGATCATCTGCCCGGCGCGCCGGTGGTACTCGCGGTGGTGTCGATCGCGCTCGGTCTGCTCGCCTCGTGGGCGGTCTTCGCCTGGATGATCGCCCGCCTGCCGCGCGAGCCGGTCTCGCTGCGCAGCGCGGCGCGCGCGGCGGCGCTGGCGGCGATCGCGTTCGAGATCTTCAAACAGATCGCCGCCATCTACCTGCAGATGGTGCTGCGCAGTCCGGCGGGCGCGACGTTCGGCTCCATCATCGGTCTGATGGTGTTCAGCTACACCACCTACCGCATCCTGCTGTTCGCGACCGCCTGGGCGGCGACCTCGTCGGACAACGAACGCGATGCCGAGGTGGCGCCGCCGAACGCGGTGGTCATCCGGCCGCGCGTGGTCGATCGCGGCATGTCGACCGGGGCGGGCGCCGCCTACTTCGGCGCGGGCGCGGTCGCCGCGCTGGCGCTGCTGGTGTTCGGCAGGCGCCGCTGACTCAGCGCCTGCGCCGGTAGCTGCGCCGCGCCCACAGCAGCAGCGCCAGCACCACGATCGGCCCGCCGATCAGGGTCGCCACCCGCGCGGCGTGGTGTGGCTGCTGTTCGGGTTGGGCCTGCGTCCCGTCGGCGCGCGGCGGGGGCGTGGCCAGCGGCACGCTGGGATGCACTGCCGCGCTGCCGGACTCGGGCAGCTTGCCGATCCGGGCATCGGCGTCGAGCGCGAAACCGTAGTCGAGCAGCCGGGCCGCCTGTTCCCACGGCCGGATCGGGCGCACGTCGGCCTTGAGCAGGGTGACGACCAGCCGGTGCCCGTCACGCTCGGCGGCGGCGACGAAGGTCTGCCTGGCGTCGTCGGTGAAGCCGGTCTTGCCGCCGATCGCGCCCGCGTAGTTGTAGAGCAGCTGGTTGTCGTTGGCGATCGGGAAGCCGGGGTGGTCCTTGTCGTCGGGGATCTTCGGATCGGCCGGGTAGCCGGGGAAGTCGGCCTGCTCGGTGTGGATGAGCTCGGCGAACAGCGGGATGCTCATCGCCTCGCGGAACAGCACCGACAGGTCGTAGGCCGAGGTGCTCATGCCGGGGCCGTCCAGGCCGGACGGGGTCGCGGCGCGAGTATCCAACGCGCGCAAAGACTTCGCCACGTCGTTCATCTTGGCCACGGTGGCTTTGTCACCGCCGAGCTGGGTGGCGATCGCGTGCGCGGCGTCGTTGCCCGAGCACATGATCAGCGCCTGCATGAGCTGGCGGTTGGTGTAGCGGCCGCCGGGCCCGATGCCGACCCTGGTGCCATCGACGTCGGCGTCGGCCTGGGTGCCGATCACGGCCTTGTCCAGGTCGAGAGTGCGCAGCGCGACGATCGCCAGCGCCACTTTGATCGTGCTGGCGGGGCGGTAGCGCCCGTGCGGGTCCTTGCCCGCGAGCACGCGCCCGGTGTCGAGGTCGGAGACCATCCACGCGGTGGCCGAGATGTCGGCGGGCAGGGGCGGGGCGCCCTTGGGCAGCACGACGCCGCATTCGCTCATCCGGTCGCCGCCGATCGGGGCATCGGGCACCGGTAGCGCGCTCGGCGTCGGCTCGCCCGGCTCGGGCACCTCGGAGGCGTCGATCGGGGCGGGCGGTCGCGTCTGCTGCGGGCAGTCGTCGGTGTTCGGCGTGGTGAACGGGGGTGTGGTCGTCGTGCTCGGTCCGCTGCTCGGTGGCGCGTCGGAACCGGGGACGGCGGTGGCGGCGGGGGCGCAGACCAGGGTGGCGGCGATCGCGGCGGCGCCGAGGGAGCTGGCGGCGCGGACGCCGAGTTCGCGGATCTTCATCGCCACAGAGAGTAGCGAGCCCGCCGGGCGCCGGCGCAGCGGCCGGTGGCAAGTCTTGACATGATCTACTAAATGAGAGTTACTAGCAAATGACTGTAACTTTCATTCTGGAGGAGATATGCGGACGGAATCCCCCCGCCGCTGGCTCGCCCTCGGCGCCCTCGCCCTGGCGATGCTCACGATCGGCCTCGACGTCACCGTGCTGACGGTGGCCCTGCCGACGCTCGCGGTCGACCTCGACGCGAATACCTCGGCGCTGCAATGGTTCAGCAGCGCCTACACCCTCGCGCTGGCCGCGCTGATGCTGCCCGCGGGCGCGCTGGGCGACCGCTACGGGCGCAAGAAGGTGCTGCTCGGCGCGCTCGTCGTGTTCGGACTGGCCTCACTGGCCTGCGCGTTCGCCGGCTCGGCCGGGCAGCTGATCGCCGCCAGGGTCGCGCTCGGCGTCGCCGCCGCGGCCATGATGCCGCTGTCGATGGCGGTGCTGCCGGTGCTGTTCACCGAGCCGGCGCAGCGTCAGCGTGCGCTGACGATCTGGGTCACCTCGACCGCCGTCGGCCTGCCGCTGGGGCCGATCCTCGGCGGCTGGCTGCTGCGGCACTTCTGGTGGGGCTCGGTGTTCCTGATCAATGTGCCGCTGGTGGTGCTCGGCGCGCTGGCGGTCGCGACCCTGGTGCCGGAATCACACGGCGACACCGGCTTTCGCATCGATCTGCTCGGCGCCGCGCTCTCGGCCGCGGGCATGCTCGGGCTGACCTACGGCTTCATCCGGATCGGCGACCGGGACTGGGCCGATGCCCTCGGCTGGCTCGCGGTGGCCGGTGGCGTCGTCGCGCTCGGCGCGTTCCTGTGGTGGCAGCGGCGGTGCGCGCACCCGCTCATCGATGTCGGCCTGTTCGCCGCTCCCGGTTTCCGCTGGGGCACGGCGTTTTCCATCCTCGTCAGCTTCGCCATGTTCGGCATGTTCTTCACCGTCCCGCAGTACTTCCAGGCGGTACTCGGCGTCGACGCGCTCGGCAGCGGCCTGCGACTGCTGCCGATGATCGGTGGCCTGGTGCTCGGCAGCAGGTTGGTCGACCTGCTGCTACCGCGCCTCGGGGTGCGCGTGGTGCTCACCGCCGGCTTCCTGGTCCTGGCGGGCGGGATCGGGCTCGGCGCGCTGACCAGGGTGGACAGCGGCTACGGGCCGACCGCCCTGTGGACGACGGTGCTCGGCGCGGGCATGGGTCTGGTCATGCCGGCGGCGATGGGCCTGGCGATGGGGGAGCTCACCGCCGCCCGCGCCGGTTCGGGTTCGGCACTGCTGCAAGCACTTCGGCAGGCGGGCGGCACCATCGGCGTCGCCGTGCTCGGCACGGTGCTGGCCACCACGTACCGGACCGAACTCGGCGCGCTGAACCGGGAGCCGATCTCCGACGGGGTCAACGCGGGCGTGGCTGTCGCACACCGGACGGGCGATCCGGCGACGCTCGCCCAGGTGCAACAGGCCTTCGTCGCCGGCATGAACACCATGCTCGGGGTATGCGCCGCGCTGTGCGTGGTGGCGGCCGCCGCGGCGGCGCTGGTACTGCGCGAGCGGGCGGCGGCACCGGCTGTCGCGCCGGATACGGCAGAATCGATGCATGTCGGTTGAGATGTCGCTGCGCGAGCGGAAGAAGGAGCGGACCCGCCGCACCATCCGGGTCGAGGCGTTCCGGCTGTTCCGGGAGCAGGGCTACACCGAGACCACGGTGGAACAGATCGCGGCGGCCGCCGAGATCTCGCCCAGCACCTTCTTCCGCTACTTCCCGACCAAGGAACAGCTCGTCATCGCCGACGACCAGGACGCGCTGATGATCGAGGCGCTGGCGGCGCAACCGCGCGGCCTGCATCCGCTGACCGCCTTCCGCAACGCCACCTCGGCGGTGTTCTCGGGCATGTCGCCCGCGGACATGGCCTTCGAGCAGGAACGGCACGCACTGCTGTACCACGTGCCGGAGCTGCGTCCGGCGATCGGCCTGGAATTCCAGCGCAGCATCGAATTGGCGGCGCAACTGCTGGCCGAATACACAGGCAGACCCGCCGACGATTTCGAGGTGCGGGTGGCCGCCGGCGCGATGATCGGCACCATGCTGGCCATCGTGACCACCACGCCGGTCAACGCCGACAATGTCGGGCACGCCCTGCGCTTCCTGCAGGCGGGGCTGCCGTTCGGTCCGGATGACGCACCGAACGGCAGCGACCGGAGCTGACTACTCGCCCTTGCCGTGCTGCACGGGGCAGCCGTGGGCCAGCGGGCCGAGCAGCTTGTTGTTGTCGTAGAAGTGCTCCAGCTCGAGGATGCGCAGGTCTTCGCTGACCCGGGCGATGGTGACGCCGAACATCTCGATCTGCTCACCGGTGGGCTGGTGGCCCTTGTACTCGCCCTCGTACTTGCCCCAGTGCCGCCAGCGGAAGCTCACGGTCGGCGGGCCGGACAGCACCTCGATGACCTCCCAGAAGAAGCCGCCGGGAAACGCGGTGTGGAAGACGTGGTGCGAGGACTCGAAAGTCTCGTTCGCCGCCTCGTAGTACGGGTTGTCGCCGATCAGGATGTTGTAGCTGCCGATCCGGGCGAATTCCTCGGCATCCTGCCATTCGCCGCCGTTGACCCGGCCGCGGTACTGCTCGGCGACCACCGACAGCCAGGTGGCCGGATCGCCCTTGTGCGAGACCTCCATCTCGAAGACCTTCACCAGGTCCTCGACGATCGCCTCGAGCGAGCCGGGGGCGTGCTCGGTGGTGCGCTCGCGCGGGATCACCTCGTGGCTGAGTTCGTAGTCCGGGACGTTGCCACGCCATTCCGTCGGTGCCGCCGCGGCGATCACCGCTTCGCGGCCCTGCAGCCACAGCGGGGCCTCCGGCTCGGGATTCTGCTCGGCTTGCGTATCTGTCACATCCACAGTCATTTTCGGTCTACCCGACCCTTTCGGAAAAGCTCGTAGAACCGGTCGAAGGTAACAGCGACCGCTCCGCCGCGCCTGCCGCGTCTCAGCAGATGAGAATTGCGAAATGTTGAACTGTGTTCTGTGACAACGTTTTCGGAAACGCTATGAGACGGCGTGCGGATGGTGTCCGAGTCTGGCGGGTGTCTCGTCGTCCATGGTCGCGAAGAATTCGCCGAGCACGCCGACGATCTGAGCCACCGAGTCCGCGCAGAACAACACCGGCTGGTAGTGGGTGATGTCGTAGTCGATGGTGCCCATCGCCGCGACGTCGAGCGGGCGTAGCCGGGCGTGCCGGAATTCGTCGATCTCGCCGAAGGAGGACAGCAACCCGGCGCCGTAACAGCGGATCTCGTCGCCCTCGCGGACGACGCCGAACTCCATCGAGAACCAGAACACATCGGCCAGGAATTTCAGCGCCGTCTCGGTCTCCAAGCGCGCCACCGCGGCGCCGACCGTCTCGTAGAGCGCGGCGAATTTCGGGCTCGCGATCTGGTTCGCGTGGCCGATGATCTCGTGGATCGCGTCGGGCTCCGGGGTGTAGAGCGGGGCCGAGTGGTGACGGATGTATTGGGTGGAGTGGAAGGTGCGCTCGGCGAAGGAACCGAAGAACTCGCGCAGCGGGACCAGTCCGGCGGCAGGCACGTAGCTGAAGCCGGTCAGCGGCGCGAGCAGCCGCGACACCTCGTCCAGCTGCGGGATGTGATCGCGCGGCAGGTCGAGCGCCGCCGCTGCCTCGCGCACCTCGCCGCACGCGTAGATCTCGTGCTTGCGGGCCAGCTCGGCCGAGGCGATCCGCCACACCCGCTGCTCGTCGTCGGTGTAGTCGATCCGCGGAATGGGGGAGCCCGGCTGGTAGTCCAGCGCCATCGCGGCGATGGCGTTGCGGCGAGCGCGGTAGTCGCTGTCGTCGACGCCGGGATGATCCGCGCTCAGGTGCACAGTGACATCGCCGTCGCGCTCGCGCGTGACCGGGGAGTACAGCTGCGCCTCGGTGAACATGCCTCCAGGCAAGCACCGCGCGTTCCCGTCGACAACAACGACGCGCACAACTGCGCAAACTGCACAGTTCTCGTGGCGAAAGGCCGCTGTTTCCGGCGATCATCAGGGTTTTCTGCGCGCTTGCCTGCACGCGATCGCGAGGTTCCCGATCGGTTGCTGTGCGGGCTTGCGAACGCGGGTATTCGGTAACGACGCGGTGAATCGGCCGACGCGTCCGGCGCGAATAACGCAAGATTGCGATCGACGAAGGAGGACGATTGCGATCCCTGCGGATAGATCTCGATCAGCACCTGCTGGCTGCGGCGGCCGACATCATGGGCACCGCCGACAGCAACGCGACCGTCAACGAGGCGTTGCGGCGCATCGTCGTGCACGAGCGTCAACTACGCAATCTCGAACGGCTGATGGCCGATTCGATCTTCAGCACCCCACGCGAGGACGAGCGCGACGCGATGCTCGCCGCGGACGCGGTCGCCGAAGGATAGCTCGGGGCGAATGTGTCGGTACCCGCTGGGATCATCGGTCTCGTCGCCGATCCGCAGGGGGAACGATGTCGGTACCGATCGCGAATCTGCCCGTCGCCCAACGCCCGCGTGAGCGCTTGCTGCTGCTCGGCCCGCACGCGCTCAGCGATGTCGAGTTGCTCGCGCTGCTGCTCGGGCAGGGCACGCGCGGGCAGTCCGCGCTCGAGCTCGCGGCGCACCTGCTGGGCGAGTACGGCGGATTGGCCGAGCTGGCCGCCGCCCGGCCGGAGGAACTGGCGCGCAGGGCGGGCATCGGACCCGCCAAAGCGGCGAGGGTGATCGCCGCGTTCCATCTCGGCACCCGGTCGCGCACCAGCGAACCGGTGCCGCGGCTGCGCACCCCCGCCGACATCGCCCGCGTCGCGGTGCCGCTGTTCGCCGGCGCCAGGGTCGAACGCCTGCTCGTCCTGATCTGTGACACCCAGCATCGCCTGCGCCACCGCGCCTTCGTCGCCGAGGGCGCCATCGACCACGTCGCCGTCCCCGTCCGGGAGATCCTCAACACCGTCCTGCGCCATGACGGCCGCGCCTTCGCCGTCGTCCACAACCACCCCTCCGGCGACCCCACCCCCAGCACCGACGACCGCCGCGCGGGCACCCTCCTGTCCCGTGCCGCCGACATCGTCGGCCTGCGCTACCTCGACCACCTCGTCATCGCGGGCGACTCCTGGACCACCGCCCCGCCCCTGGACTGACTCCCTACTGCTCGATGTCGGCGGCGCGGAGGCGGGACAGGGCAGTGGGGTCGGGCCAGTGGCGGGCTTCGAAGCGGATGGGGTCGAGGGTGGGCAGGGGAGTGAGGCCGAGGATCTCGACGACGGTGGGGAAGGGGACGGTGCAGACGAGTTCGACCTCGTCGTTGTCGTCGCGGCGCAGGAAGCGCACGACGTCGGTCTCCGGGAGCAGGTATTCCACGCCCTCGCCCCAGACCACCGAGGTGAAGGCGCCGTCGGTGGACTCCTCGTAGTTGACCGCGGCCGCGTAGGCGGGGGCGATATCGAGGTCGGGCAGTTCCAGATATTCCTCGAACATGGTGTTCAGATGGTCTGTCTGGATGCTGTATTCGGTCGCGGCCAGGCCCGCGCGCGCCCGCAGCGCCAGCGGCATCGACGGGTGCGGGCCCGCCTCGTCGAAGGGGACGACCGTGCCGTGCTCGTCGACCGTGTAGCCCTGCGGCGACACCGGGCGGGCCGCGTCGCGGTACTGCTGCTCGATCATCTCGAACACCTCGACCAGCAGCTCCGGATCGTCGGGAACGACCAGCAGGGAATCGTTCTCGGCGATGAACGCCACCGGGCGGGCCGCCCCGCCCGCGTACCCGGCCAGCCAGCCCGGCACCAGCAGCCAGGAGGCGCAGTAGGAATCGCCGTCATCGACGAAGCGCAGGATCTGTAGTTCGGCCGGGGAGCCGGGCTTGCTCAGCGCCAGGAGATTGTCGCGCGCCGCGGCGAAGACCTGCTCGGCGTCGACACCCCAGGACGCGACCTGCTCGACGGACACGAACGCCCGTGTCCGCGGCAGATCGACGACGATCACCTCGTCGATGAACGGGAACGCCGCGCGGTGCAGCGGGCGCGGGCCGTCCTGGCCCAGCGTCACCGGGCGCAGCACCGAACGCAGCATCGGGCGCACCGAATCCCAGTCTCCCGGTACGTCGTCGGAACCGGTCATCGCCGCGACGAAGGCGGTGACCCGTTCCTCGCTCTCGGCGGGGCCGAGATGGCGGCACTCACGAAAAATGTTGTCCAGGAAGATCACCCGGCCGTCACTGTGCTGCACGCTGAAATCCTCGGCCGAGTACTCGGCATCACCGATCCCGTGCGCCCGCACACTCGCCAGCACGGTTTCCACGAACTGCTCGCGTTCCATCGCCGCTTCCCTCCCCATCCGGTCGGCTCTGGACTCGATCTTGGCCCACCGCACCGACAGAGTCGAGCCGTCGGCCGGGGATAGACTGCGTGAGCAGGCTCGATGGATCGAGGTGGCCGTCATGCCCAGCCCGCCCGGCGGTGTCCGCGTGGTGCGCGTGGGCGAGGTCGGCCTGGAGGTGATCGTCGGCGGCCGCGGCGCGCCCCTCGTCCTGATCCAGACCGGGCTGCTCGCCGAAGAATGCGCGCCGCTGGCGGCCGCACTCGGCGGCGAGTTCACCACGGTGCGCTACCACCGCCGGGGCTACGCGGGCAGCGATCCTGTCACCGGTCCCGGCTCGATCGGCCGCGACGCGCGCGACTGCGCGGCCCTGCTCACCGCGCTCGGCATCGACGCCGCGCACGTGCTCGGGCTCTCCTACAGCGGTGCCGTCGCCTTGCAGCTGGCGGCCGACGTGCCGGAGCAGGTCCGCTCACTGACCCTGATCGAGCCACCACCGGTCCACAATGCCGAATTCCGTTCCGTCACTACCGAACTCCATCGCGCGTACCGGGACGAAGGCGGCGCGGTAGCCTTGGACCGTCTGATGCGCATCATCAGCGGGCCGGGCTGGCGCGAGCTGCTGGACCAGCAGCTGCCCGGCGCCGAGAGGCAGGCGGCGGCCGACGCGGGCACCTTCTTCGCCACCGATCTGCCCGCGCTGTTGAGCTGGTCGTTCACCGCCGCGGACGCGGCCCGGGTCCGGGCGCCGGTGCTCTACCTCGGCGCGACGGCGAGCGGTCCGTGGTTCGCCGAGGTCGCCGAGCTGATCACCACCTGGTTCCCGCGAGCCGAAACAGTGCTGCTCGCCGGGGCCGACCACGGCCTCGCTCTCACCCACACGGCCGACCTCGCCGCGGCGATCACCGCGTTCGCGGCCGAGCGCTGATCATCGGTCGGCGAAACCGGTGGTGCGGGCCAGGTCGGCCAGCATGGCGTCGAACATGATCTCCGGATCGGCCAGCGGAATCGGGTAGTTGCCGAACACCTCGAGGGTGACGTGGCCGAAGAGCCGAGCCCAGATCTGCACCATCAGATAGGTGACGCCCAGGTCCAGCTTCTCGGCCGGGAACTTCTGGCCGGACTCCGAGAGCATGGCCAGCAGATCGGTCTGGAAGGCGACGAGGTCCTCGCGCAGCGCGGCCGGGATGGTCTCGCCGGGCGGGGTGGCGATCTCGAAGCTCACCAGCAGCCTGCCCGCCGCGGCGAGGAAGATCCGGCCGAAGGGCTCGTCGAAACGGCGCATCATCGACCGGCCCGCGGTGGGCGAGGCGAACACCAGGGTGAATTCCCGGGGATTGGCCAGCGCCCACCGCCGGAAACCGCGGCAGATGGCCAGGAACTGCGCCGCGCCGTCGTCGGGCAGCACCGCGATCTCGGCCGAGAGGAACGCGGCCAGGTCGGTGCAGAACTCCACCCGCAACCGCTCGATCAGCTCGTCGCGCGAGGCGTAGTGCCGATAGAGCGCGGGCGCGGTGACGCCGAGCTCGCGGGCGATCGCACGCAGGGTGACCGCGTCCGGGCCCTGGGCGGCCAGCAGCGCCCGGGCGACCCGCCGGATATCGGCATCGGTCACCACGGGCGCGCGGCCACGCGCCTTTCCCGTCACCCCGCCACCCCCTCGATCATGGTTCGGTTCAAGCGTATTCGACCTCCCAGCGCTTGATGCCGTTGAGCCAGCCGCTGCGCAGCCGCACCGGGTCGGCGACCTGGCGCAGGTTCGGCATCGCGTCGGCAATGGCATTGAACATCAGGTCGATCTCCAGGCGGGCCAGATTCGCCCCGACACAGTAGTGGGTGCCGGTGCCGCCGAAGCCGACGTGCGGATTGGGGTTGCGCAGCACGTCGAACTCGAACGGGTTGGCGAAGGCTTCCTCGTCGAAGTTGGCCGAGCTGTAGAACAACCCGATCCGCTGGCCCTTCTCGATCTGCTGTCCGCCCAGTTCCAGGTCGCGGGTGGCGGTGCGCTGGAACGCGGTCACCGGGGTCGCCCAGCGCACGATCTCGTCCGGCGCGGTGCGCGGGCGCTGCTCCTTGTAGAGCTCCCACTGGGCGGGGTTGTCGACGAAGGCCTTCATGCCGTGGGTGATCGAGTTGCGGGTGGTCTCGTTGCCCGCGACGGCGAGCAGGATGACGAAGAAGGCGAACTCGTCGGAGCCGAGGTGCTCACCGTCGACATCGGCGTTGACCAGCTGGGTGACGATGTCGGCGGCGGGACAACCGCGGCGTTGCTCGGCCATGTTCCAGGCGTAGCCCATCACCTCGGCGGTGGCGGTGTGGTGGTTGCCCTCGAACTCCGGATCGTCGTAGGAGATCATCTGGTTGGTCCAGTCGAAGATCTTGCGGCGGTCCTCCTGCGGCACGCCGAGCAATTCGGCGATCGCTTGCAGCGGCAGCTCGACGGCCACCTGTTCGACGAAGTCGCCGCGTCCCGCGCGCTTGGCGTCGAACACGATCCGTTCGGCCCGCTCGGTGAGCGCGGCGCGCAGGTTCTCCACCGCGCGCGGGGTGAACCCCTTGGACACGATGCGCCGGATCTTGGTGTGCTGCGGCGGATCCAGGTTCAGCATGAGCATGTTGCCGAGCATGTCGATCTGCTCGCGGGTGGTCTCCTCGTTGAACCGGATGATGGCGGTGTTCTCGTGCGAGGAGAAGTCGTCGGGGTTCTTCGAGATCTCCTTGATGTCGGCCAGCTTGGACACCACCCAGTAGCCGCCGTCGTCGAACCCGCTGGCGCGGTCCGGCTGGGCGCACCACCAGACCGGCGCGGTCCGCCGCAACTCGGCGAACTCCTCGATCGGCAGTCGGCTGGCGAGCAGGTCGGGATCGGTGAAATCGAACCCCGCGGGGATGTTGGTGCTGGTCACGGCTATCTCCTCCGGTCCGGTGCGCGGACGTCACAACGTGATGTGGAACACGTTCTCGACGATGTAACCACGTCCGACCCGTTTATGAACAGCGTTTAGTAATACCTGTTTACAAAATGTGTCGAGGAGATTCGCGCGGTTCGCCGACCGCGACCGCCGCCCACTCGGCAAGATGGCCGCGTGGACCTGCCGTTTCTGCGCGCGAACCCGCATCTGCTGCCGACCTTCCTCGCGCACCAGCGCCTGCGTACGACGCCCGTGCCGGGCGGCTCGATCAGCGTCGCCGAGCGGATCGTGCTCGACGACGGGACCCATCTGTTCCTCAAGACCTGGCCGGGTGGCGCGTCCGCCGCGCCGACGGCGGCGGCCACCGCCGCGCCCGCCGGTCTCTTCGCGGCCGAAGCGGACGGTCTGCGCTGGCTGCGCGAGGCGGGTGGGGTCGCGGTGCCCGAGGTGTACGCGGTCACCGAGGAACTGCTGCTGCTGGAGTGGATCGAGCACGCCGAGCCGAGTCCCGCCGCCGCCGAACGCTTCGGGCGCGAGCTCGCCACCACCCATCGAGCGGGCGCGCCCTGCTTCGGTGCGGCGGTGTCACCCCACGCCGCCTCGCTTGATGCCGGGCGAGGCGGCGTCGGACCGGCCGGATTCCTCGCGGGCCTACCCCTGGACAACACCCCGGGCGACGACTGGCCGACCTGGTTCCGCGAACGCCGCATCCTGCCGTACCTGAGACTCGCCGTCGACGCGGGCGGCCTGGACGCCGCCGACGCGGCACTGGTCGAATCGATCCGCATCGAGGCGCCGGACGAACCCCCGGCCCGCATCCACGGCGACCTCTGGCCCGGCAACGTCCTGTGGAGCCGCGCCGACACTCCCTGGCTGATCGACCCCGCCGCCCACGGCGGGCACCGCGAAACCGACCTGGCCACCCTCACCCTGTTCGGCGGCGCTCCCCACTTCTCCCGAATCGTCGCCGCCTACGACGACACCTACCCACTGGCCCCCGACTGGCGATCGCGCATCCCCCTCCACAACCTGCCGCTACTCCTGGTGCACGCGATCCTCTTCGGCCGCGCGTACCGCACCGCCGTCCTCGACGCGGCCGCTCCCTATCGCTGAAACAAGACGCGGCCGTCCGGTGCCCGCAGTCCGGTCTCCGATCGACCCGGTGCGGACCGTGCGGACGGACTCGTGGCGAATCCTGGCGTCCGTGAACGACGAAGGCCGCCTCCATCGAAAGATGAAGGCGGCCTTCGCCGAGACCGGGGGAGATCAGCGGGTGAAGAGCAGGGCCCGCTTGACTTCCTGGATGGCCTTGGTGACCTCGATGCCGCGGGGGCACGCGTCGGTGCAGTTGAAGGTGGTGCGGCAGCGCCACACGCCCTCGACGTCGTTGAGGATGTCGAGACGCTCGCGGGCGCCTTCGTCACGGCTGTCGAAGATGAAGCGGTGGGCGTTCACGATCGCGGCCGGGCCGAAGTAGCTGCCGTCGCTCCAGTACACGGGGCAGGAGGTGGTGCAGCAGGCGCACAGGATGCACTTGGTGGTGTCGTCGAAGCGGGCACGGTCGTGCTGGGACTGGATGCGCTCGCGGGTGGGCTCGTTTCCCGAGGTGATCAGGTACGGCTTGACGGCACGGAACGCGTCGAAGAACGGCTCCATGTCGACCACGAGGTCCTTCTCCACGGGCAGGCCGCGGATCGGCTCGACGGTCATGGTGAGGGTCTTGTTGCCCTTGGGCAGCAGGTCCTTCATCAGCACCTTGCAGGCCAGCCGGTTCACACCGTTGATCCGCATCGCGTCCGAACCGCACACACCGTGGGCGCAGGAACGCCGGAAGGTGAGGGTGCCGTCCAGGTAGGACTTGATGTAGATCAGCACGTTGAGGAAGCGGTCGGTCGGCAGGACCGGCACCTGGAACGAATCCCAGTACGCGCCCTTGTCGTTCTCGGTGCTGAACCGGGCCACCTTGACGGTGACCATGACCGAGCCCTCGGGAACGGGCGCCGGCTTCTGTGTGGTGGGTTCGGCTACAGCAGTCATCAGTACTTACGCTCCATCGGCTCGTAGCGGGTCTGCACCACCGGCTTGAAGTCGAGGCGGATCTCGGAGATGAGCTCCGGACCCTCCTTGTAAGCCATCGTGTGCCGCATGAAGTTGACGTCGTCGCGGTCCGGGTAGTCCTCGCGGGCGTGGCCGCCACGCGATTCCTTGCGGTTGAGCGCGCCGACGACGGTGACCTCGGCCAGCTCGAGCAGGAAGCCCAGCTCGACGGCCTCGAGCAGGTCGCTGTTGTAGCGCTTGCCCTTGTCCTGCACCGTGATCCGGGTGTAGCGCTCCTTGAGCGCGTGGATGTCGGTGAGGGCCTGCTTGAGGGTGTCCTCGGTGCGGAACACGGCGGCGTTCATGTCCATCGTGTACTGCAGCTCGGTGCGGATGTCGGCCACGCGCTCGTTGCCGTGGTCGGACAGGATCAGCGTCAGCCAGTCCTGCACCATCTGCGCCGGGTTCTCCGGCATCTCGACGAACTCGGTGCGCTGGGCGTACTCGGCGGCCGCGATGCCGGCGCGACGGCCGAACACGTTGATGTCGAGCAGCGAGTTGGTGCCGAGCCGGTTGGCGCCGTGCACGGACACACACGCGCACTCACCGGCGGCGTAGAGGCCGGGGACCACGTCGGTGTTGTTGCGCAGCACCTCGCCACGGATGCGGGTGGGGATACCGCCCATCACGTAGTGGCAGGTCGGCATGACCGGCACGAGCTCCTTGACCGGGTCGACGCCCAGGTAGGTGCGCGCGAACTCGGTGATGTCGGGGAGCTTCTCCTCGAGCACGTCCTCGCCGAGGTGGGTCACGTCGATGTAGACGTAGTCCTTGTTCGGCCCGGCGCCCCGGCCTTCCAGCACCTCGAGCACCATCGAGCGGGCGACGATGTCACGCGGCGCGAGGTCCTTGATGGTGGGGGCGTAGCGCTCCATGAAGCGTTCACCGGAGGCGTTGCGCAGGATGCCACCCTCACCACGAACCGCCTCGGAGATGAGGATGCCCAGGCCGGCGAGGCCTGTCGGGTGGAACTGGTGGAACTCCATGTCCTCGAGCGGCAGGCCCTTGCGGAACACGATCGCCATGCCGTCACCGGTCAGCGTGTGCGCGTTCGAGGTGGTCTTGTACATGCGGCCCGAGCCGCCGGTGGCGAACACGATCGACTTCGCGTGGAAGACGTGGATCTCGCCGGTGGCCAGCTCGTAGGCGACGACGCCGGTGGCGACGGGGCCACGCTCGGTGTCGGTCATCACCAGGTCGAGCACGTAGAACTCGTTGTAGAACTCGACGTCGTGCTTGACGCAGTTCTGGTACAGCGTCTGCAGGATCATGTGACCGGTGCGGTCGGCGGCATAACACGCGCGACGCACGGGCGCCTTGCCGTGGTCACGGGTGTGGCCACCGAAACGGCGCTGGTCGATCTTGCCCTCGGGCGTGCGGTTGAACGGCAGGCCCATCTTCTCCAGGTCCATCACCGCGTCGATGGCCTCCTTGGCCATGATCTCCGCGGCGTCCTGGTCGACCAGGTAGTCACCACCCTTGACGGTGTCGAAGGTGTGCCATTCCCAGTTGTCTTCTTCGACGTTGGCCAGCGCGGCGCACATGCCACCCTGGGCCGCGCCGGTGTGGCTGCGGGTCGGGTACAGCTTGGTCAGGACCGCGGTGCGAGCCCGGGGACCGGCCTCGATCGCCGCGCGCATACCCGCGCCACCGGCGCCGACGATGACGACGTCGTAGCGATGCTCCTGAATCGGACGGGATTCACTCATGCGAGGTGGCCTGTTCCTAACCGGTGATGTTGGGGTCGAAGGTGAAGATGACGTACGTGCCGACGCTCATCACCAGGATCATCGAGACCACGAGGATGGTCTTGAGCCAGAACCGGGTGGAGTCCTTGCGGGAGTAGTCATCGATGACGGTCCGCAGACCGTTGCCGCCGTGCAGCTGTGCCAGCCAGAGCATGGCCAGGTCCCAGAACTGCCAGAACGGGCTGGACCAGCGACCGGCCACGAAGGCGAAGTTCAGGCGCTTCACGCCACCGTCGATCATCAGCATGATGAACATGTGGCCGAGCACCAGCACGATCAGCAGCAGGCCGGAGAACCGCATGAACATCCACGCGTACTTCTCGAAATTGCTGCTCGACTTGGCCCGGGGGGAGCGGGGAGCGTCGAGGCTGGCCGGGCGGTCGTAGGACTTGCCGAGGACAGGTGCAGACATATCAGTGCTCCGTCAGCAGGTAGAAGAACTGGCGGCCGACGCCGGCGGCGGAGACCAGAACCCAGATGGTCAGCACGATCCACAGCATCTGCTTCTGGAAGCGCGGACCCTGCGACCAGAAGTCGACCAGGATCACGCGGACGCCGTTGAGAGCGTGGAACAGCACGCAGACGACGAGGCCCATCTCCATGAGCGCGACCAGCGGGTTCTTGTACAGCTCGATCGCGTGGTCATAGGTATCCGGGTTGACCCGGACCAATGCCGTGTCCAGCACGTGCACGAAGAGGAAGAAGAAGATCGTGACACCGGTGATCCGGTGCAGCGCCCAGGACCACATGCCAGGGTCGCCGCGGTACAGCGTCTTCCGCTTCGGCTGGGCCGGAGCCGGAGCTTCTATCGTGGTCATAGAGTGCGGTGCCTCCAACGTCGTTGATGGACCCGGTCACAGATCCGACGCCGGCGTGCGTGGAGAGGCAAATGCCCAGGTGGCTGCGCTGTGTTCGCGAGCGCTGGCCCGCCGCCGGGAACCTGAACCGATCTTCGGCTGACTCTAATCCTCTCTGTTTCGCGGAACTAATTCGGCGTGCCGTGCGTTGCGTGCGAATCAGCCGAGTTAGGTTTACCTTTCTCCATGCCGGATACTGGTGCGGAGGCCCGATTGTCGACGCGTTCGGCGGGATCGGCTGGAGGTTCGCGATGCCTGAAATCGACTGGAATACCTTGCATGACATGGCAATTCGCGCTATGGGGTCGGCGTATGCCCCGTACTCGGGATTCCCGGTGGGTGCCGCGGCTCTCACGGCGGCCGGTGGAATTGTGAGCGGTTGCAATGTGGAAAATGTCTCATATGGGCTAACCCTGTGTGCCGAATGTGTACTCGTCGGTAACTTATTCGCTTCGGGTGGGGGACGCCTTGTAGCCGTCTCGGTGACCGATTCCCGGGGCGAAATCCTGATGCCGTGCGGACGCTGCCGGCAGCTGTTGTTCGAGCACGGCGGCGCGGAGTTGCTCGTCGACCACGCCGAGGGGCCCAAGCGGCTGAGCGAACTGCTGCCCTACGCGTTCGGGCCGGACGATCTGGCGGCCGGTCGGACTGGCAAAGGCCCGTCACCACTGATTTAGTGGGCACATGGGTAACTCGTCGGGGACGAACGAACGCTCCACCCACCTGCCGCCGGTCGCCGACGTGAGTCCGTCCGCGCCTGCGTCCGGCCAGGAAACGCGGAGTGGCGGCCACAGCGCGGTATCGGTCATCACTACCAAACGCGACGGCGGGGAGCTGTCCGACGCACAGATCGACTGGGTGGTCGACGGGTTCACCCGGGGAATCGTGGCCGACGAACAGATGTCGGCGCTGGCCATGGCGATCGTGTGGCGGGGGATGACCCGGCGCGAGACCGCCCGCTGGACGGCGGCGATGATCGGCTCGGGCAGCCGGCTGGACTTCACCGACCTGCCCCGGCCCACCGTCGACAAGCATTCGACCGGCGGGGTCGGCGACAAGATCACGCTGCCGCTGGCCCCGCTGGTGGCGGCCTGCGGTGCCGCCGTGCCGCAGCTGTCGGGTCGCGGACTCGGCCACACCGGCGGCACGCTGGACAAACTCGAGTCGATCCCCGGCTGGCGGGCCGATGTCACCGTGCCGCGGATGCGCGAGATCCTGGCCGATCCCGCGATCGGCGCGGTGGTGTGCGCGGCGGGCGCCGACCTGGCCCCGGCCGACAAGCGCCTCTACGCGCTGCGCGACGTCACCGGCACGGTCGAGTCGATCCCGCTGATCGCGAGTTCGATCATGAGCAAGAAGATCGCGGAGGGGACCGCGGCGCTGGTCCTGGACGTGAAAGTCGGCTCCGGCGCGTTCCTCAAGACCCTCGACGACGCGCGCGAGCTGGCCACCGTGATGGTCGAGCTCGGTCGGGACGCGGGCGTGAACACGGTCGCGCTGCTCACCGCGATGGACACCCCGCTCGGCCGGACGGCGGGCAATGCGCTCGAGGTCGCGGAGTCGGTGGAGGTGCTCGCCGGCGGTGGACCCGCCGATGTGGTCGAACTGACGCTGACGCTGGCCCGCGAGATGGTCGCCCAGGCCGGCCTGCACATCGACCCGGCCGACGTGCTCGCCGACGGCAGGGCCATGGACCAGTGGCGCGCGATGATCCAGGCGCAGGGCGGCGACCCCGACGCACCGCTGCCGGTGGCGCGCCACACCGAGGTCGTCCGGGCCGAATCGAGCGGCATCCTCACCCGGCTCGACGCGATGGGCGTCGGCACCGCCGCCTGGCGGCTCGGCGCCGGTCGCGCGCGTCAGGGTGAACAGGTGCAGGCGGGCGCCGGGATCGAGATGCACGCCAAGCCGGGTGACGCGGTGGTCGCGGGCCAACCGCTGCTCACCTTGCACACCGAAACACCGGAGGCCTTCGCCGGCGCTCTGGCCGCTCTCGTGGACGCGGTGGCGGTCGAACCGGACTCCGAGGCGAAGCCGGGGGACCTGGTCCTCGGCCGGATCGGCTGACGACCAGTTCCGGGGGCGGACGTCGGTGATCATCGGCGCCCCGCTGGGGATGGTGGCGACGATCATCTGCGGCGGGCTCGAACTGCCCCTGTTGGTGTTGCCGCTGCCCGTGTTGTTCTTGTTCATGCTGGTCACCGCCGCACTGCCGGGTACCGAACGCCGGCTTCGGGCCGGGCACACGGTGCGCGAGCCCGCGGCACCGTCCGGCTGAGACACCGCACCATCGGCGACCGAACCGGCGGACTCAGGTGACCCGCAATAGTCCGTCGCGGGTCGGATATTCAACGAGACGGTTGCCACGCGGGAAGTTCGCTGCCGGGATCGGCGCATGCGGCTACCGTCTAAACATGACTGGACCGGCGCCCCTAGACCTTGCTTCGATCCGACGCGCACCGAAGGCCTTGCTGCACGATCACCTCGACGGTGGTCTGCGGCCTGAGACGGTGCTAGAGCTGGCCGCGGACTGCGGCTATGACGAATTACCCGCCGACGATGCCGAGAGTCTCGGGGCGTGGTTCCGCGATGCCGCCGACAGCGGATCGCTGGAGCGATACCTGGAGACCTTCGCCCACACGGTCGCCGTGATGCAGACCCCGGAGGGGTTGCGGCGGGTCGCCCGCGAGTGCGCGATCGATCTCGCCGCCGACGGCGTGGTCTACGCCGAGGTGCGGTTCGCGCCCGAACAGCACCTGGAGAAGGGCCTCACGCTCGACGAGGTCGTGGAGCACACCATCGCCGGTTTCCGCGAGGGCGAGGCGATCGCGGCCGAGCGGGGCGAGGTCATCCGGGTGACCTGTCTGCTCACCGCGATGCGGCACGCGGCCAGATCCCGGGAGATCGCCGAGCTCACCGTGCGCTTCCGCGATCGCGGGGTCGGTGGCTTCGACATCGCGGGCGCCGAGGCGGGCTTCCCGCCCACCCGCCATCTCGACGCCTTCGAGTATCTGCGAGCCAACCACGCGCACTTCACGATTCACGCGGGTGAGGCGTTCGGATTGCCGTCGATCCACGAGGCGCTGGCCTTCTGCGGCTGCGATCGGCTCGGCCACGGCGTGCGCATCACCGACGACATCACCGTGCCCGGCGATATCGAGGACGCCCAACTCGGCCTGGTCGCCAACTATGTGCGCGACATGCGCGTCCCGCTGGAACTGTGTCCGTCGTCGAATGTGCAGACCGGCGCGGTGCCCTCGCTGGACAAGCATCCGTTCGACCTGCTCGCACGGCTGCGCTTCCGGGTCACCGTCAACACCGACAACCGGCTGATGAGCGACACCACGATGAGCGCGGAGATGCTCAAGCTGGTGGAAACCTTCGGCTACGGCTGGTCCGACCTGGAGCGCTTCACCATCAACGCCATGAAGTCGGCGTTCATCCCGTTCCCCGATCGGCTGAAGATCATCGACGAAGTGATCAAACCGGGCTACGCGGTACTGCTCGGGTGAAACGCGAACAGGGGCGGTGCCGGATCGGCACCGCCCCTGTGTCGTCGGGCGCTATTCCTGGGTGAGCCGCGCTTCGAAGGCGCGCTGCAGGTCGCGGAACTGCTGGGCCTCCGCGGCGAACGGCGGGTTCGGCGCCATCCGGTTGGGGTCCGGGTTCAGCAGGTAGGAGACGTACCAGCCGAGCGGATTCGACTGTGCCAGCGCCTGATCCACGCTGTCGTCGTCGGCGTAGTCGGCGGCGTCGCTGAACAGTTCGACGGCCAGGTCGAGCTGCTCGATATCGACCGCTTCCGGGCCCTCGGCCAGGTCGTCGACCAGACCGGTGAGCACGTAGACGTTCTCGTCGGTCACCTCGACCTCGAGCGAACCGTCCACCGCCGCGGTCTGCACCTCGGCGAAGGTGGAGACCCGGGCCAGCTCGTGCTCGTGGTCGTCGGCCAGGTAGCGGGCCAGCGCGCGCTCGGAACCGAACACGGTGATGGTGCGGCCGTCACCGAGGAAGATCGGCTCGTCGTCGAGGTAGCAGCGCAGGGTGAAGTGCTCGCCGTCGGAGGTGACGATCTTGACCGGGTCGATGCCGACCTCGTGCCAGAAGGAGTCGTCCTCGTCCTCGTCCTCGTCCTCTTCGTCGTCGTCCTCGGCGGCGAGGTCGACGCTCTCGAACTCCTCGTCCTCCTCGGCCACGTCGTCGGCGTCGACCTCGTTCTCCTCGGCGGCCAACAGCTCGGCCTCGGCGACGGCGACCGCGGCCGCGTCGACCTCGGGGGTGCTGACGACACCGTCGATCGCGTCGAGCACGTCGTCCCAGCCCTTGACGATGGCCGCGCCGACCTGGTCCCACAGCTCCTCGCCGTCGCGGCCGACGAAGGTGCTCGCCCCGCTGGCCAGCGCGCCGAGTACCGGGTTGGACCCGAAGAACTTGGTCACCACGTCGAGCTCGCACACCTCGCCGATGTTGCGCACCATCGCCAGGGTGTCCTCGAGCTCGCCGACGACATCGACGTCCGGGTCGCCCGCCGCCAGCTCGGGCACGGCGACCAGATCGAAGCTGAAGTTCTCCTCCGGCTCCAGCTCGGCGGCCGAGAGACCAGCGATGATCGCCCAGGACGGGTGGTCGACGAGATCGTTGTCGGAGTTGGTGCGGATGAACGCCGCCAGCTCCGCAACGGACTCGAATCCGTAGAGGTCGTCCTCGTGACCGAGGAACGCCTCCCACTCGTCGTCACCGTCGCGCCAGCGCGGTGCCCACAGGGTGACGAGATCGCCATCGGTCAGACCGAGCTCGATCGGGACGATGTCTCCAGAAGCCATGACGCGAAGCCTATCGACCTTCAGCGCCGGGCACTATCCGGCCCGGGTGCTAATTGCTCCGACCCCTGCGGCGCGGACCCGGTGAGCGATTCGTTCAGTGTCGCAATGATGTTGGAACGAGCCGCGCCAGCGGTCTCGGTGGCCTGCCTGCACGCCGTCAGGATGAGCTGCGCGGCCTCGGTGGGCGCCAGCGCGGTGATCCCCTCGTCCAGCGACAGCGCGACCAGTGCGCCGTCGCTGTTGACCTCGGCGGTGACGAGTCCGTCTTCGGTGGTGAATCGCCCGTTGACCTGCTTCAACCCGTACAGCGCCGCCTCCAGCGCCTCGAGTTTTCCGGTCACCCCGGCGACCAGGGCATCCATTTCCGCGCTCACAGTGGCCTCATCCAACTCGTCTGACCGGTGTCGGCGTCGTCGATGCGATCGAGCTCGTCGACCGCCTGGCGCCGGGTGGGCAGGTTCATCCGGTCCAGCAGGTGATCGGGGATCTCGGCCTGCTCGCTGTAGATCTCGCGCAGGCGGGCCGCGGCGGCGATGGTCGAGCGCCTGGTCAGACGCAGGATCTCATCGGCCAGCGCCTGGGCGCCGTACTGGTACTCGCTGCGTTCGAACTTGATCGCGATCGGCAGGCCCATGCTGGTCGCGCGGACCGAGATGGTGCCGGACCGGTTGGTGCTGACCGCGGACTCCACATTGGGAACCTCGGGGATCGGCGTGCCGGTCATGCGGTAGGCCTGTAGAAGCCGTAGAACTCCATGCCACTGTTCTCCGTTCGGATGGAACTGATCGAGACGGGATCGCCTGCCTCGACGAGCTGCCCGTTGCCGACCACCATGGCGACGTGACCGTCCCATACGGCCAGATCGCCCGGCATCAGGTCACCGGGGGATACCTGAGGATGTCCGATGTGCTGTTCCTGTGCGAGCCGGGGCAGCTCGACCCCTGCCTCGCCGTAGGCGTACTGGGTCAGGCCGCTGCAGTCGATGCCGGAGCCCGGGCTGTTGCCGCCCCAGACGTACGGGGTGCCGACGGCGCTGATCGCCGAGCGCACCGCCGTCGCGGCCTCCTCGTTGGGCGCCTCGACGGTGCTGCCGTCAGGCAGGGTGATCTTGACGCCGGTGCCGGTCGACCCGGTCGATGAGCCCGACGACGACCCGGTGGAGGTCTTGCTGCCGTTGTTCGTCGTGGTGCCGGTGGTGGTCGACTTCGAGCTGCTGGAGGTACCGCTCAGCGCGCTCGACAGGCCCGAGGACACGGCGCTGAGCACCGAACCGCCGGTGCCCGACAGCAGGCTCGACGCCGAGGACGCGAGGCTGGAGATGCCCGAGGACGTGCTCGCCAGCGACGTGCTCGACGGCGCCGGGGTGAGCTCCTGGATCGCCGCGGTCTGCGTGCCCAGCTCCTCCTCCACCCGGCTGACGACGCCGAGACCCTGACCGATGTGGTCGATCGCCGAGCTCACCACGGCCACCAGGCCCGCGGGGGTGGCCAGGGTGGGGCTGAGCGCCGACACGTCGGCGAGGAAGGAATTGACGATGGTGTCGAGATCCTTCTGCCCGGTCTCGACATAGGCCGCGGCCTGGTCGACGACCGTCGCCATCTCGTTGCCGGTGTCGGACAGGGTGGCCGAGGAGGTCTGCACGCGCAGCGCCTTGGAGGTGGCGGCGTCGACCGCCATGCCGTCCCACGCGGTGTTCACGTTGTTGATGCTGTTGCGGCCGAGCTCGTAGATCTGGTCGAGGTTGGTCGAGGTGGACCGCAGCCCGTCGGACGCGCCGCCGGTGCCCAGCACCCCGGTGCCGAAGCTGGACAGCAGATCCAGCAGGGGCTGGGCCAGTCCGCTGAGGTCGATCATGCCTCGGTGCCGATCTCGCCCGCCGAGCCGAGCCCGCCCGCGAAGTCGGCGTCGGTGTCGACGAGGGTGGTCGCTGCGCTCGCGGTCGCCGCGCTCATACTCGCCATGACCGCCGAGAGCTGACCGATCGCGGCCACATGGCCGGCGTGCGCCGCCGAGTACGCGGCGACGAAATCGCCGCCGATCAGGCCCATGATCGGGCCGAGCAAGCCGGGGGCCGAGGCGATCGATCCGGCGACCGCCGTCGCCAGGTCGGTGGACATGACCCCGGCGGTCGCGCTGTAGGCGACGATGCCCTCCGCATCGGCCGACATCTTAGTCATCGAACTTCCCCCAATCCTCGAGTTCCCGGGCAGAGTACGTCACTCTCTTGCTTGGACGCACCGAGGCCGCATTCGGTTCCCTCGACCGCGAAAATTTCCCCAGCAGCCGCACCCGGAGCGCCTGGTGACCCTATCGTTTTTTCATGCGCACCGACACCGTCGATCACCCGCTGGCCGCGACCCTGCTGAGCACCATGCGGGACGCCCGTACCGACAACGCCGCGTTCCGCACGGCATTGCGCGACCTCACCGGCATTCTCATGTACGAGGCGCTGCGCGACGCGCCCGTCGTGCGTGAGCCGATCGACACGCCGGTGGCGGTCACCGAAGGCGTGCGGCTGGCCGCGCCGCCGCTGCTGGTTCCGGTGCTGCGTGCCGGGCTCGGCATGGTCTACGCCGCCGCGGATCTCGTGCCCCAGGCGCGGGTCGGTTTCGTCGGCATCGCCCGCGACGAGCAGACCCATCAGCCGGTGCCCTACCTGGAATCGCTGCCCGCCGACCTGAGCGGCCTGCCCGTGTTCGTCCTCGATCCGATGCTCGCCACCGGCGGCTCGATGCGCCACACCCTCGAACTCCTCGTCGCCCGCGGCGCCACCGACATCACCGCCGTCTGCGTCGTCTCCGCGCCCGAAGGTGTTGCCGCCCTGGCCGACTCCGGCCTGCCGGTCCGTCTGGTCACCGCCGCCGTCGACGAGAAACTCAACGAGAACGCCTACATCGTCCCCGGCCTCGGCGACGCGGGCGACCGCCAGTTCGGACCGCGCTGAAATCCTGTCACTGACCGGCCGATCTGTGTCATTCTGCCTCTATGGGGAGTGCGGACAGCAGCGGGGACGAACCGGTCGATCGGGTCTACGCCAATGTGCTGGAGTGGGTCTCGGGGTACTTTGCCGGGCTGGTCGGTGACACCGTGGGATACCGGCCGGGCGAGCAGGTGCACTGGTGCCCCGAATGGTGGCGGCATGCCGGTGCGGTGGTCCGGCTCGATGCGTTATGGCAAGCCTGGGAGGAACTGCGGCTCGGCGGCGGGTTCGGCCTCAGCGTGTGGTTCCTCGATCACGCGGATCCGCATGTCCGCGTGCTGCTCTCGTCGTCGGGGCCGTTCCGGCAGTGCTCGATCGAGCGCGGCCACCGCTCAACATCGCCACTGCCGATCGCCGAGATGCCACCGGCGGATCGTGAACTGTTCGACCGCCCGCAGGTGCGCGAAACCCGGTGACGCGGCCTGCGCGTCAGTCGTTCCGAACGAACAGCTCGAGGTGGTCACAAGCGACGCATCGGTAGGCGTCGACATCGACGGCCGCTTTACGGGAGCGCCTCGTGCCGCCGTAAGAGCCGCTCTGGAATGGACCTTCCAGCCATCGAGTCTCGGCCTCGGCATTGCTTCCAGTACCTTCCAGCCTGCCGAGGCGCAGAACAGTTCCGCCGCAATGAGTGCCGTGCTTCTCGATCACCGCGTCCCCGTGTCGAGGGAACGGCAGTAGTCGGCCAGTTCGGCTAGGCGGTGGGCCGCGGCGGTGCGGGCCTGCGGAAGGGCGGTGGGGTCCGGGACCGGGGCGAAGACCTCCAGGTAGCACTTGAGTTTCGGTTCGGTGCCCGAGGGACGCACGACGATGCGGAAGTCGTCGGCGTCGAAGATCAGGGCGTCGGTGCGCATCCGGCCGCGGACCTGGGACTGGTCGGTGAATTTCACCGGGGTCACGGCGATCTCGCTGGGCGGGTTCGCGCGCAGGGCGGCGGCGAGGGCGCTCGCGGCGGCCTGGTCGGGCAGGCGCAGGGAGACCTGATCGCCCGCGTGCAGGCCGAATTCGACCGCGTAGGAATCGAGTTCGTCCTGGAGGGTGCGGCCCTCGGCCTGCAGCAGGGCGACGAGGTCGGCGGCCGCGACGGCGGCGGAGATGCCGTCCTTGTCTCGGACAGTGGCCGGATCGACGCAGTGGCCGATGGCTTCCTCGTAGGCGTAGACGAGCCCTTCGCCCGCCCTGGCCAGCCATTTGAAGCCGGTGAGGGTCTCGGCGTAGCGGGCCGATCGGGCCGGGGCCAGCTTCGACAGCAGTCGCGAGGAGACGAGGGTGGTGGCGACCAGCGGGTCGCCGGTGGCGGTGCGCAGGACGTAATCGGCCAGCAGCACACCTGTTTCGTCGCCGCGCAGCATGCGCCAGCCGGCGGGGCCGGGCACGCCGAGGGCGCAGCGATCGGCATCGGGATCGAGCGCGATCGCCAGATCGGCGTCCACCCGTTCGGCCAGTGCCAGCAGCAGGTCGGCCGCGCCGGGTTCCTCGGGGTTCGGGAACGCGACGGTCGGGAAGTCGGGGTCGGGGGCGAACTGCTCGTCGACGACGTGCACGTCGGTGAATCCGGCGGCGGCCAGCGCCCGCACCGCGAGCTCCCCGCCGACGCCGTGCAGCGCGGTCAGCGCGATCCGCACCGGAGCCCGCTCGCCCGCGCCGCCGAGCACGCCGGGCAGTTCGGCGACGCGCGCGAGGTAGCGGTCGACCAGTTCCGCGCCGGACGGGGAGACCGGCTCGCGCGCGATCGGGTCGCCCACCGCCTCGATGCACCGCTCGATCTCGGTGTCGGCGGGCGCGATCAGCTGGGACCCGCCGTCGAGGTACACCTTGTAGCCGTTGTCGGCGGGCGGGTTGTGCGACGCGGTGATCTGCACCCCGGCCACCGCGCCCAGCTGCCGGACCGCGAACGCCACCACCGGCGTCGGCACCGGCTCGGGCAGCAGCGTCACGGGAAAGCCCGCGGCCGTGAAGATCTCGGCGGTCGCGGTGGCGAACTCGGCCGAGCCGTGCCGGGCGTCGCGCCCGACGACGACCGCGCCGCCGCCCAGGCACCGTTCGCGCAGCCAGGCCGCGACACCGGCGCTCGCCCGCGACACGGTGGTCACGTTCATGCCGTCCGGGCCCTCGCGCAGCGGTCCACGCAGGCCCGCGGTCCCGAAGCGCAACATCTACACGCGCTCCAGGATCCCGCGCAGCAGCTTGCCGAGCCGAGGCGCGGCGGCCTGGCCCTCGGCGAGCACTTCCGCGTGCGACAGGTGCTGACCGGTGACGCCTGCCGCGAGGTTGGTGACCAGCGAGATGCCGAGCACCCGCGCGCCGCGCGAGCGCGCCTCGATCGCCTCCAGCACCGTCGACATGCCGACCAGGTCGGCGCCGATCGTGGCCAGCATGCGGATCTCGGCGGGTGTCTCGTACTGCGGGCCGGTGAGCCCGGCGTAGACGCCCTCGGTCAGGCTGGGGTCGATCTCCCTGGCCAGGGCGCGCAGTTCGGGGTCCCAGGCATCGACCAGGTCGACGAAGCGGGCGCCTTCCAGCGGCGTGCGCGCGGTGAGGTTGAGGTGATCGGCGATGAGCACCGGCTCACCGACCCGCAGGCCGGGCCTGATCCCGCCCGCGGCATTGGTGAGCAGCACGATCTCGGCCCCCGCCGCGATCGCCGCCGTCACCGGGTGGACCACCTGCTGGGGCGTGTAGCCCTCGTACAGGTGCTGACGGCCCATCAGCAGCAGCACGTTGTTGTCGTCGACGGTGACCGAATGCACCATGCCGCCATGGCCCTGCGCGCTGGGTTTGCCGAAGCCGGGTAGCTCCGGCATGGCGATCGAGGCGTGCGGCGCGCCGATCTCGGCGGCTGCCTCCTGCCACCCCGATCCCAGCACCACGGCCACGCGATGACGCGGCACTCCCGTACGTTCGGCGATCGCCTGAGCGGCCTGTTCGGCAAGCATGGGCTGAGTCTATGCGGCGCGGGCGCCGCGTGTTCGCGGCCCCGAGGGGTCGCCGGTCAGGCGCCGCGGCTTGCTCCTTCGTCGCGTGCGCCGCGGCGCCTGACCGGCGACCCGGCCGCGAACCGGCCGCTGCGCGGCCGCCCCTCCTCGAGGTCGGGGGTGCGGGGTCGGGCGGGCGGGACGCTATCCGTTGGCGGGCGGAGGCTACCCGTTGGTAGGTAAGTGCCCAGCTGCGGTTTATTCTTCCCGTCATGCCGTATTTGGAGCGCTCCGGTGATGTGTTCGTCCTGTACCTCGGGAACGAGGGGGAGACCGACAACGAGAACCGTTTCTCGCCGGGTTGGATCGATGCCTTCCACGCCGCCCTCGACGAGGTCGAGGCGTCGGAGGGTGCTGCCGCGCTGGTCACGGTGGCGACCGGCAAGTACTACAGCAACGGTCTCGACACCGACTGGCTGTTCGGCAATCTGGACAAGATCCACGGCTACCTCGACCGGGTGCACACCCTGTACACCCGCCTGCTGACCTTCCCGATGCCCACCGTCGCCGCGATCAACGGCCACGCGTTCGGCGCGGGCGCGATGCTGGCCTCCTCGCACGACTTCCGTGTGATGCGCGGTGACCGCGGCTTCTGGTCGCTGCCCGAGGTGCACCTCGGCATGCCCTTCACCGTCGGCATGAACGGCCTGCTCAAGGGCCGGCTGAGCAACCAGGTGTGCGTGCGGGCGATGACCACCGGCCACCGCTTCGCCGCCGACGAGGCGATCGCGGCGGGCATCGTGGACGCGAAGGCCGACGCCGAGGAGGTGCTGCCCGCCGCGATCGGGCGCGCCGCCGCGCTGACCAGCCTGCGCAAGCCGATCACCCCGATCATCAAGACCGCGCTGCACGCCGAGACCCTGGCCGCGCTGGCCACCCCGGTCACCGCCGAGAACCTGCCGTTCGGCAGCTGACTCCCGCGCCGGTGCGCCCCGGACCGCCGCTGATGCGAGACTGGGGGGTATGGCACCCTCGCGCACCGGCGAATTCTCGGCCACCGCCTCCGATGCCGCGATCGCCGCGGCCTCGGAGGAGCTGATCGGCCTCTCGCACGCGATCCACGCCGAACCCGAGCTCGCTTTCGCCGAGACGCGCAGCGTCGCCAAGATCCTCGCGCCCCTGGCCGAGCGCGGTTTTCTGATCACCACCGGCGTCGCGGGCCTGCCGACGGCCTTTCGCGCCGTCTACGGCAGCGGCCCGCTGACCGTCGGTATCTGCGCCGAATACGACGCGCTGCCCGAGATCGGGCACGCCTGCGGGCACAACATCATCGCCGCCTCCGCGGTGGGCGCCGCGATCGGACTGGCCGAGGTCGCCGATCAGCTCGGTCTGACCGTCGTCGTGCTCGGCACGCCCGCCGAGGAGAGTGGCGGCGGCAAGGTCCTGATGCTCGAGGCGGGCGCCTTCGACGACATCGCGATGGCGATGATGGTCCACCCCGGCCCCGCCGACATCGTCGGCGCGCGCTCACTGGCCCTGGCCGACCTGTCGATCGTCTTCCACGGCCGCGAGGCGCACGCCAGCGCCGCACCGGAGCTCGGCCGCAACGCCGGTGACGCGGTGACCCTGACCCAGGTTGCCGTCGGCTTGCTGCGCCAGCATTTGCGCCCTGGCCAGCAACTGCACGGTATAGTCGCTGACGGTGGCGTAGCCCCCAACATCGTGCCCGGACGGGCGGAGTTGCTGTACTACCTCCGCGCGGCCGATTCCGCGTCACTCGACGACCTGATGCGACGAGCGAAGGCGTGTTTCGAGGCGGGCGCCCTGGCAACCGGCTGCACTCACGACATACGGACGCTCGCGCCCACCTATACCGAGCTCACCCCCGACCCGGTTCTCTCGGCTGTCTACCGCGCGCAGATCACCGGATTGGGCAGGGTGCCGATCGCGCCCGAGCTCGAGGTGCTGCGTCCGCTCGGGAGCACCGACATGGGCAACGTCACCAACGTGATCCCCGGTATCCACCCGGTGATCGGCATCGACGCCGGTGGCGCGGTGACCCATCAGCCGGACTTCGCCGCCGCCGCGGTGAACGCCTCGGCCGATCGCGCGGTACTCGACGGCGCCCGCGCACTGGCGCGTACCGCTGTCGCGATAGCGCGCGATGAAGTACACAGGGACAGGTTGTTGCAACGGCTGGTCGAACGACAGGAGGACATTCGGTGAGCATTTCCGGCTATTCGGGCACCGCGCGCGCAGGCGCCGACGCGCTATCGATGGGCGTGGGAGCCCACTCGATGATGCGTGAGAACGCGGTCTGTCCGACCATGCCGGACACCGAACGAACCGATATGCCAGGAGCGGAGATCGTCGACGCGTGGCTGGCCGAGCACACCGCCGACCTCGTGCAATGGCGCAGGCACATCCACGCCAACCCCGAGTTGTCGCGCGCGGAGTTCGCCACCACCGAGTTCGTCTCGGGGTGGCTGACCAAAGCGGGTCTGAGCTGGGACGTACTGCCCGGCGGCACCGGCCTGATCTGCGATCTGGGGCCGACCGGCACGCGGCGCATCGCCCTGCGCGCCGACATGGACGCGCTGCCGATGCAGGAGTTCACCGGTCTGAGCTTCGCCTCGACCGTGCCGGGCGTCTCGCACGCCTGCGGGCACGACGCGCACACCACGGTGCTGCTCGGTACCGCGCTGGCGCTGGCCGAGGCCGAGCACACGCTGCCGGTCGGGGTGCGGCTGGTGTTCCAGCCCGCCGAGGAAGTGATGCCGGGCGGTGCGCTCGACGTCGTCGCCGCGGGGGCGATGCAGGGCGTCGACCGGATCTTCGCGCTGCACTGCGACCCCCGGCTGGAGGTCGGCAAGGTCGGCCTGCGGACCGGGGCGATCACCTCGGCCGCCGACACCGTCGAGCTGGTGTTGGACTCGCCGGGTGGGCACACCTCGCGCCCGCACCTGACCAGCGATCTGGTCTACGCGATCGGCACGGTCATCACCGGCCTGCCCGGGCTGCTGAGCCGTCGGGTGGATCCGCGCACCAGCACCGTCATGGTGTGGGGCGCGGTCAGCGCGGGCAAGGCGCCGAACGCGATCCCGCAGACCGGCATGCTCACCGGCACCGTCCGCACCGGCGACCACGCCACCTGGCTGCTGCTGGAACCGCTGGTCCGCGAGATCGTCGACGGCCTGCTGGCGCCGACCGGCGTGCGCTACCAGCTCAACTACAAGCGCGGCGTGCCCCCGGTGGTCAACGACCCCACCTCGGCCCTGATGTTCGAGAACGCGGTTCTGGCGATGGGCCCCGACGCCCTGGCCGACACCCCGCAGTCCGGCGGCGGCGAGGACTTCTCCTGGTACCTGGAGGAAGTTCCCGGCGCCATGGCCCGACTGGGCGTCTGGTCCGGCACCGGCGACCAACTGGACCTGCACCAGCCCACGTTCGACATCGACGAGCGAGCCCTGGCCGTGGGCGTGCGGACCCTCACGAACATCATTCTTCAGGCGTGAGCAGCACCGAAGCACACGGGTAACTCACCGGGTACGGGCTGAGTCCCACGACCGCCGGCCGCCGACGAGAAAGTCAGCGGCCGGTGAGTCCGGCCAGAATTCGCGGGGAGGCGGACGAGCTCAGGCGCCGGGGCCGACGTTCTTGCTGTTGCGGGTGCGCAGGGCGTGGACGTAATCCTCTGGGGCGCCCGCCTTCTCGGCCGCGTCGGCGATCACGCCGATGTAGCGCGCCGAGGGCAGTCCGCCCTCGTAGGCGTCGAGGACGTACAGCCACGCCAGCCGGGACTCGCCCTGGGTGCCGGTGACCCGGATCCTGATCTTCTTGTGGATACCGAAGTCTGAGCCTTCCCAGCGGTCGAGGCGTTCCTCGTCCTCGGGGGAGACGTCGTAGAGCACGACGAATACCCGGGAGCCCGGATCCTCGACGACGGTGGCCAACGGCCCTTCCCAGCCGATGTCGTCACCGGCGAAGGTCAGGCGCCAACCTTCCAGCCACCCGGTCCCGGACATGGGCGAATGCGGGCAGCGTTCCAGCATCTGCGTCGAGTCCATGTTGGACCCGTAAGCGGCATAGATCGGCACCTGACGAACTGTAGCCAATAACAGCAGTGGAATTCCTGTCTCCCACCCAGATCGGCTGACGGTCACAGTTGTGGCGGGCCTCGACACGCCGAACTTGTTCACCGATCCGACCCCGAACCGTCACAGCGCACCTGAAATGATGGGGTGACAGTACGGACGGGTCCTCACAAGGGACGCGGCTGATCAGGCGAATACAGGGAGCGTGGCTGTGGCACGGATTGCGATCATCGGTGGCGGACCGGCGGGATACGAGGCGGCGCTGGTGGCCGCCCAGCACGGGGCCTCGGTCACCCTGGTCGACGCCGACGGCATCGGCGGCGCGTGCGTGCTCTGGGACTGCGTTCCCTCCAAGACCTTCATCGCCTCCACCGGTCTGCGCACCGACCTGCGCCGGGCTCGTGATCTGGGCATCACCCTCGACGCCAGCCAGGCGCAGGTGCACCTGCCCGAGGTGAACGGCCGTGTCAAGGCGCTCGCGCTGGCCCAGTCCGCCGACATCCGCGCCAAGCTGCAGGCCGCCGGGGTGCAGTTGCTGGCGGGCCGGGGCGAATTGGTCGGTCCCGCCGCCGGATTGGCGCACCGCGTCAGGGCCACGCTGGCCGACGGCAGCGCCGAGGAGTTCGAGGCCGAGGTCGTGCTGATCGCGACCGGCGCCAGCCCGCGCGTGCTGCCCGGCGCCGAGCCCGACGGTGAGCGCATCCTGAACTGGCGCCAGCTCTACGACCTGCAGGAACTGCCCGAGACGCTGGTGGTGGTGGGTTCCGGCGTCACCGGCGCCGAGTTCGTCTCCGCCTACACCGAGATGGGCGTGCGGGTGAAGCTGGTCTCCAGCCGCGACCGCGTGCTGCCGGGCGAGGACGCCGACGCGGCGCTCGTACTGGAGGACGCGCTGGCCGAGCGCGGCGTGGAACTGGTCAAGCACGCCCGCGCCGACGCGGTGGAGCGCACCGCCGACGGCATCGTGGTGAAGCTGTCCGACGGCCGTACCGTGACGGGTTCGCACGCGCTGATGACCGTGGGTTCCACCCCGAACACACAGAGCCTGGGCCTGGACCGGGTCGGCATCGAGCTCGATCGCGGCGGATACCTTCGCGTCGACCGGGTTTCGCGCACCTCGGTGCCCGGCATCTACGCGGCGGGCGACTGCACCGGCCTGCTGCCGCTGGCCTCGGTAGCCGCCATGCAGGGCCGCATCGCGATGTATCACGCGCTGGGCGAGGGCGTGAGCCCGATCCGCTTGAAGACGGTGGCCTCGGCGGTGTTCACCCGCCCGGAGATCGCGACCGTCGGCGTCAGCCAGACCGCCATCGACAACGGCGAGGTGCCCGCCCGCACGGTGATGCTGCCGCTGAACACCAATCCGCGCGCGAAGATGTCGGGGCTGCGGCGCGGTTTCGTCAAGATCTTCTGCCGCCCGGCGACCGGCGTGGTGATCGGCGGTGTGGTCGTCGCGCCGATCGCCTCGGAGCTGATCCTGCCGATCGCGCTGGCGGTGCAGAACAACCTCACCGTCACCGATCTCGCGCAGACGTTCTCGGTGTATCCGTCGCTGACCGGTTCGGTCACCGAAGCCGGGCGTTTGCTGATGCGCCACGACGACCTGGACTGAGCGGCCGCGCCGGAATGTGAGTCGGATCACTGAACGGCGAGGTTTCGAATTGTCTTGTTCGACAACGGTGGTCGTCGATTCCGCGCGGGGGTCCCGGAGCGTGTTTCCGCAGGCGGAGCGGCAGCGGTGCGAAACTTACTGCTGCGTTGCCTGTCCCGCGCTCATGTGGTTGACTCACGGCCGAGGCGCGATCAGAAGTGGTCGCGTGGTGGAGCAGTGGGGGATTCCCTCCGGGAAAGGGATAAGCGAAAAGTGAAGCATCGTAAGCCGAGTCGGGCGCAGCGAGCGATGGCCAGCACGTCGTTGCCCCTGGCCGCTGCGGCTGCCGTGGCAACCATTCTCGCGGCTCCGGCCGGCGCGGTCCCCAGTGACCAGCCGACCACTCCCGCGACCCCGGCGCCTGCGCAGCCGGGCACCCAGCAGCCCTCGGAGGAGGCGCCGGAGACCGGCGGCCCCGAGCAGACGCAGCCGGAGACGCCGGAGAACGTGAAGCCGGGCGAGACCAAGCCCGGTCAGACCAAGCCGACCCCGGCCCAGCCGGGCGTCACCAGCCCCGCGCCGGGTCAGCCGGGTCAGGCCACGCCTGCCACCCCGACCCCGAGCCAGCCGGGCGTCACCAGCCCGCGTGTCGCGCCGCTGCCGGTGCCGGGTCAGACCGGCCAGGGCGGCCAGGCGCAGCCGGCCGTGCAGCCGGAGCGCGCGGGCACCACCCCGCAGGAGGAGACCACTCCAGGCCAGCAGGGCACCACGCCCGGCCAGCAGGGCACCACCCCGGGTCAGCCGGGTACCACGCCCGGTGGTCAGCAGTCGCAGGGTCAGCCGTCGCAGACCCAGCCGAGCGTGCCGTCCGATCAGGGCACGGCCACCGAGGGCGAGGGCTCCGACCAGCTCGTGCAGACGCCCACCTGGCAGGCGCCGCACTTCACCGACGCCCCGGCCGCGCCGGTCGTCGAGATGGAGGGCCCGCACCAGGAAGTCGGCGTCTCCATCGACGGCGGCGGCGTGCTGCCCGGTGTGGTCAACACCCACCACTACAACAACGCCTCCGGCTACGTCGGCACTGTCGGCTACCGCACGCCGACCGGTTTCGGTGACGCGGGCGTCTCGGTCGAGTACATCGGCGAGAACTCGGTGAAGGTCACCACCTACAACGGTGGCGACGGCCGGGCCGACAACACCACCGTGACCGTCCTCGACACCACCCAGGCCAACCTGGCCAAGGCGGCGGTCGAGAACTGGATCAAGGCGCAGCCGGGTGGCGCCGCCGCGATCGAAGCGGCCGCAAAGGCTACACTTCCGGTGCCGGGGGAGCTGCTTCAGACGGTGAACGTCGCAGGTGTCACCACCCAGTGGGGTGGCTCGCTCCAGTACTGACACGCAGTACGTCGTGTGGGGCGGTCGGATGGCGACCGCCCCACACGTGTGTCCTGGGGAAAGGATTGGATTTGGGCACCGACGGTGACGACAACGAGCGCGGCGGCACACCACCCGCCGCCGGATTCGGTCCTCCCGTAGGCGATTTCGGGCCGCCCGTCGACGACGTGACCACCGGTTTCGGTGGTCCGCTCGCCGCGGCCCCGCCGCCCGCGCCGCCCGGCGGCCACCCGGAGATGGGCTGGCGACCGGCCGCGCCGCCGTCCGGTCCGGCCGCCGCGCCCGGTCCGTTCGGCGCGCCGATCGCCGGACAGCCGCCCGTCCCGCCGCCGACGATGCCCCCGCGTCCGCCGGTACAGCCCGCCGCGCCCACCTCGGTCTTCGGCGACGCCGTGGCCACCCCGCCGCCTGTGCCGCCGCAGGCGCCCTCGCCGTTCGGCGCCCCCGATCCGCGCATGAGCGCGCCATCGGAAGACCAGACGGTCCGTTTCACCGGTGAACTGCCGCGCCGGGACGGTTCGCCGTTCGGTGACTCGGTGCCGGTGACCTCGGGTCGTGAGCACACCGAGGTGATCCGCCGCGAGCGGCCGACGCCGCGCGCCCAGGCGCCCGTCGACGCCCCCGCCCCCGAGACCGTGCGGGTGCCCGCGCCGGAGCCGGTGCGCGCGCCGATCACCGAGGAGCCCAAGGCCGACGACAAGGCCTGGTGGAACAGCCCCGACGAGGGCGGCGCGGTCCCGAAGCCGCCGTCGGAGCCCGGGTTGTCCTGGGCCGACGACCCGATCGCCCGTCGCCTCGCGCCGAAGACCCCGGTGACGCCGGTCAGCGAGAAGCCGGACATCGACAAGCGCCGCCTGCGCTGGATCATCGGCGGCGCGGCGGCCGCGGTGCTGCTCGTCGTCGCGCTGATCCTGACGATCGCCCTGGTCAAGCGCGGTGGTGGCAGCGACCCCGGCGTGACCGCCGCCCCGATTCCGTCGATCGCCTCGCCCACCGAATGCAAGGCCGTGGCCGAGCAGGCCGTCACCGTCGGCAACGGCCCGGGGGACACCTCGTCCGGCTCGAAGGCCATCCTGGGCTTCCAGTACGCCTTCTACGTCGACCGGTCCGGGGCCAAGGTGCGCGACTACGTGGCGCCGGACGCCGAGAACATCTCCACCGCCGAGACGATCCAGAAGGCGATCGACGAGCTGATCCCCACCGGGTCCAAACACTGCGTGAAGATGCGCGAGACCGCCGTCGGCCGCTACGACGTGGAATTGCGCGAATGGCATCCCGATGGTTCGGCGATCGTCTACAAGCAGGAGATCGTCACCACCAACACCGATGGGAAATGGCAGGTCAAGTCGATTACGGCGCGATAGCGGTCCCATAATCTGGGATCTCTATTTCACATCCTGGCGAACAGTATGCAATCGTGGGATGATTGCGGTTCCGTGGCGTTCCCGGGAGGTTTCCATGTTGTCGACAACTCCAGCACTGGCGAGCAAGCTCGCGGGCCTGCAGAGCTCGGCGATCAGGGACCTGCTCAAGCTCACGGCGCGCGCCGACATCATCAGCCTCGCGGGCGGGCTGCCCGACGCGGCGCTGATGCCGCGCGAGCGCATCGCCGCCGCCGCGCAGGCCGCGCTCACCGACGCCGCGGCCCTGCAGTACACCGAGTCGCCGGGCTGGCCCGCACTCCGTGAGGTGATCGCGGCGCGCGAGTCCGCGCGGATCGGCCGCGCGGTGCCGCTCGGGGAAGTCTTCATCACCCACGGCTCGCAGCAGGCGCTGTCGCTGCTCGCCGAGGTGCTGCTCGATCCGGGTGCGCTGGTGATCGTCGAGGATCCCGCGTATGTCGGTGCGCTGCAGGTGTTCCGGGCCGCGGGCGCGCGAATCGTCGCGGTGCCGCTCGACGGTGACGGCATGCGCGTCGACGTGCTGGAAGACCTGCTCGCCGCCGGGGAGCGCCCCGCCGTCGTGCACACGGTGTCCAACTTCCACAACCCGGGCGGGGTCACGCTGGCCCCCGAACGCCGCCGCCGCCTCGCCGAACTCGCCGAGGCGCACGGCTTCTGGGTCATCGAGGACGACCCGTACGGTGAGCTCTGGTTCGACCGGCCCGCGCCCGATCCGGTCGCGAGCTACTCGCCGCAGGTGATCCGGCTCTCCAGTACCTCCAAGATCCTGGCTCCCGCCCTGCGCGTCGGCTGGATGGTCGCGCCCGACCACGTCTGTCGCGCGGTCGAACTGCTCAAGCAGGGCGCCGATCTGTGCGGCTCGGCCCTCACCCACCAGATCGCCACCGACTTGCTGACCGACACCGATTGGCTTGCCGCCCACGTCGATTCGGTGCGCTCCGCCTACGGCAGCCGGGCCCGTGCGCTGGTCTCGGCGGTGCGCGACACTTTCGGCGAGCGGGTGCGCAGCACCGACGCGACGGGCGGCATGTTCGTCTGGGTCGACTTCACCGACGGCACCGACACCACGGACCTGCTCCCCGCGGCCCTCGACGTCGGCGTGGCCTATGTCCCCGGCGCGGCCTTCGCCGTCTCCGACGCCTACCGTTCGTCGATGCGGCTGTGCTTCACCACCTCGGACGAGGCGACCCTGGCCGAGGCCGTGGCCCGGCTGGGGCGCGCGCTCTGAGTCCTCAGACCCAGCCGTAGGTGCGTTCGACCGCCTTGTTCCATTCGGCGTAGCGCAGGATGCGCTCGTCCTCGGACATGGTGGGCGTCCAGGTGTGATCCGCGGTCCAGTTGGCGCGCAGGTCGTCGAGGCCGGACCAGTAGCCCACGGCCAGGCCCGCCGCGTAGGCGGCGCCGAGCGCGGTCGTCTCGCGGACCACCGGGCGGACCACGGGGACGTCGAGGATGTCGGACTGGAACTGCATGAGCAGGTCGTTGCCGGTCATGCCGCCATCGACCTTGAGCGTGGTCAGTTCCAGATCGAGCTGCTGGGCGCCGGCGTCGGCGCGCATGGCGTCGACGACCTCGCGGGTCTGGAACGCGGTGGATTCCAATGCGGCCCTGGCCAGATGGGCCTTGGTGACGAACCGGGTCAGGCCCGCGATGACACCGCGGGCGTCGGGCCGCCAGCGCGGGGCGAACAGCCCGGAGAAGGCGGGGACGAAGTAGGCGCCGCCGTTGTCCTCGACGCTGCGCGCCAGCGGTTCCACCTCCTCCGCCGAGGAGATGATGCCGAGATTGTCGCGCAACCACTGCACCAGCGAACCGGTGACGGCGATGGACCCCTCCAGTGCGTAGACGGCGGGCTGGTCGCCGAGCTGATAGCACGCGGTGGTGAGCAGGCCGTGCTTGCTGATCACCGGGGTGGTGCCGGTGTTGAGCAGCATGAAATTGCCGGTGCCGTAGGTGTTCTTGGCCTCGCCGGGCGACAGGCACGCCTGGCCGAAGGTGGCGGCCTGCTGGTCGCCGAGAATGCCTGCCACGGGCGCCCCGGCGAACGGTCCCGCGGTGATCTCGGCGTAGACCTCCGAAGAGCTGCGGATCCGCGGCAGCAGCGACATCGGGATGTCGAACTCGGCGCAGATCGCCGAATCCCATTGCAGCGTACGCAGATCCATCAGCATGGTGCGCGAGGCATTGGTGACGTCGGTGAGGTGCTCGCCGGTCAGCTTCCACAGCACCCAGCTGTCCATGGTGCCGAAACAGAGGTCACCGGCCTCGGCGCGGGCGCGGACACCGGCGACGTTGTCGAGGATCCAGCGCAGCTTCGGACCGGCGAAATAGGTGGACAGCGGCAGGCCGGTGCGTTCGGCGTAGCGCTGCGGGCCCTGATCACCGGCGAGTTCGGCGCACAGCTGATCGGTGCGGGTGTCCTGCCAGACGATCGCGTTGTAGACCGGTGCGCCGGTGGCGCGATCCCAGACGACGGTGGTCTCGCGCTGGTTGGTGATGCCGATGGCGGCGAGGTCACCGGCCGAGCAGCCGGCGTTGCCCAGCGCCGCGCCGAGCACCCATTCGGTATTGCGCCACACCTCCGCCGGATCGTGTTCGACCCACCCCGGCTTCGGGAAGATCTGGCGATGCTCCCGCTGCGCGGTCCCGACGATCCGGCCCTGCCGGTCGAAGACGATGCAGCGACTCGAAGTCGTGCCCTGATCGATGGCGGCCACATAGCGACGCATTGATGCAGGCTACCGAACCCCGGACCGGCGACGCTGCCGCTTCGTCGCGAAGACACCGCCGCGCGCTCCCGGCTGTTTTCCGCGCCGAATTCGCTGCCACACCCCGCGGTGAACGTCCCGCGCGCCGCGAAGGCACTACGTTTAGCCTGTACGCAGCGGCGCCGGGACCGTGCACGGCGTCGACCCACTGTCGGGAGATTCCGACCGTCCTCGGTCGGCGGCGAGGAGTCGAGCATGTCGCAGACACCGGAGTTTCCGTTCCTGCGCCCGGGCGAACTGGTCGCGGGCGGTCAGCGGCTCGGACCCGGTCAGCTCGGCCCCGACCAGCGTCGCGCCGCCTGGGAACGACTCGGCAAGGACCAGTTCGACGTGCTGGTCGTCGGCGGCGGCGTGGTCGGCGCCGGTATCGCGCTCGACGCCGCGACCCGTGGCCTGTCGGTCGCGCTCGTCGAGGCCCGCGATCTGGCCTCGGGGACGTCGAGCCGGTCGTCGAAGATGTTCCACGGCGGCCTGCGCTATCTCGAACAGCTCGAGTTCGGTCTGGTCCGGGAGGCGCTGAAGGAACGCGAGCTGGCGCTGTCGACCCTGGCGCCGCATCTGGTGAAGCCGCTGCGGTTCCTGTACCCGCTGACCCGCCGGGTGTGGGAGCGGCCGTACGTGGCCGCGGGCCTGACCCTCTACGACACCATGGGCGGCGCCAAATCGGTTCCGGGACAGCGTCACCTGACCAGGCACGGCGCGATGCGGCTGGCTCCGGGATTGCGCCGGGACGCGCTGATCGGCGGTGTCACCTACTACGACACCGTCGTCGACGATGCCAGGCACACCATGACCGTGGCCCGCACCGCCGCCCACTACGGCGCGGTCATCCGCACCTCCACCCAGGTCGTCGGATTCCTGCGGGAGGCCGACCGGGTCGTCGGGGTGAAGCTGCGCGACACCGAGGACGGGCGCACCGGGGAGGCGCGCGCGAACGTGGTGATCAACGCGACCGGCGTGTGGACCGACGAGGTGCAGGGCCTGTCGCGGCAACGCGGCCGATTCCATGTGCGCGCGTCCAAGGGCGTGCACATCGTGGTGCCGCGCGACCGCATCGTCAGCGACGCCGCGATCATCCTGCGCACCACCACCTCGGTGCTGTTCGTCATCCCGTGGGGCGCGCACTGGATCGTCGGCACCACCGACACCGACTGGAAACTCGACCTCGCCCACCCCGCCGCCACCAAGGCCGATATCGACTATCTGCTCGACCGGGTGAACGAGGTGCTGGTGACCCCGCTCACCCACGCCGACATCGACGGCGTCTACGCGGGCCTGCGGCCGCTGCTGGCCGGGGAGAGCGACGAGACCTCCAAACTGTCGCGTGAACACGCGGTGGCCCGCGTCGCGCCCGGCCTGGTGAGCATCGCCGGCGGCAAGTACACCACCTACCGGGTGATGGCCGCCGACGCGATGGACGAAGCGGCGCAAGACATTCCGGCCCGGGTGTCGCCGTCGATCACCGAGAAGGTCGCGCTGATCGGGGCCGACGGCTACTTCGCATTGGTGAACCAGACCGTGCAGCTGGCCGAGCACTACGGCGTGCACCCGTACCGGATGACGCACCTGCTCGACCGTTACGGCTCGGTGGTCGACGAGGTGCTGTCCCTGGCGGCGGGCAGACCCGAACTGCTGCAACCGATCACCGACGCGCCCGCCTACCTCCAGGTCGAGGCGGTGTACGCGGCCGCCGCCGAGGGCGCGCTGCATCTCGACGACATCCTGGCCCGTCGCACCCGCATCTCGATCGAGTACGCCGATCGCGGCGCGCACTGCGCCGAGCAGGTCGCGCACCTGGTCGCGCCCGTAGTGGGCTGGGACGCCGACGATATCGACCGCGAGGTGACCATGTATCAGGCGCGGGTGCGGGCCGAGATCGAATCACAGACCCAGCCCGACGACATCTCCGCCGACGCGCTGCGGGCGGCGGCGCCGGAACCGCGCCCGCAGCTGCTCGAGCCGGTACCGCAGGAGCGGTGACCGCTAGACGGTGGCCTTCTGCAACGCGCGCAGTTCGACCGCGTTGTGCGCGCAGAACACCTCGACGTCGTCGCCGTGCCCACGCAGCAGTTCGCGCAGCCGCTCCTGATTGTCGATCCGGTCGGACCCGACGGTCTGCACCAGGCGCTCGAACAGCGCGGCGCCGGGTGGCTGGTGCGGGTGCCCGAGATCGAGCTGACCGGGATGGAAGTACGCGTCACCGACCGCGAACTTCCAGCCGGCGCCGGTGTCGATCGCGATGCCCGCGTGGCCGCGGGTGTGCCCGGCCAGCGGGATGATCAGCAGTTCGGCCGGCAGGCCGCGCAATTGGCGCACCGCGCCGAAGCCGAACCACGGCTCACCGAGTTCGTCGTAGCTCGCCCAGCGCGGCTTGTGCTCGAATTGCGCCGTGCGATAACGGAATTTCTCGCGCGGACCGAAATGGCCCTCGAGCGCGCGCAGTTCCTCGCCGTAGACGTGCACGGTGGCCTGGGGGAATTCGGCGAGACCGCCCGCGTGGTCGAGATCGAGGTGGGTGAGCACGATGTCGGTGACGTCCTCGCGGCGGAAGCCCAATGCCTCGATCCGGCGCGCGATGGTGCCCTCGAGCTCGAGGACGGGACGGGTCAGCCGGATGAAGCGGCGGCCGAGCCAGGCGTCGGGACGGCGCACCGCGCCTTCGCCGATGCCGGTCTCGATCAGTACCAGCCGGTCGTCGAGTTCGACGAGGACGCAGTGGCAGACCATTTCGGCTCGGCGGGCGAGGCCGCCGACGCCGTCGAGCAGACGGCCGCCGAAAGGACGCATGGTGCCGCCGTCGAGGTGGTGCAGACGCATCAGGAGAGCTCCTGTTCGAGGGTGGCGCGCAGGTGGTCGGCCACCGCGCGCAGAGGGGTGAGGTCACGTCGGGTGCGGGCGAGCAGGAGTGCGCCTTCGAGCATGGCCAGGGCCACCGTGGACAGCTGGTCGGCGCGGTCGTCGGGAATTCCCTTGGCGCGCAGGAACTCGTCGATGGCGGTGCGCCAGGAGTCGAAGCCGGTGACGCAGGCTTCGCGGATCGGTTCGCTGTCGACGCCCGCGTCGAGGGCGATGGTGGCGATCGGGCAACCGCGCTGGAAGTCCGAGTCGGTCAGCATCGTGGCGAGGGCGGCGAAGACGCCGTCGATATTGCCGGCCGCGAGCGCGTCGGTGAGCAGCGTCCGCAGCGTGTCGGACGACTGGGCGATGGCCTCGGCGGCGAGCTGTTCCTTGCCGCCGGGGAAGTGGAAGTAGAACGAGCCCTTGGGCGCGCCGCCCGCGCTGACCAGCTGATTGACGCCGGTGGCGTGGTAGCCCTGGGTGTGGAACAGGTCGGCGGCGGCGTCGAGGAAACGCTGCCGGGAGTCCGTGCGTGGGGTCACCGGCTCAGCGTAGCTCGAATATGACGACCGGTCTAGTTAGTTGGTTCGGGTTGGCAGCGAGGACAGAAGTAGATGCCGCGTTCACGCCGGGTGATGCGATCGGCGGGGTCGTCCTCGCCGAGCAGCCGCGAAACGATCGCGGTGCCGCAGCGCGGGCAGGGGCGGCGGGTGCGTCCGTAGGCCATCGCGCGCCAGGGCGGCTGGTGCGCGGCCTTGCCGAGCACGCGGTGGGACTCGTCGACCAGGGCGGGCAGGTCGCCGATGTCACCGACCGGGGTCGCGGGGTGGACGCGGCGCAGGAAGCAGATCTCGCTGCGGTAGATGTTGCCGATGCCCGCCAGGTTGCGCTGATCGAGCAGGGCCAGGCCGATGGGGCGGCGGGGATACTCGCTGATCCTGCGCAGGGCCTCGGCGGCGTCCCAGTTCGGGCCGAGCAGGTCGGGACCTAGGTGATCGATGACGGTGTGTTCCTCGGCCCGCGGCAGCACCTGCACCTTGCCGAGTTCGAAGCCGACCGCCTCGAACTCGTCGTTGGCCAGCACCAGCCGGGCGGTGACCGGCGGTTTCGTCCAGCGCTGGCCGTGGTGGAAGATCCGCCAGACACCCTCCATCTTCAGATGGGTGTGGATGCTCACGCGGTCGGTGCGGATGAACAGGTGCTTGCCGTAGCTGCCGACCTCGGTGACCAGGTCGCCGACCAGGTCGACCGTCGCGTATCGGGGCACCCGGAAGTCGCTGCGGGTGAGGGTGCGCCCGGCCAGCGCGGTCCGCAGGCGCTCGGCGGCGCGGAAGACGGTGTCGCCCTCGGGCATCCGGCTACACCTGCCTGCGCAGCCGCAGGCCGCGCGGGGTCATCGAGAACCCGGACTCGACCAGGACATCGGCGAAGGTGTTGCCGTGCACGGTCTCTCCGTTGATCTTGTCGATCACCAGGCCGTCGACCCGGCGATCGTGCACCAGCCCGGCCAGCGCGGTCGCGGCCAGCCGCCGCAGTCCGGGGTCCTCGGTGAAGCTGAGCAGGGTCTTGCCGCCGCGCTCCACGTACAGCACCAGCTCGCCGCCGACCAGCACCACCAGGGCGCCCGCCTTGCGGCCGGGCCGGTGGCCGCCCTCGGCGTCACCCTTCGGCCACGGCAGCGCGGCGCCGTACGGGTTGGCCGGATCGCAGGAGGCCAGGGCCACCGCGACGCCGGGCTGGGTGGCGGTGCGGTCGGTGTCGAAGGAGCGCAGCCGGTCGACGGTGTCGGTGGTGGAGAACTGCGCGCCGCCGAGCGTGTCGACGAAATAGCCACGGCGGCAACGACCGCGGTCCTCGAACTCGGTGAGCACTCGATACATCAGCGCGAAACCGCCGGGCACGCCCTCGTTCTGGACCGACCCCCGGGTCAGCACGCCGTAGCGTTCGAGGAGTTGATCGGCGGTGGCGTGGGCGCGCAAGGTGTTGTCCTGCACCCGTTCCGGCAGGATCGACCAGCGCCCGGCCAGAGTCGGCGGACCGCTGCGGGTCGGCATCGCCGGGCGCGGCAGGTAGGCGCGGCCGCGGGGAGCCCGGCGCGGGGTGCGATGGGCGGTGGTGCTGCGGGCGGTGCCGGAGAGCAGAGCGCGCACGGGGGCGAAGGTGTCGCCGGAGACGTAACCGGCCCACACCAGCTGCCACAGCGCCTCGCCGACGGCCTTGTCGTCGAGCAGGCCGGTGGCGTCGGAGAGCTGGCGGAAGAAGTAGGCGCCGCCGCCGTGCAGGGTGGGCGGTAGGCGGCGCGGGGAATCCGGGCTCGCGGGCACGGCGGCCGGATCGCCTGCGTCCGCGCGGGGCGTGCGGTCGCCATGGGTGGTGAGGTGGGCGGTGGGCGGATCGGTCGGCCCGGCACCGGATCCGGCGGGCCCGGAGGCCGCCGGTGCGTCCAGGTCGACCGTGGGTGGTTGCGCGGCGCGCGGCGGCCACGGCTCCAGCGGTGCGCCCAACGCCGCCAGGAGGCCGAGCTGGAGGTCGGTGGGATCGATGTCGTCGGGCGGCGGCAGGGTGAACGGGGCCTGGTCGGCCAGGTGCAGCGCGATCCAGCCGTCGCGGGCGGTGATCGCGCCGTGCCCGGACCAGATCACCTCCCCGCTGGCCATCAATTCGTCCAGCATGGCGGGGGAGTAGTCGCGCACGCGCATCGGCAGGATCAGCGATTCCCAGGCCGACGCCGGAATCGGCACGCCCGCGAGCTGTTCCACCACCGTGGCGACCCCGTCGATTCCGCGCAGCTCACCGGAACCGACGTGCTGCCAGGCAGGGAGGAAGCGGCCGAGCGCGGCGGTCGACACCGGCTCGACTTCGTGCCGTGCGGCAGCCAGCGAGCGGCGGCGCAACCGGCGCAGCACCTGCGCGTCGCACCATTCGGTGCCAGCCGTCGCGGGCGTGAATTCGCCCTCCACCACCCGTTTCTCGGCCAGCAACCGATGCAGCGCGGTGGCCGCGACCGCCGAGCCGAGGCCGAAGCGCGCCGCGACATCGGCGGTGCTGAACGGTGCGTGGGTGCGGGCGTAGCGGCCGACCAGGTCGCCGAGCGGGTCGGGGACGGGTTCGATGAACGCGGCGGGCACCCCGATCGGCAGCGGCACCCCGAGCGCGTCACGCAGGCGGGCGGCGTCCTCGATCGCCACCCACCAGGTGCGGCCCGCGAAGGAAACCTCCAGCGCGCGATGGGCGTGCCGGAGTTCCGCGAACCAGGTCGGTGCGTCGGAGTCGGCGAGCACGTCGGTGTGCGCGGCGGCCGAGTCAGCGGCCTCGGCGATCGGCAAGGCGAGGTCCGCGGCCGCATCGGGCCGGCCTGCCTCGACGGACGGGCTTTCGAGCGCGGAAGCTGGTGTGTCACCGCGCCGCACGCAGCGGGCGGCGGCTTCGGCGGGGGTGAGCGGGCCGAGCAGGCGCAGCAGGTCGGCCAGGCCCTCGGCGTCACGGGCCCAGCGTTCGGGGGTGAGGCGCTGGAGTTCGCGTTCGGTGAGGGTGATGACGGCGGGGTCGAGCAGTTCGCGCAGTTCGACGCGGCCGAGGAGTTCGGCCAGCAGGCTCGAGTCCAGTGCCAGGGCGGCGGCGCGGCGCTCGGCCAGCGGGCTGTCGCCGTCGTAGAGGAACTGGCCGATGTAGGAGAACAGCAGGGCGTTGGCGAACGGGGACGGGCTGGCGGTCTCGACATCGATCAGCCGCACCTCGCGGCGGGCGAGCTTGGTCAGCAGCTCGCGCAGGGACGGCAGGTCGTAGACATCGCGCAGGCATTCGCGCACGGTTTCCAGCAGGATCGGGAAATCCGGGAATTTGCGTGCCACATCCAGCAATTGGGCCGAGCGCTGTCGCTGCTGCCACAGCGGTGCGCGCTTGCCCGGGTCGCGGCGCGGCAGCAGCAGCGCCCTGGCCGCGCACTCGCGGAAGCGGGAGGCGAACAGCGCGGAGCCGCCGACCTGCTCGGTGACGATGTCGTCGATCTCGTCGGGTTCGAAGGCGAACAGTTCGGCGCCGGGCGGGTCGTCGGTGGTGTCGGGCAGGCGCACCACGATGCCGTCGTCGGACGCGGTCGGCGCCGCGTCGATGCCGAAGCGTTCCTGGAGCCGGGCCCCGACGGCCAGTGCCCACGGTGCGTGCACCGGGGTGCCGTAGGGGGAGTGTAAGACCAGTCGCCAGTCCCCGAGCTCGTCGCGGAAGCGCTCCACGATCAGGGTGCGGTCGGTGGGGAGCTGGCCGGTGGCGGTGCGCTGCTCCTCGAGCAGGCCGACCATGTTCGCCGTCGCGTTCTGGTCCAGGCCCGCGGTGCGGACCAGCTGTTCCAGCCGGGCGGCGGCGTCGGGGGTCTGCGCGCGCTTCGTCGAACGCGCGCGGGCGGACTTCTGCACGCCGCCGTTCGCCGCGGGCTCGGCGAGCGCGGAGGACGTCATCGAATTGTCCTGTGACGCAGCAGATCCGGGCGGCCGGATGCCCATGTCCGCGACGATCCGGGACAGGTCGTCGGCCGACACCTGACCCGCCGTGCGCACGAATTCGCCCAGGGCGGTGCCCAATTCGGCCGGACGACCCAAACTGTCGCCGTGCCAGAACGGCAGCCGGCCGGGCAGTCCGAAGGCGGGCGAGACCAGCACCCGGTCGAAGGTGATCTCCTCGATCCGCCAGCTGGTCGCGCCGAGCGCGAAGACGTCGCCCACGCGCGACTCGTAGACCATCTCCTCGTCGAGTTCGCCCACCCGGGAAGCCTTCTCGCCCACCATGAACACCGCGAACATGCCGCGATCGGGGATGGCGCCGCCGGAGGTGACGGCGAGGCGTTGCGCGCCGGGACGGCCGGTGAGGGTGCCCGCGTCGCGGTCCCAGACCACGCGCGGTCGCAGTTCGGCGAACTCGTCGGACGGGTAGCGGCCCGCCAGCAGGTCGAGCACGGATTCGTAGGCCGAGCGGGGCAGGTTCGCGTAACTGCCGGTGGCGCGGACGATATCGAACCAGCCGTCGACATCGATCGGTTCGAGCGCGCAAGCGGCCACCGTCTGCTGGGCCAGGATATCGAGCGGATGCGCGGGGATCTGCAGCATCTCGATCTCACCGGCCAGCATCCGCTGGGCCGCGACGGTGCAGTGGATGACATCGGTGCGGTGCTTCGGGAACAGCACGCCGCGCGAGACCTCGCCGACCTGGTGCCCGGCGCGGCCGACTCGCTGCAGCCCGCTGGCCACCGACGGCGGCGCCTCCACCTGCACCACCAGATCGACCGCGCCCATGTCGATGCCGAGCTCGAGGCTGCTGGTGGCCACCACGCAGCGCAGTCGGCCGCTCTTGAGGTCGTCCTCGATGAGCGCGCGCTGCTCCTTGCTGACCGAGCCGTGGTGGGCCCTGGCCAGCAGCTGGTCGGCGCCGTGGATCACCTCGGTGGACGGGCCGAGCTGGGCGGGTGGCGCGTGCTCGGTGTCCACCGGCTCGCCCAGCCTGGCCGCGTAGGCCTCGTTGAGCCGCGCGGTCAGCCGTTCGGCGAGCCTGCGCGAGTTCGCGAACACGATCGAGGACCGGTGCTCGAGCACCAGGTCGACAATGGCCTCGTCGACGTGCGGCCAGATCGACCCCGGCTGCTCGGAATCGCCCGGATCGGTCATGTCGGCCACCGGGACGCGCACCGACAGGTCGAAGGTCTTCGGCGCGGGCGGGCGCACGATGGTGATCGGCGCCGAGCCCACCAGGAATCGGCCGACCTCCTCGGGCGGGCGCACCGTCGCCGACAGGCCGATCCGCTGGGCCGGCCGCTCGGTCAGCTGATCCAGCCGGGCCAGCGACAGGGCCAGGTGCGCGCCGCGCTTGGTGCCCGCGATGGCGTGCACCTCGTCGACGATCACCGTGCCGACCTGGGCCAGGCTCTCCCTGGCCGCCGAGGTGAGCAGCAGGAACAGCGACTCCGGCGTGGTGATGAGGATGTCGGGCGGCGTGCGCTGCATCGCCCGCCGCTGCGCGGGCGTGGTGTCGCCGGAGCGCACCCCCACCGAGATCTCCGGCGGGTCCAGCCCCAGTCGCTTCGCGGTCTGCGTGACCCCCACCAGTGGCGCCCGCAGATTCCGCTCGACATCCACCGCCAGCGCCTTGAGCGGCGAGACGTACAGCACCGACGTCCCGCGCGGCGTCCCCGGTTCCGGTGCGGGCCGGGTCGCCAGCCGATCGATGGCCCACAGGAACGCGGACAGCGTCTTCCCCGACCCGGTGGGCGCGACGACCAGCGTGTGCTCCCCGTCGGCGATCGCCTGCCACGCCCCGAGCTGGGCCGACGTGGGCCCGGCGAAGGCCCCGTCGAACCACTGCGCGGTAGCGGGCGAGAACCGATCCATAGCGTTCAGTGTGCACCGCCCCACCGACAAGCCCCTGGACGCTAGCAGCGCGGTCACGTTTGCCGTCTGTAGCCGACGGGATTACCGTTCCCCGGGGATGGACGGGTGACCGGAACCCGTCACCGGGGACATTCGACGGAGGATTCGATGGCTGGGGGCGATCCTTCGACGGTTTCGGTCGAGCCCGAAGAAGTCAGAGCGCTGGGGCGGGTGGCCTATCAGGTGGCGCAGGAATGCCAGGCCGGGTACGCCTCGTTGGTGACCGATTTGCGGGCCACGATCGAGACCTGGACCGGGAACAACGCCGGTGTGTTCACCGCGGGGTGGGAGGAGTTCCATCTCGGTGCCGATCAGGTGTGGGACGCGTTGTTCGAACTGGCCGAGAAGCTGGGGATCACCGCGGAAACCCTCGCGCAGGTCGACGAGTCCAATGCCGCGGCGACCTACACGCTGAATCTGTGAGTGCGGAGCCGACCTCTGATGACGACTGAACCTCCCGCGTTCTCGGTCGATCTCGACCAGCTCGAACAGTTGACCGCGCGGATGCGTGGGTACATGTCCGCTGTCGCCGATGTGCTGACCGCGCTCGATGCCAAGGCCAAGGAGGTCGAGGGCGTGTGGTCCGGTGCGGCGGCCACGGCCTACAGCGAGGCGCATACGGAGTGGCGGGCCGGGGTCACCGATATGCAGGAGGGCCTGGCGGCGTTGGAAGCGGCGGCGAAGACCGCACACCAGAGCTATACCGACGCGGCGTCGGCGACGTTGAAGATCCTGGGCGTATGACGCCGACGGTCACCAAGCTCGACGTCGATCCCAAGGTCTACTACCAGGCTGCCACCAATTGCTTCGATGCCGCCGCGTCTCTGTTCGACAGCTTCACCTACGTTTTCGGTGAGCTCAACGGCTACGGGATGATGGCGGGCCGCGACGAAGACGGCCGAGCTTGGGCGGCGTCCTACGACCAGTCCGCGCGGGATGCCGTCGCGTTCTACGGGCAGACGTATTCGACCTTGCGTGCCTACGGCACGGCGCTCAACGACATCGGTTTCGAACACGCGAAGTCCGACGCCGCGATCAAGGGCACAGAACAACCGACGAGGCCCGCAGATTCGGCGTCGACCGCCACGTTCGGGCCCTACGCGCTGCCCGCGTCGGCGGCGGGCGGGACACCGCAGGGTCTGGCGCAGACGGCCATCGACGTTCTCGATGCGATCAACTGTCCACTTCCGGACGGTAATACCGACACGCTCACCAAAGCGGCGGAGGCGTGGGACCGGCTCGGCACGATCTACCAGAACACGAACGCCAAGGACAAGATCACGATCGCCGCCGGTCTGTTCGACGGGGTCACCTCCACCGACGCGATGCAGGTCCGGGAAGACCTGAAGAAGATCGAGAAATCGATCGGGGCGTTGCTCACCACGTGCACGCAGATCAGTACGTCGTGTCTCGACTACCGAGGCGCGATCCAGGAACTTCGCGAGGAGATCAAGGGGTTCATCGAGGCGATCATCACCGACGCCGCCATCGACGCTGCCGTCACGGTGATCGCCACCTGCCTGACCGGCGTCGGCGGCCTGATCGCCGGCGCCAAGGCGGTGGAGTCGGCTCGTCGATGGTCGGTGACGATCAAAGCCGCGGTGACGGCATGGCGAGCCCGCAAAGCGTTGCAGCTGAAAGGTCTGGCCGACGATGCCGCGGCCGCCATGTCGAAGGCCAAACAGGAGATCACCGAACTCTTCGAACGGTTGCGAGGCAAGGGTGACGGGGTCACGACACCGAAGGCGGCAAGCCTGAGCGACGATGATCGCCGCGCACTGCTCCAGGGCCCGAGTGACCTTCGGGGCCGATCGCTGACCGATATCCTGCGCTCCGGGGAAACACCGACCGCCGACCAGCAGCGCCAGATCGACGCGCTCAACGAGGCGCTCGGAAAGATGCCCGCCCACGAGGGCCTGGTCAGCCGGCATACCAACCTGACCCCCGAACAGCTTGCCCGGTACCAACAGGACCAGCCCGTCACCGAGCTGGGATTCACTTCGGCCAGTACCAATCCGAAGGGCGTCAACGAACTCACCGTGCAGAACTCGGAGGTCGAGTTCCAGATCGTCAGCAAGACCGGCCGCGACTACAGCGAGTACGGGACGCCCGACGAGGTGCTGTTCGCGTCCGGGACCAACTTCTTCGTCCACAGCAAGACGGTCGACCCGGCGACCGGCCGGATACTCATCAAGATGACGGAAATGTAGGAGGACCCCGATGCCCGAGAAGTTCGGCGGCAAGATCTTCTATTCGGCGGAGGAAGCCGAGCGACTGGGGTTGCGACCGTCCGCGGAGGACATCGCGCGCAGCGAGCGCATGTTCGCCGAGTTCGAGGAGCAGCGGCGACTGCTCGGTCCGGCGCCCGCGGGCACCAGCCCCGGGTTCGGCGGCCGGTTCTCCGATGATCTGGGCGGCACCGAGTTCGAGGGCTGGACACGTCATCCCAGCACCGGTGCGTGGCTCGACAAGGAAGGTCGACCGGCCTACGACGACGACGGCCGAAGGATCGACTACGACGGATAGACCCTGCTGCGGACCGGCTCCGGAAGTTGGCCGATGACCTGCGTCACACTGCCGAGTGAGCCGACGCTACGCTGGGCTCTCGTGCAAACGGTGCTCAGAGTCGACCTCGTCGGTCACGGCCTGACCGAGGCGGTCCGGAAGGCGCGATTTCCTGTCGACGAACCACTCGACGAGTCGGGGCGGGGTGCGCTGCGGGCGTACTCGGTGCCCGAGGGTGCGCAGGTGCGGACCGGGCCGGAACGGCGGGCTCGGGAGACGGCCGAGACGCTCGGGGTGGTCGGGGAACTGGACGCGCGATTGCGGGATCTCGACGCGGGGTCGTGGCGTGGGACCGAGATGAGCTCGCTGGCCCAGGATCAGCTGTTCGCCTGGCTCACCGATCCCGAATTCCGCGGGCACGGCGGCGAGTCGGTGACCGACCTGGTCGACCGGGTGCGGTTCTGGCTGGCCGAGATCGCCTCGGCGGGGCGCGACACGGTGGCGGTGACCCATCCGGCGGTGGTCAGAGCGGTGCTGCTGGTAGTGCTCGACTCGCCGCCGAAATCGTTCTGGCGCATGGATGTTCCGCCCGCGAGCGTGACCCGGCTGCACTACCGCGGCAACTGGACGCTGCGCCTGGGCGGTTCCTAGCAGCGACGAAACCCCCGGACTCACGGTCGATTCCGGGGGTCGTCGGTGGCCGTGGTCAGGTGTGGGCGGCGCCGTCGATGCGGATTTCGGTACCGCTGATGAAACGGCCGTCGTCGGAGACGAGCATGGCGATGACGCCGGCGACATTCTCGGGACCGGCCAGCTCCGCCGGGTTGTCCTGCGGGACAACGGCGACCAGGCGGCTGAACAGCGACCAGTCGGAGTCCTGGGGCAGGTAGCCGGGGGTGGCGTCGGTGAGGCCGGACTTGATGCCGCCGGGGGCGACGCTGACCGCGCGCAGGCCCTGCTTGGCGTACTCGAGGGCCAGCACATGGGTGAGCGATTGGATGCCGCCCTTGCTGGCGGAATAGGCGGCCATGTACGGATGGGCGAAGGTCGCCGACGTGGAGCTGAAGTTCACGATCGTGCTGCTGGGGTTGGCGAGCAGGGCGGGCAGGGCCTCGCGGATCACCAGGAACGTGCCGGTGAGGTTGACGTTGATGATCTGGTTCCAGAGATCCAGGGACGTCTCGTGGGTATGGGCGGCGCGCAGAATGCCCGCGGCGTTGACGAGGGCGTCCAGGCCGCCGAGTGACGCCACGGCGCTGCGGACCCCGGCGATGACGTCGGACTCGTCGCCGATGTTCATCTCCAGCGTGGTGAACCGCGCATCGGTGCCCGCCTCGGCGGCGCGGGCACGGGTCGCCCGCAGGCCTTCGGCGTTGACGTCGGCGCCGACGACGACCGCGCCTTCGGACAGCAGGCGGAGGGCGGTGGCCTGGCCGATGCCGGATCCGGCTCCGGTGACCAGGATGCGGCGCTGTTCGAGACGGTTCATGTGATTCTTCCTCGTCGTTGAGAGTGTTTCTGACACGATATGCCATAAATGGCAGGACGTGCAGAGAATCTTGGCGAGGTGGGTATAGTGCGGCCGTGACCAGGCAACCGAAGCGCGCGGCGCCCAGCCCTGGGCGGCCGGCGCTCAGCGAGATCCGCCGTGCGGCCACCCGCAAGGAGGTGGCCATGGTCGCCGCTCGGCTCTTTGCCGAAAACGGGTATTCCGCGACGACTGTCGAGGACATCGCCGCGTCCGCGGGGATGGGGTTGCGGACCTTCTATCGGTACTTTGCAGGCAAGGAAGACGTCGTCGCCCCACTGCTGGCCATCGGCACCCAGGCCTGGGCGGACGAACTCGCCGCTTGTCCGCCGGAGCTCCCGCTGCGCGAGGCGCTGAGTCGCTCCTACCGCACCGCGACCGCCGCCACCCTGGCCGACGGCGGCATCGCCGGCGAGCTCCTGCATCCCCTGCTGCGCGCTGTCACCGAACTGCCCGCCCTGCGGGCGACCTGGCTGCGTGTCCAGCAGGATTGCGAACTCAGCCTGATTCCCATCATCGCGGCGCGCACCGGCCGCTCGCCCGACGACCTGGATGTCGCGCTCGCCGCCGCCATGGCCAACGCGGCGGTGCGGCTGGGTACCGAAAGATGGGCCGCCGAAGCGGAATCCGACTCGGCCGCCGTTGTCGTCGACGCCTGCCTGGCCCGCCTCGCCGCGCACACACTCCTGTAGCCGGGATCGCGGGGTGCGCGCGGCCGTCGACTCGGTGCCGGAAAACGACGAAAGCCCCGGAGTCGAAACTCCGGGGCTTTCGTCTAGTAGCGGGAACAGGATTTGAACCTGCGACCTCTGGGTTATGAGCCCAGCGAGCTACCGAGCTGCTCCATCCCGCGTCGTAAATACCACTGTACACGGCGCGGCACGGAAGACGAAATCGGTTCCTGATCAGCCGAAATGTATGCCCTGGGCCAGCGGCAGCTCGGCGGAGTAGTTGATGGTGTTGGTGGCCCTGCGCATGTAGGCCTTCCACGAGTCGGAGCCGGATTCGCGACCGCCGCCGGTGTTCTTCTCGCCGCCGAACGCGCCGCCGATCTCCGCGCCCGAGGTGCCGATGTTGACATTGGCGATGCCGCAGTCCGATCCGGCGAGGAACCGCTCGGCCTCGCGCTGGTCGAGGGTGAAGATCGACGAGGAAAGACCCTGTGGCACAGCGTTGTTGAGGGCGATGGCGTCGTCGATCGCGTCGTAGACGAGCACGTAGAGGATCGGCGCGAAGGTCTCCTCGCGCACCAGCTCGGTCTGCGCGGGCATGCGCACGATGGCGGGGCGCACGTAGTAGGCGTCCGGGCCGACGAGGTCGATTCGCTCACCGCCGCAAACGATCTCGCCGCCGGTGTCCTCGGCCTGCAGCAGTGCCTTCTGCATCGAGATGAAGGCGCGCTCGTTGATCAGCGGGCCGACCAGCACGCCGTCGTCGAGCGGATTGCCCACGGGCAGTTGGCGGTACGCGGCGACGAGCCGCTCGACGAGCTGATCGGCGATGGATCGGTGCACGATCAGCCTGCGCAGCGTGGTGCAGCGCTGCCCCGCCGTGCCCGCCGCGGAGAAGACGATGCCGCGCACCGCCAGCTCCAGATCCGCGCTCGGCGCGACGATCGCGGCGTTGTTGCCGCCCAGCTCCAGCAGACAGCGGCCGAACCTGGCGGCCACGCGCGGGGCGACGGCGGCGCCCATCCGCACCGAACCGGTGGCGCTGAGCAGCGCGACCCTCGGGTCGTCGACCAGTGCCTCGCCGACCGCCGCGTCGCCCTGGATCAGCTGGTGCACCGCGGGATCGGCGCCGACGTCGACGGCGGCGCGGCGCAGCAGGGTGTGACAGGCCAGTGCGGTCAGCGGGGTGGTCTCCGAGGGCTTCCACACCACGGTGTCCCCGCAGACCAGCGCGATCGCGGTGTTCCACGCCCACACCGCGACCGGGAAGTTGAACGCCGAGATCACCCCGACGACGCCGAGCGGATGCCAGGTCTCCATGAGCCGGTGCCCGGGCCGCTCGGAAGGCATCGTGGCGCCGTAGAGCTGGCGGGACAGCCCGATCGCGAACTCGCAGACGTCGATCATCTCCTGCACTTCGCCCAGGGCCTCGGGGCCGATCTTGCCCGCCTCCAGCGTGACCAGCTCGGCCAGCTCGCTCTGGTGGGCGACCAGCAGCTCGGCCAGCCGGCGCACCAGCCCTGCGCGCACCGGCGCGGGCACGGTGCGCCAGCTCAGGAACGCGGTGGCGGCCCGCTCGATCGCGGCGTCGACGTCGTCGGTGGTGTCGGTGGTGACCGGCGGCAGGGCGCCACCGGAGATGGGGGTGCGGGCGAGCAGGTCACCGGACTCGGGGAGCTCGGCGCCGAGGCCGTGCAGCAGCGCCCTGGCTCGCAGCGCCAGCTGCTCGGAGAAGTGCTCGGTCACGCTGTGGGTCATCGCTGCTCACCTTCTGCTGTTTGGTACGGCTCACGGAAAAGTTCGGTGGAATTCGGTGGGGGAACAGAAAGAAGTTTTCCCCGCGCGACCCCCGTGCTGCGTTAGCCTTCGCTGATGGCGGATACACCGGCTAGACCCCAGCTCGACGACATCGACCGACTATTGATCAAAGAACTGATGAGCGATGGTCGCGCCACGTTGTCGAACCTGGCGGAGAAGGCCAGCCTCTCGGTCTCGGCAGTGCAGTCGCGGGTGCGCAGGCTCGAAGCGCGTGGAGTGATCCGCGGGTACGCGGCGCATGTCGATCCCGAAGCGCTCGGGCACCTGTTGTCGGCGTTCGTCGCGATCACTCCTCTCGACCCGTCCCAGCCCGATGACGCGCCCGCATTGTTGCAACACATCCCCGGCATCGAGGCGTGCCACTCGGTGGCGGGCGAAGAGAGCTACGTCCTGCTGGTTCGGGTCGCCTCCCCGCGGCACCTGGAACAGCTGCTGCAGGAGATCAGAGCCACCGCCAATGTGCGGACGCGCAGCACCATCATCCTGCAGACATTCTACGACAGGTAACGATTCCTCGTAATTGTTCCGCGATTCCGTAGAGGTTCCGTAAATATTTGCGTACCCTCGGCGTTGTGACCATCGAACTGGAGCGCCCCGGCGCGGCGGTCACCCCCGCCAACCGGGTCCACGAAATCCTGTCCTCGCACATCCTCGCGGACGGCTTCGAGCTTGTGCTCGATCTGCACAAGTCGCACGGCCGGACACTGATCGACGAACGTGACGGCACCGCCTACCTCGACATGTTCGGCTTCTTCGCCTCCAACGCGCTCGGGATGAACCATCCGGCGCTGGCGGGCGACGAACGCTTCCGCGCCGAGCTGGCCACCGCCGCGCTGAACAAACCGAGCAACTCCGACATCTACACCGTCGAGATGGCCCGCTTCGTCGAGGCCTTCGTCCGCGTCGTCGGCGACCCACGCCTCCCGCATCTGTTCTTCGTCGACGGCGGTGCGCTGGCGGTGGAGAACGCGCTCAAGGTCGCGTTCGACTGGAAGAGCAGGCACAACGAATCACACGGTCGTCCACCGGAACTCGGCACCCAGGTACTGCACCTGACCGGGGCGTTCCACGGCCGCAGCGGCTACACGATGTCGCTGACCAACACCGACCCGGTCAAGACCGCGCGGTTCCCGAAGTTCGCCTGGCCGCGCATCGAGACCCCGCACACGTTCGCGGGCCCGGACATCGCCGCGCTGGAGGCCCGCGCCATCGCGCAGGCCGCGCAGGCCTTCGCCGACCATCCGCACGACATCGCCTGCTTCATCGCCGAGCCCATCCAGGGTGAGGGCGGCGACCGGCACCTGCGGCCGCAGTTCCTCGGCGCGATGCAGCGCCTGTGTCACGACAACGACGCGCTGTTCGTCCTCGACGAGGTGCAGACCGGCGTCGGGATGACCGGAACCACCTGGGCCTACCAGCAATTGGGCATCGAGCCGGATGTGGTCGCGTTCGGCAAGAAGACCCAGGTCTGCGGCATCATGGCCGGCGGACGCGTCGACGAGGTGCCCGACAACGTCTTCCAGGTGAGCTCGCGGCTGAACTCCACCTGGGGCGGCAACCTCACCGACATGGTGCGCACCCGGCGCATTCTCGAAGTGCTGGAACAGGATCGGCTGATCGCGAAGTCGGTGCCGCTGGGCGCCTACCTGCTCGACCAGCTCGGCCAGCTCGCCGCCGCGCACCCGGACAAGGTGAGCGAACCCCGCGGGCGCGGTCTGATGTGCGCGGTCACGCTGGCCACCCCGGACCTGCGGGACCGGGTGGTGACGGCGCTGCGGGAGCGTCAGCACGTGCTGCTGCTCGGCACCGGGACCAGTGGCCTCCGTTTCCGGCCGCCGCTGACGGTCACCGAGGAAGAGCTGGAGCGGGCGGTCGATGCCTTGGACGCGGTGCTGACGCGAGAGCGCCTGTAGCGCAACAGGTGCCGCTCATGGCCTTGCGGCGCGTGTCCATCGACGACGCGCCGGGGCTGTGAGCGGCGCGCTGTCCGAATTGCTGGATTTTCGCTGGTGCTGCTTCTAGGCTTCGCACCCATGTCACTCGGAAGTCACCCTGACATGGAACGGTGCAGCGCGTGAACTGCCTCACCGAGCGAATCGGACAAATTGCTGTCACCTTGCTGCTCGCCGTCACGGCGGGCTGTTCGAACAGTGAGGCCGTGACTGTCGAGACGCCGACCGCGCCGCCCGCCTCGACGACCTCGCCGACCGCGATGCCGCCCCACATGACCGATCTGCTGCCCGGCATGCCGCCGCCGCTGTCGCCCACCGACATCTACGCCGCCAACCGGGAACTGAGTCCGTCGGTCGCCGATCACCGGCCGCTGGTCTACGTGCCCAACAGCAAGTCCGACACCGTGACGGTGATCGACCAGAACACCTTCCAGGTGCTCGGCACCTTCTCCTCCGGCGGCACCGAGCCACAGCACGTGGTGCCGTCCTACGACTTGCAGACCCTCTACGCCACCAACGATCTGCCGATCGGCGGCGGCAGCCTGCTGCCCATCGACCCGCGCACCGGAGCGCCCGCGGGCCCGGCGTTCCCGGTCCGCGACCCGTACAACATGTATTACACGCCCGATGGCGAGTTCGCCCTGGTCGTCGCCGAAGCGGACAAGTCGCTGGACTTCTACGACCCGGTGACTTGGCAGAAACTGCACGCGCTCGCGGTGCCCGAGTGCGCCGGGGTCGATCACATGGACTTCACCGCCGACGGCCGCTTCGCCGTGGCCAGCTGCGAATTCATCGGGCGGATGGCCGTTTTCGACGTCGCGCGGCGCACGCTGATCAAGATGATCGACCTGCCGGGCGGGCGCGGTGGCATGCCCCAGGACGTGAAGCTCTCGCCCGACGGGCACGTCTTCTTCGTCGCCGACATGATGGCCGACGGCATCTACACCATTCACGCGCACACCTTCGACAACACCGGGTTCATCCCCACCGGCAAAGGGACGCACGGGCTCTACGTCACCCGCGACTCCACCCAGATGCTGATCACCAACCGGCACGAGGGCAGCATCTCGGTGTGGGATTTCGCCGCGGGCGGGTTGGTGCACAAGTGGTTCATCCCCGGCGGTGGCAGTCCCGACATGGGCAACATCTCCGCCGACGGGCGGGTGTTCTGGGTGTCGGGACGGCACAACAACGAGGTGTACGCGGTCGACATCGTGAACTGGAAACTGCTGGCGCGCATCCCCGTCGACCACGGGCCACACGGGTTGACGGTGTGGCCGCAGCCAGGGCGCTACTCCACCGGGCACACGGGGGTCATGCGGTAGATCGCACGGTCGAGGCGACAACGGCGCGGTCGGTCGATCCGCGGGCAGCGTCGGTGGGCCGGCCGATTCCGTCAGGCGGGGACGGCGGTCAGTCCCAATGCGCCCGCGACGAACCGGTGGACCGACGCGAGACCCGCCGCCAGCGCCTCGTCCTCGCCGGGACGGGCCCAGCCGGTGACGGTGGCGGTGTCGTCGGGGCCCGGCGTCACGCCGATCTCGGCGACCAGCTCGGCGGTCGTCGGGACGCAGACGGCCCAGGAGAAGTGGGATTCGTCGGCCCACTGCGCGGCGCGGGTGGCCACATAGCCGGGATCGGTGATGCCGCCGTCGGCCAGCGCGGGGCGGTCGTCGATGCGCTCGTCGGCCCGCAGGGCACGCAGGTACCAGGCGCCCGCGTTGATCTCGATCGGTTCCACGTCCGCAGTGTAGGGGGAGCGCGGGTGCGCTCATGCGGTCAGGCCGGGCGGGGCTGGGCGCCGAGCACCGCGTGGACGGCGGCGCGGCCGATGTCGAGGGCCCGGGTGAGCAGATCGGTGTCGCGAGCCGCGCTGTCGACGGCGGGGGCGTCGGCGGGCGGGTGCACCTGCAGGACGCGCTCGCCCAGGGCGGCGAGGAAGTCGTCCTCGACCGCCTGCTGACCGGGGCGCTGGGACCACGCGCGGAAGGCGCCGGGGGCGATGGCGCGCATGTAGCCGCCGCCGACGACGCGGTGCAGCAGGGGCGCGGGCGGGCGGACCTCGTCGCAGCGGCGGGTGCGCAGCACCAGGGCGTGGGTGGTGCCCGCGGCGACGGCGGTGCGGATCGGGACCGTCTCGGAGAGGCCGCCGTCGAAGTAGCTGCGGCCGCCGAGGTCGACCGGGGGACCTGCCAGCAGGGGCAAGCCCGCGGAGGCCCGTAGCGCGGTCATCAGGGTGGTTTTATCGACGATGTGAGGTCCCAGGTCCACCGACTGGCCGGTGCGGACATCGGTGGCGATGGGGTGGAACGTGGTGGGGTTGGCCAGGATCGCCGGGAAGTCCATCGGCTCGATGCCGTCGTAGACCTGGTGCACCAGGTAGCGCAGATCGAAGACCGGACGACCGCGCAGGATGCGGACCGGGTCGACCACGCGGCGCATGATCGTCGCGTCGGTCCAGGACCGCATGCCCGTCGCCGCGCGTCCGCACAGCAGCCACGCGCCGTTGATCGCGCCCGCCGACGTGCCGTACACGGCGTCGAACACCGCGGACAGGCCGAGTTCCTCGAGTGCCTGCACCATGCCGCTGGAGTAGACCCCGCGGCTGCCGCCACCCTCGATCACCAGCGCGAGGCGATGGCCGTCGGCTCGGCTCCCGGCTTGCCTGCGGGACTCGATCACCTCGGTGACCGTGGCCGGACCCGGCGTTGCCGAGGGGTCCTGATCGGTGCGCGCACTGCTGGTCACCCGATCCACGATACGACAGGTGCCCGGGGTGCGGCCCGGCCCGAAGCCCGATCTTCGCCGCCCGTTCACCCGGACCGCGGTGATCGTTCCCGCGGTGTCGGAAACGACGACGGGCGCCGGTCGCGATCGACCGGCGCCCGTCTACGACGTGGGAGCTACTTGATCTCCGCCAGGACGGTGCCCTGGGTGATCGCCGCGCCCGCCTCGACGGCGAGGCCGGTGACGACGCCCGCCTTGTGCGCGTTGACCGGGTTCTCCATCTTCATGGCCTCGAGCACCACGATCAGGTCGCCCGCCTCGACGGTCTGGCCCTCTTCGACCGCGACCTTGACGACGGTGCCCTGCATGGGCGCGGTGACCGCGTCACCGGAGGCCGCACCGGCACCCGCGCCGCCACGCTTGCGCGCCTTCGGCTTCTTGCGGATGACACCGACACCGTTACCGGCCGAACCGGCGGCGCCACCACCGAGGGTGAACTGCCCGGGCAGCGACACCTCGACGCGACGGCCACCGACCTCGACGACGACCTTCTGCCGGGGCAGATCCTCGTCCTCGTCGTCGGCGGGAGCACCGGCCGTGTACGGCTCGACGGTGTTCTTCCACTCGGTTTCGATCCACTTGGTGTAGACGTCGAACTTCTCGCCGTCACCGATGAACGCCGGGTCCTCGACGATCGCGCGGTGGAACGGGATGACCGTCGCCAGGCCGTCGACCTCGAACTCGGCCAGCGCGCGGCGGGCACGCTGCAGCGCCTGGTCGCGGTTCTCGCCGGTGACGATCAGCTTGGCCAGCATGGAGTCGAACTGACCGCCGATGACGCTGCCGGCGACGACGCCGGAGTCGACGCGCACACCGGGGCCGGTGGGCTCGCGGTAGACGTTGACCGGGCCGGGGGCGGGCAGGAAGCCGCGACCGGCGTCCTCACCGTTGATCCGGAACTCGAAGGAGTGGCCGCGCGGGGTGGGGTCTTCCTTGATCGACAGTTCCTCGCCGTTGGCGATGGCGAACTGCTGACGCACGAGGTCGATGCCCGCGGTCTCCTCGGTGACCGGGTGCTCGACCTGCAGGCGGGTGTTCACCTCGAGGAACGACACGGTCTCGCCCTGCACCAGGTACTCCACGGTGCCCGCGCCGTAGTAGCCTGCCTCGCGGCAGATGCGCTTGGCCGAGTCGTGGATCTTGGCGCGGACGTCGTCGGACAGGAACGGCGCGGGCGCCTCCTCGACGAGCTTCTGGAACCGGCGCTGCAGCGAGCAGTCGCGGGTACCGGCGACGACGACGTTGCCGTGCTGGTCGGCGATGACCTGGGCCTCGACGTGGCGGGCCTTGTCCAGGTACTGCTCGACGAAGCACTCGCCGCGACCGAAGGCGGCGATGGCCTCACGGGTCGCCGACTCGAACAGCTCGGGGATCTCCTCGATGGTGTGGGCGACCTTCATGCCGCGGCCACCGCCACCGAAGGCGGCCTTGATGGCCACCGGGACGCCGTACTCCTTGGCGAACGCGACGACCTCGTCGGCGTTCTTGACCGGGTCCTTGGTGCCCGCGGCCATCGGCGCCTTGGCGCGCTCGGCGATGTGGCGCGCGGTGACCTTGTCGCCCAGGTCGCGGATGGACTGCGGCGAGGGGCCGATCCAGATGAGCCCGGCGTCGAGGACGGCCTGGGCGAAGTCGGCGTTCTCGGAGAGGAAGCCGTAACCCGGGTGGATCGCGTCGGCGCCGGACTTGGCGGCGGCGTCGAGGATCTTGTCGAACACGAGGTACGACTCGGCCGAGGTCTGACCGCCGAGGGCGAACGCCTCGTCGGCGAGCTTCACGAAGGGAGCGTCGGCATCGGGCTCGGCGTACACCGCGACGCTGGTGATCCCCGCGTCCTTGGCAGCCCGGATCACGCGGACCGCGATCTCGCCGCGGTTAGCTACGAGTACCTTCGTGATCCGTGCGCTGGCATGGCTGGGCACTGAGCCTCCTGTGTGCAATCTTTGGTCGCTTCGGGGGACGGGTCGCCGTGTAGGCCCCGTGCCCGGTATCGACAACTTTCGTCTCGGGCGAGTGTAGGCAGTCTGCCAATTGGGCCCGAACTCGGCTAGCCCTACTGTCGAGTAGGTCGCAGGTCACAGTACTCGGCACGCTGTGATGTGAATACGTTTCAATTGATCCCGGTCGCGTGGCCCGGGTCGGTGCCCCGGCTGATCGGCAGCCGTACCGAGTTGCCCCACTCGATCCAGGAACCGTCGTAATTGCGCACCGACCTGCGGCCGAGCAGGAAGGTCAGGACGAACCAGGTGTGGCTGGAACGCTCGCCGACCCGGCTGTAGACGACCAGATCCTCGGCGGGCAGCGCCCCGTAGACCGCGTCCAGCTCGGCCCTGGACCGGAATCGGCCGTCGGTGGTGCAGGCCTGCGTCCACGGGATGTTCACCGCGGTCGGCACGTGGCCGCCGCGCAGCGTCGCGTACTCCTGGTCGAGCGGCTTGTCCTCGACCTCGCCGGAGTACTCCTGGGCCGAACGCACGTCGACCAGCGGGCTGCCCAGACGGGTCAGCACCTCGTCGCGGAAGGCGCGGGCGGTGGTGTCGTCGCGCTCGACGTGGGGGTAGTCGGTGGGAGTGGGGGAGGGCAGGTCGAAGGTGGTGTCGCGTTCCTCGGAGATCCAGGCGTCGCGGCCGCCGTCGAGCAGGCGCACGTCCTCGTGGCCGAACAGGGTGAAGATCCAGGCGGTGTGCGCGGCCTGGGCGTTGTCGCGGTCGCCGTAGATCACCACGGTGTCCTCGCGCCGGATGCCCTTGGCCCGCATCAGCTCGGTGAACCGGGCGCCGTCGACGTAATCGCGGGTCACCGGGTCGCTCAGGTCACCACGCCAATCGATTTTGACCGCGCCGGGCACATGGCCGATGTCGTAGAGGAGGATGTCATCGTTCGACTCGATGATCTTCAAACCGGGTACGCCGATGTTTGCGGACAGCCATTCTGTGGTTACCAATCGGTGCGGGACTGCGTAGGAACCGAAGGCGGGGTGCGGATCCGGGGCGACGGGCACGGTGTGGTCCTTCACGCGAGAGTATGGGCGGATGCGACAGTGTGATGGGGTCGCAGCCGATGGTATGTCTGTGTTGGCACATCACGAATCGACACAATGGTCGAATAAAGCGCAGAGCCGTCCGATAAAGTCTCTGGAGAGGAGGGGTGAGCTATGTCCGATTCTTGGCCGCGACGGCGACTGCTCGCGATCCTACGTGGCGCCACCGAGCCCCTCGACGCCCAGGAACTGGCCAGGATCACCGGACAGCATGTCACCACGGTCCGATTCCATCTCGATGTGCTCACCCGCGAATCCCTCGTCCGGCAGTTCCAGCAGCCGCCCCGCGGTCGCGGCCGTCCCCGGATCGGCTACCGCGCCGTGCAGCGCTCGGTCGGCTATCAGGAACTCGCCCAGGTCCTCGCCGATCATCTGGGACCCGATCCGGTCACCCGCTCGGCCGCCGCGGTCGCCGCGGGCCGTGCCTGGGGCGCCCGGATGGACATCGGCACCCACCCGGTGGAAACCCTCGCCGACGCCAGGGACATCACCATGTCGCTGATGTCGGAACTCGGCTTCGCGCCGGAGAAGGACCCGGTCGGCGAGACGCCCGAGCACGTCCAGATCAATCTCACCGCCTGCCCGCTGCGGGAACTGGCCCGCTCGCACGCCGAAGTGGTGTGCGGGGTGCACATGGGGCTCATGCGGGAGGTGCTGGAACGCAACGGCGCGCGCGGTCGTGTCGACGTGCAGCTGCACCCGTTCGTCGAGCCGGAGCTGTGTACGGCCCGGCTGGAACTCACCCTGGGCGCGGAGAACTCCGCACCGGTGACGGCCGGACCGGCCGCGAGCGGGGAGAAGCCGGTGATCGCGCCGTCAGGCCCGCGCGTCCCGCCACAGCTGCGTGACACCGACGCCGACGTCTTCGAGCAGCCTGCGCAACAGCGGTAGCCCGATCCCGATGACGCTGGACGGGTCGCCCTCGATCCGGTCGACGAACCAGCCGCCCAGCCCGTCGAGGGTGAACGCGCCCGCGACCTGCAGCGGTTCGCCCGAGGCGATGTAGGCGTCGAGCTCGTCGGGGGCCGGCTTCGCGAAATGCACCGTAGTGCTGCTGCACTCCGCCGATTCGGCGACGACCGCGCCGTCGCGCAGCCGCAGCACACAGTGCCCGGTGATCAGATCGGCGCTGCGACCGGCCATTCCGGCCCAGCGGGCACGCGCCACCTCGGGCGTGTGCGGTTTGCCTTGCAGCTGCCCGTCGACGAGCAGCATCGAATCGCAGCCGACGACGACACAGTCGGCGGCGAGTTCGGGAATCGACGCGGCGACGTCGACCGCCTTGGCGCGGGCCAGGGCGACGACGACGTCGTGCGAGGAGGTGTCAGGGGGGAGCGCGGCCGATACCGCGTCCTCGTCCACGCCCGAGACGCGCACGACGGGGTCGATGCCCGCCGTGCGCAGGATCCCGAGACGGGCGGGGGACGCGGAGGCCAGAACCAGCCGGGTCACCCGCGTCAGCGCAGGTGCGACAGCAGCGGGTACGCGTACGGCGAGAACGGGGACGTGCCCCGGTGCATCAGCGTCGCCCTGCCCCAGTTGTCGTTCGGGCCGGTCGGGCCGGTGGCGGGGGCGCTCGCGGCGGCCGCGCTCAGCACGGCGACCAGCGCCGCGATGTCCTCATCGGTCGGCGAGCCCTTCACGATGCGGAACATCGGCTCCCCGAGGCTCTCCGCGGGCTCGACGGCAACCGCGCTAGCGGACGGCTCGACCTCGTCGACGAGTGGTTCGACGGCGAGCTCCAGCTCGGCGGCGGTCAACACGTCTTCTTCTGCCACAGTTGTCACAGTGCCAGATCCTTCCTGCCTCGTCCGGGAGATCTGCCCCGGTGGCGAAGCTGTGGTACTCCGATGTCCTACAGCGCGGTTGACGCGATCATTCCCGGTAGGGACGCGACGATCAACAGTTGCGTCATAGCAACAAGTGTGCGCGGCCTACCGGGGATATCGCGCTTTCACAGCGGAATGTTGCCGTGTTTCTTCGGCGGCAGGGTCACCATCTTGCGCTCGAGCAGTCGCAGCGCCGACACGATCTGGCCGCGGGTGTGCGAGGGCGGGATGACCGCGTCGACGTAACCGCGCTCGGCCGCGACGTACGGGTTCACGAGGGTGTCCTCGTACTCGTTCTGCAGCTCGAGGCGCAGAGCGTCCACGTCGGCGCCGTTCTTGGCGGCCTCCTGCAGCTGCTTGCGGTAGACGAACCCGACGGCGCCGGAAGCACCCATCACGGCGATCTGCGCGGTCGGCCACGCCAGGTTCACATCGGCGCCCATGTGCTTGGAACCCATGACGTCGTAGGCGCCGCCGTAGGCCTTGCGAGTGATGATCGTGATCTTGCCCACAGTGGCCTCGCCGTAGGCGTAGAGCAGCTTCGCGCCGCGGCGGATGATGCCGTTGTATTCCTGGCCGGTGCCGGGCAGGAAGCCGGGAACGTCGACCAGGGTGATGATCGGGATGTTGAAGGCGTCACAGGTGCGCACGAAGCGCGCGGCCTTCTCCGAGGCGTCGATGTCGAGGCAGCCGGCGAACTGGGTCGGCTGGTTGGCGACGATGCCGACGCTGCGGCCGTCGACGCGACCGAAACCGCAGATGATGTTCATCGCGCGCTCGGCCTGGACCTCGAGGAACTCGTCGTCGTCGAGCAGCCGGGTGATGACCTCGTGCATGTCGTACGGCTGGTTCGGCGAGTCCGGGATGATCGTGTCGAGCTCGAGGTCCTCGTCGGTGAGCGAGTCCTCGATCGCGCCGTTGATCGGGTCGGTCGGCGCGTGCCGGGGCGCCTCGGCGCGGTTGTTGCTCGGCAGGTAGCTCAGCAGGTCCTTGACGTAGTCCAGGGCGTCCTGCTCGCCGGAGGCCACGTAGTGGGCCACGCCGGACTTGGTCATGTGGGTGTGCGCGCCACCCAGGTCCTCCATGGTGACCTCTTCACCGGTGACGGTCTTGATCACGTCGGGACCGGTGACGAACATCTGCGAGGTCTGGTCGACCATCACCACGAAGTCGGTGAGCGCGGGGGAGTACACGTGACCACCGGCCGCGGCGCCCATGATCAGCGAGATCTGCGGGATCACGCCGGAGGCCTGCACGTTGCGGTGGAAGATCTCGCCGTAGAGGCCCAGGGAGACGACGCCCTCCTGGATGCGCGCGCCGGCGCCCTCGTTGATGCCGACCAGCGGACGGCCGGTCTTGATGGCCAGGTCCATGACCTTGACGATCTTCTCGCCGTAGACCTCGCCGAGCGAGCCACCGAACACGGTGACGTCCTGCGAGAACAGGCACACGTCGCGGCCGTCGATGGTGCCGTAACCGGTCACCACGCCGTCGCCGAGCGGACGGTTGTTCTCCAGGCCGAAATTCACGCTGCGGTGCTTGGCGAGGGCGTCGAGTTCGACGAAGGAGCCCTCGTCGACCAGGGCCAGGATGCGCTCGCGCGCGGTCATCTTGCCCTTGGCGTGCACCTTGTCGACCGCGGCCTCACCCATCGGGTGTTGCGCTTCTTCCAGCCGATTCCGCAGGTCAGCCAGCTTCCCGGCGGTCGTGTGGATATCGGGGGTGCCCGCCGAATCCGATGCGGGCTGCTGCTGGACACTCGTCATGGGTTGCGAGTGTAACCAGTGACACCACGTCGCACTACGGCAGTCTCGCCTACCGGCCAGTACAGAAACCCCAGCTAGGCGCGGCCACAAAGTTGCCCCCATCCGGGCGAGTAGCGTTCCCGGAATGAACAGGGCACCGATCGATGCGCCTCGTCTGCGCAGCTCCCTCGCCACTCCGGCACCGACGTTCTACGACCGGATCGACGTGGTCGAATCGACCGGTTCGACCAATGCCGACCTGGTGGCCAGGGCCGCGGATCCGTCCGCCGACCGGCAGGCGCTGCTGGCCGAGGAGCAGGTGCGGGGCCGCGGCAGGCACGCCCGTGCCTGGGTGAGCCCGCCGCGCGCGCAGATCTCGCTGTCGATCCTGGTCCGCCTGCCCGGGATCGACCCCGGCGCGCTGGGCTGGCTGCCCCTGCTGACCGGGATCGCGGTCGTCGACGCGGTGCGCGGCACGGCCGGGGTCGCGCCGGAACTGAAGTGGCCCAACGACGTCCTGCTCGACGGCCGCAAGCTCGCCGGCATCCTGGCCGAGGTGGCGGCGACCGGCATCGCGCCCGCCGTGGTGGTCGGCATCGGTCTCAATGTCGACCTCGACGAGGCGGAACTGCCGGTCCCGCACGCGACGTCGCTCGCGCTGGCCGGCGCGCGCGACCTGGACCGGACCGCGCTGGTCGCGGCGATCCTCACCGAGTTCGCCCGCCGGTTCACCGCGTGGGAGCGGGCGGGCTGGGCCGTCGAGGAACTCGCCGCCGCCTATCGCGAGCGCTGCGCCACCCTCGGCATCGAGGTGCGGGCCGAGCTGCCGGGCGGCCGGGTCGTCACCGGCGTCGCGACCGGCATCGACGACACCGGCCGGCTGCTGATCGGCGACGAGGCGGTCTCCGCCGGCGACGTGAGCCACCTGCGCGGCCAGTACTGACGCGAGCGGTCCCGGTGCGCCGGGACCGCTCGGCACCGGGTCAGCGCGCCGCGACGGCGTTGCGCTCGGCCACTTCGCGCTCGCGCGCCAGCAGCCGGTCGCGCTGCTCCTCGAAGCGCAGCACGTCCTTTTCCAGTTTGTCGACGAACTGCGCCAGGTCGTCGCGCGCCGCCTCGCCGGCCGCGCCGAAGTCGGTGCGGTCGAAGATGTTCCACTGCTTGAGCACCGGCAGCACCACCTCGTCGAGGTGCTGGCGCAGGTCGTAGATGCCGTGCTTGGCCATCAGCACGCCGTTGCGCCGCCAGTTCGGCATGCCCGCGCCGGGCATCTGGAAGTTGGTGAGCACCTTGGTGATCGCGGGCATCGCCTGGTCGGGGACCAGATCCAGCGCCGCGCCGCAGAGGTTGCGGTAGAAGATCATGTGCAGGTTCTCGTCGGTGGCGACGCGGGCCAGCATGCGGTCGGCGACCGGATCGTCACAGACGCGGCCGGTATTGCGGTGGCTGACCCGGGTAGCCAGCTCCTGGAACGTCACGTACGCGACGTTGACCAGGAATCCGCCCCAGTTGGCCGGCGCGTGCGCGCCCTGGGTCATGTGGATCATCCTGGCCTCTTCCAGGGCGACCGGGTCGACGCCACGGGTGACGACCAGATAGTCGCGGATCACGATGCCGTGCCGGTTCTCCTCGGCGGTCCAGCGACCGACCCAGGTGCCCCAGGCGCCGTCCTGGGAGAAGTTCTCGGCGATTTCCCGGTGGTAGGACGGGAGATTGTCCTCGGTGAGCAGATTGGTGATCATCGCCGCCTTGGCGACCTCGGAGAGCCTGGATTGTTCCGGCTCCCAATCGATTCCGCCCATCGCGGCGAAATTGCGGCCTTCGTCCCACGGGACGTAATCGTGCGGATTCCAGTCCTTGGCGATCGAGAGGTGCCGATTGAGATTCTGTTCGGCCACCGGTTCCAGGGCCGTCAGGATTTCGAGCTGAGTCAGAGCTTTGGTCACGCGTGCCTCCACTGTCGGGTGTCGAGCAAGCAGATATGGGCAAAACCTGGCATCTAGCGTGGAAACCACAGTATCGCCTCGGCCGTGGCATCGGGAAATGCACCGTCCCAACGGGGTATCGTTCGGCCATGGGGTACCCGGAGGACGTTCTCGCGCCCGACGAACAGCTGATCCTGCACCGCCATCCGCACTGGAAGATGCTGGTGTGGCCGGTCGTCACACTCATCGCCGGGACCGCCGTGGCGGGCTTCCTCGGCGGCCTCGCCTGGCGCAACACCGAGGGGCACGTGCGCACGGTGCTGCTGCTGCTCATCGGGCTGATCTGGCTCGGGCTCATCCTGTGGCGCTGCGTCGGCAAGGTGATCGCCTGGAAGTCCACCCATTTCATCATCACCGACCGGCGGGTGCTGGTGCGTCAGGGCGTGCTCACCCACACCGGCATCGACATCCCGCTCAGCCGCATCTCCAGCGTGCAGTTCCAGCACGGGGTGTTCGACCGGATGCTGGGCACCGGCACACTGATCATCGGCTCGTCGTCGGAGGAGCCGCTCGAATACGACGACATCCCGCAGGTCCAGCAGGTGCACGCGCTGCTCTACCACGAGGTGTTCGAGGCGGGCAGCGCTCGCCGGGACCAGACCTGGGGCGGTTATCGGTGAGCTTCCGGCCCACCCCGACCGGTATCCGTAATCTGAGCACATGACCGCCGTACTGCTCGCCGAAGACGACGAGGCGATCGCCGCGCCGCTGTCGCGCGCTCTCGGCCGCGAGGGCTACACCGTCACCGTCGAACGGTTCGGTCCCGCGGTGCTGCGCCGCGCGCTCGAGGGCGACCACGATCTGCTGATCCTCGATCTCGGCCTGCCCGGCATGGACGGGCTGGAGGTGTGCAGGCAGGTCAGGGCCAGCGGCGCCGATCTGGCGGTGCTGATGCTCACCGCCCGCACCGACGAGGTCGACTTCGTCGTCGGGCTGGACGCGGGCGCCGACGACTACGTCGGCAAGCCGTTCCGGCTGGCCGAGCTGCTGGCCCGGGTGCGCGCGCTGCTGCGGCGCAGCGGCATCGGCGACGACGCGGTGGAGGTCGGCGGGATCCGGCTCGAACCGGCCGCGCGCCGGGTGCTGGTCAACGGCGCCGAGGTGAACCTGGCCAACAAGGAGTACGAACTGCTCAAGGTGCTCATCGACCGGGCCGGTCAGGTGGTGCCGCGCGAGACCATCCTGCGCGAGGTCTGGGGCGACGCGGACCTGCGCGGTTCCAAGACCCTGGACATGCACATGTCCTGGTTGCGCCGCAAGATCGGCGACGAGGGGCCGATGGCGGAGCGGCGCATCGTCACGGTGCGCGGGGTCGGTTTCCGGCTCAACACCGACGGGCCGTCGAGCCAGGGCCGAGGCTGATCAGGGCAGTGCGCCGCCGCATCCTGCGCTCGATCCTGACCGTGCTGACCATCACCACGGTGGTGCTCGGCGTACCGCTGATCTACACCGCGTGGCTGTGGGTCGAGGACATCACCCGCAACGATCTGCAGAGCCGCCTGGAACGCGTCGCCGCCGAGGTGATCGCCCAGGAGCGCGGCGACGGCACCGTGCACGACGGTCTGGATGTGCGCGCGATGCGGGCGCTGGTGCCCGAGGGCGGCAAGCTGACGATCGTCTATCCGGCGCCGCACGACAACGCCGCGCGCACCGACATCGGCGTCGACCACGTCGACGATCCCCTCGTCGAATCGCTGTCCATGGGCACCTCCGGTTCGCTGCGGCTCGAGGTGCCCGCCGGGCCCATGCACGCCCGGCAGGAGCAGGCGGTGGCCGCGGTCGCGCTGGCCGTGCTCGCCTCGCTCGGTGCCGCGTTCTCCGTCGCGGTGGTGACCGCGCGCCGGGTCGCCGACCCGCTGCGGGACGTGGCCGCCCGCGCCGCCCGCCTGGCCATGGGCGACTTCCGGCCCGACCCGCGCAGGCACGGCATCGCCGAACTGGACCGCGTCTCCGACGTGCTCGATTCGGCGACGGTCGAGATCGCGGGCAGGCTGCAACGCGAACACGCGCTGGTCGCCGACGTCTCCCATCAGCTGCGCAGCCGGCTGACCGCCGTGCGCCTGCGCCTGGACGAGCTGTCCACCCACGCCGACCCCGAGGTGGTGCACGAGGCCGAGGAGGCGATGGCGCAGGTCGACCGGCTCACCGACGCCATCGACGACCTGGTGCGGGCCTCGCGCGACGAGGACGCTGCCGACCGCGATCCGGTCCCGGTGATGGCCGAGCTGCGCGGTGTCATGGCCGAATGGGCGCACCCGTTCACCGAGGAGGGGCGCGAACTGCGGCTGATCGGTGACGAGTCGCTGCGTGCCCCGATCACCGGTTCCCGGCTGCGCGAGGCCGTCGCGGTGCTGGTCGACAACGCCCTGATGCACGGCGGCGGCACCTGCACGGTGTCGGTGCGCACGGTGCCGACGATGAGTTCGCGCGATCCGCTGATCTGTGTGGAGGTGGCCGACGAGGGCGAGGGCGTGCGCGACGAGCTCGCGCCGCACATCTTCGATCGGGGTTTCTCGGCCGGTGGTTCGACCGGTGTCGGCCTGGCCCTGGCGCGTGCGCTGGTGGAGGCCGACGGTGGCAGGCTGGAGCTGCAGCGTCGCCGTCCCGCGCTGTTCGCGGTGTTCCTCGGCTCGAAGGTCAACCGGTCGCCGAACGCGACCCTCACCGAGCCGCGCTGACTCAGCTCTGGCCGAGCGGTTCCTGTTCCTCTTCGATGAGTTCCTCGAGCTCGGCGACGATCTCGTTCATCTCGTCCGGGAACACCCAGCGGCGCATCGCCCAGAACCGGAACGCCATCTGCAGCAGGTTGCCGATGATGAACGCGCTGACGAAGTCGGCGATGTTCTCGACCAGGAAGCTCACATCGGGCTGGCGCAGATCGAGGACGTAGCTCGAGATCCACAGTGGAATGTTGCTCAGGATGACGCCGATGCCGCTGACACCGAAGAACAGCAACGCCTCGTGATGTTTCTCTCGGCCGCCGCGATTCTTGAACGACCATTCCCGGTTGAGAATGTAGGACGCGATCACCGCGACGACCCCGGAAATGATCTTGGCGGTGACCGGTTTGTCGGCCAGCACCGTCCATTTCAGGAGGTAGAACAGGCCGCTGTCGATCACGAACGTCGTGGCACCGACGATGGCGAACTTGATCAGCTCTTTATGCCGGAACGCTAGCTCGCGCAGGCGCGGGGGAAGGACGCTGACCACGTCGTCGACGATTGACACGAGTTCCGAGTGTACCGGTAGCAAAGATTCGCATTCGACATGACAACATTGCACGACGTGAGTGCACGTTCGTTCGATCCGTCTGCCATGCCCACCGTCACGATGGTCGGTGGTGGCCAGCTCGCGCGCATGACGCACCAGGCCGCGGTCGCCCTCGGCCAGCGTCTGCGGGTGCTCGCGGAGCGCCCCGAGGACCCCGCCGCGCAGGTGACCCCCGATGTCGTCCTCGGCAGCCACGACGATCTGTCCGCCCTGCGCAAGGCCGCGGTCGGGTCGCACGCGCTGACCTTCGATCACGAGCACGTGCCGACGGCACACCTCGAGATCCTGGTCGCTGAGGGCGTCAATGTGGCCCCGCCGCCGCAGGCGCTGATCTTCGCGCAGGACAAGCTCGCCATGCGGACCAAGCTGTCCGCGCTCGGCCTGCCGGTGCCCGCGTTCGTGGAGGTCACCGCGCCCGCCGACGCGATCGCCTTCGGTGACGAGCACGGCTGGCCCTTCGTCCTCAAGGCCGTGCGCGGCGGCTACGACGGCCGCGGCGTGTGGATGCCCGCCGACGCCGCCGAGGCCGAGCGGCTGGTCACCGACCAGCTCGCGCACGGCGTGCAGCTGCTCGCCGAGGCGAAGGTCGACCTCAAGCGCGAGCTGTCGGCGATGGTCGCGCGTTCGCCGTTCGGTCAGGCGGCGACCTGGCCGGTGGTGGAGACCGTGCAGCGCAACGGACAGTGCGCGGTGGTCATCGCGCCCGCGCCGGAGCTGGCCGAGGAGACGGCCGCCAGGGCCGAGACGATGGCGCTGGAGCTGGCCGCCGGGCTGGGTGTGGTCGGGGTGATGGCGGTCGAGCTGTTCGAGACCCACGACGGCGAGATCCTGGTCAACGAGCTCGCCATGCGCCCGCACAACTCCGGTCACTGGGGCATGGACGGCGCCTGCACCGGCCAGTTCGAGCAGCATTTGCGCGCGGTGCTGGACTACCCGCTCGGCGACACCACCCCGCTCGCCCCGGTGACGGTGATGGCCAACATCCTCGGCGCCCCCGCGGCGCCCGAGATGTCGATGGACGAGCGCCTGCACCACCTGTTCGCCCGCCTGCCCGAGGCCAAGGTCCACCTCTACGGCAAGGGCGAACGCCCCGACCGCAAGATCGGCCACGTCAACATTCTCGGCGAGAATGTCGACGAGGTCCGCGAGAAAGCCGAACGCGCCGCCCACTGGATGTCGCACGCGGTCTGGACCGACGGCTGGGACCCCCACGCCGAATCCTGAAACACTCCACGGCATCCGCGACCACACGCCGAACCCGAACCACCCCAACGGCATTCGTGATCCCTACGTTTTCGGCCGCCTCGCCTCCGAGGGGCGAGACGTAACGCCGAAGGCGAAGTATCGCCCCTCGGAGGCGAGGTCACGAGGCCGAAAACCGCGGCGCCAGCCGCCGACAACACAGGAGCGCACGTGAGCAACATCGGTCCCCAGGTCGGCCTGATCATGGGCAGCGATTCCGACTGGCCGACGATGGAGGCCGCCGCCGAGGCGCTGGCCGAGTTCGGCATCCGTTTCGAGGTCGGCGTGGTCTCCGCGCACCGCACCCCGCAGCGCATGCTCGACTACGCGCGCGACGCCGCGGGCCGTGGTCTGCAGGTGATCATCGCCGGCGCGGGCGGGGCCGCCCACCTGCCGGGCATGGTCGCCTCGGCCACCGCGCTGCCGGTGATCGGCGTGCCGGTCCCGTTGAAGTACCTCGACGGCATGGACTCGCTGCTGTCGATCGTCCAGATGCCCGCGGGTGTCCCGGTCGCCACCGTCTCCATCGGCGGCGCCCGCAACGCCGGCCTGCTGGCCGTGCGCATCCTGGCCGCCCACGACCCCGCCCTGCGCACCCGCATGGAGCAGTTCCAGGCCGGCCTCGAGCAGATGGTCCTGGACAAGGACGAGGCCCTGCGCACCAAGCTCCTGGGCTAGATCCCGGTCGGGACCCGTCGTGGCCGGTGACTACGGTGGTCGGGTGGCACACGACGATGCGGCGCAGTTCCGGCTCACGGTGGTGGATCAGGCGTTGCGGTTGTTCGCCGAGCGGGGGTACGAGGCGACGACGGTGGACGAGATCGCGGTGGCGGCGGGGATCTCGCGGCGGACCTTCTTCCGGCAGTTCCGGTCCAAAGAGGACGTGATCTTCGCCGATCACGAGTTCCAGCTGGCCCTGGCCGAGGACTCGTTGCGGCGGGCCACGGGTGATCCGTGGGATGCGGTGTGTGAGGCCGTGATCGGGGTGTTCGAGCGGTTCACCCAGTGGCGTGACATCGCCGCGCGCCGGTATCAGGTGGTGCGGCGGGTGCCCGCGCTGCGCGAGCGCGAGATCGTGACGGTGTTCCGGTACGAGCGCCTGTTCACCGATTTCCTGCGCGAGCAACTGCCCGACGAGCCGGACCTGGTTCGGGTCCAGTTCACCGCCGCGGTGACCGCGACGCACAACTATCTGCTGCGCCGGATGGTGCGCGGCGAGTCCGCGGCCGCCGTCGCCGATCTGCGCACCGAACTGGCCCTGATCCCGCGCGGCAGGCCGGCGCCGACCCCGCGCGAGGAGCTGGTCCTCGCGGTCTTCCCCCGGGACATGCCGCCACGCAAGGTCGCCGACCTGATCACCGCCCAGCTCGGTAACCTGTGAGCGCCGCTTCGGCGGCGTGAAGGATCGGTGACACTGAGTGCCACTGGCATATCCCCATGTAGGGGTAGAGTGCCGGGCGTATAATCGAGCCGAATTGGCACTGGGTGCCGATGTAGGACGCGCTGTTGACCGCAGCGATCACCACCACGACCAGGAGAGTGCCCGATGGCGGGAAACCCGGATTTCAACCTGTTCCAGCTCGAGGACTTCCACGATGAGCTCCGTGGCGCCATCCGTGGCCTCGCCGAGAAGGAGATCGCTCCGTACGCCAAGGACGTCGACGGCAACGCCCGCTTCCCCGAGGAGGCGCTGACCGCCCTCAACGCCGCCGGCTTCAATGCCGTGCACGTGCCCGAGGCCTACGGCGGCCAGGGCGCCGACTCGGTCGCCACCTGTATCGTGATCGAGGAAGTCGCCCGCGTCTGCGGCTCGTCCTCGCTGATCCCCGCCGTCAACAAGCTCGGCACCATGGGCCTGATCCTCAACGGCTCCGAGGAGCTGAAGCAGAAGGTCCTCGGCGACCTGGTGAACGGCAAGATGGCCTCCTACGCGCTGTCCGAGCGTGAGGCAGGCTCCGACGCCGCCTCCATGCGCACCCGCGCCAAGGCCGACGGCGACGACTGGATCATCAACGGCTCCAAGTGCTGGATCACCAACGGTGGCAAGTCCGAGTGGTACACCGTGATGGCCGTGACCGACGCCGAGAAGGGCGCCAACGGCATCTCCTCGTTCATGGTCCACAAGGACGACGAGGGCTTCGTCGTCGGCCCGCTCGAGCACAAGCTGGGCATCAAGGGCTCGCCCACCGCCGAGCTGTACTTCGAGAACTGCCGCGTCCCCGGCGACCGCATCGTCGGCGAGCCCGGCACCGGCTTCAAGACCGCGCTGCAGACCCTCGACCACACCCGCCCGACCATCGGCGCGCAGGCCGTCGGCCTGGCCCAGGGCGCCCTGGACGCCGCGATCGCCTACACCAAGGATCGCAAGCAGTTCGGCAAGGCCATCGCCGACTTCCAGAACACCCAGTTCATGCTGGCCGACATGGCGATGAAGGTCGAGGCGGCCCGCCTCATGGTCTACACCTCCGCGGCCCGCGCCGAGCGTGGCGAGAAGAACCTCGGCTTCATCTCCGCCGCCGCCAAGTGCTTCGCCTCCGACGTGGCCATGGAGGTCACCACCAACGCCGTCCAGCTCTTCGGCGGCGCCGGCTACACCACCGACTTCCCGGTCGAGCGCATGATGCGCGACGCCAAGATCACCCAGATCTACGAGGGCACCAACCAGATCCAGCGTCTGGTGATGTCGCGCCAGATCCTGCGCTGATCGCGGCGCGACAAGCGCGAATCCGTGGCCCCCGGCGAACTCGCCGGGGGCCACGGCTGTTTCGCGGGCGATCCCGCGGCGTTATCTCGATAGTCGCCGCGTAGGGGGCGATTGATGATCGAATTGTGGCTGTTTATTAACAGGAGAAGCGACCGAGAAATTTTCTCGACACCAGAGGGTTATTTATTCGTGCCCTGGGCGCGAATCGTTTCGCCGCCTCCGTGCAATATACCAAGACAGGTGGGATCCAACTGAGCCGTCGGGGTCGTCGAATGTGGCCGATGTCGAATCCTCCTGAGTAGAAAAGGGCTTTGAGCTGGCCCTTTGTCCTTCTATAGCAGGAGTCGGCAACATGGTGCATAGCGCTGGAGTCGTCAATGGGCCGGGCTGCCTCGAATATTCGAGTGGCCCGCTACTCGCGTGCACGGCGATGCTTCGGAGAATGCTCGACCTCGTGATATGGCGAGGTGAATCATGACCGAGGTAATTTTCGGATCCCGCTCGGGAATGAGCTGGTACCCCCTGTCGACTGCCACCGAGAGCTCGCGTTTCACGCAGGCCACCCTGGACGGGGTCCGCGCCTGGGCACGCGACCATCTGACCCAGCCGCTCGGCGAGATCGGGCGCGACGGTCCGGTCTGCCCGTACGTCGGCCCGGCGATGCGCCGCGACCTGATCTGGGTCGGCCGGGTCGCGGGCGCGCGACCGTGGCCCGCCTACGTGCGGCTGGTGTTGTCCGACGCGCTGGAACTGTTCCCGAAGCTGCCGCCGGACGTCGGTGGCGCCGCCGTGCTGCGCTGCCTGGTGACGGCGATGCCCGAGCTGCACGACTACACCCTCATCGACGACCTGCACGACCAGCTCAAATCGGAATTCGTCGAACGCGGTCTCATGCTCGGGCAGTTCTACCCCGGCTGCACCCAGCCGGGACTGTGGAACCGGGAGTACCACCCGCTCGACTCGCCGATTCCGATGCTGGTGGTGCGCACGATGATGGCCACCGACTTCCCGTTCCTGATCGCGCGGCCGGAGTGGATGTCGGCCTACGTCAAGAAGTTCGCGCCCGGCCTACCCGCGCATGTGCGCCGGGTCGTGGTGGGCAGGCTCATCGCGAACGCGAGTACCGAGGTACCCGCGTACTACGACGAGGAACTGCACGGGATCAGTGCGGGGAGCGCCGGGCGATGACCCGCGAACTGTCCACCGCGCCGGCGCCGGATCCGGCAGCGGTCGAGGAGTTTCCGCTCTCGCCCGCCCAGCTGGGCATGTGGTACGCCCAGCAGCTCGACCCGGCGGTGCCGCTGTACGAGGCGCAGTACATCGACATGCGCGGCCCCCTCGACGTCGACCTCCTGATCGCGGTATCGCAGCAGGTGAGCCGGGAGTTCGAGTCCGGGCTGTTGCGGCTGGTCGACACCGGCGAGGGCCCGCGTCAGATCGTCGACCGGCGGATCGATCTGACGATGGCCGTCCTGGACTTCAGCGACGCCACCGATCCCGAGGCCGAGGCGATCCGGTGGATGCGCGCCGATGTCGCGGCGCCGATCGATCTGCTCGGCGACCGGCTGGTCATGTCGGCCCTGCTCCGCGTCGCACCGCAGCGGGTGCTGTGGTATTCGCGCGCCCACCACATCGTCATCGACGGTTTCGCGTCGGCGTCGGCGCTGTACCGGGTCGCCGAGCTCTACAACGCGGCCCTAGCCGGGCAGCCGCCGAAGCCCAGCGTCGCGGCGGGCCTGCGTGCGGTGCACGAGGCGCAGCTGCGCTATCTCGACAGCACCCGCTGCGCCGCCGACGCCGCGTACTGGGAGCAGCGGATCGCCGAGATGCCGCGTCGGTGCAGTCTGGTCGACGCCCCCGCGCCCGCCCACGCCCTCGGCCGCCAGCACCGCGCCGAACTCTCGCCCGCGGCGAAGGCGCGCCTGGACGCGGCGGCCGCCCGCTACGGCGTCGGCACGGCCGGGCTGGTGATGACCGCGCTCGCCGTCTACTACGCGCAGGCCACCGGCACCGAGGACGTCGTACTGAGCCTGCCGGTGTCCGGCCGCACCACCGCCATGCTGCGCCGTTCCGGCGGCATGCTCGCCAATGTGGTGCCGCTGCGGGTGCCGGTCCGCGCGCACAGCACCGTCGCCGAGCTGGTCGAGGTCATCCGGGTCGAGGTCTCGGGCGCACTGCGGCATCAGCAGTTCCGGCACGAGGAGATCCGCCAACATGACGGGGGCGCCGAGGGCGGACGCGGGTTCGTCGGCCCGGTCGTGAACATCATGCTGTTCCCGACCGAGGTCGACTTCACCGACGTCGAGACGAGCCTGCACGTGCTGACCTCGGGCCCGATCGAGGACCTGTTCGTCAACTTCTACCAGCACGGCGCGAACAGCCCTGTCCACGTGGACTTCACCGCCAACCCCGATCTCTACGACGCCGAAACCCTGGCCCGTCACCACGATCGGTTCCTCGCGCTGTTCGCCGCGATCATCGACGCCGATCCGGCCACCGAGGTGCGCGCGCTCGACTACTTCCTGCCCGACGAGCGGCCGCTGCGCGCCGGGTTGCGCGGTGCCCCCGCCCCCGCGCCCCGGCTGCTCGGGGATGTGCTCGACGAGGGGATGATCACGGCGGGTCCGGCGGCGACGGCGGTGGTCGCCGGCGATTGCGTTCTCGATTACGGTGCGCTGGATCGGCTTTCGGCCCGGTTGGCCCATCGACTGGTCGCGGCTGGTGCGGGTCCGGAGGCCGCCGTCCTGGTCGCGCTGCCGCGCTCGGTGGAGTCGGTGGTGGCGTTCTGGGGCGTGGCGCGTTCGGGTGCGGCGTACGTACCGGTCGGCGTGCAGAATCCGGCGCCGCGCCTGGCGGTCATGGCGGCGGAATGCGTTGCACGGCTGGGTGTTACGACGTCGGACCGGCGCGCGGACCTGCCCGACACGGTGACCTGGATCGCCGTCGACGAGCTCGGCGAGGACTATCCGTGCACCGAACCGTTGCCTCGGGCCCGCATCGACAACCCCGCCTACATCGTGTTCACCTCGGGCTCCACCGGTACGCCCAAGGGCGTCTTGGTCACCCACGCGGGCATCGCCGGACTGGCCGATGCCGTCCGCGACGCCTACGGCGCGGACCGTGACTCCCGTGTATTGCACTGTCTCAACCCGAGTTTCGACGCGTCCCTGCTCGAGCTGCTGGTCGCCTTCACCGTGGGGGCGACCCTGGTGATCACCGACGCGGCCGCGGGCGCCGAACTGGCTGCCGCGATCCACGAGGCGGCGATCACGCACCTGTGCTCCACGCCCGCCGTGCTGTCGTCGCTGCCGCCCGACGCGCTCGACGGCGTGCGCGCGGTGTCCACCGGCGGGGAAACATGCCCACCCGAGGTGGTGGCGCGGTTCGGCACCGGCCGCGCGCTGATCAATTCCTACGGACCGTCGGAAACCACGGTGGCGGCGACCTTCACCGCGCCGCTGGCGCCCGATCGGCCCACGGGTATCGGGTCACCCGTGCCGGGTGTCACGCTGCATGTCCTCGATCACCTGCTGCGCCCGGTGCCCGCCGGGACGCCCGGCGAGCTGTTCATCGCGGGCCCGGGGCTGGCGCGGGGCTACGCCGGTCGTGCGGGCGTGACCGCCCAGCGGATGGTGGCCGATCCGTTCGGCGCGCCGGGTGCCCGCATGTACCGCTCCGGTGACCTGGTCCGGTGGCGTGCCGTCGACGGCACCTTCGTCCTGGACTATCTGGGCCGCACCGATTTCCAGGTGAAGCTGCGCGGGATGCGGGTGGAACCGGGGGAGATCGACGCCGTGCTGGCGACCTGCCCCGGAGTCGACTTCGCGGTGACGGTGGTGCGGGCCGGTGCCTCGGGGCGGGACATGCTCGCGTCGTATGTGGTGCCGGTGCACGGGACGACGGAGCTCGACGGCGCGGCGCTGCGCGAGTTCTGCCTGCACCGGCTGCCCGGACACCTGGTGCCGAGTTCGGTCACGGTGCTCACCTCGCTGCCGCTGACCGGCAACGGCAAGGTCGACCGGCGCGCGCTGCCCGAACCCGCGGTGGCGCCGTCGGCACCGGCCGCGGCGGGACCGGAGCGGGCGCTGTGCGCGCTGTTCGCCGAGGTGCTCGGGGTCCCCGAGGTGGGGGCGCGGGCGTCGTTCTTCGCGCTCGGTGGGGACTCGATCCTGTCGATCCAGCTGGTGTCGCGGGGCCGCGCCGCCGATCTGGTCTTCTCGGCGCGCGATGTGTTCGAGCATCCGACCCCGGCCGAGCTGGCCGCCGTCGTGGCGGTGCCGGGGGAGCGCACGGTGCTGCGCGAATTGCCCGGTGGCGGTGTGGGTTCGGTGCGGCGGACGCCGATCGTGGACTGGCTGCTGACCCGGCCGGGCTGGCAGCGGTTCGCCCAGACCATGGTGCTGGCGCTGCCCGCGGACATCGATCGTGCCCGGCTGGTGCGCACGCTGCAAGCCGTCGTCGACCGGCACGACATGCTGCGTGTTCGCGTCGTCGACGGCGATCGGCTCGAGGTCGCCTCGCCCCGCACGATCGACGTGTCCACCCTCGTCGACCACCGCCCGCGCGCCCGGATCGCCCGCGCGGACATCGCGGCGGCTACAGCGGCGGCGGTAGATCGGCTCGACCCCACCAGGGGCGATGTGCTCGCCGCCGGGTGGCTCGATCCGGGCGGTCCCGGTGGGCGGTTGGTCCTGGCCGTACACCACCTGGCCGTCGACGCGGTGTCCTGGCGCATCCTGATCGCCGATCTGGTCGCCGCGTGGACCGCGGTCGAGGTGGGCGCTCCGGTGCAGCTGCCGCCGGTCGGCACCTCCGTGCGAACCTGGGCGCAGGCACTCGACGGCCTGGCCGACGCCGCGGAATGGACCGACCAGCTGGACTACTGGCGCGCCGTCCTCGACACTCCCGAACCGCGCCTGGGCGAGCGAGCCCTCGACCCGGCCCGCGACGTCGGCGCGCGACTCGACTGCATCGAGATCGTGATCCCGACCGCGACCGTCGCCCCGCTGGTCGAGCACCTGCCGACGGCGCTGCGCTGCGGTCTGGAGGAAGCCCTGCTGGCCGCCCTGGTCGCGGCGGTGCGCGAGCACCGTGGCGAGCCAGGTCCGGCGCTGCTCATGCTGGAACGGCACGGCCGCGACGAGACCGTCGTGCCCGGGGCGGATCTGTCGCGCACGGTCGGCTGGTTCACCAGTCAGTTCCCGATCGCGCTCGACCTCGGCGCCGATACCGAACCGCTGGCCTGGGTGGCCGCCGTGAAGGAGCAGTCGCGTGCGGTGCCGCGTGGCGGGTTCGGGTTCGGCCTGCTGCGGCATCTGTGGCCCGCCGGTGCCGACAGTCTGCGAGCGGCGGGGAGTCCGCAGATCGGGTTCAACTATCTGGGCCAGATCTCCGGTGCCGACACCGAAATACCTTGGCTCCCGGTCGATGTGGCCGATCAGCTCGGCGGGGCCGGTGACGGCGAACTGCCCGCGTCCACGGTGCTCTCGATCGACGCGGCGACCCTGAACAGCACGGAAGATCCTGTGGTGCGGGCGGTCTGGCGGTTCCCCGCCGAGGTCATCGCCCGCGAGACGGTGGAGCGGATCGCCCGCCGTTGGGTGTCGGCGCTGGCTGCGATCGCCCGAGCCGTGGTCGCGCCGGGCGCGGGCGGACTGACACCGTCGGATCTGCCGCTGGTGCGGGTCACCGGCGGTGAGCTCGACCGGTGGCGGCACCGCTACGACGGCATCGCGGACGTCTGGCCGTTGTCGCCGTTGCAGCAGGGCCTGCTGTTCCACACCCGGCTGGCCGCCGGACACACCGACAAGTACGTCGTGCAATCGGAGTTCGCGCTGGCGGGCCCGGTGGACCTGGAGCGGCTCCGGTGCGCGGCCACGGCCCTCGTGCATCGGCACGCCGCGCTGCGCACCGCGTTCGTCACCACGGCGAACGGGGCGGTGCAGGTGGTGCTCGACGAGGTCGACGTGCCGTGGCGGGTACTCGACGCCGACCCGGCCGACCGCGCGGCGCTCGCTGCGGCCGAACTCGCCCGTCCCTTCGATCCCGAACAGCCACCGCTGCTGCGGTTCCTGTGCCTGCGCTGCGGTCCCGACGACATGCGCCTGATCGTCACCAACCACCACCTCGTCCTCGACGGCTGGTCGATGCCGCTGCTGCTGGGTGATCTGCTCGCGCTCTACGACGGCACCGCGCCCCTGGACGAACCGGTGCCTTACCAGCGCTATCTGGAGTGGCTGGACCGTCAGGACCGGGTCGCCGCGCGGGCCGCGTGGTCGGACGCGCTCGCCGGACTCGCAGGCCCGACCCTCGTCACCGCGGCGCGCGCCCCACGGACGCACGGTACCGAACCGGCCGACCTGCGCCGGGAGGTGCCGCTGTCGGCGGACGCCGCCGCGCTCGCCCGGCACCGCGCGGCGGGTATCACCCCGAACACGGTGGTGCAGACGGCCTGGGCGGTGCTGCTGGCGGAACTGACCGGGCACACCGACGTGGTGTTCGGGGCCACCGTGTCCGGTCGCCCACCCGAGCTGCCCGGTGCCGATCGGATCGTCGGCATGCTGGTGAACACGATTCCGGTGCGGGTCGGCCTGCGCCCGGACGAGCCGGTCGGCGCGCTGCTGGCGCGCGTCCAGCGCGAGCAGGGCGCACTCGTCGACCGGCACATCGTGGGACTCGCCGAGATCCAGTCCGCGGCCGGGCTCGGCCCGCTGTTCGACACCGGCATGGTCTTCGAGTCCTACCCGATGGACGCCGAGGCCCTGCGCGCGGCCTCGGCGCAGGCGCGTTTGCGCGTCACCGACTTCCACGGCCGCGACGGCACCCACTACCCGCTGTGCCTGGCCGCCCACGACCGGGCCGGCCTGCGCCTCTCCCTCACCTGCTCGGACCGGTACTTCGACGACGCCGAGGCCACCGCGCTCGCGGATCGCCTGTCCCGCATCCTCACCTGCCTCGCCGACCCGGCCACCCCGGTCGCCGCCGTGCGCGGCCTCGCGGGCGCCGAGGTCCTGCGCACCCGGCCACGGCCGATCCAGCTGCTGCCGGAACTGCTGGCGGCCGGAGTGTCCGCAGGGCAGACTGCCGTCATCGGATCGTCTGTCGCGCAGGCGATTCAGGCGAGCGGACCTGGGCCCGTGAAAGTCGGCGCGTCCGACGAGCTCGAGCCGGACGATATTTCCGGGCGCGAATCCGCCGGCGGTGCGACTGCCGAGCCGGAGCCGGAGCCGGAGCCGGAGCAGGTGCTGGAGCGGGGGCTGGGGCCGGTGCAAGTGCCGGTGCCGGTGCCAGGGTTGGAGCCGGAGCAGGTGCCGGTGCAGGGACCGGAGTCAGGGCCGGTGCCGGGGCTAGAACTCGGCGCGAGGGCGGCGGTGGTCGAGCTCGGGTACGCCGCGCTCGACGAGCAGTCGAATCGCTTGGCGCGCACCCTGATCGCCGACGGTGCCGGGCCCGAGGGCGCGGTGCTGGTCGCAATGCCTCGGTCACCGGAGTGGTTGGTGGCCGTTTGGGCGGTCGCCAAGTCGGGTGCGGCGTTCGTGCCCGTCGACGTCGACCACCCGGTCGACCGGATCGCCGCCGTCGCCCACGGCAGCGGCGCCCGGCTCGGCATCACCGTCGCCGCGCACCGGAAGACATTGCCGGACACAGTGTCCTGGCTGGTGCTCGACGACGACCCGGTCGCCACCCGTGTGGCCGCCCGCCCGGCCGACCCGGTGACCGACGCCGACCGGACCCGCCCGCTGCACGCCGGGCATCCCGCGTACCTGATCTACACCTCCGGCTCGACGGGCACACCCAAGGGCGTCGCGGTCACCCACGCGGGACTCAGCGGGCTCGTCACCGGCGTCGCCGCGCGGCTGCGTCCCGGCCCACGCGACCGCTTCCTGCTGTGTATGAATCCCGCCTTCGACGCCTCGGTCCTGGTGTGGCTGAGCTGCTGTCACGCCGGCGCCACACTCGTCGTCGCCACGTCGACGGCCACGGCGGGCGACGAGCTCGCCCGCGTGATCACCGATCATCGGGTGACCCACCTGATCGCACCGCCCGCCGTCCTCACCACGCTGCCCACCGCGGCCGTCGCCGGGGTCCGCGCGATCGTGACCGGCGGCGAGCCCTGCCCGCCCGAACTCGTCGCGCGCCTGGGCACGGGCCGGACGATGCTGAACTCCTACGGCCCCGCCGAGTCGACGGTGGCGGTGACCCTGAGCGCGCCGCTGACCCCGGACGACGCGGCCGACCTCGGCACCCCGCTCCCCGGGTGCGGCCTCGCGGTGCTCGACAGCTGGCTGCGGCCGGTGCCGCGAGGCGCGGTCGGCGAGCTGTACCTGATCGGTCCGGGCCTGGCCCGCGGCTATGCCGGCGCCGCCGCGCGCACCGCGGAGCGCTTCGTCGCCAACCCGTTCGGTACCCCCGGCGAGCGGATGTATCGCACCGGCGACTTGGTGCGCCGGACCTCGTCCACCGGGCTGAACTATGTGGGCCGCAACGACTCCCAGGTGCAGTTGCACGGCATCCGGGTAGAGCCGGGCGAAGTGGACGCCGCGCTGCTGGCCGCGCCCGGCGTCGCGCTCGCCGTGACGGTCCCGCGTCCCGGGCCGACCGGTGACCAGACGCTGGCCTCGTATGTCGCGCCGGTCGCCGGGGCCGAGCCGAGCCCGACGGCGCTGCGCGAGTTCCTGGTACGGCGGCTGCCCCGGCACCTGGTGCCCGCGACGGTCACGGTCCTGGACGCGCTGCCGGTCACCGGCAACGGCAAGGTCGACCTGCGCGCGCTCCCGGAACCCCAGCACACCAGCGCGCCGTACGTCGCCCCGGTCGGCGCCGAGCGGCTGGTCGCGCAGGCCTACGCCGCCGTCCTCGACCACCCGGAGGTCGGCGCCGACGACGACTTCTTCGCCCTCGGCGGCGACTCGCTGTCCGCGACGCGCGTCGCCGCCCGCCTCGGCGCGGAGCTGGGCGTACAGGTCCCGCTGCGGCTGCTGTTCGAGGCGCCGACCGTGCACGGGCTCGCGGCCCGGCTGGGCGGTGCGGCCGCGCTGCCCGCCGGGGTACTCGGCGGGCCGAGCACGGGGCCGCGCCCCGACCGGATCCCGCTCGCGCCCGCGCAGCGGCGGATGTGGTTCGTCAACCAGTACGACCCGGCCTCCGGCGCCTACAACATCCCGGTGGTGCTGCGGCTGACCGGACGGCTCGACCTCGCCGCGCTGCGGGCGGCCCTGCTCGACGTGGTCGAGCGGCACGAGGCGCTGCGCACCGTGTACCCCGGCCACGATGGCATCGGCTACCAGGTGGTCGTGGCGCCGGACGACCTCGCCGACCGGATCGAGGTCACCGACATCGACCCCACCCGCCTGGCGGCCGCCGTCCTCGCCTGTGTCACCGAGGGTTTCGATGTCGCCGCCGCGGTTCCCGTGCGGCTGCGGCTGTTCCGCGTCGGTCCCCAGGAACACGTGCTGGCCGTGGTGGTGCACCACATCAGCGCCGACGGCTCCTCGATGGGGCCGCTCGCGCGCGACGTGATGACCGCCTACGCCGCCCGCGCCGCCGGGTCGTCTCCCGCGTGGCGGGCGCCGGCGGTGCAGTTCGCGGATTACACCCTGTGGCAGCGTGATCGGCTCGGCAGCCCCGACGATCCCGAGGCGCTGTCGGCGCGGCAGCTGGCCTATTGGACCGACACCTTGGCGGGACTCCCGGACCGGCTGGAACTGCCCGCCGATCGTCCCCGCCCACCGGTCGCGTCCCTGCGCGCGGGCACCGTCGCCCGCACCGTGGATCCGGAGCTGCGAGCCGGGCTGGAACGTCTCGCCGCCGCCCGCCGGTGCTCGCTGTTCATGGTCCTGCACAGCGCCCTGGCGGTGCTGTTCGCCCGCCTCGGGGGCACCACCGACATCGCGTTGGGCACGCCCGTCGCGGGTCGCGGGGTGGCCGAACTCGACGAAGTGGTCGGCATGTTCGTCAATACGGTGGTGCTGCGCACCGAGGTGCCCGCCGCGCTGCCGTTCACCGACCTGCTCGACCGGGTCCGCCGTACCGACCTCGATGCCTTCGCCCACGCCGACGTCCCCTTCGAGAACCTCGTCGACCTGCTCGAACCCACCCGCTCGGCGGCCCGCCATCCGCTGATCCAGGCCATGCTGATCTTCCAGAACCTGGGCCGCGCCGAGTTCGCGCTACCCGGTCTGGGCGTCGAGGCACTCGAACTGGACCAGCAGAGCCTGCGCTTCGATCTCAGCGTCACCGTCGGTGACGACGGCGCCGAGGGATTGGCGGTCCGCCTGGGCTACGCGACCGACCTGTTCGACCCGAGCACCGCCGCCCGCTTCGCCGACCGCTGGCTGCGCATCCTGCGCGCCGTCGTCGCGAATCCCGCCGTGCCGGTGGGCGATATCGGCCTGCTCGACGCCCGCGAGCGCACGATCCTGCCCGGTGCCGCACTGCCTGCCGTCGTCGCCCCCGCCGTCCTGCCCGATCTGCTCGCCGCCGCCGTCACCACGAACCCGGACGGTGTCGCCGTCATCGACGGGCCGACCCACCTCACCTACCGTGACCTGGACGAGCGCTCGAACCGCTTGGCCCGCACCCTGATCCGCTGCGGCGCGGGTCCCGAGACCCCCGTGGTCATCGCCGTCCGCCGCAGCGCCGCCTCGGTCACCGCCGTCTGGGCCGTCGCCAAGACCGGCGCGCCCTTCGTCCCGGTCGACCCCGCCTATCCCGCCGACCGCATCGCCCAGATCGTCACCGACTCCGGCGCCCACCTCGGCATCACCACCCGCGACGCCACCGCCGTCGATCCGTGGCTCGACGCTCGGACGGCAGCGGGCAGGGCTCCCGGATCGATGGTGCCGGGCGCGGACGCGATCCCCGCGTTGCGGTGGCTGTTCCTGGACGACCAGGTCGCGGGGGACCTCACCGTGTCGGCCGCGCCGATCGACCCCGCCGAACGCCTGGCACCCCCGCGACCGGCGCACGCCGCCTACCTCATCTTCACCTCCGGATCGACCGGCAGGCCGAAGGGCGTCGTGGTCACCCACGCCGGGCTGGCGAATCTGGTCGCCGCGCAGCGGGAACGGATGAGTATCACCAGCGACTCGCGCGTACTGCACGTGGCCTCGCCGGGTTTCGACGCCGCCGTGCTGGAACTGCTGCTGGCCACGGGCGCGGGCGCCGCCCTGGTGGTCGCGGGGCCGACCGCGTACGGCGGGGCCGAGCTCGGCGAGCTGCTCGCCGGGGAACGGGTCACCCATATCGCGCTCACCCCCTCGGCGCTGAGCTCGGTGGACACCGTCGACCACGAGCACCTGCGGGCCATCGTCACCGGCGGCGAACCGTGCCCGCCGGAGCTGGTGCAGCGGTGGGCGGCGCCGGGGCGGGTGCATTTCAACGACTACGGGCCGACCGAGGCCACCATCTGGGCGACCGGCGCGGGCCCGCTGCTGCCCGGCGGCGAGATCACCATCGGCACACCGATTCCGGGCCTGGCCGCGCTGGTGCTCGACGAGCGGCTGCACCCGGTGCCCGATGGCGTCACCGGCGAGCTGTATCTGGCCGGGCCCGCGCTCGCCCGCGGCTACCAGGGCCGCGCCGATCTCACCGCCGCCCGTTTCGTCGCCGACCCGTTCGGCGGGCCGGGCGAACGGATGTATCGCACCGGTGATCTCGTGCGCCGCCGCGCCGGCGCGCTGGACTACCGCGGCCGTGGCGACCTCCAGGTGAAACTGCGCGGCCTGCGCATCGAACTGGGTGAGATCGAATCGGCGCTCATCGCGGACCCGGCGGTGCGGCAGGCCGCTGTCGCCGTGTACACCGACCCCGCCGTCGGCGAACTGCTCGTGGCCTACCCGGTGCCCGAACAGCCGGGAACGCTCGACGTCGACGCGGTGAAAGCGGCGCTGGCGCTGCGTCTTCCGTCGTACATGGTGCCCTCGGCCTTCGTCGTCCTCGACGCGCTGCCGCGCACCGCCAACGGCAAGCTCGACCGGCGCGCGTTGCCCGCTCCCGACCTCAGATCCGGCCGGTTCCGGCCTCCGGTCACCGCGGCCGAGCGGGCGGTGGCCGACACCTTCGCCGACCTGCTCGGCGTGCCGAAGGTCGGCCTGGACGACGACTTCTTCGCCCTCGGCGGCAACTCGCTGATCGCGACCAGGATCGCGGCCCGGCTCGGCGCGGCCCTCGATACCCGCGTTCCGGTGCGCACCGTCTTCGACGCGCCGACCGTCGCCGAGCTGGCCGCCGCTATCCGCGCCGACGCGCGCCCGCCGGGCCCGCGTCCGGGCCCACGGCCGCGCTCCGACCGGATTCCGCTCTCGGCCGCGCAGCGGCGGATGTGGTTCCTCAACCGCTACGACCCGGATTCGCCCGCCCAGAACGTGCCGATCGCCGTCGAGGTGGACGGCGAGATCGACCCGGTGGTGTTGCGCGCCGCGGTCGACGACGTCGCGGCCCGGCATGAATCGCTGCGCACCGTGTACCCCGTCGACGCCGACGGTGACCCGTACCAGGATGTGCGCACCGACGCCCGGGTGCCGGTGCGGGTGTCGGCGATCGCGCCGGACGGTATCCGGGCGGCGGTGGCGGGTGAGATCGCCCGGGGCTTCGACCTCACCACCGAAGTGCCGGTGCGGGTTGGCCTGTTCCGGATCGCCGCGCAGCGGTCGGTCCTGGCGGTCACCATGCACCACATCGCCTCCGACGGCTGGTCGCTGGCACCGCTGACCCGCGACGTCGCGATCGCCTACGCGGCGCGCCGCGCGGGCACCGCCCCGGCGTGGGCGCCGCTGCCGCTGCAGTACCCCGACTACGCGCTGTGGCAGCACGAAGTACTCGGCGACGCGGACGATCCCGGCAGCGTGGCGTATCAGCAGCTGGCGTACTGGCGCGACCGCCTCGCGGGACTGCCCGAGGTCTCGGCGCTGCCCAGCGACCATCCGCGCCCGGCGATCCTCACCCACCGGGCGGGACTGGTCGAATTCGAGATCGACGCGACCGTCCAGATCCGGCTGCGCGAACTGGCCCGCTGGCACGGCGTCAGCGTGTTCATGGTGGCCCACGCGGCGCTGGCGGTCCTGCTGGCGCGGCTGTCCGGGACCGAGGAGGTGGCGATCGGTTCGGTCATCGCGGGCCGTGGCGCCGGTGAACTCGACGATCTCATCGGCATGTTCGTCAACACCCTGGTCCTGCGCAGCCGAGTGCGGTCCGCGGACACCTTCGAGGCGCTGCTCGCCGCGACCAAGGACGGCGACCTGGACGCCTTCGGCAATGCCGATGTCCCCTTCGAACAGCTCGTGGAAGTGCTGGCCCCCACCAGGTCCACCGCGCACCACCCGCTGTTCCAGGTGCTGCTGGTCTTCCAGAACTTCGATCGGGAGTCGTTCGATCTGCCCGATCTGCACGTCCGGCCGATCGAGATGCCGCCGGTCGGCGCGAAATTCGACCTGGAGTGGATGCTGGCCGAGGAGTTCGGTCCCGACGGCGCGCCCGCGGGCATGTCGGGCACCCTGACCTTCGCCCGCGACCTGTTCGAGGAATCGACCGCGGCGACCATCGCGCATCGCTTCGTCGACGTGCTCGACGCGGTCACCGCCGACCCCGGCCTGCTGGTCGGCGCGCTCGATGTCACCGCGCCACCCGGCACCGTGGTGCACGCGCTCGCGCCCGCGCCCGCGCACCGCGTCGACCTGCCGTACCGGCCGCCGGTGACGCCGACCGAGCACGCCGTGGTCACCGCGTTCGAGACGGTGCTCGATGTCGACCGGGTCGGCCTGGACGACAACTTCTTCGAGCTGGGCGGCACCTCCATGGTCGCCATCCGGTTGGTCGCGCAGGTGCGCGAGCTGCTCGACTTCCCGATGCCGGTGCAGTGGATGTTCGGCGACCCGTCGCCGGGCGCGCTCGCCGAGCGGATCGCCGCGTCCGGGGACACCCCCGTCGATCCGGCCCTGCGGACGCTGCTGCCGCTGCGTTCCGGCGGTACCGGCCCGGCCCTGTTCTGCGTGCATCCGGCGATCGGCGTCGCCTGGTGCTACGCGGGGCTGTCCGCTCATCTCGACCCCGGCTATCCGGTCTACGGCCTGCAATCACCCGGGATCGTGGCCGAACGACCCGACCGGCCGCTGCGCGAGCGGGTCGCGCACTACGCCGACGAGATCCAGGCGACCCAGCCCGACGGACCGTACCGGCTGCTCGGCTACTCCGCGGGCGGCCCGATCGCCCACGCGCTCGCGGTGGAACTCCAGCGCCGGGGCGCCCAGGTCGACGCGCTGATCGTCCTGGACGGTCGGGCCGACGTCGACCCGGCCAGCGCCGCGGACATGCCGCCGATGCAGGCCCTGCTCGCCGAGTTCGGCGGCCTCGATCCGGCCCGGCTCGGCGGCGACGACCAGGCCGAACAAGCCGCCCGACTACTACGCGCCGGCGCTGCCGCCGACGCCGTCGATCGAATCGCGCCGACAGCGTCGTCGGCCGATTCCGCGGGGTATCGGGGTACTGCCGCACCGCTGCCCGGCGCCGACAACGAGGTCGGCGCCGGCCCCGGCAACCCGGCCGCCGGACTCCTCGACACCATCAGCGCGGCGGACCTGCGCCGGCTCTACGCCGACTACCAGCAGATCGTCCGCGAAGCCGCCGGCTACGCGCCGGGCGTGTTCGACGGCGACCTGCTGTTCTTCAGCAGCACCAGCGCCCGTCCCGGCTACGCGCCCAACGCCGACACCTGGCGCCCCTACATCAGCGGCGAGATCATCGACCATCAGACCGGGCACGAGCACAACCGGCTCACCGGCCCCGAGGCGCTCGCCGTGATCGGCCCGATCCTGGCGGGCTACCTGCGGCGCTAGGCGACCAGGTCGGCGTACTCGCGGTGCTCGGCGATGTACTTCTCCACGTACCAGCAGGTGGGGATGACCTGGTAGCCGGCGGCGCGGGAATCGTCGAGGCCGAACTTCACCACGTCGGCGGCCACGCCGCGGCCCCGGTACTCCGGGAAGGTCATGGTGTGGTGGAAATCGCGAACCTTGGGGTCGTCCCGTTCGGCGTAGTCGGCGTATCCCGCGAGGACGTCGTCGTGATAGATCTCGTAGCGGGTATCGGCGACGTTGTGCTCGAGCCTGGTGGTCATACCGGATGCTAACCCGGTGCCGGGACGGGTTGTTCCGCTAGAGCACCGCACCGGGGTTGAGGATGCCCTCGGGGTCGAGCGCGTCCTTGATCCGGCGGGTCAGCGCCATCACCTCGGGACCCACCTGATCCGGCAGCCACGCCTTCTTCAATCGGCCGACGCCGTGCTCGCCGGTGATGGTGCCGCCCAGCGCGATGGCGAGGTCCATGATCTCGCCGAAGGCGCGGTGCGCGCGGGCGGTGTTGTCGGGGTCGGTGGGGTCGTGCACGATCAGCGGGTGGGTGTTGCCGTCGCCCGCGTGCGCGATGACCGAGACCAGCACGTCGTTGCGTTCCCCGATGGCGGTGATCCCGGTGATCAGATCACCCAGCCGGGGCAGCGGGACGCCGACGTCCTCGAGCAGCAGCGGTCCGATCCGCTCCACGGCGGGGATCGCGAATCGCCGTGCGGCGGTGAAGGCTTCGCCCTCGGCGGGGTCCTCGGTATCGAAAACCTCGGTCGCCCCGGCCTTCTCGCACAGCGACACCATCAACCGCGCTTCGTGCGCGGCGAATTCGCCCGGCGCGTCGGACCGGGCGACCAGCAGCGCGGCGGCGGTGCGGTCCAGCCCCATCCGCATCTCGTCCTCGACGGCGTTGATCGCGACGGTGTCCATGAACTCGAGCATCGCCGGGCGCAGCGTCGAGGTGATGGCCAGAATCGCGTCGGTGGCGGCGGTGAGCGAGCCGAAACTCGCGACGACGGTCGCCTGCGGCGGCTGGGCGGGCAGCAGGCGCAGGGTCAGTTCGGTGATCACCCCGAGCGTGCCCTCGCTGCCGACGAACAGCTTGGTCAGCGACAGTCCGGCCGAGTCCTTCAGCCGCGGTCCGCCCAGCCGCACGGCGGTCCCGTCGGCCAGCACCACCTCCATGCCGAGCACGTAGTCGGTGGTGACGCCGTACTTCACGCAGCACAGTCCGCCCGCGTTGGTCGCCGCGTTGCCGCCGATGGAGCACATCTCGAACGAGGACGGATCGGGCGGATACCACAGGCCTTCCGCCGCGACGGCCCGCTTGACCTCGGCGTTGAGCAGCCCGGGCCCGACGACGGCGGTCCGGGTGACCGCGTCGACGCTGATCGCGCGCATCAGCTCGGTGCTGAGCACGATCCCGCCGTCCACCGCGGTCGCGCCACCGGACAACCCCGACCCGGCCCCGCGCGGCACGACGGGCACCCGCCCCGTGTGCGCCCACCGCAGCGTGGCCACCACGTCGGCGGTGTCGCGCGCCCGCACCACCGCCAGCGGCGTGCCCGCGTCCGGATCGCGCGCCCAGTCCTGCCGGTACCCCGCCAGCAGATCGGGATCGAGGACCACAGCCCCCTCGGACACCGCGGAAATCAACGACTCGAGGTCAACCCTGCTCTCGTCCACCTACTCAAATTAACCCGCGACGACCACCCCGCGTCGGTACTCCGGCCGGACTCGTGAACAGCGCTGACCCGCCGTGGGAGCGAGCTGGTCACCTGACCGACGTGATGTGCGCCCGACCAAGTGAATTTGCGCATGATTGTGATCCGGCGCGCCCGGTTGGTGTATACGGCGTCCAACCCGTCACAATGCCCATAGCGGGTGTGTCCGTCGGCGATCGGCCGTCGCGCACCCGGCGTGTTTCGCATTCCGCTCTACGGTGCGCTCGCTCGCGCATCGCACACACCGACGCGCCGCGTCGCACCGTACTCGCCGGGAGGGGCCGGAAGATGAAGGAACCGCAGGACCGCAACGAGTTGGTCGGCGCGCTGCTCGCCGCCGAGTTCGCCGATGCCGGGATCGACCCCGATGCCATGCGCCGGGTGCGCGACGGCGAACACGAGGAGTGGCTGTCCGCGCTGGAGGCCACCGGCATGTTCGGCCTCCGCGCGCTGGCCGAGATCGCCGGTGAATGGTCCGCCGAACCGCGCCTGCTGCGGGACGCGCTGCTCGCCGAGGCCGACGAGTTCACCCGGCGCCGCTGCCTGGCCGCCTGGACCGCGCTCGGCCGCCCGGTCGTCGAGCAGCCGACCGCGCACGCGGTGGCCGTCGCCGTCCCGCACTGAGGCGGCGCACGCGCCCGTTTGCCGACTGCTCATCTCGGCGTCATCTCGCGCTGGCAGGCTGACGGCGTGGAGCAGCACGCGGGTGTCACCGACTCGATCGCCGACCGGTTCACCCGCTGGTGCGAGGCCGTCGTCGCCCGCCTGCCGTTCGGGCTGGACCGGATCGTGCCCGCGACGCTGCTCGGCTTCGGCTTGATCAACAGTTTCACCTTCGGTGTCGACCTGCTGCTGCTCACGCTGCTGCACACCGGGCTCGGGGTGCCGGTACCGGTGTCGATCACGCTGGCCTATGTCGCCGCCTTCGGCCTGGCCTTCCTGCTCAACCGCACCTTCAACTTCCACTCGCACGCGCCGATGGGTACGCAGGCCGTGGTGTACGCGGCGGTGGTGCTGGTGAACTATCTGGCCTTCATCCTCGGGGTCGGCTCCGGTCTGGTGGCGCTGGGCATGGAGTATCACCTCGCGCGGCTGGCCGCCGGGGCCTGCGAGGCCGTCTACATGTACTCCGCGATGCGCTGGATCGTGTTCCGGCGCAAGCGATCAGCGGATCCGGTCGGCGCCGGGCGCTGAACCGCCGCGCAGCACCTCGGTACGGTCGCCGTCGACCAGGACGACGTCGTCGTCGGTGAGGGCCCAGTGCGGGGTGCCCTCGGCGCGATAGCGGGCCAGCAGCTTCGCGGACTCGCCGTCAGGGTCGGTGGGGGAGTCGAGATGGACCACGAGCGGACGGTCCACCACACCCAGTCCGTCCCATCGTGATTCGACGCCGGTGGCCGGACGCACCTCGGCGGGGTCGTCCATCGTCTCCAGGCCGTGCAGGTCGGGAGCGAGCAGGCAGGCGCCCGCGCTGTAGCCCGCGTAGACCAGCGCGTCCTCGGCGAGCAGCGCGGGCAGCACGGAATCGGCTCCGCTGCGGGCGAATTGGGCCCGCAGGACGAAGGTGTTCCCGCCGCGCACCCACACCATGGCGAACGCGCGCAGACGCCGCTCCAGTTCACCCGGCGCGCCGAGGTGGTCGCGCAGGTCGACCACTTCCGGCGCGTACCCGTGCTGCCGCAGCGGGGTCAGGTCACTGGCCACCGCCGACGACCACGCGGCAGGCCACGCGTCACAGGCGTTGGGGATCACCGCGACCCGGCCGCCCGGCGCGCCGACGAGCCCGGCGAGCCGGTCGGCGAAGGCGCCGAACCGATAGGACGCCAGGAACAACCGCATCAGATGGTGAAGGCCAGGTTCTGCACGAGGCGCTCGCCGAGGGCCTTGTCACCGGTCACGGTGACCTCGTCACGGTGCGCGTCGGCGGTGGTCCGCCCGCCGCGCAAGCGCGCGAAGAGCCCGGAATCCATGCTGATCACGGCGTTCGGTTCGGCGTCGGCGGCGTCGAGCACCGCGCCGCGGCCGTCGAGCACCCCGAGGTGGATCTGCCGGGTGACCGGGCCGGTGAGGTCGAAGGTCAGGCGCGCGCCGTCGGGCGCCTTGGCCCCCTTCACCACGGCCCGGCCCAGCCCGATGGTGAGTTCGGCGAAGGCGGTCTCGGCGCGCGCGCCGCCCTCGGATACCGGGCGGCCGATGCCGTCGGCGAGGTCGAGTTCGTGCATCCAGCAGTCGAACAGGCGCACCCGCATGAACCGCCCGTAGGGCACCTGCCCGACCGGCGACACGGTCGGTGTCTGCCAGGCCTGCTCGTCCATCGCGGCCAGGGCGGCTCGCCGGCGATCGGTGACCTCGTCGAACAGCGCGAGCAGCCGCTTGCCGGACAGCGGGCGTAGTCGGTCGATCCAGATCTCGTTGAGCACCGCGACCTCGTTGCGCACGTGCGGCAGGGTCCGCACGTCGGTCTTGGGCCGCAGCGGGTCGTGCGGGGGCGGGGTCTCGCCGAGCAACCACGACTCGGTGCCGATCACATGCGCGACCACGTCGAACAGCGTCCAGCCCGGCAGCGGCGACGGCTTGCGCCACGCCTTCTCGTCGAGGTCGGCCACCAGGATGCCGATGGCCTCCCACTGCTGGGCGAGCAGGTCGGTCAGCTGCTCGCGGTCGGGCGTGCCCTCGGTCATCCCTGTGCTCCTTCAGCGTCGAGCGCCGTGAGTCCGGCGCGGATCGCGGCCGCGGTCGAGTTCGGTTCGTGGGGGCGGCGCAGCAGGAAGCCCTTGGCGAAGCTGAGCTTGTCCCCGTGTCTACGCGGCACCACGTGCAGGTGCACATGGCCGACGGTCTGGAAGGCCGCGATTCCGTCGTTGAGGATGAGATTGGCGCCGTCGCTGCTCAAGTCGCTACGGCGCAGGGCGCGCGCGAGCCGGTGCCCGGTGCGGAAGAGTGTCGCGCCCAGATCGGGGGCGAGATCGTCGAGCTCGGTGGCGTGCTGCTTGGGAACGACCAGGGTGTGCCCGCGGGTGATCGGCCTGATGTCGAGGAACGCGCACACCGCGTCGTCCTCGTAGACCTTGGTCGCGGGCGCGGCACCCGCCACGATCCGACAGAAGACGCAGTCGTTCACAGCGACGACCCTACGGTGTGGCGTGGGTCGCGCAACAGTCCGAACCCCGCACCGACATGACGCGCGTCACGTATGTCGAGTAACCGGTCGGCTGACCAGCATTCGGACGTGGAAGTAAGTAGCCCACCTTCATGTGCGGTCTTGTCCGGCCCTACCTGCGGCGACGAATGTGATCATGGCCGCGGGGCCGCGGCCGCCGTGCGGAAAGGTCGTCAACTTGGCGAAACGGGTCGGGTCTGTCCTATTTCCCAGTGGATGGTCCAGCCCGCCGATGTGACGGGCATCTCGGCTAGGCTCACCGCGAGCCGAGTACAGTAGCGAGGATTTCAGCCGAACCTACTCGCAAGTAACGTCGGCTGACCCGTTGTTCCCCGGCTCGAAGCCAGCACAAGAAGGAAGTCTGACTAGTGGAGACAACGCAAAACGTGGGCGAGGGTTCGCCGCGCGGCGCGCGTGTCGGAGTCGTTCGCGAGTCCGGCCCGGGTGAGCGGCGGGTCGCATTGGTGCCCAAGATCATCCCCGCCCTGTCCAAGCAGGGTGTCGAGGTGGTCGTGGAAGCCGGTGCCGGCCTCGGCGCCCTCATCCCCGACGAAGCCTTTGTCGAGGCGGGCGCGACCATCGGTGATCCGTGGTCGGCCGAGGTCGTGGTCAAGGTCGCCCCGCCCAGCGATGCCGAGGTGGCCAAGCTGTCCTCCGGACAGACTCTGATCGGGTTCCTCGCGCCCCGCAACGCCGAGAACCAGATCGGCGCGCTGCGCTCCGCCGGTGTGCAGGCCTTCGCGGTCGAGGCGATTCCGCGTATCTCGCGCGCGCAGGTGATGGACGCGCTGTCCTCGCAGGCCAACGTCGCCGGATACAAGGCCGTGCTGCTCGCCGCCTCGGAGTCCACCCGCTTCTTCCCGATGCTGACCACCGCCGCGGGCACCGTGAAGCCGGCCACCGTGCTGGTGCTCGGTGTCGGTGTCGCCGGTCTGCAGGCGCTGGCCACGGCCAAGCGCCTCGGTGGCCGCACCACCGGCTACGACGTGCGTCCCGAGGTCGCCGACCAGGTGCGCTCGGTCGGCGCCCAGTGGCTCGACCTGGGCATCGACGCCGCCGGTGAGGGTGGCTACGCCCGCGAGCTCACCGACGACGAGAAGGCCCAGCAGCAGAAGGCCCTCGAAGACGCCATCAAGGGCTTCGACGTGGTCATCACCACCGCGCTGGTGCCGGGTCGTCCCGCGCCGCGCCTGGTCACCGCCGCCGCCGTGGAGGGCATGAAGCCCGGCAGCGTGATCGTCGACCTGGCCGGGGAGACCGGCGGCAACTGCGAGCTCACCGAGCCCGGTCAGACCGTGGTCAAGCACGAGGTGACCATCGCCTCGCCGCTGAACCTGCCCGCCACCATGCCCGAGCACGCCAGCGAGCTGTACTCCAAGAACATCGCGGCCCTGCTGGAGCTGATGCTGGTCGACGGCAAGCTCGCGCCCGATTTCGAGGACCAGGTGCTGGCCGATTCCTGTGTCACCCGTGAGGTGGAAGCCTGATGTACACCGAACTTCTCGCCAATATCGCGATCCTGGTCCTGTCCGGATTCGTCGGCTTCGCCGTCATCTCCAAGGTCCCCAACACCCTGCACACCCCGCTGATGTCGGGCACCAACGCCATCCACGGCATCGTGGTGCTCGGTGCGCTGGTGACGCTGGGCAATGTGAAGGACCCGTCCCTGCTGGTCCAGATCATCCTGTTCGTCGCCGTGGTGTTCGGAACGCTGAACGTCATCGGTGGCTTCGTGGTCACCGACCGCATGCTCGGCATGTTCAAGGGTAAGAAGAAGGCGGCCGAGTGATGCACGCAGTCGACAACATGACCTACCTGGTCAACGGCCTCTACATCGTGGCCTTCTCCATGTTCATCTACGGCCTGATGGGTCTGACCGGTCCGAAGACCGCGGTGCGCGGCAACCAGATCGCCGCGGTCGGCATGGCCATCGCCGTGATCGCCACGCTGATCTCGGTGCGCCACGCGGACCTGATCAACTGGATCCTGATCGGCGCGGGCCTGGTCGTCGGTGTGGCACTGGGTGTTCCGCCCGCCGTGCGCACCAAGATGACCGAGATGCCGCAGCTGGTCGCCGCGTTCAACGGTGTCGGTGGTGGCACGGTCGCGCTCATCGCGTGGGCCGAGTTCATCGACAGCTCGGGCTTCTCGGCGCTGCACGACGAGCCGAACATCCACATCATCATCGGCTCGCTGTTCGCCGCGGTGATCGGTTCGGTCTCGTTCTGGGGCTCGATCATCGCCTTCGCCAAGCTGCAGGAGATCCTGTCCGGCAAGCCGATCAGCGTCGGCCGCCTGCAGCAGCCGCTGAACCTGCTGCTGCTCGTCGGCGCGATCGTGTGCGCCGTGGTGATCGGCCTCGGTGCCGACAACGGCGGCGTCTCGCAGCTGTGGATGATCGGCCTGCTGGTGCTGGCCGGTGTGCTCGGCCTGATGGTCGTGCTGCCGATCGGTGGCGCGGACATGCCGGTCGTCATCTCGCTGCTCAACGCCCTGACCGGGCTGTCGGCCGCGGCCGCGGGCCTGGCGCTGAACAACACCGCGATGATCGTCGCGGGCATGATCGTCGGCGCGTCCGGCACCATCCTGACCAACCTCATGGCCAAGGCCATGAACCGCTCCATCCCGGCCATCGTCGCCGGTGGCTTCGGTGGCGGCGGCGGTGCGGCCGGTGGCGGCGCCGGTGGCGAGAACAAGCAGGCCAAGGCCACCTCGGCCGCCGACGCCGCGATCCAGATGGCCTACGCCAACCAGGTCATCGTGGTGCCCGGCTACGGTATGGCCGTCGCCCAGGCCCAGCACGCGGTCAAGGAGATGGCCTCGCTGCTCGAGGGTAAGGGCGTCGAGGTCAAGTACGCGATCCACCCGGTCGCCGGTCGCATGCCCGGGCACATGAACGTGCTGCTGGCCGAGGCCGAGGTCTCCTACGACGCGATGAAGGAAATGGACGACATCAACGGCGAATTCGGCCGTACCGATGTGGTCCTGGTCATCGGCGCCAACGATGTCACCAACCCGGCCGCCCGCGAGGACAAGTCCAGCCCGATCTACGGCATGCCGGTCCTCAACGTCGACCAGGCCAAGAGCGTCATCGTGCTCAAGCGCTCGATGAACTCCGGCTTCGCCGGCATCGACAATCCGCTGTTCTACGCCGATCACACCTCCATGCTGTTCGGCGACGCCAAGAAGTCCGTCGGTGCGGTCACCGAGGAACTCAAGGCGCTGTAAGTCGCCACGTCCCGGGGCCCTTGCCGTTCATCGCGAACGGCAAGGGCCCCTTGCGTTGTCGGCTCAGAACAGCCGGTTGTACTTGCGGGTCCCCGGGAGATCCGGATAGGGGCAATCGGCGGAACCGGTGCGCAGGGTCGCGGTGGCGTCATCGGGGGCGATCCACTGGAGCTTGCCGCTGTCCAGCCAGGGTCTCAGGTCGAAGTCCTTGCTGTTGGAGCCCCAGTTGTCGTCCCAGGCGGCGTACCGGCCCGGAGCCCGAACGACGTCGTAATGGTCACTACCCCACACCGGTTCGAGCGCGATGCCGCGCGGCCGGTACACGGAGCAGTGGTAGGTGATCGGCCAGCCGGTGTGCGGACCGACCCGCAGCTGGGTGATCACGGCGCGTATCTCGGGATGGCCGAGTACCTGGGGATACACATAGGGCACGTCGGGGCCTACGCGGCGGGCGAACGGCGCGGGCGCGGGCGGGCCGTCGAGCCGCATCGCACCGGCCATCAACAACCAGGTGTGCGGTACGGGGTCCAAGCGGCGAACCGGGTTGGACGACATCCAGAACCACCCGTCGACATCGACGATGTCGAGCGGCCAGTACACCAGCTGTCCGGTGAACGGGCACCGCGAGACCACGATGTCGGGCAGCAGTTCCTGGTACCGGGCGTGGAGCGCGGAGAAACGCTGGTAGGCCGCCCAGCCGTCGTCGGTGGCGCCCAGCTCCTGGTAGCGGGCGGTGAAGTGATTGCCTTCCGCGAGCAGAGCCGAACGCTCGGTGACGAACGGCTCCACTCCGACGATCTTGCGCACCGTTGACCCCCCACTCCCACGCGACTGTCGCGGAACCGACTGTGCCACAGCCGGAATCCTCGGCCAACCCGTCCGTGCGTGGTGCGGTGCCGCCGAAACGCGGCCACCCCGCCCGCTGGAGGTCCGGCGGACGGGGTGATCGGGACGGCGTCGGTGCCCGAGGACTACTTCTTGAAGCGCTCGGCCAGCAGATCGAGGGTCGCCATGGCCTGCCGGTAGTCCGGCCGCTTGCTGGCGGCGGGCAGCTCGTAGACCTGGCCCCGCTGGAAGGCGGGCAGCATGGCCAGCGCCGGGTCCTGCTTCAGCTGGGCGATGTCGCGGCCGCCGTCGAGCTTGATCACGAACAGCACCGGAGCGTCGACGACGGTGCTCAGCAGTTCGGGGCTGAAGGTGACCCAGTCACCGGCCTCGGCCTTGGTCGGGTTGCCCGCCTTCGCTTCGATCTTGTCGTCGACGGTGAAGCCGACCCCGGACAGCAGCGTGGCCAGCGGGGTGTTGGGGGCGAGCAGGATGGGCTTGCCATCGGACTGGGACTGCATCACCGCCGTCGCGCCCTGCGGCAGCCGCACGGCGGATTTCACCTCGTCGACCCGCGTGTTGTAGGCGGTGATCATGCCGTCGACCTTCTCGGGGCGGTTGACGAAGTCGGCCACCGCCTTCAGCTGGTCCTGCCAGTTGGCGAGGTTGGACGCCACCAGCGCGGTGGGCGCGACCGCGGCCAGCTTGTCGTAGTTCTTGATCGTCTGCTGACCCGGCCAGCCCGGTCCGCCGCCGATGATCAGGTCGGGCTGCTGGGCGGCGATGAACTCCAGGTTCAGGTCGTCGCCGGAGGGCACCGCCACGGTGCCCTGTGCCTCGGCGTCGGCGGCCCAGGCGGCGGGGAACTCGCCGGGCTGCAGCGTGACACCCAGAATCCGTGGATCCGCGGCCTTCACCTTGGCGTCGAGGTCGAACAGGTACCCGGCGAGCGCGCCGTTGAGGACCACGATGCGCTGCGGGTCGGCGGGCACGGTGACCGGGCCCTTGGCGGTTTCCACCTGGCGAGTGCCGGACTCGGCCGCCTGCTCGGAGGTGGAGCTGCCGCAGCCCACCGCCGTCGCGGTCACCGCGACGATCAGGAGGGCGACGGCGGCACGCATGCGTGCCGTCATTCGGTGCGCTGACATGGAGTGATTTCCTTCTTTCTATCCAGGTGGAAGGTCAGGTGCGGATCGCGGGATCCACGTCGAGCAGCGCGGCCACCTCGGTCCAGCCGGTCGGCATCGCGATCTCGTTGTGCGTGTAGGGAAGTCGCCGGACCACCAGGTGCGCGCCCGCGGCCTGCCACCCGGTGAGCTGGGCGTGCACGCGTTCGGGTTCCAGGCCGTTGTCCGCGCAGTACAGGGCCATCGGGCCGCGATAGCGCGGTGACGCGGACTCGGTGACCATGCGCAGCAGCTCGGTCGCCGCGTTGCGCACCACTTCCGCCAATTCCGGTGCGTACTCCGCGATTTCGGGCAGCAGCGCGTCCATGCCGGAGGGGTCGGCCAGGGTCGCGGCGGCCCGATCGGTCAGGTTCGACAGCGGATGCGAGTCCAGCAGACCAACGAAGCCGACCTGCTCGCCCTCGGCCTCCAGGATGGCCGCCATCGCGTGGGCCAGGTTGCCGCCCAGCGAGTAGCCGAGCAGGTGGTACGGGCCTCGCGGCTGGATGCGGCGCACGGCGTCGAGGTAGAACCGGGCCAGATCGTCGAGCGTGGGCGTCCGCCTGTTCGGCTCGGTGAGCTGGGGCATCTGCACACCGATGATCGGCCGGTCGGCCCGCAGCAGCCGGGCCAGCGGCGCGTACTTCCAGGCGGTGCCGCCGATTTGGTGGATGCAGAACAGCGGTGGGGCCGATCCCTCGGCGCGCAGCTCCAGCACCGGATCGAGGCGGCTGCCCAGACTGGCGAGACCGTTCGCCGGTCGCGCCGCGGTGGGATCGACCGCGCCGATCCGGGCCGCGAGCGCACGTGGTGTGGGAGCGCTGAAGACGTCGTCGAGGACGGCGGGCAGGTCGGCCCGGGTCAACCGGCCGATCAGCCGCACCGCGAGCAGCGAGTGCCCGCCCTGATCGAAGAAGTCGTCGTCCGCGCCGACCTCGTCGATCGACAGGACCGCGGCCATGGCCTGACGGATCGCGTCGAGCAGGCCGGGTTCGGTCGGCGCCGGTGTGGTCGCCGTGGCGGGTGTGTGCGCGGGGGCCGCCCCGGGCCGGACGGATTCCGGCGCGGGCAGTTCCTGCCGGGCGATCTTCTCGGTCGCGGTGCGCGGGATGTGATCGAGCACCAGGAAGGCGGCGGGAATCATGTACGCGGGCAGCGCTGTTCGCAGCTGCTCGCGCACCGCGTCGGTGTCGAGTACGGTCCCGGACTCGGCGATGAGGTAGGCGACCAGGCGCTGGTCACCCGGGGTGTCCTCGCGCAGCAGCACCACCGCGTGGGCCACTCCGGCACAGGTGAGCAGGGCGGATTCGATATCGCCCAGTTCGACGCGCTGGCCGCGCAACTTCACCTGGCTGTCGGTGCGGCCGACGTACTCGAGCTCACCGCGCGGGTTCCTTCGCACGAGATCGCCGGTGCGGTACATCCTTTCGCCCGTCCCGTACGGGTCGGCCACGAAGGCGGCCGCGCTCAGGTCGGGACGGGCCAGGTAGCCGCGCGCCAGCCGGACGCCGGTCAGGTAGAGCTCGCCGACGGTTCCCTCGGGTACCGGCCGCAGCCGGTCGTCGAGGATGCGGATCGGATCGGCGGGCGCGCCGACCGGCACCGAGGTCGTGTCGGCGTCGACGGTCTGGTGGAAGGTGAAGCCGATCGCGGCCTCGGTGGGACCGTAGAAGTTGTACACGGCGGTGCCGGTCAGCGCGCGCATGCGCTGCGCGGTCGCGGGCGGCAGCACCTCACCGCCGGTGAGGACACAGCGCAGGTCCGTGCAGCCCGAGAGGTCGGCCTCCTCGGCGAGCACGGTCAGCATTGAGGTCGTCATCCACATCGCGGTCACGCGCTCGGTGCTCATGAGCCGCGCCTGGTAGTAGGGATCGCGGTGCCCGCCCGGCCGGGCCAGCACGATCCGCGCGCCGACGCACAGCGGCAGGAACATCTCCAGGAGCGAGGCGTCGAAGATCGGCGGCGTGCGGTAGAGCATGGTGTCGCCCGGTCCGAACCGGCGTTCGCGGTGCAGCCACTCGAAGGTGGAGATGATCGAGGCGTGCGAGAGGCTCACGCCCTTGGGCACCCCGGTGGAGCCGGAGGTGAACAGCAGGCAGGCGGTATTGGCCGGGCGCAGCGGCGCGCGCCGGTCGGCGTCGGTGAGCGCCGCGTCGGCGAATCCGCTGCTGTCGGCCTGGTCCAGCGAGCGCAGCACCATGGCGGGCGCGGCCGTGGCGAGGATCTGCTCGACGCGCTGTGCGGGCTGTTCCGGGTCCACCGGCAGGTACACGCCACCGGCCCGGCAGATCGCGTGCGCCGTGACGACCGAATCGATGGAGCGTGGCATGGCGACGGCGACCACGGTCTCGGGACCGACGCCGCGCGAGACGAGCCAGCGGGCAAGACGATTCACCCTGGCATCGAATTCGCCGAAGTCGAGGGTGACGTCCTGCGCGGTGATCGCGGGGGCCGCCGGATCGACGGGCGTTCCCCAGACGGCGAGCGTGTCGCCGTGGGGGACGGGCTGTTCGCCGGTTGGCTGTGCGACGGCGGCGGTCGATGCCGTCGCGACCGGCACGGGTGTGAGCGGTGCGAGGAACATCGCGGGACGCAGGTCGGTGTCGGCGATGACCGCGGTCAGGATCTCGACGATCCGCTCGGCGATCCGGGCGAGCGTGCTGTCGTGGACGGCGGCGCGGTCGTACCAGATCACCAGCGTCAGCTGATCGCCCGGCGGGGCGATCAAGGTCAGCGGATAGTGCGTGTTGCCGTGGTTGTGGAACTCGCCGCGGCGCAGCTCGTGCGACTCCGGCTGTCCGGCACCGGAATCCGGGAAGTTCTCGAAGGCGACCAGGGTGTCGAACAGTGTCCCGAGGCCCGCGATCCGTTCGATCTCCGCCAGGCCGGCGTAGTCGAATTCCTGCATGGCGAACTGGTTGTCCTGGAGCTCGGCCAGCTGCGCGAGCAGCGCGCGCTCGGGGTCCACGGCGCAGCGCACCGGCACGGTGTTGGCGAACAGGCCGACGATGCCGGCCACACCGGGCAGTTCGGCGGGTCTGCCGGAGACGGTCGCGCCGAACACGACGTCGGCGCGTCCGGTGAGCGCGGCCAGGGTCAGTGCCCAGGTGCCCTGGACCAGGGTGTTCATCGTCAGGCCGCGGCGGCGGCCCAGCTCGGCCAGTGCCGTGGACAGCGATGCGGGCAGCGGCACCTGCCACTGCCGGAACTCGCGTGCGCGGCCGGTGTCGGTGCGCACCAGCGTGGGTCCGGCGAGTCCGGCCAGCCGCGCCGACCAGGCCGCGCGGACCGCCGCGCGGTCGCGGGTGCCGAGCCAGGCCAGATAGTCGCGGTAGGAGGCGGGTGCGGGCAGGTCGTCGCCGTGGTAGGCGGCGAGCACCTCGCGCAGGACGATCGGGGTGGACCAGCCGTCGATCACCAGATGATGGGTGTTGAGGACCAGCCGGTGCGCGTCACCGGGCATCCGGATCAGCGTGGCGCGCAACATCGGCGACCGGTCCACCGGGAAGCGGTGCCGGGTCGCTTCGGCTTCCAGCCGGTCGGCGGCGGCTCGCGCCGTGGGCAGCGGCAACCGGGACAGATCGATCTCCCGCCACGGCATGCCGACCGCACGCGGGACGGCCTGCACGGGCTGGTCCAAGCCCGCGTAGTGGAAGGCGGCGGCCATGGTGGGATGGCGGCCGACGACGGTGTCGAACGCGGCCGACAGCCGTGCGCCGTCCAGCGGACCGTGCAGGTCGACGCGGGCGCTCAGCGCGTAGACGTCGTCGGCTCCGTCGCGAATCGCGTGGAACAGCAGCCCTTCCTGCAAGGGGGACAGCGGCAGCAGTTCGGCCAGCGGACCGTGCGCGGTCTCGAGCGCATCGATCGTCTCCTGGGTGACGGCGAGGCCGGGGGCGTCCGACGGCGTGAGCCCGCCGGGGAACAGCACCGCGTGCGCGGCGAACGCCGCCAGCGCGCGGTCGAAGTGCCGCTGGATGTCGGCGACCTGATCCGCGCCGAGAATTCGGCTCGCCGCGGTCCACTCCACCGCCAGCCGGGCGCCACTTGGCTGCGCGGCGGGGGGTTCGTGCACGAAGATGTTGAGCGAAAGCACTTCCGTGAGAGCCTTTTCCGACGGCTCCGTCACGGCGAACGCGTCGTGGTCGGGCAGCCGCCAGCCTGCGGTGCCCCCGCCCCCGAAGCGCCCGAGATAGTTCAGCAGCACCTCGGGTGCGCGCCGCCCGGCGAGTCGCGGCACGGTCTCCGGGTCGAGCCAGCGCAGCACGCCGTAGCCCACACCGTTGCCGGGGACGGCCCGCTTGGCCTCTTTGACCGCGCGCAGCAGCCGTCCGGCCGCCGCGCCGCCTGCCAGGGCGTCGGCCAGCCCGTCCGGGTCGTCGATCCCGGTGGCGGGTGTCCACACCGGGAACTCGGTGGTGAACCAGCCGATGGTGCCGGCGACATCGGTATCGGCACGCGGGGCTTCGCGCCCGTGTCCCTCCACCGTGACCGGCCTGCCCGACTGGAGTGCTTCGCCTCGCTCGTGCCGCCAGGCGTTGAGCGCCAGCACGAGCGCGGCGAGCAGCACGTCGTCGGTCTTGGCCCGATAGGCGCTGGGCAGCGTGGTCAGCAGCGCCTCGGAGACCTCGGCAGCGGCGAAAGTTCTCGTCCGCTGGGCGCTCTCGACGCGGTCCACCGTGCGGTCGAGCGCGCGTGCGCCCAATGTCGCGACGGTGTCGTCACCGAGCGCGCGCTCCCAGTGCGCCAGTTCCGGGCGGTGCGCGCCCGCGGCGCCGGACTCGGCGAGCAATGTGGCGTAGCGCCGCCACGAACTGCCCTTCGCCGACATCCGCGCCGGACGGTCCTCGCGCGCCGCCGCACACGCCTCGTACAGTTCGGGCACCAGGATGCGCCACGAAACCCCGTCCACCACCAGGTGGTTGGCGACCAGGACCAGCCGGTCGGCGGTTCCCGGCGCGGTGCGCACCACCGCGGCGCGGATCTCGACACCGGCGGCGGGATCTAGTTCCCCCGACAGTGTGGTCGCCACCGACTCGATCAGCGCGTCCACGTCGCTGTGCGGTGTCGCGGCCTTCGCGCCTGCGGGGTGGAGCCGGTCATAGAACAGCTCGCTGACCAGCTCCGATGCGCGGACAGTGCCGACACCGGCGACCTCGAGCCGGTCCGATTCGCCGAGGATCAGGCGTAGGGCGTCGTGGCGGTCGAGCAGGGCCTGGAGGCCGGCGGTCAGGTGGTCGAGGGTGAGGTCCTCGCGCAGGGTCAGGGCGGTCCACTGGGCGTAGCCGGCCACCGCGGCGCGATCGGGGTTCGCCGCGAGCAGCGCGGCCACCATAGGGGTGATCGGAACGGGGCCGGTCGCCTCGTCCGGGACCGGGGCGTCGGCGTGCTGGTCGCTCACCTGGGCCGTGGCGGCGATCGTGGCCAGATCACGCTGGGCCAGCAGTGTTTTCGGCGGGACTGCCCAGCCGAGGGCGCGCAGCCGACTGCTCACGCCGATCGCGGTGATGCTGTCGCCGCCGAGCCCGAAGAAGTCGTCGGTGGCGTTGACCTGGGCCACGCCGAGCACCTCGGCCACCGCGCCGCACAGCGCCCGCTCCTGCTCGGTGCGGGCCGGCCGCCCGGTGGAGGTCAACTGGGGCGCGGGCAGCGCCGCGCGATCGAGCTTGCCGTTCACGGTGGTGGGCAGGGCGTCGAGCACCACGAGCGCCGAGGGCACCAGATGGTCGGGGACCAGGGTGGTGAGCCGGTGCCGCAGCTGATCGCCGTCGAGCGCGCGCCCGGCCTCGGGGACCAGGTAGCCCACCAGCCGCGTGCTGTCGCCGGACGTGCGCACGGTGGCGGCCGCGGCGGCCACGCCGGGCAGCGCGCCGAGCGCGGCCTCGACCTCGCCCAGTTCCACGCGGTAGCCACGGACCTTGATCTGCGCGTCGGCACGGCCGAGATAGTCGTAGCCGCGGCCGGGGAGCCAGCGCGCCCGGTCGCCGGTGCGGTACATGCGCTCGCCGGCCACGAACGGATCGGCGACGAACCGCTCCGCCGTCACCTCGACCCGGCCGAGATAGCCGCGCGCCAATTGCGGCCCCGCCAAATACAACTCGCCGATCTCGCCGTCGGGGACCAGGTGCAGCGCACCGTCGAGCAGATAGGCGCGGGTGCCGTCGAGCGGCCCGCCGACATGCGGCAGCGCGCCGGTCACCGGGGCACTGAGCGCGTCGACCGTGGCCTCGGTCGGCCCGTACATGTTGCGGGCGGCCACCCCCGAGGCGACGATGACCGACCACAGCGCGGGCGGGGTCGCCTCGCCGCCGAGCAGCAGCAGCCCGGGACGGTGCGCGCCGGCGAGCAGCCCGTTGTCGATCAGGGCGGTCGCCATCGACGGGGTGGTGTCGACGACGTCGATGCGATCGGCGCCGAACGCGGCGACCTGCGCGGCCGCGTCCTTCTGGATCTCGGTGTCGTACAGGTGCACTCGGTGCCCGCACCACAGCCACAACAGCTGGTCCTGCGCCGCGTCGAAGGCGAACGAGTAGGTGTGCGCGACGTGCAGCCGGCGCCCGCCCGCGCGCTGGGCGGCCTCGGCGTAGACGGTCGACCGATGGTGGTGCAGCAGCTGGGCCATCGCACCGCAGGAGATCTGCACGCCCTTGGGCTTGCCGGTGGACCCCGAGGTGTACACGACGTAGGCCAGATGCGCGGGCGAGCGCGGCGCGGCGAGCTCCGCGGTGGTCAGCGGACCGTCGGCGAGCCCGGCGACGGCCTCGCGAATGCCGCTGTCCGAGAGCCGGATCAGACCGCACACGGCGTCGTGGGTCGCTCGTTCGGCCGATGCCGCGTCGGTGATCGGGAGCGGGGCGTCGGACCGATCGGCGAACACCGTCGTCGCGACCGCGTCGTCGGTCAGGATCAGCACCGGCGCGGCGTCGTCGACGATGTCGGCGAGGCGCTGCGCGGGGTGCCCGATGTCGAGGACCAGGTAGGCCGCGCCCGCGTGCCGGACCGCGAGCAGCGCGACGACCAGGTCCACGGTGCGCGGGAGCGCGATCCCGACGATGTCCTCGGGGCCGACGCCGAGGCCGCGCAGGTATCGGGCCAGCCGGTGCACGCGGGCGCCCAGGTCGGCGGCGGTGAGCCGGTGGGCGCCGGCGACGAGCACGATGTCGTCTCCGCGTGCCGCGACCATGCTGTCGAAGACCTCCACCGCGTCCACCGCGCGGCCGGGCAGCGCGGCGCCGGCACGCTCGACAGCGATGCCGTCACTGATCTCGTTCCGGTACAGGGTGATCGCGCCGATCGGGGTGTCCGCTCCGTCGACCAGTGCGGTGATCAGCGTGACCAGCGCGGCCATCCGCCGCCGGGCCGTGGTGGCGTCGAGCGAGCGGGCGTCGACCTCGAAGCCGAGCTGGATCCGGTCCTCCGACAGCGGGGTGACGGTCAGGCCCAGGTTCTCCGGCGGGCCACCGGCGACATTGCGCAAGGTGCCGGTGGCGCCGTCGAAGTCGAGCGCGAAGTCGAACGCCTTGAGGTTGATGCCGATGCCGTGCAGCAGCGCGCCGGTCTGGGCGCCGCCGAATTCGCGAGCCAGGTCCTCACCGCGGAACCGCTGGTGCGCGCGCATCTCCCGCAGCGCGTCGGCCACCCGCTTGCCCAGGTCGCCGAGGCGATCCTGGCTGGAAACCGCGATCCGCAGCGGCAGTACGTTGACCGCCATGGACGGGGTGGTGAGGGCGGTCTTGCCGACCCGCGCCATCACCGGCAGGGCGATGACGACATCGTTCTCGCCGAGCAGCCGGTGCACGAACCCGACGTAGCCGGCGACGAGCACATCGGCCCAGGTGATACCGGCGGCGGTGGCCGCCTCCTTGATGCGGGCCACCAGGTCGGCGTCGAGGACGGCGCGGGCCTGGTGGGTCCGCTCGACCACGCCCTCGGGCGCGCGGCCGCGCCCGTCCAGCGGCGGCAGCGGGGTCAGCCGGTCGCGCCAGTAGTCGCGATCGTGCTGATGTGCCTGGCTCGCCCGGTATTCCAGGTCCTCGGCCACCAGCGTCTCGATCGAGCCCCACCGCAGGCGCGGCACGTCACCGCCGCGACGCAGCGCGGTGTAGTGGGCGGCGACCCGGCGCGAGACCATGGCCGCGCTGTAGCCGTCGATGATCAGGTGGTGGTAGAGCTGGATGCACCACACCTCGGTGTCGGTGAGGCGCAGCAGCGTGTAGGTGTAGAGCTGCCGGTCGACCATGGCGCGGCAATAGGTGGCGGAGCGTTCGCGTTCGGCCGCGACCAGCCGGTGCGCGGCCGCGATCGGGTCGGCCTCGCCACGCAGGTCGACGAGCGGACGCAGTTCGGGTTCGTGCTCGGTGATCCGCTGGCGCGGGCCGTCCGGGGTGTCGGCGAATCGCAGTCGCATGGTGTCGGTTTCGGCGATGGTGCGGCGAATCGCGGTGTCCAGCAAAGCGACATCGAGTGGCTCGGGTCCGGCGATCTCGAGTACCTCGCCGACCAGGTAGCTGAGCGAGTCGGAATCCAGGCGCTGGGCGTTCCAGATGCCCAGTTGCGCTCCGGTGAGCGGTAATCCGGGAGTTTCGGCGCTTACGTCGTCCCGTTCCACCGAGCTCACAACGACTCCTTCATCAACGTTCTCGACCCCCGCGCGCAGGTGGTCCCGGCCGGCGAAGAGCGCAGCGGGACGCGGCGAAGATAGGTTAGCCTAAGTTAATTTCGAATGGCGAAATGTGGCCCGCGTCACCGCATCCGGCGCGGTACCGATGACGCGGGGCCTGGTCAGGCGTCTGCTTCGATCCGGGCCGGATCGAGGTGACGCAGCAGCTCCGCGGTGCCGGTGACCGCCCCGCATCGCCGCGCGACGTAGTTGAGCGCCATCACGTGCTCGTCGCGGCTGAAGTCCGCGGTCGCGTCGTGGACGAGGAACGGGCGCACGTCGCTCATGAAGGCCTCGGCGGCACTGAGCATGCAGCCCATGTGGGTGTAGACGCCGGTGACCAGGAGCTGATCGCGCTGGTAGTAGCCGAGCAGCTCGCGCAGGTCGGTGCGCTGGAACGCCGAGTACCGCCACTTGGTCACCTGGATGTCCTGCGGTTCCGGGGCGATGGCATTGATGACGTGGGTGTCGGCCCCCTCGGCCATGCCGCTGCCCCAGAAGTCGGCGAGGATGCCACGCCGGGAGGGATGCTGGTTGCCGGGTTGCATCGTGTAGATCACCGGGATGTCCAGCTCGTGGCAACGGTCGCGCAGCAGGGCGATGTTGGCGATCAGGGTGCGGGCGGGATCGCGGTGCACGTCGTAGGCGTCGAGGAAATACTGCTGCATGTCGTGGATCAGCAGCGCGCAGCGCCCGGGCTCGGCGGTCCAGTCGACCTGGCCGGCGGGGACCTCGTCGGCGCCCGGCATCGGATAGGGCGCGATCGGGGGGATAGGCATAGCGGTCTCTCGTTCGGGGGAAGTCGGCCTCAGCCGACGGTGACGGGCAGATCCGCGATACCGAGCGGACCGAGGATGCGCTGGAACTTGCCGGTGGTCTCGGCCAGTTCGGCGGCCGGATCGGATTCGGCGACGATGCCGCCGCCCGCGTGCGCGAGCAGCGTGGTGCCGTCGGCGGACAGCTCGGCGCAGCGGATGCTCACCATCCACTCACCGTTGCCGTCGGCATCGCACCAGCCGACCGCGCCCGCGTAGAAGCCACGCTCGCCCTCGAGTTCGGCGATGAGCCGCGCGGCCGCGCCGGTGGGCGTGCCGCAGATCGCGGGGGTGGGGTGCAGGGCCGCCGCCAGCTCGAGCGCGGAGGGACCGGCCGGCGGGACCGTCGCCGAGATCGGCGTACCGAGGTGCCACATGGCGGGGGTCTGGGTGAGTTCCGGTGCGGGCGTGCGCACTTCGGCGCAGCGGTCGCTGAGCACGGCCGAGACCTGATCGACGACGTAGCGGTGCTCGGCGTGGTCCTTGGCCGAGGCCAGCAGCGCGTCGGCGGCGGCTCGATCGGCCGCGGCGTCGTCGGCCACCCGGCGCGCGGAACCGGCCAGCGGATGACTCAGCACCTGGTGGCCGCTGCGGCGGGCCAGGATCTCCGGGCTGGAACCGACGAGATGGCGGCCGAGATGGCGGCCGCCGGCGGCGGAGAGGTCGACCAGGAAGCCGTTGGACAGCGGATCCGAGCCCACCATCAGGTCCAGGATGTCGTGCGGGCGGACGGGTCGCGCCGATACCGCGCGAATAGCCCTGGCCAGCACCACCTTCCGGATCGGATGTGCCGGATCGCCGAGGAGCTCGACGGCGCGGGCGACCCGCCGCTGATGTTCCTCCGGGTCGGGCACTGCGGCATCGATCTCGAAGTGGGGGACCGTGGTGCGCGGGTCCGGCGTGTGCGGTGCCTCGACGACGCGCACCGACTCCGGCGCCCACAGCGCCGTGGGTGCGCCGGGGGTGAACGGCAGGGCGCCCACGATATGGCTGATCCGCCCACTGCGCAGGGCGGTGACCGCGTCGTGCGCCGAACGGAAGATCGTCGCGCCCCCGGACGCGGACACGGTCCGCCGTGGACGGGACAGCACGAAAGCGGGGTCTGAACTGTCGGTACTGATGGTGATCACCCTTTCGGTCACATGTCGAGCGTTGCGCCACCGTCGACCCGCAGGTCGTGCATGGTGATGTGGCGGGCGCCCTCGGACGCCAGGAAGTGGACGGTTTCGGCGATATCCGCGGGAGCGGCGATGCGGCGCAACGGGATACCCAGCCGGTAGACGGTCGGGTCGCCGTCGAGCAGCGCGGTCTCGGCGGCCGCGTCGATCCGATCGCCGCCGAACATCTCGCGCAGCATGGCGGTGTCGGTGGAGCCGGGGGAGACGAGATTGACCCGCACGCCCAGCGGGGCGACCTGGAGGGCCAGGGCTTTCGTGTAGGCCGTCGCGGCGGCCTTCGCCGCGCCGTAGGCGGCCATGTTCACCCGGGGCATGGCGGCGGCGTTGGAGGAGACCACGACGATCGAGCCGCGCCCGGCCGCGACCATCTCGGTGGCGGCGCGCTGGGTGACCAGCATGGTGGCGGTGGCGTTGACGGTCAGGCAGCGGGTCCACTCGGCGGCGTCGAGTTCGAGCGCGTTGCCGCCGACCATGACTCCCGCCGCGTGCACGACCACGTCGGCGGGCCCGTGCGCGGCGCCGAATCGGTCGAACGCGGTCCGCACGGCCTCGGCATCGCAGACATCGACTTCGACGCCGTGCACGGATTCGGCCGCGTCCCAAGCTTTGTCACGCCCACCCGCGACGGCGCGGTCGACGGCGCGCTGGGCGAGGTCGGCGGCGACGGCGTGCACCGCGCTCTCGCGGTCCCACAGCGACAGCACTCGCGCCTCGGCGGCGAACCTGGCGGCGATCGCGGCGCCGATCCCCCCGGCCGCGCCGGTCACGACAACGGTCTGCCCCGTGGAATAGCCCTTAGACATGAGGTTAGCCTAACCTGAATCGGACGCCGGATGGTTACCTTCCCTCAGAACATCCGACGGGCAGTTCCGCAGATCCGCTGGAAAGAGGTGCTCGACTTGACCGCTCCCGTACTCCCCGGATTCACTCCGTGGCCGCCTGAACAGGCGCAACGCTATCGAGAGCAGAACCTTTGGGCCGGTGAGACATTCGGCGATCTGCTCGCCGCACGCGCGGCCGCGACCCCCGACCGGATCGCCGTCGTCGACGCCGCGAACCGCTGGACCTACGCCGAGCTCGCGCACCGCTCGGGCGCCCTGGCGACCGGTTTGGCCCGCCTCGGGCTGACGCCGGGCGACCGGGTGCTGGTCCAGCTGCCCAACCGCGCCGAATTCGTCGAGGTGATCTTCGCGCTGTTCGAACTGGGCGCGCTGCCGGTGTTCTGCCTGCCCGCCCATCGCGGCGCCGAACTGGTGCCGATCGCCAGGGCGGCGCGGGCGCGCGCCATGATCACCTGCGCGACCCACCAGCGCTTCGACTACGCGGCGCTGGCGGAGTCGGTGCGCGCGGAGGTGCCGAGCCTGCGGCACGTGCTGCTCGTATGCGACGAAACCGGGCCGGTGCGGGGCGAGGGTGTCCACGATCTCGCCGACTTCCGCGACACGCCCACCGAATTGCCGCGCGTCTCGGCGAGTTCGGTTGCGTTCCTGCAACTCTCCGGCGGCAGCACCGGGATTCCGAAGCTCATCGCCCGCACCCACGACGACTACCTCTACAGCGTCCGGCGCAGCGCCGAGATCTGCGAACTCGACAGCGACACGGTCTATCTCGCCACTCTGCCGGTGGCACACAACTTCCCGATGAGCTCGCCGGGCATTCTCGGGGCGCTGTGGGCGGGCGGCACCGTCGCGATGACACCGGACCCCACCCCGGCGACGGCGTTCCCGCTGATCGAGCGGTTCGGCGTCACCATCACCGGCCTGGTCCCGCCGCTGGCCCGGCTGTGGACCGAGCGCGCCGAGGCGGGTGATACGCCGGATCTGTCCAGCCTGCGGGTACTCCAGGTGGGCGGCGCCCGCTGTCAGGAGGAATTGGCCCGCCGGATCGGGCCCGCGCTCGGCGTCACCCTGCAGCAGGTGTTCGGGATGGCCGAGGGCCTGGTCTGCTACACCCGGCTCGACGATCCGATCGAGGTGGTGGTGAGCACCCAGGGGCGGCCGATGTCGGAGTTCGATCGGATCGCGGTCGTCGACGACGACGGCGCCGAGGTGGCGCCGGGCGCCCAGGGCAATCTGATCACCCAGGGCCCGTACACGATTCGCGGCTACTACAACAATCCCGAGGCCGACGCGCGCAGCTTCACCGCCGAGGGCTGGTATCGCACCGGCGATATCGTCTCGGTGCGGCCCGACGGCAATCTGGTGGTCGCGGGCCGCGCCGGTGACTGGGTGAACCGCGGCGGGGAGAAGGTGTCGGCGGAGGAACTCGAGGCGCACCTGCTCGAGCACCCCGACGTGCGCGAGGCGGTGATCGTCGGCACGCCCGATCCCGTTCTCGGCCAGCGCATCTGCGCGTTCGTCCAGCCCGTCGACCCGGCACGGCGGCTCACTCTCACCTCGGTGCGCTCGTTCGTGCGGGGTCGCGGGGTCGCGGCCTGGAAGATGCCCGACGCGGTGGTCGTGGTCGACCGGTTCCCCGAGACGGGCGTCGGCAAGACCAGCCGCAAGGAGCTGCGGCGATTGCTGGCCGACGGCGCGCACGGGAACTGAACCGGCCCGGGGTGGCGTGCCCGGCACGCCACCCCTCGGCTCAGGCCAGCAGTTCGATCCAGGACCCGAGGACGGGATCGCCCGCGAGCGTGGGGAAGTCGATCTCCGCATGTCCAGCCGACCGCCATTTCTCCACCAGCGCCATGATGCGCACCGAATCGAGCCCGGCATCGAGCAGATCGGTCTCCGTGGTCAGCTCGGCGGGCTCGATACCCAGCGCGGTGGCCACGTCACCGATCACCTGTTCGTCGGTCATGTCTCATTCCTCTCGATCGAAGTCGGCGACGCCGCGCTTCCAGTACCCGGCGATGAGCGAGTCCTTGGGGCCGATGCCCAGGTCGTCGCGGACGATCTTGCGGACTCCGCGCAGGCAGCCCGCCTCACCGGCCACCCACGCGAAGACGCGGTGCCCGGCGGGGACTTCCACGCCGCGCACGGCCTGCTCGAGCAGGTCGCCGGTGCCCGGCTCGCGCTCACCTCGATGCAGCCACCGCACTGCGACGCCGTCGGGGCCGTCGAGCGGGATCTGCTCCTCGGGCCCGGCCACCTCGATCAGCGCCCAGCCGGTGGTCTCGCGCGGCATGCGCTCGAGCAGGCGGGCGATGGCGGGTAGCGCGGTGATGTCACCGACGAGCAGATAGTCGTCATAGGTCTGCGGAATGACGACGCCACCGGGCGGGCCCGCGATGTACACCTTGGTCCCCGGGGTGACCGAGCCCGCCCAGTCGGAGGCGAGGCCACCGGGATGGATGACGAAATCGATGTCGAGTTCGTTGTCTTCGACGCTGTGGCGGCGCACCGTGTACTCCCGCGAGACCGGTCGCGGGTTACCCCACTCGAGCATCGTGCCCTCGAGCTTGGGCAGCCGGAGCACGCCGTCCGCGCCCGGGAAGATCAGCCGCACATGCTCATCGGGGACATAGCTGTGGAACGTCGCGATGTCCGGGCCGCCGAAGGTGATCCGCCGCAGTGCCGCGCCGAGGGGAACGACCCGCACCACCTCGACTTCCTGCAGGCCGATCGGGTACGGCACCTTGGCGTAGTGCTCACCGGCGAGCACCTCGGCGATATTGTCGGCGTAGGCACTGCGATCCTTCACCCTTGTTCCTTTCTGTACAGCGGCCCGGCGCCGAGCGCCATCAGGCCGGTGAGTATCAGGACGACGACGCCGTAGAGCACGAGCGCCCGTCCGGGAGCGAACATCTGGCCCGCGACACCGGCCACCATCGAGCCGACCGCGGTACCGGCGACCGACTGGACCATCAGCAGGCCCGACATCCGCCCCCGCAGGTGATCGGGCGTGGCCTGCTGCAGCATGGCGTAGCGCAGCACCATGTTCACGGCTCTGGCCAGGCCGAACCCGGCGAGACCGAGGAACACCAGCGCCGCGTGCGACCACAGCCCGGCCGCGATGACGCCGACCGGCATCAGCGCCAGCGAGATCAGCAGGGCCCGGCCGGTATGGACGCGGCTCATCCAGCCGCTGCTGAGCGTGCCGAGCACCGCACCGGCTCCCGGCGCCGCGTAGAGCAGGCCGAGAGTGCCGGCGCCCGCGTCGAGTTCGACATCGGCGAAGGCGGGCAGCAGCACCAGCGGTCCGCTGACGAGCATCCCGATCAGCCCGGTCAGCAGGATGAGCCGGATGGATTCGCGGCGCGCGGCGAAGGCGATGCCCGCCGCGAGCTCGCGCACCGGGTTCTGCAGGTCGCGTTGCGGTGGCGGGGAGGGTCCGATCGCGGTGATCAGCCCGACGGTCGCGGTGGTCGCCAGGGCGCAGAGGAAATAGGCCGTGGCCACACCGGCTTTCGCGACGAGCAGTCCGGCGACCGCCGGGGTGAGCATGGTGCCGAGGTCAGTGGTCAGCGAGACCAGCGCGCCCGCGGCCGCCACCTTCTCCCGGCCCACCAGCACCGGAACCATGGCCATCAGCGCCGAACCGCTCACCCCGCCGGCGAGGCCGTCGACGACGGCGGCGAGATAGATCGCGGGCAGCATCGGATCCGGCAGCACGGCGTTCACCCCGAGCAGCAGGAAGCCGATCCCCGCGGCGCTGCGCGACCATTGGATCACCGTGCGGCGGTCGTAGCGGTCGGCGACCACGCCGCCGGCGAGACTGCCGAGGAACAGGGCCGCCGCGGTCGTGGTGGCGACCCCGGCGACCTGCACGCTCGAGCCGGTCAGCTGATAGACCTGCAACGGCAGGGCCACCATCAGCAGCCCGATGCCCAGCACCGACACCAGCCGCGCCGCGAACGCGCACCGGAACGGGCGCGAGGCCCGCAGCGGGCTGAGGTCGATGAGCAGGCCGCCGGCGGCGCTCATGGGCGGCGATCCGTCCGGGGCGATTCGACCGGGCTCACTTGAAGCGCTCCACGAGCAGATCGAGGGTGGTCATGACCGTGCGGTAGTCCGGCCGCGAGCTGGTCGCGGGGAGCTCGAACACGGTGCCCGCCTTGAACGCGGGCAGTGTCGCGTACATCGGATCGGCGCGCAGTTCCTCGAGCGAACGGCCACCGGCGAGCGGGATGGTGAACAGCACCGGCGCATCGATCACGGTGTTGAGCAGTTCGGGGCTGAAGCTGATGAAATCGGCGCTCTGCTCCTTGGCCGGATTGCCCGCCTTGTCCTCGAGCCGCGTGTCCAGCGTGAACCCGACCTCCGAGAGCAGGGTCGGCAGCGCGGCGGTCGGCACGAACAGGGTCGGCTTCTGGCTCTTGATCGACTGCATGACCACGGTCGCGCCGGCCGGCGCCTTGATCTTGCTCTTGGCCTCGGCCAGCTTGGCCTGGTAGTTCGCGATCAGGGTGTCGACCTTGCCCGGCTTGTTCACCGTCGCCGCGATGAACCGCAGCTGGTCCTGCCAGTAGGTGGTCTCGGTCGGCATCAGCACGGTCGGCGCGATGGCGCTGAGCTGGTCGTAGGCGTTCACCGACTGCTGGCCCGGGAAGCCCTGGCCGCCGCCGATGATCAGATCGGGACGCTGCGCGGCGATGAACTCCAGGTTGATGTTCTCACCGGACGGAACCGGCTGGGTGCCTTGCTTCTTCGCGTCCTCGGCCCAGCCGGTCGGGAACTCGCCCGGCTTGTTGGGCACGCCGAGCAGGCGCGGGTCCGCCGCGACGACCGTGGCCTCGAGATCGTAGAGGTAGCCGGCCAGGTTGCCGTTGAGCACCACGATGCGCTGCGGATCGGCGGGAACCTTGATGGGCCCCTTCGCGGACGGTACTTCGCGCGGGCCCGAGTCGGTGGACTCCGAGGTCGAGGTGCCGCACGCGGTGAGCGCCGCGACCAGGGCGAGAACGAGCAGGGCGAGGGCGGCGCGGAGGCGGCCCGATGATCGGTTGCTGAACATGGACGGGGATTTCCTCATTTCTGTCGAACGGCTGCTACTGCGGGTCGGCCCGTGCGTCACTGGACCTGGGCCGCGTTCGTCGCCAGCGGAATCACCAGTGGCGTCCCGGTTTCCGGGTCGTCGACGATCCGGCAGCGCAGCGAGAAGACCTCGTGGACGAGGTCGGCGGTGACGATCTGGGCAGGCGCGCCGGTGGCGACGATCCGCCCGTCCCGCATGGCGATCAGGTGATCGGCGTAGCGGAAGGCGTGGTTCAGGTCGTGCAGGACGGCGACGACCGTGCGGCCCGACTCGCGGTTCAGCGTTCGGCACAGGTCGAGCAGCTGGATCTGGTAGGCGATGTCGAGATAGGTCGTCGGCTCGTCGAGCAGGATGATCGGGGTGTCCTGGGCGAGCACCATGGCGATCCAGACGCGTTGGCGCTGACCGCCCGACAGCTCTTCGACCGGTCGCGCCGACAGCTCGGTGACGCCGGTGGCCGCCATCGCGGCCGCCACGGCCTGCTCGTCGGCCGTGGACCACTGCCGCAGCAGGGTCTGGTGGGGATAGCGGCCGCGCGCGACGAGATCGGCGACCCGGATGCCGTCCGGCGCGGTGGAGGTCTGCGGCAGCAGGCCGATCTGCCTGGCCACCACCTTCGCGGGCGGCGCGGTGATCGGCTTGCCATCGAGCAACACGGTGCCGGTCTCGGGGGTGAGCAGGCGGGCCAGGGCCCGCAGCAGTGTCGATTTGCCGCAGGCGTTGGGGCCGATGATCACGGTGAACTCGCCGTCGGGGATGTCCACGGAGAGCTGGTCGCTGATCGTGGTGCCCTGGTAGCCGAGGCGGACCCGGTCGGCGCGCAGCCGTGAGGCGTGAGAGTCGGTCATGTCGCTTTCCCTAGTTCCGTCGCGCTTCGGCGACGAGCAGATACGCCAGGTAGAGGCCGCCGATCGAGGCGGTGACGATGCCGACCGGCACGGTGGTCGGCGCGAACGCGTGCTGGGCGATCCAGTCGCAGGTGGCCAGCAGCGTCGCGCCCATCACCGCCGCGGGCACCAGCGCGATCGACGGTGTGCGGGTGAGCCTGCGCGCCAGATGCGGTGCGGCGAGCGCGACGAAGGCGATCGGGCCTGCCACCGCCGTGGCCACCGAGGTGAACGCGACGCTGAGCGCGATCAGCCAGCCGGTCGCCCTGCTGACGTTCAGACCGAACGAGCGCGCGGTGTCGTCACCGAGCTCGAGGATCCGCAGCCGCGGCGCCGCGGGGATCAGTGCCAGCGCCGGCACCGCCAGGATGATCAGGGTCGGCGCGACCTGCGGCCAGGACAGGCCGTTGAGCGAGCCGGCGCCCCAGGCCGCCGCCGACATCGCCGCGTCCAGGTCGGCGCGCAGGATCAGCCAGGTGTTGATCGAGGCCAGCATGGCACTGACGCCGATGCCGACGATGATCATCCGGAAGCCGGTCACGTTGTGCCGGAGAGCGAGCAGGTGGATCACCAGCGCGGCGCCGAGGCCGCCGATGATCGCGCCCGCCGCGGTCTGGAAGTGCCCGCCGCCCAGGGTCAGGATGGCGATCAGCGCGCCGGTGTAGGCGCCGGTGTTGAACCCGATGATGTCGGGGCTGCCCAGCGGATTCCTGGTCACCGACTGCAGGATCGCCCCGCTCACGCCGAGCGCGGCGCCCAGCGCCAGGGCGAGCAGGATGCGCGGCAACCGCCAGTCCCACACCACCAGCCGGTCGAACCGCTCGTCGCCGACGAACAGCGCGCGCAGCACCCGGGCCGGCGGGATCAGGTAGTCGCCGCTGCCCAGCGCGAGCACGGCGGTCGCGAGGGCGATCACCAGCAGCACCGCGCACACCACCACGGTGCGCACGCCGATCCTGGCGGTGAAACCCAGCCGGCGGGGCCGGATCACCAGCATCGCCCGGCCGAAATCGATTCCCGAACTCATGCGGCGGCACCTACCTTCGCGCGGCGGGCCAGCCAGATCAGCACCGGTGCGCCGAGGAACGCGGTGATCAGGCCGGCGGGGACCTCGTCGGGGCGGATGATGACGCGGCCCAGCACATCCGCGGTGATCACCAGGATCGGCGCCAGCACCAGCGAGTAGGCGAAGATCCAGCGCTGATCGGGGCCGACCAGCCACCGGGCGATATGCGGGACCGCCAGGCCGACGAAGGCGACCGGGCCCACCGCGGCGGTCGCGGTGCCACACAGCAGGACCAGCGCCAGGGCGGTGCACAGCCGGGTGCGGGTGACGTGCACACCCAGCGATCGCGCCAGGTCGTCGCCGAGGGCCACCGCGTTGAGCGAGCGGGCGCACAGCGCCGCGATCAGCAGCCCGACCACGATGAACGGGGTCGCGCCCGTGACGATCTCGAAGCCGCGTCCGGCCAGCGAGCCGGAGTCCCAGCGACGCATCTCGTCGAAGGCCTTGGGGTCGAGCAGCATCAGGCCGCGGGTGAGTCCGCTGAGCACCGCGGTCGCGGCCACGCCCGCCAGGGTCAGCCGCACCGGATCGGTCCCGGTTCGCCCGGCGGTGCCGAGCCGGTACACGACGACGGAAACCAGTGCGGCGCCCGCGAATCCGAACCAGACGTAGGAGGTGATATCGCTCACGCCGAGGAGTCCGACCGCGATGGTGATCGCGAACGCCGCGCCCGCGTTGACGCCGAGCAGGCCCGGATCGGCCAGCGGATTGCGGGTCAGACCCTGCATCAAGCAGCCCGCGACACCGAGCGCGAGCCCGGCCAGCAGGCCGAGCAGCGTGCGGGGGACCCGGTACTCCATGACGGTCACGTGGTCGGGTGTGGTGCTCATCCCCGTCAGCGCCAGCCAGACCTCGCCGACCGGAATCGATTTCGTGCCGACGAGCAGGCTGAGTACGCAGGCCGCGACCAGCACGGTTACCGCCAGCAACCACCCGCACCACCGCGGACTCTTCATCAGGGGTTCTCTCTCGCTGCGAACACTGTCTCGAAGGGAGGTTAGCCTAAGCAAGGTCTTGATAGGTGAGGCTTACCTAGCTATGGTCTCGGTTCGTTCGGTCCGCAGTTTGTGCGCCGCGCAGTTCACCACGAGGAACACGAAAGGTTCACCCCCGTGAAAATCACCAAGTTCGCCCTGCTGGCCTCCACCGTCAGCGTTGCCCTCGGCATCGCGGCAGGCACCAGCCACGCAGCCCCCGCCGCGGACCCGAGCGCGCCGATCAACTACACCGCCACCACCACCGAGACCAACACGGTCATCGGGACCGACTCGGGCTCGCTGGTGGTCGAGGACGGGGTGTTCAAGATCAAGGCGGCCGACGGCACCACCGTCGCCGGCAGCGAACTATCGTTCCGTGTCGACGAATTCGTGTTCCCGATCGCCGCCGACATCTCCGGCCGCACCGCGACCCTGACCCCGCAGTTCGACCTCGCGCACGCCACCTACAAGCCGGTCGCGCTGCCGTACGAGGACAAGGCGCCGTGGAAGAACGAGTACGACCGTGAGCAGGCCGCCTGGAGCCGTCTGGGCAGCACCATCTCCCTGGGCGCCAGCATCGCGACCCTGGTCGGCGGCCTCGGCGGCGGCGCGGTCGGCTGCGTGCTCGGCGGCATCGCGGGCGCCACCATCGCCTCGGCCACCATCGTCGGCATGTTCGGCCCGTTCATCCCCGCCGCGGCCGTCGGCTGCGTCGCGGGCATCATGGCCATCGGCGCCCTGGGCACCCTCGCCGGCCAGATCTTCATCACCGCCCCCGTCGCGATCATGGCCGCGGTCCAGTACTTCACCACCATCAACTCCCCGATGCCGAACAACCCCGCGCCCGCCAAGTAGGTCGCCCCAGAACACTCGTGGAGGGGACAACTCGACGAGCTGACGAATCCCGCCCGACTACCGTCGCGCGGGATCTCGTCGGCTCGTAGATCCGGCCGAGAGGAAGAGTGGTGACACCGCTGTCGTAGTCGGACCGAACGACGATCTCGTACACCTTGTTCAGTACCCATCTCGACGATGAGTGGGAGGCGGGCTGGGGGCGAACGCGTGCCGAGATCAACTCGCCATGAGTCGCGCGGCAACCGGTCGCTGATCAGCCACCCCGACGAGCGGCTCGCGCATCAGCGGCCGGTGGCAGAATCGTGCGATGACAGCCGACCGGGCCGACCTGCACCGCGAACTCTCGGCCTTTCTGGCTTCCCGCAACGACATCGAGCTGGCCGCGCTCGTGGACGAGGGGCGCGCTGTCGGTGTGGGCGTGGGCGGCGGGTCGGCGGTAGTCGACGTCGATGGTGTGGTGGTATTCGTCAAGCGCATACCGCTGAGTGATCGCGAGCTCGCCCACGGGGGTAGTACAGCGAATCTGTTCGACCTACCGGTCTACTGTCAATACGGCATCGGTGGCCCGAGCTTCAACGCATGGCGGGAACTCGCCGCGAATGTCCTTGTCACCGAGGCGGTTCTAGCTGGGGATGCTCGATTGTTCCCGCTGCTCTATCACTGGCGGGTGCTGCCCGGCCGGGCGCCGATCGCGGCCGAACACACCGATATCGACACGGTCGTCGCCGCGCAGGGTGATTCGCCCGCGGTGCGGGTCCGTCTCGAGGCGCTGGCTGCCGCGACGGCGAGCCTCGTGCTGTTCTGCGAATACCTTCCGTACAGGATTGCGGACTGGCTGCGGGAGGACCCGGTGGGCAAGGCCGTGGTCGTCGAGCGGCAGATGTCGGAGATCGTGGGATTCCTCGGCGATCGGGAATTACTGCATATGGACGGGCATTTCGGCAATCTGCGCAGCGACGGGGAGCGGATCTATCTCACCGACTTCGGGCTGGCCACCTCGCCGCGCTTCGACTTGTCGGACGCCGAGCGCGAATTCGTCGCACGTCACGTGACGCATGACGCCGACTACCTCGCCATGCGACTGGTCAACTGGGTGGTGACCGATATCTGCGGAATACCGACGCCGGCCGGGAGTGCTCCCGTCGCCCGCAACGAGTACGTACTCCGATGCGCGGCGGGGCATATCCCCGACGACGTGGCACCGGTCGTAGCCGCGATCCTGACTCGCCACGCACCCGCCGCGGCGACGCTGAACGCCTTCTACTGGAAACTGTTCGCAGGCGAGGTCCACGCGGAATACCCCGGCACAGCGAGAGCGGCCGATTCCCAGGTCGGTCGTCGGCACGGGCCGCCAGGGGGCTAGCTCGGGTCGGCGTCCGGGGTGGGCGTTGCGTCGTTCGGGGCCGGAAGGTGACGGAGCAGAACCAGCACCAGGACCGTGGCGACCGCGGTGAGGCCGATGGCGACCAGTGAATTCACCTGGAGGGCATGGGTGTAGGCATGGCGGGCGAGAGTGGCGAGTTCGGCGCCGAGGGTTTCCGGGAGCATGGCGGCGACGTGGAGAGCTCCGGCCAGGGTGTCCTCGGCGGCGTGGGTGACCTCGGTGGGCAGCCCGGCGGGCAGGCTCTCGGTCATCCGGCCGCGGTAGACCGCGGTTCCGATGCTGCCGATCACGGCGACACCGAGCGCGGCGGACAGTTCCTGGCCGGTCTCGGAGATCGCGGACGCGGCGCCGGCGCGGGCCGGGTCGACGGCGCCGACGATCAGGTCCAGGCCGAGCACGAACATCGGACTCAGGCCGAGGGAGAACACGACCATGCCGGTGACGATCAGCGCGAGGTCGTCGGCGCCGGAGAGTTGGGTGAAGATCGCGTACCCGGCCATGGCGATCACCAGCCCGCCCGCCATCAGATAGGCGGGCCGCACCCGTGGTGCGAGGGCGCTCACCGCCCCGGCCGCCACGACCATCGCCGCGGCCTGCGGCACCGTCCACAGCCCGGCTTCGAAGGCCGACAGCCCGAGTACCAGTTGCAGGTACTGCGACAGCAGCAGGAACAGTCCGCCCATGGCGAGCATGGCGACCATCAGCGCGACGAGCGAACCGCTGAATCGCACATTGCCGAACAGCCGCAGGTCGATGAGCGGATCGGTGAGCCGCCGCTGCCGCAGGACGAACACCGTGCCCAGCACCAGTCCGGTCCCCAGCACCGCGATCGCGTCGACCGCCCAGCCGTCCTTGGCCAGTTCCTTGATGCCGTAGATGACGGCCATCACCGACAGCAGCGACAACACCGCGCTCAGCACATCGAGCCTGCCCGGATTCGGGTCCTTGTACTCGGGCAACAGGATCGGCCCGGCCACCAGCAGCAGCACCATCGCGGGCACCGCGACCAGGAACACCGAGCCCCACCAGAAGTTCTCCAGCATCGCCCCGCCGACCAGCGGGCCGATCACCATGCCGATCATGAAGCTGGTCATCCACACGCTGATCGCGGTGGTGCGCTGGCGGTCGTCGTGGAACATGTTGCGGATCAGCGCCAGCGTCGACGGCATCAGGGTCGCGCCCGCGATGCCGAGCAGCGCCCGCGTGCCGATCAGCATGTTCGCGCTGGTGGAGTACGCGGCGACGATCGAGGCGACGCCGAACGCGAGCGCGCCGATCATCAGCAGCCGGCGCCTGCCGATCCGGTCACCGACGGTGCCCATGGTGATGAGGAATCCGGCGACCAGGAAGCCGTAGATGTCGAGGATCCACAGCAGCTGGGAGCTGCTCGGTTGCAGCGCCTCGCTGATCTGCGGGATGGCGAGGTAGAGGACGCTCAGATCCATCGAGATCAACAGCGTCGGCAGGGCGAGTACCGCCAGTCCGATCCACTCCCTGAGCCCGGCCGTCGTGGTGGGTTCGCCTGCGGCCTGCTCGCTCTGCGTGGACGTCACGGCCTCGACGTTACCGACGAATCGACCGCATGTGCCAGGCGTTTTTCGGCGCCGCGGCCGGTCCGCCCGCCGAGAAGTCATTGGACATTGCCGGGCCGGTGCCGCGAGGATGGGCGCGGTGTCCACACGTAATGAACAGCTCAGGCTCGTCGATCCGCCGCGTCAGCCGGAGGATCCGGGCGAGCGGTTTCCGTGGTCGGCGGCCATCGACTCCACCTACTCGACCCGCGACGCCATCGACGCGCTGGCGCTCGCGCCGTTCCTGCGCGGTGACCAGTCCTTCGCCCGGCAGGCGCACCTGGATCGGGTGCGCCCCGACGCGCCCCTGCGCCCGGCCGACTCCCGGATCGTGCGCTCGGTGGCCGACGACGACAGCAGCGCGTTGCTGGTCGAAGGCGACGGCTGGTCGCTGCGGGCGGTGCGCTGGGCGGGCGGGTCGGCCACGGTCGAGGTGACCGCGGTCAGCGACGAACTCGCCGTCGCCGTGCTGGCCGGGGCCACGGCCGACGCCGTGCAGCCGCCGGGTGCCGGCGCCACCGTGGAAATGGGCTTCTGGCACATGGATGTCCGGCGGCCGCTGCGCAGGCGCCGCCAGATCAGCGCGCCCGCCTGGGCGGAGATCCGCGGCAACTACGCCGCGCCGGTCTCGGCGAGCATGGATCGGTTGATGGCGCTCGAGGTCGCCGAGATCAGAGGCAGGCTGGTGCTGCTGCACGGCGAACCGGGCACCGGCAAGACCACCGCGTTGCGCGCGCTCGCGCGGGCGTGGTCGTCGTGGTGTCAGGTCGACTGTGTCGTGGACCCCGAGGAACTGTTCAGCAATCCCGGCTATCTCATGGAAGTGGCGGCGGGCGCCGACGGCGACGACGGCAGCCGCTGGCGCCTGCTGGTGCTCGAGGACTGCGACGAACTCATCCGCGGCGAAGCGAAAGAGGCCGCGGGACAGAAGCTGTCGCGCCTGCTCAACCTCACCGACGGCATGCTCGGGCAGGGCCGCAACGTGCTGATCGCGGTCACCACCAACGAGGACCTGTCCCGCCTGCATCCCGCGGTGGTGCGCCCCGGCCGCTGCCTGGCCCAGATCGAGGTCGGCCGCCTGTCGCCCACCGAGGCCCGCGACTGGCTCACCGCACAGGACTGTCCGCCGGGCGAGCCGATCGGTCGCGAGGGCGCGACCCTCGCGGAGCTGGTCGCCCGCCGCGACGGCGAGATCCAGATCCAGTCCGTCACCCCGGACGCGACCGAGGTCGGCATGTACCTGTGACGCTCACGCGGGCGTGTGGGCCCTGATCAGTTCGGTGAGGTGGCGGCCGACGCGATCCAGTGGCTCGGTGCTGTGCTTGGCCAGCGACATCACCACCGCGCCCTCGATCGAGGCGATGACCGTGGTCGCCAGGGATCGGGCGGTGTCGGGGGCGATGTTCTCCGCGCGCAGCCGCGTCTCCAGGGCATGTTCCCAGTCCCCGAAGGCCTCGCCCGCGGCGTCGGCCGCCGACGCGGATTCCGAGCGGCCGAGGGCGGCCGCGACGATCGGGCAGCCCGCCAGGAAATCGCTGGACTCGACGACGTGCTTCCACGCGTCGGCGAAGGAGGCGATGGTCGTCTCCGGCTTCGCGTCGGCGCCGAACGTCTCGATGAGCGTCGTCATCGCCCGCCCGGCGACCCGGGTGGCCTCGGTGATCAGCTCGGATTTGCCGCCGGGGAAATTCAGGTAGATCGTCCGGCGGGAGAGCCCGCTGTGGTCGAGCAGTTGCGCGACTCCGGTCCCGGTCACGCCGTTGCGGCGGACCAGGTCGATCGCGCTCTGCACGAGTCCGTCGCGCGCTGCCATCGGCGTCCTTTCGGTCGGTTCGATTGAAGTATACCGATCGGTGTACTACCGTTCGGGCAAGTACACCGATCGGTGTAGCGCGCGATCCGTGGAGGAGTCGACGATGACAGCCCTGAGTGACCCGCTCGCCCTGCCGTGCGGCCAGGTGCTCGGCAACCGGCTGATGAAGGCCGCCCTGAGCGAGGGTCTCGGCACCCCGGCGGCGGGACCGGACGAACGCCTCGACCGGCTCTATCGCCGCTGGGGAACCGGCGGCTTCGGCCTGGTGGTGACCGGCAATGTCATGGTCGATCGCGACCATCTCGGCGAACCGGGCAATGTCGTCGTCGAGGACGAGCGCCATCTCGACGATCTGCGCCGCTGGTCGGCCCACGCGACCGGGGCGGGCGCCCGGATCTGGATGCAGATCAATCATCCCGGGCGCCAAGCGAATCCGCTGATGACCAAAGTCCAGCCGGTGGCGCCGTCGGCGATCGGCCTGGGCCTGCCCGGCATCCCCGCGCCGCGCGCGCTCACCGACGCCGAGATCGTCGAGATCGTGCACCGCTTCGCCACCACCGCGCGGATCGCCGAGCGGGCGGGTTTCGACGGCGTGCAGATCCACGGCGCGCACGGATATCTCGTCTCCCAGTTCCTCTCGCCGCTGGCCAATCAGCGCGAGGACCGCTGGGGCGGCGACCCCGAGCGGCGGGCGCGGTTCGTGCTCGAGGTGGTCCGCGCGATCAGGGCCGAGGTGTCCTCGACGTTCGCGGTCGCGATCAAGCTCAACTCCGCCGACTTCCAGCGCGGTGGTTTCACCGAGGACGAGTCGCGCGCGGTGGTGCGGCGCCTGGCCGACGAGCGTCTCGACCTGATCGAGATCAGCGGCGGCAGTTACGAATCGCCGGCCATGATGGGCAGGCCGGTGGCCCGGTCGGCGAGCACGGCGGCGCGCGAGGCGTACTTCCTCGAGTACGCGCGGTCGGTACGGGCGGTCGCGGGCTCGGTGCCGCTGGCCGTCACCGGCGGCTTCCGGTCCCGTCCGGCCATGCTCGACGCGGTCGAGTCGGGGGAGTGCGATGTGGTCGGCCTCGGGCGTCCCACCGCCGTCGATCCCGGCGCGGCCGCGCAGATCCTGCATCAGCGCACCGAGCGCCTGCATTCGCCCAGCATCACGCTCGGCCTGCCCGCGCGGGTGGCGACGCTGCCCAATGTCAAGAGTCTCGAAGGCGCCCTCGACCTGCAGTGGCACACCGACCAGCTGCATCGTCTCGGCGCGGGCGCCGACCCTGATCCCGACCGCGCGCCGTGGCTCACGGCGGCGGCCATGCTCAAACACCATGGTGTCGACGCGTTCCGGAGCAGAAGGAGTTCTACCGTGACCCGGCCGGCGAAGGACCCGGCTCTGCGCAAGTTCGAGTTCGAACGCGCGGTGGGGCGCTATCTCGCCAACCCGACCGTCCGCGCTCTGAGCCGCATCGGCATCCGCACTTCGTTCGCGACCGAACTGGAGACGACCGGCCGCAAGTCCGGGCAGGCCAGGGTGGTCCCGGTGTCGGTGTCGTTCGACGACACCGGCGCCTGGGTGATCAGCCAGCACGGGACCAGGTCGGGCTGGGCGGCCAATATCGGGGCCGAGCCGAAAGTTCGCGTCCGCCAGGGTGATCGGTGGCGGACCGGGGTCGCGGAATTGCGTCCGGCCGACGACGTCGTCGCGCGGGCGCGCAGCTTCGCGCCCAACCCGGTCTTCGCCGGGCTGACGGCGGCGACCTTCCGCGCGTTGCAGAGCACGCCGATCTCGGTCCGGATCACCTTCACCGACTGACGACCTCGGCCCGCGCGGCACAGGCCAGGGTGAGCACGAGCGGCACGGCCAGCGCCGCGGTGAGCGGGACGAGGGCGGTCAGCCAGCCGATCATGGCCGGCCCGGCCAGCAGCCCGAGATAGCCGATGGTGAACACCCGGGACATGTCGGTCGCGGCGGTCGTGCCACCCAGATTGCCCGCCGCGGTGAAGATCTGGGGCACTCCACCGGCCAGCCCCAGGCCGCACATCGCCCAGCCCGCCAAGGTCAGCGGCAACCACGGCGACGCGATGACCACCGCGAAACCGGCCGCGGCCAGCAGGCTGCCGTAGCGCACGATGGCGACCGGACCGATCGCGCCGCTGACCCGGTCGGCCAGGAACCGGCCCAGCGTCATGGTCGCGGAGAAGGCGCCGAACGCCAGGGCGGCATCGGATTCGGAGACGCCCAGGTGTTCGCGCGCCTGGAGCGCGCTCCAATCGCCCGCGACGCCTTCGGCGAGCAGCAGGACGAAGGCGATGACACCGAGGGAGAGCACTTTTCGGGTGCGCACTCGGGCGCGCTGTTCTGTCGTCGGCCCGGTGGACGGGTCCGACGCCGCGATCGTCGATCGGGTGGCATCGGTGGCGCCCGGTTCGGCGCCCACCGGCGGGGCGAGTTCCGGGCGCCCGTCGCGGGTCATCGCCTCGGCCGGGTACGCGCGGTCGGGCTCACCCGCGTCCGCCTCGGGCGTCCGGTCGGGGTCGTCGTAGTGCTCCGGTCGTGAATCGGCGTCGGACCGGTGGTGCGGAATCAGGTGTGGCACGAGCACGGCGGTGACAGCCAGTCCAGCGATCCCCGCGAGGGTCAGCGTCAACTGCGGTGACCAGCCGAGGCGCTGGGTGGCGGCGCCGACCAGCGCGCCCGCGAACCCGCCGCCGGAGAACATGGCGTGGAACGCCGACATGATCGGCCGGTGATAGGCCCGCTCGACGTGCACCGCCTGGGTGTTCATCGAGACGTCGAGCGCGCCGTTGCCGAGTCCGAAACAGGCCAGCGCGATCGCCAGCGTCACCGGGCCCGTGGCCAGCGCGGGACCGAGCACCGTCACCGAGACGGTGGTCGCGGCCACCGCGACGAGTGTGCGGCTGCCGAATCGGTCGGCGGCCGGGCCCGCGAGCCGCATCCCCACGATCGCGGCCCCGGCCAGCAGCAGGACGAACATCCCGAGCAACGAGGCCGACACCCCGGTCCGATCGGTGATCGCCGGAATGTGCACCACCCACATGGCCAGCAGGAACCCGTTCAGTGTGAACACGGAGAACACGGCGGCCCTGGCGAACCGGAGCTCGCGGTCGATCGTCGCTGGAGTCACCGATTCGACGGTACCCGCGCCCGCTGCCGGACGCGGGCAGACCGAGCCCACCACGCGCTGCCGGTCCGGGCGCGCAGCGCGTGGGCAGCCGGCTCACTCCTGGGGCGTCCAGATTCCGGTGGCCGCGGTCTCCTTGGCGTATTCGCTGAAATCCCGCGGCGCGCGGCCGAGCGCGCGCTCGACGCCGTCGGCGGTGGCGGAGTTGCGGCCGTCGAGGATGGTGCCGAACAGGTAGTCGAGCAGGCTGATCACATCGTCGGGAACCTGGTATTCGGCCAGTGTCGCAACGAATTCCGGGCGCGAGACCGGGATGAACGCGATCTCGCGGCCGCTGGCCGCGGCGATCTCGCCCACGGCCTCGGCGAAGGTCAGGGCCCGCGCCCCGGTGATCTCGTAGATCTCGCCCGCGTGCCGGGCATCGGTGAGCGCGGCCACGGCGACCTCGGCGATGTCGTCGGCGTGCGCGAACGGTTCGGGCACATCGCCGTTGGGCAGGGCGACCGCGCCGGCGAGCACGTCGGGCAGGAAGGCGCCCTCGCTGAAGTTCTCCGCGAAGAAGGCGGAGCGGACCACGGTCCAGGCCAGGCCCGAATTCTCCACGATCACTTCGCATTCGCGCGCTTCGGGCTCGCCGCGACCGGACAACAGGACCACCGAGGTCACCCCGGCGGCCTTCGCGGCGGCGGTGAACGCGTGGATGACATCCGGTGCGCCGGGGACGGCGAGATCGGGCTGGTAGGACAGGTAGACCGAGTCGACTCCGGCCAGGGCCGGGCCCCAGGTGGCCCGGTCGGTCCAGTCGAACGGGATCGGGGCGGTACGCGAGCCGAGCCGGACCGGGTGGCCCGCGGCCGCCAGGCGCGCCGCGACACGGCTGCCGGTCTTGCCGGTGCCGCCGGTGACGAGGAAAAGCTGCTGGTGAGAAGCGGTGTTTGTCATGAGATAAGTACAGCGGTCCTGGGCCGCGGGCAACATCGTCGTACCGCTCGCGAACATGCGCGGTCGTCTACTGTGGACGACGTGGATGCGTTGGCCGGACTGCTCGAAGGGCCGCGTGCTCGCGGTGCGTTCCTGATGTGCTCGCTGCTGAACCCGCCGTGGTCACTGCGGATCCAGGACGGCGCGCCGTTGACGGTGCTCGCGATGATCCGGGGAAACGCCTGGGTCGGTACCGATTCCCAGCCGCCGCGGCAGCTCCGCGCCGGTGATGTCGCGATCTTCCGTGGGCCGCACCCGTATACGGTGGCCGACGATCCGGCGACCGAACCGCAGATCATCATCCAGCCGGGTCAGGTCACCACCACCGCCGATGGTGAGATCCTTTGCGAGACACTGAGTCTCGGGGTACGACAGTGGGGCACCGACGCCGACGGCGAGACGCTGATGGTGACCGGCACCTACGAATCGGCGGGTGCGGTGAGCAGGCGGCTGCTGCGGGCGCTGCCGCAGGTCGCGGTGCTGCCGCGTGGTGATCTCGACACCCGGCTGCTCGATCTGCTCGTCGACGAGGCCACCAAGGACCTGCCTGGCCAGACCGCCGTGCTGGACCGCCTGCTCGACCTGCTGCTCATCGCCGCCCTGCGCGCGTGGTTCGCCCGCGACGACGCCCCCGCCTGGTATCACGCCTACAGCGATCCGCTGGTCGGCAAGGCCCTGCGCCTGCTTCAGCACAACCCGGCCCACCCGTGGACGGTGGTCGCGCTGGCCGAGGCGGTCGGGATGTCGCGGGCCGCGCTGGCCCGGCGGTTCACCGAGTTGGTCGGCGAGCCACCGATGACGTTCCTGACCGAATGGCGGCTGTCACTGGCCGCCGATCTGCTGGCCGAGTCCGACGCGACGGTGGAAGCCATCGCCCACCAGGTCGGCTACGGCAGCGCCTTCGCGCTCAGCACCGCGTTCAAGCGGCACTTCGGGGTGAGTCCGCGCGACCACCGGCAGGGAAACACGGCCGCGCTGTCGTCGTCCGCATGAGCGGTCGGTTCCCGGCGGCGATCGCGGAACGTGGCCACGCCGGGCCGCAGGCCCATGCTGCATGATGACAGCGTGAGCTATCCCGTCCTGTGGCCGATGCCGACTCGCTGGGCCGACAACGACCAGTACGGCCACGTGAACAACGTGACCTACTACTCCTACTTCGACACCGCGGTGAACGCCTGGCTGATGCGCGCCACCGGCACGGATATCACCGCGCTGCCCGCGCTCGGCGTCGTCGCCCAGACCTCGTGCCGGTTCCACGGTTCGGTGAGCTTCCCCGACCAGTTGCAGGTCGGCCTGCGCATCGCCCGCCTCGGCACCTCGAGCATCACCTACGACCTGGCGATCTTCAAGGAGACCGAGGCGGGACTCGAACTGGCCGCGACGGGCGATTTCGTGCACGTCTATGTCGACGCCGACACCCGCAAACCGGTGGCGATCCCGGAGGTCGTCCGGACCGCCGCGGCCGAACTCGTCACCGAGTAGCCGAACTCAGGAGGCGATGACGCCGACCTCCGGCCATTCGCTCGCACGGCGGGCGCGCAGGATGATCTGGCCCGCCGGGCTGTAGCCGGGCGGGCCGGGTAGCGCCGAGAAGGTGGTCTTATCGATCACCAGCGCGGAATCGAGCTGGTCACGGCTGGGGCCGAAATGGTATTCGACCTCGGTGGTTTCGTCGCGAACCTTCTTGAAATACACCAGTGTTGCCATCGCCGGATCTCCGCGTAGACCTGCGCCGGTCAGCGGATCGTGACCGGCGGCTACCGACCATCGTGGCAGGGATCGAGCGATCGCGCGGCTACCTCGGGCGAATTGTTCCGAGCGAGTTGCGCGCTCACCCGCGCAGCATCGTCTGGAATCGGCGCATGCCGGAAATCCACCGGTCGTAGTCGGAGCCCTTGTTGCGGTACATCTGCAGGACCTCCTGGTGCGGCAGGATCAGGAAGTGCTCGGCGGCCATCGCCTCGATCACCGTCTCGGCGACCTCCTCGGTCGAGAGCACCGCGCCCGCCGTCGTCACGGCCTTGATCGCCAGCGCGGCCGCCTCCGGTGCGTCGGGGATCAGGTCGCCGCTGAGCAGCCGGGTATCGACGCCCATCGGGCACAGGCAGCTCACCCGGACGCCCTGGTCGCCGTAGGTGACCGAGAGCCATTCGGCGAAGCCGACCGCCGCGTGCTTGGTCACCGAATAGGGCGCCGAGCCGATCTGGGTGAGCAGCCCGGCCGCCGACGCGGTCGAGACGAAGTACCCGCCGCCGCGCTCGACCCAGCCGGGTACGAGCAGCCGCGCGGCGCGCACATGCGCCATCACGTTCACCTCGAGTGCCGCCGACCACTGGTCCTCGGTGCTCTCCAGACCGGGTCCGCCGCCGATGCCCGCGTTCGCGAAGAACAGATCGACCGGACCGAACGAGCCTTCCGCCGCCGCGATGAGCTCGGCGATCACCTGCTCGTCGGCCACGTCACCGCCGACCGCGACGGCGTTCTCGCCCAGCTCATTTGCTACTTTCGCCGCGGTGTCCGCGTCGATGTCGGCGACGACGACCCGCGCGCCGCCCGCGACGAGCCGATGCGCGAGCGCGGCGCCGATGCCGCCGCCCGCGCCCGTGACGATGCCGACCTTGCCTGCAATCTCCATGACCGCACCCTAACGGCGGCCGTCACCGCTCGGCGGGGAATTCCGCCACCACGGTGTACAGCGCGGGGTGCGCGGTGGCATAACTCGGCGCGGCCGAGAGCCGCCGCTGGAATTCGGGGCTCGCGCCCGCGGCGCGCCAGGCCTGCTCGCCGTCCCAGTGCGCGATATCGACCAGTGGGAAGCGGACGCCGGGGTCGATGGCTCGGTGCAGGCGGTTGTCCCGGAGACCGGGCGCGCGCGACATCAGGCCGGCGCGGGTGTGCCAGTGCCCGATGAACTCGTCGATCCGCGCCACGGGCAGATCGAAGGCGTTGACGAAGACGATGCCCGCACCGGTCGCCGGCGCCTCGGCGGTGTACTGGGCGGCCACGCCGTAGCTGCCGGTCGCCGCCTCGACCGGCGCCGTGAACAGGGGCGTGGTGCTGTCGACGTCGACGACGCCGACCGAGACCAGCTGATGCGCGGTGCCGCGCTCGATCGCCCGGAGCAGGACGGCGGTAGCCACGCCCGGCACGAGATCGGGCCGCCACGCGGGCCGCAGGGCGTCGACTCGCGCGGCCGAGGTCTCGACGATGCTGATCTCGATCATGGTGCCCACCTGAGGAATTCGGCCCGTTCCCGACGCGGTGCCGCTGCGTCGAGGATAGGCCGAGTCGCCGCGTCGTGCCCGCCGTCAGGTGGTGACCGCCGCCGCGGGCTGCGGTGCCTGCGCCACCGGTTCGGCCGGGGCGATCGCGGCGCGGGCCATGGTGCCGAGGCGGGTGTGGTTGAAGACCAGGTTCAGCAGGAACGCGGCGCCGGCGCCCAGCGTGACGCCGCTGTCGAGCAGGATCTGCGCCGAGGTCGGGAACTTGGTGAACATGCCGCTGGTCAGCTCGGGCAGCAGGCCGATGCCGATCGCGGTCGCGGCGATGGTGGCGTTGACCCGGTCGAGCAGGTCGGCCTGGCGCAGCGTGTTGACGCCGACCACCGCGACCGTCGCGAACAGCACCAGCCCGACCCCGCCGACCACCGGCTTCGGGATCGCCGCGACGACCTCGCCGATCCGTGGCACCAGCCCCAGGACCACCAGGATTGCGCCGCTCACCGCGGTCACGTACCGGCTGTAGATCCGCGTCGCCGCGACCGCGCCGACGTTCTGGTTGAAGATCGTGTCGACGAACGCGGTGAAGACCCCGCCCAGCACGCCCGAGAGGCCGTCACCGACCAGGCCGCGGGCCAGATCGCCCTTGCCGACGGGCTTGCCGGTGATCTCGCTGATCGCGAGCATGCTCGCGGTCGACTCGGCGAACACCACGGCCATCACGATGCTCATCGCCACCACCGCGGTCACCGGGAACTGCGGTGCGCCGAAGTGGAAGGGCTGCGGGATCCCGACCCAGTCGGCGGTGCCGATGCCCGCGGTGCTCACCAGGCCCATCGGCAGCGCGATCGCGATCCCGGCGACCAGCGCGATGAGCACGCCCAGTTGCGACCACACCCCGCGGCCGAGGCAGACGAACCCGACCGCGATCAGCACCACGACCGCGGCCAGCCCGATGTTCGACGGCGCGGCGAAGCTCGGCGACTTCGGGTCGGTGCCGATGATCAGGCCCCCGGCGACCCCGATCAGCGACACCCCGACCACCGTCAGCACGGTTCCGGTGACCAGCGGTGGGAACAAGCGCACGACCCGGGCGAACGGCCAGGCCAGCGCGATGCCGACGACACCGCCGATCAGCATCGACCCGTAGACGGCGTCCAGGCCGTACTCCTTGGCGATCAGGATCATCGGATTCAAGCCGACGAAGGTCGCGCCACACACGATCGGCAGGCGCGCGCCCGCCAGCTTGCCAACGCCGAGGCTCTGCACCAGCGTGATGATCCCGGCGACCAGCAGATCGGCGCTGATCAGCAGTCCGATCGTCGACCGGTCGAGCCCAGCGGCCGCGCCGAACACCAGCGGCACGGTGATACATCCGGTGTACATGATCAAGACGTGCTGGATGCCGAACACCAGCTGCCGCGCGAACGGCAGCCGGGTGTCGACGGGATGTAACTCACTCATGCACCTGTTTGTAGCCCGCCATTTTTACCGCCGATGCGCGTCGTGTTTCGGCGGTGTGACGGGTCGGGTATATCGCTCAGACGCGGCTGAGCAGCGTCAACGGGTCCTCGAGGAAGCCGGCGGTGGTCGCGAGGAAGCGGGCGCCGAGCTCGCCGTCGACCATCCGGTGATCGAAGCTCAGACCCAGCGTGGTCACCCAGCGCACGGCCAGTTCGTCGCGGAACACCCACGGCCGCTTGCGGATCGATCCGAGGCACAGGATCGCGGCCTCGCCCGGATTCACCAGCGGCACCCCGGTGTCCACGCCGAACACCCCGACATTGGTGATGGTGAAGGTGCCGCCGCGCAGATCGGCGGGCGTGGCGTTGCCCGATCGGGCCGTCTCGGCCGACCAGCTGATCTCCCGGCACAGTTCACGCAGGCTCAGCGACTGCGCCTCCTTGAGATTCGGCACCAGCAGCCCGCGCTCGGCGGCCACCGCGATCCCCAGGTTCACGTAGTGCTTGGTGACGATCTCCTGGTTCTGCTCGTCCCAGGCGGCATTGATTCCCGGATACTCCGCGATCGCCGCCAGTGCGGCCTTGGCCACCAGGGCCAGCGGAGTGAGGGTGAGTCCCTCGAACGATGTCGTCGTGCGCAGGTGATCGAGCAGTTCCATCGTGGCGGTGCAGTCGACGGTGACGAAGGTGCTGGCCTGCGGGATCGTGCGGGAGCTGGCCTGCATCGCCGCGGCGGTGCGCTTGCGGATGCCGGTGACGGGGGTGCGGTGCTCGCGGGCGGTCGGCTCGATCAGCCCGCCGTCGGCGTCGCCGGAGTGCCCGTCGACCGGCGCGGGCGCGGTCTCACCCGCGCGCGCCGGTGTCCTCGGTGCCGTCACCGGGACGGCCGAGCGCACGTCCTCCACGGTGACCGCGCCCTCCGGCCCCGAGCCTGCGACGAACCACAGATCGATGCCGAGTTCCTTGGCCAGCTTGCGCGCCGCGGGCGTGGCCGCCGCGCGATGAGTGCTCGGCGTGCTCGACGCCATCGCGGCCGCCGGGGTGGATCTGCGCCTGCGCGAGGTGGATTCGGCCTCCGGGCCGTAGCCGACCAGCACGTCGTTGCGGGTGACGTGGTCGGCGGTCGGCGGCGCGGTGACCTCGAGATCGTTGCGCACCCGGATCAGCGGCGCACCGACCGGAACGGTGTCGCCCTGCTGGGCCAGCAGCTCCACGACCACCCCGGAGAACGGCGACGGCAGCGCGACGACGGCCTTGGCGGTCTCGACCTCCGCGATGGTCTGGTTCAGTTCCACCGTGTCGCCGACCGCGACGGCCCAGGACACCAGGTCACCGTCGGCGAGGCCCTCGCCCAGATCGGGTAGGCGGAATTCGAGAACATGACCGTCGTCGGCGGCTTGTTCCGGCACTGCGGCACCTTTCATCACGCGGCTAGACAGCGATCGACCGCCGCCAGAATGCGGTCGGGGTCGGGCAGGTGGTGCTTTTCGAGCTTAGCCGGGGGGTAGGGGATGTCGTAGCCACCGACGCGCAGCACCGGCGCCTCGAGGTGATAGAAGCAGCGTTCGGTGATCCTGGCCGCGATCTCGGCGCCGAGCCCGGCGAAGACCGGCGCCTCGTGCACGACGATCAACCGGCCGGTCTTGTCGACCGATTCGGCGATCGTGTCGACGTCGATCGGCGAGAGACTGCGCAGATCGATCACCTCCAGCGAATGTCCTTCCTCGGCCGCGATCTTCGCCGCAGTGAGCGCGGTGGCGACGGTGCCGCCGTAGGCGACCACGGTCGCGTCCGCGCCGCGGGTGCACACCCTGGCCTTGTGCAGCGGCAGATCCGGTTCGCCGTCGAAATCTACGTCGGATTTGTCCCAATAGCGACGTTTCGGTTCGAAGAACACCACCGGATCGTCCAGCGCGATGGCCTGGCGGATCATCGAATACGCGTCCGCGGGGGTGCTCGGCGAGACGACCCGCAGGCCCGCGGTATGCGCGAAATACACCTCCGGCGACTCCGAATGGTGCTCGACCGCGCCGATGCCGCCACCGAACGGAATGCGAATCGTCAACGGCGCCTTCACCTTGCCGCCGGTGCGGTAGTGGATCTTGGCGACCTGGGAGACGATCTGGTCGAAGGCGGGATAGACGAAACCGTCGAACTGGATCTCCACCACCGGGCGGTAGCCGCGCAAGGCCATTCCGAAAGCCGTGCCGACGATGCCGGATTCGGCCAGGGGAGTGTCGATCACGCGGTTGTCGCCGAAGTCCTTCTGCAAGGTGTCGGTCACCCGGAACACGCCACCGAGCCTGCCGATGTCCTCGCCGAGCAGGACCACCTTGGCGTCGTCTTCCATGGCGCGGCGCAGGCCGGTGTTGAGGGCGGCGGCGAAGGTGGTGATCATGACTGGGCTCCTTCGGCGAGGTAGGCCGAGAACTGCTGTGCCTCTTCGGTGATCAGGGGGTGCTCGGTCGCGTAGACGTGGTCGAACATGCGCTCGGGGTCGGGATCGGGCATCTCCAGCGTCGCGGTGCGCACGCGGCGGGCCACGTCGTCGGCGGTGGCGGCCACCTGGCGGGCGAACTCCGGGTCGAGGTGGCCCTCGCGGTCGAGCAGCAGGCGGATGCGCTCGATCGGGTCGCGGTGTTCCCAGTACTCGGTGTCGGCGGCGGTGCGGTAGCGCGACGGGTCGTCGGCGGTGGTGTGCGGGCCCATCCGGTAGGTCATCGCCTCGATGAAGGTGGGGCCGCCGCCGGTGCGGGCCCGCTCCACCGCCTGGCGGGTGACGGCGAGGACCGCCAGCACATCGTTGCCGTCGACCTGCACGCCCGGGATGCCGTAGCCGTCGGCCCGGCGCACCAGCGGCACGTGGCTCTGCACCGTCACCGGTTCGCTGATCGCCCACTGGTTGTTCTGGCAGAAGAAGACCACCGGCGCGCTCCAGGTCGCGGCGAAGCCGAGCGCTTCGGCGATGTCGCCCTGGCTGGTCGCGCCGTCACCGAAGTAGGCGATGGTGGCGATGTCGGCGCCGTCGAGGTGGGCGGCGTAGGCGTAGCCGGTGGCATGCAGCCCCTGGGAGCCGACGACGATATTGGCGTTGGTCATGTTGACCGTGTCCGGGTCCCAGCAGTGATGGGCGACGCCGCGCCACAGGGTGGTCAGCTGTTCGGGCGCGACACCGCGGACGTAGGCCACCGCGGTCTCGCGGTAGGAGCAGAACACGTAGTCGTCGGGGTGCAGGGCGTGCGCCGAGCCCACCTGGGCGGCCTCCTGGCCGAGCAGCGGGGGCCACAGGCCGAGCTGTCCCTGGCGTTGCAGAGCGGTAGCCTCGACGTCGATCCGGCGGGTCACGACCAGGTCCTCGTAGAGCTGCCGCAACCGCCCGGCATCGATGTCGGCGACCAGCGCGGCGTGTTCGCGATCGAACACGCGCCTGCCGTCCGGCTGAACCAACTGGACCGGGTAGGTCTGCTTCTCCGACATCGAGATCGCCTCCTCACCACCGCGCCTTGTGGGCCGATGCAAGTACGACAATCGCTGAGTGCGATGTGTATCACTCAGCATCCACGATAAAGCCGACTGCGCAAGCGACCGACACGGCAATGAGCAGAATGCATGGTCTGGACCCGGCGCGCGCTGTCATACTGCGTCGTATGACAAGTCGCGAACCCGACGCCGTGACACTGGACGCCACCGACGCGCGGCTGCTGCGCGAGCTGATCGCCAATCCCCGGGCCACCGGCGTCGAGCTGGCCGCCCGCCTCGGCTTGTCCCGCAATACCGTCCAGGCCCGCCTGGCCCGCTGGGACAACGGCGGCGTGCTGGGCAGCTTCGAGCGACGCGTCGAGCCTCGCGCCCTCGGCTACCCGCTGGCGGCCTTCGTCGCGGTGGTCGTCGACCAGCATCAACTCGACTCCGTCGTCGACGAACTCGCCGACGTCCCCGAGGTCACCGAGGTCTGCGGCATGACCGGCTCCACCGACCTCACCGTCCGTATCGTCGCCCGCGACGCCGACGATCTCTACCGCATCGCCGGCCGGATCCTCAAGATCCCCGGCGTGGAACGCACCAACATGGCCCTGGTGATGCGCGAACTCGTCGGCCCCCGCACCGCCCCCCTCCTCGACCGCCTCGCCGGGCCGAACTGAGAGCCGTCGGCGCTGCGCCGCCCTGTGCCGATCGTGTTGCCCAGCGCGGTGTCGGCCCTACGTGCCGGACGGCAGGAAGCGGCGGACGAGGAGACCGGCCAGGAGGGCCCAGAAGGCTCCACCGATGCCGAAGAAAGTGGTGCCGGAGGCGGCTACCAGGAAGGTGACCAGGCCGGACATGCGGTGGTCGGGGTCGGTGAGGGCGCCGGTGAGGGCGGCGGCGAGGGTAGCGAGCAGCGCCAGGCCCGCCACGGTTTCCAGGGTGCCTGCCGGGGCGGCGGCGATCAGGGTGACCAGGGCGGCCGAGGCGAGGCCGAGGATCAGGTAGGCGGCGCCCGCGGTGGCGGCGGCGATCCAGCGGCGTTTCGGGTCGGGGCTCGCGGCGGGGGCGGCGGACAGCGCGGCGCTGATGGCGGCGAGGTTGATCGCGTGGCCGCCCGCGGCGGCGCCGGCGATGGTGCCGATGCCCGTGACGAGCATCGACGCGCGCCAGGGCACCTGGTAGTCGAACGAGCGCATCACCGCGACGCCGGGAATGTTCTGCGAGGCCATCGTGACGATGTAGAGCGGCACCGCGATGCCGACGATCGCCTGCCAATGCCAGTGCGGCGCCGTCCATTCCACGGTCGGGACCATCGCGGCGAGATCGAGGTGCCGGTCGCGGACCGCGATGTCGACGCCGGTGCCGATCGCCGCGGTGGCGAAGGCCACCAGCACCGCCCACTTCGGCGCGTACCGCTGCAGCACCAGCCACACCAGGATGACCGGCACGACCACGGCGGGGGAGGTGTGCAGCGCCTTGACCGGCGCCAAGCACAGCGGGACGAGTACTCCGGCGAGCATCGCCTGCGCGATCGGCACCGGGATCGCCGCCACCAGCGACCCGAGCCGCTGCCACAGCCCGGTGATGACGATGAGCACGCCGGTCACCGCGAACGCCGCGACCGCGCCGGGCCAGCCGCCGGCCACCAGCCCGGTGCTCGCCAGCAGCGCCGCGCCCGGCGTCGACCAGGCCAGCGTGATCGGGATCCGGTACCGGAAACTGAGCAGCAGAATGCCGATGCCCTGCGTGAAGCACAGGATCATCAGCCCGGATGCCGCCTGCGCCGGGCTCGCGCCCACCGCCCGCAAACCGCTGAGCACCACCGCGAACGAACTGGTGAACCCGACCAGTGCGGTGATCGCGCCCGCGCCGAGCGGTTGCGCGATTCCGGCCCGAGGTTCGGTGACCTCATCGGGCGTGGTGGTGACCTGCGACATTGTCCCGATATTGCCGGTCGGTGCTGCCGCTGTCGCCTGCCAGTACCGGGAAAGTGGCCTGATCTGCGGTCGGCGCCGGGCAGTCCAGTTCGTGCCGGCAGGCGGTCGAGGATGGACCATGTCGGCGCGTCGCCGCAGTCGGTTCACCCGGCCGGTGGCCGGATTCGTCGGTCGAGCCGAGGTCGCGGCCATGTTCGGCACCGGTGAACCGCCCGCTCTGCGTAGGGTGGCGACGGGGGATTCGCAGGTACGACCGTGGTGAGGAGTGGCAGTGGGCGCGGTATTGATCTCCCCGGAGGAGCTCCGGGAAGAGCTGGCGGACAACAACATCCACCTGCTCGATGTGCGGTGGGCGCTCGGTGATCCGAACGGCCCGCAGCATTATCTCGACGGGCACATCCCGGGCGCGGTCTTCGTCGACCTGGAGACCGAACTCGCCGCCGCGCCCTCGCCCGCGCGCGGCCGTCACCCGCTCCCCGATCCGGGCACCTTCGAAAAGTGCGCGCGCAGTTGGGGACTGGGCGACGGTGAACCGGTGGTGGTCTACGACGCGACCGGCGGCATGGCCGCGGCCAGGGCCTGGTGGCTGCTGCGCTGGGCCGGGGTCGCCGACGTCCGCATCCTCGACGGCGGCCTGCCCGCCTGGACCGCCGCCGACGGCGAGCTCGCCACCGGCGCCGAGCCGGACCCGGCCACCGGCGACCTGGTGGTCCGTCCCGGCGCTCTGCCGGTGATCGACGCCGACGCCGCGGCGAGCTGGTCCGGCGTGCTCCTCGATGCCCGCGCGGGCGAACGCTATCGCGGTGAGGTGGAGCCGGTCGATCCGCAGGCCGGGCACATCCCCGGCGCGGTGAGCGCCCCGACCGCCGACAACCTCGACGACACCGGACGTTTCCACCCCGCCGACACCCTGCGCGCCCGCTTCGCCGCGTTCGGGGACGGCCCGGTCGCCGTGTACTGCGGCTCCGGCGTCACCGCCGCGCACCAGATCGCGGCCCTCGCCGTGGCGGGCATCCCGGCCGCGCTGTATCCGGGCTCCTGGTCGCAATGGTCCAACGACCCGAAGCGCCCGGTCGCGACGGGAGCCTAGGCCAGGCCGGAAGGTCGAGCGGGCGCCTCGCGCGCCGCGCTGGTGGACCCGCGCTCGCCGGCGCACCGGTGGACGGCTGATCGCGGCAGTCGCCGTCACCGGGGCTCAGGGGCAGCCGCGGGCGATGTCGTGGAGGGCGGCGTTGTCGGCGGCGGTGATCGGGAGGTCGTAGTCGACGGCGACCGTGAGGTACTTCGCGGCGTAGAAGCAGTGGTTGGCGCGGGCCGGGGGGAGCCAGTCGGCCGGGGTGTCGTCGCCCTTGGACTGGTTGGTGGTGGCCCCGGTGGCCAGCAGGTTCACCGACAGGTCGTTGGCGAAGCGCAGGCGCTGGGCGGGCGGCCAGCCGGCCGCGCCCATGTCCCAGGCGGCGGCCAGCGGGTAGACATGGTCGATCTGCACCCGGCCGCCGTCGGACTTGCGGAAGGTGATGTCGGCGCCGGTGTAGGGGTCGGTGAGCACGCCCTCGACGACGACGCAGCGGCCGCGCAGCACCACCTCGCGCAGCTGTCCGGCGAGGACGTTGTTGCGCGTATCGCAGCCGTCGTGGCCGCCCGGTGCGTCGGTGTCGTCGGACCAGGCGGTGCCGAACACGCACGCCTGGCCCGCCTTGCAGCCGCGTTCGTAGCCGCCGGGACGGGGGCGGGCCGCGATCACCCGCACCCGCTCGAGCAGCGCGGTCACCTCGGCACGCGTCGGACTCCCGGGTGCCGGGGTGACCGGTTCATCCGGGGTGAGAACGCCACAGCCCGCGACCGCGAGCACCATCACCAGCAGCCGCGCCCATGTCCACATACCTGCAGGTTGTAGCCGGAGGCACCGACAACAACCCGCGCGGGCTCACAACCAGGCGCGGGCGAGGATGTCGTCGGCGGCTACTTCGCTGGAGTTCGGCGGGAATCGCGTCGCCGCGATCGAGGACACGTGTGTGCCGTCGTGGCCGACCAGCCAGGATCCGCCACGGTCCTCGCATTCGGCGATCTTGGCGAACACGGTCAACAGGAAGGTGATCGACTCGCGCGGATCGGCCGTGTGGGCCAGACGCTGGGATTCGCCAGGTCTGGACAGGTCGAGCCACACCCCGGATTGGCCGTCCAGGCGCATGCCGACGATCTTTCCGGTGTCGATGAAAGTGAATTTGCGCCGTTCCCACGGGGTTGTCGGGGTATAGCTCTGCTCGAGAACCTGGAGCAGAATCGTCATCACTGCCCTCCGCACGCATACAAGGGGTTCATCGGCCGAGCCGGAGCGAGCCCGGTTCGCCTGGGTCGTTATGTAGTTGTCGCCGGTGGATGGTCCGGCCCGTGACCAGGGGATATCCAAGTATGTTCCGGGATCGGCGAGAAATCCAGGGGGAGGAGCCGCCGCGCCGGTTGTCGGTGCCGACTGCTTGGATGGAACCCATGCTGCACGGTCTGTGGTCCCCCGGGTCGGGCCTGCTGCTGTGGCACGACGGGGCGCCGGTGGCCGTCGGCTCGGTGCTGGGCGACATCCTCGAACGCGCCAGGTTCCGGCATCGCGCCGAGGTGCTCGTCGTCGATGCCGCGGGACGGCCCGATACCGCCGAGGTGCGCGCCCACGCGCTCGCGCCGCCCACGGCGGCCGTCGTGCTGCGCAGCAGACTCGGGCGCGAGCACATCGCCGGCGATCTGCGGTTCCTCGGGCATGTCGCCCGTGGCGTCGAACGATGGGTGCGGGCGGGCCGGGTGGTGCCGCAGGTCGAGCGGGCCGACGGCCAGTGGTGGGTGCGCTGGCGGCTGGTCGGCGGGCAGCGGCAGCGGGCGTGGCTGGCCGAGCTGGCCGCCGCGATGCCCGCCGCGCTGCGCGTGGCCGGGTCGCCATCGGCCGTGCTGGACGACCTCGTCACCGAGCTCACCGACCCGATCGCGCGCGAGTACCTCGCCCACCGCACCATGACCCACCCGATGCTGCGGGCGCTGGTCGGCGACACCCCGCTCGAGGCGGGCTCCTACCGGCTGGCCGAGACCCTGGGGCAGTGGCGGGCCGGCTACGCCGCCGACGAGCCGGAACTCGTGCTGCGCCTGTGCGAACCCGACGGTGAGTTCGGCGCCGTCGACGAATCGGTGGCGCTGTGGCGCTTGCAGGTGTGCCTGCGCCCGGTCGACGACGCGCCCAAACCCGTTGTCCTCGACGATGACCCGGTCCTGGTCCGGACCGCCGCGGAGAAACTCGGGCACGCGCGCAAGGCGTATCCGCGCCTGCGCGACCTGCCCACCGACCCGCGCGGACTCGACCTGCTGCTGCCCACCGCGGTCGTCGCCGACCTGGTCGCGCACGGTGCGCACGCCCTGCAGGAAGCCGGTATCCGCCTGCTGCTGCCGCGCGCCTGGAACATCGCCGAGCCGAGCATGCGGCTGCGGGTGAGCAGTCCGGCCGCCGCCGAGACCACGGTCGGGCTGAGCGGATTGCTGTCCTACCGGTGGGAACTGGCGCTCGGCGACCTGGTGCTGACCAAGGCCGAGATGGAGCGGCTGATCCGCAGCAAGTCCGATCTCGTGCAGCTGCGCGGGGAATGGGTGCAGGCCGACCATCGGGCGCTGGCCGCGGCCGCCCGCTATGTGGCCCTGCACGCCGACGACACACCGATCACCCTGGCCGACATGATCGGCGAACTGGCCGCCGAACGCGTCGACGATGTGCCGGTCACCGAGGTCACCGCCGTCGGCTGGGCGGCCGAATTGTTCGCCGGGGAAGGCGAACCCGAGCCGGTCCCGGTGCCGGTCGGCCTCAAGGCCGAGCTCCGGCCCTACCAGGAGCGCGGGCTGAGCTGGCTGGCCACGATGAGCAGGCTCAACTGCGGTGCGATCCTGGCCGACGACATGGGCCTGGGCAAGACGGTGCAGGTGCTGGCTCTGCTCGCGCACGAGCGCGAATCGGCCGCGGTCGGCACCGGACGGGCCGACCCGGGAGATCGGGTCGGCCCCACCCTGCTGGTGTGCCCGATGTCGGTGGTCGGCAACTGGCAGCGGGAAGCGCAACGGTTCACCCCCGATCTGCGAGTGCTCGTCCACCACGGCCCTTCGCGGCTCACCGGCCCGGAATTCGCTGCCGCCGTGGCCGACGCTGATCTGGTGGTGACCACCTACGCCCTGCTGGCCCGCGACGCGACCCTGCTCGGCGAGCAGCGGTGGGAGCGGATCGTGCTCGACGAGGCCCAGCACATCAAGAACGCCGCCACCCGCCAGTCGCGCGCGGCGCGCGCGCTCACGGCGCGACATCGGCTGGCGCTCACCGGAACCCCCGTGGAGAACCGCCTCGAGGAACTGCGCGCGCTGTTCGACTTCGCCATGCCGAAACTGCTGGGCAGTCCGCAGTCGTTCCGGGCCAGGTTCGCCGTGCCGATCGAACGCGAACGCGATCAGCAGGCCGTCGAGCGGTTACGCCTGATCACCGACCCGTTCGTGCTGCGCAGGCTCAAGACCGATCCGGCGGTCATCAGCGATCTGCCGGAGAAGCTGGAGATGACGGTGCGGGCCAACCTCACCGTCGAACAGGCCGCGCTCTATCAGGCGGTGGTCGACGACATGCTGGCCAAGTTGAAGGACGCGAAGGGCATGGCCCGCAAGGGCGCGGTGCTCGGCGCGCTGACCAGACTCAAGCAGGTCTGCAATCATCCCGCGCACTACCTCGGCGACGGTTCGCCGATCCTGCGTCGCGGCAGTCACCGCTCCGGCAAGCTCGCCCTGGTCGAGGACGTGCTCGACGCGGTCGTCGCCGACGGTGAGAAGGCCCTGCTGTTCACCCAGTTCCGGGAATTCGGCGACCTGGTGCTGCCGTTCCTCACCGAGCGCTTCGGTACCCCCATCCCGTTCCTGCACGGCGGAGTGTCCAAGAAGGGACGCGACGAGATGGTGACCGGGTTCCAGCGGGAGAACGGGCCGCCGCTGATGCTGCTCTCGCTCAAGGCAGGCGGCACCGGGCTCAACCTCACCGCCGGCAATCACGTGATCCACCTGGACCGCTGGTGGAACCCGGCGGTGGAGAACCAGGCCACCGACCGCGCGTTCCGGATCGGTCAGCAGCGCGTGGTGCAGGTCCGCAAGCTGGTCTGCGTCGACACCATCGAGGAGCGCATCGACGAGATGATCAGCGGGAAGAAGCAATTGGCCGACCTGGCCGTCGGTGCGGGCGAGAACTGGATCACCGAACTGAGCACCGACGAACTGCGCGACCTGTTCACCCTCGGTGCCGAGGCGGTGGGCGACTAGTGGCCGATTTCAGTCAGTTCGGACCGCGCCGACCGGTCACCGGCGGCGCCCAGGCGCGCGGCGGGTTCGGCCGGACCTGGTGGGGCCGGTCCCTGCTGGAGGCGGTGGAGAAGGTCGCCGACGCGGGCAGGCTCTCGCGCGGGCGCACCTACGCCAGGGTCGGCCAGGTGGTGAACTACCGGATCGAGCGCGGTGCCGTCACCGCCGAGGTGCAGGGCAGCCAGCCCAGCCCGTTCACCTCGGTGCTGGCGCTGCGGCCGTTGCGTGCGGAAGAAATCGAGCTGCTGCTCGCCGAGATCAGGGAGGCACCCGGCATGCTTGCCGAGATCGCCTCCGGCGCACTGCCGCCCGCGTTGGGCCCGCACCTGCTGCCCACCACGGCGTCCGAACTCGACTTCTCCTGCAGCTGCCCGGACATGGGCTGGCCGTGCAAACACGTCGCCGCGGTCTGCTACCTGCTCGCCGAACGGCTCGACGAGCAGCCCAGCGAAATCCTCACCCTGCGCGGCCTCGACCTGGACACCCTCATCGGCGGCGTCGAGAAGTCCACCCGCACCACCGAATCCGCCGACCCCTACGGCGACGACCTCGGCCTCCCCGAACTGCCCCGCATCGAATTCCGCGCCGTCATCGAGGACCTGGACCCGGTCCCCCTCCGCCGGGCCCTGCGCATGTCCACCGAAGACGAACAGACCGCGGCGACCGGCCTGCGCGAATTACGTTCCCTGTACCAGGAATTCGACAGCTGAGTCAGGGCAGGTCGTAGTCGAACCAGATGTGGTGGCCGCCGGTGGAATCGACGTAGAGGGCGCCGGTGCCGGTGATGCCGGTGAGTTCGCCGGTGCCACTGGCGGGGACGATGTGGAAGAACTCGTCGGTGCGATCGGTGCCGCCGGTCGTGGCGGAGTGGACGAAGTTGAACGCGCCGGATTTGCCCGCCAGGGTGCCCTCGAAGGACTCCATGGCGATGTAGGTGCCCGCGCCGGTGGACATGTCGAACGCCGCGGTGAACAGGGTCGCCGAGGTGCCGGTGATCTCGCCGGCGTAGACCTTCGTCATGAGCGTGACGCCGACCGGGAGCCCAGTGCTGATGGGCGGCTGGGGCTGCAGGTCGGTGGGGTCGAACGCGGTGACTTCGAACGTGCCGGTTGCTTTCATGCGGCGATGCTAAACCGGGCCACCGACACCGCGGTCACCGCTGCGCTGTCGTGTCGATGCGGTAGATCCGGACGGCATTGCCGCCGAACACCTTCCGCAGGTCCTCGGTGCTCGCCCCGGCGTCGGTGAGCACGCTCGCCACGGTCTCGACCGCGCCGGTGATGCTGGTGATCGGCTTGTCGACCGGGAAGTTGGAGCCCCAGATCAGCCGGTCGGCGCCGAAGGCCGTCAGCGCGTGGGTGAGCAGCGGTCGCACCCGGTCGATCAGGGTGGGCACCGGTGTCGGGACCCCGCGCGGCGGCACCGGGTGCCCGAGGACCGGCATCATCAGGCCGCTGACCTTGGCCACCACATTCGGCTGGGCGGCCAGATCGGTGAGGTCGTCGCGCCAGCGGTCGAACAGGGCGCCGCGCTGGGCGGCGGTGTGCCCGGTGTCCTTGCCGACCGGCCCGAAGATGCCCGCGGGCGTGCCCAGGTGGTCGAGCACGATGGTGACCTCGGGGAATCGCTCGGCCAGTGCCGTCACCTCGGCCAGCTGTCCCGAATAGACCCAGGCGTCGAAGGACAGGCCGCGCTCGGCGAGCAGGCCGAAGCCGTTCAGGAAGGCGGGGGCGGTCAGGTGGCCGTCGTGCGCCGCGAACGACTTCACGGCCGGGTCGGGGTGGTGGGCGACCATGGTCCTGATGCCGCGCAGCAGCGGCGAGGCCGACTGATGCGCGTCGAGCACCGCGCCGAAGTCCGCGGCGGCCGGATCGGCCGCCCCCACGATGAGGCTCAGCGGCGGGGTGTCGACGCCGAACGGCAGGCTGGCCACCCACCTTGTCTCGTCGGGCTTCCAGCCGGTCCATTCCACTTCGCAGTGCCCGATGCCGCGCACCGCCGTCGTCCCCAGGTCGGTGCGGTAATCGGCGGGCAGATAGGGGCCGGTATAGGCGGTGGGATCGCCGACGAATTCCCGGTCACGGCGGGGCGCCAGCTTCGCCGCGATATCGATCGACAGCGGCAGATAGCGCAGCAGGGTGGCGAGCTTGCTGAATTCGCGCGGGGTCGTGCGCGGGTCCCACTGATGGATGTGCGCATCGATGATGTCGAGGTCGGTCAGGTCCATTGCTGTACGTCCCATCGCCGCCGCTGGCAGTGTGCTGGCGGCAATTGTCACACGCGGGTGCCGGGTGTGGCTGGATTCGTGCTCGCGGCGATCGCTTCAGACGGTCCGTCGATACTGACCACCGACAGCGAAGAACGTATCGGTGACTTGCTGTAGGGTGCACACCCGCGCCGCGTCCATCAACACCTCGAAGATATTGCCGTCGGTATGGGCGACCTCGGCCAATCGCACCAGCGCGCGATGGGACTGTTCGGCATTCTCCTCGACGAACGTGCGCAACCGGTCCAGCTGGGAACGGCGCTCCCGCTCGGTGCCGCGGGCCAATTCCAGCGGGCCGTGCGCGGCGTCGTCGCCGTGACCGCGGAAGGTGTTCACTCCGACGATCGGCAGGGAACCGTCGTGTTTGCGCTGTTCATAGCGCATCGACTCGTCCTGGATGCGTCCGCGCTGGTAGCCGGTCTCCATCGCGCCGAGCACGCCGCCGCGTTCGCTGATGCGCTCGAATTCCAGCAGGACCGCCTCCTCGACCAGGTCGGTGAGCTCGTCGATGACGAAACTGCCCTGCAGCGGATTCTCGTTGACCGCCAGCCCCCATTCCTTGGCGATGATGAGCTGGATGGCCAGCGCGCGCCGCACCGAATCCTCGGTGGGCGTGGTCACCGCCTCGTCGAAGGCATTGGTGTGCAGGCTGTTGCAATTGTCGTAGACCGCGATCAGCGCCTGCAGGGTGGTGCGGATGTCGTTGAACTGCATTTCCTGTGCGTGCAGCGAACGGCCCGAGGTCTGCACGTGATACTTCAGCTTCTGCGCGCGTTCGCCCGCGCCGTAGCGGTCGCGCATCGCGACCGCCCAGATCCGCCGGGCGACCCGGCCGATCACGGTGTATTCGGGGTCCATGCCGTTGGAGAAGAAGAACGACAGATTCGGCGCGAAGTCGTCGATCGCCAGTCCACGGGCGAGATAGGTCTCCACGTAGGTGAATCCGTTGGCCAACGTGAAGGCGAGCTGGCTGATCGGGTTCGCGCCCGCTTCGGCGATGTGATACCCGGAGATCGACACCGAATAGAAATTGCGGACGTCGTTGCGCACGAACCATTCCTGCACGTCGGCCATCATCCGCAGACTGAACTCGGTGGAGAACAGGCAGGTGTTCTGCCCCTGGTCCTCCTTGAGGATGTCGGCCTGCACGGTGCCGCGCACGGTCGCGAGCGTGCGCGCCCTGACCTCGGCGGCTTCGTCCGGGGTCGGCGGCCTGCCCTCGGCCTCGGTGAAGCGGCCCAGCGCCTGGTCGATCGCGGTATTGAGGAAGAACGCGAGGATGGTCGGGGCCGGTCCGTTGATGGTCATCGACACCGAGGTCGTCGGCGCGCACAGGTCGAAACCGTCGAACAGCGTGCGCATGTCCTCGACGGTGGCCACCGAGACTCCCGAGGTGCCGACCTTGCCGTAGATATCGGGGCGCTCGGCCGGATCGTGGCCGTAGAGGGTGACCGAGTCGAACGCGGTGGACAGCCGGGTCGCCTCGGCGTGGGCGCTGAGGACCTTGAACCGCCGGTTCGTGCGCGCCGGATCGCCCTCGCCGGCGAACATCCTGGCCGGGTCCTCGTTGTCGCGCTTGAACGGGAAAACCCCTGCGGTGAAGGGGAATCGGCCGGGCAGATGTTCCGCACGCAGGAAACGCAGCAGTTCGCCGTCGTCGGTGTAGCGGGGCAGGGCGACGCGGGGGATGCTCGAGCCGGACAGTGACTCGCGCCGCAGCGGGGTGCGGATCTCGCGATCGCGGACCCGCACGATTTGCTCCTCGCCCGCGTAACTCGCGGTGACGGCGGGCCATTCGGCCAGCAGCGCGGCCGACGCCGGGGAGAGGTCGCTGCGCGCGGCTGTCAGCAGGTCGGCGACGGCGGCGTCGTCGGGCAGTTCGTCGTGCACCAGCCGCAGGCGCTGAATGCGCTGGGCCGCGGCCACGTCCCGGACGGTGTCCGCGTGGTAGTCGCGCACGGTCTCGGCGATCTCGGCCAGGTAGCGGACCCGTGCCGGCGGCACGAGCTGGGCGAACCGGGTGGAGACCTTGGTGTCGACGCGGGGCAGCGCGCCTTGCTCGAGCGGGAGTCCGTGTTCGGCGAGCAGCCCGGTCAGGTGCTGATAGAGGGCGGTGACGCCGTCGTCGTCGAAGGTGGCCGCGCTGGTGCCGAAGACCGGCATATCGGCCGGCTGCGCGCCGAATTCGGCCCGGTTGCGGATCAATTGGCGCGCCACGTCGCGGACCGCGTCGGCCGCGCCACGGCGCTCGTACTTGTTGATCGCGACCACGTCGGCGTAGTCGAGCATGTCGATCTTCTCGAGCTGGGAGGCGGCGCCGAACTCGGGCGTCATCACATACAGCGCCACGTCGACGTGGTCGACGATGCCCGCGTCGCCCTGGCCGATGCCGGGGGTCTCCAGGATCACCAGGTCGTGGCCCGCGGCGCGGCAGGCGGCGATCATGGTGTCGATGTCGTCGGGCAGTTCGTGATTGCCGCGGGTGGCCAGCGAACGGAAATACACGTGGTCGCCGTCGAGCGCGTTCATCCGGATGCGGTCGCCGAGCAGTGCGCCGCCCGCCCGGCGCCGGGTCGGGTCAACGGCGAGGACCGCGATGCGCAGCTTGTCCTGCTGGTCTGTCCGCAGCCTGCGCACCAATTCGTCGGTGAGCGAGGACTTTCCGGAGCCGCCGGTGCCGGTGATGCCGAGCACCGGCACCCGGCGCTTGCTCGCCGCCGCGAGGATCGCCGCCCGGTCCGGCGTGGACAGCGCGCCCTGCTGCAGACAGGTGATGGTGCGCGCCAGGGCATTCCGGTCGCCGGTGTAGAGGGCATCGAGGTCGGGCGGGGTGGCGGCCCGGTCGACATCGCACACCCGGACCAGCTCGTTGACCATGCCGGGCAGACCGAGGCGCTGGCCGTCCTCCGGGGAGAAGATCCGCACGCCGACGCGCGCCAGCCGCTCGATCTCCTCGGCGACGATCACGCCGCCGCCCCCGCCGAAGATCCGCACGTCGCCCGCGCCCGCCTCGCGCAGGGCCGTGGCGAGGTACTCGAAGAACTCGATGTGCCCGCCCTGGTAGGAGCTGACCGCGACGCCTTGGACGTCCTCCTCGATCACCGCGTCGACGATCTCGCGCACCGATCGGTTGTGGCCGAGGTGGATCACTTCGGCGCCCTGGGCCTGCAGGATGCGCCGCATGATGTTGATCGCCGCGTCGTGCCCGTCGAACAGGGCCGCCGAGGTCACGAATCGCACGGGATGGACCGGCACATGCAGGGCGCTGGACTCGCTCATGACTGCCTCCGCAGCAGATAGTACGACCAATACTAGGACGTCCAACTAATTGTAGTATGAACTGCGTCACTCCGGCGCGAAACGCGGCCCGCGGGATTCGGCCGAATCGCGCACCCCGGTCGACATACTCGACGGATGGTTCGCGAACACAGGGTGGGCGTGGCGTTGGAGCGGCTGGTGGCGGCGGGCGTGATCAGCGGCGACCAGCGCGGGGCGGTATTGCGGGCCGTGGAAGCCGAGGAGCGGGCGGGCCGGGCGAGTGCGGGCCGGATGATCGCCGAGATCGTCGCCTATCTCGGGGCGGGCCTGGTGGCCGCCGGGGTGGCGCTGTTCCTCGGGCTGGCCTGGTCGGACGTGGCGCAGACCGGGCGGGTGGTATTGCTGCTGGTCGTGGCCGGGTGCGCGGTCACCGGCGCGGTGCTGCTGGCCGGTGGGTGCGACGGGATCTTCCGACGGGTGCCGATCGCGTCGGCGGGGCGCAGCAGGCTCGCGGCGGTGCTGCTGGTGCTGGCCGCGGTCATGGTCTGCGGCGCGGTGGTCACGGCCTTCGGAGACGACGCCGAGATCGCGGCCGCGATCGCGGGACTGCTCGTCGCGATCCTCGGATATCTGCTGGTGCCCACCGTGCTCGGCATGGTCGCGATGGGCGGGTTCGGCGTCGCGAGCGTGGTGACCACGGCTTCGGCGGTGCTCGACTACCGCTCCGCCTGGCCCGGCGTGGTGCTGATGCTGCTCGGCGCGGTGTGGGTCGGGCTCGCCTGGGCCCGGCTGTTCGTCGCCGACTGGGCGGGGTACCTGATCGGCGGCGTGATCCTGGTGAGCGGGGCGCAGTCGGTGACGCCCGGGGAGTCGCTGTGGCGGCCCGCGCTGACCGCGCTGGTCGGTGTGGCATGCCTGCTGCTGTACGCGCTGCGGCGCGAGCCCGTTCTCGTGCTCGGCGGCGCGGCGGCGGTGGCGATCGCGGTGGGGCAGACGGTGGCCGAGCGGACCGACGGCGGGCCGGTCGCCGCGAGCGTGGTGCTGGCGATCGGCGCTGTCGTGCTCACCGTCGGTGTGGTCGTGCTGCTCGCCGGATCGAAACAGCCGGACTGAGTCAGCGGATCAGCGTGGTCTCCTGCGCGCGGATCGTGCGGAAGAACCGCGGGCCCACGTCGGAACCGTTGTGGTTGTAGCTGTCGATGATCTCGGCGAGTTCGTCGGCCAGGCGGCGCAGGTCCGCGGTCGCGGTGGTGCGGTCGAACTCGTCGGACTCCCAGCCCCACGCGGGCGGGATGTCGGTGATGGTGACGACGATCTGATCGGCGAACGGCGTGCTCACCGCCACCGTGAGCTCGGCGGGCGCGGCCGCGAGTGGGCTGTGCACCGTGAGCTCGCCCGGACCGCCGACGACGGCGAACGTGCGGGCGAAGGCGATGTCGTCGCGGACCGACTCGACGATCGACGCGGTGCTCGCGTGCCTGCCCGGCCGGTGATGCCTGGCGCCGTACACCCGATCCGGTGCCGCGGCGGACACGGTGTCGCCGTGCGTCTTCCGCAGAATCCGGTCGAGCATGCGCTGGGCTGTGGCCCGCTCGTCCGCGCCGGTGTTCTCGTGCTCGATCAGCGCGCGCAGGCGGCTGATCCGCGCGAAATGGTCGGTGCCCATGCCCCCGATTGTGCCGCAGTGGATCCGGAATATCGGGCACTGCGCCACGCCTACTTGCGGGTTTGCCCGCGTGGCCGGTGGGCGGCCGGGCTCGGTATCGTCTGCACCATCCGTGACCACTGAAGAACAAGAGGGTGCCTGGTGACCGATTTCGAGACGATTCTGCTGGAGCGCAAGGGCGGCGGCGAGGGCAAAGGCGGGGTCGGCTGGATCACGCTGAACCGGCCCAAGGCACTCAATGCGCTCAACGCGCAGGTCCTCGCGGACGTCATCGCCGCGCTCGACGAGCTCGACGCCGACGACTCGATTGGTGCCGTCGTGATCACCGGATCGGAGAAGGCCTTCGCGGCCGGGGCCGACATCAAGGAGATGGCGGACAAGTCCTACATGGACATGTTCGCGTCCAACGCCTTCGCGGGCTGGGACCGGCTGGCCAACTTCCGCAAGCCGACCATCGCCGCGGTCGCGGGCTTCGCCCTCGGCGGCGGCTGTGAGCTGGCGATGCTGTGCGACATCCTGATCGCCGCCGACACCGCCAAGTTCGGTCAGCCCGAGATCAAGCTCGGCGTGATCCCCGGCATCGGCGGCTCGCAGCGGCTGACCCGCGCGGTCGGCAAGGCCAAGGCCATGGATCTGATCCTGACCGGCCGCACCCTGGGTGTCGAGGAAGCCGAGCGAGCCGGGCTGGTGTCGCGGATCGTGCCCGCCGACCAGCTGCTCGACGCCGCGCTCGAGACCGCTCAGACCATCGCCTCGATGTCGCTGCCGGTCGCGATGATCGCCAAGGAAGCGGTCAACCGGGCCTTCGAGACCACCCTCACCGAGGGCGTGTTGTTCGAGCGCCGGGTGTTCCACTCGCTGTTCGCCACCGACGATCAGAAGGAAGGCATGGCCGCCTTCGTCGAGAAGCGCACACCGAACTTCACCAACAGCTAGTTCTGTCTCAGCCGCAGCGAACCATCGGTGAGCTGGGCAGTGGTCGGCGCGGTTCCCGGTTCGGGGGACCGCGCCGACGAGTCGTCGGTGCCGAGCAGTCCGGCGACCGTGCCGCCGAGCGTGGCCGTCACCGCCATCGCGGCGAGGAGTTTTCGCCGGCCGGGTCGCGGCCGGGCCTCGCGGGTGACCACCGCGCTGCCCGCCCGCAGCCGCGGCATCCGCAAGCGAGCGGGGCGCTGCGCGGCCAGCAGGACCGCGCCGCGCGCCGAGACGTAATCCGGCTCGGGGTCGTAGACGATCGGCAGCCCGATCCGGTGGGCCAGATCGGCGCGCAGCGACGGATTGCGGGTACAGCCGCCGAGCAGCACCAGCGCACCCGGCCGCATCCCCGTCTCCTCGACCACCTGACGCACGAACGAGGCCGAATGATGCAGACCCGCCTCGCACAGCTCGGCCAGATCGCTGCGGGTCACCACGGCACGGCCGCCGGTATCGGCGTCGGTCGCCGTCACCACCCTGGCCCGGCTCAGCGACTCGCGATGCTCCCTGGTGGTGCGCGCGTCGGCCAGCACACCGCCGCGCGCGAGCTGCCAGCGCAGCAGCGCGTCGTAGCCGTCGCCGCTGAGTACCGTGCTGCGCCTGCTCGCCAGGATCGTGTCGGTGCGGCAATCGGCATGGGTGACAGTCAGGCCCGAGCAGCCCAGGTCGTAGAGGATCACCGAGTCGGAGTCGGGCAGCATGCCGGTGAAGCGCAGATAGCGCAGCTGCGCCAGCGGCTCGTCGACGATGCCGACCTCGGACTTACCGACCGCCGCCCGGATCGCGTCGGCGTGCGACTCACTGCGGCAGGTGACCGCCGTGGCGGTGACACACTCACCGCGCGCCAGCGCCGCGACCCGCATCCGGCGGATCACCGACAACACCGCTTCGTCGACCGAGCCGCCCGCCCTGCGCGGTAGCCGGAGCCGGTCCACCGGTGGCAGGTGCGGCTGATCGGAGTGGGTCAGCACGGCGCGGGCCCCACCCGCACCCGCTGATACCCCCAGGACCAGCACCATGCGCTACATCGTGGACCAATTTCGGCTAGCTGCCAAGCGAGTCGCGCGGTGATTCGCCCGTCGGTTGCCAGGTCGCGTGGAATGCGAGGTTTTCGGTGTCGGGAGCCTCGTAGTCGCCCGCCTCGTGCCGGAATTCGGCGAGCAGGGTCAGCAGGGCGCGGATCCGGTCCGGCGGCAGGCCGGGCTCGGCGAACACCTGCGCGTTCAGTGCCGCGGTCGCCTCGGCGACCGATGTCCTTCCCGCATCGGTGATTTCGATCAGCGTCGCGCGCCGGTCGCTCGGATGCGGCACCCGGACCACCAGGCCTGCCGCCTCGAGCCGGTCCACGGTATTGGTCACGCTGGTCGGATGCACCTGCAGGCGCGCGCTGGCCTTGGCCATCGGCAGCGCGCCCGTCTTGCTGAAGCTGAGCAATTGCAGCAGCTCGTAGCGGGAGAACGTCAGCCCCGACGGTTTGAGCGCCTCGTCGACCCTGGCCATCACGATCTGCTGGGCCCGCACCAGCGACGTCACCGCGGCCATTCCGTCGGCCACCGCGCCCCAGCCGTGCCCGGTCCATTGCCGGTGCGCTTCGGCGATCGGGTCATGCGGAAGCGGTCGTGGCCGAGACATGGCATTGATCATCGCATAGGGCCAGGTCGCTGCCGCCCAGTCGGCGAACCGGCATTTCGCTCAGGCCGAGCGCAACCCTGGGCAACGTGGGCCGAACCGGGCACTCTCTAGGACGAGGCGGGCGTGGCTGAGTGGTTGAGGCAACGGTCTGCAAAGCCGTTCACGCGGGTTCGATTCCCGCCGCTCGCTCTGGTCGGAATAGGCGTTTCACCCGCACGGGTGGAGCGCCTATTTCTCGTAGGCAGTCCCGGAACCCTGCACGGTCAGGCGCACGCGATCGCCGCGCGCGGGTGCCGCGATGCCGGTGCGGCGGACCGTGACGGTCCCGGCGCCCTCGGCCAGCTCGATGGTCAGGATGACATCGGGACCGCGGAAGTCGACCTCGGTCACCGTCCCGCTGTGCTCGGCGGTGACGACCTCGGCGGTGAGTTGTTCGGGCCGCAGCATCAGGGTGGTCTCGCCGGTGGGGGCGTCGCGCTGGACCGGGACCGCGCCGAGCGCGGACTTGGCGACGTCGGCCTCGCAGAGTGCGTCGAGCAGAATGCAGTCGCCGAGGAAGCGGGCGGTGAACAGGTCGGCCGGATGGTGATAGACCTGCTCGGGCGGGCCCACCTGGGTGAAGCGGCCGTCGCGCATGACGGCCACCTGTTCGGCGAAGCTCAGCGCCTCCTCCTGATCGTGGGTGACCAGGATGCTGGTCATGCCCGCGGCGCGCAGGGTGTCGGCGACCGCCTGGCGGGTGGTGGCGCGCAGGCCGGTGTCGAGGGCGCTGAAAGGCTCGTCGAGCAGCATCAGATCGGGCTTGCGGGCCAGTGCCCGGGCCAGCGCCACCCGCTGCTGCTGGCCGCCGGAGAGCTGGTGCGGCGTGCGATCGGCGTAACCGGGATCCAGCGACACCATCGCCAGCAGCTCGACGACGCGGTCGCGGTCGCGGTGACGGCGCAGCCGATCGCCCAGCCCGCGCCAGCCGGTGTGCAGGCCGTAGGCGATGTTGTCGGCGACGCTCAGGTGCGGGAACAACGCACCGTCCTGCGCGACGTAGCCGATCCGCCTGCGCTGTGGTGGCAGGCAGACACCGTGGCGCACAACGGTTTCCGCGCCCAGCTGCACCGTGCCCGTCTCGGGCGCCTCGAAGCCGGCGATCACCCGGAGCAGCGTCGTCTTGCCGCAGCCCGACGCGCCGACGACGGCCGCGGCGGTGCCGTCGGGGACGTCGAGATCGATGTGGTCGAGGACCCGCGTCGAGCCGAAGGTCTTCGACACCGCGCGCACGAGAAGCCGACTCATACCCCGGCCGCCTTTCTGGACTGGGTGAACAGCACATAGGTCACCGGGATCGCGGCGACGATCATGATCAGCGCGTACGGTGCGGCGCCGGCGTAGTCGAGTTCGCCCGACAGGCCCCAGAACTGCATGGCCAACGTGCGAGTTCCATTGGGCGCCAGCAACAGTGTCGCGGTGAGCTCGGTGGACACGGCGACGAACACCAGCGCCGCGGCCGAGGCGGCGGCGGGCGCGGTCATCCGCAGGGTCACCCGGAAGAACGTGGCCGAGGCCGATTCGCCCAGCGAGCGCGACACCTCCTCCAGTCCGACCGGCACCTGCGCCAGCCCGGCCCGCACGCTCACCAGCGCGCGGGGCAGGAACATCAGCGCGTAGGCGATCACGACCAGCGTCACCGTCTGATAGAGCGGCGGGGTCCAGCGGATGGTGACCGTCACCAGCGCGAGCGCGATCACGATGCCGGGCAGCGAGCTGGTGATGTAGTTCGCGCCCTCGATCACCCGGGCGAACCTGCTGGTCGAGCGCACCGCGATCCACGCGACGGGGAACGCGCACAGGGCGGTGATCAGCGCGGCCGCCGCCGCCAGACCGATCGTCTGGCCCAGCGCCTGCCCGATCACCGCGGTGTCCCAGACCGCCGCGCCGCCCAGCCACAACCAGCGCCCGATCGTCCACAGCGGCACGCCGAGCGCGCCGCCGACCACCGCGACCAGCACGCCGAACAGCGGAATCCGCCACCAGCCCAGGGCGATCGGCCGCGCCGCGCGCTGCGCGCCCGCGCCCAGCCTGGCGTAGCGCGCGTTCCCGCGCAGCAGCGCCTCGCCGCCGAGCAGCGTCAGACAGCACAGGACGAGCACACCGGCCAGCATGCTGCCCGCGGGTCCGGCGAAACTGCTCTGGTACTGCTCGAAGATCGCGGTGGTGAATGTGTCGTAGCGCAGCATCACGAACGCGCCGTACTCGGCGAGCAGGTGCAGACCGATCAGCAGCGCGCCGCCCAGGATCGCCAGCCGCAACTGCGGCACCACGATGCGCCAGAACACTTCCACCGGCCCCGACCCGAGGGCGCGCGCCGACTCCTCGACGGCCGGATCGAGGCGGCGCAGCGTGGCGGCCACCGGCAGATACACCAGCGGGAAGTACGACATCGTGGCCACGATGACCGCCGCCGACAGCCCGTACATCGACGGGAACGCGCTCACCCAGCCGTAGCTGTTGACGAACGCGGGCACCGCCAGCGGCGCGACCAGCACCGGACCCCACCACGCCCGGCCCGGCACGTCGGTGCGCTCGACCAGCCAGGCCAGCCCGACCCCGAGCACCACACACACCGGAACCGTCCACACCACCAGCGCGACGGTATTGGTGAGCAACTCGCCGACCCGTGGCCGGAACACCAGCGCGGCGGCTTCACGCAGGCCGGTGTCGAACAGCACCGAGACGATGTAGCCCAGGGGAATGAAGGTCGCCGCCGTCAATGTCAGCGCGACGAGCGTGACGAACACCCCGGGCCTGCCGACCCGGGGTGCTGTCGTCGATGCGGTCCGCAGGGCCACTTACAGCAGTCCCGCCTCGGTCATCAGCTGGGTGACCTTCTTCGAATCGAGCTTGCTGGGATCGATCGCCGGCGCCTGCAGGTCGGCCAGCGGTGGCAGCGCGGGGTTCGCGGCGACATCGCTCGCCACGGGGTACTCCATCGACGTGCCGTCGCGCAGGATCTCCTGGCCCTGCTTGCCGGTGATGTAGGCCAGGAACTTCTGCGCGGCCTCCTGCTTCTTGCTCGACTTCAGCACGCCGCCGCCGGACACGCTGACGAAGGCGCCGGGGTCCTGGTTCTTGAAGTAGTGCAGCGCGGTGTTCGCGCTGCCTTCCTTGGTGTTGGCCTGATCGCGGTACCAGTAGTAGTGGTAGATCACGCCGCCCTCGGGGTTGCCCGAGTTCACCGCCTTCATGGTCGCGACGTTGTTCTGCAGCGAGGTCGCGTTGGCCTTCATGCCCTGCAGCCAGGAGCGGGTCACGTCCTCGCCCTTCAGCGCGAGCAGGCCCGCGACGATCGCCTGGAAGTCGGCGCCGGAGGTGCCCGCGCCCCAGCGGCCCTTCCACTGCGGCTGCGCCAGGTCGAGCAGCGAGGCGGGCAGGCCCGCGGTCGGCAGCTTGTCCTTGTTGTAGACGAAGACCGTGGCACGCGCCGCGACACCGGTCCACTTGCCGGTCGACGGGCGGTACTGGGCGGGGACCTGGTCGAGGGTGGCCTTGTCGACGTCGGCGAACAGGCCCGCGTTCTCGACCAGTGCCATGGCCGGGGAGTTCTCGGTGAGGAAGGCGTCGGCGGGGGAGTTGGCGCCCTCGGCGACCAGCTGGTTGCCCAGCGCGGTGTCGCCACCCTGACGCAGGACGACCTTGATCCCGGTCTCCTTGGTGAACGCCGCGGCCCACTCCTTGGTGAGCGACTCGTGCTGGGCGTTGTAGACGGTGATCTCGTCGGCGTCGCCCGAGGAGGACGAGCAGGCGCTCACACCGAGCGCCGCCACCGCGATCGCCATCAGCCCGGCCAGGGGTTTCCAACTACGCGACGTCATCGCCGTCCTTCCACACAGGTACCCCATCCTATGATGAGGCTTACCTAAGCAAGATACCCCGCCTGACGTGCGTGGACGCAACGGCGGCCCGCCCCGGGTTCGGGACGGGCCGCCGGGGGCTCGATCAGTGCTTGGTGGCCGGCGCCGAGCAGATCTTCCAGGTGCCGTCTTCCTTCTTCAGATGCTCTTCGGTGCTGTCCTCGGTGTCGGGCTCCTCCCCCGCGACCGAGAGTGTCAGCTTGCCGACCACCGTCGCCTTGGCGGTGTCACCGGTGATGACGATGTCCTCGACGTTGTCGATGGTCACCGAGACCGTCGCCGAATCGAACTGCTGCCGCTGCTCGGGCGAGAGGTTGGCGATCTCGGCCCGGTCGGCCTCGCAGGCCAGCTCCGCCGCGGCGATGAACCCGTCCGCGTCGAGCGTGTCGTAGAAATCGCGGATCGCGACCTCGATCTTCTTGTCGTCCGAGGACAACGGGGTGCGCCCCTGGAGCGTCAGCACCACCCCGGTGACCAGCGCGCCGATCACCACCAGCGCGACCACGCCCAGCGCGATGAACAACCCGGTCCGCTTCTTCTTCGGCGGCTGCTGGGGCGGGAACACGTCCGGCGCTCCGGGCGGCCCCGGGGGCGGCGTCTGTCCCGGCCCGAACCCGGCGTGCGGGTACCCGGGCGGTCCCGAGGGCATCCCGGGCGGCTGCTGCCCGAACGGTGGTTGCTGTCCTTCTGGCGGATTCGTCAAGCCTCGCTCCTATGTCATCGGGGCGAGGCCCCGAAACCTGTGGAACCGTGCGTGAACAACCTGATTTCAAACGAACGAGGCCCCGACCGAACGGACGGGGCCTCGAAATGTGCCCTCGGCAGGATTCGAACCTGCGGCCTTCTGCTCCGGAGGCAGACGCTCTATCCCCTGAGCTACGAGGGCGGGATAGATGCCGGTCGCGGTGAGGCGATCGGGCAGCGACAGCGTATCGCATCGAGTGCGGTGCGCCAAAAACGGTGCCGGACCGGGCGGTTGACCCGGTCCGGCACTCGATCAGCTCAGTGGGAGCGGGCTGGCGCCGCGGGCGGCCAGCATGCTCTCCATCAACTGGGACTCGCCCGCTTGGGTCTTGGACATCTGCGCGGCCAGGGTGCGCACCTCGGTGGTGTCGGCGTGCTCGGCGGCGTAGTCGAGCATCGGCACACCGCCCTGGTGGTGGCGCAGCATGAGCTGCAGGAACAGGGTGTCCATCGCGGCGCCGGTGGAGCGGCGCAGCGTCGTCATCTCCTCCTGGCTGGCCATGCCGGGCATCGACGTCATCGGGCCCGCCATCGCGTGCCCGGTGGTCGTCGCGGCACCGTGGCCGTGCGCGCCCGCGCCGTGGTCGGTCATCCAGCCCATGTAGCCGTCGACGTTCTGGTTCGGCTCGCCCCACAGCTGCAACCAGCCCTGCATCCGGCCGATCTGGTTCTGCTGGGTGGTGAGGATGTCGTAGGCGAGCCTGCGCACGTCGTTGTCGGTCGAGCCGATCAGCGCCGCGCCCGCCATGTCGACGGCCTGCGCGTGATGGGCCGACATGTCCTGGCTGAACCCCACGTCGACAGGGCCCGGCGCCGGAGTATCGGCCTCGTTCAGCGGCATCCGCAGCAGCACGCCCGCGACGGCGCCCAGCAGCAGCAGGCCGATCGCGCCGAGCACCAGGATCGCCCCGGCCGGGCGACGCGCGCCCGCCTCGGCCGCGGCGTCCTCGGGCTCGGGCGCGGTGTGGTCGGGGTCGACCGCGCTGTCGGTTCCCACTACTGGCCCGCGGGCTGGGTGCCCGGCATCTGGAAGCCGTCGGGCAGACCGGGCAGACCCGCGCCGCCGGGCAGACCGGCACCCGCGCCGAGCTCGGACTGGTCCTGGGTCAGGCCCTTGCCGTCCATCGGCACGGCCTCGGGGCCGTAGGGCGCCGGGTCGAACGGCGGCGGGTTGTTGGCGTCGAAGATCGGGTTCGAGCAGCTCGCGCCGACCTCGGGGTAGGCGTACGGGTTCTCGCGCAGGGCGGAGATGAACTGCTTGATCCGCGCGTCGTCGGCGGAATCGAGCTTGAGCTGGTGACCCCACGACTGCAGCGCGATCGGCGCGTCGAGTCCCGGGTAGGGCGACATCAGCGAGTACTGGCGGCCCTTGACGTAGTTCGACAGCTTCTCCACGCCCGCCGCGTCGACCTTGTCCGGGTTGTAGGCGATCCAGACCGCGCCGTGCTCGAGCGAGTGGACCGCGTTCTCCATCCGGATCGGCTTGGCGTAGACGGTGCCGGTGCAGTTGGCCCACGCGCCATCGTGCGGGCCACCGTAGGCGGGCGCCTTGTCATAGGCGACGCGCTGGGCCGCGGTCACGTGCAGACCGGCCGGGTACTCCTGCTTGACGACGCCGCTGATCTTGGCCGAGGGGTCCTGGTTCTCCTTGGACGGCACCCATTCCTTGAGGTCGGTCTGGGCTTCCCGGATCGCGGCCTGGTCCAGGTACTTGGGCACCAGGCTGTAGGCCAGCAGGCCGATCAGCGCGACGATCGCGACACCGGCGCCCAGCAGGGCCCAGGGCACGTCGCGCTTCTTGTGCGGAAGGTTGCCCTTGCCGGGTTTGCGGGACGGAGACGACTTCCCCGCGGCCCGGACGGCCTTGGCTGATGTGGCGCTGGTCCTGCTCGGCATCGCTCGTTGTGCTCTTTCGACGTGTGGATCGGGACGTTCGTACCGGGCGGTCGTGGTTGCGAGGCGCCCAGCCAATAGGATAGAGACTCGTGACTCCAGCTGACCTTGCAGATCTCCTTCGCACCACCGCCGCGAAGGTGCTTGTCGAACGCGGACTGGACTCGTCGGTCCTGCCCGAGCAGGTCACAGTGGAGCGTCCGCGCAACCCCGAACACGGCGACTATGCCACGAATGTGGCGATGCAGGTGGCCAAGCGCGTGGGAACCAATCCGCGCGAACTCGCGGGCTGGCTGGCCGAGGCGCTCTCGGCGACCGACGGCATCGATGTGGCCGACGTCGCGGGTCCCGGCTTCCTCAACATCCGCCTGGCCGCCTCGGCGCAGGGCGCGATCATCGCGCAGATCCTGGCCGCGGGCGAGAAGTTCGGCACCGGCGCGGCCCTGGCCGGCACCAAGATCAACCTCGAGTTCGTCTCCGCCAACCCGACCGGCCCCGTGCACCTCGGTGGCACCCGCTGGGCTTCCGTCGGTGACGCGCTGGGCCGCATCCTGGCCGCGCAGGGCGCCGACGTGACCAGGGAGTACTACTTCAACGACCACGGCGCGCAGATCGACCGCTTCGCCAAGTCGCTGGTCGCGGCCGCGCTCGGCGAGCCGACCCCCGAGGACGGCTACGCGGGCGAGTACATCCAGGAGATCAGCGCGAGCATCGTCGCCGCGCACTCCGATGCGCTCACCCTGCCCGCCGACGAGCGGCACGAACTGTTCCGGCGCGAGGGCGTGCAGCAGATGTTCGCCCAGATCAAGCAGGATCTGCACGACTTCGGCACCGATTTCGACGTGTACTTCAACGAGAGCGAACTGTTCGCCTCCGGCGCCGTCGAGCGGGCCGTCGAGGAGCTCAAGAACTCCGGCAACCTGTACGAGAAGGACGGCGCCTGGTGGATCGCGTCCACCGAATACGGCGACGACAAGGACCGCGTCGTCCTCAAGAGCGACGGCAACGCCGCCTACATCGCCGGTGACATCGCCTACTTCCAGAACAAGCGCGCGCGTGGCTTCGACCTGGCCATCTACATGCTCGGCGCCGACCACCACGGCTACATCGGCCGGTTGAAGGCCGCCGCGGCCGCCTTCGGCGACAACCCCGACACCGTCGAGGTGCTGATCGGGCAGATGGTGAATCTGGTCCGCGACGGCCAGGCCGTGAAGATGAGCAAGCGCGCCGGCACCGTGGTGACCCTCAACGACCTGGTCGAGCAGATCGGCGTCGACGCGGCCCGCTACTCGCTGGTGCGCTCCTCGGTGAACTCGAGCATCGACATCGATCTCGACCTGTGGACCAAGGCGAGCAGCGAGAACCCGGTCTACTACGTGCAGTACGCGCACTCGCGGACCAACAGCATCCTCGGCAATGCCGCCAAGTACGCCGAGTTCGCCACCGTCGCACCGGATTTCGCGCTGATGACCTCGGCGCGCGAAGGCGACCTGATCCGCACCCTCGGTGATTTCCCGCGCGTGGTCGCCACCGCCGCCGAGACCCGCGAACCCCACCGCATCGCCCGCTACCTCGAAGAACTGGCCGGTGTCTACCACCCCTTCCAGTCCGACGACGACATGCGCGTGCTGCCCAAGGGTGACGACGCCGTCACCCCGCTCAACGCCGCCCGGCTCGAACTGGTCAAGGCCACCCGCCAGGTGCTGGCCAACGGTTTGGCCCTGCTCGGCGTCAGCGCACCGGAGCGCATGTGACCACCGGCAAGCTTTTCAGGAAGGACGCACAACTGTGAGTGGTGCACACCCGGCCGGTCCCCGGCACGCAGAGATCCCGCACGCCCCGAGCCTGCCCGAGCGCCCGACCGATCCGCGCGAGATGATCGACCTGCCCGCCAACGTGTGGCCGCGCAACGCCGCTCGTGGCGAGGACGGCGTCGTGCGGGTGGCCGGGGTGCCGATCACCGAGCTGGCCCAGCAGTACGGCACCCCGCTGTTCGTCGTCGACGAGGACGATTTCCGCTCCCGCTGCCGCGACATGGTGCGCGCTTTCGGGCCCAACGCCCGCGTGCACTACGCGTCCAAGGCGTTCCTGTGCGGTGAGATCGCGCGCTGGATCCGCGACGAGGGGCTGTCGCTGGACGTCTGCTCCGGTGGCGAGCTGGCCATCGCGCTGCACGCCGGGTTCCCGGCCGAGCGCATCGCGCTGCACGGCAACAACAAGTCGGTGCCCGAGCTCGAGGCCGCGGTCGCGGCGGGCGTCGGCCACGTGGTCGTCGACTCGCTCTACGAGATCGAGCGGCTCGAAGCGGTCGCCGGTGCCGCGGGCGTGGTGCAGGACGTGCTGGTCCGGGTCACCGTCGGTGTCGAGGCGCACACCCACGAGTACATCTCCACCGCGCACGAGGACCAGAAGTTCGGTTTCTCGATCGCCGGTGGCGACGCCATGGAGGCGCTGGCCCGCGTCTTCGAGGCCGACAACCTGCGCCTGGTCGGTCTGCACAGTCACATCGGCTCGCAGATCTTCGAGCTCGACGGCTTCGAGATCGCCGCGCGCCGCATGCTCGGCCTGCTCCGCGAGGCCATCGACAAATTCGGTATCGAGCGCACCGCACAGATCTCCACCCTGGATCTGGGCGGTGGCCTCGGTATCTCGTACCTGCCGAGCGACAACCCGCCGCCGCTGGACGAGTTCGCCGCCAACCTGCGCGGTCTGGTCGCCGCCGAGGCCGCCCGCGCCGGGCTGCCCGAGCCGACCATCGCCGTCGAGCCGGGTCGCGCCATCGCGGGGCCGGGCACCGTCACGCTCTACGAGGTCGGCACCATCAAAGACGTCGAGCTCGACGGTGGCGCGCGTCGTCGCTACGTCAGCGTCGACGGCGGCATGAGCGACAATATCCGTCCCGCGCTGTACCAGGCCGATTACGATTGCCGTCTGGTCTCGCGCTCGTCGGACGCCCATGCGGTCGTCGCGCGTGTGGTCGGAAAGCATTGCGAGAGTGGCGATATCGTCATTCGTGACACCTGGATGCCTGCCGATGCGGGCCCCGGTGACCTGGTCGCCGTCGCGGCGACCGGCGCGTACTGCTACTCGATGTCGAGCCGCTACAACCAGCTCACCCGGCCCGCGGTGGTCGCGGTGCGCGACGGTGCGTCGCGACTGATTCTGCGCCGGGAAACGGTGGCGGACCTGCTCAGCCTGGAGGTGGAATGATGAACGCATCGCGGAGCGATTCGATCGGGGACGCGGGGCGCCCGCTGGGTGTCGCCGTGCTCGGCATGGGCACAGTGGGTACCGAGGTCGTCCGCGTGCTGCGCGACCACGCCGACGACCTGCGCTCGCGCGTCGGCGCGCCGCTGGTGCTGCGCGGCGTGGCCGTACGCGACCTGAGCAAGGACCGCGGCCTGCCCGCCGAACTGCTCACCACCGACGCCGAGGCGCTGGTCGCCCGCGACGATGTCGACCTGGTGGTCGAGGTCATGGGTGGCATCGATCCCGCCCGTGCGCTGATCGGCGCCGCCCTGAGCGGGGGCAAGTCCGTCGTCACCGCCAACAAGGCGCTGCTGGCCGACTACACCGGTGAGCTGGCCGCCGCCGCCGAGCGCAGCCGCGCCGACCTGTACTTCGAGGCCGCCGTCGCCGGCGCGATCCCGGTGGTCCGTCCGCTGATCCAGTCGCTGTCGGGTGACCGGGTGAACCGCGTGGTCGGCATCGTCAACGGCACCACCAACTTCATCCTCTCCGCGATGGACGAGACCGGCGCCGCCTACGACGACGTGCTCGCCGAGGCGACCGAGCTGGGCTACGCCGAGGCCGACCCCACCGCCGACGTCGAGGGCTTCGACGCCGCCGCCAAGGCCGCCATCCTGGCCTCGCTGGCCTTCCACACCCGCGTGACCGCGGCCGATGTGTATCGCGAGGGCATCTCCAAGATCACCGCCGAGGATCTGGAAACCGCCTCCGCCGTCGGCTGCACCGTGAAGCTGCTCGCCATCTGCGAGCGCGTCGCGGCCGGTCCGGGGGAGCCCACCTCCGCCGAAGGCGGCAAGGACCGCGTCTCGGTGCGGGTGTACCCGGCGCTCATCCCGCGCAAGCACCCGCTGGCCTCGGTCAACGGTGCGTTCAACGCCGTCGTCGTCGAGGCCGACAACGCCGGTAGGCTGATGTTCTACGGTCAGGGCGCCGGTGGCGCGCCGACCGCCTCGGCCGTGCTCGGCGACCTCGTGATGGCCGCCCGCAACAAGTTCTACGGTGGCCGCGCTCCCGGCGAGTCGGTCTATGCTGAGCTGCCGATCGCGCCGATCGGGGACACCCCCACCCGCTACCACGTGAACCTGCAGGTGGCGGACCGGCCCGGCGTGCTCGCCGCGGTGGCCGACACCTTCGCCCAGCACGGGGTGAGCATCTCCACCGTGCGTCAGCAGGGGCACGGCGACGGCGCCCGGCTCGTGGTCGTCACCCACCATGCGGTGGAGTCCTCGCTGGCCGATACTGTCGCGGCATTGGCGGACATGGATTCCGTCACCTCCGTGACCAGCGTTCTCAGACTGGAAGGCACCGAAGAATCATGAGCACCACTGGCATCGCCCCCCAGCTCGGCGTGCACTCGCGCTGGCCGGGTCTGATCGCGGCCTACCGCGACCGGCTGGCCGGTGCGGCCGACTGGGAGCCGGTCACCCTGTTCGAGGGCGGTACCCCGCTGGTCCCCGCGACGCACCTGTCCGAGCTGACCGGGTGCGAGGTTTACCTCAAGGTCGAGGGTGCCAACCCGACCGGTTCCTTCAAGGACCGCGGCATGACGATGGCGATGACCGACGCGAAGTACCGCGGCCAGAAGGCCGTGCTGTGCGCCTCGACCGGCAACACCTCGGCCTCGGCCGCCGCCTACGCCACCCGCGCGGGCATGGAGTGCGCGGTGCTGATCCCGCAGGGCAAGATCGCGATGGGCAAGCTGGCCCAGGCCGTGATGCTGGGTGCGAAGATCATCCAGGTCGAGGGCAACTTCGACGACTGTCTCGAGCTGGCCCGCAAGGTCACCTCGGACTTCCCCGAGGTCGGGCTGGTGAACTCGGTGAACCCGGCGCGGATCGAGGGGCAGAAGACCGCGTCGTTCGAGATCTGCGATGTGCTGGGCAAGGCGCCCGATGTGCACGTGCTGCCGGTGGGCAACGCGGGCAACATCACCGCCTACTGGCGTGGGTACCGCGAGTACCACGCCGACGGCATCACCTCGGGGCTGCCGCGCATGCTCGGCGTGCAGGCCGCCGGTGCGGCCCCGCTGGTCAACGGCGCGCCGGTGCGTGACCCCGAGACCGTGGCCACCGCGATCCGGATCGGCGCCCCGGCGTCGTGGAACGGGGCGATGGAGGCCAAGGAGCAGTCCGGTGGCGCGTTCCGCGCGGCCACCGACGAGGAGATCCTGGCCGCCTACCGGCTGGTCGCGGCGACCGAGGGCGTCTTCGTCGAGCCCGCGTCGGCGGCGAGCGTGGCCGGTCTGCTGGCCGCTCGCGCGGAGGGCTGGCTGGATTCGGGCCTGACCGTGGTCTGCACGGTGACCGGCAACGGTCTCAAGGACCCCGACAACGCGCTGGCCGGCATGCCCGAGGTCAAGCCGATCGCCGTCGACCCGGTGGCCATCGCCCACGAGCTCGAGCTGGCCTGAGTTGAGCGCACGCGAGAGCAGGCTGATGACCGCTACCCTGCCCGCCGGTCTCGAAGTGACCGTGCGCGTTCCCGCTTCTACGGCCAACCTCGGTCCCGGATTCGATTGCCTGGGAATGGCATTGGGTCTCTACGACGAGATCGTGGTGCGCACCACCGATTCGGGTCTCGAGATCCGGGTCGAGGGTGAGGGCGCCGACGACGTGCCGTGGGGCCCAACGCATCTGGTGGTGCGGGCGATCGAACGCGGACTGGAATCACTCGGTGTCTGGGCCGACGGCCTCGACGTGGTGTGCCGCAACGTGATTCCGCACTCGCGCGGCCTCGGTTCCAGTGCCTCGGCCGTGGTCGGCGGCCTGGCCGCCGGCGCCGGGCTGGCCGCCAAGTTCGATCCCGACCTGCGGCTGGACGGCGCGCAGCTGGTGCAGCTGGCCTCGGAGTTCGAGGGTCATCCCGACAACGCCGCGGCCAGCGTGCTCGGTGGAATCGTCGTGTCGTGGACCGAATCCGATGCCGAGCAGAATCGCGCCTATCGGGCCGTGCGGCTGACCCCCGCCGCGGCGCTGCGCCCGGTGGTGCTGATCCCGCAGGAACGCTCGTCCACCGCGCACACCCGCGGGCTGCTGCCCGAGCAGGTGCCGCACGGTGACGCCGCGTTCAACGTCAGCCGGGCCGCGCTGGCCGTCGTCGCGCTCACCGAGCGCCCCGATCTGCTGATGCCCGCCACCGCCGACCGGCTGCACCAGACTCAGCGTGCTCCCGCGCTACCGCTCACCACGACCTGGATCGAGCGACTGCGGGCCGCGGGAATTCCGGCCACCGTTTCCGGCGCCGGTCCGACGATTTTGGCGCTCGCCACCGAAGATTTCCCCGATGACCTGCGCAAACAGGCGGAAGCGGACGGGCTGCGAGTGGTCGAGCCCGGCATCGCCGACGGCGTCGCGATCGACTGACGGCGTGCCTGCCTTGCCGTTGTTCGCAATTGGCAGCTATTCTGTGCAAGTCCGTACATCGTGCGCATCAGACGCCGGTGCTTCATCAGGGCAATCGCTCCAGCAGGCTCCAGGCTCGAGCCTCCACACCATGGAGGTGCTGCGACGCCGAGAAGCCGCTCAACTGGAATGATCTCTCCTCACCACTGTCTTCTGGTGGCGAAGCCTCCGGTCCGGCGGGGCGGGTAGTACGGCACAGGCGTCCGGTCGGACGCATAATCCGAGCTCGGCACAGGGTGCCGGGTCTACGGAACGAACCCTCGATTCAGCACACGGCATTCGAGGGAAGGAAAGGATTTCCGTGACAGATACGGACCTGCTCGCGACACCCGGGGTGGAATCCAACCCTACGAACTCGGGCGGCCGCGAAAGTGAATCCGGACAGATTTCGAAAATGAGCGAACACACCGACGTCGCACGATCGGGGCTGACTGGAATGCTGTTGCCGCAGTTGCGCGCATTGGCGGGGGAGCTCGGTATCCGAGGCACCTCCGGTATGCGCAAGGGCGATCTCATCGCCGCTATCAAGGAAAACCAGGCCGGAGCGCCTGCGAAGGCGGGTAAGCCCGCCGAGGCCGCCGCCGTGACGGCCGACGCGCCCGCCGCCAAGAGCGAAGCGCCCGCCAAGGCGGAAGCGCCCGCCAAGACCGAGGCGCCCGCCAAGGCCGACAAGCCGGCCAAGGCCGACAAGGCCGAGCCCGCCGAGAAGCAGGCCGCCGCGGTCGTGACCGAGCAGGCCCCGGCCGAGCAGGGGACGGCCGAGACCAAGACCGCCGAGTCGACCGAGGATTCCGGTCGCGAGGGCGGTCAGCGTGGCCGTGGCAGGCAGCGTCGTGGCCGTGACCAGGCCCGTTCCGGCGGTGGCGAGAACGCCCAGGCCGAGAACCGCGCCGAGGAGACCAAGCAGGCCGACAAGGCCGACGGTGGCGAGCAGGGCGAGCGCAGGCGTGAGCGTGGCGAGCGCAACGGCGGCGACCGGGGCGAACGCGCCGGTGGCGACCGTGGTGAGCGCACCGGTGGCGACCGTGGTGAGCGCAACCAGAACGAGCGCAACCAGAGCCAGAACGGCAACAACGCCGGGAATCGCGGTCCCCGCGACGACCGCGGTGGCGACGACGAGGAAGGCGGCCGCGGTCGCCGGGGTCGCCGGTTCCGTGAGCGTCGTCGTGGTCGTGACCGCGATGGTGGCGCCGGTGGCGGTGGCGGCGAGGCCCGCGACTTCGAGATCCGCGAGGACGACGTCCTGCAGCCGGTCGCCGGCATCCTGGACGTGCTGGACAACTACGCGTTCGTGCGGACCTCCGGCTACCTGGCCGGCCCGAACGACGTGTACGTCTCGATGAACCTGGTGCGCAAGAACGGCCTGCGCCGCGGTGACGCGATCACCGGTGCGGTGCGCGCCCCGCGTGACGGCGAGCAGAGCAACCAGCGCCAGAAGTTCGACCCGCTGGTCCGCCTGGACACCGTCAACGGCGGCGAGGTGGAGGCGGCCAAGCGTCGTCCCGACTTCCAGAAGCTGACGCCGCTGTACCCGAACCAGCGTCTGCGTCTGGAAACCACCCAGAACAAGCTGACTACGCGTGTGATCGACCTGATCATGCCGATCGGCAAGGGCCAGCGCGCGCTGATCGTGTCCCCGCCCAAGGCGGGTAAGACCACGATCATGCAGGACATCGCCAACGCGATCGCGATCAACAACCCCGAGTGCTACCTCATGGTCGTGCTGGTCGACGAGCGTCCCGAAGAGGTCACCGACATGCAGCGTTCGGTGAAGGGTGAGGTCATCGCCTCCACCTTCGACCGGCCGCCGGCCGACCACACCTCGGTCGCCGAGCTCGCCATCGAGCGGGCGAAGCGCCTGGTGGAGATGGGCAAAGACGTTGTCGTGCTGCTCGACTCGATCACCCGATTGGGCCGCGCGTACAACAACTCCTCGCCCGCCTCGGGCCGCATCCTCTCCGGTGGTGTCGACTCGACCGCGCTGTACCCGCCCAAGCGGTTCCTCGGCGCGGCGCGCAACATCGAGAACGGTGGCTCGCTCACCATCATCGCCACGGCGATGGTCGAGACCGGCTCCACCGGTGACACGGTGATCTTCGAGGAGTTCAAGGGCACCGGCAACGCCGAGCTCAAGCTCGATCGCAAGATCGCCGAGCGGCGCGTGTTCCCGGCGGTGGACATCAACCCGTCCAGCACCCGCCACGACGAGTTGCTGATGTCGCCCGACGAGATGGCCGTGGTGCACAAGCTGCGGCGCGTGCTCTCGGGCCTGGACTCGCACCAGGCGATCGATCTGCTGATGGATCGGCTGCGCAAGTCCAAGAACAACCTCGAGTTCCTGATGACGGTCTCCAAGACCGCACCGGGCGCACTCGACGAGTGACGCGACGGGGGCCCGCTACGGCGGGCCCCCGCTGCGTTTCCCGGCCGGGAACAAACCTGTGGCCGGGGGTGTTTTCGGAGGGTGCGGCCAGGTCTGGCATACTGGATCGCTGTGTGTCTGCGAGTTCGCAGACATCCCGCCTAGTCGGTTCCGGTTCACGTATCCCGCGCTCCAGCGGTGTACGACCCGGCGACCATTATCGAGAGGACGCCCATGAAGGCAGGAATCCACCCCACGTATGTCGACACCACCGTTGTGTGTGGTTGCGGCAACACCTTCCAGACTCGCTCCACCAAGGAGTCCGGCCAGATCACCGTCGAGGTCTGCTCGCAGTGCCACCCGTTCTACACCGGCAAGCAGAAGATCCTCGACACCGGCGGCCGCGTCGCTCGCTTCGAGGCTCGCTACGGCAAGCGCGCGGGCAAGAAGGCCGACGCCAGCTAGTTGCCTCACCCGACGCCCGGTTCTGCTTTCGCAGGCCGGGCGTCGGTATTTTCGGCGGCGCGAGCGCCGCGGGGTCTCGGCCTTTCGGCCTCGATTCTTCCCTCCTCCGCTCAGTCGCTTCGCTCCTTCGCTCCGTCAGTCCAGAATCGAGGCGGCCGAGACGGGCCTTCGGCCCACCAGACTCCGCAGCCGCTACCTCCCCAGTAGGAGTTCACCGACATGGCCGATCAGACGGCCCCTTCCGCCATCGACGACATTCTGGCCGAGTACGCCGGCCTGGAGACGCAGCTGGCCGATCCGTCGTTGCACAACGACGCCGGTGCGGCCCGGCGGGTGGGCAAGCGATTCGCCGAGCTGGCGCCGGTGATGTCGACCTACCGCAAGCTCGAGTCGGTGCGCGACGATCTCGAGGCGGCCCGTGAGCTGGCCGCCGACGACGCCACGTTCGCCGCCGAGGTGCCCGGCCTGGAAACCCAGCTGGTGGAGCTCGAGCAGGCACTGGCCGATCTGCTCGCTCCGCGCGACCCGCACGACGGCGACGACGTGGTGCTCGAGGTGAAGTCCGGTGAGGGCGGCGAGGAATCGGCGCTGTTCGCCGCCGACCTGGCCCGCATGTACATCCGCTACGCCGAGCGGCACGGCTGGAAGGTGGAGACGCTCGACGTCACCTATTCCGACCTGGGCGGCTACAAGGACGCGACGCTGTCGATCAAGAGCAAGGACGCGGCCCGCGACGGCGTGTGGTCGCGCTTCAAGTTCGAGGGTGGGGTGCACCGCGTGCAGCGCGTGCCCGTGACCGAGTCGCAGGGCCGCATCCACACCTCGGCCGCCGGCGTGCTGATCTACCCCGAGCCCGACGAGGTCGAGCAGGTGCAGATCGACGAGACCGACCTGCGCATCGACGTCTACCGGTCCTCCGGCAAGGGCGGCCAGGGCGTCAACACCACCGATTCCGCGGTCCGCATCACCCACCTGCCCTCCGGCATCGTGGTGACCTGCCAGAACGAGCGGTCGCAGCTGCAGAACAAGGCGCGCGCGATGCAGGTGCTCGGGGCTCGGCTGCAGGCGCTGGCCGAGGAGCAGGCCGAGCAGGAGGCGGCGGCCGGTCGGGCCAGCCAGATCCGCACGGTGGACCGTTCCGAGCGGATCCGCACCTACAACTTCCCGGAGAACCGGATCGCCGATCACCGCATCGGTTTCAAGGCGCACAACCTCGACGCCGTGCTCGACGGTGACATGGACGCGCTGCTCGACGCGCTCGGCAAGGCCGACCGCGACGCCCGGATGGCAGCCGAGTAGCCGGGATGAGCGCTCAGCGCCCGGACCGGGCAACGCGCGCCACGCTCGCCACCAGGGAGGACGCCCGCGCATGCCGGACGACACGGTGACCGAGCGGGTCCGGTTGCGTCCGCTGATCGTCGCGGCCGCCGAGCGACTGGCCGCGGCGGGCGTGGCCTCGCCCCTGCCCGATGCGGAGAACCTGGCCGCGCACGTGCTCGGGATCGACCGGATGCGGTTGGCGCTGCATCCGATGGTCGAGCCGGACGAGGCCGCGCGATTCGCCGCGCTGGTCGATCGGCGGGCCGCGCGAATCCCGTTGCAGCACTTGACCGGCACGGCCGCGATGGGCGAGATCGACCTCGCCGTGGGTCCCGGGGTGTTCGTGCCGCGCCCGGAGACCGAGCTGCTGTTCGCCTGGGCGCTGGCCTGGCTGGAGACGCTGCCCCACGACCACGCGCCGCTCGTCGTCGACCTGTGCACCGGGTCGGGCGCGCTGGCCCTGGCCATCGCGCATGCCCGCCCGGATGCCGAGGTCCACGCCGTCGAACTCGACCCCGACGCCCTGACCTGGGCCCGCCGCAACGTCGACGACCGCATCGCCGACGGCGACACCCCGATCACCCTGCACGCCGACGACGTCACCGACCCGGCCCTGCTCACGGCCCTGTCCGGCCGCGTCGACCTGGTCGTGTCGAACCCGCCCTACATCCCGGAGGCGGCGGTCCTCGACCCCGAGGTCGCCGACCACGATCCGCACCGCGCCCTCTTCGGCGGCCCCGACGGCCTCGATGTCATCCGCCGGATGGTCCCCACCATCGCCCGCCTGCTGCGCCCCGGCGGCGCCACCGCGATCGAACACGACGACACCAACGGCGGGGGAGTGGCGGCCCTGCTCGCCGCGGCCGATTTCACCGGCATCGTCGAACACGCCGACCTCGCCGACAAGCCCCGCTTCGTCGTCGCGACAGTGCCCAGCAAATCCTGAGTCCTGATCGAACGACGTGCCAGGGCCGACGAGGTCGGCCCCCGAGTCCCGGCAGCACACTTCCAGCAGGAAACGAATTCCGTGCTCGCGCATGCGCCACGGGCGTATCCCGGGGACGCCCAAAAGTCCCCCCACATTCCGCCGTCGGCCCGACAGCTAGACTCTTGCCGCATCCACAGACCAGCAAGAAACGCGGAGAGGCGGACAAGCCGTGAGTACCGTCTATGACTGTGCCGAGCAGGATTCGCGGGCCGCTGGGCTGACCGCGGCGACCAGCGCGCTGAAGTCGGGGCGGCTCGTGGTCATGCCGACGGACACGCTGTACGGCCTGGCGGCCGACGCGTTCGACGCCGACGCGGTGGGCGCGCTGCTGGCCGCCAAGCGGCGCGGTCGCGATATGCCCGTCCCGGTGCTCGTCGGGTCGTGGCACACCATCGATGGACTGGTGTTCTCGGTGCGCCCGCAGGCGCGCGAGCTGATCCGGGCGTTCTGGCCGGGCGCGCTGAGCCTGGTCGTGCAGGCCGCGCCCTCGCTGGCGTGGGACCTGGGCGATACCCGGGGCACGGTGATGCTGCGGATGCCGCTGCATCCGGTAGCGCTGGAACTGCTGCGCGAGGTCGGTCCGCTGGCCGTGTCGAGTGCCAATGTGTCGGGGCAGCCCCCGGCCAGCACCGTCGAGCAGGCGCGCGAGCAGCTGGGTTCGCTGGCGAGTGTGTATCTCGACGGCGGTCCCGCCGAGCACGCGGTGGCGTCGACGATCGTCGATCTGACCGCGGATCAGCCGCGGGTGTTGCGGGAAGGTGCGGTGGCGGTGGCCGATGTCGCGGAGGTCCTCGGTATGGCGCCGGATGCCCTGATCAGCCCCGCGCAGCGGTGATCGCACGCATCCGATGAGCACGGTCGTTCCCCTGCGCGAGCTGGTGCTCGTGCTGCTCGTCTCCGCCACGGTGACGTTCCTGGCCACCGGCGGCATCCGGGTGCTCGCCATCGCGTTCGGCGCGGTCGCGATTCCGCGTGAGCGCGATGTGCACGTCACGCCGATTCCGCGGATGGGCGGTGTCGGCATGTATGTCGGCGTGGTCGCCGCGGTGTTGTTCGCACACCAATTGCCCGCACTGCGGCGCGGTTTCGATTACGCCCCCGATATTCCGGCGGTCCTGGTCGCGGCGACGATCATCGTGCTGGTCGGCATCGTCGACGACCGGTGGGGCCTGGACGCGCTCACCAAATTCGCCGGGCAGGTGACCGCCGCGGGCGTGATGGCCGTGATGGGCCTGAGCTGGTACGTGATCTACGATCCGTTCAACGACACCACCGTCGTCCTGGACGCGCTGCAGGGCGGCCTGGTGACGGTGGGAATCACCGTCACCCTGGTGAACGCGATGAACTTCGTCGACGGCCTGGACGGCCTCGCCGCGGGCCTCGGCTTGATCTGCGCCGGCGCGGTTTTCGTGTTCTCCGTCGGTTTGCTCTATGACCAGGGCGGTTCGGTCGACACCTATCCGCCCGCGTTGCTGGCCGCCGCGCTGGCCGGTGCCTGCCTGGGATTTCTGCCGCACAATTTCTCGCCCGCCCGAATCTTCATGGGTGATTCCGGCTCGATGATGATCGGATTGATGCTGGCCGCGGTTTCCACTGGTGCCTCGGGTCGAATTCCGCTGCAGGGCTACGGCCCGCGCGACATTGTGGGTTTGCTCTCGCCGCTGTTGCTGGTGGGTGCGGTGATGTTCATTCCGGTGCTCGATCTGTTGCTGGCGATCGTGCGCCGCGTGCGCGCCGGCGTGAGTTTCTCCACACCGGACAAAATGCATCTTCATCACCGATTGCTGCAGATCGGACATTCACAGCGACGCGTTGTGCTGTTGATCTATTTGTGGGTCGGCGTGCTCGCCTTCGGCGCGGTGGGGACCTCGTTGATGGATCGGCGCCTGGTGGTGCTGCTGGTGGCGGGTGGATTGGTGTTCGCCCTGGTAGTGACCGCGATCCCGTCGATGCGCCGGATGGAGTCGGCCAATCGCTGAGAAGCGGCCGAAGGTAAAGTACGGCCCGTGAGCTTTACACCCACCCCCGTGCCAGGACCCGACGCCCCTCTGCGCACCGCGCTGCGCTACGGCCTGATCGGGCTCGGTGTCCTCGTGGTCGTCTCGGTGGTGATCGGCACCCTCGTCGCGGGTATGCCGGGTCTGTGGGGCGCGCTGCTGGGCGCGGCGATCGGCGGCGGGTTCATCCTCACCACCGTGGTGGCCGTGCTGCTGGGCGCCAAGCTGCCGCCGAGCACGGCGGGCCTGGTCATGCTGGTCAGCTGGGTCGGCAAGCTGCTGATCGCGCTGGTGATCGTCGGCGTGCTGAACCAGTTCGACTTCTACAGCAGGCCCACGCTGTTCTTCACCGTGGTCGGAGCCCTGCTCATCGTGCTGGGGGCGGAGACGTATGGCGTTGTGAGCGTGAAGGTTCCGTATGTCACGACACGCGCGGGAGACGACGAAACGGCTTCCGAGCAGGAATAATCCCACCCAGCTACACACTGTCGTAGATAGCTTGGTAAAGTGTTGGTAAGCAAGCACCCAAGCTGGAGGCGCTGCCCAGGATGACTCGGGGCATTGCCTCGGGTTACCAGGGGGGATCGCCAAGATCCTGCCCGGTGCCGCTATGCTTACTGCCGATCCGGGTGGAATGTGCCCGGTTGAAGCATGTCGACGATGTCGCCGACGCCCGAACAGAAGCTTTACGGGGTTACACCGTACGAGCAACTGTCGAATTTCGAGCCGACCAGAGTCGACCCCATTGATCGTCAATGTCCGATCGAACCGCGGGAATGACCGTCGTACCCGCGGCCCGAACACGGGAGAGAACGCTGAGCGTCATCACTTTGGCGGCGGGCGAGTTCCACGCGCCATCGCTGTCCGACTTCTTCCCTCCAGCAGTGCTGTTCGAGGGTACGCCGTTCGAACTCGACCGCCTGATGCTGATCCGGCTGCTGATGACCGCCGTTGTGGTGCTCGTCTTCGTGCTGGCTTTCCGCTCGCCGAAGATCGTGCCGCGCGGCCTGCAGAACGTGATGGAAACCGCGGTGGTTTTCGTCAAGGAGCAGATCGCCGACGAGGTACTCGGTAAGGAAACCGGTAAGCGGTTCCTCCCGCTGATCGCGACGATCTTCTTCACGGTTCTGTTCCTGAACTTCTCCAGCATTGTTCCGTTCCTGAACATCTCGTCGAATGCGCGAGTCGGCATGCCGCTGGTGCTCGCCGCGATCGCGTACATCGCGTTCAACTACGTGGGCATCCGCAAGTACGGCTTCTTCAAGTACATGCGCTCCAGCATCGTCGTTCCGGATGTGCCGCCCGCCCTGCACGTGCTGCTGATCCCGATCGAGTTCGTCTCGACGTTCATCCTGCGCCCGTTCACGCTGACCGTCCGACTCATGGCGAACATGCTGGCCGGCCACATCATGCTGGTGCTGTTCTTCAGCGCCACCTGGTTCTTCCTCTTCGATGCCACCGCGTGGATGAAGGTCTTCACGCCCTTCTCGCTGCTGGCAGGCATCGGCTTCACGCTGTTCGAGCTGCTGGTCATCTTCCTGCAGGCGTATGTGTTCGCCCTGCTGACCGCGGTGTACATCAGCCTCGCGCAGCACGCCGCCGACCACTGACCTGAATCCACACCAGTACTGCCAAACCTGCTACACACGCCGACCGGCGGGTGAGCAACAGAAAGGGAAAGAAGACTCATGAGCCTCGCTTACCTGGCCCAGGAAGCCGCGACCACCGAGAGCACCTTCAAGGGCTTCGGCGCCATCGGCTACGGTCTCGCCGCGATCGGCCCCGGCATCGGCGTGGGTATCGTCGTCGGTAAGGCCATCGAGGGCTTCGCCCGTCAGCCCGAGCTGGCCGGCCAGATCCGTACCAACATGTTCCTCGGTATCGCGTTCACCGAGGCCCTGGCGCTGATCGGCCTCGTCGCCGGCTTCATCTTCTGATTCCGATGCGCGAACTCATCACGCTCGCTGCCGAAGGGGGAGAGGATGTGAATCCTCTCATTCCCGAAACGTACGACATCGTCTGGTCGATCGTCTGCGTCGCCATCATCGGCGTGCTCTTCTGGAAATACGTGATCCCGCGTGTGACCAAGACACTCGATGAGCGTGCCGACAAGATCGAAGGCGGTATCGCCAGGGCCGCAGCCGCGCAGGAAGAGGCACAGCAGACGCTGCAGCAGTACCAGCAGCAGCTTGCCGACGCCCGGCTCGAGGCCGCACGTATCCGCGAGGATGCGCGCACCCAGGGTCAGCAGATCCTCGCGCAGATGCGCGCGGATGCCCAGGCCGAAAGCGACCGTATCGTCGCCGCCGGTCACTCCCAGCTGGAAGCCCAGCGCCAGCAGATCCTGACCGAGCTGCGCTCCGAGGTCGGCCGCACGGCCGTCGACCTGGCCGAGAAGATCATCGGCCAGTCTGTCTCGGACGAGGCCAAGCAGGCGGCGTCGATCGACAAGTTCCTCAGCGAACTCGACGACACCGACGCCATCGGGGTCGGAAGGTAACGACGCGAAAGTGAGAAGCATGTACGCAGCGAGCCGCGAGGCCAGCTCCCGGTCCCGGGAGGCGCTTCGGGCCGCTCTGACCGGAAGCGAAACTGTTGCGGCCACAACGGGGTCGGAACTGTTCGCCGTTGTCGCCGTGCTGGACGACCAGCGTTCGCTGCGTGTGGCGCTCGCGGACGTGTCGGTGCCGGGTTCGGCGCGCGCTGAACTCAGTGAGCGGATCTTCGGCGGCAAGGTCAGCGCTGCCACGCAGGCAGTGCTGACCACCGCGGTGGCCCAGAACTGGTCGCGCACCCGCGATCTGGTCGACACCCTGGTGCTGCTCGGGCAGGAGGCTCTGCTGGAGTCCGCTGCCGACGGCGGCCGGCTGGACGCGGTGGAGGACGAGCTGTTCCGGCTCGGTCGCATCATCGCCGACAACCCGCAGCTGGAGCAGGCACTGTCCGATCAGGGCAAGCCGGCCGCGGCGCGGCGTGAGCTGATCGAGCGGCTGCTGACCGGCAAGGCCGAGCCGATCACCCTGACGCTGGCCGAGCAGGCGGTGACCCGACTGCGGACCAACAACATCGGCGTCGCCTTCGGCGCCCTGTCCGATCTGGCGGCGGCCCGTCGTGACCAGATCGTCGCCCACGCGCACGCCGCGGTCGAGCTGTCCGATCAGCAGAAGGAGAAGCTCTCGGCTTCCCTGCAGCGGATCTACGGCAAGGCGGTCACCGTGCACGTGCAGGTCGACCCGACGCTGCTGAGCGGCGTCGTCGTGCGCGTCGGAGACGACGTCATCGACGGCAGCGCCACCGGCCGACTGGAGAAGCTGCGCCGGGCGCTGTCCTGATCAAGGACAGCTCACCGCAGTAATTCTCCAACCCCCGACATTCGAGACCACAGCGAGAGCAGGAACAACATGGCGGAGCTGACGATCTCCTCCGACGAGATCCGTAGCGCGATCGAGAGCTACACCCAGAGCTACACCCCGGAAACCTCCATCGAAGAAGTCGGCCTCGTGACCGACACCGGCGACGGCATCGCGCACGTCAGCGGTCTGCCTTCGGCGATGGCCAACGAGCTGCTCGAGTTCCCGGGCGGCGTCCTGGGCGTCGCGCTGAACCTCGAGGACACCGAGATCGGTGCCGTCATCCTCGGCGAGTACGCCTCGCTGGAAGAGGGCCAGCAGGTCCGCCGCACCGGCGACGTGCTGTCGGTTCCCGTCGGCGACAAGTTCCTCGGTCGCGTCGTCAACCCGCTCGGCCAGCCGATCGACGGCCTGGGCGAGATCGAGGCCGACGACCGCCGCGTGCTGGAGCTGCAGGCCGCGACCGTGCTGGAGCGCCAGCCGGTCGAAGAGCCGCTGGCCACCGGTATCACCGCGATCGACGCGCTGACCGCCATCGGCCGCGGCCAGCGTCAGCTGATCATCGGCGACCGTAAGACCGGCAAGACCGCCGTCGCCGTCGACGCGATCCTGAACCAAAAGGCGAACTGGGAGTCGGGCGACCCCAGCAAGCAGGTTCGCTGCATCTACGTCGCGATCGGCCAGAAGGGCTCCACCATCGCGGGCGTCAAGACCGCGCTCGAGGAGCACGGCGCGATGGAGTACACCACCATCGTCGCGGCCCCGGCCTCCGACTCCGCCGGCTTCAAGTGGCTGGCTCCGTACACCGGTTCGGCCATCGGCCAGCACTGGATGTACCAGGGCAAGCACGTCCTGATCGTGTTCGACGACCTGACCAAGCAGGCCGAGGCGTACCGCGCCATCTCGCTGCTGCTGCGTCGTCCGCCGGGCCGCGAGGCGTACCCCGGTGACGTCTTCTACCTGCACTCCCGCCTGCTGGAGCGTTGCGCGAAGCTGTCCGACGAGATGGGCGGCGGCTCGATGACCGGTCTGCCGATCATCGAGACCAAGGCCAACGACGTCTCGGCGTTCATCCCGACCAACGTCATCTCCATCACCGACGGCCAGGTCTTCCTCGAGTCCGACCTGTTCAACAAGGGCGTCCGCCCGGCGATCAACGTCGGTACCTCGGTCTCCCGTGTCGGTGGCGCCGCCCAGACCAAGGCCATGAAGAAGGTCGCCGGTTCGCTGCGTCTGGAAATGGCGCAGTACCGCGAGCTGGAGGCGTTCTCCGCCTTCGCTTCCGACCTGGACGCCGCCTCGCTGGCGCAGCTGGAGCGCGGTGCCCGCTGGGTGGAGCTGCTCAAGCAGAACCAGTACTCCCCGGTCGCCGTCGAGGATCAGGTCGTCTCGATCTACCTGGTCGACGCCGGCTACTACGACTCGGTGCCGGTCGGCGACGTGCGTCGCTTCACCGCCGAGCTGCTGGAGCACCTGCACAGCGCGACCCAGTCGTCCTTCGACGCGCTCGAGGGTGGCCGCAAGCCGCTCGACGGCGAGGCCGCCGACGCGATCAAGTCGGAGACCGACAAGTTCAAGGAAGGCTTCCTGGCTTCCGACGGCAGCCGTGTCGTGAACGAGGCCGCTGCCGGCGATCTGGACCACGAAGAGGTCGAGTCGCTGTCGGTCACCCGCAAGCACGTCGACAAGTAAGCCGGGTCAGGACTGATGTCGGCATATTCCGATCTGGCGAATGAAGGGAGTGTGAACCGCTAGTGGCAAGTTTGCGTGAATTGCGCTCCCGCATTCGTGGTGTGAATTCGATCAAGAAGATCACCAAGGCTCAGGAACTGATCGCGACCTCGCGAATTTCCAAGGCCCAGGCCAGGGTTGCGGCGGCCAAGCCGTACGCCGAGGAGATCACCAAGGTCCTCGGTGAGCTGGCGAGCGCCTCGAAGAACCTGTCGCACCCGCTGCTGACCGAGCGTCCCAACGCTCGTCGGGCCGCTGTCCTGGTGATCACCAGTGACAGCGGTATGTGCGGTGGCTACAACTCGAACGTGCTCAAGCGCGCCGAGGAGCTCATGACCACGCTGCGTGGCGACGGCAAGGAGCCGGTGCTGTACGTGATGGGCAACAAGGGCCTCACGTACTACAAGTTCCGCAACCGTCCGTTCCAGGCGTCGTGGACCGGCTTCTCCCAGCAGCCGAAGTACACCGATGCCTCGGCCGCGTGCCAGCACCTGGTCGAGGCCTTCATGGCCGGCTCCGAAAACGAGGTTCCCTCGCTGGACGGCACCGGGACCATCGCGGGCGTCGACGAACTGCACATCGTGTACACCAAGTTCGTCTCGATGCTGACCCAGACCCCGGAGGTGCGCCGCTTGGCGCCGATCCAGGTGAGCTTCGTCGACGAGAAGTACGAGCTCGGCGAGGACATCGTCTCGGATTCGCCGAACGCGGTGGTCACGGCGCAGTACGAATTCGAGCCGGACGCCGATGTGCTGCTGGGCGCTCTGCTGCCCAAGTACGTCAACACGCGTATCTACGCATCGTTGCTCGAGGCAGCGGCATCCGAGTCCGCGGCTCGGCGCACCGCAATGAAGGCGGCGACCGATAACGCCAACGAGCTGGCCAGTGTGCTCCAGCGCGAGGCGAACTCGGTGCGTCAGGCCCAGATCACGCAGGAAATCAGCGAAATCGTCGGCGGCGTGAACGCGCTGGCGTCGAGCTCGGACCGCGACTAGAAGCGCAGGAAGAGAACCAATCTAATGACCGCAGCTGTCACTCAGGACAACGCGACCAAGGCGGGCGCAACCGCCGGCCGCGTCGTCCGTGTCATCGGCCCCGTCGTGGACGTCGAGTTCCCGCGTGGCGCCATCCCCGAGCTGTTCAACGCTCTGCACGCCGACATCAAGCTCCCGTCGGTGGCCAAGACCCTGACCCTCGAGGTCGCGCAGCACCTCGGCGACAACATCGTGCGCACCATCTCGATGCAGCCGACCGACGGCCTGGTCCGTGGCGCGAGCGTCACCGACTCGGGCAAGCCGATCTCGGTGCCCGTCGGCGACATCGTCAAGGGCCACGTGTTCAACGCCCTCGGTGACTGCCTCGACTCGCCGGGCCTCGGCCGCGACGGCGAGCAGTGGGGCATCCACCGCAAGCCCCCGAGCTTCGACCAGCTCGAGGGTAAGACCGAGATGCTCGAGACCGGCGTCAAGGTCATCGACCTGCTGACCCCGTACGTCAAGGGCGGCAAGATCGGTCTGTTCGGTGGTGCCGGTGTCGGCAAGACCGTTCTGATCCAGGAGATGATCACCCGTATCGCTCGCGAGTTCTCCGGCACCTCGGTGTTCGCGGGCGTCGGTGAGCGTACCCGTGAGGGCACCGACCTCCACCTGGAAATGGAAGAGATGGGCGTCCTCCAGGACACCGCCCTCGTCTTCGGCCAGATGGACGAGCCGCCGGGTACGCGTATGCGCGTGGCCCTGTCCGCGCTGACCATGGCGGAGTACTTCCGCGATGTCCAGCACCAGGACGTGCTGCTCTTCATCGATAACATCTTCCGTTTCACCCAGGCCGGTTCCGAGGTCTCGACCCTGCTGGGTCGTATGCCCTCCGCCGTGGGTTACCAGCCGACGCTGGCGGACGAGATGGGTGAGCTCCAGGAGCGCATCACCTCGACCCGTGGTCGCTCGATCACCTCGCTGCAGGCGATCTACGTCCCCGCCGACGACTACACCGACCCGGCGCCGGCGACCACCTTCGCCCACCTCGATGCGACGACCGAGCTTTCGCGCCCGATCTCGCAGAAGGGCATCTACCCGGCCGTCGACCCGCTGACCTCGACCTCTCGTATCCTCGAGGCGTCGATCGTCGGTGAGCGCCACTTCCGGGTCGCCAACGAGGTCAAGCGGATCCTGCAGAAGTACAAGGAGCTGCAGGACATCATCGCCATCCTCGGTATGGACGAGCTCTCCGAGGAGGACAAGGTCCTCGTCGGCCGCGCCCGTCGTCTGGAGAAGTTCCTCGGCCAGAACTTCATCGTGGCCGAGAAGTTCACCGGTCAGCCGGGTTCGGTCGTGCCGCTGGAGCAGACCATCGACGACTTCGATCGCGTCTGCAAGGGCGAGTTCGACCACTTCCCGGAGCAGGCGTTCAACTCCTGCGGTGGTCTCGACGACGTCGAGGCCGCTGCGAAGAAGATCGCCGGGAAGTAGTCCACCATGGCGGAAATGACAGTTGATCTCGTCGCCGTCGAACGCAAGCTCTGGTCCGGCCAGGCGACGTTCGTCAGCGCGCAGACCACCGAAGGTCAGATCGGCATCATGGCGGGCCACGAGCCGCTGCTCGGCCAGCTCGTCGAGGGCGGCACGGTGACCATCGTGTCGACCGACGGCGATCGGATCGTGGCCGCGGTGCACGGCGGTTTCTTCTCGGTCACCGCCGACACCGTGCGGGTGCTGGCCGAGTCCGCGGAACTCGCGGGTGAGGTCGACGTCGACGCGGCGCGCAAGGTGCTGGCCGACGCGAGCGCCACCGAGGTGGAGCTGCGGGTCGCTCAGGGCCAGGTGCGCGCGGTCGAGGCGACCGTGACTGCCTGATCTGTTCACCGAACGACACACTGTCGGCGACGAACTCCGGTTCGTCGCCGACAGTGCTGTTTCCGGCCGTATTACCGATCCCGCCGGAGTGGCCCACATCGGGCGTGATTGAATGACGGCGGGGGTGTCTTCGACACCAGCTGAGCGAAAGGGCGTACGGCATTGCAAACCGGGATGGTTCTCCTGATCATTCTGGTGCTGACGCTCGTGTTCGTAGCAGGTGCTTCGACTTACCGGCTGGTGATGCTGCGCCGGGGCGGCACGGCCGCGCTGCTGCGGGTATTGCCCGCGCGCGGCGGCCAGGGCTGGCGGCACGGTCTCATCCGCTACGACGAGGATCGCCTCGTCTTCTTCAAATTGACCAGCCTCAAGTTCGGTCCGGACTCCACCGTGCACCGGCAGGGCCTCGAGATCGTCGAACGCCGCGCGCCACAGGGCGACGAATTCGACATCATGAGCGAGGACATCGTGGTGGTAGCCGTCACCGATCCGCACAGCAGCTTCGAGCTCGCGCTCGACCGCGGATCGATGGCGGCTTTTCTGTCGTGGGTGGAGTCGCGGCCGTCCGATCGCGCCCGCCGGACCAGGGGAGGCCAGGCATGAGCGTCCATCTCACCCGGATCTACACCAGGACCGGCGACGACGGCACCACCGGTCTGAGCGATTTCTCGCGCGTCCCCAAGACCGATCCCCGGCTGGTGGCCTACGCCGACTGCGACGAGGCCAACGCGGCACTCGGCGTCGCGGTCGCGCTCGGCGCGCCGGAGCCCGCGGTGCTCGCGGTGCTGCGCCAGGTCCAGAACGACCTTTTCGACGCGGGCGCGGATCTGTCGACCCCCGTGGTGGCCGAGCCGAAGTACCCGCCGTTGCGCATCACCCAGCCCTACATCGATCGGCTGGAGAAGTGGTGTGACGAGTTCAACGAGGGCCTGGCACCGCTGAATTCGTTCATCCTGCCCGGCGGCACGCCGATTGCCGCACTGTTGCACACGGCACGCACCGTGGTCCGGCGCGCCGAGCGTGCGGCGTGGGCGGCGGTCGAGGCCCACCCCGACGACACCAGCGTGTTGCCCGCCAAATACCTCAATCGCCTGTCGGACCTGCTGTTCATCCTCAGCCGTGCGACCAATCCCGAGGGCGACGTGCTGTGGCAGCCGGGTGGCGGAGCCGAGCGCTGAAAGCCACTCGGTGGCGCCAGGATCGGTCGGTTTGGCGTCGGGGGGCGTGTCGTCGGGCAACGGTCGATAAGCTGGCGGGGTGAGCGAACGGTTTCTGGTCTCCGGCGGTAATCAGCTCGTCGGCGAGGTCGCGGTCGGCGGCGCGAAGAACAGCGTGCTGAAGCTGATGGCCGCCGCTTTGCTGGCCGAGGGTACGACCACCATCACCAACTGCCCGGACATCCTCGATGTCCCGCTGATGGCCGAGGTGCTGCGTGGTCTCGGCTGCGACGTCACGATCTCCGACGACGAGAGCGGAGACCGCTCGGTCTGCACGATCGTCACCCCGCCGGAGCCGAAATATCACGCCGACTTCCCGGCGGTGACCCAGTTCCGCGCCTCGGTGTGTGTGCTCGGTCCGCTGATGGCGCGCTGTAAGCGCGCGGTCGTCGCGCTCCCGGGCGGTGACGCGATCGGCTCGCGGCCACTGGACATGCACCAGCAGGGCCTGCGCCTGCTCGGCGCGACCAGCGAGATCGAGCACGGATGCGTGGTCGCCCGCGCCGACGAGCTGCAGGGTGCGCGCATCCGCCTCGACTTCCCGTCCGTCGGCGCGACCGAGAACATCCTGATGGCCGCGGTGCTGGCCGAGGGGGAGACGGTCATCGACAACGCGGCGCGCGAGCCCGACATCGTCGACCTGTGCACCATGCTCGTGCAGATGGGTGCGCGGATCGACGGTGCCGGTTCCTCGGTGCTGACCGTGCAGGGCGTCAAGAGCCTGTCACCGACCACGCATCGGGTGATCGGCGACCGTATCGTCGCCGCCACCTGGGGTATCGCCGCGGCGATGACCACCGGCGATGTCCGAGTGACCGGGGTCAACCCCAAGCACTTGGCGCTGGTGCTGGACAAGCTGCGCTCGGCCGGCGCGCGGATCTCCTACGAGCCCAACGGTTTCCGTGTCGTGCAGGCCGAGCGCCCGCGCGCGGTGAACTTCGCGACGCTGCCGTTCCCGGGCTTCCCGACCGACCTGCAGCCGATGGCGATCGGCCTGGCCGCCATCGCCGACGGCACGTCGATGATCACCGAGAACGTCTTCGAGGCGCGGTTCCGCTTCGTCGAGGAGATGATCCGGCTCGGCGCCGATGCCCGCACCGACGGTCATCACGCGGTGGTCCGCGGTATCCCGCGGCTGTCCAGCGCGCCGGTGTGGTCCTCCGACATTCGCGCCGGCGCCGGTCTCGTACTGGCCGGTCTGGTCGCCGACGGCGTCACCGAAGTCCACGATGTCTTCCACATCGACCGCGGCTACCCGAAGTTCGTCGAGCAGATGCAGGCGCTGGGTGGACAGGTCGAGCGCGTCGATACGCCGAAATAGCCTGTCTGACCAGGCGATTTGACTTCGCGTTCGTCGGTGCGTAACTTTATTCGAGTCAGAGCGACGCGGTGACGCTGAGCGCCTGATTGATCATCTAGCCAGACTCACTCCTTCCGAATTTGCTTCGGTCGGGTTGCCTGCGCTAGGTTGGAACAGTTGCCCTGCGGAAGCCCCTACGAAATGTTGCGGGTGGATGCTTGTGCGTGTGTTCTTTGAGAACTCAATAGTGTGTCGATGAATGTCAGTGCCAATATTGTTATTGGTTCCGGCCTCTCATACCCCCCGGTTGACGAGGTCGGGCATTTTGAATGTCAGCAAACTTTTGCTGGTGTTCGGCATTGCTAGGTTTTC
>NZ_JBIUYV010000009.1:0-247243 GCF_044744725.1 Nocardia sp. NPDC087230
CCCGGAAGCTAAGGCCACCTGCGCCGATGGTACTGCACTCGACAGGGTGTGGGAGAGTAGGACACCGCCGGAACATCATTGCGAAAGGCCCTCCAACTTCGGTTGGAGGGCCTTTTTGCGTTCCGCGACAACAGATCTCGCGGACATGCCGCAGAGCCGGGTAGCCTGACGGGGTTGATGTCCCATAGCGGGATCAGGCAACGCATTCGTGGTCGAAGCGTCAGGACGTGAGGTACAGCAGTGAACCAACCTGTTTCGGCTATGCCGGTGTGGCACGGAATGCTGACTCCGATTCTGGCAGTGCTGAAGGACGATCAGGTCTGGCGCAGGAGGGATTTGGTGGATGCCGTCTGCAATTACCTCGGTCTCACAGCCGACCAACGATCCGAGGTTCTGCCGTCGGGACAGCTCCGTGCGGACAACCGCATCGGTTGGGCTCTGAGCGGACTGGTTCGTGCCGACTTGGTCAGCAAGCCGGCTCGCGCCACCTTCCAGATCACGCAGGCCGGTCACGACGTTGTTGTGAAGTATCCACACGGACTGGATGACAAGACGTTGAAGGCTCTTCCTGCGTATCAAGCGTATGTTCCTGCCGCGAGCGCTGTCGCCGAAGTCGCATCCACTGACCTGCTGCCCGCCGCATCGCCTTTCGAACAGATCGAATCCGGCGTCGCCAGTCTGCACGCGGATGTCGCCTCCGAACTGTTGCGAAAGCTGCGCGGTCAGGATCCTTCTGCATTCGAGCAGACCGTGCTCGATGTGCTGGTCGCGATGGGATACGGCGGCACAGAGCAGCGTGCGCAGCGGATCGGCGGCTCTGGTGACGGCGGCGTGGATGGAGTGATCGACCAGGATGCGCTCGGCCTTGACCAGATCTATGTGCAGGCCAAACGATACGGCCCGGGAAACTCCGTAGGCCGAGAGACGGTGCAGTCGTTCGTCGGCGCGCTGCACGGTGTCGGTGCGACTCGCGGTGTGCTCATCACGACCAGCAGCTTCACAACACACGCACGGGAGTATGCGAAGAACGTCCCTATCCGCGTGATTCTGATCGACGGGCGGCGGTTGGCCGATTTGATGATCAGGTACGGCGTCGGCGTTCAGCAGCGCGCGGTCTTCTCTGTCGTGGAACTCGACGAAGACTATTTCGAGGCACTGTGAGGCGACGTGCTAAGGGCTGTCCCGTAAGTTGTTGAGCGGCAACGGGTACCGTGTCACGGTGGTGATCTCGGCGGTTGATCCGGTGATGGTGGAGTTGTTCTCCGGGCTGCGGCCGCGCACGTTCGCCCGTCTGGTCTCCCGGTTGCGGCGCGAGGGCGCCGATCGGCCGTTGCGTGGTCGTCCGTGGGGACTGTGTTTCGAGGATCGTGTGCTGCTGGTAGCGACCTACTGGCGCACCAACCTGACGATGCGTCAGCTCGCCGCGGTGTTCGGGGTGTCGAAATCGGCGGAGTCGCGGGTGATCGAGGACCTCGGCCCGGCGTTGGCGCTACGGCCCAGAGCCCGGTTCCCGCGTGGTGCGGTGTTGATCGTGGACGGCACGCTGGTACCGACCCGTGACCACAAGGTGGCAGCGCAGAGTAAGAACTACCGGTACTCGACCAACCACCAGGTCGTGATCGACGCCGATACCGAACTCGTCGTCGCGCTTGGGCGACCGTTGCCGGGCAACCGTAACGACTGCCGCGCCTGGACCGAATCCGGTGCCGCCCACGCTTGCCACAACGCGGTGGTGATCGCCGACGGCGGCTACCAGGGCACGGGCTTGATCATCCCGCACCGCCGGACCTCGGGCGTCGAGCTACCGGAGTGGAAACAAACCCACAACAAGTCCCACCGCCGGGTCCGTGCCCGTGTCGAGCACGCCTTCGCCCGGATGAAGACCTGGAAGATCCTGCGTGACTGCCGTCTACGCGGCGACGGCGTCGCGGTCGCGATGTCGGGTGTGGCGACCCTGGCCAACCTGGCCCACGCGCACTAACGCGGACACGGGGTACTGAGCCCGACGCGGCTCTCCCAGACTTACGGGACAACGCTTAGACAGCGGCGAAAGCTCCGCTGAAACTGTCCTGAAACAACGCGCCGTCCGCAGAACGAAATTGCACACTGGAACATCGACGCACCCGAGAATGAGCCGCAAAAGCTGGCGGATGCGAGGGAATTGCTAGACCTTCTGAAGCTGGTGACGCCGGTTCGCGAGAAACATAAACGTGAGGGGTGCCGTAACAGCGTGTCTCATGTGGTGGTGCGGGCATTGGCGAGCTTCATGTAGCTGGTCAGCATCGCAGCCAGCGTAAGGAATCCGCAGGTAGTGAGTGTCCCTGCGGTCGTAGCGAATCGAGAGCCGGTGATAGCCACCAAGCCAGGCGATGGTGCGTTCGATGACCCACTGGTGACACCCGAGATGCGGGATGGGCTCGATTCCTTTGGTTGAAACCTCGTCGGTTGCAGCCCCACGCCGCCGTGACTAGGCTGGTTCCGATGGCCTGAGAACGGGGGACGCGTGGCGGGTGAAAACGATACGCCTGGGACAGTTTTCGCGATGGTACCGGGCGAGGTGACCGATGCCGGTGTCTATATCCAGCAGGTCGCGGAGTCCCTGATCAACGGACTCGGCACGCTTGACCGCGAGATATCGACTGTCCTGGACAATTGGAGCGGTGCGGCAGCAGAGGCATTCGGGGACGGCTGGACTGAAACCAAGAAGGGTGCCGCAGACGTACTGAACGCCCTCACGACGATGGGCGAACTACTGGGCATCGCAAGCAAAGCCTTTGCCGGCCAGGACGTCTCGAACTCCGAAACTTTGAGTTCGCTCGACCTACCACAACTGAACATGTGATGGCCGACGACTCTCGCGATTTCACCTTCGACATCGATGAGTTGGATCAGCTCATCAGCCGCGCCAACGGATTCATCGGCTTCCTCGCCGAAAGCCTCGACGGCATCAACAACCGAATCGCCTCCATCCAGCAAAACTGGCAGGGGGCCGCTGCCGACGCCCAAGAGGAAGCCTACCGAGAATGGGCTACCGGGGCTGCCACGGTAGTTGAAGGACTCACCCAGATGTACAATTCCGCCGTCACCGCCCGCGACGCCTACAGTGCGGCACAGCAAGCCAACTTGAGAATGAGCGGTGGCTGACTTCTATGGCCGCAGTCTCGCCGCAATCCTATGAAAGCGCGGCCACGACATGCTACGACTTGTCTAAGAAATTTCAAACCGTCTACGAAACGCCGCAAACCGTACTCTTAGAAACAAACGCGATGGCCGGCGGCTACGAAGCAGTCAAGTCGTGGTCGAAAGCCTACGACGACCGTGCCGCCGCATTGACAATGGTGGCGACCAACTTCGCGCGAGCCCTGCAACATTACGGGGACATACTGACTGCGTCCAGTTACAACTGGAAGTCCGCGGAATATACAGCTAACCGCAATACCAACAAAGGCGACCCGCCATCGTTGCCTACCGGCATCCCGTCTGAGCTGCCCTACGGCGCGGGCGCAGTAGTCGGTATCGCGTCGTCCAGAGCCTATACCAACGGACTTCAGACAGACTGGACCGAACTGCAGGACAAGGTCACCACATTTGTCACCGGCGGCCAAGTCCCCGATGGAGATACCGACAAACTCGCACGCGCCGCAACTATGTGGAAGACCTTCGCCAATTCAGACCCTCTCGAATACGGCGTGGCTCGGCTACTAACCGTCGCCTCTGGGCTGGAACAAGGCTTCGGACCTAAAGTCCCGGACGATATTCCGAACCACACAGCTAACCTTCGCAAGCTCGCTGAAAAACTCCGCGAAATCCGTACCACTGCCCACGACATCGCCAACGCAGTCGAAGCCCACAACGTAGCCTTGACGAAAATGCGCGCCGATATTAGTACTCAGTTCGCGGCGGTGGTTGTGGTCACCGCCATATCGATCGGGCGTTCGATGGTAAATGTCAAAGAGCAGCCAGCGAAGGAAAAGGCGCCGAGCAAGCAGCAGTCGCAGTCGCCCAATGACAACAAAGTCGACATAGATATCGACTTCCTGAACGACGCGGCTTGGGCCATAGCCGGGCCCGCCAACACATTCCTCGCCACTCTCAGCACCCTCAGTTTCACCACCGCCACGCCGACAAACGGCGACCTTCTGGCCATCGTCGAGTTGCCGATAACTCTCACCACGGTGGACCCGCCAGGACCTGGCCAGCCCGGAACAGACCCAGAATTCAACGGCAAGCAGGAAGCTCAGGAGGTACGTGACCGGCTTGCTGCGAGCGGTCAAACCATAGCGGCTACCCGCAATGTCGCAGTGATGCGCGGTGAGGTCGACGGACAGAGTGTTTCACTAGACGCGGTGAGCGGAAAGAACTCCCCCGCCGGGACAGTAGGCGTTCCTGACAACACGAGGTTCACACCCGTGTCCGAGGATGGTAATGTCCGACGACCAACCGATTCCGAGTACAAGCTCCTGGAGACTCTCGCTCAGCAACTCGGTCCCGATTCGAAGGGTACTATCGAACTATATTCTGAACGAAAACCATGCCCGGCCTGCTTAAGTGTAATAAAACAGTTCGAAGAACAATTCCCCGGAGTGAAGGTGAACGTAACCAGTGAGTAATGACAGGAATGTCGAAGACATGAAGCACTTGCGTCAACAATTGTTGGCTTCTGGGGTCGCGTCAGAAGAAGCGATCGTGGGATGCTCGGCCAGCGAAATGGAAGACGTATCCTCCAGCGCCGGTTCCTTTCGCCTACCAGGCGAGTATCTTGCATTCTTGCAGGTAATGGGCAGGAGAGCCGGAGAACTGTTCGAAGGCACCGACATCTTCTATCCTCGATCGCTGGAAGCCCGAGAGGCAGCGATCGATGTCGCCAGCGGGGACGGCGAGTCGCTGTCTCTCGAAAATCGATTCTTTTTTGGCCATCACCAAGGTTACAAGGTATATTTTTTCGAACCTGACTCCGCTGCGGTATTTACGTATCAAGAAGGTTACCCGGAGGTCAGGATGCTTGCAAAGTCGTTGCTGGCGTTTCTCCAACACGCACTAGAGATACGGGTGGCGCTAGAGAAGTGAGAGTCACTTGCCGGTGGGGCCGCTCCCAGTTGATGGGAATGTCCTGAATGGCACTCAATTACATGGTAGCGGTCGCGATAGATCGAAGCGTGTCAAAATTGTCACATTGGTGAAGTCGGTATGCCTCGCGGGCGATATTTCTGGTCGGGCAATTGCGACCAGCCTCATCAATGGTGTTTCGGTTCGACGTGGTTTGTATATTCACGTAAGCAACGCCCGATCTCCAGCGTGGGGAGACGCCATAGAGGAGGAATTTGGATTCAAGCCGACGGTATCAATCTTCTTAAGATTGGATAAGACCGAAAGACTCGATGCTCAAGTCGCCGACATGTTGTTCATCGCGACGAAACTACTTGCGGTGACGTCCGACGACTTGATCGTATACTTCGTGGAATCCGGCGATGTTTGGGCGATTCGCCGTGCGGGCAGCCTCGAAACAAATTCAGCCCTCTTTATGTGAACACTCGAGCGCACCGAAATGCTACACCAGTCGTACACTCGTATGTCGTACGCTCTATGAAGCGACTGGCCGAGCGCCAGTGCCGTTTCGTCGAGAAGTTGATCACGAGCCGCGGCCCGGTCGTCGCGCCGGTCTGCCACACGAACATGTGGCCGGTCTGGAGGTCGCCGGCCCCGCGCGGCTTGTGCATACTCCCGGAACATGTCTGGATAGGTCTGCTTGAACTGCAGCGCTATCCCCTTGCCCATCACGCCGACAGTGTTGACTGCGTTGACCATTGCTTCGGAATCGGCGGCGAGGAGGTCGCCGGATTTCTCGCGGATCATGGCGCGAACATGCGGTCATGAACGGCGAAATACGATCTTGCATAAGCCCGGATATCTTCTGGTGACGTCACCGGCGCGAACACCGATCACGGATTCGGTTCCGCAGTCCGCAGAACCTGCAGCAGCCCGCGCACCGCGGCTTCTTGCCCGGCCGACAGTGGATCGGTTGCGAAATGCATCAATTCATTGCGCACCACCCGCACCTGCTCGACCAGTTCGATCACCTGACGCTGATCTAGCCGCCACCCCAGCTTGCGCCAGCTGGTCGGACTCTGGAGCAGATGCACGTACCCACCGAATGTCAGATGCTCCGGCTCGCTGACATACGCCCGCCGATTCTTCGGCGCCGCCGCCTTGTAGTCCTCGGCGTCGAGACGATCCCGCGCCGCCCGCCGCTGCCGGTTCTCAGCCTCCTCGATGAGCACGAACGGCTTTGCCAGCGTGCCGAATTGGCGCGTCAGGTCGGCCGTGGTGAGAATCCCGCTCACCCGCACCCGATCCGGATCCCGCATAAAAGATGAACCCGTGGTCGTAGATCTGCTCGATCTGATCGAGCAGCGGAGCATCGTGATCCACCACCATCGCCGGCACCGTCGCATCGGCCAGCGTCGGATGATCCGTCGCGATATGCGCGCGCCCGATGGACTCCCAGGTCACCGCCCCGTGACACGTACCGTCATGCCCGTCGATGACGGCCAGTTGTGAATACTTGTGCCGCACCATCGTTGTCTTCGCGGTGGTGAGCTCCACACTCGACGGCACCGAAATCAGCGCCGCAGGCAGGCTTCCCAACCGCCGCGTTATCGGCTGGGGTTCGACGACATTCTCGACCGAAACCCGTTCCGCACTCCGTGCACCACCTATCGACGGCTCATGGTCGTCCCCTGGTTTCACGGAGTCACGTTGCTGGACTTCATGCCACAATGGTTGTGTTCTCGTACTCTATCGGGGTCAGCATGCCGAGGCTGCTGTGACGCCTCTGCCGGTTGTGGAAGATCTCGAGGTAGTCGAAGATCGCGTTGGCCAGCTCGATCCGGGTGTTCCAGCGTCGGCGGTTCAGTAGCTCGACCTGCATGCGGGACCAGAACGACTCCATAATCGCGTTGTCGTAGCAGTCATCGACACTTCCCATCGATGGCACGAGCCCGGAGTCCTTGGCGCGCTTGGTGAATGCCCACGAACCGAACTGCACGCCCTGGTCGGAATGGATGATCGCGCCCTTGCCCGGGCGGCGGCTGTCGATGGCCATGCCCAGCGCATTGGTGACCAACGCTGCCGTCTGTGAGGAGTCGATCGACCAGCCCACCACGCGACGGGAATAGACATCGAGCACGACCGCGCAATAGACCTTGCCCTCGCGGGTGTGATGCTCGGTAATGTCGGTGACCCACTTACGATTTGGCTCCTCAGCGGTGAAGTCGCGGTTCACCAGATCCTTGGCGATCTGATCCGGCTTGGCGTGCTTCCACTTCGGTCGGCCGATCGCACCGACCAGCCCTGCCCGTTGCATCAACATCTCCACGGCGCCGTGCCCGACGACGATGCCGCGGCCCAGCCGCAGTTCGGCGTGAACTCGCCGGCTGCCGTAGGCGCAGCGAGAGCTCTGATGGACTTCGCGGATGAGCTCGGTCAGCCAGGCGTGCCGGATCGACCGTTGTGAGGGCGGACGCGAACGCCATTCGTAGAATCCGGATTCGGAGACTTCCAGTACGCGGCACGCGATCTGGATGGAAAGCCCTTCCTCAGCCATCACCGCGATCGCGGCGTATCTGTCTTTTGGGCGCACGGCCCCCTTCAATAGCTCGGTCGCTCGCCGGTGCACCGCCAGCTCGGCCTCCAGCTGTGCGATACGCCGCTTCGCTGCGGTCAGCTCGGATTTCTCGGCGCTGGACAGCCCCGACTCCAGGCCGCGGTCGATACGATCCTGGCGCCGCCAGGTGTAGATCGTCTGATCGCTGATCCCGAGATCACGCGCGACGTCAGCGACCGGCCGCCCCGCCTCGACCAGGTCCAGAACCTTGCGCCGGAACTCCGGCGGATACCCGCGCCGTCCCATACCACTCCTTCACATCGGGGTGGCACGAAAATCTAGCAACGCAACTCCGGAAAAGTCAGGGAAGTCCATCTGCGTCTGCCCCCGTGTTCCGGGACTGTCTACGTGTTGCCGGTCTCCGGCGGCATCGGGAAGAGCATGAGCTCGTTCTGGCCGTCGGTTGTCGTTCCGATACTGCCCACCTGCTTGACGGAGCGCCTAGTGGAACCCCGGTCATGAACGCGCTTCTGGCGAACCCGAGCGGTTTCTGGACTGCGCTCGGTGCCGGTGACAACGCTGTGACCGTCTCGAACGCGTTCATTGACCAGACCGCGTACCTGTTCGACCGTTACTCCGCTGGTTCCGACCAGGCCATTCTGGACGAGTTCGATGAACTGGGAATTGATCAGGTGGCGTGAAACCTGCGGGTAGCCGAGCATCCGCCCAGCCGTACCGTCACCGCGTGTCCGTCCACTGAGTGTGCACTCGTCTTGAAGCAGCAATCGGACGTAGGAGAGCGGTAGATACATCCCTGGAGCCATGAGGTCCGCACGGCTGGAGTGCCTGTCGGGCCAGTATGCAAGCTTGAGGAAGCACGCATCGGCTCCCAGCCGCCAATCATCCGGTCGAGATGCTGGCTTACTGAGGTCGGCCACCGCTTCCAATCGGTCCAGCTGATCGAGCAGCTGCGCGTTTACGGACATCGTGCGCTTGACCGGTTCGAGGCGCTTGTACTGTACGAGAACGAAGCTCGACGTCGGTTCGTAGTAGTAGATCAAGTCGGTACCCAGTCGGGCTTCGACATGAGTCGCGTTGACATTGGCGATCTCGAGGGTTCGACCCGAATCGTCCTGGAAGACCTGGATGTCGCACCGTGCATCTGAATTTTCGGCCCATTCGCTGAACAGACTGAGGTCCCTCGTGACCGCCCTGGCATCGTGCTCGATGAGGCTGTGCTCGACGGGCTCAGGGATCAGGCCCGCGAGGTACGGCGCGTGCGGTGACGCCGGACGCTTCCAAGCGCTGAACGTCGTAGGAGGTACCTTGAAGATTCGCGCGATCGTGCCGACCGCGTCCCGCTGCTCTTGCCAGGCTTGGTCCGCTGGATTGTCGCTGGAAAGTTCGGGTGCTTCCGCAAGTGCGCCTAGCCATTCGAGTACCGGCGTGAGATTCGGGTGCTGCTCGCGCAGACGGGTCTCGACGGCATTCCATGCCGGTCGGCCGAAGGAGCCGACGGCGCCGAGACGGAACGACCGTTCGATCGCCTCGCGAGCCTCCTCGGGCAGCAAGCGCAGCAGCCCCTTGTCCCCATCGAGCGGTATGTCCTCGGTGCATTCACGAAGATGCGCGATGGTCAGACTGGAATCGACCGCTCCGACAGTGCCCCTATGAACCGCAACCCCCAGCCACACCAGCTTGCGGGATGCGTCCGTGTCTTCCTGCGTTATCAGCACGAGGTTCGGCACCGAGTCGGATGCGTCACGATGGGCGAATCCTTTTGTGAAGCGTTGCTCGGCCCGGAGCCTCGGCCGGATGCGGGAAAGCTCTGTCGCAGTGAGGGTCACAACGTAAACCACCTAGGCAGAGTAGCTCCTCGGCACCCTGATCCTGGATTATGCCGGGTGCAGGCGGGCAAGTGAGTGGTCGACCAATCTGTTGCTGAGGTCGTCGTTGGTGGCAGGTGATCCGCCCCTGTGGGCAGGCAGCGCGCCGAGTTCGCGTGATCTAGGGGGCGTGGGCTCGGCCACGGGTGACCTCGATGGCGTCATCGACGGGGGTGAGGCCGCCCCCGAAGCGCGACGGCGATCGCTTGCGTATCGGTCGCGTAGCGATGGCGTGCCTTCTGAAACGTCACGATAGCCGGGATCGTAATGGGCAATGGAAACTTGCCCACGGAAGGCAATCACGATGCACCAGTTGGCGATTCACAACACCTCTGCGAGACCACCACGCGATGGGGATGAACTCCTGCATCGCGTGGTCGATCTCGGGCTGCGGTTCAAATCCAGGTCCGAGATCTTCGCACGACGTAGCGATCCGGAGGAGATCCGCGATCTGCTGCTGACCGAGCTCCCCGACAATCCGATGACGGGCGACGAAGTGCTCGCCGATTTCGAGAACCGGGTGCTATCGCTGTGCAAGAACGAGGCATCGCCGCGGTTCATGGGTTTCGGCGACACCGGGGACGACCCTCTGGCACTCATGGGCACGATGCTCGCCGTGCTGACTCAACAGAACATGATCAATCAGTCGTTCGACAGCCCGAGCGCGACATTCATCGAGATCGCCGTCCTGCGCTGGCTGCGTGATCTGCTCGGATACTCGAACCCGCCGGTCGCTGACGTCCACACCGTGTGGGACGTCGGCGGGATGGTGACTCCGGGCGGCACCACCAGCAACACGGTGGCCATGATGCTCGCCAGGGAGGCCAAGGCTCCGGAAACGATGCGGTCCGGCGTGACCGAACCACACCGGATGGCCGTAGTAGTGCCGAAGGGAATCGGGCACTACAGCGTGAAAGCCGCGCTGACCTGGATCGGGTGCGGCGCGCACATCATCGAGGTCGACACCGACGGATTCCGCTATGACAAGCGCGAACTCGACCGAACGCTCGCCCGCCACCGTGGCCGAGTGATGGCGGTGGTCGCGTACGCCGGTGACAGCAGGACACAAACGGTCGAGGACCTGCGCGCAGTCCACGAGGTCGTCCGGAATGTCGACAGCGGGATCTGGTTGCATGCCGACGCGTGCTGGGGCCTGCTGGCCGCTTTCAGTCCGAGGATGGGGGGAAAGATCGACGGCATCGCCGAGTTCGACAGCATCACCGTCGACCCGCACAAGATCATGGCTGTGCCCTACGGCCTGAGCGCATTGCTCGTGCGTCGGCCCGGTGTCGTGCGGTCTGTCTCGACGTACTCGGATCTGATCATGCAGGAGGACTTCGCCTTCGGGCAGGTCACCCCGTTCATCGGCACCAAAGGCTGGATGTCGCTGAAGTTGTGGATGATGATGCTCGGCCGTGGGAGATCCGGCTTGGCCGAGATGGCCGACCGCCGAGAAGAATTGGCGCGCAGTTTCGCGGCTCTCGTCGATAAGCATCCTCGATTGATACGGCTCAATGATCCAGACCTCGCGGCCGTGGTGTTCGCCTATCTGCCGTCTGGCATCGGCTCCGGCGAATTGGGGGCCGACGAACTTCGCTCTGTGAACGAGCTGAACATCGCCATCCACCAGCGAATGCTCGCCGAGGGGAAGTGGCACCTGCATCAGTTCACCTTGCCCGATGACCTGGGACGCCTCCGGAAGGGCGCGATCGTGCATCCACTGCGGTTCATGGCGAACAACCCCGGCCTCACCGAGGCCCATATGCGGGAGGTCCTCGTCTACCTCGACCACCTCGCGGCCGAGTTGGAGGGAACAGCATGACCGACAAGATCTTCCGCGCTGTCTACGAGACGGTCGGCACCTACGACAAACTGCTGCTGCGGCACTTCTACGGCGGGACGGAGGACGTCGACCTGGTGGCGGACTGGCTCACCGAGCACTTCGCCGTTCCGCAGGCTCAGCTGAACGTGGTCGAATTCGGCTGCGGCACGGGTCGAGTCACCGAAGCCATCGCGCCGTATGCGGCGGCATCAGTTCTGGCCGACTACAGCGAGACGATGGTGGCGGCGGTCGCGAGCAAGTTCCCCGCTTCGGAAACGATCTGTGCGGACACCCGTGACGCGGTCACCCAGCTGATCGACGCGGGCCGGGCGGCCAGCTTCGATCTGGTCACCGCCTTCTGGTCGTTGAGCTACCCGATCGGCGAGTTCTTCGAGGAGCTGTCGCCCGCAGGGGTGCGGCTCCGAGACGACCAGGCGCACGCCGCCGTCCGAGCCGGCGATTTCGTGCGGGACCTGGTGCGGTTGATCGCGCCCGGCGGCCATCTTCTCGCGATGCTGTTCGACGCGGAAAGCCCCGAGCAGCAGTTGGTGACGCGGGCGTGGGAGAAGGTCGCCCCTTTCCGCTTGGCGGGCGCGCCTACACGCGGCACATTCTGATCGATGCGCTCCGCGCCGCTGAGGAACGTGGTGAAGGAGTGCTCTCGCACACCAGGCTCGGGGGAGTTGCCCTGGCGCCCGACCGGGAGGCGGCACGCGAATGGTTCTCGGGAGTGCATTTCAAGCACCACCCTCAACTCCTCGAGGACACCGCGGTAGCACGTGAGGTCGACGACTTCATCGACCGCTATGAGATGGCGAGCGGTGATATCGCGATCCCCAGCGGTGTTCATCTCATCGACTTTCACACGGTCGCCCACCCGTACGCGTCGCTCCCGATCGGACTCGAATCATGACGCCGGAACTCTTCGCCGCGGCCGCCGACGTGTGTCGGGACTTCGCTCCGCCGCGCGGGTACGGGCTGGTCTACGGATCGCAGGCGGCCTGCGACGGGAAATCGAGGTCCGATCTCGACCTCGTCATCATCGGCCGGTCACGTCCTGGCTTCCAGCCCATGAGCGAACTGGTCGCCGCGGTGTGCGGGCTCCACAGGGACTTCGGTCTAACCAGCGATACCGAGGTCGACTACGAGACGAAGCTCTTCGCGACCTACGCGGATGTCTGCTGCGCGGTCGAATTGCGGTGTTTCCCACGGAGAGAAGGGAATCCCAGCCCTGAACCTGTTGTTGCCGATCCTGATTGGCTGAACTCGGCCGAGTTCGCGCAGCGGCTGGTACTCAACGCCCTGACCAGCCAGCACGTATTCTTAGGCGGGGACGTGCAGCGTTATCGAGGCGACAGGTCGCGAGCGGAACGGGCAGTGGCATCCCTCGCCCTCTCGCTGGTCGACAAGCCCGAGGTCAGTCTCCAGGAGGCGGTCGCGGCACTCACCCAGTCTCCTGCGGGTGCTCGGGGCAAGGACTTTCTCGGCTACCAACCGAACGCCCACCTGTGTTCGACCATCCAATCCGGTTTCGCCGCGCTGGCGGCTTGCAACATGGTTGAGGCTGTCGGCGGGGCGCGATTCCGCAGGTGCCGCCGACCACGCGGTGTGGTCGGCCCAGTTCAGGCAGCGTGAGAAACCTGCGACAATCGCCCGACGATCCCCCTCTCTCGAAAGGAACCGAAGGTGAGCTCTGCCGGTGAAGTACCGCTGCTCGGACGTGTCGCTACCGCTGTGTCGGAGGCGATCGCCCGAGTCCGTCCGGAAACGGCGGACGCGGACCCGGTAGTGCGACGATCCGACCGCGCCGATTTTCAATCCAACGCCGCGTTACCGCTGGCCAAGCGGGTGGGTACGCCGCCAGCACAACTGGGCGGTGAGCTCGCTTCGAGCATCGACAGCGCGGAGGGAGTCATCACCGACGTGCAAGCCGTCGGGTCCGGGATTCCTGAACATCACCCTCGCTGACTCGGCGGTGTGGGAATCGGTAGCGGCCCGACTGGCCGACGAGCGGCTCGGCATCCCGGCCACGGAGAACGGACGCCGGGTAGTCATCGACTACTCGGCCCCGAACGTGGCGAAGGAGATGCACGTCGGACACCTCCGGACAACCATCATCGGCGACAGCCTCGCCCGGATCTTCGGGTTCCTCGGCGCCGATGTGGTGCGCGCCAACCACCTCGGCGACTGGGGAACGCAATTCGGCATGCTCATCCAGTACATCGACGAGCACCCCGAATCACCTTGGCACACCGAGGAACTCGACGCCGAAACCAGCTCGGTATCGGCGTTGGACACGTTGTACAAGGCTGCCCGCGCGCAGTTCGACGCCGACGCGGAGTTCGCCGACCGAGCGCGAACGCGAGTGGTCGCGTTGCAGGCCGGCGACTGCGACACCGTCGCCCGGTGGCGGGAGATCGTCGCGCAATCGGAAAAGGCGTTCGGCGCCATCTACGACCGCCTCGGCGTCCTGCTGACTCCCGACGACTACGTCGGGGAGTCGTTCTACAACGACCAGTTGGCCGATACGGTGACCGAGCTCGTCGACAATGGTGTCGCGATCGACAGCGACGGCGCCGTCGTCGTTCTGTCCGAGCAGGTCAAGGGCCCAGACGACAAGCCCGCCGTGCTGATGGCCCGCAAGCGTGACGGGGGCTACGGCTACGACAGCACCGACCTCGCCACCATCCGCTACCGCATCGCCTCGCTGCGCGCGGACCGGTTGCTGTACGTCACGGACTCCCGCCAGGCTCTGCACTTTCAGCTGATCTTCGAGGCCGCCCGTCGCGCCGGCTGGCTGACCGACGCGATCCAGGTCGACCACGTCGCCTACGGAACGATTCTCGGACCGGACGGCAAGCCGTTCAAGACTCGTGCGGGCGGCACGGTACGGCTGATGGACCTCCTCGACGAGGCGGTCGGACGCGTCCGCGCCGTGGTCGCCGAGAAGAATCCGGACCTCGCGTCCGCCGAGCTCGACACCATCGCCGAGCAGGCGGGCATCGGGGCGGTGAAATACGCGGATCTGTCGACCTCCCGGGTCAAGGACTACACCTTCGACCCTGTTCGAATGACGTCGCTCAACGGCAACACCGGCGTCTACCTGCAGTACGCCCACGCTCGGGTGTGCTCGATCCTCCGCAAAGCCGGCACGACGACGTCGGTCGCGGTTGATACGAACGGCCCGCTGGAACCGGCCGAGCGTGAACTCGCGCTGGCCCTCGACGGGTACGGGACAGTGCTGAATGAGGTAGCCGAGGCGCTCGAACCGCACCGGCTGGCCGGATACCTCTACGAGCTGGCTCGCGCCTATACGACCTTCTACGATTCGTGTCCGGTGATCTCCGCTGAGGAGCCGGTCCGTTCGAATCGAATCGCGCTGTGCCAGTTGACGGCTCGTACCCTCGAGCTGGGTTTGGGGCAGTTGGGAATCGCCGCACCGCAACGAATGTGAGCCACCGGCCGGACGCGCACCGTCGTGGAGTTGTGTCCGGCCGGCGGAGCCGTACACTCCCAGCCAGGGAGTTCGACATCGAGAGGTAGGCCGACCAGGGATGACTTCCAAGGGTCCATTTCCCCGGCATCTGCCCAACTCGACGTCGGATCCCGAGGCCATCTCCCGGAACGACTGGGAGGCCTTTGCCGAGCTCGAACATCTGCGCGACCACTGGAGCGTGAAGCACTGGGCACCCGGGCGCACCGGGTACTACTGGTACCTGACCTTCGATGACCCGGACCTGGTCGAGTTCGCTGCGGAATGCCAGAACGGTCTCGGCCTCACGGGTATCGACGCGGTGCCATCGGACGGTCTGCACATCACGGTCAGAAGTGTTGGCGATACGACCGCCGTCACCAGCGAGCAGGTCGACACGCTGGTTTCACTCGCTCGCGAACGGCTTTCGGAAGTGAAGCCGTTCGACCTGACCATCGGCCCGCTCAGCGGATCCCGAAGCGCGATTCGATTCTCGGTCGCGCCGTGGGATCCACTGCTCGACCTGCAACGAATTCTGTCGGCATGTTCCGACGAGCTATCGCCGGAACGTACGACTCGCGATGCACCAGACCCGTCGTCTCGGTTCCGGCCACACTTGGGCATTGCGTACAACAACACTGACCGCGCCGCGGCAGAAGTCATCGCCGCGGTTGCGGCGCTGCGGAGACCCGAGCGGGTTTCTGTTCGGGTGGACACCGTTGAACTGGTGGTTCTCCGGCGCGACGGGCGCTGTTATCGCTGGGACACGCGCGCCGCCATCCCGCTGGGTGGCTAACGAGCGCTCTCCGGCGCGATGAGCGGCCGCGAGGCTCGTCGCCATTGTGCCAATCGTTCGATGTTGTCGCGTGACTGTTCAGAGTACTGGGCTTCGAGGAGGGCGCCGAGTTCGTTCGCTCGCTGCCACACCGAGCGGATCGGCCGATCCGCAGAAGCGTCGAGTGCCTCGATCCCGAAATGAACCGCTTGCTCGACTTCTGGGAACCGCTGGAGGGTGAGCGCGGTCGCCACATCCAAGGTCACGAGCGCGCGGCTCCATACTGAATCCGACTGCGAGACATATTCATTGACCAAGCTCCCGTACTCGAGTGCTTTGTCGAATCGCCCCGCGGAGAGGAATGCCGTCGCGGCGTTGGCCAGCAGGCGGGCCTTTCCATACGAACTGAAGGTGAGCGCAGGGGTCAGGCCAGGCGTGACGTTCATTCGATCAGCCAGCGCCATCGCCTGCTCGATCGAGCGCTCGACGTCGGCGGTGTCGCCTAGCTTCCCCTGGGCGCGAGCCAATCCGTTGGAGTACAAGCGGATCGCCTGAGAGCCTGTCTTGGCCACCGCGATTCCTTGCTCCGCCAGCGCCGCGGCTTCCGCGAAATCGCCTGCATAGTAGGCGCAGAAGCTCTCGGTGGACTTCACCCAGGCCAGCATCTCGCGGTCATCGGTGAACGAGGCCATCACCTGAGCCTCGCGGCAGTACATCCGCGCAGTACCGAACCGGCCACAATTGACGGCCATATACGCGAGGACGCCGGAGATTCGGGACGCTATCCGGTAGAGACTCTCGACGTGAGCTGGGTGACGTCGTTGCTGGAGAAGGAGATTGGCGCGCTGCCGAAGCTCTCGGGCCTCGACAGCGAGCTCACGTGGCCCCTCCGCCTCGTACCGGTCGACGATGTCGTCGAGTGCGAGACGGAATCCATCTACGAGCTCGCCGTCCCCACGAAGTCCGGAGAGATCTTGAAGCTGACCAACTATCGCATCTGGCTGGTCGAAGCGCGTTATGCCCGTAGTCGTCGTCGCGCACCGAGCTTCGATACAAGCGCTGTCGAACCTGCTGCGTTGTTCCGCGTCGAGACGCTGAAGGAGCGTATCCATCGCCGCTGCGTGCTGATTGGTGAGAGTGATTGTCGCGCCGCGCTTCTCCCACTTGCGGACGACGGCTTCTGTGAAGCCGAGACGATCGGCGAGCTCGGCCTGAGTCAGCCGAAGCGCGGCGGTCCGAATCGCACGAACCTCGATGCCAGTCCAAGCTCCTACCGTCACGATGCCCCCGATCGCCCTGGTAAACGCCTACCGATACGAGGGTAGGGCGCACGCTACGCCCTGTCACTCTCTTGAGCGGGGTGCGGCGCACCAGGCAGCGCGACAGTTTGTCACCCATCCTTAGTTCCGAATCGTCGTGGCCCGTCCCCATTGAATGAGACCACTTGGTACTAGAGTCCTGTTGGCCCTGATAAGGGCTGGAAGGGACACTGAGTGACATGGCAGGACGCAAGCGGCATTCCGCGGAGGAGATAGTGCGGAAGCTGCGCCGTGCCGATGAGCTGATCGCGGCGGGCAAGACCGGGGAGGAGGCAGCGGCCGAGCTGGGGGTGTCGGCGGCGACGATGTACAACTGGCGCCGTCAGTACGGCGGTATCGACACCGATGCAGCGAAGGAGCTCAAGGAGCTGCGCGAGCAGAACGCGCGGCTCAAGCGGCTTCTGGCCGATGCCGAGCTGGAGAAGGACGCGCTGCGGGAGATCGCCAAGGAAATTCTGAGCCCGGTGGCCAAGCGCCGCACCGTGGACATGCTTAACAGGTCAAGAGCATGCCGGAACGGTTGGCGTGCAAAGTCGTTGGGCTTCATCGATCGACATACCGGCGGCTGCCGACTGCGCAGACTCCGTCCGATCCCGATGCCGGTTTGCGGGCCTGGCTGCGGTCCTATGCCACCAAACACCAAGGTCACGGGTTCCGGCGTGCGTGGGCGGCGTTGCGGTTCGACGAGGGCAGTGAGGTGAACAAGAAGAAGGTGCACCGGCTCTGGCGTGAGGAGGGCTTGCAGGTACGCACGCATTCCCCGCGTAAGCGGGCCGGATGTTCCTCGGCGCCCGCGGTCGACGCTGATGCTTCGAAGGTGGTGTGGGCGTTGGAATTTCAGTTCGACTCTACCGTCGACTGCCGGGCGGTGAAGATCGCGTCGATGATCGATGAACACACCCGCGAATCACTGCTGCACCTGGTCGAGCGGTCGATCACCGCTGACAAGCTCGTCGCCGAACTTGAGAGTGTGTTCGCCGCCCGCGGTGGACGGCCGAAGGTGCTACGGATGGACAATGGGCCGGAGATGATTTCCCATTCGCTGCAACAGGTTTGCGCTGATCGTGTGGGAATCATATACATTCCTCCCGGAACACCGTGGAACAACGGGTTCATCGAATCGTTCAACCGGCGGTTGCGAGCCGAGTGCCTCAACCGCAACCACTGGACGAGCCTGCTCGAAGCCCGGGTCGTGATCGGCGACTTCAAGACCGAACACAACCATCGGCATCGGCATTCGGCGCTGGGCTACCTCACCCCGGTCGAGTACGCTGCCCGCTGCGGCCACACCCACCATCCAGTGGCCTGCGACATCAACTGAGACTGGATCGAAAGCAACCCGGACTCAAAGACCGGGTGGTCCCGTCAACGGGGACCGGTCACTTTGACCCCGGAGACTAGACACGGGTTTGTGATTACGCGGCGTAAGCCATGCTATCGGGGGCATGGGCGATTTCGTAGTCGACGGGGCTGAGGTAGCCGCAGTAGGAATGCCTTCGCCGAGAGTTGTAGCGGGTGATCCACCGGAACACCGCCAACCGCGCCGCTCGCGGTGATTCCCACCGGCCCGCGCCTTGCAACGTCTCGCGTTTCGGGGTCGCGTTGTACGATTCCGCGAAAGCATTGTCCGCGCTCGTGCCTACCGCGCCTGTCGATTGAGTGACACCAAGCGTCGCGCACAGATCGGCGAAAGCCTTTGCGGTGTACTAACTTCCATGATCATCGTGAATGATCGCTCCAGCGAGACCGCCGCGGGTCGCGGCTGCGGCATTGAGCGCGTTTTCGACCAGTTCGGTGCGCAGGTGATCAGCGATCGACCAGCCGACCAGCGGCGGGAGAAGCAGTCGATCACCGTGGCCAAGCACAAGAACTCGCCGTCTTCGCAGGGCCGGTAGGTGATGTCACCCACGTATTTCGTGTTCGGTGCTGACGCGGTGAAATCCCGGCGGGCCCAGGTCTTGGGCTGGGATGTCGGCAGGGTCGGGCACGGTAGTTCGGTGCCGGCGTCGTAGCCGCAAACCCTCGATGTTGTTCTCGCGCATGATCCGTGCGACGCGTTTGTGGTTGACCCGCGCTCCGGCGGGTGCACCCGTGGTTGAGCTCGGCGGTGATCCGAGGCCGTCCGCAGGTGTTGTCGGCGTCGTGGAGCGCCCTGATCTGGGTGGCGAGGTCGGCATCGGCAATGGCGCGGGCTGCGCGTATGTCGGCGGCACTGATCCAGGCGTAGTACCACGAACGGGCGACCTCGATGACCTGGCATAACCGCTTCACCTCGAAGGTGTGTGAGTGGTCGGCGACGAACTGGAGGCGGGTCACCAGCGCGTCTCCCCGGCGAAATATTTGGCCGCCGATCGCAGGATGTCACGCTCGGTCTCGAGCTTGGCTTTCTCAACCTTGACCTGGGCGAGCTCTGCCCGCAGGCGGGCGGCTTCTTGCTCGGGAGCCTCCTGTCTGATGGGCTCGGGCACCGGATCGGGGTTGCCGGATCAGGACACTGGCCTTTTGAGCCACGCGGTCAGCGAGCCGTGGGAAAATGCCGAGGTCGGTGGCGATCCCGACCACGGTCGCGTCTGCGGTTTCGCGGTAGAGCGCGGCCGCGTCGCGGCGGAACCCGTCGGTGTAGTGATTGTTGGATATCGGGTGAATCTTCTCGCTTTCCCTGGTCTGAGACCAAGCTCAAGCGTGTCCATCACCCGGGGTCAGCGCCCACACCATGTATCGGAGTTCCTGACGAAGCGAGCTCCCTACCGCCGGGTGGTGGGATACAGACCATGCATATGATGGGCCGTCGGCACGGCGGGCCGGAGACCCGATCTTGTCGGACCTAGTCTATAGGTTACGGGCCGCGGCCGACGTACACACGGCTGTCCTGTCCCTGCTCGATGAGAAGGTGGAAGTGACCGACTCCGCAACCCATGCTGCCCCAGGCACACAGACGGCGCAGACCGAGATCGATTCCGGCCCGCTGGTGCAGCACCTCGACGAGGGCTACCTCATTGACTTCCTCACCAACGAGCCGGTGAAGGACAACGGTAAGGAGCGAGTGCGGCAGCGGATCTTGCGGGTGCTCTTCCACGAATATCAGATCGCCCCGGAGGATATGGCGCGCGACTTTCCGGTCAAGGTCGGCGTGGACGGCAAGACCAGGAACAAGAAGGTCGATATCGCCGTCTTCGCTCCCGGCTGCGGACACACCGAGGCCAACCTGCGTCGCGTGGTCGTGTGCAAGCAGGAACCCAAGCGCGGTAAGAATGTCGTCAAGCTGCGTGATCTGGACCAGATGAAGACCGAGCAGGCCGAACTCGAGGCGCTGCTGGGCGCCGAGAACTTCCCGGAGCGGCGCCACGGCATGTGGACCGACAACCTGGATTTCTTCTTCATCGAGAAGGAGTCAGGGCGCTTCGGGGCTACCTACCATCAGCGGGCCGACTGGCCGCTGGCCGACGGCACCGTCGGTTCCGGGCAGGTCGTCTCCGCGCAGCAGCTGCGTCGCGCCGAGCCGGAGATGCTCAAGGTCACCTTCCGGCGCTGCCACAACTACATCCACGGCAACGAGGGCATGCCGAAGGATGCGGCGTTCTGGCAGTTCCTCTACCTGCTATTCGCGAAAATGTACGACGAGCGCGCCGTCCGTGACGGCAGCCCACGCCGCTTCTACACGAGCATGACGGAGCCGTACGACGAGGCGGGCCGGGCAGCGATCCGGGTTCGGATCCTCGACCTTTTCGCCGATGTCAAACAGCAGTACACCGGGTCCGGGCTGTTCACCGACCGCGACCAGATCACCCTCTCGGATCGAGCGCTGGCCTTCATCGTCAGCGAACTGGCGTCCTATGACCTGGGCCGCACTGATATCGACGCCAAGGGGCTGGCCTACCAGGAGCTGGTCGGCACCAACCTGCGCGGCGATCGCGGGCAGTACTTCACCCCCCGTCGTGCCGTGAAGCTGATGATCGAGATTCTCGACCCGCAGGAAGATGAGACCGTCCTCGACCCCACGTGCGGTACAGGCGGGTTCCTCCACGCGACCCTGACTCATCTGCACCACAAGATGCAGGCGAAGGACGGTACCCAGGGCCTTCCTGATTCGCCCGAGCAGAGTGAGCGCTACCGTGACCGGCTGCGCGCTTACGCCGATCAGCATCTTTTCGGCGCCGACTTCGATCCGTTCTTGGTGCGGGCCACCTCGATGAACATCATGACCTTGGCCGACACCCCGGGCAACGTCTTCCACATGGATTCGCTCGCTTTCCCACGGGGCCATCTGTCTGGTGTCGCGGAAGCGAGTAAACGGATCCCGCTGGCGAAGGGCGCAGCGCCGGGGGCGGTCGATGTGCTGCTGACCAACCCGCCGTTCGGCGCCGATATCCCGGTCAGCGACGAGTCGGTGCTCGGCGACTTCCGCGAAGGCGTGGCGAAGTCGTGGTCACGCGACAAGGAGACCGGCGAACTGCGGGAGAGCGCCAACCTACCTGGGGCTCTTGCACCCGAGCAGCTGTTCGTGCAGCGAGCCATCGAGTGGATCAAACCCGGCGGCCGGCTCGGAATCGTTCTGCCGAACGGCATTCTCTCCAATCCCGGCCCCGCTGACGAGGGCATCCGCCGCTATATCCTGCGGGAGTGCTGGGTGCTGGCGAGCATCGAGCTGCCGGTGGAGACGTTCATCGTCGATGCCAATGTCAATATCCTCACCACGCTGCTTTTTCTCAAGCGCAAGACCGACGAGGAGAAGACCGCCGAAGAACTCGGCGATGTGATTTCCTACCCCGTCTTCATGGCGGTCGCGGAGAAGGTTGGCATCGATCGCCGCGGCAACGAACTCTACAAGCGCGCTCCCAACGGTGATGTCATTATGGAGACCTTCGAGGAGACCGAGTACATCACTATCTCCAGCATCCCCCGCACCCGTGTGGTGAAGCGGAGCCGCCCCGTCGTCAACGACGACCTGCCGCTGATTGCAGACAAGTACAGGGAATTCCGGAGAAACCATCCGATCCCCGGCTTCGATCCGCGTGCGGCCGAGGGAGCGAGGGCATGAAGGTCTCAAGTCTCGATAACCCGGTCAAGGTCGACTGGTTCTTCGAGCAGGGCTGTCGCCTGGACCCAGCCCCGTACTTATCAGGTGCGCTGGAGGCTCGTAAGCGGCTTGAGGCGTTGCCGAACGCCGTGCGGCTTGACAGCATCACGACCGGACATGGCGGGGGGATCTTCAACGGTCCGAAGTTCAGCCGGATCTACCTGAACGATCCGGAGCACAGTGTCCCGTTCCTGGGTAGTACCGATATGCTTGAGGCCGATTTCAGCTACCTGCCACGCTTGAGTCGAGACATTGCTACGAAACTCGCCTATCTCAAGGTTCAGCCGGGGATGTCGCTGATCTCCTGTTCGGGAACCATCGGCCGCATGGGCTATGTCCGGCCCGATATGGCCGGATTCTGGTCCTCGCAGGACGTGATGAAGGTGCAAGCCGATCCGAAAAAGATCCCGTCGGGCTACCTGTACACCTTCCTGCGCAGTCGCTTCGGAATTCCGATGATCGTCTCCTCGGCCTACGGGGCGATCATTCAGCACATCGAGCCCGACCACCTCGCCGACCTGCCGGTGCCTCGCTTCGACGCCGATCTGGAGCAACGCATCCATAGCCTTGTAGAGGAAGCCGCTCACCTTCGTGCCGCTTTCCAGGCTGGCCTGAACACCGCCACCGAAGACTTCTTCCGCAGTGTCGGTCTGCCCGAGCTCATCGACTACCGCTGGCATGAACAGGAGTCCGACAGGGGGTTCGTCGTCAAGGGCGTTTCTTCCTCGACCCTGCGGGCGCTGAATTTCTCGCCGCGCGCAAAGAGTTTGCTCCAGAAACTTAAATCGGTGGAGCATCGCGTGCTAGGAGAAATTTGCGAGAAAGGCGTACTCAGTCGTGGCGTCCGGTTCAAGCGGATCGATGCCGACGAGGAATACGGCGCCTCCTTGATCGGCCAGCGCCAAGCATTTTGGTCACGTCCGGAAGGGCGGCTCATTAGTCGGGGGTCTTTGCCTGCAGAGGTTTTCGCAAAGGACGAGACAGTACTTGTTGCATCTCAGGGGACGCTCGGTGAACGCGAAGTTTACTGTCGCGCCATTCTGGCCACGGGGTCATGGCTTGACTATGCTTACTCGGAGCATTTTCTCCGGATTCAGAGCGGTGACTCTGAGGTTCCGGGCGCCTACCTGTTTGCGTTCCTTCGTTCGGAGCCTGTGTTTCGGCTCTTCCGTTCAATGAGCACCGGTGGTAAGCAGCAGGACATTCATGAAGGTTTGCGAAGCGCCATTCCCGTACCGACTGCCCGGTCTGAGGATCGACACCGCATCGCGGAGGCCGTTCGTCGAGCATTCCGCGACCGTGACCGCGCGGATGTGCTAGAAGATGAAGCGCTGGACTTGTTGACGAAAGCGATTGAGGGGGCGGAGGTCTGATGGCGCGGATCGTCCGGATCGGGGAACCTGCGAACGATGCCGAGCGGCGAGTGATCGCCTACCTGCGCGATCACGGGCCCGACGACTGGACGGTCCTGCACAACTTCGAGGTGTCCGATGCCCGGGGCAACCTGTTCGAGGTCGACATCGCAGTCGTGACCGGGCACAAGGTCTACGTCATTGATGTGAAGGGCACGTTCGGCCGGATCGATGTCCATGGCAGCAGGTGGATGCCCGCCGGCCGTCAGCCGTTCCACACGCCGTTGCCGAAGCTGCGGGAGAACGCCAAACGTGTAAAAGCTCTGCTGGAGAATAGTTTTCCCGAACTGACCCGGGTGTTCGTCGGTGTGGCTGTCGTACTTCCGGTACAGGACGCACGGCTGGTCGACCACAACTCCCCGCAACGAGACGCCGGAGCGACGGTGAATCTCGCACATCTGATCCCGCTGCTCTCCGACACTTCCCGAGTACCGACCGGCGCGTATGCGGTCGATGCTGATATCAGCCGCCATCACAACAAGATCGTGCAAGCGATCGAAGGGGTGGGTAGGGCGCCGTCGGGGCCGCTGCTGTTCGGTAACTGGCAGGTTCTGGAAGCTCTCAGCGAGACTCAGCATGCCCCGGGCGTCGACGTGGTGGCCGAGTACCGTGCGAAGAACGCCAATACTGTTCAGGGCTCCGGTACTGTGCGTCTGGTGGTCCGTCAGGCGGACCTATACGCCGAGACGAGGGAGCGCGAGAAGCAGCAGAAGCAGATCGGTGTCGCCTACGAGGCGCTCGGTAAGCTTCCGGCGCATCCCGCCATAGTCGGTGTGCGCGACTTCTTTCCCGACCTGGAGGACCGCGGCTATGTGACGGTCTACGACGATGTGCCGGGTTCGGCCTTGCGGGTGCATCTGGGCTCGGCTGCCGCCGAGCCGTTGACCTTCGACCGCAAGTTGGCGATCTTGCAGCAGGTACTCGCGGGTCTAGCGCTCATCCAGTCCCGGCGGCTCGTGCACCGTGCCCTCAGTCCTGCCACGATCGTGCTCACCAACGACGGACGTGCCATGATTACCGGCTTCGACTACGCAAAAACGGCTCAGCCACGGTCGCACACCGTGGCGTACGAGGCGCATGCTCACGCCGATAGCACCTACTTGGCTCCCGAGGCGATTGAGGACCTGGCGAAGATGGGTGCGAAGTCCGATATCTACGCCGTCGGCGTGATCGGATTCGAACTCTTCACCGGACATCTGCCGTTCAGGTCGATGACCGGTCAGGTTCGGGCACGGGGGATTCTGCCCGAGCACGATCTGGTGCAAGCCGATGTGCCGCCGGAACTGCAGCATTGGCTGGCGCTGCTCTGCGCGGCGAATCCGGAAGACCGGCCGGATGCCAAGGAAGCTTTACGCCGGCTGCAGTTGGCGATCGGGGAGGTGCGTCGGCCGAAACGCCGCATCGGAAACAGTGACAGCGGAAGCATTTCCGAGCCGGGACCGAACGCGGGCCGGGCCGCCGACCCGGATCCGCGACGCGATCCGGAATTCTGGCGGCACCTCGAGCGTGACCATCTGCTGGGCACGAAGTATCTGGTGAAGGCCAGGCTGGGTAAGCCAGGGGCGTCCGGTGTCGCCTACCGGGTCTATGACTCGATGCGCAATATCGACCGGGTGGTGAAGCTTATTCTGAGCGACCCGGCCAATCCTCGTGAGCAGGCGCGTCGTGAGTACAAGGTCATGGAGCGGCTGTGCGATGCGAGCCACCCGAATGTGGTCGAGATGGTCGACGTCGACCAGCTGCCGCCACCGGACTCGCACCCGTATCTGGTCTTCGAGTACGTCGAAGGCAAGGATCTCGGCGAGGTAATCCGCAGTGGCACACTGACAGTCTCGGACGTTCTCCGTATCGGCCGCGACGTGGCAGCGGGGCTGGCACACATCCACGCTCGGGATGTGTGGCACTGCGATATCAAACCGGGCAACCTGCTATGGACCGAGGATGGCGTACGGATTCTGGACTTCGGCATCGCCAAGACCCCTGAGTCCACCCAGGGCCACACTTCCAATACTCCCCGCTACACCCCGCCCGACATCGACCAGGTTCCTGCCACGGGTGCCGGCTTCGTCGACCGGGATCTGTATGCGCTCGGGATCACCCTGTACGAGGCGTTGACCGGTGCGTATCCCTGGCAGACGAGTACTCCTCCACCTGGGATGCCGGCCGAAGACCCGCGCATCCGGTTCGCATTGCCGGAGGAGGCGCCAGCGAAACTGATCAAGACGATCCTGCGAGCGATCGCTCCTGAACGCGGTGAACGGTTCGTCAGCGCCGAGGAGTTCCTTGCCGCGCTCGTTGCCGCGGATTTCCCGGCGGTAACGGCTTCTACCGTCATCGAATCGACGGGCACGGCCATTGCCGAAGCGCGGGTGAGTAGCAATGCCGTGGCTGCGATATCAGAGATCGCGGGATCGGAACAGTCGGCGGCGAGGGAGAACCCGTTCGTTGCCCGACTGCAGACCTTCTACAGCCAGAGCAGGCGCAGCAACCGCGGCACCCGGGGTATGGATGCCCATGATTATCAAGTGTATGTGCCGACCGCTCTCGACACTGCTCTCGCGCCGGCGGTGCTGGACGGCACGCATTCGCTGGTGATTGTCACGGGCAACGCCGGGGACGGCAAGACCGCCTTTCTGGAGCGGCTCACCGCGGACGCACGCGCCGAGGGCGCGGTTTTCGCCGCGGAGCGTCCGAACGGTGCGGAGTTCGAGTTGCGGGGCCGTCGTTTCCGGACCAATTACGATGGCAGCCAGGATGAAGAAGGCACGGTCAGTGACGAAGTCCTCACTGATTTCTTCGCCCCCTTCCAGGGTGCCGACGACATCGGCGCCTTGGCCGGTGAGACGCGGCTGATCGCGGTCAACGAGGGCCGCCTGATCGACTTCTTGTCTCATCACAGTCGGCGATTCGGAGCGCTCGCCGCTGCGGTCGAGGAGGGTCTTCGCGGCGAACAAAGACCCGGGGCGGTTGCCGTGATCAACCTCAACCTTCGCGATGTCACCGTCCGGCCCGGGAAAGGTTCCGGTGACGATGACGATACAGATTCCATCCTGGAGCAGATGCTGACACAGATCAGCAGTCCGGACTTCTGGGAAGCATGTTCCGGATGCGCGCTCATCGACTCCTGCTATGCGCGGCGCAATGCGATGACCGTCGCCAACCCGGTGATCGGTGCGCAGGTTCGCGGTCGCCTACGCCGGATCTACGAGATCGCCCAGTTGCGGGGGCGGCTGCACATCACTCTTCGGGACCTGCGTTCGGCGCTTGCCTACACGATCACCTCGGGACGTGACTGCAGCGAAATCCACGAGTTCTATCGGAGGTCGGACGCAGCTGAGGTTCTGGGGGCACACTACTTCAACGCATACCGTGGTGGTGCCGCCGAGATCGAGCGGGACCGGCTGCTGCTGCAGTTGCGGGAGGTCGACGTTGCCGCAGTTCCCCAGCCCGTTATGGATCGGAGGTTGGCCGCCGAAGGGTTGATGGAGCACCAGCTGATTACTCCGGGTGATCGCCGCACCCCCGACCGTGCCCTCCTCGCCGAGGTCTACGCTCAGCTCGACGGGGACACTGCCAACACGATCGGGACAACCGATTACGTGGCCATGGCCCGGCGTTTGATGTACTTCGAAATGCGTGATCCCGATGCGGCGACGAAGATGCTGCCGTATGCCTCGGTCCGCAGCTTCTTGGAACATCTCGACGAGACCCCGCCGCTGGTCGAGGACATGTTGCGAGCGTTGAACCGCAGTGAGGGCGTGGTCTCGCCCGAAGTCGCCGATGGCGGATTGGTGATCCGGGTCCGTGAGGTCATCGGTGGCACGGTGCGCAGCTTCCGTCGTTTCCCCAAGGACGGTTTCGTAGTGGGAAGAGTAGGCACCTACACACATCAGTACCTGGAGACCAGGCCGAGCGCGCTACGGCTGACCTATACGGACCCCAACCGTGCGGGGGCCGTGCCAGCGGAATTACGCATCGGATTGGACCTTTTCGAACTGCTCAAGCGATTCCGGCGCGGTTACCGTGCGAGTGTCGATGACAATCAGGGCTACGCCCTAGCCCTGACCGTGTTCAAGAACCAACTCGCAGCTGTGCCCTATCAGGAGGTGTTGCTCACCGTCGATGGTGCGTTGATGCATACAGTGCGTCGAACCGACGACGGAATCCTGCACCTGGCCTCGCAGAGTGCGGCGGTACCGGAGACCGAGGAGTCGGAATGGCGCTAGACAGTAAGGATCGAGCCTTCCGGTGCGACGCGATCAGCCGGATCGACTACAAGAGTCTCGCCATGGACCGAGTTCTCACGGCCTTCCTCGCCAGACTGTGGCACAACGGGGTACCCAGCCGGATGAGCCGGGCTGTCGATCTCACAGTCGACGACTATCTCTCGCTTCTGGTGGATCCGGCCGCGCCGTTCGAAGGGTTCGCCGATAACGAGGACATCAGCCGTCGGTGGGTCGGTACGCACCTGCTCGACTTGGTGAGCCGCGGCCGGGTTACTGAGGCGGTTGCCGGGCCTCGGCCCCTGCACGGCTTCGCGTATCGCCTGCGCAACAGTCGCCACTCCCGCCCTTACGGTGCGGATGAACACCTCTACGAGATGTTGGCGGTCAAGCCGCTGGCCGTCCAGGCGCTCAAGGATTTCTTCTTCTCCGACATCGGGGCCGACGGGACAGTGATTCCCGGTCCTGATATCGATGTCGAGTCGCAGGCGCTGCTGAGCATGGTGTCGATGACCGAGAGGAAAGCCCAGGACCGGCCCGATGGTTCGACGCGCAAACCACTGGTGCCCTTTTGTAAGCAGCCCGCCGAGTTCATGGCCGATGATGTGCTCCGTCTGCTGCTCCACCGCGACTACATGCCGCGCACCGTGCTGGTCGAACATCTCAAGATTCTGCTCTCCTTCCATCTCGCGCTCTACCACCTGCGAATGATCAAATTGGTTCCGGCGGCCGTGCGCGGCGGCGTTGTGGACGCGTCCTGCACCCGTGGCCACCGACCGGGGGAGAGTTGTCCGTATGCGGTGCATCTTTTCGTCGATATGGTCGGGGTCGACAACGGTGCGCCCGCCCCATATGCCGCCAAGAGTGCCGGGATCTGGTACGGCCGCCTGCCGCAGTTCGTTCGGGGTACCTTCGCTGTCCAAAAGCTGATCGATTTCGCCGGAGACCTGGTCAAACACGGGAAGCTGCCCAAGACGGGGGGCCGAGGCGATCTCTCGGCGGCCGACGTGATCGCGCTCTTGGCCGATAAGCACAAGAAGGACCGCGAGGCGTTCTTCGACATGCGGGTACGCCGCATCCTTGACGACGAAGAGGAACCGCTGGCACCGGAGTTGCAGACCATTGTGGATCTCGGCCTGAACCGGTTCGAGACCTATCTGGAGCTGATCATGCACTATCGCAGTGCTTTCCAGCGAAAGTATCTGGTCGAGTGCCTGGACTCGCTCCTGATGAAGAATCGTCCCGGCCAGATGGTCGCCCAGCCGAAAGCCGGTGCGCGGCGGTTCGTGCTCGACTCACGGCTGCTGGAAGTGCTCCTGCAGGTATCGCTCGTGGATCAGGACGAGACAACGGGACGCATGCGTACCCGGCCGCGGCGGGTCGATGAGGTGCTGGAGCTGCTGCGGGTCCGGTACGGGCTGCACATCGACCGTCTCCCTGGCGAGGACGGATTCGCCGGCGCCGATGTGCCCGACCAGGCGGCCTTGCGAGCGAACTCCGCGGCATTCATCGACCGTCTCCGGGAGATCGGCTACTACCGCGACCTGTCCGACGCGTATCTGACCCAGACCATTACGCCGCGCTTCACCATCGGCGCGGACGGAGATAGGGCCGAGAGGAGTCCCCGATGACCGGAGCAACGGTTGGGCTGATCGAACCCACCCCCGCCGATGTGCGCAGCGCGTTGGAGGACGTGCTGGTGCCGCACCTGCTGAGCTTGCTGTCCACCCGGCAAGCGGGCCACTGCATGCGGGTCACCGAACTCGATACCGATCTCGCATCTTGCCTAGTACAACGGCTCCGTACGGCTACGCTCCCGGGGACCACCGTGTGCCTGCTTTCCACCGACGAGCAGGTCCGTACGGACACCACCGGATCGTTGGTCAGCAGTACCAAACTGGTCGAACTGCGCAACCGCCCGGTCGAGGAAACATCCGGTCCCCTTTTGGTTTTCGTGCCACCAGGTCTGCGGGCCAGCGCTGAAGACTCCTTCGGAGTCGCAACGTTCGAAGAGGTCGGCGTCGGCGATGCCTATCGGATGCTGCGCGACGAACTGCTGGCCAAGGTACCGGCCGCCTTGCGTGACGGTATCGAGCAGCTACGCGAGACACTTGCGCAGAAGAACGACAGTCGCGGCGATGACCGGGCCTGGGCCCACTACCTACTGACCATCGCAGCCAATGGCTACGAGTCGGACGCCGCCGGCGCGGCCGTCTACCAATTCGGACTGGTACCGGACCTCGGAATGTTCACCACCGGCGCCGATGTGGCCAGCCGGGTCAGCCAGAACCGAACACATGTCGACGAGCTCAGCCGCATCGAACTCGACGAACGCCAACGCGTTCTCGGCCTCGGAGTGTCCGACTCCGCCTTCATCGCGAAACTCGCCGGATTCGCCGGGCGGATCGGACTCGAAGACCGCAACACCTGGACCCGGCGGGTCATCACCGATCGAGAGAACAGGGAACTCACCTTCGACAAGTGGCCCGCTCCCCGCAGCCGCGAAACCGCCATCGGCATCGACATACACACCCTGGAGTTGCCCAGGGCCGGCGATCACGCCGAACACCTCGCGCGGTATCCCGCGCTGAAATCCTTGGCAGGCCAGCCATATTTGATTGCCGGCGCCAACGGTACGAAGAACCTCACCGCCAAGTTCACGGTCGACACCCCACTGACTCCGACCGACGGGCTGTTGAAGCTCCGCGCCGAGATCGTGTCCGAGGACGGCGGCCCCACCGGGCGCGCGGTCTCAGTCACTGCCGGCGCGAAGCCGAAGAGCGACTACAAAGCGACTGTGCGGAACCTGCATAAGGCCGAACTCGACGAGGGTTGGCACGTGCTGGCGGTCTCTCCGATCGCCGACACCGACCGACCCGTGGTGGTCAAGTCGGGAACCGGTCGCAGTGCGGCATTCTTCGTCGTTCGGGCCGACGAAGACGAGGAACCGCCGGAAAACAAGGCAGCCCGCTACGAAAGTGTGTTGCACGCAGTGGAACACATCGCCTTCGACCGATGCGTCGAAGGTAAGTCCGCGCGTGACCTGTTACCGGGAGAGACCGCCTGGTCGACACCTGCGAAAGGCGGCCTCCATGTTTCTGCCAGTGCGCGCCTTGAAGGCGCCGGCAATATCGAAGTGCGTCTTTCGGAGCGGTTGACCGACATCGAGCGCAAGACCCTGCTGGCACCGGCGGAAATCGGGTTGTGGCAGGTACCGATCAACCAGGATGGTTCGCTGCCCGAGCCGCGACGTGACGGGGTCGAGTGGGTAGCCGGGCTCGGGCCGGAAGCCGAGCGGGCCTTCGGCGTGCTGCTCTCGACCCGCGGCAGACTCTTCGCCGATATTCTCGGTACTGTCGATGACGACCACCCCGGCGAGGTTGTCGAAACCGCCGACCTGGCCACCTTGCGCACACAGATCACGGAGTACGCGGCAGTCTTCCAACAGACGCTGAACGCACAAGCGGCGTATGCACACACCACCGGTTCCACCAAGAACGCCGTGGCGCTGCGTGCGCTGGCTGGGCTGCAACAACTCGATGCGCTGGCCGTGACATACATCGACGGGTTGGGAGCACTGCATCGGCTACTCCTGGTCGGCCCGACCCATCCCCTGCGGTTGTTGTGGCTCGCGGAGTGGGCTGCCCTCGGCGCACAGTGGCGGTCCGATCTGAACCGTCGCCCGACAGCAGCCGCGGCGAACGCGCGGTCCTCGTTTTTCGAGCGGCTGGACCCACTCGGATTCCCGTTCGCGGTACCGCGCCAAGATGGCCGACTGTTGGCTACGGTCGGCAACTTGACGCCGTTCTGGGCGGCGTACGCTCCCAGTGGAGTCGAGGACTCCCATGGACTCGTCGGCAAGATCGCCGATGTGCTCGGCATTCCGGCCGCCGCACGGGGAGCCGGTGCCGACCAGACCAGCAAGATTCTGGCGGAGCGGGTCGAGCGATACGTACGCCAGCACCCTTACGTGCGAACGCTTGTCATCAATATCGTCAACCCGGGCGATGCCGCCCTGATCGTCGAAATCCTGCTCGACCTGCAACGACGCGCCGACACCAAGCACCTCAACTACGACCTGCGCCTGTGCACCGAACAGACGGAGATGCCCGGCGTCGGCGACGAACTAGCCGAGATCACCCGCTCGGACAACCGATTCAACAGCGCCGAGGCCGAAGCCTTCGGGGCACGTCAGGCCCACGGCGTGCCCAAGCTGGCCTATTCGGTGCGTTCACTGACGGAGTTCGAGAATCATCCCGAACAATTCGAGGCACACCTGACGATCCTCATCGACGCCTTCACCGGAGAAGAGCACGATACGACGCGCCTGAACCACATTGCGCAAGCACCGGTACACGGGCTCCTCCAGCAGGCGACCACTGTGTTCCACGTCGATGACGAGGGAGCAGGAGTGACCTGGCGAAAGACGCCGTTGTTCGCTTCGTCTGTCCGCAGGACCGAACACGCGGGCGAACTCCTGACCGGGCTACCCCATGACCTGGCGGTGTCAGCCGCCGCCGTCGCAACGAAAGTGTTCGACCGGGTACCCACGACGACGCTGACCCTGGACGCGGTGCAGCGGTCGCTGCTGCACCAGGCGCACGACACCAGCGACTGGGTCATCGTCGTCGACCGGACCCTCGGCCTGGAGTATTTCGATCGCGCCGATGATCGCGGATCCAATGACTACGTCATCGACTACGTGGCGGGCCGAACCGGACTCGGCCGACAGGTGCTGGTGAGCTCGCGCAAGGTCGACGAACTCCGTAGCCTGCTCGCCCCGGTAGTCGGTGACCACGGGATCACTGTCGACGACCGGCATCTGCAGACGTTCTTCGAACAGCTGCGGTTGCTGTCGGGGACCCTGGCCTTCAAATTGGCCTCCGCAGTACGCAATCAGCGTTCCGAAGTGCTCGGGCTCGCGTTGGCGCGCATCTACCTGGAAGGCCAACGGGTGCTGGGCGACCAGATCGTTGTCCCGCTGGACGCACATCACGAGCTGTATGCCGAGACCCGCCGCGCAGCGTCCGCGGCGCGCTCGTTGCGGCGAACCGACCTTGCCTTGTTCAGCTTCGATGCACGCAGCCGCACGATCACCTGCCGGCTCGTCGAGGTCAAGGCCTATTCGACCATCCCGGACCCCGTCGCGTACGAGCGATTGCAGAGCCAGATCGCCGAACAAATCGCCACCTCCGAAAAAGTGCTCCGAGAACAATTCGACCCCGGTCTCACCGATCCCGACCGAGTAGACCGGACCGTGAAAAACCTGGAACTGGCCGCCCTGCTTCGGTTCTACCTGGAGCGGGCCGAGCGCTATCGCATGATCGATCGCTCGGTCTCCGATCACGCCCGGCACCTGCTGGAAACACTCGACGACGGGTTCACCCTGAGGTTCGAGCGTGCGGGGCTCATCTTCGAGCTGTCCGGTCGCAGCAGCGATCCAGAAGAGATCGGTGGCATCGAATTCCATCACATCGGCCGCGACGAAATCGATGAACTGCTCAGGTCTGTGCCCACCGAGCCGAAACGACCTGGCGATGCGACCGAACCCCACTCGATCACCATCCCGGAGCTGACCCGAACACGCCGTAGCGGCGCAGCCTTCCGCGCACCAACTGTCGATCCCCTCGCGGATGACGAACCAGAATCGGCACCGTCTTCCCAGCTGGTCGCGCCCGCCGCGGAACCGTCGGCGCAACCTGGGTATCCAGATACCGGACCGGCAGTATTCAATGTGAAAGAGCCTGAGCCAGAGCCAGAGCCAGAGCCAGAAGTGGCCAAAACTGGCGACGTCGATTCGTCGGATGTGGACAGCGCCGACGTGCCCATTGCGGCGGATCCAGTACCCACACCCGACATCTTCGTCGGTGTAGTAAGCAACACGCCGCAATGGGCGTTGCTGGGCGACGTGCCCGGCGGCCGAAAGACCGCCCTGGATCTGAACGAAACACACACGATCAGCCTGTTCGGCGTCCAAGGAGGCGGCAAGAGTTACACTCTCGGCTCCGTCATCGAAGGTGCGACTCTGCCCGCGCCGGGAATCAATCACCTTCCACACCCGCTTGCGACAATCGTCTTCCACTACAGCAGCACTCAGGACTACGCGCCCGAATTCACCTCGATGATTTCCGCCAACGATCACGACGGTCAGATTGCTAGGTTGCGGGAGCGTTACGGTGCCGAACCGGCAGCGCTGGATGATGTCCTGCTGTTGACACCCGGGGATCAACTCGAGGCGCGTCGGCGCGAATTCCCCGGCATCGATGTCCAGCCGCTACTTTTCGGTTCGGGCGAATTGCAGATCAACCACTGGAAGTTCCTGCTCGGCGCGGTCGGTAACCAGTCGATGTACCTCCGACAGCTCACTCAGATATTCCGAGCCAACCGTTCTGATCTGACTCTCGGCACGATCCGAACCGCGGTCGACTCATCGGCCATGGCCGACAACATGAAAGAGCTTGTCCGGCAGCGCCTCGACCTTGCCGAGCCCTATATCGACGACTCCGTACGTATCTCCGATTACGTGCGGCCGGGACGGCTCATCATCGTAGATCTCCGCGATGAACTCATCGAGAAGGACGAGAGCCTGGGACTTTTCGTCGTCCTCATGCAACTTTTCGCTCAGGCCACCGATGGCGGTGGACACTTCAACAAGCTCGTCGTATTCGATGAAGCTCACAAGTACATCGGCAGCCCGGAACTCGTCGGTGTACTCGTCGAGTCCGTCCGCGAGATGCGTCACAAAGGGATGAGCATCCTTGTGGCCAGCCAAGATCCACTATCGGTCCCCACGTCCCTGATCGAGCTCTCCGATGTCGTCATCATGCACAAGATGACTTCACCCGCCTGGCTGAAGCACATCCAGAAGGCCAACGCTTCCCTTGATACCCTTCGGCCGGAACAGCTTTCCCGCTTGCAGCCGGGAGAAGCATACCTGTGGGCAGGAAAATCGACCGAACGGTCGCTGATTCACGGGGCAGTCCGCGTCAGTCTTCGTCCCCGGGTGACTCGGCATGGTGGTGCTACGAGGACGGCGCAGGGATGAGCGCGACTGAGGGCCAAGTGGCAATGTGGCCACAGCGTCGTGGCAGAAGGCAATGATGAAGATCGCTCGTCGAACGCGTCTTTTCTGGGAACTCTGGAAGGGACGAAATCTCACATGCGGTTCTCTGAGCACTACGGAATCCAGCGAACAGATCAAGACGATTGGTTCGATCCGCATCTCACGATCGATACCAAACTCTTCATCGACCCGCTCCTCATGCTCGAAGCCGATGGTGAGTGGGCTGAGGCTCAAGGCGAGCTGAGCGATCACTTCGTGTATTGCGCCAACGTGGTCTTCCCGGTTCCGGGCGGGCTGTACATGATCACCTGACCCTTTCGGGTCAATGCGTCTTGGGTGCGGCTGATCTCGGCGGGCAGTTCGACAGGCGAACTGGCGTCGTGCGCGGTATTCCGGAGGACACGATGGTTGAGCAGCTGCGCGAACAGCTTCTCGGAGACCTTGGCGAACGTCGTGGGCCGCTCACAATGAATGAGACCACTCGGTATTGGAGTCCTGTTTGGCCTGGTGAAGGCCGAGGAGGGACACTGAAGACCATGGCAGGACGCAAGCGGCACTCCGCGGAAGAGATGGTGCGGCAGCTGCGCCGTGCCGACGAGCTGATCGCCGCCGGCAAGACCGGCGAGGAAGCCGCGGCTGAGCTGAAGGTATCGGCGGCCACTTTGTACAACTGGCGCCGTCAGTACGGCGGTGTGGACACCGACGCGGCCAAGGAGCTCAAGGAGCTGCGCGAGCAGAACGCCCGTCTCAAGTGGCTGCTCGCCGACGCTGAGCTGGAGAAGGACGCGCTGCGGGAGATCGCCAAGGGAAGATTCTGAGCCCGGCGACCAACGCCGCGCCGTGGACATGCTTCGTGAGGTGAAGAGCATGCCGGAATGGTTGGCGTGCAGGGTCGTTGGGCTGAATCGGTCGACCTACCGGCGTCTGCCGGTCAAGGACACCCCGACCGATCCGGACGCCGGTTTGCGGGCGTGGCTGCGCTCGTATGCGGTCAAACATCAGGACCACGGATTCCGCCGCGCCTGGGCGGCCCTGCGGTTCGATCAGGGCGCCGGCGTCAACATCAAGAAGGTCCACACCGGCTCTGGCGTGAGGAGAGGCTGCAGGTCCGCCAACACCATCATCCCCGCAAACGGGCCGGGGTTTCCTCGGCGCCGACGGTCGATGCCGATCCCCGAGGGTGGTCTGGGCGTTGGACTTCCAGTTCGATTCCACCATCGACGGGCGAGCGGTGAAGATCGCGTCGATGATCGACGAACACACCCGCGAATCGCTGCTGCACGTGGTGGAACGCTCGATCACCGCTGATCGGCTCGTCGCCGAACTGGAGAAGGTGTTCGCGGCGGCAGGCGGGCCACCGAAGGTACTGCGGATGGACAACGGGCCAGAGTTCATTTCCGTTGCACTGCAAAGGTTCTGCACCGACAAGGTCGGTCTCGTCTACATCCCGCCCGGCACGCCCTGGAACAACGGGTTCGTCGAATCGTTCAACCGTAGGTTGCGGACCGAGTGTTTGAACCGCAACCACTGGACCAGCTTGCTCGAGGCCCGGGTGGTGATCGGCGATTTCAAGGCCGACCACCACCGGTGGCATCGGCACTCGGCGCTGGGCTACCTGACGCCGGCCGAGTACGCTGCGGCCTGCACCTGCATCCACCACCCGGTGGCCTGCGGGACCAACTGAACACCGAACGAAATCGCCTGACTCTATTCCCGGGTGGTCTCGTCATCGGGGACTGCTCAATCCCGTCGGCAGTTCCTCCGAATCCGCCAAGCGATTGAGTCAAGCCGTCAGGGCACGGAGCGGGCAGACGCCAGTACCTGAACGGCAGCAAGATGAGCCCTGCGACGGCCGTCAGCAGTGCATTCGGTTCCCGTGCACGCCGTGTTACGGGGCGGGCGTCGCTTCCCCAAACGCAGTCATCGAGAGATAGTCCGTCGCGAACTCGGGCGCTCGTCGAAGCTCGTTGCTGACCTTCAGTCGGTCAGTGTGCACACCCAGAGGTAGTCCCGGGCTCGGCTGGCGGCCACCAGGTGCTGGCGGGAGCGGAGAGCGTCGGCGTCGCGCCCACCGGGGTGGGTTGTGGGTGGATTCGCCAGGAGGAGGAACACGGCGGTGAAGTCCATGCCCTTGGCACGGTGGACGGTGCCGACCTTGATGTCGGTCGGTTGCGTGCCGTCGTAGTGCTCCAGTGGCATGGCGCGCAGGCCCGCCCTGCGCAGGACGGTGAGGTAGCGCTCGATGTCGCTTCTGGTGGAGACGATGACGGCGATGTCGGCATCGGGTTTCAGGTTCGCGTCGCGAATGGCCTGGGGGAGCACGGTGAGTGATTCGCGGTGGGTGAGTCGGGTTTCGACGACGTGGCCGTCGGGGAGAGTGGCGTTGCTTTCGCGGATGACGACGCCTGCGCCGCCGTTGAGGTCGTCGACGGAGCCGGCGGTTTCGATGCGCTGGACATAGGACAGGACTGCGGCGCGGTTGCGATAGTTGGTGCGCAGGATCCGGCCGCGGCCGCCGGGGACCGGGATGCCTGCCTCGGCTAGGGTGCAGCTGCCCACATACACACGTTGCTGGCTGTCGCCTACCAGGAGCAGCTGGGAATCCTCACGGGCACCGGCGATTTCGTAGACGAGCTGGAGCTGGCGGAGAGTGAAGTCCTGGACTTCGTCGACAACGACCAGGCCGAATCGTTCGTCGCCGATGAGGGGACGGGCACGCAATTCCTCGACGGCGAGAGCGATGAGGTCGTTGAAGTCGTGTGCGCCGCGCGCCGCGAGACCTTCCTCGTAGGGGGCGAACCAGTTTTCCCAGACTGTATTTCGCGTCGAAGGCAGCAGGCTGATGCCCTCGCGACCGGTTCGCTGTACCGCCAGATAGCTCGCGGAGTCGCGCAACCCGCGACCCTTGATGATGCGGTCGATTTCGTCGTGCCAGTAGCCGAAGTCGGTGCCTTTGACGCCGGTGAGGGTGTCGCGAACACGGCGCCACGCATCCGCGAGGGAGGCATTGACAGCCGCCTCGTCGAGGTTGAACGGCACGTCCCGGTCTTTGAGGAATCGGAGGGTCCAGGCGTGGAGGCCGGTGAAGAGCGCGCGGTCGGCCGCTCGCGGAGCCAGGTGGGCGAAGCCGCGTTCGTGAAAGGTGGGAAGGGTTTTCACGAACGTGGTGAACATCAGGCGTCCCGGGTTGCGTTTGGCCCAGTGCGCCATGCGGTGCAGGGCGACCACGGACTTGCCGGTGCCGGCTGGTCCGCTGATTCGTGCGGGACCATTGAAGTTCGCGTGTACCAAGGAGAGCTGAGCTGGGTCGAGGAATGTCATCCAGTCGCTGAACGGACGGGACAGGGCGGCGACACGTTCTGTCTCGTTGAGGTCGGTATCGGTGAAAAGCTCAGCTGGAGAGTCGAATTCGTCGATCAGATCGAGTCGAAGGTGCGTGTACTTGTCGATGCCGGAAGCTGCGAGTTGGGCGGCGCGGGCAGGCTTGTATCGCCGGTCGCCTCCGGTCAAGGTGGCGACGAAGCCAGGTTCGTCGACGATGTGAACGCGACCGTCGGATTCGGGGCGGACCCGGCCGGGGAGTACCACGACGATCTCGGCCATGTGCGGGACGAAACGGAAGTCGTCGAGGGCCAGGCGCGCGAGCGGTTCTTCGGCGTGCTTGCGCAATTCACCGAAGTGGGAAGGGTTCGGCATGGTCGCGGCGAACACGACGGCGAACACCCCGGTGGAGCCGATCGCGAAAGCTGTGGGCCTACCTGGGTGGAACGCCGTGGTACGGACCAATAGCTGCCAGCCGTCGCTGGCGAGAATGCCCGTGAGCACGCGACGTTCCGACGAGCTCAAGTGGGTCTGGACGGCGAGCGCCTGCTCAGCGGCGCGCAGGCGCCGCTCACGTCGGATATTGGCCATGGTTCCCCCAACCTGGTCGATGTCGCCGCACTTGGTGCCAGGCGCCGCTAATCCATTGCTGGACAACATAGTTGAAGATCTGCGCCGTCGCATTGGTTCCTTCGACACCAGCGCCTACTCGGGATCAGGGACGTGGGCAGTGGTGTGACGTGCGACAGGCATGCAATGGCGGGGCAGCGGTTCAACGTTCACACCGGCTGCCAGGGCTTCGCATACGATTGATGCCGCGTCGAGGCAGTGTCAGCCAATGCGGGCATCGCTTGACGCGGTGCTAGCAAAGGGCGTGGATGAAGACGATCTCGGATGTGTCCTTGCTCGTATAGGCGACCCACCTGGTCAGGGCGGTTTGCCCTTCGTCGGCGCGAAAGGTATGTTCCGATTCCAACAGCGGGAGGTTCTTCGTATCCCGCCAGTGGTACTTCCAATCTTTCGGCACCCCGGCAATGAATTTGGTAAGGCCTGACTTGGTCTTGAACTCATCCATTTCGTTGGCGGGGATTTCTACCACAGCGGTAACTACTTCATCTCCGAAACCTGTCTGCTGCTCGAATTCGACAAGTTTGACGCTGTTTGGGAACACGAGTGAGCCGCAGGTCTCGAGTGATAGGAGGTCTTTGCGCTCGCTCGAGCAGGCTGTCAGTGCAAATATTTGCGCGCCTATCGCGGCGATGAGGAGTGCATAGGTCAGTCTTCGTTTCATAGCCTCTGTGTCCAGGTCTGTATGGTGTCGGATTGTCCGCGTGCTATGAAACTTCGTGCCCACCCGAATTCTTCGAGTTCGCGCATGTGATTGCCAACCGAGTTGGCTTGGTTTCGTTTGACGTTGCCAAATGGAATCCAATTCTTTGTTTCAAAGTTGTAGTAATCCCAGATGTACACCTTATAGCTCAACTCGGCGTATAGACCGTCGTCTCTGGAACGAACGATTGTGTCGCTTCCGACTGACACATCGAAGTGCCCGATCCCGAACTCGACGTCTGGATCCTCGGTGGGTCCGCAGCCCTTCCAGTCAGAGGTGAGCTCTCGAAGGATACCGACCTGTGGGTCCAGTCTCGCCTGTTCGACGATCCCGTCGAGACACAACGCGACGGTGTCCCGGACGTTCGTTGTGTTCACCGCTTTTTGGAAATGTTCGGATTTTATGGTGAAGTCGGAGTTCGGTCCAGGGTTCGACAGGTAGAATTTGAAGAGGTCCGCTGAGAAGGTGTAGCCGGCGCCCTGAAAATATTGTAGAGCGAAGAAAGCGTCGACGGTCTTGTAAGTCCTGGCTTCGATCTTGTCGGCGATTCCAGTGCGTGATCCATACGCGGCCGGATTCTTCTTCGGCGGATCAGGCGGTGGATGCAAGGCTGTTCTCCCACCAAACGTTGTCGCTGTAACCGTATCGCCTAGTTCCCATGTCAGCGATGGCCCAGCCCGGAGCAGTGAAATCGTCGGGCGCAAAGGCCGGAGGGACCCGGCCTGACGTGTACTCCAATGCTTGGGACACTTTTCCGATCGCGTCTCGTATCTGGTCCTGACGAGCACGAGCGGCCGCGATGAGGACGTCCAACTCGGAGGAGATCGTCGAGCGATACGATTCCTGGATCGGCTCCGCCAATGCTTGAGCCCAAACTCCCAACGGGAATGTGAAATCGAGCAGCGTGATCGACTTGGCGAGGCCGCCACTGAGTTCCGTCGCTTGGTTGTGGACGAGTCGTTCTAGAAAGGTGGCGGCGGCCTCGACTATCTGACAGACAGCCTCCATGTCGTCGCTGCGGTTGGTCAGCGTCATCGCAGTCGTGCTCGAGCTCGCCTCGAAGGCCTGCGCGGCGTTGCCGGACCAACTGCTCCGCAGCCAGGTCGTACCGCCGGAAAGGTTCTGGGAGGCGACGTAGTCGTTGATCCCGATCAGCCGGACCAGCTTGCCGGCGGTCTTCAGTGACTCCCAGTCGGCCTCCAATGGCTTCAGGAGATCGGCTGCCGGCTGGACGCCGACAGCGGCCATGATCGCGGCGTCGTAGCACGAGATCGACTCGATGGCGGAGGTCACGGTCTGGCGGACCGAGTACGTGACAGAGTCGGTGTTGGTGAGTGCTGGAAGTTGCAGCGACGGGTATCGCACGCTGTCGCCAGTGCCCAGCTGATCGCCGGAGCGGCTATCTCCTCCGACGCTCGCCAAGGCGTACGCATTGTTCTGGTCTGTTGCTTGATAGGAGGTTGCCGCAGTCGAGAGATTGTCGGCGAGGTCCTGGATAGCGGTTTGATCCGTGCGTTGCGCGGCCTCGACCGCGACGTGGAACCGCTCGAGTGGCGGCGATACCTCGGCGAGAAGACCCGCGACGCCCTCGGGTAGCCGGATCTCGGGCATCAGGCGCGAGGCGTTGGCGGAGAAGTTCGAACCGATGTCCTGCAAGTCCAGCCTGAAGCCGTTGAGCTGAGTCGACTCTACCGATAGTTCAGCCATGGTCCAGGCCTGGACGAGATAGCCGGCGGTGTATATGCGCTATCGCAAATCGCATGTGATGCCCACTCCCCCTTAGTAGTTCAGCGATCTGGGCTGGAGAGTACAGTAGGTTCCACCCGTGCGCCATCGCGGATGTCGGTGCTGTGAGCGCATCCGACGTGGTGCTGGCTCAAACCGTATCGAGTGCACGATCGACGAGCGCCGGGCACCGAATCGGAGACTGAAGCCGAAGAAGCTCATCGACTGCATGACTCCGCCGGCCAAGGCCATCGCCTGGCTGTAGACCAGGCGCTCGAGACATGCGCCGCCGTTCTCGACGATCTTCGACACGGCGTTCAGGTCGTCACTTCGCCCCGTGACCGTCTGCGCCAGGGTGGACGTGCTCGATCCGAAGGCGGTAGAGGCGTCGCCCTGCCAACTGTTCTGCAGCCATCGCGTGCCTTCGGTGAGGTTCTGTGACGCCACATAGTCGTTGATGCTGAGGCTGCCGATGCGTCGGCCGATAGCCTGCAGCGTCTCCCAGTCGGCTTCCAGCGGTGTCAGATAGTCTGCGGCGGGCTTCATGCCGATCGCCGCACTCAATGCTTCGTCGTATCCGGCTATCTGCTCGATCGCGCTGACCACAACCGCGCGCAATGTGTAGGCATCCTCCGGGGTGTCCGGGAGAGTGGGCAACTGCAGTCCGCCGAAGCGTTTCACGGTAGCGCTGGATCCGGTTGCTGTATCGGAGCCACCATGGGCGTTCGTGGAGGTCGTTGACAGCGCGGTTGCCGTCGCATCGTCGGTGGACCCGTACTCGTTCGCCGCCGTGGTCAAGGTCGTGCGGAGTGTGTCGATGGCCGCCAGGTCCGATTGTTGCGCTGCCGATATCGCGACGTGGAACTTCTCGAACGCGGGTGTCAGGGTGGCGATTACCCCAGATGCCCCGGGCGGGAGCGTCACTGCTGGAAGCAGTCGTGTGGTGTTCGACGCGAGGTTGGTTCGGGCGTCCTCGAGGTCCAGGTGGAATCCGGTCAGGCTGCCGACGTCGACGATGAGATCGGTCATGTCGTCACCGCATTCGGACGGGCGGTGTGGTCGGTCGTGATGACCGAGCTGTGTTGTACGGCAACGCGATGCGGACGGAACACGATATCCCCCAATTGAATCCGGTGGCAGCTATCTCACCGCGCACGCACGACGATGCCGTGGGGGAGCGGGGCGCCCGGGCGAATCACGGCAGTAGGAGAGGGGTACTGCAGGCGATCGTCTCCTGCCCGCCGGGCAAGCCGGTGTACAGGGATTCGCCGTCGACGTCGCGAGGGGCAGGGCCGGCTGTCGACGAGAAGCCGAGGCAGAACGAGATCGAATACGGAGGGCCCGTCAGAGGCGGCAGGTTTTCCGTCGCCGAAGGTCCTTCCGGGTGGACTACACGCAATGGCAGCGGCACGTGAATCCTGTCGGTCAGAGTGGATCCGGGTTCGATTCGGGTTGCCAGTGGGGGCGGGAGCGGGATCGATCTCGGCACTAGGCAATTCGGTGATCGGTACAGGAATTGTCGCTGGCTGATCTCGACGACACCATCGGTGCGGGGTACGACGAAATGCCTCTCGCGAGGGGCGGCCGAGCCGGTGTCCTGCTGGATTCGGTTGATCGCGTAGACGGGGCTGGTTCGGTTGTTGGTCGCGGTGTAGCGGATGATCAGTTCCGTTGGGGTTTTCGTGATGTCCACAGTCAGCCCCAGTCTTTCGTCCCACTGCGCCGGGGCGGGTTCGCACCACTGGTATCGGTTCTCGTCGATCGGAGTGGACGATGGTTGTGGCGAGGTGGTTGGAATCGCCGAGTATCGCGTAGCCGAGTCGATGTGCTCTTGGGTGCACCCGGTGAGGACGAGGATCGACGATGCGAAGAGGACCCGTCGTATGTTCATGGGAGTACTGATCACTTCCCGGGTGCGTAGTGTTCTCGGCGGGGGATTCCCAGTTCGTCTCGTAGTGCGTTCTCGGTCAGCACCGAGGGATGCTCGCTCTCGTCGGCGAACTGTTCCGGTGTGCTGGGGTCGTTGTCGTGGTCGATGGTCAGGCCGACGGCGACCCGTTCGCGTTCGAACATGCCTTCGCCGGTGGGCGAGTACTTGTTCGGGTACTGGCGGTCGACCGCGTCGGTGCCGGTGTAGACATCGGACGTCGGCCGCATTGTGCCATGCGTTTCGTCGTAGGCGTGCGCGGCTTCGTGGTAGAGGGTCGTGATCGGTGGGTGGTTGTCGTACGGCGTTCCAGCGTACGCGGAGCTGACCTCGGAGAACGATGTGCCGCGTGGGTTGTAAGTGATCGTCGACGAGGTACCGGCGCCTGGATTGCCGTCGGCGCCGAGATCCGCTGCGGCGGGATCTGTCGCTCTGGCGGAGTCCGATCCGGCCGCTCCTTCGATGATCGTGACGCTGTGCGGGGTTTCGCCCAGGCTCGCGAGCATCTGTTGCCCGATCGGCGATGACCGCATGAACTCCAAGTCAGCTCGTACGCGATCCTGGAATTCCGGGGATCCGGTGACGGTGACTTTGTCGGGTATGTCGCTGAGCACCACGTTCACGACGTTGTTGCTGCCGTTCTGGCCGGCGGCGCCGACGGAATCCTCGCCGTCCTGGGCGTAGATGGTGTCGTTGCCTCCGTCGTTGCCGACCGCGTCGGTACCGGCGCCGGTGTAGACCTTGTCGTCGCCGCCGCCCGACTGGAGGCGATCGTTGCCGGCGCCGCCCGAGACGGTGTCGTTGCCGAAACCGCCGAAGACGGTGTCGTCACCGGCCGAGCCTTCGACGTAGTCGTTGCCGTCGCCGCCGAAGAGGGTGTCGTTGCCCTCGCCGCCGTAGATGACGTCGTCACCGGTGCCGCCGCCGAGGATGTCGTCGCCGGAGGCTCCGTTGATGTAGTCCTTACCGCCGCCGCCTTGGACCTTGTCGTTTCCCGCGCCGCCTTCGAGCTTCAATCCGACCTGGGTGCCCGCGTCGACGGAGATCTTGTCGTTGCCGCCTTCGGTGAAGAGTGTGATGTTCTGGGCTTGCCGGCCTTCGAACTTGTACTCCTTGCCGTTCACGGTGACGGTCACGATGTGGGTGTTCGGGTCTTCGTGGACGTCGACATCGTCGTCGCCGTCGCCTGTCTTGATCACGACGGTCTTGTCGGTGGTGACGACAACGGGTTGCCCCGCCGGGTCGAGGCCGCCGCCCAATTCGGTGGCGGCGGTTCGGAGTGCCGCGGCGGTGGTCTGGTCGTCGGTGTTCGCGTCGGCGATGATGGCCGTGACCGAGGCGACGATGTCCGATTGCACCGTTGTGCGTCGGGTGCGTTCGGAGTCGGTCAGGTCGGTGTCGCGTCCGTCGCGTTTCCAGCTGTCCGTCACCGACCCGTCCGCGGCGATTTCGAATCCTTCTGTCGTTGCCCAGGTTTCGAGATCGGTCGCTCGTGTTCGGAGTCGATCCATGGTGTCGGCACGGTTGATCGCGACCTGTTTGAGTGGTTCGACGATTCCGGCGATTCGGCTGAGTTCGTTCTTCGACGTCAGCAGATTCTGTTGCGCGGCATCCTTGGTCGCGCCGGTCCAGTCGGGGAACGCGGAGGCGCGATCGATGTAGCCCTCGAAATCGCGCACCGATTGGCTGCGGCGGGACAATGCGCGGACCGCGGTCATCAGTGTGTCGGAGTTCCAGGAGATCACGTCGGACCAGGTCGCGGCCATCAGGCGCCCGTCTGAGCGGTCAGGGCCGCCGCCGTCGAGCCGTCGACCGCGGCGAGCGAGTCGATGCTGGATATGACGGCCTCGGTGAACCCGGTCAGGACCGTCAGCAGCGCGGATCCGACAGTGTCGAAGGCGGCGTCGAGGGTCGCGGCGGCGGTTGTCGATTCACCGCCCCAACCCGGCTCGGCGCCGTGCATCTCGGTAGACAGCGAGTTCCAGTCGTATCGAACTGTCTCGGTCTCGGTCACGAGCCGCTGGATGGTCGAAACCAATTCCGCGACAGGCAGGTCCAGATTTCCGGTACCACTCATGTGTCCCCCTTGCCGGAAGGCTAGTGAGGGAGCGGTGTGGGGTCAACAGCTGGCGTCTAGGACTCGTTCGACAATGCCGCGGCGACTTCGTCGAGGCCGCAGGTACGGGCCTGCACAACCAGGAGTTTGCGGACGCGGTCGGGGAGTTCGTCGTTGACGGACACGATGGTTTCCCAGGCGGTGGCGTCGCCGGTGCCGAGGAGTTCGACGAGGGAGTCGAGTTCGGGGAGGCCGTCGAGGAGGGTGAGGACGCGGGTTCGGGGTTCGCCGTCGATGATCAGGGCCAGGGGGAGCATGGTGGGGGCTGCGGGGCTGGCGAGGAGGATCAGGTCGCGGAGGGCGGTGTCGTCTTCGGCGAGGACTCGTCGGGCGATGCAGCGTTGCTGGTTGTGATCGAGGTGGGGGACCAGGGGGAGGAGATCGAGCCAGAGGCCCTGGGCCAGGGAGATGTCGGAGACTCGTTCCAGGGTGGCGGGGTCGTGCATGACCGGGCGCTGGGCCAGGCGTTGCAAGCCGGTGATGGCCATGCCGGCGGCGACGGGGAGGAGGGCGTCCCAGGCGTCGAGTTCGGTGACGGCGGTGAGGAGGCCGTCGAGGATCTCGTCGTCTTGTTCGGCGACGATGTCGGCCATGCGGGCGCGTTCCTCGGGGCCGATGAGGTCGAGGAGGGAGATGGCGTCGGCCCATTTCTCCTCGGCGTACATGGTGGTGACCATGCCGGGGACGCGGTCGGTGACCATGTTCAGGAGGCGTTCGGCCTGGGAGCTGTCTTCCAGGTGGAGGCCGACCTGGAGGATGTCGCTGTCGGTGGCTTGCGGGAGGGCGGCGAACAGGATGGAGTCGGGCATGGCGCCGGCGAGGCGGCCCATGGTGAGGTAGTCGCCGCGGGCGATGAGTTCCTTGGCTACCTCGGCGGCCATGGTGTCGGGGACGCGGGCGATGACTTCGGCGGCGCGTTTCGGATCGAGCAGGACGGTGGCGTCGGCGAGGAACTTGGGGGACAGGGATTCGGCGATCCCGACCGCGCGGGCCGGTTCGACCGCGCCGGCGACGGCGGCGGCCAGGGCGGGGCCGAGTGCCTTTTCGGCGACGAGCGCGGCGATCGGCTTGGGGACCAGTTTCACCGCGGCGGCGACGCGTTGCATGCGGAGGACGTCGCGGCCGGACATCTCGTCGCTGACCTGGTCGCGGAAAGCCTTGATCGCCGAAGGAGATCGGGTGGTCAGGAAGTTCAGTTCGGCGGGGTCGACGTCGAGGACACGGGCGAGTTTCGCGATCTCGGCCAGGGTGTGCCGCATGCTGCTCATAGTCCTAGGACCTTTCGGACGGCGGGGCGGGCCAGCCGGGGGATCAGGTGCATTCCCGCGCCGAGGGCGTCGTCCATGGCGGCCTTGCGGGCGGCCAGTGCCGATTCGGTGAGACCGTGGAGGCGGGTGAGGTCGTCGGCATCGAGGGTCGCGAACTCCGCCGGGGGAGGGGCTCCGAGGGTCGCGGTCAGCTGGTCGAGGCGGTCCGGCACCGTCGGGCTCCTTCGATGGTGTTGTGGCAGTGGCGATTACACGATAGCTGTGGGTGATCGCCGCCGCTTCTTCGGCGGCGAGGATCACTGTCGGATATGGGAGGGTGCGTCGGCGTCGGGGCTGGACTGTTATCGGAAGCCGATGATGTCGAGGGTGGCGTTGCCGATCGCCTCGTTGTTCTGGCACACGACCAGGACGGTTGACGAGGCGCGCATCAGCGTGGGCTGGGCGAGACCGGGGCGGCAGGGGTTGGTGATGGGAATCGTGCTGGTGGGAAGCAGGGTTCGGCGGTCCCGGATCGACAGTTCGTGGGTGGAGCCACCGAAGTTCAGATCGACGAATTCGTCGGCGAGAAAGTAGAAGTAGTCGCCGTCGATGCCTTCGTATCCCGGTGTCATGCCGGGTATCCGTCGGAGGTCGATGCTGTCGGTTGTCGTCATCCCGGCGTATTTGCTGTGCTGTGGGCCTTCGGGCTCCGGCATCGCGACCAGCACCTCCGGACCGTTGGGGTCGGCGGCGAAGGGGCTGCCTGCGGTACGGATCGGGGCAGTCGATATTCGGTCGGCGCGGTCGACGAGTAGGTAGTAGTTGCCCTGGTCCTCGTGCTGGTACCAGCTGATTCGCAACGTGTTCTCGAGCAGCGAGGCCGAGGGACTGTTGCGGGTGGAGATATCGCGGGATCCGACCAGCGTGCCTGTGGTGGTGTCGATCGCGAAGAGACGGCGGGTCGATTCACCGCAGCGGTACAGCCGGTACACGGCTCGGTCCGATGCCAGCGTCTTCCCCTCGTCCGGGGTGCAGCCGGCGGTGGGGAGAGCGACCGTCCAGCGCCGGGCGGCGGTGCGGGCGTCGTATCCCGTGACTGCGTCGTCGGTTTCGACCAGGAGGTCGGTGGCGGTGGTTGCGCTGATCACCCTGCGGGCAACGTCGGGATAGTCGGCCGTGTAATCGTTGTGGTCTTCGGAGGTCCAGAGGAGCCGGCCGGTCACGGCATCGAAAGCGATACGTGTCGTGGTGTCTTCGGCGAACCAGCGGGTGATCAGGACCGAGCGGTCGGCAGTCGTGAACGCGGCGCCCGAATCGGGCCACATGACGCGATGGCCGGACTGCGGTCGGCGCAGATAGTGCCAGCGTGGTCCGCCGGTCGCGCCGTCGTAGGCGCGCACGCCGTCGATGCTGACGACGACGAATCCTGTTCCCGCCGCGAGTACTTGGCGGCCAGTGGACTCCCGTCGTTCGTTGGTCGGGGGCAGTTGGAGGCGATACGCCTCGGCCGTGATCCGGCCGGGAACGGGGGCGATCGGAGCCTCGGCGACCGTCAGGTGGTCGATGTTGGCGCTGTCGTCGCCCGCGCGTACGGCGGTGACTGCGACGGCGGTCGATACCGCCAACCCGGCGGTGACGGCGATCGAGAGAATGCGGCGGCTGACGGTTCTGGCCAGGCCCATGTGAATCGTGAGCAGCAGGGCGAGAATCGCGCCTACGCCCACGAGCGCGATCGCGCCGACTGCCGTGGGGAGTTGGTCGAAGTAGGGATAGTCCGCGCGGATCTCCGAGAAGCTGCTGGGCAGATGCCGACTCCAGGACATGCCGACGAGGATCAAGAGCACCAGCACGACCGCACCGCCGGCGCGAAGTTCCCAGGCGTGCTGGCTGTTCCACAGATCGATCCTGCGTCGCCGTCCGGTGAACCATGCGGCGACGACGATCGCGAGCACGACGGTGCCGAGCACGCCGGCGACGGCGGCGAACTGCGCGGGCTGGGCCAGCGTCGTGCTCACGGGGCGTGTGGTGGCGCCGAACCAGCTGTAGAGGGCGAGGAGGACACCGCCGATCAGCAGGCCGGTGCCGGTCGCGGCGGCTGTCGCGCGGGTGCGGGGCAGGCGGCCGAGTGGACGCTCCAGGGTGGGGAGCGTCGCGGTTGGGCGGTCGTCCGGCGTGGTGCTGTGTAGATCCCCCATGGAACTGAACTCCCCTTGTCAGTGACCGATGTGTCTCCGGCAGGGAAGTAGCGTAGTCGCGGGCTACCAAGCCCGCGCGTCTCGACGGCCCACGGAGGTAACCACTTCCGTTTACTCTGGAGGGGGACGAGGGGAGCTGAGATGTCCGAGCAGCACGATCCGCGGGCGAGGTGGCGGGAACTTCCGCCGGAGCCTTCGGAGCTCATCGAAGAGACGACGATCGAGACGCGGGGTGTGGATCAGGGGGTTCCCTCGGTGGATCTCACCGAGGAGTTCGTGCGCAAGTACGGGTTGTGAGGGTCAGCCGCCGGCGACGGCGGGGATGATCATCAGTTCGGTGGTGGTGGTCAGGGGGGTGTCCACGCCGTGCAAGGTGCGGCATTCGTCGCCGTCGATGTAGAAGTTGACGTAGCGGCGCAGGGTGCCGCGTTCGTCGCGGAGGCGGCGTTCCAGGGCGGGGGACCGGTCGCGGAGGGTGTCGAGGACGTGGCCGAGGGTGGGGCCGTCGATGTCGAGTTCGCGCGCGCCGTTCGCGTAGGGGCGCAGGGCGGAGGGGAGCAGGACGCGGGCCATGGGTCAGCCGATGACGGCGGCGCGGACGCAGAGGACGTCGGGGAGTTTGTCGGCGACGAGGTGCCAGTGGTCGCCTTCGTCGCGGCTGCAGTAGACCTCGCCGTTGCGGGTGCCGAAGTAGATGCCGGTGGGGTCGGCGTCGTCGGTGGTCATGGCGTCGCGCAGGACGGAGGCCCAGAAGGGCACCGTCGGTAGGCCGTTCGTTGTCGCGGTCCAGGTGCGGCCCGCGTCGTCGCTGCGGTAGACCGCGCAGGTGGCGTCGGGTGGGAAGCGGAAGCGGTCCATGTCGGCGACGAGGGGGAAGGTGTAGATGACGCCGGGGCGGCGGGGGTGGGCGACGATGGGGAAGCCGAAGTTCGACGGGGGGAGGTCGGCGTCGATGGACTGCCAGGTGGTGCCGTCGTCGGTGCTGCGGAAGACGCCGCCGTGGTTCTGGAGGTAGAGGGTGCTGGGGGTTTCGGCGTCGCGGGCGACCTTGTGCACGCACTGGCCCCATTCGGGCAGCTCGCCGGGCATGAAGTCGGCGGTGACGCCCTTGTTGGTCGGTGTCCAGGAGGCGCCGCCGTCGGCGGTCTGGTAGACGCCGCCGGTCGACATGGCCACGGCCAGGCGCTGGGTGTCGGTGGGATGGGGAAGGACGGTGTGCAGTGCGAGACCGCCGCCGCCCGGCGCCCACTGCGGCCGGTGGGGATGGTCCCACAGGCCGCTGACCAGCGTGAAAGTCCTTCCGCCGTCGGTGGAACGGAACAGCGCCGACGGTTCGACGCCCGCGTAGACCACCTCGGGTTCGGCGGCGGTGGCGGGGGCGATCTGCCAGACACCCTCGAGTGCGGCGTCGGTGTCGGCGGGGAAGGCCAGTGGGGCGTCGTCGGGTTCGGTCCAGGTCGCGCCGAGGTCGTCGCTGGAGACCAGCGTCGGGCCGAAGTGGCTGTTGAGGACACCCGCGAGCAGACGTGGTGGCGTGCGGCGGGTGTCGATGGCCAGGGCTTTCACATCGGCGACCGGGAATTGGGGCGGGCTCACCGTCCAGCTCGCCCGGTCGTCCGAGCTGCGGGCCAGGAACAATCCCTTGCGCGTGCCGATTCCGAGAAGTACGTCCATCGCCGACCTCCAGGTCGTCTCACCGACGCGGATGAAAATGAGCGTACTCCGCGGGGACGTAAGGGCCGCATGATCGCGATCGGTGAGGGATACTGGTCCGATCGTGCGCAACCCGTCGCACGAGCGTGACTTTTTCGCGACCATTTCGTAATCTGGCAGTGACCTTGTTCTCGACAGTAGCTGGTGATTGATAAAGTGCCTGGTCAACATCGCACCCCCGCTCCTCCGACGGGGCGCATGTCGTTGGCTGTGTGCAGCCTCGCAGCAACGGTTCCCGGCATGCTCTGGATGGCGTTCCGGCCGGGTGGAACCGAAGTACAGCAGGTCGCGGCCGTCGTGCCGCACACGCCGTCCGCGGTCGAGGTCGACGTCCTGCCCGCGCTGACCCACGACGAACCGACCATCGCGCCGGCGCCGGTCGCGGCGGACGACGAGTCGGCGACGCTGTCGGCCTCGAAGCTGAAGTACCTGTGCTCGACGGAGTGGAAGGGCACCCAGCCCCACGTCGCGCAGGTCAGCCACATGGTGCAGAAGATGTTCGGGCTCGACGACATCGGCGGCGCCAACGGACGATTCGACGGTGACCACGGCGCGGGTCTCGCGCTCGACATCATGACCTCCAACCCCGCGCAGGGTGACGCGATCGCCGCGTTCGTGCTGGCCAACAAGGCGCGCTTCGGCGTCACCTATGTGATCTGGCAGCAGCGTTACAACGACGGCGGCGGCTGGTCCTACATGGAGGACCGGGGCAGCCCGACCCAGAACCACTACGACCACGTGCACGTGTCGTTCTCCTCGTACGGCGCGGCCAACCTCACCTGCTGATCACGGCGAATCATCCGGCCGCAGGGGTGTAGTGGCGCATCGGCCAGGGCTGAAACCCGGTGCGGCGAGCGGGCCGTGTCGGTATTTCGTCGGATCGACTCACCTTTCATTTAGGCATATCCCCACGCGGAACGGGTCCACGCTCCTACGGTGAGAGTGGCTCAGTTCTGGTGAGAGGAATGTGGACATGGGACGGTTGGCCGGCAAAGTCGCGGTGATCAGCGGCGGAGCGCGGGGGATGGGCGCGGCGCACGCGCGCCGGTTCGTCGCCGAGGGCGCGTCGGTGGTGCTCGGTGACGTGCTCGACGACGAAGGCGCCGTCGTCGCCAAGGAGCTCGGCGATGCCGCGATCTACCGGCACCTGGATGTGCGCGAACCCGAGCAGTGGGCCGCGGTCGTCGCGGCGGCGGTCGAGACCTTCGGCGGACTGCACGTGCTGGTGAACAACGCGGGGATCGTCAACGGGAATCTGCTGGTCGACTTCGCGCTGGAGGAGTGGCAGCGGATCATCGACATCAACCTGACCGGGACGTTCCTCGGGATGCAGGCCGCGGTGCCCGCGATGACGAGCGGCGGGTCGATCGTGAACATCTCCTCGGTCGAGGGGATGCGCGGCAGCCCGGGTCTGCACGGGTACACGGCGACGAAGTTCGCGGTGCGCGGACTCACCAAGTCGGCGGCTCTGGAGCTGGCGGCGCAGGGAATCCGGGTGAACTCGGTGCATCCCGGGTTCATCAGCACGCCGATGACCGAGGGGATCCCGGCGGACTTCCTGCAGATTCCGCTGAAGCGGGGCGCCGAGCCCGACGAGGTGTCGGCCCTGGTCGCCTACCTGGCGTCGGACGAGTCGTCGTATTCGACCGGTGCGGAATTCGTGGTCGACGGTGGGCTCACGGTCGGGGTGCCGCACAAGAGTTTCTGAACGAGGACGAGGTCCGTACCGGGTGATTCGGACTCAGCCCCACGGGCCGATCCGTGGGGCACGAACCGACCATGACGGGTAGTCGGGGTCGGCGACGGGCTGTGTCGCCGACCCCGACACCAGGTCACTGATCGGTGATGTAGGCCAGCCACGCGTAGTCGCGTGCTCGGGTGACGGCCACGAGCTTCTGCCGTGCGGCGAGTTCCGCCCGATCACGGGTGGCGCCCCGGACGGTCGCGAAGGTCGCCGGTTCGGTGGTGATGTGGAAGACGGCGGCGAAGTCCATGCCCTTGGCGCGGTGCACGGTGCCGATCTTGATCTCGGCGAGCTGAGTGCCGTTGTAGTCGTCGAGCGCCATCGTCGGCAGGCCGGCCGCGTGGAGAAGGTCGCGACAGTGCTTGGCATCCCGGTGCGTATCCACGATCACGGCGATCTCGCCCGTGGGGACACCACAGTCTCGGACGGCGTGCAGGAAGGCGGCATCGAGTTCGTCGCGGCGTAGACGGACTTTCACGGCCGCGCCGTCGGGCAGCGTCCCGTCGCTGTCGCGCAGGACGAATCCGCGCCCGCCGTCCAGGTCGTCGACCGTATTGCCCGCCTCGAGCTTCTTGGCCAGATCCAGCACGGCGGCACGATTCCGGTAGTTCGTGCGCAGCACCCGGCCGCGGCCACCCGCCAGCGGGATCCCGGCATCGGAGAGCCGCCAACCACCTGGATAGACCTGCTGCTGTCCGTCGCCGACCAGGAGGAGCTGGTCGGTGTCGGTGCCTCCGGCGATGCGGTGGACCAACCGGAGCTCCATCAGCGTGCAGTCCTGCACCTCGTCGACGACCACCATCGAGTAGCGCTCGTCGTCGTCGAACGGGCTCTGCCGGAGTTCATCGGTGGCCAGCGCGATGACGTCGTTGAAGTCGTGCGTCTGCTTGTCCGCCAGTCTTTGCTGATAGGGCAGAAACAGGTTGTCCCAGACGTATTCCCGTTGGCGGCCGGTGAGGCGCAACCCGTCGCGACCGGATCGTTCGATGGCGCGGTATTCGTCGAGCGTGGTCAGGCCGCGACCCTTGATGACTCGTTTGATCTCCTCTTCCCAGTAGGTGAAATCGGTCCCCGCGTAGCCGTCGAGCCGGTGACGGACACCCATCCACGTTCGGGCCATGGCGTCGTCGGCCGCGTCGACGTCGAGGTGGAAGGTGACCTTGCGGGATTTGAGGAATCCGGTCGCCCACGCGTGCAGGCCGATGAACTCGGTGCGGTCGACCACGGTCGGTGCGATCCGCGCGAACCCGGACCGGTGATAAGTGGGCAGCGTGCGGACGAAGCTCGTGAACAGTAGCCGACCTGGGTTCCGCTTGGCGAAATGGGCCATGCGGTGCAGCGCCACCACGGATTTACCCGTGCCTGCCGGGCCGCTGAACCGCGCGGGCCCGGTGAAATTGGCGTGGACGAGGGCGAGCTGTTCGGGGTCGAGGAAGGTGATCCACTCGCGAAACGGCCGGGTCAGAGAGGCGGACCGGGTGTCGTTGTCCAGATCCGCGCTGTCGAACAAGCCATCCGTGGCGACAATTTCCGGGGTCGGTGCGTCGTCGGTGCTGATCGAGGTGAAGCTCGCGCCCACCCGGGTGGCGACCGTGGCCGCGATGGTCGCGGCCCGACTCGGCGACAGCAATCGTTCACGCGTCAGCAGGGTGTCACGGATCGTGGCTTCATCGGCGGTGAGGAAAGGATCGTGTGCCTCCGTGGGCACCCGCCGTCGCATGAGCAGCACCAGTTCGAGGGTGTGCGGGACGAACTGCGCACGGTCGAACAGCAAGTTCGCGAACATCTCCTCGGCGGTGCGGCGGATTCCGCGAACGACCTGGTCGGCCGGCACCGTATCGGTGAAGACCAGCGCGAACACTCCGGACCGGCCGATCGCGAATGCCGCCGCCCGGTCCGGCGTGGGCGGTGTCGTGTCGAGCAAGAGATGCCATCGCGGTTCGATCAGGATGGCGGAGAGGAAGCGACGTTGCGATGCGGTGAGCTGCGGATGCGCGGCGATCTGCTGCTCCGCCCAGTGGGCGCGGCGATGCCTGCTGATGTCGGACATGATCCCCCCGATGCGGTCCGTGGCATCAGGTCGTAATGCCTTGTCTGACAAGATACTTCATGTCAGACAAGCAATCCGGTCATCGAGGGAGCGGCGTTCGGCCGGCCTGCTGGTCAGCTCAGGCGGCGAATGTCGCCGCGGACGCGGTAGAAGCCGCCGCGGGCGGATTCGGTGACGGCGTCGACGACGTAGCGGGTGCCCGCCTGGCGGATGTCGCGGGGGAACTGGACGTTCCAGCCGCGTTCGTAGCCGGGGCTGACGACGTGGACGCGCAGGGAGCCGCCGTGTTCGACGCATTCGACGACGATGCCGGTGCCGGCGTCGGTGGTGACCTCGAGGGTGCTGGAGGCGGGGACGGCGGAGATCTCGGGGGCCTTGACCGAGACGGTGCTGGGGAGCACCCCCTGGTCGGCGTCGCGGACGGCGGACTCGCTCACGTCGAGGCAGGCCAGCGCCCCGGACGTGGTGACCAGGTACAGCTTGTCGTCGTGGTACTGCATGGAGTAGGCCGAGCCGCAGCCGGTCGCCAGCTTCCACCGGCGGGTGCCGGTGGCGTCGAAGCAGTAGACCGAGGAGTGCGAATCGCCGGCGAAGACGTAGCGGCCGTCGGGGGAGGCGGCGCAGGAGAAAACGGCGGCGTCGCACTGGTAGGCGCGGGTGGTGACGCCCTGCTTGGTGATCTCCTCGACGCGGTTGGCCGAGGTGCCCGCGTAGACGTCGGAGGTCTCCTGCCAGCCGAACAGGACCGAGCCCCGGGTAGGCGAATGCCATTGGGTGGCACCGGTTTCCAAGGTGTACTTGGTGACGCCCGCGCTGTGGCCGTGGTAGACGCCGGTGGGGTCGAGGCGGACCATCCAGCCGGAGTTGCCGGTACTGCGCGCCGACCAGAGGGATTCCTCTTCGTGGTCGATCACGGTCAGGCCGCCCGCGGCGTCGGAGGCGGCGAGGATGCCGTCGTGGATGTCGAGCCAGTAGACGTCGGTGGCCGAGACGTCGTAGGCGGCGCGCGGGACCTTGCCCGACAGGTCGTAGACGCGGCCGTCGTCACAGCCCGCGTAGATCCAGAAGTCGTCGGCCACCAGGCATTTCACGCCGTCGGGGAGCTGGTAGCGGTTGGTCACCACGCCGTCGGGGGTGAGGGTGTAGACCTCGCCGTTCTCGTTGCCGACCCAGCAGCGCTGCTCGTCGACGAAGATGCCGAACGCGGCGGCGCCGGAGTCGAAGCGCCACAGGACCGGAGCGCTCTTGGCGGTGGAACGCTGGCTGGTGATCACGCGGCGGGTCACCGAGCGACGCTCGCGCGCGCCCATGACGGCGGGCGCGTAGCCCTTGCGGACCTTCTCGCCGATCTTCTTCTGCGCGGCCGACTTCGCCTTCTCCGCGGTGGCGAACGAGCTCGCCTTGGACTGACCCTGTTCGCCGATCCGGCCGAAGCGAATGTTCACCTGGGTGCCGGTGACGATCACCTCGTAGAACTTGTGCGAGGAACCGGTGTCGTCGGACAGTTCCAGGTAGGTGGTTTCGGCGGTCGTCATGGATCCTCGCTGAGCTCGTGCGGTGGGTCGAACGAGCGAAAACTAGCAAGGCACACCGACATCGGCGGGGCGAGCGGAGTCCGCGCAGGTCACATGCCCGCGACGTCGAGTAGCGGTGGGGGATAGGCGGAGTGGGGGATCTCGGCGCGCCAGGGGCGGTGGATGGTGGGGCCGTCGAGGTGGGCCAGTTCGGGGAGCCAGGTGCGGACGTAGGTGCCGTCGGGGTCGTAGCGGTCGGCTTGGCGCAGGGGGTTGAGGACGCGGTTGGGGCGGGTGTCGGTGCCGGTGCCCGCGGCCCACTGCCAGTTGAGCTGGTTGTTGGCGAGGTCGGCGTCGACGAGCCAGTGCAGGAAGTGGGCCGCGCCGATGCGCCAGTCCAGGCGCAGGGATTTGGCGAAGAAGGAGGCGGTGATCAGGCGGGCGCGGCCGGGGAGCCAGCCGTCGGTGACGAGCTGGCGCATGGCGGCGTCGATGATCGGGTAGCCGGTGCGGCCGTCCTTCCAGGCGGCGACGGCGTCGGGGTCGGTGCGCACGGCGAACGGGCCGGGACGGTAGCTGGTCCAGGCGGTGTCGGGGCGCGCCGCCAGGAGCTGGTGGTGGAAGTCGCGCCAGGCGAGCTGGCGGGCGAAGGCGTGACCGCCGGGGTCGGACAGGTCGGTGCGGTGGACGATCTCGACCGGCGACAGGCAGCCGAAATGCAGGTGCGGGGAGAGGTGGGAGGTGGCATCGGCGGCGAGGTCGTCGTTGCGGTCGGCGTAGTCCTGGATCGGGCCCGCGAGCCATTTGCGCAGCAGCACCCGGCCGCTGATCTCGCCACCACGAGGGCAGTTCGGGGACGGCTCGCCGGCCGACAGGTCGCCGGGCGCAGGCAGAGCGTCGCCGGCCACGTCGGGAACGGACAGCGCGCGCGGGGTGCCCAGCGGGTGGCGCTGGTGAGCGTCGACCCAGCGCCGGAAGTAGGGGGTGAACACCGCGTAGTGGTCACGGCCCGTCGCGGGGGTGAGGACGGCGGGATCGGCCGCGGTGACGACCGCGCTGTGGGTGCGCACGGCGCAGTCCGTGCCGGCGAGGCGGTCCCGCAGGGCCTGTTCGCGGCGGGTGGCGTAGGCGCTGACGTCCTCGGCCAGATGCACCGCGCTCGCGCCGGTCTCGGCGGCGATCCGGGCCACGACGTCGGTCACCTCGCCCCGCCGGACCACCAGGCGCCCGCCGATCCCGCGCAGGCGCTCGTCGAGTTCGGCCAGCGCGGTGGCGAGGAAGACGGCGCGATTGGGCGGGCAGCGGTCCGGGACGATGCCGTCGTCGACGACGAACAGCGGGACGACGGCATCGCTGTCGCGGTGCGCGGCGGTGAGGACCGGGTTGTCGGCGGTGCGCAGGTCACGGGTGAACAGCGCGATCGAGACGGTCATCGGGCGCACAGCGGGGTGATGTCGGAGCGGCCGCCCGCGGTCGGCGTGGTCAGGTAGACACAGGTGTTCTGGCCGGCGGCCACGATCGCGGCGTCGATGTCGTTCCAGGTGGCGGCGTCGACGGCGGGGGTGCGTGACAGGACGAAGCCGGACAGGCGGCTGGGATCGGTGACGACCGCCCAGGAGTAGTCCGGGCCGAGGGCCGTGACGATGTAGTTGGGGGCGCCGGTGCGCTGATCCTGGCCGGGCACGCCGGGGAAGGAGACATGCAGCTGGGCGTTGGTGACGGGATCGGTCACCGTCGCGGTGCCCCGGATCTCGTTGGTGCCGCCAGACCAGGTACGGCAGCGGTTGTAGACGCCGACGTCACCGGCGTCGTCGAGGGTGTAGGTGGCGGTGGTGTCGCCGGCGCAATCGAGGCTGAACGGGGCCGGGATCGCGGCCAGCTGGTGCCAGACGCCCAGATAGCGCTCGACATCGAGCGACGGCACCGGCGCCGGGGGCGCGGCGGACGCGGTGGCCGGTGCCAGCGCCACGGTGGCCATCGCCGCGCAGGCGAGCAGCGGGAGGCGGAGCGGAACGGAGGAATGGGCGATGCGCACGAGAACTCCTCGGATTGTTGGTACTGACAGACTATCAAGAAACGATGCATAATTGATTCACCCGGCGAGAGGAGTTGTCGATGACACGGGAGTGGCCGTTCCGTCTGCTCGGCCTGGCGACCGCCGCCTACGGCGCGAGTGTGGCCGTTCGCCCCGAGGTGCTGCTGCGGCCGTGTGGATTCGAGACCGACCGGCCGGGCAGCCGGGCGCTGGCGCGCATGGTCGGCTGCCGGGACGCGATCTCCGGCGCGGCCATGGTGCTCGCGCCGGACGCCCGCGTCGCGCGGGCCGCCGCGGGCGTGCGGATCGCGGCCGACCTCGCCGACGCGCTGGTCCTCGGCACGGCGGTCGACCCTCGCCTGCGCCGCACCGCGATCGCGGTGCCGCTGGTCTGGGGCCTGCTCGGTGCCGGAACCACGGCACTGGCGTGGCCGCGGCGACCCGCCGCCGCACGGCCGTGACACGCGGGCGGAGCGGCATCGGTCAGAATGGAACGATGTCCGCCGGTTCCGCCCCTGTCTCCGACGCGGCCGGGTACACCGTGCGCGCGGTCGCGGATCGTCTCGGCATCCCGACGGCCACCCTGCGTAGCTGGAATCGCCGCTACGCCATCGGGCCCGCGCAGGACCGTCCCGGTCGGCATCGGCTCTACACCGAAGCCGACATCGGCCTGCTCGAACGCATGCTGACGCTGATCCGCGACGGTGCCAGTCCGGCGGGCGCGGCGGCGGCCGCCCGCGGGCCCGCGGTGCGGGCGGGCAACCGCGTCGACCTGCTCGACGCCGCGTTCGCGCTCGACTCCGCGACCTCGGTCGACCTCGTCGAGGCGCACGTGCGCGCCTACGGCGTCGTCCGCACCTGGGACGAGCTGTGCAGGCCCGCCTTCGCCGACATCGTGGCACGTCAGGGTGTCGGGGAGAACTGCATCGATGTCGAGCATCTGCTGTCGTGGTCGATCGCGGCGGTGATGCAGCGAGTGCAGACCGCGCCCGCGGTCGCCGATCGGACCGTCGTGCTCGCCTGTACCGGCGGTGAGACCCATTCGCTCCCACTGGAAGTGCTGCGCGCGGCACTGGCCGAGCAGGGAGTGGGCGCCCGGATGCTCGGCGCGGACGTGCCGACCGTCGCGCTGGTCGGCGCGCTGGCCCGGCCCTCGGGGCCGACCTCGCTGCTGCTGTGGTCGCAGCGGGAATCGAGCGCGCTGACCTCGGCCGTGCTGGCCGGCCTCGACGCGGGCGCACGGGTCTTCGTCGGCGGGCCCGGCTGGGACGCGGCGCTGCTGCCGCCCGCGGTCGCGCGGATCGCCTCCCTCGCGAGTGCGGTCGAGGCGTTGCGCTGACGACTGGCCGTCGGTCATCAAACGATGCATAATTGATTCACTTCGGGTGGATCGTCCATCCGCTGGCCGGGGGACGACCGGAGGAATCGCAATGAACGCATCGAACGGGCAGCGCCGAGTCGCGGTGATCGGCAGTGGTGTCGCCGGGCTGACCGCGGCCTGGGTGCTCGCGCGCTCGGCCGAGGTCACGCTCTACGAGGCACAGGACCGTCTCGGCGGGCACGCCGACACCCACCGTGTGGTCGCGGGCAATGGGCAGACCATCGGCGTGGACACCGGGTTCATCGTGCACAACGACCGCACCTACCCGACACTGCAGCGGCTGTTCGGCGAGCTCGATATCGCCACCGGGGAGACCGACATGAGCATGTCGGTGCGCTGCGACGGCTGCGGGCTCGAATACGCGGGCGCGCGCGGGCTGCCCGGCCTGTTCCCGCGCCCCGGGCACCTGATGCGAGGGCGGTATCTGCGACTGCTCGCCGAAGTGCCGCGGTTCCACCGCCTGGCCCGCGCCGAACTCGCCGCGGACCCGACGACGGAACGCACCGTGGCCGAATTCCTGGCCGACGCCGGATTCTCCGCCTACTTCCGCACCCACTTCCTGGCACCGCTCATCTCGGCGGTCTGGTCCTGCGATCCCCGCACCGCGCTGCGTTATCCGGCCCGCTACCTGTTCACCTTCCTCGAACACCACGGCATGCTGACGGTGTTCGGCTCACCCACCTGGCGCACGGTCACCGGGGGATCGGCGACCTACGTCGCGGCGGTCGCCGAACGCCTGCACCGAGTACAGGTCGCGACCCCGGTCCGGGCGCTGCACCGGCATCCCGGCGGAATCACCGTCCGCACCGCCGACGACGGCGTCGACGACTTCGACGCCGCGGTGATCGCGACCCATCCGCACGAGGCGCTGGCCCTGCTCGCCGAGCCGAGCGCCGCCGAACGCGACCTCCTCTCGGCGATGCCCTACTCGGTGAATCACACTGTCCTGCACACCGATTCCCGCCTGCTGCCGCGCGCCACCGGTGCTCGCGCGTCCTGGAACTACCGCCTGCCCGCCTGCGCTGCCGAACCCGACCGCGTCCTGGTCACCTACGACCTGACCCGGCTCCAGCGTCTCGACGACACCGGCGACCGACGATTCCTGGTCACCCTGGGCGACGGCGACCGGATCGATCCCGGCGCAGTGCTGGACACGATGACCTACGAACACCCGCTCTACACCCCGGAATCGGTGGCCGCCCGCGCCCGCGCCGGGGAACTCGGGTGCGCGCGCACGGCGTTCGCGGGCGCCTACCACGGGTGGGGCTTCCACGAGGACGGCGCGCTGTCGGGACTGCGCGCCGCCGAGCGACTGGGCGGACGCTGGACGGGACCGCTGCCCGGCCTGGTGGCGGTGTCGTGACCGCTCGGCTGATCCGCACCGACATCCGGCACACCCGGTTGGCGCCGATCCGGCACGCCTTCCGCTATCGCGGGCACAGCTGGCTGGTCGATCTGGACCGGCTGCCCCGGTTCCCCTGGTGGCTGCGGCCGTTCGTCGGCTTCGACGCGGGCGACCACCTGGGCGAACGCGGCGGCTCGCTGCGGGCCGCCATCGACGGGTACCTGGCGACCCAGGGCATCGACCTGCGGGGAGGGCGGGTGCTGATGCTGGCCGGCGCGCGTGCCTTCGGCTACGTCTTCGATCCGCTGACGCTGTACTGGTGCCGTGACCGTGACGGCACGCCGGTGTGTGTGATCGCCGAGGTCCGCAACACCTACGGTGGCGCGCATCGCTACCTGCTGCGGCCCGACGGCGACGGTCGCGCGCGGGTCGGCAAGGAGTTCTACGTCTCGCCGTTCAACCCGGTGGCGGGCGAGTATCGGCTGCGGGTGCCCGAGCCGGATACCACGCTGCGGGTGTCGATCACGCTGGCGACCGACCGGCCGATCTTCGTCGCCACCATGGCGGGCCGATGCGTGCCCGCCACCACCGGCGCGATCGTGCGCGCCGTGCTGACCGACCCGATTCCGCCACTGCTGGTGGCCGCGCGTATCCGGTGGCAGGGCGTGGTGCTCTGGGCCAGGGGACTGCCGGTCGTACCGCGTCCGGTGGCCGTGCCCGAGGAGGCGCTCCGATGACAACCGTGGACACCACCGCGAATCCCGCTGTACCGGAGCGGGATCGGTGGCCGGACCTGGCCGTGCCGAACGGCCTGCGCGCGGGCGTGTCGGCGATGGCCGTCGACGTGCTGGTCCGCCGCCTGACCCGCCGCTTGCCGCTGGCGGTGCGCTACCCCGACGGCACCGTCGCCGGTTCGGCCACCGGAGTGCCGTGCCTGATCCTGCACCGGCCCGGCGACTTCGCCGCCCGGGTCGGCGCCGCCGGGCTCATCGGCTTCGGTGAGTCGTACATGGCCGGTGACTGGGACGCGCCCGATCTCGTCGGCGTGCTGACCGTGCTCGCCGCGCACGTCGCCGAGGTGGTGCCGCGCCCGCTGGCCCGGTTGCGCCGTCTCTACGTCGCCGGACATCCCGCCGCCGAACGCAATTCCGAGGACAACACGCGCGGCAACATCGCCCGGCACTACGACCTGTCCAACGACTTCTTCGGGCTGTTCCTCGACGAGACCATGACCTATTCGGCCGCGCTGTTCGCCGATCCGGCCGATGATCTCGCCACCGCCCAGCGCGCCAAGATCGACCGGCTGCTCGACCGCGCGGGCGTGCGATCCGGCACCCGGCTGCTCGAAATCGGCACCGGCTGGGGCGAACTCGCCGTCCGGGCGGCCGCGCGTGGCGCGCGGGTGCACACCGTGACGCTGTCGTCCGAGCAGCAGGCCGCGGCCAGGGCGCGGGTGGCGGCGGCGGGACTGGCCGAGCAGGTGCGGGTGGACCTGCTCGACTACCGCCGGGTGCGCGGCACCTACGACGCCGTCGTCTCGGTGGAGATGATCGAGGCGGTCGGTTACGAATACCTGGACACCTATTTCGCGACCATCGGCCGGGTGCTCGCACCGGGTGGGCGGGCCGCGATCCAAGCCATCACCATGCCGCACGAGCGCATGCTGGCCACCCGGCACACCTATACCTGGATCCAGAAGTACATCTTCCCCGGCGGGTTCCTGCCCTCGGTGCGGGCGATCGAGGAATCCGTCGCGCGTGGCTCGGACCTGCGCGTGCGCGAGGAGTTCTCGATGGGTCCGCAGTACGCGCGCACCCTGCGTGCCTGGCGGGAACGGTTCGAGGACGCGCGGGCGCAGATCGGCGCGCTCGGGTTCGACGAGACGTTCGTGCGGATGTGGCGGCTGTATCTGGCGTACTCGGAGGCGGGTTTCCGGTCCGGGTACCTCGACGTGGGGCAGTTCGTTCTCGCGCGGGAATGACCCCGGCTCAGCGGCCGAGCAGGTGGCGCAGGGTCTGTTCGAGGTCGGGAGCGCGGAAGGTGTGGCCCGCCTCGGACAACCGCGCCGGGGACACCCGCTGGCTCGCCTCGGCCAGTTCCCGCGCGCCCTGCTCGCCCAGCAGCAGCGCCGGGCCGAACGAGGGCACCGGCAGCAGGGCGGGCCGGTGCAGGACGTGGGCCAATACCTCGGTGTACTCGCTGTTGCGGACCGGATTCGGGGCGACCGCGTTGACCGGGCCGGTGAGGGAATCGTCCCAGAGCGCACGATGATAGACATCGAGCAGGTCGTCCAGGCCGATCCAGGACAGCCACTGGGTGCCGTCGCCGATCCGGCCGCCGAGGCCCGCCGCGAACAGCGGTCGCAGCAAGCGCAGGGTGCCGCCGGTGGGTGACTGGACGATGCCGGTGCGGACCTGGACCACCCGGCCGCCGCCGGCCTCGGCCGGTGCGGTCGCCGCCTCCCAGCCGGTCACCACCTCGGCGAGGAAGCCGTCGCCGGGATCGGCGGTCTCGGTGAGGACCTCCTCGCCCCGGTCGTAGCCGTAGTAGCCGATCGCGGAGGCGCAGACGAACGTGCCGACGCCGCTGCGGGCCGCGGCCTCGGCCAGCGCCCTGGTCGGGCCGATCCGGCTGTCGGCGATGGCGCGGCGGTGTTCGTCGGTGAATCGGCCCGCGATGGGCGCGCCCGCCAGATGAACCACCGCGTCGACGCCGTCGAGCAGGTCGGGCGCGGGATCGGCGGGGTCCCACCGGCGTTCGGTGCGATCGGACGGGGCGTGGCGCACCAGCCGGACGACATCGTGCCCGCCGGTGGTCAGGAACGCGCACAGCGCGGTGCCGACCATGCCGGAGGCGCCGCTGACCGCGATGGTGCGGGCGGTGAAGCCGCGCTCGGCGGCGCGCCGGTGGGCGGCGAGGTCGTCGGTGAGCTGGCGGTAGCGGTAGTCGAACATCGGGCGCAGCAGGCGGGCGGGCAGTGGGGTGTCGACGTGGTCGGCGACGCGGGTGTGCTCGTCGTCGACGGCGGTGAAGTCGTGGGTGTGCCGCCACGGCAGCAGGCGGCCGACCGGGGCGGAGGCGAGCCCCTCGGTCGCGACGGCGTCGGCGAAACGGCGGGGCGGGTCGTAGGCGGCCGGATCGTGCCGCGCGACCCAGCGCAGGCCGCCCGGCAGGCCGAGGACGGCGGCGCCGCGGGCCAGATCGTCGGCTTCGCTGAGCAGCCGGACCGGTTGCCAGGGCGGTGCCAGGCGCGTGAACGCACCGGGCCTGGCGAACCAGGCGAAGACCTCGTCGCGAGGTGCGGAGACAACTGTCGAACAGTCGATGCCCATAGTTCGACTGTAACCCGTCCGCCCGACGGTGTGAATCGTTTGTGCATCGTTTATCGCGGTACTCTGGAGGGGTGACCGCTAATGACGTGAGTAACGATGCGAACTTCGAGCCATCGCGCGTCGATGCGCTCCTCGACCGAACTGTGTTGCCCGGATACAGCCGCCTGGGCATCGCCCTGCGCCGGCGTTGCTGGCCGGATGACGATCCCCCCGCCGACGCGATGCGGGGGCGTCGGGTGGTGATCACCGGCGCCAACAGTGGGATCGGATTGGCCGTCGCCGACGGCCTGGCCGAGCTGGGCGCCGCGATCGTGCTCGCGGTCCGGAATCCGCAGCGGGGCGCGGACGCGGCGGACGGCCTGCGCGAACGGCATCCCGACGCCACGGTGACGGTGGTCGAATGCGATGTCGCCGAACCCGATTCGGTCCGGCGCTGTGCCGCCGAGCTCGGCGACACGCCGATCGATGCCCTCGTGCACAACGCGGGGGTGCTGTCACCGGAACGCCGTGAGACCAGCACCGGCCACGAGCTCACCTTCGCCACCCATGTGCTGGGTCCGTTGCTGCTGACCGAGCTGGTGCGCCCGTTGCTGGCCGCGGCACGCGGGGCCAGAGTCGTGCTCATGTCCTCGGGCGGGATGTATGCCCAGCCCCTGACGGTCGAGGATCCGGAATACCGGCGCGGCGACTACCGCGGCGCCGCCGCGTACGCGCGCACGAAACGGATGCAGGTCGCGCTGACGCCGCTGCTGGCGGTCGAGCTGGCCGAGGAGCGGATCGGCGTGCACGCGGTGCACCCCGGGTGGGTCGACACCCCCGGTATCGCCGACGCGCTGCCCCGGTTCCGCCGGATGACCCGGCCCTTGCTGCGGACCTCGGCCGAAGGCGCCGACACCGCGGTCTGGCTCGCCGCCACCCGGAACACGCTGCCGTCGGGCCAGTTCTGGCACGATCGCCGGATCCGCCCGCTGCACCTGCGGCCGGGCACCCGCTACTCCGATGCCGACGCCGTCGCGCTCTGGCGGGAGTGCCGCGCGCTGATCGGGGCTCCCGGCGCGAGCTGATCGCACCGACGGCGAAGGGCTGCGGCTCCGCCGGAGCCACCGCCCTTCGGGGTGACGACGATCAGCCGAAATGGCAGACGTAGTGCAGGGTTTCGACGACCTCGATGTCGAAGGCGCTGTTGCCGGGGACCGAGAACGATTCGCCGCCGCGGAAGACCTTCGGCTCGGTCTCGCCGGGGAGGGTCACCTTCGCCTCGCCCTCGATGAGCTCCATGATCTCCGGGGCGCCGGTGGTGAAGGTCAGGGTGGCGGGCAGGATGACGCCCACGGACTTCGAGGTGCCGTCGGGCAGCTCGATGTTGTGGCTGACGCACTTGCCGTCGAAATAGACGTTGGCCTTCTTCACGACGGAGACGTTCTCGAACTTCGACATGGGTCCTTCCGGGGGTGAGGGGACCCTTAGTCTACTGAGGGGCCAGAGCTCACCGAGCTCTGGCCCGACGTGGTCAGCTGCCGTAGCGAGCCAGCACCGAGCTGGCTTCCTGGGAGGCGGTGCCTTCCTGGGCCAGGTGGGTCATCGCCTCGGGGATCTCGCGGCCGTGATGGGCCATGGCCTGGGCGTAGAGGCGCCCGGCGCGGTAGGAGGACCGGACCAGCGGACCCGCCATGACACCGGCGAAGCCGAGTTCCTCGGCGACCTTGGAGTGCTCGACGAACTCCTCCGGCTTGACCCAGCGGTCGACCGGGTGGTGGCGTGGGGAGGGGCGCAGGTACTGGGTGATGGTCAGGATGTCGCAGCCCGCCTCGTGCAGGTCACGCATCGCGGCGGTGACCTCCTCGGGAGTCTCGCCCATGCCGAGGATGAGGTTGGACTTGGTGACCAGGCCGGCCTCGCGGGCAGCGGTGATGACGGCCAGCGAGCGCTCGTAGCGGAAGGCGGGGCGGATGCGCTTGAAGATGCGCGGCACCGTCTCCAGATTGTGCGCGAGCACCTCGGGGCGGGTCGAGAAGACCTCGGCGAGCTGGTCGGGGTCGGCGTTGAAGTCGGGGATGAGCAGCTCGACGCCGGTGCCGGGGTTGAGCGCCTTGATGGCGCGCACGGTCTCGGCGTAGAGCCAGGCGCCGCCGTCGTCGAGGTCGTCGCGCGCGACGCCGGTGATGGTGGAGTAGCGCAGGCCCATGGCCTGGACGCTCTCGGCCACGCGACGGGGCTCGTCGCGGTCGAGAGCGGCGGGCTTGCCGGTGTCGATCTGGCAGAAGTCGCAGCGGCGGGTGCACTGCTCACCACCGATGAGGAAGGTGGCCTCGCGGTCCTCCCAGCATTCGAAGATGTTGGGGCAGCCCGCTTCCTCACAGACCGTGTGCAGGCCCTCGCGTTTCACCAGGCCCTTGAGCTCGGTGTACTCCGGGCCCATGGTGGCGCGGGTGCGAATCCACTTGGGTTTGCGCTCGATCGGGGTCTCCGCGTTGCGCGCTTCGATGCGCAGCAGCTTGCGTCCGGCGGGGGCAGAGGCGTCTACGGAGGTCACTGGACCGACTCTACGCTCGGGGCGACGATGTTCGCGGCGGTGGTGGTGCGATCAATGTCATGCGGCCGAACGGGAATGTCGCCGTCGAGCGCGGCAACGATCGCGGCCGCGACGAGCGGCTTGATCTCGGCGACGGTGACCTCGCGGCCGAGTTCGCGGGTCAGTGTGGTGACGCCGGCGTCCTTGATGCCACAGGGCACGATCGCCTGGAAGCCGTCGAGGGCGGAGTTGCAGTTCAGGGAGATGCCGTGCAGGGCGACGCCGCGCTGCACACGCACCCCGATCGCGGCGATCTTGCGTTCGGCGAGCCACTCGGTGGCGGGCAGCCATACGCCCGAACGACCCTCGACGCGGCCGCACTCGATCCCGAGGCCGGAGACCACCTGGATCAGGGCCTCCTCCAGGCGGCGCACGTACTGCACGACGTCGACGGGCTCGGCCAGGCGGATGATCGGGTAGCCCACGAGCTGGCCCGGACCGTGCCAGGTGATCTTGCCGCCGCGGTCGACCTGCACCACCGGGCTGCCGTCGATCGGCAGGTCCTCGGTCTCGGTGCGGCGGCCCGCGGTGTAGACCGACGGATGCTCGAGCAGCAGCAGCTTGTCGGCACCTTCGCCTGCGGCGCGCTCGTCGGCGATCTGCCGTTGCAGCTCCCAGGCGGCGTTGTATTCGATGAGTCCGAGATCCTCGACCACGATCGGGGTCGTATCGAATCGAGCGGACGCGGTGGGGCGCGTGTCGTTCACCGTCCTGACGTTACGCCCACCGGCCACCGGAGGTGAAGACCGGTCGGGACGTGCGGGTCGGCCGGTCAGACGTCGAGCGCGAAGGTGCGCTGCATCAGCGTCAGATCCATCCAGCGGCCGAACTTGTGGCCGACTTCGGGCAGCTCACCGACGGTGCGGAAGCCGAAGCGCTCGTGCAGGGCGATGGAACCGGTGTTGCTCGATTCGATGGCGGCGATCATGGCGTGCACGCGGCCGGAATCGGTGGCGCGGGCGATGAGTTCGGTGAGCAGCGCGGTGGCCACGCCGCGACGCTGGAAGCGCTCGTCGACGTAGACGGAGTTCTCGACGGAGAAGCGGTAGCCGGTCTTCGGCCGCCACTGGCCGTAGGAGGCGTAACCGGCGACCTCGCCGTCGATCTCGGCGATCAGGATCGGCATACCCGCGGCGGTGCGATCGGCGAACCAGGACAGGCGATTGTCGAGGTCGACCTCGTCGGTGTCCCAGATCGCGGTCGAGGACGCGATATTGGTGTTGTGGATCGCCAGGACGGCGGGGAGGTCGGCCTTGTCGGCGTCGCGGATGAACATCAGTGATCTCCGGGGCGACCGACGGCCGCGGCCAGCGCGGCGCCGATCGTGGGGTGCTGGAAGGTATAGCCCGCCTGCTCCAGCGCGGCGGGGATGGCGCGTGGACCGCGCAGGATGGCCTCGTCGGCCAGCTCGCCGACCAGCGCGCGCAGGGCGAGACCGGGCACGAGGAACGGGGTCGGCCGGTGCAGGGCCCGGCCGAGGGCGCGGTTGAACTCCGCGTTGGTGACCGGCGCCGGGCCCGCGGCGTTGATCGGGCCCGCGACCTCGGGATGGGTGAGCGCGAAGGCGATCGCGCCGACCTCGTCGTCGAGGGAGACCCACGGGGTGTACTGGCGACCGCTGCCCAGGCGCCCGCCCAGGCCCAGCCAGTACAGCGGTTGCAGCATGCTGAGCATGCCGCCGTTGCGGGCCAGGACCACGGCGCTGCGGACCAGGACGGTGCGCACGCCCGCCGAGCTCGCGGGCTCGGTCGCGGCTTCCCAGTCGCGGCACAGGGTCGCGAGGAAACCGGTTCCGGCGGGGGAGGTCTCGTCGACCACCGCGTCGCCGGTGTCGCCGCCGTAGTAGTGCACGCCGCTGGCGTTGACCAGCGTCGGCACTTTGGCGGCGGCGACCGCGGTGGCCAGGACGTCGGTGGGGGTGATCCGGCTGTCACGCAGCGTCTGCTTGTAACCACCGTTCCAGCGGCGCGCGCCGATGCTCACGCCGCACAGATTCACCACCGCGTCGGCCCCGCGCAACGCCCGCTCGTCGAGCTGGGCGCGCGCGGGATCCCACGCGAATTCGTCCGGTGCCGCGGGAGCGCGGCGCACCAATCGCGACACCTCGTGCCCGTCGCGGCGCAGAGCCGCGACGAGCGCTGTCCCGATCAGCCCGGACGAACCGGCGATCACCACCTTCATACGTCGGCCGAATTCCTCGACTACAGACCGAGATCGGCCTCGAACGCCGCCTCTTCCAACCGATGCTTGATGGTGGTGAGGAAGCGGCCCGCGTCGGCGCCGTCGATGAGCCGGTGATCGTAGGTCAGCGGCAGGTACACCATCGAGCGCACGCCGATGGACTCGCTACCGGCCTCGTCGGTCACCACCACCGGGCGCTTGACGATCGCGCCGGTGCCGAGCATGGCCGCCTGCGGCGGGACCAGGATCGGGGTGTCGAACAGCGCGCCCTCGGAGCCGATGTTGGTGATGGTGAAGGTGCCGCCGGACAGCTCGTCCGGCTTCAGGCCCCCGGTGCGGGCGCGGTTGGCGATGTCGGCGATCGCGCGGGCCAGCCCGGCCAGCGACAGGTCGCTGGCGTTGTGGATGACCGGCGAGAGCAGACCCTGCTCGGTGTCGACCGCGATACCCAGGTGCACCGACGCGTGGTAGGTGATCTCCTTGGTGTCCTCGTTGTAGGAGGCGTTCACGTTCGGGTGCACACCGAGCGCCTCGACCACGGCCTTCGCGAAGAACGGCAGGTACGTCAGGTTGACGCCCTCGCGCGACTTGAACGAGGCCTTGGCGAGCTGACGCAGATGCGCGATCTTGGTGACGTCGGCCTCGTGGACCTGGGTCAGCTGCGCGGTGGTCTGCAGCGATTCGCGCGTCTTGGTGGCGGTGATCTGCCGGATGCGGCTGGCCTTCTGCGTGGTGCCGACCAGACCGGCCAGCTTCGGCGCGGCGGCCTGCTTGGCCGGGGCGGCGGGCGCGGCGACGGCGGCCGGAGCCGCGGCGGGCGCGGGCGCCTTCTTGGCCTCGGCCGCGGCGAGCACATCCTGCTTGCGGATGCGGCCGCCGACACCGGAACCGGTGAGGGTCGCCAGGTCGACGTTGTTCTCCTCGGCCAGCTTGCGCACCAGCGGGGTCACGTACGGGGAGCTGCCGTTGGCGGTGGCCGCCGGGGCAGGAGCCGACGCGGCCGGAGCCGGTGCAGGCGCGGGAGCCGGGGCAGGCGCGGGAGCCGGAGCGGGGGCAGGTGCCGGAGCGGGGGCAGGTGCCGGAGCCGGAGCCGCCGCGGCGGGCGCGGGAGCGGGAGCCGGCGCGGGCGCCGGAGCGGCCGCGGGAGCACCGCTGCCGATCACACCCAGCTGACCACCGACGGCGATGACGTCGTCTTCCTGCGCCGAGATCTCGAGCAGGGTGCCCGCGACGGGCGAGGGGATCTCGGTGTCGACCTTGTCGGTGGACACCTCGAGCAGCGGCTCGTCGACGGCGACGGTGTCACCCACGGCCTTGAGCCAACGGGTCACGGTGCCTTCGGTGACCGACTCGCCCAGTTCGGGCATCTTCACCGGGGTGCCGGAAGCTGCGGCGGGGGCGGCGGCGGGCGCGGGCTCCGGAGCCGGGGCGGGCGCCTCGGCGGCGGGCGCCGGCGCGGGCTCGGGGGCCGGAGCCGGAGCGGGTTCGGCAGGCGCGGCAGCAGGTGCGGGAGCGGCAGCGGCGGCTTCGCCGGCCTCGCTGATCACACCGAGTTCACCGCCGACCTCGACGATGTCGTCTTCCTGGGCGACGATCTTCGACAGCACACCGGCAGTGGGCGACGGGATCTCGGTATCGACTTTGTCGGTGGAGACTTCGAGCAGCGGTTCGTCGACCTCGACCGTGTCTCCTTCCTGCTTCAGCCACCTGGTCACCGTTCCCTCGGTGACGCTCTCACCAAGAGCCGGCATCTGGACGGAGAAGGCCATGTCCTCTGTCTCCTCTGACTGTTAGACGGGTAATACAACAGTGCTTCGACCCCGGCAGACACCCGTCGCGGGTCGCGGCGTACGTCCACCCCGCCGCTGGAGCGAGGCGTCCGGGAATCGTCGGTTTCTTGTTCCGGCAACCATCCTTGCACTCGCTCGCCGCCGACGTAGCGCAGGGCGGCATTCCGGGCAGAGCTGGCACCATGGAATGTACGGCGGTGAGCAGAATTCCGTCGGAGCGCAGGAGGTTGTTACCGGTGGGTTTGCTGGATCGTTTCCGCGGCGCGCGCGGCCGGAGCAGGACAGTCGCTCGCGACAGCGCGTCGGAGATCGCCGCGCTCGCCGACTGGGCGCGCGCCCGCCGCGGCGTCGAGGCGTTCATCGAACCGAAAACCGCTGTGACCGATGTCACAGCGGTGCTGGTCGCCGCGGACGGCGAATGGACTCGGCGCATCGTCGGCGAACGCGGCGCCCGGCGATTGGCCGGGGCGCTGAAGATTCCGGTCTACGACGTCAACCGGACGGGCTACCCCCAGCGCATGCGCGACTACGATGCCCGCCGCCGGATCGAGCGGCGGCGGGCCCGCGAGCGCGAGCAGTGACTACTCCGCGCCGATCTCCTCGATCACCGTGATCAGCGTGCGCACCGGGACACCGGTGCCGCCCTTGCCGATGTAGCCGAACGGCCCGCCGGTGTTGTACGCCGGACCTGCGACATCCAGGTGCGCCCACTGCACGCCCTCGGGCACGAACTCCTTGAGGAACAGTGCGGCCGAGAGCATTCCGCCCCACCGGTGCGGTGCGACATTGGCCAGGTCGGCGACCTTGGAGTTGAGGTCGGCGCGCAGCTCGGCGGGCAGCGGCATCGCCCAGCCGTGCTCGCCGACCGAACGCGAGACGGCGGCGACACGGTCGCGGAACTCCTCGGTGCCCATCACGCCGGGCGTGCGGGTGCCCAGGGCGACCATCTGCGCGCCGGTCAGGGTGGCGACGTCGATCAGGTAGTCGGGCTCGTCCTCGGCGGCGCGCACGATCGCGTCGGCCAGGATGAGCCTGCCCTCGGCGTCGGTATTGAGTACCTCGACGGTGGTGCCGCCGTACTGGGTGAGCACATCGCCGGGGCGCTGCGCGGTAGCCGAGGGCATGTTCTCGGCCATCGGCACGGTCGCGGTGACGGTGACCGGCAGGCCGAGCCGGGCGGCGAGCAGGGTGGTCGCGATGACCGCCGCGGCGCCGGCCATGTCGGAGGTCATGTTCTCCATGTTGGCCGCGGGCTTGATGGAGATGCCGCCGGTGTCGAAGGTGATGCCCTTGCCGACGAGCGCGACCTTCTTGGGGCCGCCCGCGTAGGTGATGCGCACCAGGCGCGGCGGGCGCGCGGAACCCTGACCGACGCCGACGATGCCGCCGTAGCCGCCCGCGGCGAGCGCGTCCTCGTCGAGCACCTCGACCTCGAGCCCGGCCGCCTCGGCGAGCAGGCGGGCCCGCTCGGCGAACTCGGCCGGGTACAGCGCGCTCGGCGGAGTGTTGACGAAATCGCGCGCGGTCGCGACGGCCTCGGCGACGAGCTGGGCGCGCAGCAGTTCCAGCACGCCGAATTCGGGTTCGGGAACCAGCAATTCGACGCGCAGCACCGGCTGTTCGTCGGGCTTGGGCGCGCTCTTGGCCGACTTGAAGGTGGTGAAGGTGTACGCGCCGAGGTAGAAGCCCTCCGCCGCGGCGGCCAGGTCGACGCCCGAGAGGGTGGTCGCGACGAGTTCGGTGCCGCTGAGCGCGCGCCCGGCGACACCGGCGCTACGGCGCACCTGCTCGGCATCGACCTTGTCCGCCGCGCCGAGGCCGACCGCGAGCACGCTGGTCACATCGGCCAGCGCCGCGGGCGCGGGCACCCGGGTGAGTTCCTCGGGCTTGCCCTTCGCGCCGACCGCGCCGAGAGCGTCGAGCAGCTCCGCGCGAACCTCGGCGGTGAGCACGTCGCCGAACAGGTCGGCGGGGACGATGGCCGGTCCGTTCTCCGAGGACGTCAAGCCGATCACCAGGACATCGGTGTCCGGGCTGATGGTTTCGGTACGTGCCAATTCCGGTCCGAGTGAACGATCTGCAACAGCGGTCATCGCCCCAGATTATGCGGTCGGCCTCGGCTGCCGCATCGCGACGCCGTCGAGCAGTAGTGCGACACCGGCGGTGAGCAGTTCGTCGAAGGAGAGGTCGGGTCCGTGCGGCTCGGCGGCGAACATCCGGTGCAGCACCGGGCGGGCGCACGGGTCGAGGAGTTCGGCGAGTTCGGCGCGCACCGGGTCGGCGGTCGCGATCGCGGCGGCACCGATGCGGTCGCCGCGATCGGTGCTCCACATCAGCGCCAGGCCCTGGACCATGCCGGAGTAGGCGAGGTAGATCGTGAGCATCTCGCCGCTGGTCAGGTCGAGTTCGTCGAGCGCGGCGAAGGAGCGCTCCAGTGAGTCGAGCAGGGCCGGGCCCAGTGGCGGCCGGGTGCGGGCGAGCACGGTGAGGATCCACGGGTGCCGCCGATAGAGTCGCCATTCCCCGTCGGCCTCGGTCGCCAGGGCGGCGCGCCAGTCCGGGGCCGGCGCGGGTGCGGGGGTGCGCGCGAGCGCCAGTTCCGTCATCGCCGCCAGCAGGGCCTCCCGGTCGGGGAAGTGCCGGTAGAGCGCGGCGGTCGCGACGCCGAGTTCGCCGGCGAGGCGACGCATGGTGAGGCCGTCGAGCCCGTCCCGGTCGGCGACCTCGATCGCCGTGGCGGCGATGTGCACCGGGGTCAGCCTGGTCGGCCGGGCACGGCGTACCGGCGGGCGCCGGTCCCGGCGGGCCCGGTAGGCCCGCCCCTGACAGGACCGGGAGCAATAGCGGCGCACCCGGCCTCGGTCGGCCTGCTCCACCTCGCGTCCACAGTGCACGCACAGCGTCGATTTCCGCACACCAACCAGTGTGACGAAATACTCGTAACCCTGCTGGCGCACTCCTAGATTGGCGACTACGCACACTGTTCACCCAGGAGGAGAGACCGATGAACGTCCACGTCAGGCAGGCCCGTCCCGACGAACTCGCCGCGGTCGCCGACGCTTTCGTCGCGGCGAGTCTGGACGAGGTCGTCTCGGCGTGGATCCGCGCCGGCGACCCGGAGATCGAGCAGGCCTATCGCACCACGTTCGGACCGCAGTTCGTGGCCAAGGCCTTGGCCGAGGACGAGGTGTGGGTCGCGGGCGACGGCGAGGACATCTGGGCGGTGTCGCTGTGGCAGACGGTCACCTCCGCCGACCGGCTCGCCGCCGAAGCCGACGAAGCGCGCGCGCTGCTGAAGGCGGCGCCCGATGTCGTGTCGTTCCGGCGGATGGCGGCGGTCTCGAGCCTGGTCGCCGCCGCGCATCCGCGCGAATTCCCGCACCGCTACCTGCATGTCATCGTCACCGTGCCCGAGCATCGCGGCAAAGGCGCGGGCGGCGCGATCCTGACCGATCGGCTCGCGGCCTTCGCCGACGCGGGCGAAACGGCGTATCTGGAAGCCAGTACGACCAGATCGTCGCGGCTCTACGCCCGTCACGGCTTCGTGCACGAGGGCGAGCCGATCGAGTTGCCCGACGACGGACCGACCCTGCTGCCGATGTGGCATCGAGGCTGAGCGGCCCGTTCCGCAGGGCGACGCCGTCCGGCGCGCACGGCTGCCGGAGGGAGAACGCCAGGCCGGGCCCGCGCGGCAGCGCGGCGCTCGACGACGGCGGTGGCAAATTCTGGCAACCGCGGCCTACGGGGGCGGATCCTCGATGTGGTCCACGTGGCAATCCGGTGGTGAATACTGGCAAACACTGGACAACACTGGAACTGCTGAATACGCTCACGCTCGTGACGGACACGGCCGAGGAGCTGGAGGCGCGCATCGCCGACCTCCGCGCCGAGGTGCGCCGGGCCGCCGCGTCCGGCGATCGCGCCACCGCCCGGCAGCTGCGCGCGGAACTGCGCAAGACCGAATCCGCCTGGGACGCTGTCGTCCTGGGGTCGATCCCGGAGCCCGCCGCCGCGCCGGAACGGGCCGACGCGCCCGCCGTGCCGGTCCGCGAGCACGTGCACCGCGCGCTGACGCTGCTGTCGGTGCCGTCCTCGCCCAAACTCGTCCTGGCCGTGCACGAGGCGTTCTTCTCCGGCGAACTCCTGCCCGCCCGGTTGACCAGCCTGCGCCGCGACGAGGAACGCTCGTTCCGTTCGGCGCCGTATGCCCGGCCGTACTACCTGTGCGCGGCGCTCACGACGGATCTGCTGTCGCAGGCGCGCGGATTGCTCGCGGTGAGCTCCTGGCCGCTCGAGCGCCGGATGGTGGGTCCGCTGAGTCCGCGTGTCGGCCTGCTGATCTCGGCGATCCGACTGGCCGACCACCTCGCGGCGCAGCCTGCCGCGACGCAGGCGGGACAGCGCGTACTGTGGCGGCTCGCCGTCTCGATTCCCGGAGTGTCGGGCGCGCCCGACACACTGGACCCGGCGGCGGTGATCGAGGCCGCCCGGCGGGAGCTGGCCGTCCACGAGGACGAGGACGCACGGCAGCGCATCGCGGCCGCGCGCCGGGCGTCCGAACAGCTGGCCGATCCGGCCGCCCAACTATTCGGGGTTCGGCTCGGGGTGGCCGACCGGCGACGAATCGAGGTGAAATGAGCACTCTCGCAGCACAGCTGGACCAGTTGCGCGGCGCGGCGCCCGCGACCAGGCACAACGCCCGCACCATCGCCGCGCTCACGGCCAATCCCGGGTGCGCCCGGCGCGCCCTGCTCGACGCGGCCGCGGTCGACAAGACCGTGATCGCCCAATCGCTCGGTTTCCCACCACAGTTCGGTCAGTCCCAGTTCGCCATCACCCGTGGCAACGCCTTCGAATCGATGGTGAAGGCCAACGGCTGCGCCGAACTGCTGGCGCTGCTGCGCGACAAGCTCGGCCTCACCATCCCCGAAGTCGCCTACCACGACCTGAACTCGGTCGGCGAGAACACCGGCAACGCCGTGCGGTATCAGCGCACCCGGCAGTTGCTGAAGTCGACGATCGCCGCGGGCGACGGCACTCTGTTCGACCATCCGATGCTGCGTCTGGACATCGCCGGTGCCACCGCCTACCTGGAGCCCGACGTGGTCGCCGTGCAGCTCGACGGCAAGTTCCACGTCGTCGAGATCAAGGCGTTCCCGGTGATCGACGGGCAGGCCGACCCGGCCCAGGTCGCGGCGGCCGCCCGCCAGTCCGCGGTGTATGTGATCGCGTTGCGCGAGTTGATGACCGAGATCGGCGAGTCACCGGAGCTGGTCTCGCACAACACGATCCTGGTGTGCGCGAAGGACTTCACCAACCGGCCGACCGCCGCCCTGGTCGACCTGCGCAAGCAGCTCGCGGTCGTGTCCCGGCAGCTGACCCGGCTCACCGCCATTCCCGAACTGCTCGAACTGCTGCCGCCCGAGGCCACCTTCGCGCCGGGGGAGGACCTGGAGAAGACGATCGCGGCCATTCCCGCCCGCTACGCCCCGGAGTGCATGTCGAGCTGCGAGCTCGCCTTCGCCTGCCGCGACGAGGCCAGGACCTGCGGTTCGGTCGACGCGCTCGGCCGCGGCGTGTGCGACGAGGTCGGCGGCATCGAGAATCTGCACACCGTCCTGGGTCTGGCCGACGGGACGCTGCAACCGGGACCCGAGCACGCCGACATCACCGCCATGCTGCGCACCGCGCACCGGTTGCGGCTGGAGATCGCCGGATGAGCGTGCGGCAGATGCGCGCGGCCGTGTGCACGGTCAGGGGGCAGGGATGAGCGTGCTGTCGGCCCTCGCCAAGGCCGAGGCCGTCCGCGCGGGCCGAGCCCAGCCGACCGCGGCGGTGCGGCACCTGCACCTGGGCGAGCGGCCGCTGGTCGCGGTGCCGCTGCGGCTGGCCGGTGAGGCGGCGGCACCGCTGGCGATCATGATCGGCACCGCGCGCGGCGACCAGAACGTGCTGATCGTGCCGCAGCCACGCGACCGGGTCCTGCGGCTGCGGTTCATCGAGCAGCTGGCCGACATCGTGCTGCCCTATCTCGCGTCGTTCCTGGCCGAGAGCGAGGAACTCACCAGCAAGGCGGGCGAGAGCTACACCCGCTGCCTGGACGCACCGCAGATCTGGACGCCGAACGAGGGCGGGGTGAACTTCCTCAAGCTGCTGGGCCGCTCGGTCCGATTCCACCGCACCGACGGCGACAACCCGGTGCCCGTCTCGATTCCCCTGCTGGGCCGTTGGCTGACCTGGTTCGGCGACCGCGCCGAACACCCCGGGTCGGCGGTGCTGCCCGCGATGACCTCGGCGCTGTCGGCGCACTGGGCCACCGGCCAATCCGCGCTCGAGGACGGCAATCTCGCCGCGCTGCTGGGCTGGATCGACCCGCCACCGGGCCGCACCGGCGCCCAAGCCGCGGCCATCGCCGAGGACCCGTTGCAGTCCCCGCCCGCGGGTCCGGCCACCGATCCCGGTTTCGACAACGAGGAACTCGCGCCGCTGATCGCCGCCTACAGCGCCGCCGTGGACGAGAACGCCAGGGCCGTCGCCGCTGAACGGCTCGAGCGGTCGCTGCGCGGTCAGCTCGAACCCACCTGGCAGCTGATGTGGCGCGCGCTGGACCTGCTGCGCGCGCTGCCGCCGGGCGCCAGCGTGGAGAACCGGTGGACCGACGATCGCGGCGCGTTCTCCTATTTCGCGGCCGAGGTCGCCGAGGGCACGCCGCAGGCCCGGCGCGATCCCGCCGTGCGCGCGGTGCGCAGGTTGCTCGAACGCGAGCGCGCCCTGGAAGCGCTGCAGGCCCAGTGCGCCTTCGACGATCCGCTGCGCATGCTCGAGCACCGGGTCACCGGGGCGGCGTTTCGCGGCACCGTCGTGCACAGCGAACCGGACCGTGTCGACCGTTCGGGCGCGCGCCCGAAACTGCGCCCGCACATCCACATTCGCACCACCGATCCGTTCCTGGCGGTCGTCGGCGAGGAGCTGACCTGTGTGGAGCGGCCCAAGCAGAGTGGGGTCGTCGTCGAGATCGACGGCGACCGCATGGTGCTGGAACTCTCGGGTGGGATGGGCCGCAAGCTCGTCGCCGAACCGGGCTCGGTGCCGACCGACGGTGAGGCGCTCGGGTTCGCCCGGTTCTCGCCGTCGCCGTTCAACGGTCTGCTGAATCTGCCCGCACGCGAGGACACCCCGTGGACGCACGGCGGCCCGCCGCCGGAATGGGTGCCGCCCACCGACGACGAAGGGGAGGAGCTGCAGTGACCACGCCGGACGAGGCCGTCGCGAATATTCTCACCGACCTGCGCGACGCGAGTCATCGCGCCATCGTCGTCGACTCGCCGCCCGGGGCGGGCAAATCCACGCTGGTCGTGCGCGCCGCCCGCCAGCTCGCCGAGGACGACGACCAGCGGATGATCGTCGCCCAGACCAACGAACAGGTCGACGACCTCATCGACCGCCTCGCCGGCGCCGACCCGGGAATGCGCATCGGGCGCCTGTCCAGCACCGCCTACGTCACCAGCGAGCGGGTCGACCAGCACGCCAACGTCCGCGTCGCGACCAAACCCGGCGATCTGGCCGATCGCACCATCGTCATCGGGACGGCCGCCAAATGGGCCACCATCACCGAGGGCAGCTGGTCGCACGCGATCATCGACGAGGCGTATCAGATGCGCTCGGACATGTTGTTGCGCATCGCGAACCGGTTCGATCGCGGGCTGTTCGTCGGCGATCCGGGGCAGCTCGATCCGTTCGCGACCGTCGAGACCGCGCGCTGGGCCGGGCTCACCTGGGATCCGACGATGAGCGCGGTGAGCGTGATGCTCGCCAACAACGACAACATCCCGATCCACCGGCTGCCGGTGTCGTGGCGATTGCCCGCCACCGCGGCGCCGGTCGTCTCGCAGGCCTTCTACCCGTTCACCGGTTTCGAGTCCGGCACCGGATTCGGTGACCGCAGGATGGCTTTCACCACCCGTGGCCTCGGCGGATCGATCGACGCGGTGCTCGAGGAAGCGGCCGCGACGGGCTGGGGCTGGTACGAACTGCCCGCCCGGCACACCCTGCGCACCGACCGTGAGGCGGTGCACGCGCTCGCCGCGATCGCCGCCCGGCTGATCGAGCGCGGCGCCACCGCGCACTCCGAATCGGGCAGTCACCCGGTCACCACCGACCGGGTCGCCATCGGTACCGCCCACCGCGACCAGGCCGACGCCGTGCGGACCGCCCTGCGCGGCACCGCCGCCGAGCCGGTCACCGTCGATACCGCCAACCGGCTCCAGGGCCGCGAGTACGACGTCACCCTGGTGCTGCACCCGCTCTCGGGCCGCCGCGACGCCAGCGCCTTCCACCTCGAAGCGGGCCGATTGTGCGTGCTCGCCTCCCGGCACCGGCACGCCTGCATCCTGGTCGGCCGCGCCGGCATCCCGGAACTCCTCGACGCGCACCCCTCGGCCGAACCGGTCCATCTCGGGGTGCCGGTGAAGTTCCCCGACGGGTGGGAGGCGAATCAGTCCGTGCTGAGCCATCTGACGCGACACCGGGTGCGCGCGACCGCGCTCTGAGATCACGTGACGGTTCACCGTCGCGGTGCTGTGAGTTTGCTTGACACGAGGGCTTTTTCGCGTCCCACGCAAACCGCGCGCGGGTGCGGCCGGTCGGTTAGTCTCTGGCGCGAAGACAAGCGTGCCGGATCGTCTGTGTCGCGGGCGCAGCACGCAGCGGAGCGCCGGGGCGGCTCCGGGAGCGGAAAGTTTCGGTGTGAAGAACTGGCGTAACTCGTTGCTCGGGACATCGTGGTGGGGCGGGCGCGGTGTTCGCGGCCGGGTGAGCGTGCGGATCCGGCTCCTGTCGATCGTGCTGATCTCCAGTGTGATCCTGCTGGTCACCGGTGGTGGCGCGGCGGTGTATCTGGTGGACTCGGCGCGCGAATCCACCGAATGGGCCGAGCTGGCGAGCAGCACCACCGCGCCGGCGATCCTGATGGTCTCGGCGTTCCAGGAGGAGCGCAGGCTGTCGCTGCTGCGGTTGGCCGGTGACCCACCGTCCACGCCCGCCCTGGTCACCGCCCGCCAGCGCTCCGACGAGGCGCTCGCCGCGGTGATGGCCAAGGGCGACGCCGCGCGCAAGCTCAATCCGGACGGTTCGGCCGAGGACATCGAGGGCTACAACAAGCTCTTCGCCATGGTGCCGACGGTGCGCGGCGGCGTGGACGCGCTCCAGATCCCGCCGGATCAGGTGTTCACGTTCTTCTCCCAGGTGATCGGCACGATCGTCGCCGCGTCGATGCTGGCCGCCCGGGTGGCGCCGCAGGCGAAGATCGGCATCGAACTGAGCTACGGCGTGGAACAGTTGCGCGCCGCCGAGGCGCTGTCGCAGGCCGACACGCTCGGCTCGGTGGCCTTGACCAACGGCCGGATGTCGGCCGCCGAGCTGGCCGACTTCGGGCACCGGGTCGGCGAATTCCGTGGCGAGGTGGCCTATTCGGCCACGGTGCTGAAGGGCGACCGGCTCGCCCAGCTCGGTGCGATCACCGCGAGCGCGGACTGGCAGCAGGTGACCTCGATGCAGGACGCGCTGGTGACGCGCGGTCCGGTCGGCAACGATCGCGGGGACGCGGCGCTGCCACTGAGCCTGGCGGGCTGGCAGGACGCCTCCCGGCACGTGAATCTCGCGTTGCAGAAGCTGTGGGCGGACCAGAGCGGCGACGCCCACGTCATCGCCCGGCAGCAGGGGGAGACCGACACCCGTAACGCCCTGCTCGGCGGCGCGCTCGTCGCGGCGCTGGCGGTGGCCGCCTTCCTCGTGGCGCTGGTACTGGCCAACCGGTTCATCGCCCGCATGCGGCGGTTGCGCCACGACACCCTGGAACTGGCCGACGAGCGGATGCCCGACCTCATGCGCAGACTCGCCGCGGGCGAGCAGGTCGAGGCCCGCGCGGAGACCTCCCGGCTGGACTTCGGCTCCGACGAGCTCGGCCAGGTCGCGGCCGCGTTCAACCGCGCGCATCTGGCCGCGGTGTCGGCGGCGATCGCCGAGGCCCAGACCAGGGCGGGCATCAATACCGTGTTCCTCAATATCGCCCACCGCAGCCAGGTCGTCGTGCACCGCCAGCTCGCCCTGCTCGACCGCGCCGAACGCGACGAGAGCAACGCCGATCAGCTCGAATTGCTGTTCCAGCTCGACCATCTCGCGACCCGCACCCGCCGCAACGCCGAGAACCTCATCATCCTCGGCGGCGAGCAGCCGGGCAGGCGCTGGCGCAATCCCGTCGCGCTGCTGGAACTGGTCCGCGGCGCCATCGCCGAGAGCATGGACTACACCCGGATCCAGACCAAGCAGATGCCCGAGGTGCGCATCGCCGGCCACGCGGTCGCCGACGTGATCCACCTGCTCGCCGAACTGATGGACAACGCGACGGCGTTCTCGCCGCCGGAGGCGCACGTGGTGGTGTCCGGGGTGGTGGTCGGGCGCGGTGTGGCGGTGGAGATCACCGACCAGGGTCTCGGCATGCCGGAGGCCGATCTCGCCGAACGCAACGCGATGCTGGCCGACCCACCCGAGTTCAGCGTGGCGACGCTGTCCGGTAGCTCCCGGCTCGGCCTGTTCGTCGTCGCGAAACTGGCAGGCAGGCATAACATCTCGGTGCGGCTGTCGGAATCGGTCTACGGCGGGGTGCGCGCGGTCGTGCTGATTCCCTCGGCGCTGGCCGAGGCGAGCGATCCGTCCGCGCCGATCTCCGGCCAGTTCCCCGCCGTCTCCCCGCGCGTATGAGCGACGAACGCGAACACTGGTACGAGGAGGACGCCGGGCCGATCGTGCGTCTCTACGCGGTCACCCGCGGGCGCGGCCGGACCGAGCGCGACGAACTCGACCTCACGACCCTGCTGGTCGACGCCGGCGCGGGCACCCGCTTGCGTCGGCCCGAACCCGAGTACGCCGCGATCGTCGACCTGTGCCGCACCCCGATGGCGGTGGCCGAGGTGTCGGCGCACCTGGGACTGCCACTGAATCTGGCCAAGGTGCTCATCGCCGACCTGATCGACGAGGGCAGGCTGATCGCCCGCGCCCCGCAGCACCGCGCGGTCGGCACTGCCGACCTCGGGGTGCTGCGGGCCGTCCTCGCCGGCATCCGCCGGGTCGACGGCTAGGTGAGCCCGGCCGCCAGGCGCTTGGCGTTCATGTAGCCGATCGCCTCGATGGTGACCATCGGGTTCACCCCCGGTGCGGTGGGGAAGGTGGAGCCGTCGGCCACGACGATGTTGTCGACATCCCAGGTGACGCCGTCCGGGTTGGTCGCCGACAGTTCCGCGCTGCCGCCCATCCGGGCCGAGCCCATGATGTGCAGCGCGCCCAGCGAGCAGCGGCCCGGTCCGTAGCCCGCCTTCTTGCAGGCCGCGTCGAATTCCGCGAGCGAACCGCGCACGCCGGGCTCGAATGAGATGCCCGCCTGGTGGCCCGAGTAGATGCGCTGCGCGCCCGCGGCTTCGAGCACCGAGGCCGCGCCGACGATGCCGGTGTGCAGGTGGTTCGCGTCGTAGTCGGAGAGCCGGTACTTCACCACGGCCTCGCCGCTGCCGTCGATCGAGACGGTGCCCGGATCGCGGTCGCGGGTGATCACGCCGATCGAGTTGGTGCGGGCGAAGTCGAGCATGGTGTCCCGGTGCGCGGCCGCGCCGCGCCAGCTCATGAAACCGGTCGCCAGACCCGGATGGATCGGCCCGGTCTCGTAGATGACGCCGTAGCCGTTGCCGTCGAGATCGGCGTGGTGCCTGCTGATGCGCGCCTGCAACGCGCCCTCCCAGGGCCGGATCTCCTCCTCGAACACCCCGAACACCGCGGCGGCGGGATGCAGGCGCAGGTGCTTGCCGATGTTCTTGTTGCGCAGGCCCGAACGCTGCAGCAGCGCCGGTGTCTGGATGGCGCCCGCGGCGACGACCACCGCGCGCGCCCGCACCGTGATCTCGACACCGTCGGACGTGCGGGCCGAGACCGACTCCGCTCGACCGGCTTTCACCGTGATCGTGCGGACATCGGCGTCGACCACCAGGCGCGCCCCGTACCCGGCGGCGTCCTGGAGCCAGGTCTTGGTGACCGACTGCTTCGCGCCGAGCCTGCACCCGTAACCACACCGACCGCATTCCACCGCGGCGTCGCAGGCGTCGCCGACATTGCGCGGCAGGGTGTCGACATCCCAGCCGAGCGCTTTGGCGCCACGCTCGAGGATGCCGTCACGGGCCGAGAGCGGCGACCGGCCGCCGGTCACCCCGATCCGGCGCTGCACCGTGTCGAGCGCGGCACCGAATTCGTCGTCGGCGAACTGCGGGACCCCCGATTCGGCCCATTCCTTGCGGACGTTGTCGGGGGTGGGCAGCGAGGTACTCCAGTTGACGACGGTGCCGCCGCCGAGGCAGGACCCCGCCACCAGCGTGATCTGCCCCTCCGCCGACGCGGGCGGACCCGAGGCGTACAGGCTGGTCAGCGCGTCGAGCTCGCCGTGGCCGAAATCCTTGTCGTCGTAGTAGTTTCCGCGTTCGAGGACCACCACGTCCAGGCCCGCCTCGGCCAGTACCGCGGCCGCCGCGCCCCCACCGGCGCCGGAGCCGACCACGACGACATCGCAGTCGAGGGTGGTCGCTTCGGCGTATCGCTGCGGGGTGAGCGCGGGCGCGGGGGCATCCGCCAGCGGCCCGGTCGGGGCGGGATAGCCGATCTTCTCCCACAGCGGGTTGGTCCCGGTCGGGCCGGGTGTCACGTTGTAGGCCAGCAGCGAGGCCTGCTTGAGCGCTTGGAACACCGCGCGCGCCGGCGCCAGCCCGGAATCGGCCAGCCGCAGCAGCGCGGCCTCGCGACGCTGCTGCGACAGCGACGAGAACCGGCGCGGGCCACTGCCGGTCAGCAGCCCGAAGACGCGGGAATCCCACAGCCCCAACAACATCGCCAGCTGCTTCTGATCTGCTTCCCGCGGATTGCGACCCAGGATCCGGAAGATCGTGTCGACCGTCCCGAGCTCGGTCGCCGGCGGTAGTCCGAACTCGTCGCCCGGCAGGAATGTGTCACAGATCAAGCCCAGCGCTGCCCGCTGCGCGGCTGTTGGTTCCATACGGAAACCACCCCTTCTCACTCTGGGGTGATTTGTATCACGGGTCGTGCGGGCGTGCTCGGTGTCGCCGGGTTTCGGGCCGGGCAGCGCGCACCCGGCCCGACCGGCGGCTAACGGCGGCCGGTGGCGACCGTGAACTGCAGTGCCTTCAGCGTCGGTGTCGACAGTTCGACATCGGCGGTGGCGGCCGTTTTCGCCGTGGCCTCGCCGGGGTAGGCCCTCACCTGGTAGCGGCCCGGTTGCAGGCCGCGGAAGCTCACCTGTCCGTCGGCGCCGGTGGACAGGTGCCGGTGGATGGTGTCGCCACAGGCGTCGAAACCGGTCAGGACCACCTCGCCGCCGGTGATCGGCTTTCGGGTGGACTCGTCGAGCAGGACCGCGTCGATCTGCCCGGTGGCCGCCGGGTCGGGCGTGCGTAGCGCTAGGTCGTTTTGTCGCGATTGTCTGGCTTCGCAGGTCGAGGTCTGCTCGACGGTGTCGGCGCTGCCGGGATGGGCTCCCGCGGTGGTCACCGCACCCGCTGTGAGAGCGACTGCGGCCAGTCCGATCATCGAATACCGGGCAACGACGCTACGTGGCATTTCGCCGACTTCCTCCTGTTTCCTGGGTGACGCTGGGGCACACATGGACGTTCCTGAGGTATCGCTCGCGCGGCGAGCCTACTGGCGGGAATTCCGGGGCCGACAGGGGAGTTCCATAGAGGCGGTTGTGGCCGTTCTGTGCGACCGTGGAGCTCTATGAAGGAGGACGCGTGACCGAAACCCGTAAGGCGATTCTGGCCGGTGGATGCTTCTGGGGCATGCAGGATCTGATCCGCCGTCAACCGGGCGTGCTGTCGACGAGGGTCGGCTACACCGGTGGCAGCAACGATCACCCCACCTATCGCAACCACCCCGGCCACGCCGAGGCCGTCGAGATCGAATACGACCCGGCGCAGACCGACTACCGGGCCCTGCTCGAGTTCCTGTTCCAGATCCACGACCCCACCACCAAGGATCGTCAGGGCAACGACATCGGCTCGAGCTACCGCTCGGCGATCTTCTATCTCGACGAGGACCAGCGCCACACGGCGATCGACACCATCGCCGACGTCGACGCCTCGGGCCTGTGGCCGGGCAAGGTCGTCACCGAGGTGACCCCGGCGAGCACCTTCTGGGATGCCGAGCCGGAGCATCAGGACTACCTGATCCGCTACCCCGACGGCTACACCTGCCACTTCCCGCGCCCGGGCTGGAAGCTGCCCAAGCGGGCCGAGGCCGAGAAGTAGCCCTTCGCGACCCGTTCGCCCCGGTCTCGCGCCGGGGTGTTCGGTGCGGCGGTTCTTCCCGCCGAGTTTCCCGCATTCCGCACCGACGATCCGGCCGGTAATCGTGTCGAATTCGTTGCACCGCTGATTCCGTCGAAACACCGTGCCGTTTTCCCGTGGGCCTGGGCGGCCGAATTCCCCGCTGTGCCGGGCTCGGCGCAGGAAAACCGCACGTGGGGCGGGTGGTGTGAAATGATCGGACCCATCGGCGTGACCGTGGCGCCGGATCGGAAGACTCATATCGGCGGCTTCGGTCGTCGCACAAGGTGAGGGGATGCGATTCGGATGACGTATGGACAGCAGCAACCCGGGTATCCACCGGCGGGGCCGAAACTCGGTGTCGGCGACGCCATCGGTTACGGCTGGGACAAATTCAAGAACAACGCGGTGGTGTGGATCGCGATCGTGCTGATCGCGTTCGTCATCCAGGTGGCGATCAACTTCCTGTTCGGCCTGGGGAACACGACCGATACCGACTATGACGGTGGCATCAGCATCGGCTTCGGTATCTGGCAGTTCATCGGCACCGTCGTCAGCGCCGTCATCGGCTATTTGATCTCCGCCGCGTTCGTGCGCGGCGCGCTGCACGAAACCGATGGGCGCAAACCGGGATTCGGTGATTTCTTCCAGTTCACCAATGTCGGCGCGGTGATTCTGGCCGGCATTCTGGTCGGTCTGGCCACCGGCATCGGCTTCGTGTTGTGCATCCTGCCGGGTCTGGTGATCGCCTTCTTCACCTGGTGGACGATGCAATTCGTGATCGACCGGAACCAGGATGCGGTGACGGCGATCAAATCGAGTTTCTCGGCGATCTCGAGCAATGCCGGACCCCTGCTGCTGCTGACGCTGGCGCTGTTCGGCATCAATATCGTCGGCGCGCTGCTGTGCGGTCTCGGCCTGCTGGTGACGGTCCCGCTGACGATCATCGCCTCGACCTACGCGTACCGGGTGGTGACCGGCGGACCGGTCGTCGGCGCCGCGACCGCCGTCGCCGATCCCGGCTACCCGCAGCAGTACGGCGGGCCCGCAGGCGGATTCGGTCAGCCGGGTCAGCCCGGGTACGGGCAGCCGGGGTACCCCGGTCAGCCCGGTTACGGTGGTCCGGCTCAGGGGGGTCAGCCCGGTTATGGCGGCCCCGCTCAGGGCGGTCAGCCCGGCTATGGTGGTCCGGCTCAGGGCGGTCAGCCCGGTTACGGTGGCCCGGCCGAAGGTGGTCAGCCTGGCTACGGTGGCCCTGCGCAGGGTGGGCAGCCCGGGTACGGCGGTCCGGCCGAAGGTGGTCAGCCGGGTTATGGCACCCCCGGCACGAGCCCGGGCTACGGCACGCCGGGCGGACCCGAAGGCAGGCCCGACCTGGGCAAGCCGGGCGAGGGCCCCGGCAGTCCCGATATCGACCGCTGACCCCGCACAGGAAAGGGGGCGTGCGATGCACCGCATCGCACGCCCCCTTTTTTCGTGCTACTCGCAGCCGATGCCGTCACCGTCACGGTCGAGGCCGTACTCGTCGGGCCCGATCACCTGGACGCGTCCGGTGTAGACCGGTCCGTTCCCGCTGCCGCCCTCGCAGTCGACATCGCTGACGATCGGTAGGCAGGGTGAGTAGGACTTGTGGCAGTTGCCCGACGGCTGGGCGGTGGCCACGGCCGGTGTCACGATCGCGAAAGCGAAGGCCGCGAGGGCGGCCGATCCCAGGGTGACGGCGAATTTCATGGTGCTCCGTTCAGTTATACAGCGGCGCACAGCTTTTCACGGGCTGTCGGTTTGCCGGAAATCTGCGGATCGGTACCTGCGGGTAATCTGGGGTCTCGGGCGAGAGGGAGGCCGCGATGCGGGGGATGTGGCGGAAGTGGTCGTGGTGGACGCGGAGCGCGGTGCTCGTGCTCGTGGTGCTCGCCGTGGTGTCGCTGCCGGTCGCGGGGGTGGTGACGGCGTTGCTGGCGCACAACATCGGCGAGCAGTCCGAGCACGCGCGCACCCGGGGCAAGGACGCCTTCTGGCTCGGGCACGCGTGGGTGGACGGCCGCAAGACCGACGCCGATGTCGACCGGCTGGCGACGTTGCTGGCGGGCACCGGTATCCGCGATCTCTACGTGCACACCGGCCCGCTCGAACACGACGGGAGCCTGCGCGACGAGCTGGCGCCACGGGCGCGCTGGTTCGTCGACGCGGTGCACGCGAAGGTGCCGGGCGTGCGGGTGCAGTCGTGGCTCGGTGACATCGTGCGGCCCGAATTCGATGGTCTGGACGTGGAATCGGCGCCGTCGCGCGACCGCGTGGTCGCCTCCGCGCGCCAGGTCCTGGAATACGGCTTCGACGGAATCCACTACGACCTGGAGCCGATCCGGTCCGGCTCCCCGGGCTTCCTCGCGCTGCTCGACGCGACCAGGGCGGTGACCTCGGCGGCGGGGGTCCCGCTGTCGGTCTCGGCCCCGGTCATCGATCCGCTGCCCGGCCTGCACTCGGTGGGCATCGCGCTCGTCGATCACGGGAAATGGTGGAGCCAAGCCTATTTCGCCGAGGTCGCGCGCCGCGTCGAGCAGGTGGCGGTGATGTCCTACGACACCGCGATGCCGACCCAGGCCCTCTACAGCGGATACCTGGCCCAGCAAACCGAACTGGCCGCCGAGGTGACCCCACACGAGGTCGACCTGCTCATGGGCGCACCCGCGTTCTGGGCCGACGACCCCGGCCACGACGGGTCCTCGGAAACGGTGGCCGCCGCCGTCCGCGGCATCCGGCTCGGCCTGACCCGAGCCGACGCGGACCGGGCGAATTTCGGGGTGGCGTTGTACGTGGATTTCGCGGCCAGACCCCAGGACTGGACGGACTACCGGCAGGGTTGGTGCCGCCTGCCCGGCTGAATCGGACCCGGCCGAGGGTCAGGCCGCGGTCCTGCTCAGCCACGGGTGGTCGGGGTGGACCAGTTCCAGCCACGAGGTCAGGCGGGCGCGGCGCTGCTCGGACAGCAGCGGCAGTGCTCGGCGGAGATCGGCGTCGTCCTTGGGGCGGTGGGCTTTTGCCTTGAACAGCAGGACGACCTCCGGGATCAGGTAGGGGATGCCGGAGGGGGTGGTGCGGATCAGATCGGAGTAGGGGAGGGTGATCGTCGGGTCGCGGCGGCAGATCCAGGTGTCGCCGTCGTGGGGTTCGCGGAAGACGTCGAGGTGGAACGCGCCGGTGTAGGGATCGCGGAGCCAGGTCTGGTGCAGGTCGTCGCGGTCGGCGGCGCGGGCGTAGGGCCACAGGTGGCCGTCGCCGACGATGTCCCACTCGTATTCGGGGAAGGCGTCGGCGATCTCGGGGAAAGCCGTTCGGGGGACGGCGATCTCGATGTCGCCGTGCGCGCGGGAGATCCCGCCCGCGAACAGATCGATCGCCCAGCCGCCCGCGACCGCCCACGGCGCGAAGCAGGAGTCGAGACGGGCGGCGACGACGCTCGGGGTCCACGGGTCCCAGCGGCGGGTGGCTTCGGTGTCGGTGATCGGACGGGCGCCGTCCGGTGAGCTCATGAATCCATCATGTCCACAGGTGCGGGGGCCCGCGCAAGGTTGTTGTGGCCGATGGTGATCGAGGTGAGACGGGTTCGTGAGGAAATCAGCGACGGCGGTCGGTGAGCCAGGCCAGCGGACGGCGATGGTGCGGTCGCGCCCGGTTCTCCCAGCGCGGGTTGTCCTCGTTGCGCCGGTAGACCGGGATGCGGCCCGCGATGGTGAAGCGCAGATCGCGTGCGGTACCGACGACTTCGCCGTCGGCGGCCACCGACACGGGGACGTGCACGGCCACCGACAGCTCGTGCATCTGGCGCTCGCCGTAGACCCGGCTGTGCCCGATGGCGGCCAGCATCAGCGCGATGACGGCACGGGTGCGGGAGAACCGGACGTCGGCGCGCAGCCAGCGGACATCGAGCAGGCCTTCGTCCAGCCGGGACCGGAACGCCGGGACCGCGCCGTGCGGATGGTACGGACCGTTGCCGATGAACAGGAACCACAGATCGTGCCAGCGGTCGTCGATCCGGACGCGGGTCGGTTCGGCCCGGCGCAGCATGACGATCAGCGCCGCCGCGAACGCGGGCCACTTACCCCAGCGGTCCTCCCACTTCTCGCGCAGCCGGACCAGTTCGGGGTAGGCGCCGATGCTGGCGGTATTGATCAGGTAGTGGGTGCGCGGCCCCTCGGGGGTGTCGAACTCGACGGCGGCGATGTCGACTTCGACGGCCTCGCCCGCGCCGGTCGCGTCCACGACCTCGCGCAGGTCGTAGACGCCGAGGTCGCGCGCGAAGTGATTGAGGGTGCCCGCCGGGACGACGACCAGCGGCAGATCATTGCGCACCGCGACGGCCGCCGCCGCGGCGATGGTGCCGTCACCCCCGGCCGCGCCGACCGCGACGATCGAGGAGTCGACGGCCTCCTGCAACAGTTCGACGGCGTCGCGTCCGGGCTCGGTGTGCAGCAGGGTGGCCGCGGGCAGCGCCTCGGCGATGTCGGCGGTGGGGTCGTAGGCGGAGTCGCCGGAGCGCGGATTGATCAGCAGCAGTAGACCTTTGCCGTCGACCAGGGCGGGCGCGTCGCGCACCACGTGCGCGTCCGCCTCGTCGGATTCGCGGATCGGCCACCAGCGGCGGGTGGCCAGCGCGACACCGGTGCCGACGGCGGCACCGACGAGAACGTCGGACGGCCAGTGCGCGCCGGTGTGGATGCGCGAATAGGCGACAGCGGCGGCCACCGGGGCGACGGCGAGTGCGGTCCGCGGGCTCTCCAGGGCGACGGCGGTGGCGAAGGCCGCGGCGTTGGCGCTGTGCCCCGACGGGAACGACGACGACACCGGCGCGTCGATCAGGCGCCTGCCGTGCGGCATGAGTTCGGCCGGGGGACGTCGGCGCGGGATCAGTGACTTGAGCACCAGATTCACCGTGAAGCTCGACCCCGCCAGCGCGATCACCCCGCGCAGGGCGGCCCGGCGCGGTTGGCCGGGCTTGACCGCCAGCACCGCCGCCGCGGCCAGCCACAGACCGCCGGTGTTGGCGGACTTGGTCAGGCGCAGCATGCCCCGGTCCACCGACGACTCCGGGATCCTGGACACGGTCTGGCTCAGCACCCGGTCCATCCGGGAGACGGTGCGGAACCTGCGGCCGGACATCTCACTCACGGCCACGACCTTACCGCCGTTGCCCGGCATCGGCTTTCGTGCGCGGGCGACCCGGACCCCGATGACGGCGGCCGGCACCGACGCCGACGTCGGGGCTCGCACCCCCCTGCTCGGAGGTTCGCGTGGTGCCGGGAGGGACCGATAAGCTCTCGGCCATGACCGACAACGCGCTGCTCGAGGGCCCCATCCACGCTGTTCACGTCGAACTCGGAGCCACCTTCGCGCCGTTCGGCGGGTGGGAGATGCCCGTGCAGTACGGCGGCACCGTCGGCGAGCACACCGCCGTGCGCACCACCGTGGGACTCTTCGACGTGAGTCACCTGGGCAAGGCCACGGTCGCCGGCCCCGGCGCGGCGGCGTTCGTGAACTCGGCGCTGACCAACGATCTGGCCCGGATCCGTCCCGGCAAGGCCCAGTACACGCTGTGCTGTGCCGCCGACGGCGGCGTGATCGACGATCTGATCGCCTACTACGTCAGCGACGACGAGGTGTTCCTGGTGCCCAACGCCGCCAACACCGCGGCCGTCGTCGCCGAGCTGCGCACCGTGGCGCCCGAGGGCGTCACCGTGACCGACGAGCACCGCGACTACGCGGTCTTCGCGGTGCAGGGCCCCCGGTCGACCGAGGTGCTGGCCGCGCTCGGCCTGCCCACCGACATGGAATACATGGCCTACGCCGACGCCGAATGGGACGGCCGCCCGGTGCGGGTGTGCCGGACCGGCTACACCGGCGAACACGGCTACGAGCTGCTGCCCCGCTGGGCCGACGCCGAGGCGGTCTTCCGCGCGCTCACCGCGCAGGTCCTCGCCGCGGGCGGCCAGCCGGCCGGGCTGGGCGCGCGCGACACCCTGCGCACCGAGATGGGCTACCCGCTGCACGGCCACGAGCTGTCCCTCGACATCACCCCGAACCAGGCCCGCACCGGCTGGGCCGTCGGCTGGAAGAAGCCGGAGTTCTGGGGCAAGGCGGCACTCGAGCAGGAGAAGGCCGACGGCCCGCGCCGCACCCTGATGGGTTTGAAGGCGCTCGATCGCGGCGTGCTGCGGCAGGGGCAGACCGTGCTGCGCGACGGCGAACCGGTCGGCGAGACCACCTCGGGGACGTTCTCGCCGTCGTTGAAGATCGGCATCGCGCTGGCCCTGCTCGACACCACCGCGAAGCTGGAACCGGGCGATGAGGTGGAGGTCGACGTGCGTGGGCGCAGGCTGCGCTGCGAGGTGGTCAAGCCGCCGTTCGTCGACACCAAAACGAAGTAATTCCGCGCAATGGATAGGATCGCATCATGACAGTCGCTGCACAGTTCACTCGTATTCCGCATCCGGCGCCCGTTTCGGCGCAGCAGCGGGAAGAGGTACTGGCGGCCCCCGGTTTCGGGCGGTTCTTCACCGATCACATGGTGTCGATCGACTACGCCGACGGCGCGTGGGGCAACGCGCGGGTCGAGCCGTACGGCCCGCTGTCGATGGACCCGGCGACCATGGTGTTCCACTACGGGCAGGCGATCTTCGAAGGGCTCAAGGCCTACCGGCAGCCCGACGGCAGCATCGCCACCTTCCGGATCGACGCCAACGCCGCGCGCTTCCGCCGCTCGGCCGCCCGGATGGCGATGGCCGAGCTGCCGGAGGAGCTGTTCGTCGAATCCGTGCGTCAGCTGCTCGACGTGGACGCCGACTGGGTGCCCGCCGCAGGCGGCGAGGACTCGCTGTACCTGCGTCCGTTCATGTTCTCCACCGAGGCGGGCCTGGGCGTCAAGCCCGCGGCGGCCTACAAGTACCTGCTGCTGGCCTCGCCGGCCGGCGCGTACTTCCCGCGCGGGGTGAAGCCGGTGCGGGTGTGGCTGTCCACCGAGTATGTGCGCGCGGCCCCCGGCGGCACCGGCGAGGCGAAGGTGGCAGGCAACTACGCCGCCTCGCTGCTGGCCCAGGCTCAAGCCACCGAAAAGGGCTGTGACCAGGTCGTGTGGCTGGATGCCTGCGAGCGCCGCTACGTCGAGGAGATGGGCACCAACAACCTGTTCTTCGTCTACGGCACCGGTTCCGAGGCCCGGCTGGTGACCCCGGAGCTGTCCGGCTCGCTGCTGCCCGGCATCACCCGCGACTCGCTGCTCACCCTGGCCGCCGATTCCGGCTACCCAGTCGAGGAGCGCAAGGTCTCGGTCGAGGAATGGCGCAAGGGTGCCGAATCCGGCGAGATCAGCGAGGTTTTCGCGTGCGGCACCGCCGCGGTGATCACCCCGGTCGGCTGGGTGCGCTCGGCCGACGGCGAGTTCAGCATCGGCGGCGGTGAGCCCGGCGAGGTGACGATGGCGCTGCGCGACACGCTGACCGGCATCCAGCGCGGCACCTTCGCCGACACCCACGGGTGGATGCGCACGGTGTAATCGGAGCGCCGGCGCGCTCGAGTCGCGGCCACTTCTGTCCCGTCGGTCAGGCACCGTTGCTCGCTCCTGTGTCGCCTACGCAACGGCAACCCGACCGACGGGACGGCCGCGACGGCCGACTGCGTCGGCCTGCCCCTCCTCGAGGTCGGGGCGTGATGGCCGAGTTCGTCTGCCTAGCCCGGCATCAGGGCCTGCCACTGCTGCAAGGTCTGCGGGCGAAGGACGTAGTTGTTGTCGCGGATGGCCGACAGTTCGGCGCTGGGCTGTTCGGAGTACCAGTGGCCGGGGTAGACGACCGGGTTGCCGTCGAGGGCGGCCAGGTGGCGCAGGCTGCGGAACATCTCGTCGGAGTCGCCGCCGGGGAAGTCGGTGCGGCCGCAGCCGTCGACGAACAGGGTGTCGCCGGAGATCAGGCGGCCGTCGAACAGGAAACACTGGCTGCCCGGGGTGTGGCCGGGGGTGTGCAATAACTCGATCTCGAGCGCGCCGACCTTCACCTTGTCGCCGTTGTCGTGGCCGGTCAGTTCGCTCGGCGCGATTCCGGTGGTCTGGGCGACCCAGTCCAGTTCCTGCTTGTTCACGTGCACCGCGACGCTGGTCTTCTCCAGCAGCTCACGCACGCCGCCGAGGGTGAAGCCGAGCATGGTGCCGCCGACGTGGTCGGGATGGTGGTGGGTGGCGAGCACGCCGGTGACGGTCATCCCGTCGGCGGTCGCGACGTCGACCAGGTCCGATGCCTTGTAGGCGGGATCGACGACGACGGTTTCGCCGGTCTCCCGGTCGCCGATCAGATACGCGAAATTGCGCATCTGCGTGGCGATCGGATCGCCGACGGCGTAATCCCGGCCGGACAGTAGCTGGCGGAAGTAGAGGCGCTCGGAAGACATGTCAACACTGTATTGCCACCGGTGTGCTGGGGGAGCACCCGAGTACCGATGAGCGGACTGTCTGTGCGACCACACAACCGCCGCCGTCCCGAGCTTGTGACCAATGCAGGTTTCACATCGCTGGGCGGTGGACTAACCCGCGAGCGAGAACCCAACGGCCGCAAGTGAAACAGTGATCTCGACGACGGCGCCGAGCACGTCGCCGGAGAGCCCGTCGAAGCGGCGGACGCAATGCCGGGTCAGCGTGATCGTCAGCGCGAGCACCGCGACGGTCACCACGGGGCCGAGCCAGAGGTTGGCTGGCACCGCGAATACCGCCGCCACCACGGCCGCCATCGGCCAGATCAGGACGGGGCCGAGCGGCTGGGTGCCCGCCACCAGCGTGCCGAACCCGGAGTCGGGGGCCGCGCGGATGCCGCGACGGCAGGCGAGCACCACGGCGACCCGGCCCAGGGCCACGGCCAGCACGATCGCGACCCACCGCTGCTCGCCGGCCAGCGCGGCGAAGGCGACGGCCTGGATCGCGATGGCGAAGATCAGCGCCGCCACCCCGAACGGTCCCGCGCCGCCGGACTTCATGATCTGCCTGGCCCGCTCGGGCGGACCGTAGCTGCCCAGGCCGTCGACGGTGTCGGCCAGACCGTCCAGGTGCATGCCCCGGGTGAGCAGCGCGAGCAGCCCGACGGTGAGCAGTCCGGCCAGCAGTGTGGTGAGCCCCGCGGCCACCGACAGCCGCATCGCCGCGGCGGCCGCCCCGCCGAGCAGCAGCCCGACCAGCGGCGCGAGCGCGATGGCCTGGCCCGCTGCCCGCCGGTCGACGGTATCGGGGCTTCGCACCGGCAGGACGGTGAGCCAGGAAACAGCCAGCCGCACGCTGTTCACGACGCGCTCCGCGACCGCGGCGAACGGGTGATCGTCATGGGTCCGCGGTGGTGGCGGGCCCGGCCACCTCGCGCGACGCCACGAATTGCGGATCGGCACCGGGCGCGCTGGCACGACCTGGCGTGCACAGGGAACGACCTGCGGCTGACGGTGCCCGTCGCGACCGTGATCACTTGCTCAGGTCGACGGCGTCCAGTTCGTCGGCGGTGCTGACGCCCGCGTCGGCGAAGGTCGACATCTCCGCGAGGGTGGCGACGGCGGCGCGCAGGATCGGCAGCGCGGTGAGCGCGCCCGAGCCCTCGCCCAGTCGCATGCCCAGGTCGACCAGTGGTTCCCGGCGCAGATGCTTGAGGGCCAGGTCGTGCGCCGGTTCGGTGGAGCGGTGGCCCGGCAGCCACCATTCCTTGGCGCCCGCGGCGAGGTCCTCGGCGACCAGGGCGGCGGCGGTGACGACGACACCGTCGAGCACGACCGGGGTCCGGCGGTTCGCGGCCTGGGCCAGGAATCCGGCCATGGCGGCGAAGTCGGCGCCCGCGGCGACCCGCAGCAGGTCGACCGGATCGGTGGCGACGGGCCGGGCCCGTCGCATGGCGTCGCGGATGGCGGCGACCTTGCGGATCCAGCCCGCGTCGTCGACGCCGGTGCCGCGGCCGACGGCGGCGACCGGCTCGGTGCCGGTCAGCGTCGCGATGAGAACGGTGGCGGGGGTGGTGTTGCCGATGCCCATGTCTCCGGCGATCAACAGGTCGGCGCCCGCGTCGATCTCCTCGTCGGCGATCGCGCGGCCCGCGGCCAGTGCGGCGGCGACCTCGTCGGCGGTGAGCGCGTCCTCCCGGTCGATCGCGCCGCTGCCGCGGCGCACCTTGTGCTGGGCGACCGCGGGATCGGTGTCACCGTCGACGGCGATATCGGCCACCCGAACCGTCGCCCCCGCGACCGCGGCGAGCGCGTTGACGGCCGCCCCGCCCGCCAGGAAGTTCGCCACCATCTGCCCGGTGACCTCGCTCGGGTAGGCCGAGACGCCGTGCCGGGCGACCCCGTGATCCCCGGCGAACACCACGACCCTGGCGCGCTCGAACTGCCGGGGCGGGCACACGCCCTGGCAGGCCGCGATCCAGTTGCCGAGGGTCTCGAGCCGTCCCAGCGATCCGGCCGGTTTCGTGAGCTGCGTCTGGCGCTGCTCGGCCGCCGCGCGGACCTGCGCGTCCGGGGCCGCGACCGGTCCGAATCCGTGTGTCACTTGCAAGCCTTTCGACAGGGGTGCCGGGTGTTCGACGCTCATCTTGCCCGGATCACGGTGCGTCGCGCCGACCGACCCGGCTCATTTCAGCCGGACCGGCAGCCCGGCCACGATCAGGAACGCCTCGTCGCACACCCGGGCCAGGTGCTGGTTGAGCGCGCCGATCTCGTCGCGGAACAACCGCCCGGAGCGGGTCGCCGGGATGACACCCAGCCCGACCTCGGGCGAGACGATCACCAGCCGCTGCCGGTAGGACTCGACGGCCGCGACGAGCGCGTCGCAGTCGGGGGCGACGGTGCCGCGCGGGGCGTCCCAGGCGGCGCGGGCGTCGAGGCGGGCGGTGAGCCAGGTACCGATGTCGTCGAGCAGGGTCGCGGGCGCCGCGGTGGTGAGAACCGTTACGGGCTCGGTGTTCTCGACGGTCGTCCAGTGCGCGGGCCGCCGGTCGCGGTGTCCGGCGATCCGGGCGGCGAAATCCTCGTCGGCCGGATCCAGCACGGCCGTGGCGAGATAGCGCACGGTGGTCGCCTCGGCCAGCAGGTTCTCGGCGAACGCGGACTTGCCGGAGCGGGCGCCGCCGAGGACGAGGGTGCGGGTCGGGGCGCTGGCTGGCATGCCAGCACGGTAGCAATCAGCCGACGCCGAGTGCGTCGAGGATCATCGGCCGGGCGGTGGTGATCGACTGCTGCCAGTACGGCCAGGTGTGGGTGCCGGTGCCGAAATCGACCCGTGCGGGAATGCCGAGGGCCGCGGTCCGGTCGCGGAAGATACTGGCCGCGATCACCGCGAACGCCTCGATGCCCGCCGCGTTGACGGTGTCGCCGACGCCGTTGGGCAGATCCAGCGGGCCGGGGACGCCGTTGCCGGTGGTGACGTAGATCGGCAGCCCGCGCAGCCGTTCGGCCTGGACGGTGGCGTCGTTGCGGCTCCAGGCGGGATCGCCCGCGGCGCCCCACATGTCGTCGATGTTGAACCCGCCCTCGTCGAGCATGGCCGCGCGCATGGCCTGATTCCACAGCGGGTAGGCCGGGTTGAGGAAGCCGGAGAACGATCCGGCGAACCGGAACTGGTCACGATGATGGGCGGCCAGGGTCAGCGCGGCATTGCCACCCATGGAGACGCCGACGATCGCGTTGTCGGTGCGCGAGACGCCGTATCCGGCCAAGAAGTCCGGCAGTTCGCGGGTGAGGAAGGTCTCCCACCGGTAGGTCGTGGCCTGCCGATTGGTGCTGCTCGGGCGGTACCAGTCGGTGTAGAAGCTCGAGTGCCCGCCGACCGGGAACACCAAGGTGACGTCGTCACCGGCGAATCGGCGCAGCACGTCGGTGTCGGTGGTCCACTGGCTGTGATCGGACGGCGCGCGCAGCCCGTCGAGCAGATACAGCGCCGAGCTGCCACCGCGCGCGGCCCACTGCACCTGCACCCGCACCGGCCCCATGCTCGACGGGACCAGCAGCTCCTCGAAACCGCCTGCGGGAGTGCGCGTTACCGGTGCGGCGAGCGGTCCGGCGGTGGCCGTCGACAAGCCGATCGACGACAGGACCACGGCCGTCGTGACGACCGAGAGCGCTCTTGTCAGCGTCCGAAGATTTCCCCACCCAGCATGAAGCACCAGACCAGCCTGTCGATGAGCGCGCGGGACAGTCAAGGCGATGCTGAGGGTCTACAGGCCGACCGGGTGGAGAACTGTGCTGTTCACCAAGGGATCGGCGGCGCGAGACCGGATCGCGCCACACGGCGCGCGCTCGCTCCCTACGAGGAGGCGGGCTCGCGGGTGGGGCCGCCGAAGCGGCGGCGGTATTCGGTGGGGGCGATGCCGACCTGGCGCTGGAAGTGGTGGCGCAGCAGTGCGCCGGAGCCGAAGCCGGACTGGTCGGCGATGCGTTCGAGCGGCATGTCGGTGGCCTCGAGCAGGTGCTTGGCGAACAGGACGCGCTGGGTGGTGAGCCACTTGACCGGGGTGGTGCCGGTCTCGGCGGCGAAGCGGCGGGCGAAGGTGCGGGTGGACATGCTGGATCGGGCGGCCAGCTCGTCGACGGTATGCGGGTGCGCCAGGTTCTCGGTGAGCCAGGTCAGCGTGGTCGACAGGCCCTCGGAGCGGCATTCGGGCACCGGCTGCTCGATGAATTGGCGCTGGCCGCCGTCGCGCTGGGGCGGCACGACCATCCGGCGGGCGATGCCGTTGGCCGCGGCGGTGCCGATCTCGCGGCGCACCAGGTGCAGGCAGGCGTCGATGCCCGCCGCGGTGCCCGCGCTGGTGATCAGGTTGCCCTCGTCGACGAACAGCACGTCCGGGTCGACGGTCGCCTCGGGGAACTGGGCAGCCAGGATGTCGACGTAGCGCCAGTGCGTGGTGCATTTGCGCCCGTCCAGCAGCCCGGCCGCGCCGGCCAGGAAGGCGCCGGAGCACACGGTCAGCACGATCGCGCCCGCGTCCGAGGCCGCCCGGACCGCCTCGACGACCCGCTCGTCGTAGCTGTGGCCGACGGTGAACGGAAAGGCCGGGATGGCGACGAGGTCGGCGTGCACCAGCTCGTCGAGGCCGTACTCGGGCGTCACCGAGACGCCCGGCGTGGTGGAGCGCAGCGGCTTGCCGGGGGTGGCCCCGCAGACCTTGAAGTCGAAGCCGGGCAGACCGTCGGCGGTGCGGTCGAGCCCGAAAACCTCACAGACGACGCCGAATTCGAACATGGCGAGTTTGTCGTTGAGGACGACCGAGACCTTGGACAGCATCACCCCATGCTATCTGGCCGAATTTTTACGCACAATGACAGTACCGCCACTTTCGGCCGAAAACTGACGAGCGCAAAATTTCTGCCATGGTTACTTTTTCGATCGTCCTCGCCACCATCATCGGACTCGCCGTCCTCATCGGGCGCGGGACCGCCGGCTCGACCGGCGTCGTCGACCGCGACGCCCAGCGCATCGACGCCGAACTGGCCGCCATCGCCGGCTATGCCACCGACATCCGCCCCGGGCATCACTGAACGCGCGAATGCCGCCCCACCCGCGGGTGGAACGGAATTCGTGAGGGCGAACTCAGACGGCGTCGCCGGGGCCGACCCGCGGCTTGGGGGCGCGCATCTTGCGGATCTGCGAGGCGCGCACGAAGGCGTACCAGCCCAGCTTGAAGCCGGTGTCGGTGGTGTCGGGGTAGCGCTCGATCACCCGGTTGTTCACGATCTTGCCGAGCACGAAGCCCTCGATGATCATGAACACCATCATGACCAGCATCGCCAGCGTCACGATGGTCTGCAGCCCGGGGGCGACGAACATCGACAGGATCAGCACCAGCGCCATCGGCATGAACAGGCCGACCAGGTTGCGGCGGGCGTCGACCAGATCGCGCACATAGGCGCGTACCGGGCCCTGATCGCGGGGCAGCAGGTACTTGTCCTCGCCGGCCAGCATCCGGGCGCGGCGGTCCTGCACGGCGGCGCGGCGGTCGGCCGCGGCGGCCTTGCGGTCTTCCTTGGAGCCCTTCGCGGCCTTGCGGCGGGCGCGGGCTTCCTTGGCGGTCATCGGGGCGGGCGCCACCGGGCCGCGCCGTTTGCCTTCGGCCTCACGCCTTTTCGGGGTCGGGCGACCCTTGCCCGGGGTGGTGGAGGCGGGTGCGGTGGCGGTCTGTTCGACATCCGGCACCGAGGGGTCGACGGACTCGTCGATGGTGCTGGACTCGTCGCGACGGAACAATTTCACGTTCACCAGGCTATTCGATAGTGCCGAGCATCGGGAAATGCGGTCCGCCGAGCGGTGCGCCCGGTCTCATCGGCGCCCGGAGTGCGAGCTGGGTCACGCCGACGCGACGCGTACTGTGGGGTGAACCACCCAGGTCGAATCCACGCTGCGTGGCGGGGGTGGCAAAATAGGAATAGCAGCCGCCGCGATGGTGTTGAAATCAGTCGTGCGCTGTGCACCTGAGGTCCGTTACGCGGGCCGGCCGACTTAGGAGTGTCCATGACTGTGCAGAACGAGACCGCCACCGAGACCCACGGTGCGACGCTGACCGACGCTGCCGCCGCCAAGGCGAAGGCGCTGCTCGACCAGGAAGGTCGCGACGACCTCGCCCTGCGCATCGCCGTCCAGCCGGGTGGCTGTGCCGGCCTGCGCTACCAGCTCTTCTTCGACGACCGCGTCCTCGACGGTGACATCGTCGTCGAGTTCTCCGGCGTGAAGCTCGCCGTCGACCGCATGAGCGCGCCCTACATCCAGGGCGCCTCGATCGACTTCGTCGACACCATCGAGAAGCAGGGCTTCACGATCGACAACCCGAACGCCACCGGCTCCTGCGCCTGCGGCGACAGTTTCAACTAGCGGCTGGCGCCGCGGGTTTTCGGCAGTGTCGATTGGCGGCTGGCGCCGCGGGTTTTCGGCAGTGTCGATTGGCGGCTGGCGCCGCGGGTTTTCGGCCTCGTAACCCCGCGACCGAGGGGCGATACTCCGGCTTCGCCGTGACGTATCGCCCCTCGGTCGCGGGGCGGCCGAAAACCGTAGCGCGGAGGTGAACCCCAGGGGGTGTGGCGCTTGCTACCGTTGAAGTCCGAGATCTGGTGATCTCGGGCTTTTCTGTTCCCGCGCCTAATGTCGAAGGGGCCTCGCCTCGTGTCTGTTGCTGTGTCCGCATCCATCGCCACCGACCACCTCATGCGTTTTCCCGGCAAGTTCGCCGACGTGCTGCTCGCCGATCAGCTCGACCATGTGTCCCTGAGTTTCCTCGTCGACGACCTGCAGATCCGCCGGGGCGGCGTGGCGGGCAACATCGCCTACGCGATGGGTCTGCTCAAGCAGCGGCCCGTGCTGGTCGGCGCGGTGGGCGCCGACTTCGCCGAGTACCGCCAGTGGCTCGAGTCCAACGGCGTCGACTGCTCGGCGGTGCACGTGTCGAGCACGGCGCACACCGCGCGGTTCGTCTGCACGACCGACGAGGCGATGGCGCAGATCGCCTCGTTCTATCCGGGCGCGATGAGCGAGGCGCGCGATATCGATGTCGCCGCCATCGCCGACGCGCACGATGTCGACCTGGTGCTGGTCGGCGCGAACGACCCCGAGGCGATGGTCGCGCACACCCGCCAGGCCAAGGCCCAGCGCATCGCCTTCGCCGCCGACCCGTCCCAGCAGCTGGCCCGCCTCGACGGCGAGCAGGCCGCCGAGCTGGTCGACGGCGCGGCCTACCTGTTCACCAACAAGTACGAGTGGGGCCTGCTGCTGCAGAAGACCGGCCTGACCGAGGAGCAGATCGCCGCCAAGGTCGGCATCCGGGTGACCACCCTGGGTTCGGAGGGCGTGCTCGTCGTCGACGCCGACGGCACCGAGGTGCGTGTCGGCGTGGTGCCCGAGGTGTCCAAGGTCGACCCGACCGGTGTCGGCGACGGCTTCCGCGCCGGCTTCCTCACCGCTCACCGCGCCGGCCTGAGCCTGGAGCGCGCCGCCCAGCTCGGCTCCCTGATCGCCGTGCTGGTCCTGGAGACCACCGGCACCCAGGAATGGACCCTCAACCGGGACGAGGCCGTCGAACGCCTCACCAAGGCCTACGGCGCCGACGCCGCCGACGAGCTGTCGGTCCTGCTGTAACCGAAAACCGAACGCCCCCTCGATCTGTCGATCGAGGGGGCGTTCGCGCGTCGCGAGGGACTACAGCGAGACCGGGTAGACCGGTTCCTGGATCTCCGGCTTGATCCGGTCCTCGACGAAGATGCCGTGCCAGACCATGAACACGAGCAGGGTCCACAGGCGGCGGCTGTGGTCGGACACCCCGGCCTTGTGGTCGCGCAGCATCTGTAGCACCGCGGCCTTGTCGATCAGGTGGTCGGTCTGGGACTCGGCGATCTGGGTCTGGGCCCAGTCGTAGAGCTCGGTGCCGCGCAGCCAGTGCCGCAGCGGGACCGGGAAGCCGAGCTTGGCGCGGTGCAGGACGTGGTCGGGCACGATCCCGTCCAAGGCCTGACGCAGCGCGTACTTCGAGGTCTCCTTGGTGATCTTCTGGTCGTAGGGCAGCCCCTGGGCGACGCGCATCACCTCGTTGTCCAGGAACGGCACCCGCAGCTCCAGCGAGTTGGCCATGGTCATCTTGTCGGCCTTGACCAGGATGTCGCCGCGCAGCCAGGTGAACAGGTCCAGGTGCTGCATCCGGGCCACCGGGTCCCAGCCCGCGGACTGGGCGTAGATCGGCGCGGTGACGTCCTGGTGGGTCCACTCGGGCCGGAACTCACGCAGCACCGAGCGCAGCTGCGCGTCGTTGAAGCTGCGGGCGTTGCCGTAGTAGCGGTCCTCGAGGGTGAGCGACCCGCGCTGCAGCAGCGACTTGCCGCGCCTGCCGTCGGGCATCTTGTCGCCGAGCTTGCCGACGAGCTTGCGCAGCCCGGCGGGCAGGTACTCGAACGGCTTGAGCGACAACGGCTCCCGGTAGATGGTGTAGCCGCCGAACAGCTCGTCGGCGCCCTCGCCGGAGAGCACCACCTTGACGTGCTTGCGGGCCTCCTTGGCCACGAAGTACAGCGGCACCAGGGCCGGGTCGGCGACCGGGTCGTCGAGGTACCAGACGATCTCGGGGATCGCGGCGGCGAACTCGGCGGGGGAGACCACCTTGACGATGTGGCGCGCGCCGATCAGCTCGGCGCTCTCGGCGGCCACGTCGACCTCGGAGTAGCCCTCGCGCTCGAAGCCGGTGGTGAAGGTGATCAGCTTCGGGTTGTGCCGCATGGCCAGCGCCGCGATGGCGGTGGAGTCGATGCCGCCGGACAGGAACGACCCGACGGTGACATCGGCGCGCATGTGCTTGGCGACGGAGTCCTCGAGCGCCGCGGCGATCTCGGCGTAGCGGGCCCGCTCGGCGCCCTCGGCGAACGGGCGGACCCGGAAGTCGGGACGGAAGTAGCGGGTGGTCGTCGGCGCCTGTCCGACCTTCACGGTGGCGTAGGTGCCGGATTCGAGGCGGCGGATGTTGCGGTGCAGCGACTCGGGCTCGGGCACGTACTGCAGCACCGTGTAGTGCTCGAGCGCGCGCGGATCCAGCTCGTCGGAGAGCCCGAGCGGGCCGAGCAGTTCCAGGACGCTCTTCTTCTCGCTGGCGAAGGCGGTGCCGCCGGGGCCGGTCGCGTAGAACAGCGGCTTGATGCCGAACGGGTCGCGCGCCAGGAACAACTCCTGGGTCTCGGTGTCCCAGATCGCGAAGGCGAACATGCCGCGCAGCTTGCGCACGGCCTCGGGGCCCCAGAAGTGGAAGGCGGCCACGATGGACTCGCCGTCACCGTCGGTGGCGAAGATCTTGCCGTCGGGGAACTCGGCGCCGTGCTCGGCGGCCAGCTGCTCGCGCAGTTCCAGGTAGTTGTAGATCTCGCCGTTGAACGTCATCGCGTAGCGCTGCGGGTTGTCCGCGGGGCCCCAGCGCAGCGGCTGATGCGAGTGCTCGATATCGATGATGGAGAGGCGGTTGAAGCCGAAGATCATGTGATCGTCGAGGGGCCCCCGCTCCGAGGCGACGCCGTGCCAGGTTCCCTTTTCATCGGGGCCGCGGTGCCGCTGGCAGTGCAGCGCGTCGTACACCTGATCGACCACCTCGGTCGTCGCCGGATCAGCTGTCAGGAATCCGAGCAGTCCGCACACGGTGTCGGCAACCTTCTCTCGTTCGATGATGGGGTGGCCGCTCCTCGGGCCGAAACGCTGTGTCCGAGTATGCCGCACACCCGGGCGACGCGCCGCGCCCAACCCGTCGCCGCGGTGCCCGCGACCCGCCGCGGACGGCAAACCGCAGGTCGCCGCCTCCGGTGCGGTCACAGCGGAGTGTCGAACACGACCCCGCGACAAGACAGCGCCCGCTTTGGTCTACGCTGCGTAGTACTCAGGTCCTTCTCAGGTGTGCAGGCGTCACAGCGGCAATACTCGAGGGCGGCCTGAAACGTGCTTGAAAGCGGTGTCGGAACGGGCGGATCGCGGCCCGGACGACGCAATGTGTCGGAATGTGTAGCGACCAGGAAGGCGTGAGCGTGGCGCACAAGGCGAGCGAAGAGATCGGGGCACGACCCGTTCGGGGTCGGCAGGGCCGCATCCTTCGACGGGCCGGGCTGGCGGTGTCCTTGGGGATCACTGCCGTCCTCGTCTCGGGCTGCTCGATCGACAATGTATGGCTGCGGTTCGGCTGGCCCTCGGGCATCACGCCGCAGGCCACCCGGATGCGGGAGCTGTGGACCTGGTCCGTGCTGGCCGCGCTCGCCATGGGCGTGCTGGTCTGGGGTCTGACCTTCTGGACCGTCATCATGCACCGCAAGCGCAAGGACTCCCCGGAGTTCCCGCGCCAGACGGGCTACAACGTGTCGCTGGAGCTGACCTACACGGCGATCCCGTTCGTGATCATCGCGGTGCTGTTCTACTTCACCGTGGTCGTGCAGAACTACGTGCACGAGAAGACGGACAACCCGGATGTCACCGTCGACGTGACCGCCTTCCAGTGGAACTGGAAGTTCGGCTACCGCAACGTCAACAACGTCGGCGGGCTGACCTGGAACGGCATCGACTCCGAGCGTGAGCTGGCGAACGAAGAGCAGCTGGCGCAGTACGAGGAGCGCAAGAACGAAGAGGGGCACCCGCAGCCGGGTCCGTTGCACGGCAAGCCGGCCAACGACATCCTCTCGTACCTGCACTACGACAAGGTCGAGACCATCGGCTCCAGCACCGAGATCCCGGTCCTGGTGCTGCCGACCGGCAAGCGCATCGAGTTCCAGCTCGCCGCCGCCGACGTGATCCACGCCTTCTGGGTGCCGGAGTTCATGTTCAAGCGCGACGTGATGCCGAACCCGAAGGAAAACCAGTCCGACAACGTCTTCCAGATCTCCGAGATCGAGAAGGAAGGCGCGTTCGTCGGCCGCTGCGCCGAGATGTGCGGCACCTACCACTCGATGATGAACTTCGAGGTCCGCGCGGTCTCGCCGGAGAAGTACGCCAAGTACATGCAGGCGCGCATCGACGGCAAGACCAACGGTGAGGCGCTCGAGTCGATCGGCGAGTCGCCGGTGGCCACCTCCACGTACCCCTTCAACACCAAGCGTGACATCAAGAGCGCTTCGGTGAACGAGAGCAAGTGAGGATTCTGATATGAGGATCGAAGCACGGATCTTCGAACTGCTCACGGCGTTCTTCATCCTGGTGGGCATCGTCTACGGCTTCTTCACCGCTCAGTCGCGCACCGGCATCGAATGGGCCGGTACCACCGCGATCGTGCTGACCGCGGGCCTGTCGCTGATCATCGGCACCTACTTCCGGTTCGTCGCGCGCCGCATCGACCTGCGGCCCGAGGACTACGAGGAGGCCGAGATCGTCGACGGCGCCGGTGACCTGGGCTTCTTCTCGCCCGGCAGCTTCTGGCCCATCACCCTGGCCGCCGCCGGTTCGGTGACCGCGCTGGGTCTGGCGTTCTTCCAGATGTGGCTGATCGCCCTGGGCGTGGTGTGCGTGCTGGGTGCCGCCGCCGGCCTGGTGTTCGAGTACTACCTCGGCGCCGAGAAGCACTGAGCGACAGCTACACAGACACAAGGGAAGGGCCCCACCGGATTCCGGTGGGGCCCTTCCCTTGTCTGGGCGGATGGGGCTAGACGCTGTAGCGCAGCGCCTGCTCCGAGCGGCAGATGTCGTCGATGCCGGAGACGATCTCGCGCAGCTGCTCCGACGGCAGCGCGGAGGGGCGCAGGCGGCAGGTGAAGGTGATCAGGCCGTAGTCGGCAGGGGACAGGCCGCGGGCGGCCGCCTCGGCGCGCAGGTACGCCGAGCGCACGCCGTAGGTCATCGCGGAGATGACGGTGAAACAGCCGGTGCGTTCCCGGTGATTGGAGAACAGGTCGTGCAGGCCGTAGAACACCGAGCCGTAGTTGGCCAGCGGGGCGAACACGCCGACCCGGTAGGCCGGGCCGCGCTCGGAGGAGCTGATCACGGTATCGGCCAGGTACTCCGCGTCGCGCATGGTGAGCACCTTCGGCGCGAACATCAGCGCGCCCGCCGCCGCGTTGCGGACCGGCATGCCCGCGCGCCCGCCCGCCGCGGAGGCGATGGCGCCCAGTGACTTGCGGGTGCGGGTGCCGACCTCGCGCCGCGCCCGCAGGCCGCGGGTGGGGGCGGTGGGGTACAGGCTCGACCACTGGCCGAAGCGGACGGCGCCGAGGGTCACCTGGCCGGTGCCCACCGGGCGGGCCACCTTCAGCGGCGCGGTGTCGACCCAGCGGCCGACCTGCAGCGCCGCGCTGCCCGGATTGGTGATCTCGGTGGTGGCGTGCTCGACGAACGAATCGAAGTCGAGGAACCGGTCGGCGTCGGTGGTGAGCCAGGTGTGGTCCTTGTCCACCTCGACGACGTCGAGGGTCAGCGCGGTGATGATGCCCGCGCGGCCGCCCGCGCCGAGGATGCGATGGAACCGCTCGGTGTGGTGTCCGCGCCCGCAGGTGCCGATCCGGCCGTCGGGGTCGACGTACTCCAGGTCGACGATCTGATCGATGAACATGCCGTAGCGGTGCGAGGCGGTGCTGACGCCACCGACGGAGGCGAAGCCGCCCGCGGTGATGTCGCGATGGTCGCCGACCACCGGCAGCCCGAGACCGTGCGCGCCGAGGCGGCGGTCGATCTCGGAGAGCTTGGCGCCCGCCTGCACCCGGACCGTCCGCCTGCCCAGGTTGATGTCGAGCACCGAGTTCATCTTGCGCAGCGAGAGCACCGCGCGCTGATCGGCCAGCCCATAGGACTCTTCGGTCTGCTCGCCGCCGCGAACCGTCAACCGTTCCGAACGATCGCGCGAATCACGTACAGTGCGAACGACATCCGCGGTGTCCCGGGGGAGATATTCTTCGGAGATGACGGAGTGCGGCGTGCCCATGACCGCATAGCTAACCACAGCTCGGCGATTCTTGCGCACGGTACCTCGGACCTACTTCCGCGTAGGCGCGAGTTGCTTCGTGAACAGGACTTTCCCGGTCGCGTCGCACAGGTTCACGGTCAGCTCGCCGGAGCGTCCGTCGATGCGGACCTCGCCGAAATGCTGGTACTGCGCGTCCAGCGGCGAGGTGTTCGGCGCGGGCGGCGCGTGCACGAACACCGCCTCCGGTCCGAAGGTGGGATCGAGCTCATTCGGCCCGAACGCCCCGGCGTTGAGGGGACCGGAGACGAACTCCCAGAACTCGTCGAAATCGGGGAAGGCGGCGCGGGCGGGCGAATAGTGGTGCGCCGCCGTGTAGTGCACGTCGGCGGTGAGCCAGACGACGTCGGCGACCTTGTTCGCCTTGATCGCCGAGAGCACCTGGGCGATCTCGGTCTCGCGGCCGCTCGGCGCGCCGCCGGCGGCGTTGGCCGGGCCCTCGAAGGCCGTCTTGCCGTCGGGGACGATCAGGCCCAGCGGCAGATCGGCGGCGACGATCTTCCAGGTGGCCTTCGAATCGCGCAGGCCGGCGATGAGCCATTCGGTCTGGGCGGCGCCCAAGACGGTGCCGCGCGGTGCGGTGTTGGCGCCGTTGGCGTCCTTGTAGGCGCGCATGTCCAGCACGAAGACCTCGAGCAGCGGACCGTAGGAGATCTTGCGGTACAGGCGGCCGTCGACGGCTTCCGCGGGCTCCAACGGCATCCACTCGTGGAAGGCCTGCCAGGAGCGCGCGGCCAGGGTGTCCATGCTGCGCTCGGTGTAGCCCTTGTCGGCGGCCACGGTGCCGCCGGGGTACCAGTTGTTGGTGGTCTCGTGGTCGTCCCACTGCACCACCTGCGCGACGGCGGCGTTGAAGCGGCGGTAGTTGTCGTCGGTGAGGTTGTAGGCGTAGTTGCCACGGAACTGGTCGAGGGTCTCGGCGGGCGCGTTCTTGGCCTCGGCGGTGATGTTCTTCCAGACCCGGCCGTCGGGCAGCGTCACCGATTCCTTCAGCGCGTTGTCGGCGTAGATGCAGTCGCCGGAATGCAGGAACAGATGCGGGTCGCGGGCGGCCATGGCGGAGAATACCTGCATGCCGCCCAGGCCGGGATTGATGCCGAAGCCCTGGCCCGCCACGTCACCGGACCACAGCAGGCTGATGTCGGCGGGTGCGGTCGGAGCCGTGCGGAAGACGCCCGTGAGGGTTTCCGAGCTCGCGCCGTCCTCGCCCTCCAGACGCACCCGGTAGTGCACGAGCTGACCGGCGGGCAGGCCGTTGACGCGCACCCGGCCGGTGCCGTCGGTGGCCGGGGTGAGCAGCGGACCGGTGAAACGCTTGACGTCGCCGAACTTCTCGGTCGCCGCGGTCTCCACGACCAGGGTCGCGGGCCGGTCCGAGCGCGCCCAGATGAGCGCGCCGTCGCTGCGCGGGTCGCCGACGGCGATGCCGTGGGTCAGTGTGGGCCTGGCCCGCACCAGGCCGGGGCCGTCACCGTCAGCGCACGCGGCCAGCGCGGGCGTGGTCACCAGACCGAGGGCGGTGGCGCGCAACAGGGTGCGCCGGGACATCGCGAAATCCGATCGAGCCATGGGCCTCACGGTGCATCGCCGGACGGAACACCGGGACGCGCGCGCGGCAACGCCACATGAACGGTGTCGTACGGATGGCTAACGGTCTCCGCCGCGCTGGGCCGCCCGCTGACCTACAAGCCCGCGGCGGCGGCGGTCTCCGGGTACCAGCGGGTGCACTCGGCGCGCAGCGGGACCTCGGTCTGGAGCTGGCACAGGACGGCGACACCGCCGAGGAAGGATCGCAGGATGGGGGTGTGGCCGGGCGGCATCGTCAACTGGCGCAACACGTTCGACAGGCGCAGGTCGGTGGCGAGGCGGACCTGGGTGCGCAACCAGTCGGCGGAGAGCGGGTAGGTGGGGGCCAGCAAGGCCTCGCGCACCGGGCGCAGGCGGGCGGCCACGGTGGCGATGTCGAGGTCACGGCCCGGGGCGACGAAACCGTGGCGGCGGATGGCGGCCTCGAGATCGGCGGGGGAGTCGGCGATCACCGCGGCGCCGACGTCGCCGGCGACATCGAGGAAGGCGGCGGGCCACGGCGTGCACGCGCCGAAGTCGACCACGCCCAAGCGGCCGTCGGGCATCCGCAGGAAATTGCCGGGGTGCGGGTCGCCGTAGACCAGACCGGCGCGGGCGGGCGCGGAGAACAGGAAACGCAGGATCAGCACGCCGAGCCGGTCGAGCTCGGCCGCCTCGCCCCGGACGATCAACCGTGACAGCGGGACACCGTCGAGCCATTCGGTGACCAGGACGTCGCCGCGCTGGGCGATCACCCGGCTCACCACCACATCGGGATCGTCGGCGAAGGCGGCCGCGAACACCCGCTGGTTGGCCGCCTCGCGGGCGTAGTCGAGTTCGGCGTTGATCTCCTCGCACAGCGCCTCGATCACCGGGCGGGTGTCCGCGCCGGGCAGCAGCGCCGTGAACAGCGGTGTGGCGCCGCGCAGGGCCTGCAGATCGGCCAGGACCGCCCGACGCGCACCGGGGTACATGACCTTGACCGCGACCGGGGTGCCGTCGTGCCAGCGGGCGCGATGGACCTGGCCGACCGAGGCCGCCGCGGCGGCGCGGTCGTCGAATTCCAGGAACAGCGAATGCCAGTCGGGGCCGAGCTGCGTCGCGAGTTCGCTGTGCACGGCGGCGGGCAGCATGGCGGGCGCCGAGTCGTGCAGCCGCGCCAGCGCCTGCCGGAACGGCTCGGCCAGATCGGGAGCCAGGCCCAGTTCGAGCAGGCCGAGCAGCTGACCCAGCTTGGCCACGCAGCCCTTGAGCTCGCCGAGCACCTGGAACAGATGCTCGGCGGTGCGGGCTCGGATGTCGCGGTCGACGTCCGCGGGCACCCGCCCGATCGCCTTCTTGCCGAACCCGGCGATGCGGCGGCCGGCGTAGGCGACCGGGACCGCCGCCAGCCGGGCGCCGCGCACGACCTTGCCGGTGGGGGGATGGCCGATCCGCGAATCCGTAGCGGAGCGGGCGAACGGCATCACCCTGCCCTCGGGATCGCGCCCGACCATGTCCACCTCACTGCCCCGCCGGAATGAGTCGACGCCTGCCCGGCGTCGTGTTCTGTGCAGGTTATCAACCGGGGTGGGCAGCGCGTAGCGGGTCGGCGCGGGTAGCTCAGCCGAGCGCGCCGAGCCCGTGCAGGACGCGGTGGATCTCGGCGGTCCAGTCCCGGTGGGCCAGGTGCGCGTAGTCGACCCAGAAGGTGCCGATGCCGTCGCGGTCCTCGCGGAACCAGCCGCCCTCGATGTCGGCTTCCAGGACGACGCTCATGCCGTGCTCGGCGGCGATGAAGGTGAGTTCGAGCTGGTTCACCCGCGGGAAGTGCGGCGAGCGACCGAATTCGATCTCCTGATAGAACGGCAGCAGCTGCGGCGTGCCCGCGATGGCGCCCGCCTCCACATCGGTGCGGCGCAACCCGAAACCCATGCGCCGCACGGCATCCAGCACGACGTGCTGGGCGGGCAGCGCCCCGATGCCGAGCGGGTCGGTATCGGTGGCGTCCACGGCGCCGTGGATGTCGACCACGGTGCGCAGTGCGACGCCGGCGCCCGGCAGGTGGTGACCGTCGAAGAAGGTGATCGGTGTCTCGAAGGGAACCGGTGCGGCGAACCGTAATTCGGCGACCGTGCCCGCGATCAGGGTGAACGGACCGGCCACCCCGGCCCGGCCGAAGCCGTGATCGGTGACATGCTCCTCGCCGTCGGCGTACTCACGCTCGACGCGGGTGACGAACTCGACGGCCACGTGCCCGATCGACTGGTCGACGCGGCCGCCGCGCAGCCGGATCACACCCTCGACGAGCCCGCCGGGTTGTGCACCCGGGGTGAACAATTCGGTTTCCACCTCGGCGCCGCCGACACCGGCCGCGGCCAGCAATTGCTTGAACATGCGAGCAGTCTGGCCGACGGCGCTTACGATCCGCTTACCGTCGGCCGGTGCTGTGGATCAGCTCATCGTGCCGCGGGCACTCAGCCGGCGGCGGTGTCCGGGATGCGGGTGGCCTCGAGCTGACGGTCGGTGGGGGCGACACCCTTCTTGAGGCTGTGCGCGTAGACGTCGACGTATTCCTGGCCGGTCAGGCGCATCAGCTCGTACATCACCTCGTCGGTGACGGCGCGCTCGACGAAGCGGTTGCCGCTCATCCCTTCGTAGCGCGAGAAGTCCAGCGGGGCACCGAACTTGAGGGTGACCCGGTGCCTGCGCCACTTGAACGGTCCGGGCGGGCTCACCTTGTCGGTGCCGATGACGGCGACCGGGATGACCGGGACGCCGGTCTCCAGCGCCAGCCGCGCCATGCCGGTCTTGCCCTTGTACAGGCGACCGTCCGGGGAGCGGGTGCCCTCCGGGTACAGGCCGACGAGCATGCCCTTGTCGAGCAGCTTGCGGGCCGCGTTGAGGGCGTCCTCGGCGGCGGAGGCGCCGCTGCGGTCGATCGGGTACTGGCCGGTGCCGCTGAAGAAGAACTTCTGCAGCCGACCCTTGAGACCGGGGGTGGTGAAGTACTCGGCCTTGGCGAGGTAGCTGATCCGGCGCGGGCTCAGCAGCGGGGCGAACAGCCAGTCCGCGAACGAGAGGTGGTTGCCCGCCATGATCGCCGGTCCGTCGGTGGGCACGTTCTCGACACCCTCGACCACGGGCCGGTTGTATAGATGCATGAACGGTCCCGGGAAGACGAACTTGAGCAGCCAGTAGAACATGGCGTCCTTTCTTCGGACCGGGATCGTGGTGTGCGGCCTCGTCGGAAAACGACTTTACCGCTGGTCGCAGGTCACAACCAACCCAGGACGGTAGCCGCAGTGCATGGTTGTGACCCTCATCTCCCGGTGCGACCCGCCAGCGGCGTGTCGACCGCCGCCCTGGCCAATTCGGCCGCGCCGATCATGCCCGCCGCCTCCCCGAGCTGGGTGGTGCGCAGCCGGGCCAGCGGGCGGTGCCCGGCGCCGGTGACCGCGCTCGCGTAGTGCTCGCGCGCCTCGTCGAGGAACAGCGGCGCCGAACTGCTCACGCCGCCGGCGATCACGACCAGATCGGGATCGAAGAGGTCGCTGACGAAGGCCAGGCCGAGGCCGAGCCAGCGCGCGAAGTCGGCCATCACCCGGACCGCGAGCGGGTCGCCGTCCTGGGCGGCGCCCGCCACCCGGCGGCCGGTCAGCGAGCCGGGATCGCGGATGACATCCTTGGCGAGCACCGAGCGCACCGGATCGGTGGCCAGCAGTTCGATCGCGGTGTCGGCCAGCGCGGTGCCACTGCAGTAGCGCTCCCAGCAGCCGCGTTTGCCGCAGGCGCAGGCGCGCCCCTCCGGCACCACCTGCAGGTGCCCGAGTTCGGGGGCGATGCCGTGGCTGCCGCGATAGAGCTTCCCGTCGATGAGCAGGGCGGCGCCGATGCCGGTGCCGATCGCGACCAGGACCACGGTGTGCCCGCCCGCGGCCGCCCCGAAGCGGTACTCGGCCCAGCCCGCGGCGTTCGCGTCGTGCTCCAGGATCACCGGCAGCCCGAGTCGCGCGGTCAGCCGCTGCGCGACCGGGGCGTCCTGCCAGGGCAGGTGCGGCGCGAACCGGACGGTCGAGCGGTCCTCGGAGATGAAGCCGGCCACGGCCAGGCCGACCGCGGCGATCGGATGCCTGCGCCCCAGCTCGCGGACCGAGCGGTCGATGGCGTCCTCGAGCGCGCGCGCCGCGTGCGGTGTCGGGGACTGCACGGAATCGAGCAGCTCGCCCTCGGCGTCGACGACCGAGGCGCGGATGTTCGTGCCACCGACGTCGACGCCGACGGTGAGCAGGTGCTGACGGTCGATCCCCTGGGTCATCCCCGGATCGTCACCGGAATGTCGACATAACGCGAGCGCGGCGCGCGGGCGGTCCGCGATCGATCGTCGCGGGGACGCTCGGCGGTGTCGGCCCGGGGCGGCGCCGGGGTCGCGAAAACGCCGGTGCCGGAGTCGCTCGGGACCTGCGGTCCTGCGGCGGTGCGAGTCGATGCGCCCTGCTGTCGGGGCGCGGCGTACTCGTCGACCCGGCGCGGCCGGGGAGTGCCCTCGGGGCGGGCCGAACCCCAGCGCAGGCGGGACCGGGCCGCGGTGTCGGAGGGGGCGGTGGCGTGCTGGTCGTCCGGGGACGGGTCCGCGGGCGCGGGGGGCCCCGCGTCGCTGTCCTGCGCCGCGCCGGGGGTCGCGCGGCCGTGGTGCTGAGCTCCGGCGGCGGGCCGGGTTCCGTCGCCGTCGGCGCCGTCGTGCTGTCCGTCGGCGTCGGGGGCCGGCCGGGCGTCGGTGGCGCCGTGCTGGTGCGGCCACGCGGGGTCGTGCGAATCATGGTGTCCGGCAGCGTGTTCGGCCCACTCCGGCGGCAGGACCGGCTCCACGGGGACACCGGCGAGCGCCTCGCGCAGCACCGTCACCATCGAGGTGCCGTGCTCGGCGAGGGCGGCGACCACGTCGTGGTGTTCGCCGCGCACCAGCGCCGCGGCCGCGCAGACCGGGCACCAGGCGCAGCCGCCGAGATCGGCCTGCCCGTCGGCGGCGGTGCGGCGCAGCACCGGTTCGACTCTGGCCAGCAGCACTTCGGCCAGCAGCCGCAGCTCCTCGGTGAACTCGGCGAAGCCGTCGGGGTGGTAGCCGCGGCGGTCGGACTGGGCGTCACTACTCATCTGCGGTGGCCTTCGTGTAGTTCGGATCGGCGGGCCAGACCTGCGGATCGGGCCGGAAGCGGACCACCAGATGACCGTCGTCGAGCTCGGCGCCCGCCACCGTGCAGCGTTGCAGCACCGGCGCGAGCCGTACGCGCGTGCGCACCCCGTCGGCTCCCACGATCAGATCGTCCTCCACTCGGCCCAGCCGCAAGGTGCCGGGATCGACTACCGGCAGCCGCATCCGCATCGCGTACACGGAGTCGACACCGGAGCCCGACTCCCATCGAACCATCGGTTCGCCCGATCGCGCGCTCTGAGCGTGCGGGCCGGGCAGCGTGTCGACCGCGTAGGAGAACGCCGAGAGCGAACTCAGCCCCGCCGGCTCGGCGCCCGCGTGCTGGGCGATCAGGATCGGGACATCGGTGATCTGCTCGTGCAGCCGCGCCACCACCTCGAGCTGCTCGGCGCGACGGTTGAGATACCAGTGCACGGCCGGATGGGCGTTCTCGCCGGGCGGCGGCACCTGCGGCAGCACCTTGTTCACCACGACGGCGTCCAGCCGCAGACCGAGCAGCGCGGCCGCCGAACGCACGCGCCGGGACTCGGCGACGGCCACCTGCTCGGGACCGGTGATCAGCCGGGCGCTGGTGCGGGTGCGGTCGGCGAGCAGGTCGCGAACCCCGGTGACCGCGGCGACGATCCGTTCGACCGTGGCCGCCAGCACCGCTTTGCGCAGATCGGGGCCGATCGCGCTCATCGTGCGTTCGTGGCGCGGCCAGAGCCGTTCCAGATAGGTGAGCAGGGTGTCCGGCGCGGTGACCAGGCGCAGCATGTCGGCCGAGGGCGGGCAGTCGACGACGATGACGTCCCAGTCGTCCTCCTCGGTGTACTGGGCGATCTCCACCAGCATCAGCAGTTCCTGCACGCCGGGCAGGCCGGTCAGCTCGGCCGGGTCGATCGCGGTCAAGTCGACGCCGTGATCGTGGCCGCCGCCCTTGGCCAGCATCCGCACCACATCGCGGAACCGGTCCTCGAGCAGGGCGAGGGAATCGATCTCGATCACCTCGAGCCCGGGCGCGACCCTGGCCACCCCGGCGACGGTGCCCGGATCGTGCGGGAAACGGAAGCCGAGCGCGTCGCCGAGCGAATGCGCCTGGTCGAGCGAGGCGATCAGCACCCGCTGTCCGGCGCGGGCGTGGGCCATGGCCGTCGCGCAGGCCAGCGTCGTCTTGCCGACACCGCCCTTGCCGACGAACAGTTCGACGCGGGTACCGCCCGGGGCGCTCAGCCCTCGACCCGCTTCTTCAGTTCCTTCAAGGCCGTATCGGTGATCACCTTCTCGGCCTTCCGCTTGAACATGCCGATCATCGGGATGTTCAAGTCGACGGTCAGCTCGTAGACCACCTCGGTGCTGCCGTCGGGCCGTTCGCGCAGTTCGTAGCTGCCGTCCTGGGCCTTCTGCAGGTCACCGCTGAGCAGCCGCCAGCTCACCGCGTGGCCGTCGGCGCGCCAGGTGTAGGCCAGCACGTAGGTGTCCTTGACGACGCCCGCGTCGAGCACGAACCTGGCGGTCGCCGCCCGCCCGGCGGCGTCGGTGTCGAGCACCTCGACCGACTGCGCGGCCGCGACCCATTCCGGATAGGACTCCAGGTCCGCGATGACGGCCATCACCTGCTGCGACGGCGCCTCGATGACGATCGATCTCTGGGTCCGGTCGGCCATGGCGGACAACGGTTCCTTTCGTGCGGGACGAGCAGTCGGTGCCGGTGGCGTCAGGACGCCGCGGCGACCGCGGGCGCGACGCCGGCGGGTCGGCCTGCCTCGAGTCGAGCCTTCAATTCGAACGACATGTGCTTGCCCGCCACCCGGCGGGCCCGATTCGCCGCGGCCAGCGCGCGCGGGGTCAGCGGCTTGGCGGCGGTGGGCTCGGCGTGCAGGAAGTAGTGCAGGATGGCCCCCTCGGGGACGGCCTCCAGCCACACTTCCATGGTCCCGTCCAGCGGGCCCGCCACCGTCCAGCGGATGCCCTTGTCGCCGCGATCCTCCCGCACGTCGAGACGGAGATCGGGCCACCAGCGACGCCAGTTGTTCGTGGCGCTCAGCACGTCGGCGATCGCGGCGGGCGGCGCCGCGAGAAAGGTCTGATCTGCGACCTGGATACTGCTCACCTCGCTGAGCGTAGTGGACGCCACACCGGACGCGGCCGGGGTGTCACCGCAGCAGCTCCCGCAGCCGGGCGCCCTGACGGTCCCAATGCCAGTTCTGTTCCACCCACGCGCGCCCGGCGGCGCCCATGGCGGCCGCCTTGTCGCGGTCGGTGAGCAGTTCGACGAGGGCGTCGCTGATCTGCTCGGCGGAGCGGCCGTGCACGACCAGCCCGGTCTCGCCCTCCCGCACGGTCTCGGGCGCGCCGCCGGAACTGCCCGCCACCACCGGCACCCCGGTGGCCGAGGCCTCCAGGTAGACGATGCCGAGGCCTTCGACATCCAGGCCCGCGCCGCGGGTGCGGCACGGCATCGCGAACACGTCGGCGATGGTGTGGTGGGCGGCGAGCTCGCCCGAGGGCACCCGACCGGTGAACACCACGGAGTCGGAGACCCCGAGCGCCTCGGCCAGCCCCCGCAGCCGGATCTCGTAGGGGCCGCCGCCCGCGATCACCAGGACCGCCCCGTCGACGCGTTCACGGATCTCGCTCATCGCCACGATCAGCATGTCCTGGCCCTTGCGCGGGACCAGGCGCGACAGACACAGCACCGTCGGCCGGTCACCGAGGCCGTAGCGAGCGCGCAGTTCGGCGCGCGCGCCCGGGTCGGGCCGGAACTCGGCCGGATCGACGCCCGGCGGCAGGTACTCGAGCGCGGCGCGCGGACCGAACGCCGAGGCGAACCGGCCCCGGGTGTACTTGCTGACATAGGTGACGACGTCGGTGTTCTCGCCGATCGAGCGCAGCACCTGCCGCGCGCCCGGCAGCATCGACCAGCCCACCTCGTGGCCGTGGGTGCTGGCCAGGATGCGCTCGGCACCCGCGCGGCGCAGCATCGGCGCCATCGCCGCCAGCGGCGCGGCCGCGCCGAACCACACGGTGTCGCAGTCGTGTTCGCGCAGCAGCTTGCCCGCGCGCTTGATCACCCCCGGCGTCGGCAGCATGAGGGTCGTCGGATGGCGAACGACGCGGAACTTCTGCGCGGCGTCGAACTTCTCGTGGCTGTCACCACGCCAGCGCGGCGCGTAGACGACCAGGTCGTCGGGCGGCAGCTGCTCGGCCAGCGCGTGCAGATAGGACTGGATGCCGCCCGGCCGAGGCGGGAAATCGTTGGTAACCAGCAGAGTTCGGGCCATAAGTGAACAACCTAATAGGTGAGTGTCACGGAGTGACTCGATGAGGGGTGGTGGTCGGGCGACGGGTGGGCGAGTGTCACGGAGTGACTCGATGAGGGGTGGTGGTCGGGCGACGGGTGGGCGAGTGTCACGGAGTGACTCGATGAGGGGTGGTCAGACGGCGCGGCCCCGTAACCAGGCGCGCCAGCCGTCGAGCAGGTCGGTGCGCGAGGTGCCGAGTACGGCGGCGAAGGCGGCGTCCTGGGCCGCGGCGGACTGCGGGCCGGTCGCGAGCCGCTTGTACAGCGTGGTGAGGGCGGCCGGGCCGTAGCGGTCGGCGAGGAAGGCGCAGGCACTCCAGGCCGATTCGTAGGCGTAGGGGGCGTCGGTGCCGGTGAAGTCGGCGTCACCGATCAGATCGGTGGGCAGGGCGCCCGCGCGCAGCCGGGTGGTCAGCGTGGGGGCGATCTGGGAGAAGGTGCTGGCACTCGTGCGCTGGGCGACGTACTCGGCGTAGCCCTCGACCAGCCACAGCGGCGCACCGTCGGCGGTGGCCGCCCTGGTCGCGACGTGGGTCAGTTCGTGGCGCAACAGCGTCGCCATGCCCTCGTCGCCGACGCGGCGGCGGGCGTCGGGATTGAACACGATCCGCTGATCGGTCGGCCGGGTGCCGGGCGCGTAGGAGCCGGTGAGCGACACCGCGGCCACATCGGCACCGGTCGAGGCGCCCGCCGCCCTGGTGAGCGCGGTGAACTCGGTGGGCGTGCCCGCGACGACGATCACCGGTGCGCGATTCCAGTCGGTGCCCCAGGCGGTGCTCACGTCGGCGATCGCCGGGGCGAGTTCCTGCTCGAGGACGTCGATGTCGGTGCGGTGGCCGGAGTGGGCGACCACGAGCGCGTCGGCCTCGTCGCCCGCGGCGACCCGGCGCACCAGGATCGGCCCGAACGGCTGCAGCTCGCGGCGGACCGGGGTCAGCCGGGGGTCGTCGATGCCCTCGGTGGTGTCGAGTACCTCGGCCTCGTCGGTGGCCAGCTGTAGCGGACCGGCGTTGCGCGGCACCAGGATCAGTGCGACGCACGCCCCGGTCAACAGCGTGACCGAGGCGAGCGTGAGCGCGAATTCGAGGCGGCCGTTGGCCGAGAACCAGGATCGTAGGCCGGAGGTACGGCGGGACGGATCGGTCACCGCCGGCTCAGTATCGCCGGGCCGAGTGGAAGGGGGTGGTGTTGATCGGCGCGACGGCCACCGGGACACCGAAGGTGGAGGCGTGCACCATCATGCCGTTGCCCGCGTAGATCCCGACGTGGGAGATCTCGGGATAGAACAGCACGACGTCGCCGGGCTGCAGGTCGTCCTTGGCCACCGGGGTGCCGAAGTTCGCCTGCTGGGAGCTGGTGCGCGGGACGTTCTTGCCCACCTGCTTGAAGGCCCACTGCACGAGCCCGGAGCAGTCGAACTGGTCGGGGCCGGTGGCGCCCCAGACATACGGGTCGCCGATGCGGGTCAGGGCGGCGGCCAGCGCGCTGGTGCCGCTGCCGGGGACCAGGCCCTGCAGCAGGGAGTCGCGGTCGAAGCCGGGCGGGAAGGGGGAACCGGCCAGGGTCGACTTGTCCTTGGCCGAGAGCGCGCCCCAGGCCTCGACGACCTGGGTGGTGGCCAGGCTGAGATCGTGGCGCTTGCGGTCGACGTCGGCGCGCACGGCCTCGGCGGCCGCGGTCGCGGCGCGGGCGGTGTCGGCGGCCGCGCGGGTCACCGATTCGGCGGCGGTGGCCGCGTCGGCGGCCTTCTTGAACTGGCGCACGCTGTCGGCGGTCTGCTGCGCGAGCACGTCCAGCGTGGACATCTTGTCCAGCAGCTGCTGCGGTGAATTGCTCGACAGCACCGCGAACATGCGATCGGTGCGGGCGCCGGTGTAGGTGGCGATCGCGGTGCGATCGATCATCGGCTGGAACTTGCGGACCTCGGCGCGGGCGGCGTCGGCGACGGCGGTGCTGGCGGCCAGCTTGTCGTCGGCCTCGCGCTGCACGGCCCATTTGGCGTCGAGATCGGACTGCGCGTCGAGCGAGGCCTGGTTGAGCACCTCGGCCTGCCGGGAGAGGTCGATCATCCGGGCGATGGCGTCACCGGCGGTGGTCGGCAGGGCGATCGGGTCGGCGAGGGCGGGGCCCGCGGCGTAGGTGGCGCACACCAGGATCGCGGCGGACATGGCTCCGGCGATGCCCCGCGCAACGCGTGGGTTCCGGTGGTGGTCAGTCACAGTGCGCCGTGCCCCGTTCTCTCGATGTCCGCCGATGCAGCGCCTTACCCGAACCGGATCCTCTCGTCCGGCGAGAAGGTCTCGATCAGGTTACGGAACCGCGTATGCCCGTGTCCAGTAGGCCACGGAGGGGTCACGGTGCGCCCTTCCCCGCGAACGACGCACCGTACCCGTCGATCAGAAGCGGCGAGCGCCCGCGAACGGCATCGAGGAGATCGGCGCCAGTTGGACCGGGGTGCCCGAGGTCGAGGCGTGCACGACGTTGCCGTCGCCCGCGTACAGACCCGAGTGGCCGCCGCCGTAGAACGACACGAGGTCGCCGGGCTGCAGGCTGTCGAGGGAGACCGGGGTGCCTGCGCCGAGCTGGGCGCCGCTGGTGCGCGGCAGCTCCATGCCGGCCTGCCGGTAGGCCCACTGGACCAGGCCCGAGCAGTCGAAGGCGTCCGGGCCGGCGGCGCCGTAGACGTAGGGGGAGCCGACCTTGCTCAGCGCGGCATCGAGGGCGATGTCGGCGGCGGTGGCGCGCGGCGCGGTGAAGGCCTGCGGGACCGAGGGGGTCTCGATGCCGGGGATGCCCTGCGGCAGCGGGATCTCGTTGGGCACCTCGAAGGTGCCGATACCGGGGACAGTGACCGGCGTCGCCGACGCGGGAGCGGCCGGCAGGAGGAACGCGCCGATGGTGGCAGCGCCGACGGCTCCGGCGGCAACGGCTCGCTGCGCCTGACGCTTGACGGTGTTGGTCGCCATGATGCGGGTACTTCCAATCTGCCCCACGACGCCGGGTCCGTATGACGCGGCGGGCTTCATCCCGTTGAACCGTTCGTGGCCGTGGGGACTCCGTGAGGTCTCGAAAAGGTTACGAAGACATCACGGTGGTTTGTAAAGTCGGACATCGGTCCGAAAGGCAATTCGGGAGATCTGCCCGAACTTTGTGTGCGAGCTGCGTCACACCAATCACGAAACGATAACGCCAGGTCGACTTCGGGCGGCTTCCGGACTGCTGCCCGGCGCGTCGTGGACGGCTTGTTCGCGGCCTATTGGTCTACCCCTAGGGGCGAACCCCCAGGTCGCCTCCGCGCGTCGACCCTCGAACCGGTCGGTCGACCAAGCGTGCCCGCGGGCGGCGCGCCGCCCGCTCTGGCGGCCGCCGATCGGTAATCGGTCTTACCCGATGAAATTCGGCCCGGTCATGTGATGTTCGGCAAACTGTGAGCCCGGTCTCATTCGAGTCTGATCAAGGTCATTTTGTTCGCATCGGAACGAAAGTCTCGCGGCGAATGGCCGGGCGCGGGCTTCTCGGCGGCGCCCGGCGAACCGGTTCCCGTGCGGCGCGCGAGGCCCGGCGCGGAACCGGGTTCGGCGACGGCGAGCGTGTCGTACCCCCGTCCTACGCTGCTCGCCGTGCCCGATCCCGTTCCGCTCCCGGCCGCCGCGCGTCAGCTGGCGTTCGACGAACTCGACACACCGCTCTACGACACCACCTTCGTCGTCGTCGACCTGGAAACGACCGGGACCAGCCCGGACGGGGACTCCATCACCGAGATCGGGGCGGTGAAGGTGCGCGGGGGAGAAGTGCTGGGGGAGTTCGCGACTCTGGTGAATCCGGGATTCGCGATCCCGCCCGCGATCGTGCAGATCACCGGGATCACCACGGCGATGGTGTACGAGGCGCCGCGGATCGAGGCGGTGCTGCCGGGTTTCCTCGAGTTCGCCGCCGGCGCGGTCCTGGTGGCGCACAACGCCCGTTTCGACACCGCCTTCCTCAAGGCCGCCGCCGCCCGGCAGGACATCGCCTGGCCGAATCCGCAGGTGCTGTGCACGGTCAAGCTCGCCCGGCGGGTGCTGACCCGCGACGAGGCGCCCTCGGCCCGGCTCGGCGTGCTCGCCCAGATCCTGGGCGCCTCGACCACCCCGACGCATCGCGCCCTCGACGACGCCCGCGCTACCGTCGACGTGCTGCACGCCCTGATCGGCCGGGTCGGCAACCAGGGCGTGCACAGCCTGACCGAGCTGCTCGACTATCTGCCCGGGGTGACCGGAACCCAGCGCGCCAAGCGCGCTTTCGCCGGTGATCTGCCGACCGCGCCCGGTGTCTACCTGTTCCGTGGGCCGTCCGACGAAGTCCTCTATATAGGGACGGCTGTCAACCTGCGCCGCCGTGTCCGCACCTACTTCACCGGTTCGGAGACCCGCGGCCGGATGAAAGAGATGGTGGCCCTGGCGATCCGGGTCGACCATGTGGTGTGCGCGCACGGTCTGGAAGCGGGGGTGCGGGAGTTGCGCCTGCTGGCCGCGCACGCGCCGCCCTACAACCGCCGCTCGAAATTCCCCCGGCGCGGCTGGTGGCTCACCCTCAGCGACGAAGCCTTCCCCCGGCTCACCACGGTGCGCACACCCACGCGAACGGCATTGGGGCCGTTCGGTTCCCGCACCGATGCCGTCGATGTGGCGGCGACGATCGCCGAGTTCGCCGGCCTGCGGACCTGCGCCACCCGGCTCACCCGCGCGGCGCGACACACCTGCCCGCCCGCCGTCGTCGGCGGTTGCCCGGCCGCACGCCCCGAGGTCGACCTGGACGCCACCGGCTACGCCCCGGCCGTGGACGCGGTGCGCGACCTGCTCGCGGGTCGCTCGGACGCGCTGCTGCGCGCCATGCTCGACCGCATCGAAACCCACTCCACCGCTGAGCATTTCGAGGCCGCCGCCCGCCTGCGCGACCGCGCCGCCGCCGTCGTCACCATGCTGCACCGCACCCAGCGTCTCGCCGCGCTGGCCCGGCTCGCGGAACTGATCGTCGCCCTGCCCGACGGCGCGGGCGGCTGGGAGTTCTCGGTGATCCGCTACGGCCGCCTCGCCGCCGCGGGCACCGCCCGGCGCGGCACCCCGCCCATGGCGGTCGTCGACCAGATCGTCGCGGCCGCCGAGACCGTCCTCCCGGACCTGGGCGACGCGGCGACCACCGGCCGCATCCGTTCGGCCACCGCCGCGCCCGGCATGGACGCCCCGTCCGCCCACGATGCCCTGTTCGCCTGCGCGACCCCGCCCGACGACGACATTCCCCCGTTGCGCGGCGCCCCTCCCGAGGAGGTCGGCGTCATCGCCCGCTGGCTGGCCAAGCCCGGCGTCCGCATCGTCCGCACCAGCGAGGGCTATCGCGAACCCCTGCACGGCGCGGCCCGCTGGAAAGGCTGGGCCCAGCTGGCCCGCACCGCCGCCACCACGGTCGGCCCGGGGGAGCAGTACCTGGCCGAACGGTGACCGCGGGCCCGGAGGATCATGGAACCGCCTGTCACGCCCCGGTGACGGCGGGAGAGAGGGCGAAGGCGCGAATGTTCGTGAAGGTGTGCGGTCTGACCACCGAGGAACAGATCGACTGGGCCGTCGAGCTCGGCTACTCCGCGATCGGCGTCATGGCCACGCCCAAGAGCAAGCGGTACCGCACGCCCGCGCAGGCCCGTGCCCTCGCCGACTACGCGCGCGGCCGGATCACCACCTTCGTCGTGGCTCTGGCGGCCGCCGAGGTCACCGAGGTGGCCGACGCCTTCGACGTCGTCCAGCTCTATCAGTGGGCCGACCTGCCCAACCTCGCGTTCTGCTCGTCCACGCCGCCCGCGCCCGAGCAGACCAGCGAGTACTTCTTCTACGACGCCAGCGCGGGCTCCGGGATCTTCGAGGAGTTCCCGGACTGGGTGCGCGCGCTGCCCGGCAAGGTGGTGCTGGCCGGCGGGCTCGATGCCGGCAATGTCGCCGAGACCATCGCCCGGCACCGCCCGTACGGCGTCGACGTGTCCAGTTCGGTGGAATCGGCGCCCGGGGTGAAGAGCCTGGAGCTGATGCGCCGGTTCAAAGCGGCCACCGAGCGGCCCGAAGTTCTAGGCTGATCCCATGATTACCGCGATCGTGCTGATCCAGGCCGAGAACTCTCGTATCCCCGAGACCGCGCAGGCTCTCGCCGACACCGCCGGAGTCGCCGAGGTGTACTCCTGCGCCGGTGACGTCGATCTGATCGCGATCGTGCGGGTGCGCGATCACGAGCGCATCGCCGAGGTCGTCACCAGCGGCATCGACAAGGTCCCCGGCGTAGTGCGCACCACCACCCACATCGCCTTCAAGTCGTACTCGAGCGCCGACGTGGAAGCCGGATTCTCGCTGGGGGAGTGAGGCTTTCGCGCGTTCAGGACTCGTCGAGGACCTGGGTGAGCTCGGCCCAGCTCTGCAACAGCTTCGCCGCCGCGCCGCTGTCCACCGCGGCGGCGGCGCGCTCGAGCCCGCCGGTCAGGGCGGCGTCCAGATCCAGGTCGACGTCGCCCGCGCCGCGCGAGAGGTCGTAGGCGACGATCGCGGCCGCCGAGTTGAGCAGCACCGCGTCGCGCACCGCGCCCGGCGCGCCGGCGAACATCTCGCGCGCGATCCCCGCGTTGGCCACGGCGTCACCGCCGCGCAGCGCGTCCAGGTCCACCCGAGGGATGCCGAGGCGGGTCGGATCGAGCACGGTCTGCCGGATCCGCCCGCCGCTGACCACCCACACGTCGGTGACGTCGGAGGTCGTGATCTCGTCGAGTCCGTCGCGTCCGCGCACCACCAGCGCACTCGCGCCACGCTCGGCGAACACCCCGGCGATGACCGGCGCCAGGTCGGCGAAGGCGCAGCCGATCAGGCCTGCGCGCGGCTGCGCGGGGTTGGTGAGCGGGCCGAGCACGTTGAACACGGTCGGGATGCCGATCTCCTTGCGCGCCGGACCGGCGAAACGCAGCCCCGAGTGGAACAGCGGCGCGAAACAGAAGCCGATCCCGGCCTCGCGCACCGACCGCGCCACCGACTCCGGGCCCAGCGCCAGCTTCACGCCCAGCGCCTCGAGCACGTCGGCGCCGCCCGCCTTGGACGACGCGGCCCGGTTGCCGTGCTTGACCACCGGCACCCCGGCGGCCGCCACGACCACCGAGGACATGGTGGAGATGTTGACCGACCCGGAGCGGTCACCGCCGGTGCCGACGATGTCGACCGCGTCGCCGTCGACGTGCACCAGGCGGGCGTGCCCGAGCATGCCAGCGACCATGCCCGCCAGCTCGGTGGGGGTGGGGCCCTTGATCTTCATGGCGACGCCGAAAGCCGCGATCTGGGCGGCGGTGGCATTGTCGGTGAAGATCTCGTCGATCACCCAGGTCGTGTCGTCCGCGGCCAGGTCGCCGCCGTCGGCGAGGGTTCCGAGCACCTGGGGCCAGCTGCGCACGCTCATCTGCTCCGCATCTCCGTTCGACATCGCCATCGCGCAACTCTGATCGGGCGCGGCGGGGTAGCGCAAGCCTATTGCGCCGTTGGCTGAGTTTACGGCGCGGGACGCGGCGGTTGCAGCGCGTCCCAGCCGTCGGCGACGCCGTCGTGGCGCTGCGCGAGCCCGGCCATCCGCGATCGCTCCTGCGAACAGGTCAGCGGATCGAGGCGCTGCACCCGCTGCAACACGACCGGCACCAGCTCGCCCGCGGTGGTGGCCACGGCCTCGGCCCGCGCGTAGCCGTCGTAACCGGCGATCTCGGCGGCCTCGTCGATCCGGTCCGCGGGCAGGCGCAGGTGGTGGCGCAGGACCGCGTCGGCGTCCCGGTCGAGCTCGGTGGCCCGGTCCAGCGCCGCCGAGCAGGCTTCGGCGTCGTCGAAACTCGCCGCGACCACGACGAGATCGGTCCGCGCGGGGTCGAGCGACTCGCCCTGCCCGCCGAACAACCGCCGCCACATCCGCACCACGACCATCGCCGCCTCCTCGTCTCAGGTTATCCACATCCAACGCTGTCACAATGGGTCGTCACGTGATCGTCGCCAACACGCCGACGGAGGTCGTAGACCCCCTCTGTGCGTGGGTTTTCCGACTCCCGCGACAAACTTTCGTACCCGGGTACAGCTGTCGTACTACGAAGAGTCATACTTACCCCGTGACGACCGCAGTAGGCACCCCAGGATCGGCCATTACTCAGCGTGTGCATTCGCTGAACCGGCCCAACATGGTCAGCGTCGGAACCATCATCTGGCTGTCGAGCGAGCTGATGTTCTTCGCCGGCCTCTTCGCCATGTACTTCGTTGCGCGCGCGCAGGCGCACGGCAACTGGCCCCCGGAGCCGACCGAGCTGAACATGAAGCTCGCCGTTCCGGTGACGGCCGTGCTGGTCGCATCGTCGTTCACATGCCAGATGGGTGTGTTCGCCGCGGAGAAGGGCGACGTGTTCGGCCTCCGTCGCTGGTACATGATCACCCTGCTGATGGGCGCGTTCTTCGTCGCCGGCCAGGGCTACGAGTACTACCACCTGGTGGAGGAGGGGACCTCGATCTCCGGCAGCTCGTACGGCTCGGTCTTCTACATCACCACCGGCTTCCACGGTCTGCACGTGATCGGCGGTCTGATCGCGTTCGTGTTCCTGCTGATCCGCACCACGCTGAGCAAGTTCACGCCCGCCCAGGCCACCGCCGCCATCGTGGTGTCCTACTACTGGCACTTCGTCGACATCGTCTGGATCGGGCTGTTCGCCACGATCTACTTCGTCCGCTAGCGCGCGGGCGCACAGCATTTGCACAAGTCGGTTCCGTCTACTCCAAAGGGACACAGATGAGTTCATCTCCCCCGTCGGCCCCCGAGCCCGCCGGCCCTGACCACGGTCAGGCCACCAAGGCGCGTAAGCAGCGTCGCGTTCGCCGTCGTATCGCGGGTGGCCTCGCGTTGCTGGTTGGTCTGGTCGGAGCCGGCTTCCTCGCCGCGGCACTCACCCCCGCGCCTCAGGTCGCCACCGCGCACGAGGACCAGTCCGCGCTGATCCGCGAGGGCAAGCAGCTCTACGAGACCTCGTGCATCACCTGCCACGGCGCGAACCTGCAGGGTGTCGAGGATCGTGGCCCCAGCCTGATCGGCGTCGGCGAAGCCGCCGTCTACTTCCAGGTATCCTCCGGCCGCATGCCGATGGTGCGCAACGAGGCCCAGGCCATGCGCAAGCCCGAGAAGTTCGACGCGCATCAGACCGACGCGCTCGGCGCGTTCGTCGCCGCCAACGGCGGTGGCCCCTCGGTGATCCGCGACGCCAACGGTGAGATCGCGCAGGAATCGCTGCGTGGCGACGACATCGCCCGCGGCTCGGAGCTGTTCCGCATGAACTGCGCCTCCTGCCACAACTTCACCGCCCGTGGTGGCGCGCTGTCCGGCGGCAAGTTCGCCCCGCCGCTGGCCGAGGCCAACGAGCAGCAGATCTACGACGCCATGCTCACCGGCCCGCAGAACATGCCGAAGTTCTCCGACCGGCAGCTGACGCCGGAGGAGAAGCGCGACATCGTCGCCTACGTCAAGAACGCCGCGGAAGAGAAGTCGCCCGGCGGCTGGGACCTCGGCGGTTTCGGCCCGGCGACCGAGGGTCTGGCGATCTGGGTTATCGGCATCACCGCCGTGGTGGGTGCCGCGATGTGGATCGGATCTCGCACATGAGTGGACAGGAGCACAACGACATGGGTCGGGAACCGACCGAAGCCGAACTGGACGCGATGACGCGTGACGAGCTGGTCGAGCTCGGTACCGCGCGCGACGGCGTCGACGTCGCGTACCGCGGCGAGCGCTGGCCGGTCCCCGGCACGCGCGCGGAGAAGCGCGCCGAGCGCGCGGTCACGTTCTGGTTCGCCATCTCCGGCCTGGCCGCCGCCGCGCTGATCGGTGTCTTCCTGTTCTGGCCGTGGGAGTGGAAGGGCAACGGCGACGAAGGCCATGCCGCCTACTCGCTGTTCACCCCGCTGGTCGGTCTGACCTTCGGCATCTCGGTGCTGGTCATCGGCATCGCGGTGGTGCTGATCCGCAAGCGGTTCATCCCCGCCGAGATCTCGATCCAGCAGCGCCACGACGGCCCGTCCGACGAGGTCGAGCGCCGCACCCTGGCGGCCGAGCTGCAGGACGCGCTCGACACCTCCACCCTGGGTCGCCGCAAGATGATGCTCGGTACCGCGGGCGCCGGCGTCGGCGTGCTGGGTATCGGCGCGCTGCTGGTGTTCGTCGGCGGCATGGTGAAGAACCCGTGGGCCAAGCGCGACAAGTCGCCGCTGTGGGTCTCGGGCTGGACCCCGGACTTCCCGGGCGAGACCGTCTACATCCGCCGCGACACCGGTCGCCCGCAGGATGTCGTGCTGGTGCGTCCGGAGGACCTGGACGCGGGCGCCATGGAGACCGTCTTCCCGTGGAAGGAGAAGTGGCGCGGCAACGAGCACGAGACGCTGCAGTCGCTGCGCGGCATCCGCAACGCGGTCATGCTGATCCGTCTGCGCACCGCGGACGCGGAGAAGGCCATCAAGCGCAAGGGCCAGGAGAGCTTCAACTACGGCGACTACTTCGCCTACTCGAAGATCTGCACCCACCTCGGCTGCCCCACCTCGCTGTTCGAGCAGCAGACCAACCGGATCCTGTGCCCCTGCCACCAGTCGCAGTTCTCGGCGACCGAGTGGGGTAAGCCGGTCTTCGGTCCGGCCGCCCGCGCGCTCCCGCAGCTGCCGATCACCGTCAACTCCGAGGGCTTCCTGGTCGCCAACGGCGACTTCATCGAGCCGCTCGGCCCGGCCTTCTGGGAGCGTCGTTCATGAGCACTCTGGTGGCGAACCAAGCCAACGAGATGGACGAGCGGTATCGCGCCGCCGCGTTCATGAAGCGGTCGATCAACAAGGTCTTCCCGACCCACTGGTCGTTCCTGCTCGGTGAGATCGCGCTGTACGCGTTCATCATCCTGCTGCTGTCGGGTATCTACCTGACGCTGTACTTCGACCCGTCGATGGCGCACGTGACCTACGACGGCGCCTACCAGCCGCTGCGCGGCGTCGGCATGTCGCGGGCGTACGAGACCGCGCTGAACATCTCCTTCGAGGTGCGCGGCGGTCTGTTCGTCCGGCAGATCCACCACTGGGCGGCCCTGCTGTTCGCGGCGTCGATCATCATCCACCTGTTCCGCATCTTCTTCACCGGCGCGTTCCGCAAGCCGCGTGAGGCGAACTGGGTGATCGGCTCGCTGCTGCTGATCCTGGCGATGTTCGAGGGCTTCTTCGGCTACTCGCTGCCCGACGACCTGCTCTCGGGTACCGGTCTGCGCGCCGCGTTCTCGGGTATCACCATCGGTGTCCCGGTCGTCGGTACCTGGCTGCACTGGCTGATGTTCGGCGGCGACTTCCCCGGCGACATCATCATCCCGCGCCTCTACATCGCGCACGTGCTGCTGCTGCCCGGCATCATCCTGGCGCTGATCGGCGCGCACGTCGCGCTGGTCTGGTACCAGAAGCACACCCAGTTCCCCGGCCCCGGCCGGACCGAGAACAACGTGGTCGGCGCGCGCATCGTGCCGGTGTTCGCCGCGGACCAGGGCGCGTTCTTCGCGTTCACCCTCGGCATCGTCGGCATCATGGGCGGCATCCTGCAGATCAACCCGATCTGGAACCTGGGTCCGTACAACCCGTCCCAGGTCTCGGCGGGCTCGCAGCCCGACTTCTACATGATGTGGACCGACGGCATGGCGCGTCTGATGCCGCCGTGGGAGCTCTACCTGGGTCGCTACACGATCCCGGCGGTGTTCTGGGTCGCCCTCGTCATGGGCTTGGTGTTCACGCTGCTGATCGCCTACCCGTGGATCGAGAAGCGCCTCACCGGCGACACCACCGCGCACCACAACCTGCTGCAGCGTCCGCGCGACGTGCCGGTGCGTACCGCCATCGGTGCCATGGCCATCGCGTTCTACGTGGTGCTCACGCTGTCGTGCGTCAACGACATCATCGCGCTGAAGTTCGACATCTCGCTGAACGCGACCACCTGGATCGGTCGTATCGGCGTGCTGCTGCTGCCGCCGCTGGCCTACTTCGTGGCCTACCGGTTCTGCATCGGCCTGCAGCGCAGTGACCGCGCGGTGCTCGAGCACGGCATCGAGACCGGTGTCATCAAGCGCCTGCCGCACGGTGAGTACATCGAGGTGCACCAGCCGCTGGGCCCGGTCGACGACCACGGCCACGCGATCCCGCTGGAGTACCAGGGCGCCCCGGTGCCCAAGAAGATGAACAAGCTGGGTTCGGCGGGCAAGCCGGGCACGGGTAGCTTCCTGCGCCCCGACCCGAAGGCGGAGTCCGACGCCTACTTCGAGAACGAGCACGTCGAGGAGCACAAGATGCTCACGGCCCTCGCCGAGGAGCAGGCCCGCGCCAACGGTGACGAGCCGCACGGTCACTGACCGCGCACCGACGCACACGAGGAAGGCCCCGAGTCGCTACGACTCGGGGCCTTCCTCGTCATCTCGGTCGCTACAGCCGTGGGGTGCGCCGGTAGGCCTCGATCGCCTCGAACTTGGCCAGGTTGTGCCGGGCGTCGGCCAGCGCGTCGTGGGCGTCGTCGGGGATCGGCGGCAGTTCGGGGCTGCCGTGCGCGGCCCAGTGCTGGCGCAGCTCGTTGGTGTAGCGCGGCATGCCCTTGGGCAGCGCGGTCATATCGCCCCAGAGCTGGCACAGCGCGACGTGGTCGTAGGCTGAGACCCAGGCCCACAGCTCCGGCTGCACGCTCGGGCGGGGCAGGAAGAACTTGAACAGGTCGTCGCGGATCTGCGCCCTGGTGCGATACAGCCGCGATCCCGCCGGCGGCAACTTCGGCAGCACATGTTTGCGCACCCACGGACCGGCCCGTCCCGCGTCGAATTCGGTGGAGACCGCGTAGTACTCGCGACCGTCCTCGCAGACGACGCCGATCGAGATCAGATCGATCGTGGTGCCGTCCTCGATGAATTCGGAGTCGTAGAAATATCGCAGGGAGATCGCCTCTTCGTGCCGGTGGGCGGCCGTGACCGTCCGAGGAGGACGACGCGGTCCGTGACCCACGATGGGTCGGGAGAAACCCTATGTCGATGGTTCGGGGACGCGACGAACGGGTAGCCGGTACGCCGGATATTCGCCGGGCGGCGAAAGCCGTATTCTGATCTGGTGACCTGGACCGTCGACGTACCCATTGACCGCCTGCCGGAACTGCCGCCGCTGCCCGCCGAGCTGCGCCACCGGCTCGACGCCGCCCTGGCCCGGCCCGCGCTGCAGCAGCCGTCCTGGGACGCCGACGAGGCCGCGACGATGCGTACCGTGCTCGAGAGCGTGCCGCCGATCTGCCTGCCCGCCGAGGTGGAGGAGCTCAAGACCCAGCTCGCCGCCGTCGCGCGCGGCGAGGCGTTCCTCATGCAGGGCGGTGACTGCGCGGAGACCTTCGCCGACAACACCGAGCCGCACATCCGCGGCAATATCCGCACCCTGCTGCAGATGGCCGTCGTGCTCACCTACGGCGCGAGCCTGCCGGTGGTGAAGGTCGCGCGCATCGCCGGGCAGTACGCCAAGCCGCGCTCCTCGGACACCGACGCGCTCGGGCTCACCTCCTACCGCGGTGACATGGTCAACTCCCTGGTCGCCGACCAGCAGCTGCGCCGCCACGACCCCTCGCGCCTGGTCCGCGCCTACGCCAACGCCAGCGCCGCGATGAACCTGGTCCGCGCGCTGACCACCGCGGGCATGGCCGACCTGCACCAGGTGCACGACTGGAACCGCGACTTCGTCGCCCAGTCGCCCGCCGGCGCCCGCTACGAGGCGCTGGCCGAGGAGATCGACCGCGGCCTGCGCTTCATGACCGCCTGTCAGGTCAACGACCCGAGCCTGAAGTCGGCCCGCATCTACGCCTCGCACGAGGCGCTGGTGCTCGACTACGAGCGCGCGATGCTGCGGCTGAGCGAGTCCGAGACCGGCGAGCCGCTGCTCTACGACCTCTCGGCGCACTTCCTGTGGATCGGCGAGCGCACCCGTCAGCTCGACGGCGCGCACATCGCGCTGGCCGAGTTGCTGGCCAACCCGATCGGCCTGAAGATCGGGCCGACCACCACGCCCGATCAGGCCGTGGAGTACGTCGAGCGGCTCGACCCGCACAACGAGCCCGGTCGGCTCACCCTGGTCGCCCGCATGGGCAATGGCAAGGTGCGCGACGTGCTGCCGCCCATCATCGAGAAGGTGCAGGCCACCGGCCACCAGGTCATCTGGCAGTGCGACCCGATGCACGGCAACACCCACGAGTCCTCCACCGGCTTCAAGACCCGCCACTTCGACCGCATCGTCGACGAGGTGCAGGGCTTCTTCGAGGTGCACCACGCGCTGGGCACCCACCCCGGCGGCCTGCACATCGAGCTGACCGGCGAGAACGTCACCGAGTGCCTGGGCGGCGCGCAGGACATCTCCGACCTCGACCTCGAGGACCGCTACGAGACCGCGTGCGACCCGCGCCTGAACACCCAGCAGTCGCTGGAGCTGTCGTTCCTGGTCGCCGAGATGCTGCGCTAGTTCGGAGCGCTGGCGCGCTCGAACCGCCGCTGCGCGGCGATCCCTCCTCGAGGCCGGGATGTGCGGGGCCGGGAGTGCGGTGTGTGCCTGGGCGCGGTCAGCGGTGACCGCGCCCAGGCTTGTCCTTGTCCTTGTCCTTGTCGTCTTTGTCCGGGGCCGGATCTCTTCAAGGCAGGGCGGTGAGCGTCACGACGCTGCCCGCTTCCACGTTCGAGTTGAAGCCAGGGACCTGGCCGATCACCAGGGAACTGTCGGAGTCGGTGATGGACTTGACCTCCACCCGCAGGCCCAGCTGCTGGAGTTTGCTGCGGGCGTTGCCGACGGTCTGACCCATCACATTGGGCACCTTCACCGCGTTCGACACGATCAGCGTCACGCTGTCGCCGGACTGCAGGGTGGTGCCGACGGCGGGGTCGGTGCCGATCGCCTTGTCGCCCTCGATGCTCTTGTCGTATTGCACGCGGGTCTCGCGCACGGTCAGCCCGGCGGTGGTCAGGGCTCTGGCCGCCTCCTCGGCGGTCTTGCCGCGCACGTCCGGCACGTTGACCGGCTGCGAGCCCTTGCTGCGGTACACCTTGACCTGGGCGCCCATCGGCAGGATGGTGCCCGGCGCCGGTTCCACTTTGGCCAGCGAGCCCTTCGGAGCGGTGCTCGGGGCCTCGCCGCTGTCGATCGGCTGCAAGCCCGCGTCGCGGATGGCCTGGTTGGTGGCGCTGATCTGGTCGCCCGGCGTGATGTCGGGCACGCGGGGCTTGCCGTTGGAGATCAGCACCGCGATGGTCGAGCTCTTGGTGACCCGCGACCCGGCCGACGGATCGGTGCCGACCACGCCGCCCACCGGGATGGTGTCGGAGGCCTTGTTGCGCAGCACCGTCTCGAAACCGGCCTCCTGCAGCACCGCCACGGCGCGTTCGGAGTCCATGCCCGCGATCGGCGGCACGGCCGTGTAGCGGCCCACGCCCAGCCACCAGCCGCCGATGCCGACCAGCAGGGTCAGCGCGGTGACGATCGCGGCCCAGACCACGCCGGTGCGGCGCGAGGGATTCTCGTTGGACGCGAACGGGTTGTGCTGTGGTGCGGGGGAGTGCGCGTGCTGGTAGTCGTCGGGGCGCGGGCGAGGCGCGGTGACCACCCTGGTGTGCTGTGGCTGGGCGTTCGGCATCGCGTGCGCGACAACGGGATTCGGGGTGACCGGGCGGTCTCCGGGGTGGTGTGCGTCGCCGGTGCGGTAGCTCTCGCTGAGGTGCTCGGCCGAATCGCGGGGCGCCGGAACCCGGTACGGCGGCAGATTCAGCTCCATGGCGATCATCTGCAGCTGCGCGGCCATCTCGTTGGCGTCGGCGTAGCGGCGCTCCGGATCGCGAGAGGTGGCCTTGGCGACCAGGGCGTCGAGTTCCGGCGGCACGCCGCCGATGAACTGGCTCGGCGGCGGCACGTCGTTCTCGACCCGCTGATACGCCACCGACAGCGAGTTGTCGCCGGTGAACGGCACCCGGCCGGTGAGCAGTTCGAAGATCAGGATGCCGAAGGAGTACACATCGCTGCGGGCGTCGGCGGTGCCGGTGGTGACCTGCTCGGGCGCCAGGTAGGCGGCGGTACCGAGGATGACGCTGGCCGAGGTGGTGTTGGCGGCGGCGACGGCGCGGACCAGGCCGAAGTCGGCGATCTTCACCTCGCCGGCGTCGGAGATCAGGACGTTCTCCGGCTTGATGTCGCGGTGCACGAGCCCGGCGTCGTGGGCGGTGCCGATGGCGCGCAGGACCGGCTCGGCGACGGCGCGCACCGCGTGCGGCGGCATCGGGCCGCGCTCGCGCAGCAGTTCGCGCAGCGTGCCGCCCTCGACCAGTTCCATGATCAGGAAGGGGTACTCGCCGTCGACGCCCTGGTCGTAGACGGCCACCAGCGAGGGGTGCTTCAGCTTGGCCACCGCGCGCGCCTCGAACTCGAAGCGGGTCAGGAACTGGGGGTCGCCGGCGAACTTCGGATCCATCACCTTGACCGCCACCGGGCGATCCAGCCGGGTGTCGGTGCCCCGGAACACCATCGACATCCCGCCGCGAGCGATCGGCGCATCGATGCGATAGCGCCCTTCCAGCATCTGGCCGATCAAGTGATGTCCTCCGGCTTTCACAAACTTCTCACCCCTCGCGACACTGCGACAAGCGACCAGGCCACCGTGTGCGGCCCCCACGATCGTAACCGGGTCATGATGGCATGCCAGCCGATGCACGCGAGGTCGCACGTACTACGGTTGTGCGAGTGAGTGCCTTCCCTTGCAGCGACGATGTGCTGCCCGACACCGAAACCGTCGTCTCGCTCCCCGAGGCCGCCGACATACTCGGTATCCCGGTCACCGCGGTGCACCAGTTGCTGCGTGACCACCAGCTCCTCGCGATCCGCCGCAACGGCGTCGCCGGCATTCCGTCCCGCTTCTTCGACGACAACGACGAGATCGTCCGGATGCTGCCCGGCCTCATCACCGTGATGCGCGACGGCAAGTACTCCGACGAGGACATCCTGCGCTGGATCTACACCGAGGACGACTCGCTGCCCGGCCGCCCCGTCGACGCCCTGCACGGCCCGCTGGCGCGCGAGGTCGTCCGCCGCGCCGCCGCCGAACCCTTCTGATCCCGCGCGTTCCTGCCGCCGCCCGCCGGCCCGGCCCATGGCGTGTCCGGTCGGCGGCCGATAGCCGGCGTCCGTCGCTCCAGCCCTGATCCTCGTCAGCGGGCCTCGGTGCGCGTCTGTCGACCTGCGCCTGAGCCCGGTCGGCGGCGCGCCGGGTACGTGGCTCAGACCTGCGGCCCCGGGCAGACGCCAGCGCTCAGGATGCGCCGCGTCCGGCCGCCTGATCGTGTGCCCGCCGCCAGGCGGACGAGCGCAGCAGTCGCAGGCCGTTGAGGCCGACGAGGACCGTCGAACCCTCGTGCCCGAGCACGCCGAGCGGCAAGGGGAGATGACCGACCAGGTCCCAGACGACCAGGACGCCGAGGAAGCTCGCCGCGATGGCGAGGTTGGCCAGCACCACCCGGCGCGCGCGCCGTGACAGCGCGATGACGGCCGGGATGGTGGTCAGGTCGTCCCGGACGACGATGGCGTCCGCGGTCCGCACCGTCAGATCCGAGCCCGCGCCTCCCATCGCGATCCCCACGTGTGCGGCGGCCAGGGCGGGCGCGTCGTTGATCCCGTCACCGACCATGGTCACCCGGTGGCCGCCCGCGGCCAGCTCCCGCACGGCCGTGACCTTGTCGTGCGGCAGCAGCCCGGCGCGCATCTCGCCGATCCCGAGCTGCCGGGCGAGCCGGTCCGCGGTGGCGGGGTTGTCGCCGGTCAGCAGAACCGGTGTGCTGCCGGTGGATTCGGCAAGCGCGGCCACCGCGCCCGCCGCCTCGGGGCGGACCTGATCGGTGAAGCCGAGCACCGCCACCGGTTCGTCGTCGCGCAGCATCACGACCGCCGTGCGGCCACGGGACTGCACCGACGCGACGATGTCCGCGGCGGCGATCGAGCGCGTCGGCCTGGCGCTGGACCCGTGCCGCACTCGCGCGGCGTCCGCGACCGAGCTGAGATCGCCGGTGAGCACGGTGGGCGAGCCGATGCGCAGGTGGTGGCCGTCGACCCGCCCCGACACGCCACGACCGGGTTGTGCGGCGAAGTCGTGGACGACGGGGAGGTCCAGACCCCGCTGCCGGGCAGCGCGGACGGTCGCCGCGGCCAGCGGATGTTCGCTCGGGTGCTCGACCGCGGCGGCCAGGCGCAGGATCTGATCCTCGGAGACCGCACTGCCCGGCAGCGGGTGGATCTCCACGAGGTCCGGGATGCCGCGGGTGAGCGTGCCGGTCTTGTCGAAGGCGACCCGGGTGGTCGCGCCCAGCTGTTCCATCACCACGGCCGACTTCACCAGCACGCCGTGGCGGCCCGCGGTGGCGATCGCGGCCAGCAGCGGCGGCATCGTGGCCAGGACCACCGCGCAGGGGGAGGCGACGATCATGAACGTCATCGCGCGCAACAGGGAATCCCGCAGCGGCGCACCGTAGATCAGCGGAACGATGAAGACGGCCAGCGTCGCGACGACCATGCCGATCGAATAGCGCTGCTCGATCTTCTCGATGAACAGCTGGGTCCTGGCCTTGGTGCGACCCGCCTCCTCGACCAGCGCCGCGATCCGCGCGACCACCGAATCCTCGGCCCGGCGCTCGACCCGGACCCGCAGCGCGCCGGTGCCGTTGAGCGTCCCGGCGAACACCTCGTCGCCGGTGGCCTTGTCCACCGGCAGGGGTTCACCGGTGATGGTGGCCTGGTCGACCTCGCTCGCCCCGTCGACGACCCGCCCGTCGGCGGCGATCCGGTCGCCGGGACGGATCAGGATCACCTCGCCGATCGCGAGATCGACGGCGGCGACGGTCTGTTCACCGTCGTCGGTGAGCCGGGTCGCGGTGTCGGGGGCGAGGGTGAGCAGGCCGCGCACCGAGTCCTCGGTGCGCGTGGTCGCCAGCGCCTCGAGCGCACCCGAGGTCGCGAAGATGACGATGAGCAGCGCCCCGTCCACGACCTGGCCGATCGCCGCCGCCCCGAGTGCGGCCGCCACCATCAGCAGATCCACGTCGAGGGTCTTGTCCCGCAACGCTTTCAGACCTGCCAGACCCGGTTCCCAGCCGCCGGCGAGGTAGCAGGCCAGCAGCAGCGACCACCACAGCCAGGACGGTCCGCCGGTCAGCTTCGCGAGCAGACCGAGCGCGAACAGCGCGGTCGCCGTGGCGGCCCAGCGCATCTCGGGAATCGCGAACAGTCCGGTCCGCGTGGTCGAAGCGCGGGACGCGGTGACGGCGCGGGTCGGCGTGGCGGTGGACGAGACCACAGGGCACCTCCGAGGCGGGGAACGAGGACCCGAGAATAACAGATCATATGAAGAGATATTCATGTGTGCTGGTCCGCTACACTCCACGCCATGGGACACGGTGTGGAAGGCGGCCGTCCGGCGACGCGGCTGGACGCCGCGGCCGCCGCGCACGTGGCGACCACCCTGCAAGCGTTGGCCACCCCGAGCCGACTGCTGATCCTGTCCGAACTGCGCCAGGGGTCCCGACCGGTCACCGAACTCGCCGAGGCGGTGGGAATGGAGCAGTCCGCGGTGTCGCATCAGCTGCGGCTGCTGCGCAATCTGGGCCTGGTCACCGGCACCCGCGCCGGCCGCAGCATCGTCTACAGCCTCTACGACCAGCACGTCGCCCAGTTGCTCGACGAGGCTGTCTACCACAGCGAGCACCTGCGCCTGGGCCTGGCCGAACGCCCTGAGATCGCGGGCTGAACCGACGGCATCGGTCGGTGCCGGGGCTTGGCACGTCGGCGGACGGCCCGAGATCGCGGCAGTCCGATGATGTGACGCCGCGGGCCGCCCGGCCGCGTCAGCGCCGTACGGTGGCGAACCCCTTGGCGGCGAACAGGATTCGCCGACGGTTGGGCACCGTCGCCCTTCGCTGGAACACCTGGAAGTCGGCCCCCTCGATACGGTCGAGGATCTCGGCGTAGAGCGCCGCCGCCGTGCGGATCGCCGGCCGGACCCGGGGCTCGAGCAGCGCGATACCGGGCTCCGCGCGGCGGTAGACATCGCGATTGACGGCGATCAGATGTGCCAGCGCGCGGCGCAGCGGCTGATCGGTGCGCCCGGTGGCACGGCACGCGCGCAGGTGGGCTTCGTCGACGCCGAAGGCGGCCAGCTCCTCGGTGGGCAGGTAGATCCGGTCGCGGTCGAGGTCCTCACCGACATCGCGCAGGAAGTTGGTGAGCTGGAAGGCCTCGCCCAGCGCGGCGGCGGCCGGTTCGGCGTCGGCGACCGGGACGACCGTGCCGAGCACCGGCAGCAATTGCAGGCCGATGGCGGCGGCGGAACCACGCATGTACTCGCGCAACTCGGTCATGGTGGCGTAGCGGGTGCGGTGGCCGTCGGTGCCGGGCACGTCCATGCGCATGGCGTCGAGGAACGTCCAGAAGTGGGTGTGCGCGATGTCGTAGCGGGCGATGGTGTCGGCGGCGGCGGTCAGGATCTGCCGACGACGCGGGTCGCCGGTATCGATCACGCCCTGTTCGAGGGCGAGCCGGAATTGCCGTTCGACCAGATCGAGGTGCTGGGCCGGGCTCAGCTCCGAACCGGCGAGGAACGCGCCGTCGCGGGGGTCGAGGACCCGGGCCGGGTTGTCGGCGTGGTCGACGATGTCGTCCACCATGCGCGCGAAGGCGTAGAGCGCGTGCACGGCTCGGCGCCGCGGCGGTGTGAGCAGGGTGGTCGCCAGGTAGTACGTGCGACCGTGCTCGGCGGCGATGCGCCGACAACTCGCGTACGCGGCATCGAGCGGGATCACGGCGGCGTCGGCCGCCGGCCCGGTCAGGTCTTCCGGCGCGACCGCGCCCGGACCCCGATCGCTCATGCCCGGACGGTGGGCGCCGGTTCCCTGGTGACGGGCCGGGAACTGGCCGATCGCAGGTGCAGGGGATCGACGGTCCGCAGCGACACCGCGGCCACGACGGCGGCGAAGGTGGCCAGCGCGACGTGCCAGAAGTTGTACAGCCCGATCGACCCGTCCGGCTGAAACACCAGCATCAACCAGGTGCACAGCCCGACCAGCCACTGCAGGGTCACCGTCGACAGCGCGAAACCGGCGGCCAGCGCCAGCGGCCACGAGTAGTACCAGGGCAGCGCGGCGGGGGAGAGCAGCACGATCGCGACGAACGCGATCACGATGCCGAGGACGGCCTCCCGCTCGGAATGCCGGAACCGCCACCAGATGGCGACCAGCAACACCACCAGGGCGATCTTGCACAGTTCGCGGGTCACGCTGAGCACGGAGTCCAGGCGCAGCGGGGTCACCCAGGTGACCATGTGCGCCAGGATCGTCGGCAGCGAGAGCCAGTTGATGATCTTGTTGGAGCCCTGCAGCGCGGTGACCCAGCCGAACCCGACCCCCGCGATCACCGAGGCGGCGCCGAACACCAGCGCGAACACCCCGACACCGATACCGGCGATCTTGGCGAAGACGAACAGCGGATGCGGCATGTCCGCCGACGGGCGGGCCGCGTCGGGATGCTTCTGGTCTTCCGACACCTCGGGATCGGAGGCGCCCCGTTCGGCGGCCCGACGCTCCTTCTCGTGCAGGATCCAGATCCACACCAGGAACGGCAGCGCGACGCCCGCGGTGGCCTTGATGGCGACGCCGATCGCGACGACCACGATGCCGGCCACATGGTGGCGTTCGAGCACCAGCGCGATGCCCGCGCACATCAGCCCGACCATCAGCATCTCGTTGTGCACGCCGCCGATCAGGTGCACCAGCACCAGCGGATTGAGCACCGCCAGCCACAGCGCCACGGTCGGCTTCCCGCCCAGGTGCTTGGTCAGGTACGGCACCGCCCACATCATCAGCGCCAGGCCGGGCAGCATGACGACGCGCAGCGCGATGGTGCCCGCGATGACGTTGTCGCCGGTGAGCATGGTGAGTACCCGGCCGATGAGCAGGAACATCGGGCCGTAGGGCGCGGTGGTGGTGGTCCAGACCGGGCTCACGTTGTCCAGCAGCACACCGGGATTGGCGACGGGACCCACCTGATAGGGGTCGTAGCCGTCGCGCAGCAGCGCGCCCTGGGCGAGGTAGGAGTAGGCGTCGCGACTGAACATCGGCGCCGCGAACAGCAGCGGCGTGATCCAGATGCCGACGATGGCCCGCAGCTCGTTCAGCGTGACGTGCCCGCCGTCCTTGCCGAGGGTGTTGCGGCCCAGCCGAACCCACGCCGTGATCATCAGCAGGACGCCGATCCAGATGACGATCGTCGAGAGCGCGTAGCCGTGGCCGAACCGCAGCCAGGACAGGTGCAGTGCCTCGAGCAGCGGGTCGCGCTTGCGCACGGCGCCCGCGCCGAAACCGCCGAAGGTGATCATGACCGCGCCGAAGAACCCCATGACGGCCGCGTGGCCTTCGGGACTGCGGATGAAGTCACCCGCGGTCCGTAGCCGGGACCGGACGCCGGGATCGGTCCCGGTGGGCATGCGGCGCTGCGGCTCGAGGGTGCGCGTGGTGTCCATGGGGCCTACGGTCGTCTCAGGGGGCGGCATGTTCGGTCGGTCCCCCCGGATGGTCGGCGGTCGCAACCGCGAGCTGATAAGTCGGCCGTCAGTTTACGGCTTCACGTTGGAACACTAGCCCGGTGGTCGGTGGCGTTGCGCGTCCGGCTGCCGGTGATTCGTGCCGCGGCCAGCTTGCCCGACAGCAACGTGGTGGGCACGCCCACCCCCGGAGTGGTGCCGCAACCTGCGAGAACGACGTTGTCCACGCCCCTTGGCAGATTGCGTGGCCGGAACGGACCCGTTTGGCGGAACAGGTGTGCCACCGAGAACGGTGTGCCGGCGATCATGCCCTGCGCCGCCCAGGTGACCGGAGTGTCGACGTGGTCGATCCGGAAGTGCTCGGCGATCCCGGTGTAGCCGCGCCGCTCCAGCTCCGCGAGCAGTTCGCGCAGATAGGCCGGGGCGAGGCGGTCCCAGTCCAGCGGCGCGGCGTCCAGGTTGGGACACGGCGCGAGCAGCGAGAACGGTTCGTGGCGGCCGTCGGCGCGCTCGACGTACAGACCGGTGTCGGTCAGCGCGGGCCGGGTCAGCAGCAGGGACGGATCGCTCATGACCCGTCCGCGGCCGCGGCGCGCGGCGATCTCGGTGAAGGTCGTGGCCCAGGCGGCCCCGAAATCGATGGTGTGATGGGCCTGCACCGGCCACCGCGCGGCGACCTCGGCGGGCACCGTGCCGTGGGCTACCACCGCCGACGGTGAGGCCCGCAGACCGCGCCGGTGGCGCAGGCCGAATCGGGGCAGTGCGCCGAGATCGGCGGTGAGGACGACGGCATCGCAGGCGACCCGGCGGCCGTCGGCGGTGCGAACCGCCTCGGCGCGGCGGCCTTTGCGCGTGCCGGCCGCATAGTCGATCCCGACGACCTCGGCCCCGAGGAGCAGGTTGCCGCCCGCCGCCGTGAACGCCTCGGCGAGCGCGGCGGTGATCGCGCGCATGCCGCCCTCGGGGAAGTAGACGCCCAGGCAGGTGTCCATGTTCGGGATCGCGCCGTAGAGCGCCAGCGCCTTGTCCGGCACCGTGCCCGCGTAGAGCGCCTGGAAGGTGAACAGCCGGGCCAGCCGCTCGTCGCGCAGGTAGGACCGCACCCGCGGTCCCAGCTTGCCGAAGCCGCCGAGGCGGGCGAGCGCCGTCAGCCCCGCCCGTGCTTCGCCGCTGCGTACCAGGTCCAGCGGCGAATCGAAGTTCGCGTCCATGAACTCGTCGTACTCGGCGTCGTAGATCCGCCCCAGCCAGGCGCGCAGCCGCCGGTAGTTGCGGGCCTCGGTCGGTCCGCAAGCTCGCTCGACCTCGGTGGCCATCGTCTCGGCGTCGTCGTAGACGCGGATGTCGGTGCCGTCGGCGTAGCGGGCGTGATAGGCGGGCGCGAGGCGGTGCACGCGCAGGCCGACGTCCGCGCGCGTCTGCCCGACCGCGGCCAGCGCCTCGTCGATCAGCTCCGGCAGCGTGAGCACGGTGGCCCCGTTGTCGATCTCGTAGTCGTCGAACCGGTAGCGCCCGACCCGGCCGCCCGGATGATCGGCCCGTTCGAGCACGGTCACCTCGCGGCCCGCGCCGCGCAGATGCAGCGCCGCGGCCAGCCCGGCCAAGCCCGCGCCGACCACGACGACATGGTTCGTCTGTCCCACTACGCTTTTCACGGCGGGCTCAGGCGGTTCGGCGGGTGGCGGCCAGCGCCATGTCGTGCAGTAATTGCTTGGCCTGTGCGGTCGCGCTGCTCGTCGCCACGGCGCGCAGGCCGGTGTCGGTGAGTTCGGTGATCCGGCGCTCCACCTCGTCGACCGCGCCGAGCTCGGTGAGCAGCGCGCGCAGCCGGTCCACGGCCGCGTCGTCGAGATCGGTGCCGAGCCCGGTGCGGATCAGGGCCGCCGGTGCCGGCTCGGCGCGCCGCAGCGCCTCCGCGATGAGCACGGTGCGCTTGCCTTCGCGCAGGTCGTCGCCGGACGGCTTGCCGGTGACGGCGGGGTCGCCGAACACCCCGAGCAGGTCGTCGCGCAGCTGGAAGGCGATGCCGACATCGGTGCCGTAGGTCCGCAGCGCCGCCACCAGGGCGTCGTCGGCTCCGGCCAGCGCGGCGCCCAGGTGCAAGGGGCGTTCGATCGTGTACGCGGCGGTCTTGTACCGGTTGATCCGCAGCGCGGCCTCCACCGATTCGTCGCCACCGGCCTCGCCGTTGATGTCGAGCAACTGCCCGCCCAGCACCTCGGTGCGCATCCGCGCCCAGACCGGCGCGAACCGGGCCAGCGCGGCGGGGTCGAGCCCGGCCTCGTGGACCAGGTCGTCGGCCCAAGCCAGGGCGAGATCGCCGATCAGGATGGCGACGGCGCGGCCGTACTCGGCGCCGTCACCGGGCCAGCCCGCCGCGCGGTGCCGGTCCTCGAACTCGATGTGCACGGTCGGGTAGCCGCGCCGGGTCTGCGAGGAGTCGATGATGTCGTCGTGTACCAGCGCGCACGCCTGCACAAGTTCCAGCGCCGAGCAGGCGGTGAGCACCGCGGCCGCGTCGGGTCCGGCCGGATCGCCGCCCGCGCCGAGCCAGCCGGTCCAGGCGAAGCCGGGCCGGGTGCGCTTGCCGCCCCGGATGACGAACTGTTCCAGCGCCTCGGCGGCGTCGACGAAGACCGGGCCGAGCGGCTCGACGATCTCGCGCCGGGACGCGAAGAAATCGGCCAGCACCTGCTCGACCGCGGCGACGAACGCGGGCGTGCCCGGCGTGAGCGTGACGAGATCGACCGAAGCCGGGGTGTCGGCGACGGACCGGGAAAGCGGGGTACCGATTCCGGCGGACAGGGTGGCCTCCAGGTGCGGAAGTGGGCGAGCGGATGGACGTCGATCGCACGCGGCGGCGCGATCACCGGCGTTCCGTCGCAGAATACGCGGGTGGCGCGGGGGTGTCGTCGGCGCACACGGCCGCTGCGACCGACCCCACACCCGGCGATTCGGCGGTGTCTGCCCCTCGCGCGGATCGCGTTCAGCGGACTTGACGAACGAGCGGCAGGTCCGTGCCCGATTTCGGCCGGTCGCGGTCGTCGATTCCCGGTCGGCGCCGCGGTGCCGGGGCGCACCACTACACTGAACCGGTGACATTCGACGATGGACGGGGACGTTCGACCCCTGATCGACCCGCCCGGAAGCAGTCGATCGTCTCGAACACCCCCTCGGTGGTGCAGAGCCTGCGTGCCCACTCGGGCAGCGGCGTGCCCTTCTCGGTGGAGTTCAATCCGCCCCGCGACGCGGCGGGCGAGGCCCGGCTGTGGCGCGCGGTCCGCGAGTTCGAGTGCATGCACCCGGCCTATGTGTCGATGACCTACGGCGCCGGCGGCTCCACCAAGGACCGCACCGTGCGGATCACCGGTGAGCTGGCCACCGAGACCACGCTGCTCCCGGTCGCCCACCTCACCGCCGTCGGTCACAGCATCGACGAGTTGCGCGCGCTGGTCGGCTCCTACGCCGATTCCGGCATCCGCAACCTGCTCGTCCTGCGCGGTGACCCGCCGGGCGATCCGCTCGGGGAGTGGCGCAAGCATCCCGAGGGCGTCGAGTACGCCGAGGAACTGGTGCGCATCGTGCGCGATCTGGGCGACTTCCACGTCGGTGTCGCCTCGTTCCCGCAGGGGCACCACCGCTCGCCCGACCTCGACCACGACACCCGCCAGCTCGCCGCGAAACTGCGTGCGGGCGCGGAGTATTCGATCACCCAGATGTTCTTCGACGTCGAGCACTACCTGCGGCTGCGGGACCGGGTGGTGGCCATGGACCCGATCGAGGGCGCCAAGCCGATCATTCCCGAGCTGATGCCGATCACCTCGCTGCGTACCGTGCAGCGCGCCGAGGAACTCTGCGGCCGTCCGCTGGAGCCGTCGGTGCTGGCCCGGCTGACCCGCGCCGCGGGCACCGGCCCCGAAGAGGACAAGGCGGCCGTGCGCGCCGAGGGCATCCAGATCGCCACCGAGATGGCTCAGCGCCTGATCGACGAGGGCGCCCCCTGCCTGCATTTCATCACCCTCAACTTCGCGAAGGCGACCAGCGAGGTGCTCACCAATCTCGGTTACGGCGTGACGGCGGCCCCGCTCAGCGCGTGAGCGCGAGCTCGGTCCACACGCGTTCCCAGTTCCTGGTCATCGCCGGATAGACGATCAGGTAGCGGAACGGCTTGATGAAGGCCATATAGGCGCGCCCGAACACCCCGTTCGGCTTCACCAGCACCGCCATCTGCAGGTGGTAGCCGGGCCCGTCGTCGTCGGGCACCCACCCCAGGTGCATCACCCCGTGCACGGTGCCGTTGGCGATCTCGGCCGCGTACTCGTCGTCGAGCGCGTACAGGCTCGTGAACGGGCTCCCCGCGTCGTCGGGTCGCGGCAGTTCCCGCAGGTCGGCGGGCAGCCGATCCCGCAACGACGCCACCCGCCGCCCGGCCCCCGCCGCCTCCCGATCCCACCCCAGCACCGCCCCCAGCTTCCACCGGATCTCGAACAACACCCCGCTCACCCCGGAAGACTCCGACGCCCGCGCCGTTCGCAACGCCGCGAGCAGCGCCGGAAAGTCCCCCGCCGCCCCACCCGGCGTCCGAAACCGCCACACGTCCTCGACCTCGAAATCCGGCGTGATCTCGTGGATACGCCACCCCCGCCCGGTATGCGCCACTGCCGGAACTCGCATGAGAAACCCCTCTCCGTACGGATGCGTATGGAGGGAGCGTACCCCTGATATACGCCTACGTATAGATCAGATCCGCGCGGCAGCGGCAATCGATCGATCTCCGCTGCGCCTGCGGGCTGCGGACACGCCCGCGTCCAAGCCGACTCGACTCCGGATATTCCGGACAGCAAACGGCGCGGCGCACCAGACTCGCCGAACGCTGTTGGCGCATCACGAAATTCGCGACCTAGGGTCCCTGGCATGCCCAGCTACCTGCACGAAGGTGTCCTGGAGTTGTTCCGCGCGGACCTCACATTGGCCGCCACCCTGGTCGCCGAAGTCTGCGATGTTCCCGTGCCCGGCTACACCGGAGCGACCGCCGAACCTTGCGACTTCTCCGATATCGGACCCAAGGAGTTCCGCGGCGACCTGGCGCTCAGTCTCCACGACGCAGACGGTGCTGCTGTCCTCGGCATCTGTGTCGAGGTCCAGCTCTCGGAGAAGCCGCACAAGCGATGGAGCTGGCCGGTCTACCTGGCCACATTGCGCGCCCGGTTGCGCTGTCCCGTAGTACTCCTGGTCGTTGTCTCCACTACTCGCGTAGCGGCCTGGGCGGCCGAACCGATCGACCTCGGCCACCCGGGCTTCGCCCTTCGGCCGCTGGTCGTCGGCCCCGAGCGCGTGCCACTGGTGACCGATCCCATGGAGGCCGCGTCCTCCCCGGAACGGGCGGTCCTCTCAGCCATGGCGCACGGCAACGGCCCCCACTCCGACGAGGTCTTCACCGCTCTCCTCGTCGGCCTGACGAAGACCGATGACGAGCGTGCGCGGATGTACCATGACCTGGTCGATGAGGTGTTGTCCGAGGCGGCCAGCCGACGGTTGGAGGAATTGATGACGATGACCTACGAATACCAGGGCCGGATCGCCCGTAAGTATGTCGAGCAGGGTCGACAAGAAGGCCGCGAAGAGGGCCGTGAAGAGGGCCGTGAAGAAGCCACCGCGGCCAGCATCCTGACGGTCCTCGGTGCCCGTCGACTCGCTGTCTCCGACGATCAGCGGGAACGTATCCAGGGTTGCCGAGACCTGAATCAGCTCGATGCTTGGCTGCGGCGCGCGATCGACGCGGCGGAGACCGCGGACCTCTTCGACTGATCCCCGTAGACCTTTCCGAGCTCGGGTCGGCGGGTACGGGAAGCCGCGTGCGGCGGCCCGTTCCCGTGTTGTGGTGCAACGTATTTCGTGAATGGACGAGGGGCGGCGCCGCGGTGGTCACGGCGCCGCCCCTCCCAGTTCAGGCGGCGCGGGCGGTGCGTAACCCCCAGGCGTCGGCCAGGAGGCGGTGGGATTCCAAGCGGTCGGTGTGGTGGTGGGTGATGGTGGTGATCAGGAGTTCGCTGGCGTCGGTGAGCTCGGCCAGGGCCCGGAGACGCTCGGCGACGGTGTCGGGGGTTCCGACGATCTGGGCGGCCAGGCGGTCCTCGACGAGGCGGAGCTGGTCGGGGGTGAGGGGGGCGGCGGTGTCGGGGTCGAGGTATTCGCAGGCGCCGGAACCGCTGCGGATGCTGTGCACCCAGTGGCCGTAGGTGCTCGCGTGGTGGCGGGCGGTGTCCTCGTCGGCGGCCACGACCACGTCCGCGGAGACGATCACGTGGGGTTCGGCGAGGGTGGCCGAGGGCCGGAACGCCGCCCGGTACGCCTCGACCGCGTCCAGCGCGGTGCCGGGGGCGACGTGGTAGGCGGCGGCGAACGGCAGGCCGAGGCGACCCGCCAGTTCCGCGCTCTCCCCGGCGGTGCTGCCGAACAGCCACAGCTCCACCTCGGCTCCCTCACCGGGAACAGCGTGCAGCGCTACGTCATTGGAGCCGATATAGCTTCCCTCGAGCAGGGCCTGCACGTCGGCGACCTGCTCGGGGAAGTCCTGCGCCTGCGCGCCGGGCTGCTGCAAGGCCTCGAGCGAGGCGGCGAACTTGGACCGGTCGGTGATCCCGCGCGGATCGAACGGCGGTGGCACCACCACGCCGTCGCGGATCTCGGTGCGCCCGACGAGGGCGTCGAGCACCGGCCGCCCGCCCTTGGTGGTCGAGGTCTCGGCCCCGAACTGGCTGCGCCGATGTCCCGACCGGCCCAACCCCACATCCAGCCGGCCCGGCGCCACCGCGTCGACGGTGCCGAACGCCTCGACGATCGAAGCCGAGGTGTGGTGGCCCACCTGCACCGCGCCGGTGCCGACCCGGATCCGGGAGGTCGCGGCCGCGACGAGCCCGAGCAGCGTCAGTGACGACGAACTGGCCACCGACACGAAGTGGTGCTCGGCCAGCCAATACCGGTGGTAACCCCACTGTTCGGCCCGGCGGGCCAGCTCGATGGTGTTGCGCACGGCCTGCGCGGCGGAGGACCCGGCGCTGATCGGCGAGAGGTCGAGGATCGACAGCGGAACGGTCACAGCGTCGGATCCTGTTCTCCCGCTTCGATCGCCACCCGCAGCCGGTTCTCGGCCGGCGCGACCGGGCACGTCGCGTAGTCGGTGAAGGCGCACGGCAGGTTGACCGCCCGGTTGAAGTCCAGCGTCACGGTCCCGTCGGCCTCGACCGCCCCGATCGTCAGCGACCGTGCCGCGGGGTAGGTGGTGACACCGCTGGTGGCGTCGGTGAACAGCACCTTCAGATCGGCGGGGGTGCCGAAGGCGACCAGCGTCTCGGTCGTGTCACCGATCCGGAATTCGATGGTGCCCGCGGCACTGTGGTGGTGTTCGAGTCCGTCGACGACCGCGCCGGTGGTGACGGTGCGCGCGCTGTCGAACGGGATGAATCGCCCGGTGACGACCCAGCGCGGATCGGCCGGGTAGGCGGGCACGCCGGTGAACGCGGCCAGCGTCGGCGCGGCCGGGTCGTGCACCCGCACCGCGAACTGCCCGGAGCGCCGGATCACCTCGAAGACCCGCTCCTCGTTGAACACGCTCAGTCCGGGCGCGCCCTCGGCCGGGACCAGGATCTGCACGCCGCCGATCCGCTCGCCGTCGACGTCGAGCCGGTCGGCGGGCTGGGCGGTGATGAACACCTTCCCGTCGGTCACCCACCAGGTGCCCGGCAGGCCGTCGATGCGCTCGGGGCTGTCGGTGAGCCAGTGCAGTCCGGCGAGGCTGAGCCAGCCCAGCGGGTCGCGCAGGCCGTCCTCGCGGGCGTTGTGCCAGCGGTGCCAGTCGTCGGTGAACGTGGTTGCGGTGCTGGTGGTATCGACGGTGATCGTCATGACGCGCGTGCTCCTTCGGCGACGGTGGGGTGGTGGGGATGACGCAGACCGAGGTGGTCGCGCAGCGTGGTGCCGGTGTAGGCGGTGCGGAAACTGCCGCGTTCCTGCAATTCCGGCACCACCCGGTCGACGAACTCGTCGAGCCCGGCGGGGGTGAGGTGCGGGACGAGGATGAATCCGTCGGCGGCGTCGGACTGCACGTAGTGGTCGATCTGCTCGGCGACCTGGACCGGGGTGCCGATGAACTGCTGGCGCGTGGTGACCTCGATGATGAGCTCGCGGATGCTCAGGTTCGCGGCCTCGGCCTGCGCGCGCCACGCCTTCGCCACGGCCAGTGGATCTTTCGCGTGCCGCACCCGGCCGCGGGTGATCTCGGTCGTGGTGTCGGGCTCGATGTCGGGCAGCGGACCGTCGGGGTCGTAGCCGGACAGGTCGCGGCCCCAGACCTGTTCGAGGAAGGCGATGGCGGTCTGCGGGCTCACCTGCTGGTAGCGGATGTGCCTGGCCCGCTCGTGCGCCTCGGCCTCGGTGTCGCCGAGCACGAACGTCGCCGCCGGGAACACCAGCAGTTCGTCGTGGGAGCGGCCGTATTTCGCCAGCCTGCCCTTGATGTCGGCGTAGAACGCCTGCCCCGCCTCGAGGGTGCCGTGCACGGTGAAGATGGCATCGGCGGCCTTGGCGCCGAATTCGCGGCCCTCGTCGGAATCGCCCGCCTGCAACAGCACCGGATGACCCTGCGGGCTCGGTGGCAGCACGAACGGCGCCTCGATGTCGAACTGGCTGCTGCGGACGGCCGTGGTGGGGACGTCGTGGGCGAAGACGCCGCGCTCCCGGTCGATCACGAGGGCGTCGGCGGGCCAGCTGTCCCACAGCGCTTTCGTCGCCTCGACCACTTCGGCGGCGCGGTGGTAGCGGTCGCTGTGGTCCAGATAGCCACCGCGGCGGAAGTTCTCGCCGGTGAACGCGTCGGAGGAGGTGACGACGTTCCAGGCGGCGCGGCCGCCGGAGAGGTGATCCAGCGAGGCGAACTGCTTGGCCAGCTCGAACGGTTCGTTGTAGGTGCTGTTGATGGTCCCGGCGAGGCCGAGCTTGTCGGTGACCGCGGCGACGGCGTTGAGCACGGTCAAGGTGTCCGGCCTGCCCACCACGTCCAGATCGTGGATGCGCCCGCGGTGTTCGCGCAGCCGCAGCCCTTCGGCGAGGAAGAAGAAGTCGAACAGACCGCGTTCGGCGGTGCGCGCCAGGTGCTCGAACGAGGCGAAATCGACCTGCGACTTCGATGCCGGATCGGCCCATACGGTGGTGTTGTTGACGCCGGGGAAGTGCGCGGCGAGGTGGACTTGCTTGCGTGGCTTCGCGCTCACAGTGCTGCTCCTTGCGTGGTCGCGGCGGCATATCGGCTGGTCGGGCGGGGCAGGCCGAGCCGCTCGCGCAGGGTGCCCGCCGCCCGGCCGGGGCGCGGAGTGAGCGCGGCGAGGGTCGCGGGCAGCGCCAGCGGCCGCAGCACCACACCGTCGGCGACGGCCGAACCGCCGATCTCGTCGAGCAGGTCGTCGAGGTCGCCCGCGGTGCCGACGTGGGTGAGCCCGGGATCGTCGATCGGCTGCCCCAGCCACTGATCCAGCGCGCGGACCTCCGCCCCGGCCCGCTCGGCCGAATCGGCCAGGTGCACGGTGAGGTCGAGCAGCACCCGGACCGTGTCCGGATCGCGGCCCGCCGCGGCGAGGGCGGCGCGCAGCGTGCTGCGGTGTGCGGCGGCGGTGGCCAGATCGGGGGCGCTGATCCGCACGAGATCGGCGCGGCGCACGGCGACGTCGACGGCCTCGGCGTCGTCGGCGCGCACCGTCACGATCGGCTGGCCCTGCGGCGAGCGCGGCGTGATGGACGGGCCCTTCACCGAGAAATGGTCCCCGGCGAAGTCGATGTAGTGCAGGCGATCCCGGTCGATGAACCGGCCGGTGGGCACGTCGCGGATCTCGGCGTCGTCCTCCCAGCTGTCCCACAGCCGGGTCACCACCTCGATCGCCTCGTCGGCCTCGTGCCACAGGTCGGTGCGATCTTGAACCGACTTGCGGCCGAACGCCTTCGCCTCCTGGGCCGTGGTGGACACGCCCACTTCCCAGCCGGCCCGGCCCAGGCTCGCGAAATCGAGCGCGGCGATCGCCTTGGACACGTGGAACGGCTCGGTGTGGGTGACCGGCGCCTGCGGGATCAGCCCGATCCGCCGGGTCGGCGGGGCTACCCGGGCGGCGATCGCGACGGCGTCGAGCCTGCCGCGGGTCACCGCGGTACCGCCGTCCTGCAGGCCGAACGCGTCGGGCAGGAACACCGCGTCGGCGCCGAGCTGTTCGGCGCGCGCCACCACCTCGGTCCAGTAGCCGGCGGTGAACAGGTCCTCGGCACGCGAGTCCGCGCGTCGCCAGGACGCGGGATGCGTTCCGGTGCCCGCGGTCTCGATGCCAAGGAACAGCGCGTCCTCGCTCATCGGGTGAGGTCCTTTCCGTCGAGGGGGTCGAGCCGGACGCCCGGTGTGGGGATCGCGGCGAGCAGCTCGCGCGTGTAGTCGTGCTGCGGATCGGTGAACAGGGTGGCGGTGGGCCCGGTTTCGACGATGCGACCGTGGCGCATCACCGCCACCCGGTCGCTGATCTGCCGGATTACGGCCAGATCGTGGGAGATGAACAGGTAGCCGAGCGCGAGCTCGGCTTGCAGCCCGTCGAGCAGGTCGAGGATCTGCGCCTGCACCGAGGCGTCCAGTGCCGAGACCGGCTCGTCGAGCACGAGCAGGTCTGGCCGCAGGGCCAGCGCGCGGGCGATGGCGACGCGTTGGCGCTGGCCGCCGGAGAGCTCGGCGGGCCTGCGCGCGGTGAACTCGGCGGGCAGCGCGACCTGGTCGAGCAGTTCGGTCACCCGGCGAGTCCGCGCGGGGCGGTCGCCGACGCCGTAGGCGTGCAGGGGTTCGGCGATGATGTCGCCGACCTGCCAGCGCGGATCCAGCGACGAGTACGGGTTCTGGTACACCACCTGGAAGCGCCTGCGCAGCTCGCGCAGCCTGCGCCTGCGCGCGCTGGTGAGGTCGTGCCCGTCGAAGGTCACCGTGCCGCTGTCGGGTTCGGTCAGCCGTAGCGCGATGCGCGCGGTGGTGGACTTGCCCGACCCGGATTCGCCCACCAGCGCGAGGGTCTCGCCCCGGTCGAGGGTGAACTCGACATCGTCGACCGCGGTCACCTCGGCCGCGTGGAACCGTTTGTGCAGGGCGCGCACCGACAGCAGCGGCGACTCGGCCCTGGCCCGCGGCGGCCGGAAGCCGGCGGGCGCGAGCGCGGGGGAGGCGGCGAGCAGCCGACGTGTGTACCGATGCTTCGGATGGGCGAGCACCTGTGCCGCAGGCCCGGATTCGACCACCTCGCCGCGTTCGAGCACGACCAGCCGATCGGCCCGCTCGGCGGCGACGGCCAGATCGTGGGTGATCAGCAGGACGGCCGTGCCGCGGGCCGCGATTCGTTCCGCCAGCCGATCCAGCACCTGGCGGGCCACCGTCGCGTCCAGGGCGCTGGTGGGCTCATCGGCGATGATCAGCTCCGGTCCGCAGGCCAGCGCGACGGCGATCAGCACCCGCTGCCGCTGGCCACCGGACAATTCGTGGGGGAACTGCCGCGCCCGCAGCTCGGGTCGGTCCAGCCCGACTTCCGCGAGCAGGTCCAGCGCCTGCAACCGGGCGCCGCGCCGATCGGCGAGCCGGTGCACCAGCAGCGCCTCGGCCACCTGGTCACCCACGCGCAGAACCGGATTCAGCGACAGTCCCGGATCCTGCGGCACCAGTCCGACCCGGGCGCCGCGCAGGCGCCGCAGGGCCTTCTCGTCGGTCGGGTCGACCTTCTCGCCGGCGAAGTCGATGCCGCCGGAGACGAAGCGCGCGGCATCGCCGAGCAGGCCGATCACCGCGTGCGCCAGCGTGGACTTGCCCGAGCCGGATTCCCCGACCAGCGCCACCACCTCCCCGCGCCCGACCTCGATCGAGGCGCCGCGCAGGGCGTCGACCCGGCCGGAGCTGGAGTGGTAGGCGATGCGCAGCTCGTCGACGCGCAGCAACGGACCGGCTTGGGTCGCTGGAACTTCCGCGTGTGCGGCGGGTGCTTCCTCCGCCGACGTCGGGTATGTGGCCGCCGACTCGCTCATCGGGTCTCCACCTTTCCCACGAACCGGCCGAGGCGCTGGGCCGACAGCACGACGGCGACGATGACCAGACCCGGCAGCGTCGTCAGCCACCACGCCGACGCGAGGAAATTGCGGCCCTCCGAGATCAGTGAACCCCATTCGGGGGTGGGTGGTTTGGTGCCGTAGCCCAGGAAACTCAGCGACGACACCGCCAGCACCGCCATCCCGAATTCCACGGCGGCCAGCGCCAGCACGGGCTGGAACGAATTGGGCAGCACGTGCCGGGCGAGCACCGCGTACCAGCGCACGCCGGACGCGTGCGCGGCCTCGACATACGGCGCGTGCTGCACCCGCAGCACCTCCGAGCGCATCACCCTGGCGAAGTTGGCGATCAGCGAGATTCCCACGGCGAGCGCGACATTGCGGGTGCCGAAGCCCAGCGCGGTCACCAGGGCCAGCGACAGCAGCAGCGCGGGAATCGAGAGCAACACGTCGACGACCCGCATGATCGCGGTGTCGACGATCCCGCCCGCCGCGCCGGACAGCAGCCCGAGCAGCGAGCCGACCACCAGGGCGATCCCGACGGCGGTCAGGGTCGCGGTGAGCGAGAGCCCGGCGCCGTGCACCATCCGGGTGTAGAGGTCACGGCCGAGATTGTCGGTGCCGAACCAGTGCGCCGCGCTGGGCGCCTGGAACTTCTCGGCGGGCACGCCGGTCAGCGGGTCGCCGGAGGCGAACACCGACGGCGCCACCGCCCAGCCGACCGCGCCGACGAGCACGACGCCCGAGAGCATCAGGCCCAGATGCCCGCGGACCCAGCGCGCCCCCGCGGCGGCACGGTGCGTCCGTACGTGGCTGTCGTCGGCCGCGTCGGGCCGCTCGGCGACCGTGCCACGGCGCACGAGGATGTCAACCATGGACGTTCCCTTCGGTCTCGATGGGCGGGGTGGGATCAGGCACTGTGCACCGCCTTCGCGGCGACATCGGCCTTGGTGTCCGGGAGTGCGGCGCGCGCGGTGGCCCGCCGCCTGCTCGCACCGGTGATGCGTGGATCGAGCAGCGGATAGAGCAGGTCGACGGTCAGATTCACCACGACGAAGATCAGCGCGGACAGCAACACCACGCCCTGCACGACCGGGATGTCCTGGTTGAGCACCGCGGTCTGGGTCAGCCTGCCCACGCCCGCGCGGGCGAACACCGACTCCACCACCACCGAACCGGCGAGCATGGTGCCGACCAGCACACCCGCGATGGTGAACGCGGGCACGCTCGCCAGCCGCGCGACGTGGCGCCGCTGCACCCACCAGCGCGACGCGCCCTTGGCCAGCGCCACCTCGGTGAACGGCTGCCGCCAGGTCTGCTGCAATCCTGCCGCGAGCACCTGGGCGATCACCGCGCCGATCGGCAGGGCCAGGGTCAGCGCGGGCAGCAGGGTGCCGCGCAGCCCGGTCCCGCCGAACGCCGGGAACCAGTGCAGCCGGAAGGAGAACAGCTGCAACAGGATCAGGCCGGTCCAGAACGTCGGCACCGACACCCCCAGCGGCGGCAGCGCGTTGAGGGTGTTGCGCAGCCACGGGCGGCGGGTGTAGGTGGCGGCGAAGGCCAGCACCACCCCGCCGAGCGTGGCGAACAGCAGCGCCAGCGCGGCCAGCCCGAGCGTGGCGGGCAGCACGTCGCGCAGGGCCTCGGTGACCGGTTGGCCGGTGGTGATGGACCGGCCGAGATCGCCGGTCACCGCGTTGTCCAGCGCGGTCACGTACTGCTCCCACAGTGGCTTGTCCAGCCCGTAGCGTGCCTGCAGTTCCGCGATCGCCGCCTTGTCGACGGCGCTGCCGGGGCCGCCGCCGTCGGCGGCCATCGACACCGGGTCGGCGGGCAGCAGGTACAGCACGGCGAAGGAAATGGTGAACGCGGCCCACATCACCCAGATCGCCTGCAGCAGGCGCGAACCCACATAGCGGACCATGACTAGCGCCCGCTCAGCCAGGTATCGAAGAACTGCAGCCGGGCCGAGGCCTCGAACTTCAGATCCTGGGTGTTGGCGGCCGCGCCGATCGCCTGGGACAACTCGACGGTGGGCAGGTAGAGGCCGTTGTCGAGGATCAGCTGCTGCGCGGTCCCGAGCAGCGCGGCGCGGGCCGCGGGATCGTTGGTGGCCAGCTGCTTGTCGAGGGTCTCGTCCAGCGCCGGGATCGGGCCGCGCGCGTTGAGGTTGCGGCCGGTGAGCGAGAACGACGTGCGCAGGATGTCACCGTCGGCGCGGGTGGAGTTGCTGTAGAAGGAGTCGTAGTCCTTGGAGTTCATCTTGGCGGTGCTCTCCGGGCCCGAGACCAGATCGAGCGTCAGCTCGACGCCGACCTGCCGCAGCTGCTGCTGCACCAGCTCCAGGATCGCCTGGTTGCCCGCGAAGACCTGGCTGAAGGTCACCGAGAAGCTCAGGCGCTCACCGTTCTTCGCGCGGATACCGTCGGCACCGGGCACCCAGCCCGCCTGGTCGAGGATTGACTTCGCCTTGGCCGGGTCGTTGGGCAGCTTCGCCGACAGGTCCGTGTAGGCCGGGGTCGCCGAGGCCAGCGACGAGGTCGCGAACTTGAACTGCGGGCCGAGCACGGTGTCGACGAGCTGCTTGCGATCGAGCGCGGGCAGCAGCGCCTGGCGCACGGCCGGATCGCGCAGCGGGCCGCGATTGACGTTGAGCTGCAAGCCGAACGGCGTGCCGGGGTTGGAGGTGGACAGGATCCGGCCGTCGACGGCCTCGATCTGCGGCGCGTCCTGGGGCAGCGCGTCGCTGATCGCGTCGAGCTGGCCGGAGACGAGACTGCCGGTGCGCACGCCGGACTCGGGAACGACGGTGAATTCGATCCGGTCCAGGTAGGCCTCGCCCTGATGGCCGAACACCGCCGAGCCCCAGTGGTATCCGGCCCGCTTGACCAGGGTCACCGAGACGTCCTGCTTGTAGGCGGCGTAGGTGAACGGGCCGCTGCCGATGTTGTCGCCCGCGCAGCGGGCCTCGGCCGGCTTGGCATTGGTCGCCCGGCCCAGGATGCCGAGCTGCGGCGTCGAGGAGGCCTGCAGGAACTGGGCGTTGGGCTGGCTGAACTCGACCCGGGCGGTGAGCTTGTCGACCGCCGTCGTGCCGACGTAGTTGGTCAGGTAGCTCGCGCCCAGCGGCGCCTTCGCACCGCCCAGCTCGACGATCGCGTCGAAGGTGTCGCGCACCGAATCCGCGGTCAGCGCGGTGCCGTCGCTGAAGGTGACGCCGTCGGCGAGGGTGAAGGTGAACACCTTGGCGTCGGGGCTGACCTCCCAGCTCTTGGCCAGCCAGGGGGTGATCGCGCCGGTCTTGGGGTCCTGATCGGTCAGCGAGTCGACGATCTGACGGGCGACGTAGATGGTCTGGTTCGACCCGGCCTGGGCCGGATCCGAGCACGACGGGGCCTGGGACAACCCGTAGCGCAGGGTGCCGCCGGGCTGCGGCGGACCGGCCTGCCCACCCGAGCCGCCGGTGTCGCTGCCGCACGCGACCACGGAGGTGGCGACAGCCAGGACGCCGACGGCGGCGGCGAAACGATGACGAGGACCGATCACGGGGTGACTCCAGAGAATTCGCGGCCTGCGGCCAGGGGACGGCTGGGAATGCGGCGGCGCAGTTCGGGCGCCACCTCGGCCTGGAACAGCTCGAGGCTGCCCAGGTAGTCGGTGTCGGCGCGACCGCCGCGTTCGGCGGAGAGATGGATCACCTCGTGGCCGAGCTGCTCGTGGTACCGGCCGACCTTGTCGATGACTTCCTGCGGGCTGCCGACCAGAGCGGAGCTGCGCGCGAGGAAGTCGTCGATGGTGTCGAACACCAGGGGCAGGCCCAGCTTTCGCGCCAGCGCGCGACGCGCCTCGAACAGCGGCGTGGAGACCGCTCTGGCCTGCTGGGAGGTGGCGGCGACGTGGAAGCCCGCGGTGCCCGCGCCGACGAGCGCGTCGGCGGGGTCGCGGCCGTAATGGGCCCAGCGCTGCCGATAGTGGCGAACCAGTTCGGCAGACGGCTCGATGGGGTTGGTGACGTCGGCCGAGAACAGCGGATCACCATGGCGCGCGGCCAGTTCCACCGACTCGCGGCTGGTCGCGCTGCCGTGCCAGATCCGGGCCTGCGCGGCGCCGTTGCCCTTGCCGATGATCAGCTCCAGCCGGCCATCCGCCAGGTTGTCCAGCGTCGAGTAGTCCTCGGACGCGCGCACCGGGTCGAGCAGGCTGAGCGTGGTCACCGCCCGGGTCACCAGCGTGAACAACAGAAACTTCATGCGACAGCAGACCTCGCCACTCTTGCTCCTCCATCGAACCCGGCGGAAGCACCCACACCCCGGAACGGGCGGGTTGCTGCGACGTCATGGAGCCAGGTCTCTCGGTCGCTCTGGATGGTTGTGACCGACCACAGGGGCCGGTACCGAATCAGCATGTGGCACTGCGGCGATACTTCACAACGGTAAGGATCAGCGTGAGCGCAGAGCTTGGAACCGGGGCGGCGCTGGTGCACACTGTCCGCGACGCGCCGACGAAACGACGCGCCTCACCTGCGCGGATTCCGCCGGATACGGGCGTAGCGTCGGATGTCTCCGCGTCGATGAGGAGTGCGTTGTGACCGTGCCGCGTCGTTTCACCGCCCTGACCACGCTGGCGGCCTGCGCCGCCGCGCTGCTGCTGGCCGCGCCCACCGCGGCGGCCGTGCCCGCGACGGTAACCAGGGATGCGCCCGCCGCCACCCCGACCGCCGGTCCCGGTGACCTGCTCGGCGCGTATCAGACCGTCGTCGACACCCTGAAAGCGCTGGGCATCCAACCGTTCCTGTACCCGACGGTCGCCGCGAACTGCGCGGGCGACGGCCTCGGGCTCGTGCCCGCCGTCGCGGGCGCGGTGCCCGGCCCGTGGCCCGCCAACGCCGTGCAGATCCCCGGTCTCGACCTCACCGCCGTGAAATCGGGGCAGACGATGTTCACCTTCCTGCCCTACGGCCTGGCACCGGACACCGCGGCCACCGAGACCTCCGGCATGCAGGTGGCCTGGCTCAATATCAGCACCGGGCGCGGCGGGCTGGCCTCGATGGGCTCCATCGCCGACGTGGTGCGCGCGCTGGTCCCGCCCGAGGTCCCCGTCGAACTGCGCCCCATCGCCGAGACCGCGATCCGCGACTTCCTCTTCGCCGCCGTCCCGGTCGGCGGTGTGCGGGCCGTCCCGGTCGACACCGGCCACGGCACCGTCCTGGCCGCCGTCTTCGGCACCACCGACAACGCGGGCCGCTCCTGCTTCTTCTTCCCGACCGTGGGGATCACCGAGGTTCCCTGAGGGCTCAGCGGGGACTCGACGGACTCGCGCGCGCCGCCGCACTCGGCGGCAAGCGGGTGGTCGACGCCACCAACGGCTTCGGCGGTGTTCCTGGCCGCCATGCTGGTGCTGGTCCTGGCCGATGGAACAGCGCGTGCGGCAGCCGCCTTAAGGTGGCCCCGCGGATCTGCTCTCTTCCTGCGTGGTGCCGGATCGCGTGGCGCCGGATCGCTTGGGGGTCGAGGATCTCGTGGCTGTGGCCGGATCTTCGTCGGGGCGGCAATCGCGATCTCGTCGACGGTATGTCGCGGCTGCGGCTGACCCTGACGACGAGCCGGGGGATGGGCGGCGAATTCTCGTTGCGGATCACCGATCGCTGAGCGCGGCCGGGCGCGTCAGGCGTGCTGGGCGCTCGCGGTCTCCGGCGCGACCAGTGGGCGCTGCTTCCAGCGCAGCGTGCCGGTGCGATGGCGGTAGTGCGACCGGGTCCACAGCGCCAAGTAGTGCGCCACGCCCAGCGGGTGGGCGAGCGCGGAGGTGAGGTCGGCGCGGGTCGGCCGCTGCCGGGTCTCGGTGGCGCGGGCGGCGAGGCGGCCCGCCACGGCGGCGAGGTAGCCGAGCAGTCCGGCGCGGCGGACCCGGCCGCGAGCGCAGAGCGCGGCCAGCGGCGGGATCCAGTAGGCCAGGGCCGCGAGCGCGCCCACCGCGGCGCCGGCGTCGACCCGGCCGCCGTAGGCCGACCACAGCCAGCGGGTGTAGCCCTCGGTGAGTTCGGCCGCGCCGACGTACATCCGGGTGCCCGCGCTGGGGCCCGCGGCCACCAAAGCGGTGCGATGACCCGTCCGGCGCAGCGCTCGGGCCAGGTCGAGGTCCTCGGTGGCGCTGGCGGCGACGGCCGCGTGGCCGCCAGCGGCGCGATAGGCCGCGGCGTCGACGGCCAGGAACTGTCCGCACGCCACCGCGGTCGACGGGCGCAGACTGTGATTGGCCGGGCCGACCGGCAGCGTCGAGGCCCACGACCAGGCCAGCAGCGGCTGGACCAGGCGTTCGGTGGCCGAGCCGGACTCCTGCACCGGCCAGGCCGACACCAGACCGGCTCCACGCCTGCGTAATTCGGTGACCGCCGCGGCGATCGCGTGCGGGGCGAGCCGGACGTCGGCGTCGACGAAGACCAGGGCCGCGGCGTCGGTGCGGGCGGCCAGCCGCGCGCAGGCGGCGGCCTTGCCGGTCCAGCCGGGCGCCGGGTGGGCGGCCGAGCGCAGCACGGTGAACCGATCGTCACCGCCGATCGCGGCCGAGGCGGCTTCGTAGGTGTGGTCGGTGGAGGCGTCGTCGAGGATCAGTACGCGCAGCCGGGGGACGCCGGTCTGGGCGCGCAGGTCGCCGATCAGCTCGGGCAGGCGCTCGGCTTCGTCGCGGGCGGGCACGCAGACGGTCACCGGTTCGATCACCCCCGCGACCCGGCGCGGCAGGCTGCGCAGCGTGACCAGGTTGTAGGCGGCGGTGGTCGCGCCCAGCGCGGCGAGACCGGTGCCCGCCCAGGTCAGGTAGCGGCCCGCCGCGCCCATGTCAGCGGCCCAGCCTGCGGCTGGCGATCTCGCGCCACATCTCCTGCGGCGAGAAGCCGCCGCGCGGCGCGTTCGGCGGGCCGGGGTTGCGGTCGCGGAAGGCCAGACCGGCGATCAGCGCGGCGACGGCGAGGGTGATGCCGCCGACGATGCCCGCCCAGCCGGCGAAGGAGCGGGTGTTCGGGTCGGCGTACTTCACCTCGGCGCGCAGGGTCGAGGTCTCGCCCGCGGGCAGCTTCCAGGACACGGTGTTGTCGCCCTCGCGGGTGCCGTTGGTCTTGGCGACGCGGGCCGGGAACGCGATGGAGAACTGCACGTCCGAGCCGTGCGGCGGCACCGACTCCAGGTCGACGCGGCCCTTGAGGCTCACCAGATCGCCGGTGCGCTGGAACTCGAGGGTGAACATGCCCTGGGTCTGATCCGACAGGCCGCCGAGCTGGCCGACCTCGCCGAAGGACAGGTCGTCGAAGAACACCTGGGTGCCGACGAAACCGTCCTGGTTGTAGTTCTCGACGCGCACTTTCGCCGCCAGCTGGTCCGGCGCCTCGAGCTGCGGGCCCTTGTCGGTGGGGCCGGTCGGCACCACCGCGGCGACGATCCGTCCCGACACCCGGTCGTTGGACGACACGCCCATCGACACCTGCACGCGCAGGCACCCGGCCAGGGCGGGCACCAGCATCGCCAGCAGGACGGCGACGGCCGTGACGCGCCGGGTACGCGCGGAGCGACGCGGTGAAGGAGCGGGCATGTCGGCGACGAGACTCGGCTGCACGGATGTCATCGTGCCAGGCCCGGGCCCGAGAACCCACACGACGGGCCCACCGGGGGTGCCGAACAGGCGATTCGTCGTCGAATCGCGCGTGCGGCGGGGCGGACTCGGCGCCGGTCAGCCCGCTGTCGGGTACGTCAGGCCGTGCGGTCGCCGTGTCGCGCGAACCCGCGTAGCAGCAGCGGGATGCCGAGGGAGGCCAGGCCGAGGAACCCCCAGATCGCCGAGGCGGGTAGCCCGAGAAACACCGCGTGGGCCAGGGCCGAGCCGAGCCAGGTCCAGCCGAACACCGCCACCGGAACCGCCACCGACGGATCGTGGGCGGGCGGCACCCGCCGGTCGAGCACGGTCAGCAGCACCGCCATCAGCGTGGCGACCAGCGCCCAGCCGAGGTAGTTGGTGTACGGGATCTGGGGGAGTGCGGGCAGCCCCGCATCGGTGACGGCCCAGGTCCACTGGCCGTCGGCCACCATCTGCGGATCGAGGAACAGATCCCAGCCGACCGCGCCGACGACGAACAGTCCGCCGCGACCCCACGCCCGCGACGCGATCAGTCCCGCCACGATCCAGATCGGATACAGCCCGCCGGTCCACGCCAGCGGGACCACCAGTGGCACCTCGGCGAGCGCGGGCCCGATCCGGTCGACGGCATAGGCGTAATCGCCGAACGGAAACCCGGTCGCCGTGCCGACGATCTCGGCGGCGAGCCCGAGCCCGGACACGATGACGAAGAACCCGATGGCCCAGCGCGCGCCGCGGGTCGTCGCCGCGTGCAGGAGGGCGGTCGCCGCCGACAGTGCGACGACGACGATCGTGATCCGGTCACGCATGGTGCCCGCACTCAACGGATAGGCGATCTGCGCCAGGACCAGCAGGATCGCCGTGGCCGTCGGCAACGCGCGCGACGGCTCGGTGCGTAACCATCGACCGAACGCCGCCGCGCCCCGGCCCGGCTGGTCCGCGAGCCACCGAGGGTGCCGGGTATCGATCACCGGTTCCGCCTGCCGATCGACGACCTCGAACCACGCGCCGCCGTCGCCGAAGTCTCGTCGCCGCGCTCCAGCGCGCACCGCACCGCTGGCAGCCGATACCGCCGTCGTCGCGACGGGATCCGCCGCGACGATGCCGGGCCGCACGAGAACGACACGGCGAGTCCAGGTCTCATCGCCCGCGCGCGAACGGGAACCGGCGGATCCGGCGATCGCCGAGGACGAGCCGGGCGGCGCTGCGGCCGCTGGCCCCGGACACACCGCCGCCGGGATGGGTCGACGCGCCCGTCAGGTACAGGCCGGGCGCGCCCGGCACCCGCTGTCCCGACAACTCCGGCAGCGGCCGCCACAGCATCATCTGATCCAGCGACATCTCGACGTGCATGACATTGCCGCCGCGCAACCCCATCTCGCGCTCCAGATCGACCGGTGTCTGCACGAATCGTTGCCGCACCGACGAGGCGAAGCCGGGGGCGTACCGCTCGACCTCGGCGACGATCCGGTCCGCCTCGCGCTCGCCGTGTTCGGCCCAGTCGCTGCCGTCGGCCAGCGCGTAGGGATGCCACTGCGCCCACAGCGACAGCTGGTGCTCGCCGGGCGGCGCGATGGTGGGATCGAGCGCGCTGAAGCTCATCGCCAGCACCACCGGCCGGGGCGGCAGCGCACCACCGAGGGCCGCGCCGTGCGCGCGCCGCAGCTGGTTGCGGTCCGCGACGAGGAACTGCAGTCCGCGCGCGGATTCGGCGGGGCAGGCGCCGGGGTAGTCCGGGAGCCGGTCGGTGGCCAGGCGCACCACCATGCCGATGCCGGGGCCGACCCGGATCCGGCGCTGCCAGTCGTCCAGGGTGGCCGCGTCGAAATCGCCGGCCCGCAGCAGCTCCAGGGTCGCCAGGATGTGCGAGCCGGCGATCACGGTGTCGGCGTGCAGGTCCCGGCCCGCGGCGGTGCGCACCCGCCAGCCGTCGCCGATCCGGCGCAGGGCGGTGACGGCGTCGCCGGTGTGCAGCTCGCCGCCGTCGGCGCGCAGCCGGGCGATCAGGGCCGCGCTGAGCGCCCCACTTCCCCCCACGGCCCGGCCGGGCGGCAGCGTGTGCATGAGCGCGGCGAAACCGGCCATCGGCGCCGTCCCGGGTTCCGACATCGGCGGGCCCGACTGCGCGCCGAACCAGGCCAGCGACGCCTTGAGGCGTTCGTCGTCGAACCAGTAGTCCAGCAGCGCGTCCCCGGTCTGCAGGAACTCCCGCGACAGGGCGCTGCCGCCGTCGCGCGCGTCCAGGCCCCAGAACGAGCGGACGAGCCTGCCCGGCGTCGGGGGCCCGCCGAACGCGCGCATCACCCGCGCGCTGCGCTCGCCCCACACGCCGACGAAGCGGCGGTAGGCCTCGGCGTCGCGCTCACCGCAGGCCGCGGCGATCGAGGCGCAGGTCAGGTCGAGATCGCGATGGAAGACGAGCGGCGCGCGCACGCCGTCGGACGGCGTGAAACCCCAGGGATCGCAGTCGACGTAGCGCAGCCCGAAGCGGCCGAGCTCGAGCTCCTCGATGATCCCGGTGTGCCGGATCATGATGTGCGCCGAGGACCCGCGATCGACCAGATGACCAGGGAATCGCTCGACCGTCGAGACCGCGCCGCCGGGCACCGCGTCGCGCTCGAGCACCTGCACCCGCTGTCCGGCCTTCGCCAGATAGCAGGCCGCGACCAGCGCGTTGTGCCCCGACCCGACGACGACGGTCGTGCCCGCCGTCCTCACGCGCCGGACGGGGGCAGCGGCAGCCGCCTGCCCAGGATCGCGAACGGCCGGGTGTCACCCGCGAAGACGAAATTGCGGATCACATCGGTGAATCCGGCTCGCCGGTACAGCCGCCAGGCCCGGTTGTCCTCCTCGGGCACCTCCGGCGTCGACAGCAGCACGGCGGCCTCGGCGCGGTCGGCCAGCAGCCGCTCGAGCAGCGTCGAGCCGATCCCGCGCCCCTGCGCCGCCGGATGCACGTGCAGCTCGGTGAGCTCGAAGTAGTCGGCGAGCAGCTCGCGGGTCGCGGCCTCGGGCCAGCCACACCGGCGCATGCCGGTGTGCACCTGCTGATGCCACCACTGCCGCGGCGCGCCGCTGTAGCCGTAGGCGATCGCCAGGATCGGAGCGGTGCGCAGGTCGACCCCGCCCGAGTCGTCGGGCAGCACCGCGGCCACGGCACGCCAGCCGGCCCTGGTGGTGTGCTCGGTCCACATCGGGGCGCGGTGATGCTCGGTGCCGCGCGGATAGTCCATGGCGGCGACATACACCGACAGGGCGTCGTGCAGGCGCGCGCGCAAGGCGGCGACGCTGAGGTCGACGACGACGGGTGCTGGGGTGTGATTCGGCTTGACGGCTGTCATGGCTCTCGTCGATGGCGCGCTGGCGCGGAAGTTGTCGGTGGGTGTCCCTATATTCAATCTCAATTCAAACGTTCGAATGCTTGTTCGATCTGTGCGAGGGGCGAAAGGGGCAGCAGATGGCTGGTCGCAACGATGGTCGGGAGCACGCGGGGCACGACGGTCGCGCGGGCGGGCTGCTACGTCAGGCCGACGCCCTGCTCACCGATTCGGCCTGGGAACACGATCCGGGTGAGCGGTTCCGCACCGCCTATCTGGCCGCGCTGCGCGGCGCGGGCGCGATGATCGCGCTCACCGGCGCCGATCGGGCGCCGCGGGCGCGCTCGCGCAGCGCCTGGGTCCTGCTGCGGCGTGCGAGCCCCGAATTCGCGATGTGGGCGGACTACTTCGAGGCGCACTCGCAACTGCGGGCCGATCTGGAGGCCGGGCTGGACCGCGCGGTCACCGACACCCGGGCCGACGAGTTCTGCTCACGGGTGGGCGCATTCCTCTACGACGTCGACGATGCGCTGGTCGCCGCCGTCAAGACACGCCCGCAGCCGAGTCGCGACCGGGACATGACTGCTTAGTTATCACCGAGTAGGTGGTACGGCTTCGATCGAACTCGTATCATGGGGAGCAGATAGCCGCCAAGGTCGGCTACCCGTCGCCTACCCGGAGGCGACCAGCCACGCCTAGTGCCGGGGGAGGTACCGTGCCACTCTCCGAGCACGAGCAGCGCATGCTCGAACAGATCGAGAGCGCTCTCTATGCTGAGGATCCGAAGTTCGCCTCGTCCGTCCGCGGCGGACGTCTTCGCTCCACGTCGAGTCGACGCAGACTGCAGGCCGCGGCGTTGTTCGCCATCGGCCTGTTCCTGCTCGTCGCCGGCATCGCCGCCCCGTTCAAGCCGGGCGGTTTCCCGATCATCAGCCTCGTCGGCTTCATCGCCATGTTCGGCGCCGGCGTCCTGCTCATGATCGGCAACTCCCGCAGGTCCGCTCGGCCGGACTCGTCCGAGACCCCCGCCGCGGGCTCCGGCCCCACGGGCGGCTCGACCGGACGCGGTGGTCGTCCGCGCAAGTCCGGCGGCTTCTCCGAGCGGATGGAAGACCGGTTCCGCCGAAGGTTCGAGCAGGAGTAGCTCGGCGGTAGCCGAGGCGCAACAGCATCGAAGGCGGCGCCGCACCCGATCGGGTGCGGCGCCGCCTTCGCCTGTTTCGGCGGTGGGGGTCCGCCGGATCGATGGTCAGGGCGGTTCCCCCACTTTCCCCACCATTCCCCACCGCGCCCCCACGGCGCGCATCGCCGCCGGTAGCACCTGGGATGTTTGCTGAACGTTGTCGGAACCAGGGGTTGCCGACCCGCGCGGGTTGCCCGAACACGCGATAACCCCGAATCTCGGTGATAGCTGGCATGACCTGCGGAATTGTGTTGGCGGGGAGCGAGATCACCCGGGGTTTCGATTGAAAGTGGGGGAAAGTGGGGTAATGTGGGTCGCGCACTACAGGAGAGGCCGTACGGCGAGGTGATCCAGTAGGGAGGTGGCCGAGATGTTCCTCGGTACCTACACCCCCCGACTGGACGACAAAGGGCGACTGACGTTGCCTGCGAAGTTTCGAGACGAACTGGCGGGAGGGTTGATGGTCACCAAAGGTCAAGACCACAGCCTGGCCGTGTACCCGAAAGACGAGTTCACCGCGCTCGCGCGGCGGGCCGCAGCGGCGTCTCGAAGCAACCCGCAGGCAAGGGCTTTCGTCCGAGCGCTGGCGGCGGGCACCGACGAGCAACGTCCGGATGCACAGGGCCGGATCACGCTGTCGCCGGACCATCGACGCTATGCCGATCTCACGCGAGATTGCGTGGTGATCGGTTCGGTCGACTTCCTCGAGATATGGGACAGGCAGGCGTGGGAGTCCTACCTCGCCGAGCACGAGGAGGACTACGCGCAAGCCAGAGACGAGTCGCTGGGCGGGATCTTCTAGCTCGGAGCACGCGAGTGCTGCGAGGCCTCTGCCCGGGCGTGGACCCTGACGTACTTCCCCGACGCCAGGTGCCGCGCCTCGGTCAGAGACCTCGACGCATTCGCCGGTTCCACCGCAAGGGCGGTGGAGCGGCTTCATTCAGACCGCAATCTCATTCGAAAAGCACTGTGTGGCAAGGCGACCCGTCTGCGACGCGAGGCAGTATCCCGGGAGGTCGAGGTGAACCATGACACCGAGAACCCCCGTCATGTGCCGGTCCTGCTCACCCGCGCCGACGAGCTGCTCGGCCCCGCGCTGAGCGAGCCGGGCGCGGTCTACCTCGACGCGACCCTCGGCCTGGGCGGCCATGCCGAACACTTCCTGCGCACCTATCCCCATGCGCGCCTGGTCGGGCTCGACCGCGACACCACCGCGCTGACACTGGCCGGCGAGCGGCTCGCGCCCTACGCCGACCGGATCACCCTGGTGCACACCCGCTACGACGGCATCGCCGACGCGCTCAGTCAGGCGGGCCTGCCCGAGTTCGGCTCCGTGTCAGCGATTCTGATGGACCTCGGGGTGTCGTCGATGCAGCTCGACGAGGCCGATCGCGGCTTCGCCTACTCCGTCGACGCGCCGCTGGACATGCGGATGGACCCGACCACCGGCCCGACCGCCGCCGACGTGCTCAACACCTACAGCCACGGCGACCTGGCCCGGGTGCTGAAAACCTATGGCGACGAACGGTTCGCGGGCAAGATCGCCTCGGAGGTGCTGCGCAGGCGCGCGGTCACGCCGTTCAGCACCAGCGCCCAGCTGGTCGAACTGCTCTACGACACCATTCCGGCCGCGGCGCGGCGCACCGGCGGTCATCCGGCCAAGCGCACGTTCCAGGCCCTGCGGGTGGAGGTCAACGGCGAGCTCGACTCGCTGCGGGCCGCGCTGCCCGCGGCCCTGGATTCGCTGCGCGTCGGCGGGCGGATCTGCGTCATGTCGTACCAGTCGCTGGAGGACCGGCTGGTCAAACAGGAGTTCGCGCCCCGGATCGTGTCCAGGTCACCGATGGACCTGCCGGTCGAATTGCCCGGTATGGGACCGGAGTTCCGGATGCTGACCCGAGGTGCGGAGAAGGCGACCGAGTCCGAGATCGAGGTCAATCCGCGATCCGCGCCGGTGCGGATGCGCGCGGCCGAACGGATCGCGGAGAGGTCAGGGAGGACACAGGAGGGGACACGATGAGCGTGCGGACGAGCACCGTCGCCGTGCCGGGGCGTACGGCCCGTCGCGTCGAGGCGGCCGAACGGGTGAAATCCGGTGCCGCGCAGCGGGCCTACGCGCGCAAGCGCACCAGGGAGCAGCTGCTCGACGGGATCGAGCTGCCCGAACGGGGCTCGACGATGGCCGGGCGGATTCCCTTCGTCACCGCGATCATCGGGTTGCTCGGCTGCGGTCTGGCCCTGACGCTGCTGCTGACCACCCGCGCCGCCGAGGACAGCTACCAGCTCGGCGACGCCAGGGCGGTCAACCGCAAGCTCGCCGACGAGCGGGCCGCGTTGCAGCGCGAGGTCGCCGCCGCCGACTCCGCTCCCGAATTGGCCGCGCGCGCCAGGGAACTGGGCATGATCCCCGCCAAGGACCCGGCCCGGCTGGTGCTCGGTCCCGGTGGGGAGGTGACTGTCATCGGCACGCCGACGCCCGCGCAGGGCGCGCCGGTGCCGCCGCTGAACGGCCCGCCGACCACCACTCCCAACCCCGCGCCGGGTCACGCGCAGGCGCAGGGCGAGCGGGTGGTTCCGGTGCAGCCGGGCGCCTCGACCGCAGGCCCGGCCGCCCCGAGTGGAACCCCGGCGAACGTGCTGGCCGCGCCCGCCACCCAGGGTGGCGCACCCGCCGCTCCGGCGCCCGCCGCGCCGCAGGGCCCGGCCGTCGCGCCGCAGCCCGCCGTCGCTGCGGCGCCCGCGCCGCTGGCCCCGGTCGACGCCGCCCCGCCCGCCGACGGACAAGCACCCGCGCCCGCCGAGGGACAGGTACCCGCGCCCGCGGAGGGTCCGGCGCCCGCGCCCGCGGAGGGTCCGGCGCCCGCGCCGTTGGCCCCGGTGACCGTGCCCGACCGGGTCGACGTCGCCGCGCCCGTCGAGCAGGGCGCCCCCGTCGTCGAGCAGAGCATCCCCGGAGAGCAGGGCGAGCCGCCCGCACCGGCCGACACGCCGCCACCCGCCCCGGGTGTCGCGGCGGGCCTACCAGGCCGGGTCGCGGGGCCGCCGAGCGAGTCACCGCGGATCGTCGCTCCGGAGGGCGGTCGATGAGGCAGAGCGGGCCCGCGTCGCAACAGCGACGCGGGCCGGTCTCGTCGAGGGCCCGCCGTTCGGGGTCGCTCTCGCCGGACCGGCCGATCCGGTTGCGCCTCGGCGTCGGCCGGGTCACCCTGCTGGCGACGCTGGCGGTGGTGGCGCTGCAGTTGCTCTACATCCAGAGCCTGGCCGCGCCCGCGCTCTCGGCGCAGGCCGCCTCCCAGCGCACCACCAAGGAGACCGAGGCCGCCGTGCGCGGCCCGATCACCGACCGGCACGGCAACCAGCTCGCCTTCACCATCACCGCGAAAGCGCTGACCTTCCAGCCGGTCCGGGTGCGCCAGCAGCTGGCCGACGCCAAGAAGGCCAAGTCGAGCGCGCCCGATCCCGAACAGCGTCTGAAGGACATCGCCGAGTTCGTCCACGACAAGCTCGGCGCCGCGGCACCCAAGGAAGAAGAGCTGCTGGACAAGCTGCGCAGCGACAAGACCTTCACCTATCTGGCCCGCAATGTCGATCCGCGGGTGGCCTCGGAGATCCAGGCCAAGTTCCCCGAGGTCGGCGCCGAACGCCAGGACTTGCGCGAATACCCCGGTGGCGCACTGGCGGCCAATGTGGTCGGCGCGACCGGCTGGGACGGGCACGGTCAGATCGGCCTGGAGTCCGCGCTGGACTCGGTGCTCGCGGGCACCGACGGCTCGCGCACCTACGACCGCGGCTCCGACGGCGCGGTGATCCCCGGCAGCTACCGCGATCAGCAGCCCGCGGTGAACGGCTACGGCGTGGAACTGACCCTCGACGAGGACATGCAGTACTACGTCCAGCAGCAGGTGCAGCAGGCCAAGCAGCTCTCCGGCGCGTCCTCGGCCTCGGCGGTGGTGCTCGACGCCAAGACCGGCCAGGTGCTGGCGATGGCCAACGACAACACCTTCAATCCCGCACTGGGACCCCAGCATTGGGCCTCGGCCGATATGAGCAACCCCTCGGTCGCCGAACCGTTCGAGCCCGGCTCGGTGAACAAGATCGTCACCGCGGCCGCCGCGATCGAGTACGGGCTCACCACGCCCGACGAGGTGCTGCAGGTGCCCGGCTCGATCCGGATGTCGGGGGTCACCGTCAACGACGCGTGGCAGCACGGCACCGCGCCGTACACGACCACCGGCGTCTTCGGAAAGTCCTCCAACGTGGGCACTCTCATGCTCGCGCAGCGGGTGGGCGAGGACCGCTTCGCCGACATGGTCGACCGCTTCGGCCTCGGCAAGCGCACCGGGATCGGCCTGCCCGGCGAGAGCCCGGGCCAGGTGCCCGCGCGCGACCAGTGGTCCGGCGGCACCTTCGCGAACCTGCCCATCGGTCAGGGTCTTTCGATGACGACGCTGCAGATGACCGGCATGTACCAGGCCATCGCCAACGACGGCCTGCGCATCCCACCGCGCATCGTCAAGGCCAGGATCGCCCCCGACGGCACCCGCACCGAGGAACTGCAGCCCGACGGCGTGCGCGTGGTGAGCCCGCAGACCGCGAGCACCCTGCGCACCGTCTTCCAGGCGACCGTGCAGAAGGACCCGATGGGTTACCAGATGGGCACCGGCGCCCCGGCCGCCATCGAGGGCTACCAGGTGGCGGGCAAGACCGGCACCGCGCAGAAGGTCGACCCGGCCTGCCGGTGCTATTCGTCGTCGTCGTTCTACATCACCTTCGCCGGGATGGCGCCCGCCGACAACCCCCGCTACGTGATCGGCATGATGCTCGACGCGCCGATCCGCAGCTCCGACGGCAGCGGTGGCGGGTCGGCCGCGCCGCTGTTCCACAGCATCGCCTCCTGGGCGTTGCAGCGCGACCGCGTGCCGCCGTCACCGGAGCCCAAACGGCTGGTGCTGGAGGCCGGGCTCTAACTCCTCCGCCTAGGCACAACCCGCGTTGTCCATCCGACACCGCGCGTCGGTAACCTGACTGCTCGTCTCGCCCACGCGCTCGATCACTCTCAGAGAGGAGCCTTGTGCCCGCGCAGTCCAGCCCGCACGCGCTCCGGCCCACCACGCCGCCGTCGACGTCGCTGCGGGCCCTGCTGGACCTCACCGGCGCCACGGTGGCGACCCCGGTGACCACCGAAGTAACCGTCACCGGCATCGAGCAGCGGTCCAACGCCGTGCGCCCCGGTGACCTGTTCGCCGCGCTGCCCGGCGCGAACGCGCACGGCGCGCGCTTCGCCGCCGACGCCATCGATCGCGGCGCGGTGGCCGTGTACACCGACGCCGCAGGCGCCGCCCTGATCGGCGAGGTCGCCGTCCCGGTCCTGGTGCGCGAGCGGCCGCGCGCCGCGCTCGGCGAGCTCTCGGCCGAGATCTACGGCCACCCGAGCGACCGGTTGCGCATCATCGGCATCACCGGGACCTCCGGCAAGACCACCACGTCGTACCTGGTGGAGGCCGGGCTCGCCGCGGCGGGCCTGTCCACCGGGCTGATCGGCACCATCGAGACCCGCATCGGCGGCAGGCGGGTGCCCAGCGCGCTCACCACGCCCGAGGCGCCCCAGCTGCACGCGATGTTCGCGGCGATGGTCGAGCAGGGCGTGCAGGCGGTCGTGATGGAGGTCTCCAGCCACGCGCTGGCGCTGGGCCGGGTCGACGGCGTGCGCTTCGCCGTCGGCGCCTTCACCAACCTGTCCCAGGACCACCTCGACTTCCACGCCGACTTCGAGGACTACTTCGCCGCCAAACGCAAGCTCTTCGACGCGGATTCGCCGGTCGCCGCGCGCATCGCGGTGATCTGCGTCGACGACGAGTGGGGCACCCGCCTCGCGGGCGACCTCACCGCGCCGGTCACGGTGTCGACCACCGGCGCGATATCGGAGGGCGCCACCTGGCACGTGACCGGTGACGTCCGCGCCACCGGCGGTGAGCAGGAGTTCACCGCGGCCGGGCCGGACGGCGAGCTGTCCGTGCGGCTGCGGCTGCCCGGCCGCTACAACGTCGCCAACGCACTGCTGGCCGTCGCGACCTGCGCCGCCGCCGGGGTCGATCCGGCCGTCGCCGCGCCCGCGCTGGCCACGGTCGACGTCCCCGGCCGCATGCAGCGGGTCGAGCGTGGCCAGGACTTCCTCGCCGTCGTCGACTACGCGCACAAGCCCGCCGCGGTCGAATCGGTGGTGGCCACCCTGCGCGGCCACCTCGCCGAGGCCGGGCAGGGCAGGCTGGCCGTCGTCGTCGGCGCCGGCGGCGACCGTGACGCGGCCAAGCGCCCGTTGATGGGCGCGGCCGCCGCACGCGGCGCCGACCTGCTGATCGTCACCGACGACAATCCCCGCACCGAGGACCCGGCGGCCATCAGGGCCGCCGTGGTGGCCGGTGCGCACGAACTCCCAGCCACCGACCGCGGCGAGATCCGCGAGATCGGTGACCGCGCGGCGGCCATCGCCGCCGCCATCGCCTGGGCGCGTTCCGGCGACGTGGTGCTCATCGCGGGCAAGGGCCACGAGGCGGGGCAGGAGATCCAGGGCGTCAAGCATCCCTTCGACGACCGCGAGGTGGTCGCGGCGGCGCTGGAAACCCTGCAGACACGACACAGTCCGCAGACGGACTCGGAGGACTTGACGGTTTCATGATCGAGATGACACTGCGGGAGATCGCGGACGTCGTCGGCGGCGAGCTGCACGACGTACCCGACCCTCAGGCACTGGTGACCGGTTCGGTCGAATTCGATTCGCGCCGAATCGGTTCCGGCGATCTGTTCCTCGCGCTGCCGGGCGCCAACTCCGACGGACACGACTACGCCGCCACCGCGGTGGCCGCGGGCGCGGTGGCCGTGCTGGCGGCCCGGCCGGTCGGGGTGCCCGCGATCGTCGTCGCGCCGGACCTCGGCTCGGTCCCGGCGTCCTCGGTGGCGCTGAGCCACGACGGCGACGGCTCCGGCGCCGCCGTGCTGGCCGCGTTGGCCGCGCTGGCGCGGGCCAGCACCGAGCGGCTGGCCGAGTGCACCGGGCTGACCGTCGTCGGCGTCACCGGGTCCTCTGGCAAGACCTCGACCAAGGACCTGCTGGCCGCCGTGCTGGCACCACTGGGTCCGGTCGTCGCCCCGCCCGGGTCGTTCAACAACGAACTCGGGCACCCCTGGACCGCGCTGCGCGCCGGCCTGGACACCAAGTTCCTCGCGCTCGAGTTGTCGGCCCGCGGACCCGGCCACATCGCCGCGCTGGCGCGCATCGCGCCGCCGCGCATCGGCGTGGTGCTCAATGTCGGCACCGCCCACCTGGGCGAGTTCGGCAGCCGGGAGGCCATCGCCCAGACCAAGGGCGAGCTGGTCGAGGCGCTGCCCGCCGACGGGCTGGCCGTGCTCAACGCCGACGATCCGAACGTCGCCGCCATGGCGTCGCGGACCCGGGCCCGAGTCGTGCGGGTCGGTCTGGCCGGTGACGCCGACATCCGCGCCACCGACGTGGTCACCGACGAGCAGGCTCGTGCCCGGTTCACCCTGCACGCGGGCGGGGAGTCCGTCCCGGTGCGGCTGGCCGTGCACGGCGAGCACCAGGTCGGCAACGCGCTGGCCGCGGCCGCCGTCGCGCTGGAATGCGGCGCCGACCTGGCCACCGTCGCCCAGGCGCTGTCCGGCGCCACCGCGGCCTCGGCGCGCCGGATGGACGTGCGCACCACCGCCGAGGGCGTCACCGTCATCAACGATTCCTACAACGCCAACCCCGACTCGGTAAAGGCCGCGCTCAAGGCGCTGGTCACCCTGGCCAAGGCGGGCGACGAGCCGCGCCGCAGCTGGGCCGTGCTCGGCGAGATGGGCGAGCTCGGCGACACCTCGGTGATCGAACACGACGCGATCGGCCGCCTCGCGGTGCGCCTCGACGTCGACCGGTTGATCGTGGTCGGCACCGGACGGCCATCCCGGGGAATGCACCAGGGCGCGGTGATGGAAGGCTCATGGGGCGAGGAGTCGATCCTCGTGCCCGATATCGACGCGGCGATCGCGCTGCTCGACGACGAGATCGCCGCGGGCGATGTGGTACTGGTCAAGGCGTCGAAGGCGGTCGGTCTGTGGGCCGTCGCCGAGCACCTGACCAGGGCAGGGGAAGGTAGCACGGAGGCGGCTCGATGAGGCAGATTCTATTCGCGGCGGGGATCGCACTGGCGGTGTCGATCCTGTTGACGCCGTTGCTGATCCGGGTCTTCGCCAGGCAGGGCTTCGGCCAGGAGATCCGGGTCGACGGCCCGGCCAGTCACCAGGCCAAGCGCGGTACCCCGACCATGGGCGGTGTCGCCATCCTGATCGGCATGTGGGCGGGGTACCTCGGCTCGCACCTGATCGGCATCGGCTACGACGCGGAGGGCCCGACGGCCTCGGGTCTGCTCGTGCTCGGGCTGACCACCGCGCTCGGCGTCGTCGGCTTCCTCGACGACTTCATCAAGCTGCGCAAGCAGCGCAACCTCGGTCTGTCGGCCGCGGGCAAGTACATCGGCCAGATCGGCGCCGCGGTCCTGTTCGCGGTGCTGGTGCTGCAGTTCCGCGGCCAGAACGGCCTCACCCCGGGCAGCAAGCACATCTCCTATGTGCGCGACATCTCCACGGTGTCGATGGGCGCGATCGTGTTCGTCGTCTTCGTCTGCCTGCTGGTGGTGGCCTGGTCCAACGCGGTCAACCTGACCGACGGCCTGGACGGTCTGGCGGCGGGCTCGATGAGCCTGGTGCTCGGCGCGTACGTGATCATCACCTTCTGGCAGTACCGCAACGCGTGCTCGACCAGTCCCGAGGCCGGCTGCTACGACGTGCGCGACCCGCTGGACCTGGCGCTGGTGTGTGCCGCCGCGGCCGCCGCGTGCATCGGCTTCCTGTGGTGGAACGCCGCGCCCGCCAAGATCTTCATGGGCGACACCGGCTCGCTGGCGCTGGGCGGCATGCTGGCCGGGTTGTCGGTCACCACCCGCACCGAGCTGCTGATGGTCGTCATCGGCGCGCTGTTCGTCGCCGAGGCGGCGTCGGTGGTGCTGCAGGTGGCGGTCTACCGCACCACCCGCAACCGGTTGTTCAAGATGGCGCCGTTCCATCACCACTTCGAATTGAGCAAGTGGGCCGAAACCACGGTGATCATCAGGTTCTGGATCCTGGCCGGCATCGCCGCCGCCGTGGGTCTCGGACTGTTCTACAGCGAATATCTCTCGCAGGTCGGGTGAGGACGAACATGGTCGAACACTCTCCCCGTGCCCTCCGCTCCCCGGGCCCCATGCTCGAATTCCTGCGTGGCCGTGACGTGCTCGTCGCGGGCTGGGGCGTTTCCGGGCGCTCACTGATCGAACCGCTGCGCGATATCGGCGCGCATCCGGTGGTCACCGACAGCGGCGCCAAGGCGCTGGCCGAGGCCGCCGAGCTGGGTCTCGAGGTCGCCACCAGCGTCGAGCTGGAGACCGCCGATCTGAGCAGGTTCGCGCTGGTCATCACCAGTCCGGGCTGGCGACCGGATTCACCGGTGCTGGTCTCCGCCGTCACCGAGGGCATCCCGGTCTGGGGTGACGTCGAGTTCGCCTGGTGGGTCGACCAGGCCCGGATCTACGGCCCGGTCCGCAAGTGGCTGGTCATCACCGGCACCAACGGCAAGACCACCACCACCAATATGACGCACTCGATCCTGCGTGCCGCCGGCATCTCCAGCGTGGCCTGCGGCAACATCGGTCTGCCGATCCTGGACGCGCTGCGCCGCAATCCCGGCCCGCAGGTCCTCGCGGTCGAGCTGTCCTCGTTCCAGCTGCACTGGGCGCCGTCGGTGCGCCCGGAGGCCGGTGTCGTGCTCAATGTCGCCGAGGATCACCTCGATTGGCACGGCGGCCTCGACGCCTACGCCGCCGCCAAGGCGCGCGCGCTGACCGGCCGGGTCGGCGTCGTCGGCCTCGACGATCCGGTGGCGGGCTCGCTGGCGCGCAAGGCCAAGGCCCGTCGCACCGTCGGCTTCCGCATCGGCGTGCCCGCCGACGGCGAGCTCGGCGTGGTCGACGGCAAGCTGCTGGACCGCGCGTTCACCAAGGCCGCGATCCTGGCCGAGACCTCCGACATCAGCCCGCAGGGCCCGGCAGGCATCGCCGATGCCCTCGCCGCCTCCGCGCTGACCAGGGCGATCGACGTGGCCCCGCAGTTCGTCAAGGAAGGCCTCGCCGAGCACAAGGTGGGCCCGCACCGCACCGCGTTCGTCCGCGAACTCGGCGGGGTCGACTTCATCGACGACTCCAAGGCCACCAACCCGCACGCCGCGCGCGCGGCGATCATGGCGCACCCGCACGTGGTCTGGGTGGCGGGCGGTCTGCTCAAGGGCGCCAGTGTCGACGACCTCATCGAGGAAGTGGGCGACCGGCTGGTCGGCGCGGTCCTGTTCGGGGCCGACGCGCCGGTGATCGCCGCCGCATTGGCGCGACACGCACCCGAGGTCCCGGTCATCGAGCTGGACGCGCGAGACGATGCAGGCATGGAGTCGTCGAGATCCCAGCGTGCCGAAGCGGTCATGGGCCGCGCGGTGCGCGCCGCGGCGGGTCTGGCCCGTGCCGGAGACACCGTGTTGCTCGCGCCCGCGGCCGCCTCCCTGGACATGTACGACGACTACACCCACCGCGGACGCTGCTTCGTGGACGCGGTGACGGCACTGGAAGACGGTGACATCGGGCGGGCACTATGACACAGACGCGCCCGGCTGAACCGTCAGCGCCCGGAGGAGGCAGCTTGCGTAACCGCGTAGGACGCCGGGGCGGACGGAACGCGGCACAGCCGGGTTGGGCGGGGGAGCGCTTCGGCGCGTGGTTGGCCCGCCCGCTCGCGTCCTTCCATCTGATCGTCACCATCGCGACTCTGCTGACCGTGCTCGGCCTGGTCATGGTGCTCTCGGCGTCGAGCGTCGAGGCCTACGCCGGCGGCGGATCGGCGTACGCGCTGTTCATCCAGCAGGCGATGTTCGCCGGCCTCGGCGCCATCGCCTTCTATATCGCGCTACGGCTGCCGTTGCGGCTGCTGCGGCAGTGGTCGTTCCCGATCTTCAGCATCTCGGTGCTCGCGCTGGTGCTGGTGCTGATCCCCGGCATCGGCGCCATCCACGGCGGCGCGCGGCGCTGGTTCGACATCGGCCCGCTGTCGATCCAGCCGTCCGAGGTCGTCAAGGTGACGCTGGTGGTGTGGGGCGCGCATCTGCTGGCCTCGCGCCGTGGCGCCCAGCTCAAGGACATCCTGGTGCCGCTGGTGCCCGCCGGTCTGCTGGTGTGTCTGCTGGTGGTGCTGGAACCGAACCTGTCGACCACGATCGCGCTCGGCATCGTGTTGATGGCGCTGCTGTGGTTCGGCGGGCTGCCGGTGCGGCTGTTCGTCGGGATCATGGTCACCGGTGTGGTCGCGGCGTCGGTGCTGGCGCTGTCGGCCGGCTATCGCTCCGACCGGGTGCGCGCGTTCTTCAACCCCGGTGACGACCCGCAGGGCGTCAACTACCAGGCGCGCCAGGCCAAGTACTCCCTCGCCGACGGCGGCATCTGGGGCCGCGGCCTCGGCCAGAGCCGCGCGAAGTGGAGCTACCTGCCGAACTCGCACAACGACTTCATCTTCGCCATCATCGGCGAGGAACTCGGCTTCCTGGGCTGCATGCTGGTGCTGGCGCTGTTCGCGCTGTTCGTCTACGCCGGTATCCGGATCGCGCTGCGGTCGGTCGACCCGTTCCTGCGGCTGCTCACCGCCACCGCCACCACCTGGATCACCGCGCAGGCGCTGATCAACATCGGCTACGTCGTCGGCCTGCTGCCGGTGACCGGTCTGCAGCTGCCGCTGGTGTCGGCCGGTGGTTCCTCGCTGGCCATCACGCTGTTCATGTTCGGCATCATCGCCAGTGCCGCCCGGCACGAACCGGAGGCGGTCTCGGCGTTGCAGGCCGGACAGGACGGCCGCGTGAGCCGGATGCTGCGCCTGCCGGTGCCCGAGGTGTACACACCGTTCAAGGCCGACGCCCCGCGCCGGTCCGCCTCGAAAGCCAGGGCCGAGCGGCCTCGTCCGGCCGCGCGCCGCGAGAGCCCGGCCCCCCGTCGCCGACGCGCCCCCCAGAGCCGCGGCACCAGTTCGCTACGGTCGACCCGAGCATGGGAACCGACCTATCCGATGCCGCACCGCCCGGTGAAGAGGCGGGCCGGAGGTGGCGATGCGTGACCACGCAGGCCCTCGTGAACCGGGCAAGTCGAACACAGAGAGAACGAGGTAGATCCACGTGAGTCACCCGCGTCCCGGGTTGTCGGTGATCGTCGCAGGCGGAGGCACCGCAGGCCATATCGAACCCGCGCTCGCCGTCGCCGACGCCCTGCGCGCGCTCGACGCTTCGATCCGGGTGACCGCGCTGGGCACCGAACGCGGACTGGAGACCGAGCTCGTTCCCGAACGCGGGTACCCGCTCGAGCTGATCCCGCCGGTCCCGTTGCCACGCAAGCCCTCCGCCGACCTGCTGCGTCTGCCCGGGCGGGTGCGCGCCTCGGTGAAGGCGACCAGGGCCGTCATCGATGCGGTGCAGGCCGACGTGATCATCGGCTTCGGCGGCTATGTCGCGCTGCCCGCCTACCTCGCCGCGCGCGGTGGCCTGTTCGGCCGCAAGCGGGCCGTGCCGGTGGTGGTGCACGAGGCCAACGCCAAGGCGGGCATCGCCAACAAGGTCGGCGCCAAGCTCGCCGCGAAGGTGCTGGCCGCCGTGCCCGATTCGGGCCTGGCCAACGCCCAGGTCGTCGGCATCCCGGTGCGCGCCTCCATCACCGGCCTCGACCGCGCGGCCCTGCGCGCCGAGGCCCGCGCCCACTTCGGCCTGCCGGCCGAGGGGCCGGTGCTGCTGGTGTTCGGCGGGTCGCAGGGCGCGCGCAGCCTCAACGAGGCCGTCTCCGGCGCCGCGCCGCAGCTGGCGGCCGCGGGCATCTCGGTGCTGCACGCGCACGGCCCGAAGAACAGTGTCGAGGTGAGCACCGCCGACGCGGCCGCGCCGTATGTCGCCGTGCCGTACCTGTCCCGGATGGACCTGGCCTACGCCGCCGCCGACGCGGTGGTGTGCCGCTCCGGCGCGATGACCGTGGCCGAGGTGTCGGCGGTCGGACTGCCCGCCTTCTACGTTCCGCTGCCGCACGGCAACGGCGAGCAGGAGTTCAACGCCAGGCCCGTGGTCGCGCAGGGAGGTGGCAGAATTGTCGCCGATGCCGACCTGACCCCGAAATACGTGATCGATGAGGTGATTCCGCTGCTGCTCGACCCCGCTCGACTCGCCGAGATGAGCCGCGCCGCCGCCGGCGCCGGCCATCGCGACGCTGCCGACACGGTGGCCAGGATCGTCACCGAGGTCGCCCGATGAGCGGTCAGCGGCCGGAGGCGGCAGCGGAGCACGAGGGCCGCCCGATCATCGGCGGTGGACGCAGCTCGAGCGGCGAGGATCTCGCGACGGCGCTGCCGCCCGAACTCGAACGGGTGCACATGGTCGGCATCGGCGGCGCGGGCATGTCCGGCATCGCCCGGATCCTGCTGGCCCGTGGTGGCGCGGTCTCCGGTTCGGATGCCCGTGAGAGCCGCGGTGTGCTGTCGCTGCGGGCACGCGGCGCGCAGGTCCGTATCGGCCACGACGCCGACGCGCTCGACCTGCTGCCCGGCGGCCCGACGGTGGTCGTCACCACCTATGCCGCGATCCCGAAGACCAATCCCGAACTGGTCGAGGCGAATCGGCGCCAGATCCCGGTGCTGCTGCGCCCGACCGTGCTCGCCGCGCTGATGCGCGGGCACAGGACGCTGCTGGTCTCGGGCACGCACGGCAAGACCTCGACCACTTCGATGCTGATCGTGTCGCTACAGCACTGCGGCGCCGACCCGTCGTTCGCGGTCGGCGGCGAGCTCAACGAGGCGGGCACCAACGCCCATCACGGCAGCGGGGACATCTTCGTCGCCGAGGCCGACGAGTCCGACGGCTCACTGCTGCAGTACGACCCGGACGTCGCCGTGGTCACCAACATCGAATCCGATCACCTCGACTTCTTCGGCACCGACGAGGCCTACATCCAGGTCTTCGACGACTTCGCCGACCGGCTCGCCCCCGGCGGTCTGCTGGTGGTGTGCCTGGACGACCCCGGCTCGCTGGCGCTGGCGCATCGGGTCGCCCCGCGCCTGGCCGAGCGCGGCGTGGCGGTCCTGGGCTACGGCTCCGGCGACCTGTCGGCGTCCCCGGTGCCGGTCGGCGCGCGCCTGATTGATTGGCAGCCGCGCGATGTCGGCGGCATCGTCGAATTCGAGCTGGCGGGGGAGAGCACACCGCGCACGGTGCGGCTGTCGGTGCCGGGCAGGCACATGGCGCTCAACGCGCTCGCCGCGCTGCTCGCCGCCCGGGCCACCGGCGCCGATATCGACGAGATCGTGCAGGGGCTGGAGGGGTTCGGCGGCGTACACCGCCGGTTCCAGTTCACCGGCCGGGAGAACGGCGTTCGCGTCTTCGACGACTACGCCCACCATCCCACCGAGGTGCGCGCCGTGCTCGAGGCCGCGGCCCAGCTGGTCGCCCAGGAGGCGCGCGACGGCGCGCGGACCCGGCGCGGCCGGGTGATCGTGGTGTTCCAGCCGCATCTGTACAGCCGCACCGCCACCTTCGCCACCGAGTTCGGCACCGCGCTGAGCCTGGCCGACGAGGTCGTCGTGCTCGATGTCTACGGCGCGCGCGAGGAGCCGCTGCCCGGTGTCAACGGCGCGCTGGTGGCGCAGGCGGTGACGAGCCCCGTGCACTACCAGCCGGATATGTCGAAGGTGGGCAAGCAGGTCGCCGGGCTCGCGCAGCCCGGTGACGTGGTGATCACCATGGGCGCCGGCGATGTCACCATGCTCGGCAGCCAGATCCTCGACGGCTTGCGCGCCCGGCCGCAACAGGGCGGCCGGTGAGATTGCCGATGCCCGCCGCGCGCGGGTGGCGCGGCTACCGGCTCTGGACGGCGGTCGGCGTCCTCGTGGTCACGGTCCTCGTCGTTCTCGCGTGGTTCACCCCGGTGTTGTCGGTGCGGACCGTGCGCGTCGACGGCTTGGCCGCGGTCTCCGAGGAGGAGGTCCGCACGCGGCTCGAAATCCCGGACGGCCGTTCGATGTTGCGCATCGATACCACCGCGATCGCCCAGCGTGTGGCCGCGATTCCGAAGGTGCGTTCGGTGCGGGTGCAGCGCAAATTCCCCTCCACCGTGCTGGTGAGCGTGGTGGAACGAACACCGGTGGTGTACCTCGAATCACCGGACGGCGCGCACCTGATCGATGCCGAGAGCGTCGAATTCGCGATCGAGCCCGCGCCGCCGATCGGGGTGCCGAAGCTGCTCACCGAGGGATCCTTCACCGGGCCCGCGGCGGCCAGGGCGGCGGTGGACGTGCTGGTCACGCTGCCACCCGCCCTGTCGGTGCAGGTGGGTGAGGTTGTCGCACGGTCGAATTCGGACGTCTCATTGAACCTACGTGACGGTAGGAAGGTAGTGTGGGGCGGCACGGGCGACGGCGAGCGCAAAGCTGCCGTCGTGTTGCCGCTGCTGACCCGTGAGGGGACCGTGTTCGACGTGTCGAGTCCGAATCTGGTCACGGTAAAGTGAGCGACACTCTTTGTGGCACAAGATTCTGGCTCTCGTCTCGGCGCGCCTGCGCCGGGATCGCAGTGGCTGCGAATAGCGTTCCGCAGCAGTCGGATACTTGACATAACGCCAACCCTATGGTTGAGGTTGAGGGTTTAAGATCGAAGGAAGGCGAGAGCCCATGACGCCCCCGCACAACTACCTTGCAGTGATCAAGGTCGTCGGTATCGGCGGCGGCGGCGTGAACGCCGTCAACCGAATGATCGAACAGGGACTCAAGGGAGTCGAGTTCATCGCGGTCAATACCGACGCCCAAGCCCTGCTGATGAGCGATGCCGACGTCAAACTCGATGTCGGCCGCGAGCTGACTCGCGGCCTCGGTGCCGGTGCCGATCCGGAAGTCGGCCGCAAGGCCGCCGAAGACCACAAGGACGAGATCGAAGAGGTGCTCAAGGGCGCCGACATGGTCTTCGTCACCGCGGGCGAGGGCGGTGGCACCGGTACCGGTGGCGCGCCCGTCGTCGCCAGCATCGCCCGTAAGCTGGGCGCGCTGACCATAGGTGTCGTGACCCGGCCGTTCTCTTTCGAGGGCAAGCGGCGTGGGAACCAGGCCGAGGTGGGGATCAACCTGCTTCGCGAGTCGTGCGACACCCTCATCGTCATTCCGAACGACCGGCTGCTGCAGCTGGGCGACGCGGCGGTGAGCCTGATGGACGCGTTCCGCTCCGCCGACGAGGTGCTCCTCAACGGTGTCCAGGGCATCACCGACCTGATCACCACCCCGGGTCTGATCAACGTCGACTTCGCCGACGTCAAGTCCGTCATGTCCGGCGCCGGTTCGGCGCTGATGGGCATCGGCTCGGCGCGCGGTGAGGGCCGGTCGGTGAAGGCCGCGGAGACGGCGATCAACTCGCCGCTGCTCGAGGCGTCGATGGACGGCGCGCACGGCGTGCTGCTCTCGATCGCCGGCGGCTCCGATCTCGGTCTGTTCGAGATCAACGAGGCGGCCTCGCTGGTGCAGGAGGCGGCCCACATCGAGGCCAACATCATCTTCGGTACGGTTATCGACGATTCGCTGGGCGACGAGGTGCGCGTCACCGTCATCGCGGCCGGTTTCGACGGTGGCGGCCCCTCCCGGCGGGCGGTGCCCGAATCGCACAGCACCCGGGTCGGGTCCAACCCGATCGGCGCCGGGCGCGCGGGCGAGGTCGGCCAGGCGCGCAGCGAGGCTCCGGTCCGCGCGACCGAACCCGCCACCAGCGGGGTGTCGAGCGGGCGGACCAGCGCCCCGAGCTACCGCGACACCGAGCGGTATCGGGAGTCGGAGCGTCAGCGGGTCACCGAGCAGGCCATGAACCGCGTCAACAACCCCGACCAGGGCGATGACGGCGACGATGACGACGACATCGAAGTGCCGATCTTCATGCGCCGATAGCCAGGACAAACGAGAAGCGGGCGGGCGCCCCGGGGGGCGGGGGCGGGGGGGGGGGGGGGGCGCGCCCCCCCCCGCGGGCCCCCCCCCCCGCCGCCCCCGCCCCCCCCCCCCCCCCCCCCCCGCCCCCCCCGGGGGCCCCCCCCCCGCTTCTCGTCGTGCGGGCCTCAGCCCTTGGCGCTGCCCAGGCAGAACGTGGTCTTCGGGTCGTTGACCACCAGGACCGAGTCGGCGTCCTCGCCGCACAGCTGCTCGTCGACCTGACCGTCGATGCGCGAGACGACCTTGAAGTCGGCCTCGGTGGCGGTGCACGGCACGAACTTGTAGCCGGTCATCATGCCCTCGTTGTAGCAGCTGCCCTCCTTGAAGTTCGGGGCGAGACACAGGAACGCGAGGGTGCCGCCGCTGCCGAAGGTCTCCTCGTAGGAGGTGTAGTCCTCGTGGCACTCGACCTTCTGGTCGTGCACCTGCACGACCTTGTAGACGGCGGTCTCGGCCGAGCAGGGGACAGGCTCGGTCTTGGAGTCGATCATCGACGCCGAGATCACGTTGATGCAGTCACCGACCTTCGAGCGGGCGGTGTCGGACTTGCCCGCGTCCTTGGCCACCTCGGTGACCTTGTCCACGGCCGAGCAGCCCGCGGCACCGAGTGCCGTGACCGCCAGCAGTGCGAGCGCGAACCGCGAAACCATTCCCTTGCCGGTGAACGTCATGCGAACCTACTTTCTGAAGAACCTCACCGCGGACCCTTCGGCGGTGATCGGCCTCGCCCACCCAACCCCACGTCCGCCCGCGGAGCATCCGGGAAACCACGGCATTTGCTCGTCGGTGACCCGGGTTAGGCTCACCCCGGACAAACCGGGCAGGAAAGGGTGATGACGGTGATCGAACGCGCCTTCGTCGGCCGAGCCCCCGAACTGGCTACCCTGACCACGACCTTCACCGGCCCCGACGCCCCCTGGCTGCTGCTGGTGGAGGGCCCCGCCGGAATCGGCAAGTCCCGCTTGATCGCCCATTTCGCCCAGGCCGCGCCGTGCCGGGTGTTCTCGGTCACCGGTGCCGAGGACGCCCGCACCCAACCGCGCTACCTCGCCGACGATCTCGCCGAACAGCTCGATGACGTCGATCCGGCCGAGGAAGAACGCGCACGCGGCGCGGCGGTCGTTCCACCGGCGGCGTGGTCCTCGGCCGACGCCGAGGTGTCCGCGGCGGACGTGGTCGCCGACACGGCGCTCGCCCGGCGGATGCGGCGCGCGCTCGGCACGGTCGAGACCTTGCTGGTCGTCGACGACGCGCAGTGGGCCGACGCGGAATCGGTTCGGCTGCTGGCCTTCCTGATCCGCAATCGCCCGGTCGGCGGATTCCGGCTGCTTCTCGCGTTTCGCGACGGCGGCTGCCCGCCGTCGCTCACCCGTTTGCTGCGGGTGCCGCTGGTCCGCTCGGTCCAGGTCCGGGTGCCGCCGTTCACCGGCGTCGACGTCGACGGGCTGCTCCCAGGGGAGGATCCCCGTCGCCGCGCCCGGCTACTCGACGCGTCCCAGGGCAATCCGCTGTATCTGTCGCTCCTGGCCGACCTGCCCGACCGGGAACTGGAGCGGGCGCTGCGCGGGGAGAACCCGGATCCGACCTCGACCGATTACGCGGCGCTGGATCGCACGATCCGGGCCGAACTGGCCCAGCTGCCCGAGCTCGACCGGTCGGTCGCGCAGGCCGCCGCCGTGTGTGGCGCGCCGCCCGACCTCGAACTGCTGTCGGCGACCGCGGATCTCCCGGCGGTGACGGTGGCCGACGCGCTCGATGGGCTGGTCGGTCGCGGCGTCGTCCGGGTGATCGATGGCGCGGTGACCTTCGTCCACCCGCTGATCCGCACCGCCGCCTATCGGCTGGCGGGACAGGGCTGGCTGGCCCTGGCCCACCGCCGCGCGGCACTGGCGTTGCGCGCCCGGGACGCGCCGATGGCCGCGCGGGCCGCGCAGCTCGAGCACGCTCTGCTCGGCCGCGACGAGCTCGCGGGCGCCGAACTGCGGCTGGCGGCCGACCGGGTGCTCGCCGACGCGCCGGCCTCGGCCGCGCGCTGGCTCGCGCTCGCCCACCGGATCGCCCCCTCGGCCACCGATCCACTCGCCGACGCGGTGGCACTGGGCCGGGCACTGCTGCTCGCGGGCGCGGGCGAGCGCGCGGCGGCGGCACTCGCCCCGGCGGCCGCCGCACCGGGCCCGCATCAGCTGGAAGCGCTGCTGCTGGCGGCCCGGTGCGCCCGCATGTGCGGCCGGGTCGAGGAGGCCAGGACTCTGCTCGCCACCGCCGCGACCCTGCCTCGGCGCCGCGGGGACGGTCCGGTCCAACTGGAGCTGGCCATCCTGGAATTGCAGGATCACCAGGACGCCGAAGGCCACGCCCGGCTCAACGCCCTGTTCGAGTCCGCCGAGATCGCGGACCCGGCGGTGCGGGCCGCCGCGACGGCGCTGCGTTGCCTCGGGTTCGTCGCCGACGGTCAGATCCGGACCGCCGCCGAGCTCTACCCCGACTGTCACCATGCCTTCGACGAGCTCACCGACGCCGGCTTCCGCGAGGTCGTCCACGCGGTTCCCGCCCTGGGCTGGTGCGCCTACTTCCTCGACCACGACCGCGACGGCCTCGCCCACCTCGACCGTGCCATCCGCGTCAGCCACCGTTTCGGCCGCAGCTACGCCCTGGCCGAACTCCAGACCGTCCGCGCCTACTCGCTGGCCAAACTCGGCCGCCTCGACGCCGCGATCGCCGCCGCCGACGACGCGACCGATGCCGCCACCACCTTCCACCACCCCGACCTGCTCTCCTTCGCCGGCGCGGTCAAGCTCCGCACCCTGCTGCTCACCGCCCCCACCGACGCGGTCACCACCCAGTGGCACACGGTCGCGGCCCTGCCACGTCCCGCCATGCGATGGTGGCGCCAGGTAGTCGAGACCACCCTCGTCGAAACCGCCCGCCCCCTCGGCCTTCCGAGACCGGACCTCCAGGTGCCCGGTGCCCCGACCCGTCGAGTCTCAGCGCCCGGTCCGCCGGTCCCGGGTGCTCCGGCCGCCGGTTCGCTGGTCCAGGATGCGCCGGAGCCCGACGCCCCGGTGGTCCCTGACGCTTCGACCCCGACCGCCCTGGCCCCCGACACCCGCCCCGGCCCCCTGCATCCGACGCACCTGGCCCGGGCGGCCCATGCCGCGATCGCCGACGGCGACCTGACCATAGCCGCCGACCTGGTCGCCCGGGCGACCGCAGCGGCCGGCTACCGAACCTCGGCCTCCGCCACCGGCGAAACCGTTGCGGGCGATGCCGTTTCCACCGCGCCGGAGCTACCGCCCGAACCCCGCGACACGGAGTCGACGAGGACGCCCACCGACGCCGGCATTCGCTCCGGCAGCCGGCACTCGTCATCGCGAGGCGCGCACCACACCGACGAGAGCCCGGGTAGCACGGCTCAGGTGCTGCACTGCGAGGGCCCGGATCACCTGGTCGCCGCGTCGCACCCCGTCGCCGCGTCGCACCCCGTCGCCGCGTCGCACTCGGTCGCCGCGTCGCACCCGACCGACGAGGGTCTCGGTAGCCAGGTGGGCGCGGCCGCGCTCGCCGGTGCCGACTACGCCGTCGCCGTCGGTGATCTCGACACCGCGGCAACATCGGCCGAGCGGGCGATCGCCGCGTTCACCCGCGCCGGAATGGTGGTCAACCGCGCACAGGCCGAACTGCTCGCGGGTATCGTCGCGGGCCGCCGCGGCGACTTCGGCCAGGCGACCAGCCGCTTCGCCTCGGCACGCGCGATATTCGCCGCCGCGGGCGCCCAGCGACTGCTGGCCGAGACCACCACGGCCCAGCGCAGCCTGGCCGGATCCCGCTCGCCCAGCCCCACCTCCCTCACCAGGCGCGAGCGGGAAGTCGCCGAACTGGCGGCCCACGGCCACACGAACAAGGACATCGCCGCCCATCTCTATCTGAGCCCCCGCACCGTCGAGGACCATCTCGGCCGCGTCCTGCGCAAGCTCGGCCTCACCAGCCGCGCGGGCATCGCCCGCAAGCTCGACGAACTGGGGTAGCGCGCTCCGCGCCGAGGCCGAACGATGTCACCGCGCCGAGGTTGACCGACGTCACCGCCCACGGGCGACCCACCCCGCCCGGACGGCACTACGCTCGAAGTCATGACTTCCGCACCCACCACCGTGACCGTCCGCCGGGTGACCACCACCCGCGCCGGTGGCTTCTCCGCCGCTCCGTACGACTCGTTCAACCTGGGCGATCACGTCGGCGACGATCCGGAAGCCGTGCGCCGCAACCGGGTTCGGCTGGCCGAGGGCATCGGGCTCACCCCGGACCGGCTGGTGTGGATGGAGCAGGTGCACGGACGCAACGTCGAGATCGTCGACGGACCCCGCGCCGAACCGGTTCCGGTGACCGACGCGCTGGTCACCACCGTGCCGAACCTGGCCCTGGTGGTGCTCACCGCCGACTGCGTGCCGATCCTGCTCTCCGACGACGAGGCCGGTGTCATCGCCGCGGTGCACGCGGGCCGCATCGGCGCCCGGATCGGGATCGTGCCGCGGGTGCTCGAGGCGATGGTGTCGGTGGGCGCGCGGGTCGAACGGATCGGTGCCTTCCTCGGCCCCGCCGCCTCCGGCCGCCAGTACGAGGTCCCGGCCGCGATGCGGGCCGACGTCGAGGCCCACCTGCCCGGCAGCGCCACCACCACGGTCCGCAAAACCCCTGGTCTGGATCTGCGTGCGGGCATCAGCAGGCAGCTCACCGAGGCCGGCGTCGGCGGGATCGCCCTCGACCCGCGCTGCACCATCGAGGACAAGACCCTGTTCAGCCACCGCCGCGGCGCGCCGACCGGCCGCATCGCCGGCGTGATCTGGATGGACCCCACCGCATGAGCGCAGCGCGCGAGACCACCCGGGAGACCGCCCGCGCCCAGGAACTCTCGGCCCGGCTCGACGGTCTGCTGGCCCGCATCGACGCCGCCGTGGCCGCCGCGGGCCGACCGGCCGGTTCGGTCCGGCTGCTGCCGGTGACGAAGTTCTTCCCCGCCGCCGATGTCGACATCCTCTACCGCCTCGGCAGGCGCGAGTTCGGCGAGTCGCGCGAGCAGGAGGCCTCGGCCAAGGTCGCCGAGCTCGGTTACGACGACGTCGAATGGCACATGATCGGCCGTTTACAACGGAACAAGGCGCGCGCGGTGGCGCGCTGGGCGCACACCGTGCACTCGGTCGACAGCGAACGCCTGGCAACCGCGCTGGACCGGGCCGCGCGCGACGCCATGGCAGCCGGCGAGCGTACCGCGCCCCTGCGTGTCCTGCTCCAGGTGAGCCTGGACGACGACCCCGGGCGCGGGGGTGTCGCACCGGCCGATCTGCCCGCCCTGGCCGATCTCGTGGCGAAGGCTCCCGGCCTGCATCTGGCCGGTCTGATGGCGATTCCGCCCCTTGACGCCGCCAGTGATGCGTCCTTTGCGAATCTTGCGACTTTGCACACTTCGCTGCTGACTCGACACGCCGACGCCACCGAACTTTCTGCAGGTATGTCGGGTGATTTGGAATCTGCGGTCGAACACGGTTCGACGTGTGTGCGTGTCGGTACCGCCTTGATGGGCGCGCGACCGATAACCTCGGCGTAGCAAAGAAACCTCATCAGTCACATTCGACACATACGATTGGGCCGACGAGGCGCTGAGCAAGAACTTCAACACCCGGCCGCCACCGGGGCCGAAGGAAGGTCGACCAGATGAGCACGCTGCACAAGTTCAAGGCGTACTTCGGCATGGTTCCGCTCGACGAGTACGAAGACGATTACGTCGACGATCACGCCCCTCGCGGCGCCGACGAGCGCGCCGGTCGCCCTCGCCCGCGCAGCTACGACCGCTACGCCGAAGACCGATACGGCGCCGACCGTTTCGAGGACGAGGCCGACGACTACCCGCAGCCGGCCTACAAGTCGGCCTACCAGGCGCGTCGTGACGATTACGTCGCCGACACCTACGCCGACGATCGTTACGAGACGCCACGTCGCCCGACCAGGATCGAGACCGCGCCGTCGTCTGGTCGCTCGTTCCGGGCCGGCGGTGTCGCACCCGGCATGCGCGGCTCCACCCGTGGAGCGCTCGCGGTCGATCCCGACGCCGAGGAGCGCAGGCTGGAGGAGCGCATGCGCCCCGAGCCTGCCGCCGCGCGGCGGCCTGGGATCTTCGAGGACGGAGGTCCCTTGTCCAAGATCACCACGCTGCGTCCCCGGGACTACAGCGAGGCCAGGATCATCGGTGAGCGTTTCCGCGAGGGCAACCCGGTCATCATGGACCTGGTGGACCTGAGCAATGCCGATGCGAAACGGCTGGTCGATTTCGCGGCCGGGCTCGCTTTCGCGCTGCGCGGTTCGTTCGACAAGGTGGCGACGAAGGTGTTCCTGCTCTCACCCGCCGATGTCGACGTATCAGCGGAAGAGCGCCGCCGGATCGCCGAAAACGGCTTCTACAACCAGAAATAGACACCACATCCGCAACACCGTGATGGCCGCCCGCGCACTGCGCGGCGCGGCCATTTTGCACGCCGCCGATTTTGCGGCAGAGTGAAGACGTGGCCCTGTTCGCGGTTCTGTACCTGGTGCTTTTCATCTTCTGGCTGTTGCTGATCAGCCGGGTGATCGTCGAGTTCATTCGCAGTTTCGCGCGCGATTGGCGCCCGACCGGTGTGGTGGTGATCATCCTCGAAGTCATCTTCACGGTGACCGACCCGCCGGTGAAACTCCTGAGGCGGTTGATACCTCCTGTGAATCTCGGGGGTATTCGGCTCGATCTGTCGATAATGGTCCTGCTCTTCGTGGTGTTCATCCTGATGTCCATCGTGGGTAGGCTCGGGCAGCCCGTGACCTCCGTGTGACATACTGAATCGAGAAGACCGCTTGCTAGTTCTCCAAAAGACGCGTGAAGGGATCCTTCGATGCCGCTGACTCCCGCCGATGTGCATAACGTCGCGTTCAGCAAACCGCCGATCGGTAAGCGCGGCTACAACGAGGACGAGGTAGATGCCTTCCTGGATCTCGTCGAGCAGGAGCTGTCGCGCCTGATCGAGGAGAACGCCGACCTGCGTCAGCGGGTCGCCGAGCTCGACACCGAGCTGGCCGACGCCAAGAAGAACCGCGCGTCCGCGCCGGTCAGCGCCGTGAAGGCGCCTGTCCAACAGGCCCCGCCGCCGGCGCCGGAACCGATCGCGCCGCCGGTGCCACCCGCACCGCCCGCGCCGATGCCGGTCGCCGCCCCCGTGCGTGACAACTCCGGTCCGGACGCGAACATGCAGGCCGCGAAGGTCCTCACCCTGGCGCAGGAGATGGCCGACCGCCTCACCACCGACGCCAAGACCGAGGCCGAGGGACTGCTCTCGAACGCGCGGGCAAACTCCGAGCGACTGGTCGGCGACGCCCGTACCCGCTCCGAGGCGATGATCGCCGACGCGCGCCAGAAGTCCGACGCGATGCTGGCCGACGCGCAGAACCGCTCCGACACCCAGATCCGTCAGGCCAAGGACAAGGCCGAGGCCCTGACCGCCGATGCCGAGCGTCAGCACGCCGAGATCATGGCCACCATCACCCAGCAGCGCACGGTGCTGGAGAGCCGCATCGAGCAGCTGAAGACCTTCGAGCGCGAGTACCGCGTGCGACTGAAGTCGTACCTGGAGTCGCAGCTGGAGGAGCTGGAGAACCGCGGCTCGGCCGTCCCGGTCGACGGCGGCGAGTTCGCCGGCGAAACCAACGGTTCGGCCAACAGTCTGGCTCCCGCCTCCTTCGCCAAGGGCGGCAAGTAAACTGGACCCGGGTCACACGGCGCGCCGTGTGACCCGGGAAACGCCCAGCTTTCGTCGGGCTGCTCGGGTTCTTGGGAGTCAGCATGCTCGTCTTGACGCTCGTCCTCGCGGCTATCGGTTTCGGTTTGCTCGTCGCGGCGCTCGCCACCGGTTCGGTGCTGTGGGCCTGGGGGTGCATCCTGATCTGTATCGTCGGTGCCGCCACTCTGCTGGTGAGTGCGCTGGCCACCCGAAAACCCGAGAACGACCCGGTCCCACCCGGCCGACACGCCCGGCGGGACTGACGGCGCGAAATATCCGCTGGACGGTCCCGGTTAGAATCGAACAACACACGGCACTGATCCGGCCATCACCGGGGAGCCTTCGGAAGAACGGCGCTCGCGCTCAGTAGAACCGAACGGGTGAGCCCGTCACAGCTCACACAACGAGAGGCTCGCGCCGCTCCCTCGGGACGGCACGGGCAAGCGGGGTGGTACCGCGGTACGGCGCACCGGCGCCGACATCGTCCCCGTGCCCAGGATTCGCGCCGACGGCGCGGCGGCACGAGGAGCAGATCCGCGATGGCGGACGAGACAACCACCGGTGCGTACCCCCGGGTCGACTTCGGCGCCGGTTCCGGCGCGTCGTTCCCGGAACTCGAACAGCAGGTACTCGACTACTGGGCGCGCGACGACACCTTCCGCGCCAGCCTGGCCAACCGCGACGGGGCGGCCGAGTTCGTCTTCTACGACGGCCCGCCCTTCGCCAACGGCCTGCCGCACTACGGCCACCTGCTCACCGGCTACGTCAAGGACCTGATCCCGCGCTTCCAGACCATGCGCGGCAAGAAGGTCGACCGCCGCTTCGGCTGGGACACCCACGGCCTGCCCGCCGAGATCGAAGCCGAGAAGCAGCTCGGCATCACCGACAAGTCGCAGATCGACGAGATGGGGCTGGCCGAGTTCAACGCCGCCTGTAAGTCCTCGGTGCTGCGCTACACCGGCGAGTGGCGCGACTACGTGACCCGCCAGGCGCGCTGGGTCGACTTCGACAACGACTACAAGACCCTCGATCTCGACTTCATGGAGTCGGTGATGTGGGCGTTCAAGTCGCTCTACGACAAGGGCTTGATCTACCAGGGCTTCCGCGTGCTGCCCTACAGCTGGTACGAGCAGACGCCACTGTCGAACCAGGAGACCCGTCTCGACGACGCGTACAAGATGCGGCAGGACCCCGCGGTCACCGTCGACATGCAGCTCGTCGTCCCGGCCGAGCATCCCTTCGCGGCCCTCGACGGCGCCAACGCGCTGATCTGGACCACCACGCCGTGGACGCTGCCGTCCAACCTGGCGATCGCGGTGCACCCCGACGTGCGCTACGTGCACGTGCGCGGCGCCGACGGCAAGCGCTATGTGCTTGCCGCCGAACGGGTCTCGCACTACGCCCGCGAGCTCGGTGACGAGCCGGAGGTGCTCGGCGAGTACGACGGCGCCGCGCTGGCCGGGCTGTCCTACCGACCGCCGTTCGACTTCTTCCTCGGCCACCCGAACGCGCACCGCGTGCTCGAGGCCGACTACGTCACCACCGACTCCGGTACCGGCGTAGTCCACCTCGCGCCGGCCTTCGGTGAGGAGGACATGGACGTCGCCTCGGCGAACGGGATCGAGATCGTCCAGCCGCTGGACCCGGCAGGCAAGTTCACCTCGATGGTGCCGCCGTACGAGGGCCTGATGGTCTTCGACGCCAACCCGGTGATCATCAAGGATCTCAAGGCCGCCGGAAAGCTGTTACGGCACGAGACGATCGAGCACTCCTACCCGCACAGCTGGCGGTCCGGCCAGCCGCTGATCTATATGGCCGTGCCGTCCTGGTTCGTCGCGGTCACCAAGTTCCGCGACCGGATGGTCGAGCTGAACCAGCAGATCAGCTGGGTGCCCGAGCACATCCGCGACGGCCAGTTCGGCAAGTGGCTCGAGGGCGCGCGCGACTGGAACATCAGCCGTAACCGCTACTGGGGCAGCCCGATCCCGGTGTGGGTCTCCGACGACCCGGCCTACCCGCGCCTGGACGTCTACGGCTCGCTCGACGAGCTCGCCGCCGACTTCGGCGTGCGCCCGACCGACCTGCACCGGCCCTACATCGACGAACTGACCCGGCCGAATCCCGATGATCCGACCGGCAAGTCGACCATGCGCCGGGTGACGGAGGTGCTCGACTGCTGGTTCGAGTCGGGCTCGATGCCGTTCGCGCAGGTGCACTACCCGTTCGAGAACAAGGACTGGTTCGACAGCCACTTCCCGGGCGACTTCATCGTCGAGTACAACGGGCAGACCCGCGGCTGGTTCTACACACTGCACGTGCTCTCGACCGCGCTGTTCGACTCGCCGTCGTTCAAAACTGTTGCCGCGCACGGCATCGTGCTGGGCGACGACGGCCTGAAGATGTCGAAGTCGAAGGGCAACTACCCCGACGTCAACGAGGTCTTCGACCGCGACGGCTCCGACGCGATGCGCTGGTTCTTGATGAGCTCGCCGATCCTGCGGGGCGGCAACCTCATCGTCACCGAGCGCGGCATCCGCGAAGGCGTCAGCCACGCGTTGCGCCCGCTGTGGAACGCGTGGACCTTCCTGCAGCTCTACGCCTCGAAGCCCGGGGTGTGGCGCACGGATTCGCCGCACGTGCTCGACCGCTACATCCTGGCCAAGCTCGCGGTCACCCGGGACGTGATCACCGAGGCGCTCGAGACCTACGACATCGCCGGTGCCACCGACGAATTGCGCTCGTTCGCCGACGCGCTCACCAATTGGTATGTGCGCCGGTCGCGTTCGCGGTTCTGGTCCGAGGACCGTGACGCGGTGGACACGCTGCACACGGTGCTCGAGGTGGTCACCCGCCTGGCCGCGCCGCTGCTGCCGCTGATCAGCGAGGTGATCTGGCGTGGGCTCACCGGCGAGCGCTCGGTGCACCTGGCCGACTGGCCGACCGAGACCGAGCTGCCGCACGATCCCGAGCTCGTGGCCGCGATGGACGAGGTCCGGGTGGTCTGCTCCACCGTGCTGAGCCTGCGCAAGGCGCAGAACCTGCGGGTGCGGCTGCCACTGGCCGAGGTCACCATCGCCGCGGCCGACGCGGAGCGGCTCACGCCGTTCACCGAGTTGATCGCCGACGAGGTCAACGTCAAGAAGGTCGACCTGACCACCGACGTCGACGCGCACGGCCGCTTCGAGCTGGTCGTCAACGCGCGCGCCGCCGGGCCGCGGCTGGGCAAAGAGGTCCAGACGGTGATCAAGGCGGTCAAGGCGGGGCAGTGGAGCGAATCCGCCGAGGGTGTCGTCACCGCCGCCGGGATCACCCTGCTGCCCGAGGAGTACACCCAGCGTCTGGTGGCCGCCGAACCCGAGTCCACCGCCGCCCTGCCCGGCAATGCCGGTCTGGTGGTCCTGAACTCGGTGGTCACCGAGGAGTTGGAGGCCGAGGGCTGGGCCCGCGACCTCATCCGCGACCTGCAGGAGACCCGCAAGGCGCAGGGTCTCGAGGTGTCGGACCGGATCACCCTCACCCTGGAGGTCCCGGCCGAGCGGCTGGCGTGGGCGCGGACCCACCGCGATCTGATCGCCGGTGAAGTCCTCGCCACCACGCTCGATTTCGGCGCGACCGATGCCGAGGCCGCCGAACTCACCGGTGGGGTGAAGGCTCGGGTGCGCAAGGCCTGACCGGCGACAACGGCGGGGCGGGACCGGCTTTCGGTCCCGCCCCGTTCGTGTCCGCGCACCCGGCCGATGATAACGATGCTGACAATTTGCTGAATGTGTGTGACAGTCCGTCGATCGTCGAGCACAATCGAGGTGTTACTGCTGATGCGCATGGAACCGCTGAGGCGGCAGTAGCTGTGTGTTACGTCTGATCTCGTCCGAACACGGGTAGCTCGCCGGGTTCGCCCGATTCCGGGACGCCTGGCCCGGCGAGTTTCTCGCCACGCTCCGACGTCCGTAGGAACAGCGGGGAGGCGGAACAGCAAATGCGGCGAAAAGTCTTGCGACGGTTGGCCTTCGGGTTCGTCGCCACCACCATCACCACCCTCGTCCTCGCCGGGCCAGCCTGGTCGCAGACCGGCAGCGCGTCGGGCTCGGGCGGCTCCTCGTCCGGCAGCTCCAGTGGCTCCGGCGCGATCCCGTTACCCAGCGCGACCGGCATCGGCGCGCTCACCGCCGCTGCCACCCAGATCGGCAAGCCCTACGAGTGGGGCGCCATGGGGCCGCACGCGTGGGACTGCTCGGCCCTGGTGCAGTGGGCCTTCCGGCAGGTCGGGGTCAACCTGCCGCGCACCACCTGGGAACAGGCGAAGGTCGGCATGCCGGTGACCTTCCGCGGGCTCGCGCCCGGCGATGTCGTCATCCTCAACGGCGACGGCTCGCACGTCGGCATCTACGCGGGGATGGGCCAGATCCTCGACGCCCACGACTGGGGCGTTCCGGTGGGGCTGCATCCCCTGCGCGAATTCGACATCTTCACGATCCGGCGCTTCTGAGCCTCAGTCGACCAGCTGACGCAGCAGCGGCCCGTACTCCGGGTGGGCGAGCGCGGAGGCGAACTGGGCGACCAGGTAGTCGGCCGGATTGCCGGTGTCGTACCAGCGACCCTGGATGACCTGGCCGTACACCGCGTGGTTGGCGGCGTAGTTGTTGATCGCGTCGGTGAGGTACACCTCGCCGGTCTGGTGGGTGTACCAGTTCTCGGTCTGGGTCTGCAACTCCTCGATGATGCCCGGGGTCACCACGTACCCGCCGATGGCCGCGTACGCCGAGGGGGCGTCCTCGGGCTTGGGCTTCTCCATCAGGCCGGAGATGCGCAGCAGCCCGTCGTCGAGGTCCTCGCGGACCACCGGGACGCCGTAGCGCTGCGACTCGCCCGGCGCCATCGGCAGCAGCGCCAGCACCGGGCAGCCGGTGGACTCGTAGGCGGTGATGAGCTGCTGGGCGCGCGGCACCTCGGCGACGAACACGTCGTCGGGCCACAGCACCAGCATCGGCTCGTCACCGAGATTGCGGGCGGCGTTGAGGACCGGCGTGCCGTTGCCGTACGGACCGTGCTGGTCGAGGTAGGTGATGTGGCCTGCGCGCGAGAGCTCACCGACTTCCTCGACCGCGTCGGCGTAGGCGGACTTGCCGTCGGCGCGCAACTGCGCGACCAGCGCCGGGTTGGGGCGGAAGTGGTCCTGGATCAGCGACTTGCCGCTGCTCACGACGATGGTGATGTCGGTGATCCCGGAGGAGACCAGTTCACGGACGGTGTGCTCGATGACCGGCTTGTCGCCGACCGGCAGCATCTCCTTCGGCGTCGCCTTGGTCAGCGGAAGCAGCCGGGAGCCGATTCCCGCAGCCGGAATGACAGCCTTGCGGATCTTCATCCACCGATCATCACATATCCGACTGGGTGATCGCTGTGCCACGGCTGTCAACCGGCGGGGGAAAATGTGTCGGCCGCGCCGCGTAGATTGCGGGCGTGAGCACCGACGCCAACACCGCAGGCGCCCCGGCCAGGGCAGATGCGGCGGTCACCGCCCGCCGCTGGGTGCTGCACATCGATATGGACGCGTTCTTCGCCTCGGTCGAACAACTCACCCGCCCGACTCTGCGCGGCAGGCCGGTGCTCGTCGGCGGCGCGGGTCAGCGCGGGGTGGTCGCCGGAGCCAGCTACGAGGCACGGGTCTACGGCGCGCGCTCGGCCATGCCGATGCATCAGGCCCGGCGGTTGATCGGAGTGTCGGCGGTGGTGGTGCCGCCGCGCGGCGCGGTGTACTCGGTGCTCAGCGCCGCGGTGTTCGACACGCTGCGCGGCCGGATCCCGGTGCTGGAGACGCTGTCGTTCGACGAGGCGTTCGCCGAACCCGCCGAGCTGGCGGGCGCGAGTGTGGCCGAGGTCGAGCAGTACTGCGCCATGCTGCGCGCGCTGGTCACCGCGCGGACCGGGCTCACCGCCTCGATCGGCGCGGGAACCGGCAAGCAACTGGCCAAGATCGGCTCCGGCCTGGCCAAACCCGACGGCATGCGGGTGATCTCGCCCGCCGAACAGGGCGGGCTGCTGGCCGGGCTGCCGGTGCGCAAACTGTGGGGGATCGGCCCGGTCGCCGAGGGCCGGCTGCGCAGTCTCGGCATCGAGACGGTCGGTGCGTTCGCGGCGCTGCCGGAATCGGAGGCCGCCTCGATCCTGGGCGGCAGCATCGGCACGGCGCTGCACCGGCTCGCGCGCGGCATCGACGACCGCCCGGTCACCGAACGCGCCGAGGCCAAACAGATCAGCGCCGAGAACACCTACGAGCGCGACATCGTCACGCTGCCCGATCTGCGCGCGGCCATCACCGCCATGGCGGCGGCCGCGCACCGCAGACTCGACCGCGACGGCCGCGCCGCCCGCACCGTGGTGCTCAAACTCAAGAAGTCCGACATGAGCATCGTGACCAGGTCGTTCACCCTGCCCTATGCCACCGCCGACCTGACCACGCTGGCCGCGGCCGCGCAACGCTCGGCGATCGACCCGGCCGAACTCGGCCCGATCCGGCTCGTCGGCGTCGGCTACGGCGGGCTGTCGCTGGTCCGCCAGGAATCACTGTTCCCCGAACTGGATCAGGCCGTTCCCGAGGACTTCGGCGTCGACCAGGTCGAGGCGGCCGCACCGGCGGGCGAGCCCGTCGACAGCCCCGATCCGCTTGCGGGACAGTGGTTCCCCGGTATGGACGTGCGTCACCCCGACTTCGGCCACGGCTGGGTCCAGGGCGCGGGCTACGGCGTGGTGACGGTCCGATTCGAGACCAGCTCGACAGGTCCCGGCCCGGCGCGTACGTTTCCAGCCGACGATCAGGATCTGACGCGGGCAGATCCCCTCGACAGCCTCGCGTGAAGTAGCCTCGGCTACCGCGATGGAACCACTCCCACCTCGAACGCAAAGGACGAGCAGTTGAAGCTTCGTACGACCGGACGTGTCGCGATCGCCGGACTGGCCGTGGTCGCGGCCCTTGGCCTGAGCGCGTGCAGCGACGACAAGGGTGACAAGCCCGCCGCGAAGACCACCACCAGCGCCAAGGCTTCCGCCTCGGCTGCCGCGAACCTGCCCGCGGTGCCGACGGTCGAGCAGCTCAACGAGCAGCTGACCACGGCGTTGGATCCGTCGATCCCGAACGAGCAGAAGCTGGATTTCGTGCAGGGTGGTTCGGCGGATCCGGAGTTGCCGAACCGGTTGGCGCAGGCGGCCAAGGATGCCAATGTGCAGGTGCAGGTCACGGAGGTGACCTCGTTCGGTGACAGTGTGAACGCGAAGGCGAATTTCACGCTCAACGGTCAGACCAATGTGGTGGATGTGCCGTTCGTGGCCGAGGACGGTAAGTGGAAGGTCCAGAAGACCTGGGCGTGCGGGATGCTGACCAATCTGGGGCAGCAGTCGGTCGCCTGCGCCTGATTCTCCTGCCGCGAACCCCGGCCCCGCTGTCGTCGCGGCCGGGGTTCGCGCATTCGGTGACCCTGCTGGATCGCGTGTGACCAGCACGTGTTTCGCGAGCCGTCGACGGCGCCGCTACTATCGGGCCCCGTGGTAGAGACGATCGTGCGGCCGGGGCATCCGCCCGAGGATGTTTCGGACTCCGCGCGACGGGCCCGGCCCGACCGCTGGGTCCGCGTCGTCGCGATCGTCGCCGCGCTGGTCGGCGTGCTGAGCGCGATCGCCATCCCGTTCCTGCCGGTCCGGGTCGACACCGCGACGGTCGCCTGGCCGCAGCGCGGCGCGACCACCTCGATCGAATCCCCGCTGGTCGCCTACGCGCCCGCCGAGCTGACCGCCACCGTGCCGTGCGCGGCGCTGAGCGCGCTCGCCGAGACCGGCGGCGTCGCGGTGTCGACGATCCCGCACCAGTCCGCCGACAGGGAGAAGTACGGCTTCGTCGTCAAAGTCGTCGCCGACACACCCGAACGCGCGGGTCGCGTCGACGTGGTCTCCCGGTCCACGCTGCTGTGGACGGTGCCGCTGGCCGAGGTCCTGGGCAGCGGCTGCGCGATCTCGGTCGCCCTCACCCCGCAGCAAGCCGCGGTCACCGCGACCGGTCTCGGCGCGTCCGGGGTGGTGCTGCCCACCGACCTGCGTCCCCAGGTGGTCGGCGTCTTCAGCGAGCTGACCGGCGCGCCGCCCGCGGGCCTGGACGTGCGGGTGGTGGCCGATGCGCGCTACATCACCTCGCCGACCTGGATCAAGCTCGGCGTGATCGTGCTGTGCCTGCTCGCGACCGCGCTCTCGCTGTTCGCCCTGCACCGCCTCGACGCGCTCGACGGCCGCGCGGCCCGCCGGTTCCTGCCGCAGCGCTGGTGGCGCCTGCGGCCGGTCGACTGGCTGGTGTTCGCGGTCCTGGTCGTCTGGCACTTCATCGGCGCCAACACCTCCGACGACGGCTACATCCTCGGCATGGCCAGGGGCGCGCGCTCCTCGGGCACCATGTCGAACTACTACCGCTGGTTCAGCGTCGACGAGGGGCCGTTCTACACGCCCTACACCGACATCATCGGCTGGATCACCCACCTTTCCGCGGTCAGCCCGCTGGTGCGGCTGCCCGCGCTCGGCGCCGGCCTGCTGACCTGGTGGCTGATCAGCCGCGAGGTGCTGCCCCGGCTCGGGACGGCCGTGCGCCGTCAGCGGGCCGCGACCTGGACCGCGGCGCTGGTGTTCCTGGCGTTCTGGCTGCCCTACAACAACGGCCTGCGCGCGGAGTTCGTCGTCGCGCTGGGTGTGCTGGTCACCTGGGTCTCGGTCGAGCGGGCCATCGCGACCCGGCGGCTGCTGCCGTTCGCGGTCGCGGTGATCGTCGCGGCGTTCACGCTGACCGGCGCGCCGTCGGGGCTGATCTGCCTGGGCGCGCTGGTGGCCGGTGCCCGCGTCGTCACCGCGGTGATCGTGCGGCGGGCCAAGACGGTGGGCTATCTCGCGCAGCTGCTGCCGATCCTGGCGGCGGGCACGCTGGTGCTGACCGTCGTGTTCGCCGACCGGACCCTGGCCGGCGTGCGGGAGATGTTCGAGGTGCACGGCAAGATCGGGCCGGGGGAGTCCTGGTTCTTCGAGTTCCTGCGCTACCAGTACCTGTTGCAGCTCAACGCCGACGGCTGGCTGACCCGCCGTTTCGGGGTCTTCGCGATGCTGCTCGGGCTGATCGTCTGCGCGGCCACCATGTTGCGCCGGGGTGGGCACATTCCCGGCACGGCGGTCGGCCCGACCCGCAGGCTGCTCGGCATCACCCTCGCCGCCATGGTGCTGATGATGTTCTCGCCGACCAAGTGGACCCATCAGTTCGGCGTTTTCGCCGGCCTGGCGACCTGTGTCGCCGCGGTGACCGCGGTGGCGGTGAGCCCGGCCGTGCTGCGGCCGCTGCGCAACCGCGCGCTGTTCGCCGCGGCCGTCTTCTTCGCGCTGTCGATGACCTTCGTCGGCGCCAACGGCTACTGGTACGTCTCGTCGTGGGGCATCCCGTGGTGGGACAAGCCGCCGAGCATCGCCGGCTACGGCATCTCGACCGCGTTCGTCGGGCTGACCGTGCTGTGCCTGGCCGCCGCAGCCTGGTTCCACATCCATCCGAGCCCGTCCACCCGGTCGTGGCCGCTGGCACGGGTCCCGGTGCTGGCAGTGGTCGCCGCGATGATGGTGCTGTTCGAGGTGGCCTCCTTCGCGAAGGCGACCCTGGCGCAGTACCCGGCATACTCGCTGGCCGGGTCGAACCTCGAGGCCGCCTTCGGCGGCGGCTGCGGCATGGCCGACGAGGTACTCGTCGAGACCGACCCGAACGCGTCGATGCTCGCGCCGCTGACCGGCGACATGGCGACCGCCCTGGCCGGTGACTCGACCGGGTTCCGGCCCGACGGCGTGGCCCCGGTCCTCACCTCCGACGAGGTGGAATCGACCACGGGCCAGGCGAATTCGGTCTCCGACGACCCCGACAAGCTGCGCGACGCCTCGACCTCGGCGGGCTCGGAGTCCCGGCAGGGCTCGCTGGCCCTGCCGTTCGGCCTCGACCCGGCGACCACGCCCGTGCTCGGCAGCTACCGCGCCGGTACGCAGGAGCCCGCGGCGCTGACCACCGGCTGGTTCCGCCTGCCGGAGGGTCCGCGTGGCCCGTTGCTCGCGGTGTCGGTAGCGGGCCGGATCCGCTCGGTCGACGCCGACGGCATCGTGCATCCCGGCCAGGAACTGGCCGTCGAATACGGCACCGCGGCCGCCGACGGCACCGTCGCGGTGACCGGTCGGGTCGCGCCGATCGACATCGGTCCCGCGCCCATGTGGCGCAACCTGCGCGTCCCGCTCGACCAGCTGCCCGCCGACACGAGCGTGGTCCGCTTGGTCGCGCAGGACAAGGATCTGGGCCCCGATCAGTGGCTGGCGGTGACCCCGCCGCGGATGCCGCAGACCACCACGCTCAACGCCCTGGTCGGCAGCCGGACCCCGGTGCTGCTGGATTGGGCTGTGGGCCTGCACTTCCCGTGCCAGAACCACCTGCCGACCTACAACGGCATCGCGGAGCTGCCCACCTATCGCATCCTGCCCGACCGCAACGGCGCCACGATCACCAACCTGTGGCAGGGCCACGACGGCGGCGGGCCGCTCGGCTGGACCCAGCTGCTGTTCACCGGCCGCACCCTGCCGACCTATCTGAACAACGACTGGGACCGGGACTGGGGTTCGATCGAGCAGTACCTGCCGCTGGACACCACCGCGGTCCCCGCGCGACCGCAGGTCGACTCCGAGAACCGCTGGGGGACCTGGACTCCCGGCCCGATCATCACCGCCTGGTAGCCGGTACTCCGGCGCGGAAATCCGTCCGCGCCGGGTGCGGTGGTCGGGGTGCCGTCGGCGGCAGGTGGGCGGCGGCGCCTGCGCGGGAGCGTTGGCGCCGCGTCTTCCTCAGCGGGAGTGGGCGGCGATGCGCTGGGCCAGATCCGGCAGATCGGCGCCGGTCAGGCCGGGATAACCGTGCAGGAGCGCCCGCCAGCGCGCCGGGACCGCGGACGCGCCCCAGCGAGCGCCGAGCAGACCACCGGCGATGGCGGCGGTGGTGTCGGTGTCGTTGCCGGCGCGCACACAGGCTTCCAGCGCGCGCGGCAGATGCTCGGGGGTCGACTGGTCGGTGGTGGTGATGGCCCACCACGCCGTCTGCAGGGCGTGCACCACCCAGCCGTTGTTCGGGAAGTCGGCCGGGGTGCCCTTCTCCGCTTCGTCGAGGCGGTCGTGCCAGTACTCGGATTGCCGTGAACCGCCGACGTATTCGCGCACGCCCTCGAAATCGGCGTGCAGCACCGCGTGCCGCACGGCGTAGGTCCAGATCTTGCACGCCTCGACGGCGTGCTCGTCGTGGTGCGTCAGCATGCCGATCCGGCCCGCCGCCGCGACGCAGGCCGCGGCATCGTCGAGATAGGCCAGCGCGACCGGCGCGGTCCGCATGAGCGAGCCGTTGCCGCCGGTGCGGCCCGACAGCGACATCGCCACCGCCTGCATGCTCAGCGCCGAGGACGGCCGGGCCGACAGCACGGTGCGGGTCTGGTTCCCGATATCGGGCGGCACGGAGTCGTACCAGGCGAGGAAACCCGCCGCGACCGCGTCCAGATCGATCCCCGGACCGTTCACCGCCGCCAGTACGATCGCCAGCGCCATCGAGGTGTCGTCGGTCCACTCGCCCGGCGCCCAGTGGAACGGCCCGCCCCCGACCATGTCGATCACCGCCCCCGGCCCCGGCACCGTGAACTCGTAGCCGGCCCCCAGCGCGTCCCCCGCGGCCCCGCCGACGAGCACCCCCGCCACCCGATCAGAGAACCCCGCATCATGCACAGAAACCCACCCCTCTCGGGCGCCCGCTCTCCGTGTGTCCAGCTGTCGAGCCTACCGGTCGGGATGTGCGACACACCCAGCTTTCGCCCTCCGGCGCGCCCGTGTCGGGCGGCGGATTCGGCCCGGTCAGGGCGTGGTGACCTGGTCGACGGGAGCCGGGGCCGGGGTCGCGCGCCGGGCGCGTCGGTTGCGACGCAGCGCGTCGGTGGTGAACACGGCCAGGGCGGCCCAGATGAGCGCGAACCCGGCCCAGCGGGAGGCGGGCATCGGCTCGTGCATGACCGCGACGCCCCAGGCCATCTGGAGGGCGGGGGTGAGGTACTGGAGGATGCCCATCGTCGAGAGCGGGACGCGCTGGGCGGCGACCGCGAACAACAGCAGCGGGATCAGCGTGACCGGCCCGGTGGCCAGCATCAGGCCGAAATGGGCCGGGGTGGAGGTGAATTCGCTGCGGCCGGTGGCCATCAGCGCGATCAGGAAGGCCAGGGCGAACGGCACGGCGACGATGCCCTCGGCGGCGATACCGCGCAGCGCGTCGAGCGTGATCACCTTCTTGACCAGACCGTAGGTGGCGAACGAGCAGGCCAGGACCAGCGCGATCACCGGCGGCCTGCCGTAGTCGACGGTGAGCACCACCACGGCCAGCGCGCCGAGGCCCAGCGCCAGCCACTGCGCGCGGGTGAGCCGTTCCCGGAACAGCACCACGCCGAAGGCGACGGTGACGAGCGGATTGATGAAGTACCCCAGCGCGCACTCCACGACATGCCCGGAATTCACGCCGTACACATAGGTGCCCCAGTTGATCGCGATGGCCGCCGAGGCCGCCGCCGCCAGCCGCCAGGTCCGCGCGTCGATCCCGCGCATCTGCCGCAGCCGTCCGGTCAGCGCGAGCACGATCAACACCACGACCAGCGTCCAGATGATGCGCTGGGCCACCACCTCGGCCGCCGAGGCGAACGCCAGCAACCCGAAGAACGCGGGGAACATGCCCCAGATCAGATAGGCGCCGGCGCCGAAGACGACACCGGGCGGAGAGGGGCTGCGCTGCATTCATCCCATGTTACGACTGACGTAGCCTGACGAGCATGTCCATTTCCGTGCAGGAGCCCGCGGCGACGGGGCTCACCGCAGCACAGGTCGAGGAAAGACGCCGCGACGGGCGCACCAACGATGTCCCGGCCAGAGCGAGCCGGTCCGTGCGCGAGATCGTGCGGGCGAACGTCTTCACCCGCATCAATGCCATTCTGGGCGTGCTGTTCCTGCTGGTGCTGTCCACCGGCTCGATCATCGACGGCATGTTCGGCCTGCTCATCGTGGCCAACAGCGCGGTCGGCATCATCCAGGAGATCCGGGCCAAACGGACTCTGGATCAGCTCGCGATCGTCAGCCAGGCCAAGCCGACGGTGCGCCGCGACGGCGTCGCCCACGAGGTAGCCCCCGGCGAGGTGGTCCTCGACGACCTGATCGAGCTGGGTCCGGGTGACCAGATCGTCGTCGACGGCGAGATCGAGGAAGCCGCCGCCCTCGAGGTGGACGAATCGCTGCTCACCGGTGAGGCCGACCCGATCGACAAGGGCGTGGGCGCCCCGGTGATGTCGGGCAGCTTCGTGGTGTCGGGCTCGGGCGCCTACCGCGCGACCAAGGTCGGCAGGGACGCCTACGCGGCCAAGCTGGCCGAGGAGGCCAGCAAGTTCACCCTGGTGCACTCGGAACTGCGCTCCGGCATCGACAAGATCCTCAAGTTCATCACCTACCTGCTGATCCCGGCGGGCGCGCTGAGCATCTACAACCAGCTGGTCTCCAGCAAGGAGTCCTGGCGACCCGCCGTGACCGGCATGGTCGCCGCGCTGGTGCCGATGGTCCCCGAGGGGCTGGTCCTGATGACCTCCATCGCGTTCGCGGTGGGCGTGGTGCGTCTGGGCAAGCGCAACTGCCTGGTGCAGGAGCTGCCCGCGATCGAGGGCCTGGCCCGCGTCGACGTGGTGTGCGCGGACAAGACCGGCACCCTGACCGAGAACGGCATGCGCCTGTCGCAGATCGAACCGCTCGGCGCCTTCGACGAGGACCAGGTCCGGCAGGTGCTGGCCGCCCTGGCCGGCGACGATCCGCGCCCGAACGCGAGCGTGCAGGCGATCGCCGAGGCCTTCCCCGACTCGCCGGACTGGTCGCAGACCGCCGTCGCCCCGTTCTCCTCGGCCAAGAAGTGGAGCGGCATCTCCTATGGCGCCCACGGTGATTGGCTGCTCGGCGCACCCGACGTGCTGCTCGATCCCGCCTCTGCCGACGCCGAGCGGGCCGAAGACCTCGGCTCCTCGGGCCTGCGGGTGCTACTGCTGGCCCGCTCCGACCGCCCGGTCGACGCCGACGACGCCCCCGGCCGGGTCGAACCCGCCGCGCTCGTCGTGCTCGAACAGCGGGTCCGCCCCGACGCCAAGGGCACGCTCGAATACTTCGCGAGCCAGCATGTCTCGATCAAGGTGATCTCCGGCGACAACGCCGTCTCGGTCGGCGCGGTCGCCTCCTCGCTGGACCTGCCCGGCGGCGACCACGCGGTCGACGCGCGCTCGCTGCCCGAGGACCGCGACGAGCTCGCCGACGTCCTCGAGCGCGACACCACCTTCGGCCGTGTCCGCCCGGATCAGAAGCGCGCCATGGTCGGTGCGCTGCAGTCGCGCGGGCACACCGTCGCCATGACCGGTGACGGCGTCAACGACGTGCTCGCCCTCAAGGACGCCGATATCGGCGTCGCGATGGGCGCGGGCAGCCCGGCCACGCGCGCGGTGGCCCAGATCGTGTTGCTGGACAACAAGTTCGCGACCCTGCCCTATGTGGTGGGCGAGGGCCGCCGGGTGATCGGCAATATCGAACGGGTCTCGAACCTGTTCCTCACCAAGACCGTGTACTCGGTGCTGCTGGCGTTCCTGGTCGGCCTGGCCGGTGTCGGGTCGCAGATCTTCGGCTACGACCCGATCGGCTATCCGTTCCTGCCGCGCCACGTCACCATCGCGGCCTGGTTCACCATCGGCATCCCGGCGTTCATCCTGTCGCTGGCGCCCAACAACGAGCGCGCCCGCACCGGGTTCGTCGGCCGGGTCATGCGCCTGGCGGTGCCCTCGGGCGTGGTGATCGGCGTCGCGACGTTCGTGTCCTACCTCATCGCCTACGCCGGGCCGGAAGCCTCGGAGACACAGAAGATCCAGGCGGGCACCACCGCGCTGATCACCTTGATCATGATCGCGGTGTGGGTGCTGGCGCTGGTCGCGCGGCCTTACGTGTGGTGGAAGGTGGTGCTGATCGCCGCATCGGTGCTGGCCTACATCGCGCTGTTCACGATCCCGTTCACCCGCGAGTTCTTCAAGCTCGACCCGTCGAACCCGCGACTGACGCTGGCCGCGTTCGTCTGTGGCGCGGTGGGCATCGTGCTGGTGGAGCTGGCGTGGTGGGTGCAGGCGCGGCTGTCCGGCAACACCGGCAAGTTCGTTCCAGCGGTGGGCGCCCAGGGCGCCTGAGGCCGCGCTGACCAGGCCGGGTTTGCCTCGAGAACCCTTGCGCCGGACGCACATTCGGTGTTGGAGTACCTTTGCGCACTATGGAGGTATTGCTGCACCAGATCGACGCGTTCACCGACGCACCGTTCTCGGGCAACCCGGCCGCGGTCATGCCGCTGCCCCGCTGGCTGCCGGACACGCTGCTGCAACAGCTGGCCGAGGAGAACAACCTCGCCGAGACCGCGTTCTACACCTCCGAGTTACCCCCGGACGCCGGCGGCCCGCCCGGCGAATGGCCCGCCTTCCACCTGCGCTGGTTCACCCCGGCGGTCGAGGTGGACATGTGCGGGCACGCCACCCTCGCCTCGGCCACCCAGATCATCGAGGACCTGCATCCCGAGCACGATCGGGTCAGCTTCTACACCCGCTCGGGCTGGCTGCACGTCGACCGCACCGACGACGACGAGTACGTGCTGGATCTGCCCGCGCTCGCCTCGGTGCGCGTCGACCCCGACCCGGCTCTGATCGCGGCCCTCGGCGTCACCCCGCTGCACGCCTACACCGGCCAGGACGAGGTGATCGTCCTCGGCTCCGAGGACGAAGTCCGCTCCGCCACACCGAATCTCGGTGCGTTCCCGGCGCTGGCCCGCGGCGCGATCATCACCGCGCCCGGCACCGCCACCGACTTCGTCTCGCGGCTGTTCGCCCCCGGTGTCGGGGTCCCGGAGGATCCTGTCACCGGTTCGGCGCACGCCCAGCTGGTTCCGCTGTGGAGCCGCGAGCTGGGCCGCACGACGCTGACCGCGCGTCAGCTCTCCCGGCGCGGCGGGACACTGCGCGCCGAACTCGCCGACGACCGGGTGCTGCTGCTCGGGCGCTGCCGCCGCTACCTCGACGGTGTGGTCACCTTGCCCGAGTGAGTCGGGCCTCGCGGAGACGGCAGGTACCTTCGTGCCGCGAGATCCCGTCGAGGTTCGATCCAGGACAGCGCGGCGTCTCTCCCGTCGGGACGGCGCCGCCGGATCGGCCGGAGGGCCGCCGGATGACTCGGGACACGTGGTCCGCCACGGACTCCTCGCGCGGGCCGGGGACTACTCGGTGGGGACGGGGGCGTCGTCCGGAGTCGGTGTGATCACCCCGGTCGACTCCGGTAGCAGCGGCGCCACCGCGAAGCGGCCCGCGATCGCGTCGGCGGGCAGCGCCTGCACCGCGCGGACGCCGGGTCGTGTTGCCAGCACCCGTAATTCGGGCAGCGTGCCGCGCACGACCAGGCCTGCGGTGCACGCGCAGCCCGCGCGCAGCCTGGCCTCGGTGACCCGGGCGATATCGGCGCTGCGCTGATCACGGAACCGCTGGGCGGCCACCAGTCCCGCCGCCGCGTCGGCGGACTGCACCGCGGGTTCGGCACCGGCCGGTGTCGCGACGGTGATCACCGGTGTCTGCACCCGATCGATCGGGACGTGCTGGATCACGCCCGCGACGCGCAGGCCGTCGGCCGCGGCCGGGATCTGGGGCGCGGTCAGATAGTCGGTGAACGACACCAGCGCCCAGTGCGGGTCGGTGTCGGCGCCGTCGAGGGAGGCGCGGGCCTCGCGCAGATAGTCGTCGACCTGTTCGCCCTGCGCGGGACCGAGCCGATCGGTCGTCACGCCCGTCGACGGGCGCGGATTGAGGATGCCGAGCACGACGACGACCACGGCCAGCACCACGGCCGCGGCGATGGACACCGCCGTGCGCCCCGACAGTCGGCGATCCTCGGCGCTCCCGCGGTCGTCCGGCGCCGTGTCCGGCGCCGGTACGGACGACCGCGGGTCGTCAGGCATTGCGTAGTACGTCCAGTGCGCCGGCCAGGTCGGCCGGGTACTCGCTGGTGATCTCGAGCCAGCGACCGTCGGCGGGATGGTGGAAGCCCAGCTGACGCGCGTGCAGCCACTGCCGCTCCAGCCCGAGGCGCTTGGCCAGGGTCGGGTCGGCGCCGTAGGTCAGGTCACCGGCGCAGGGGTGGCGCACCGCGGAGAAGTGCACCCGGATCTGGTGGGTGCGTCCGGTCTCCAGATGGACGTCGAGCAGGCTGGCCGACTGGAACGCCTCGATCGTGTCGTAGTGGGTGACACTCGGCCTGCCGTCGCCGGTGACCGCGAACTTCCAGTCGTTGCCGCGCGCCCGCCCGATCGGCGCGTCGATCGTGCCGCTGCTCGGATCGGGATGTCCCTGCACCAGGGCATGGTATTGCTTGTCGACCGTGCGCTGCTTGAAGGCGCGCTTGAGCATCGTGTAGGCGTGCTCGGACTGGGCGACCACCATCACGCCGGAGGTGCCCACGTCCAGGCGGTGCACGATGCCCTGCCGTTCGTGCGCGCCCGAAGTGGAGATGCGGTAGCCCATCGCGGCCAGGCCGCCGACCACGGTCGGGCCGGTCCAGCCGACGCCGGTGTGCGCGGCCACGCCGATCGGCTTGTCCACCGCGACGATGTCGTCGTCGGCGTAGAGGATCTTCATCCCCTCCACGGGGGTGGCCTCCACCGTCAGCTCGCGCTTGGGTTCGGGGAACACCACTTCCAGCCACGCGCCCGCGGTCAGCCGGTCGGATTTGCCCGCGGCGACACCGTCGAGCTGCACCGAGCCCTCCTCGGCCAGCGCGGCGACCGCGGTGCGCGACAACCCGAGCAGCCGGGACAGTCCCGCGTCGACCCGCATCCCGTCCAGCCCGTCGGGCACGGGCATAGTCCTGGTTTCCCTCATGCGGTCTCCTCTTTTTGGTTGCGACCGCTGCGGGTGCCGTCCGGCTCGAACCCGAACACGGTGAGCGCGACGAGCAGGATGGCGCCGCACACGATGGCCGAGTCGGCCACGTTGAACACCGGCCACCAGCCGACGGCGACGAAATCGACGACGTGGCCCTGCAGCGGGCCGGGGTAACGGAAGATCCGGTCGACCAGGTTGCCCAGCGCGCCGCCGAGCACCATGCCCAGGCCGATCGCCCACCACAGCGACCGCAGCGTGCGCCCGATCCGGATGACGCCGACCACCACGGCCGCGGCGATCAGGGTCAGCAGCCAGGTCATGCCGGTCGCCATCGAGAACGCCGCACCCGGGTTGCGGACCAGGGTGAAGCGCGCGAAATCGCCGATGATCGGCACCGATTCGCCCGGATCGATGAAGGCGACGGCGAGGCACTTGGTCAGCAGGTCGAGGCCGAACAGCACGACGGCGATGATCAGCAGCGTCGTCAACCGGCGGCGACCAGCGGGTTCGTCCGTTCCGGTGGCCTCGGGCACGGTGTCGGGGGCCGGTGCCGCCGAGTCGTCGCCCGTCTCGGGAACGGCAGCGTTGTCGGATGGCCGGTCTTCACTCACGCGACCATCATTCCCTAATGGCGATCGGTGCTGCGCCGCGGTGCCCGGGAGTCCCAGCTGTTACTCAGGAAGCGGTCGTACGCTGATGGCTGTGACGGTGTTGTCTAGTTCTCGCTTACCCCGCGTCGCGCGTCCCGGGGTGTTACTCGTGGCGCTCGTGCTCGGGTTCGCGACCTTCGGCGCGGGGTGCGCCGACCGCTCGGCATCGCCCGCCGATGTCGAGGGCCTCGAGCCGCTGGGCATCGGTAAGGAAGTGACGGTGCCGATCACGGCGGCGGTCACCACCCTGGTGTCGGCCGGCGACGAGCCGCGCGATCTGCTGCGACCGCGCTACCCGGCGGGCACCACGCAGGAGGTGACACTGCGCACCGACTACCGGATTCAGCAGCAGGTCAACGATCAGCCCGCGCGCGATTTCTCGCCCGCCGCGCTGACCATCCCGATGACCGCCCGCGCGGGCACCGATGGGGTCGACCTCACCGTCGGCACCGTCACCACGCCCGACCCGGCCTTGAACAAGGCGTTCACCACGGCCGACGGCTCGCACGCCGGTCTGGAGATGAGCGACCTCGGCGCGATCACCGAACTGCGGCTCGCGCCGTCACCGGATACTCCCAACACCGCGCGCGCGGCCCTGGAGCAGGCCTTCTATCAGGCCGTGTACCGCTCGATCGCGTTCCCGGACGCGCCGGTGGGCGTCGGCGCGGTGTGGACGGTGCACCAGGAGATCACCGGCGGCGTCACCCTCGATCAGATCACCACCGCCACCCTGACCAGCCGCGACGGCGACCGGCTCACCATCGACCTGCAGGTGACGCAGACCCCGACCGACAAGGTCTGGATGCTGCCCAACAACGCGGGCTCGCTCGACATCGAGGGCTATGTCATGGAGGGCACCGGCACGATCACCGTCGATCTCGGTCTCCCGCTGCCGGTCTCGGGCGCCATCGACGTCGGCGGTCAGCAGACCTACCGCGACGCGCGCAGCGTGAGCACCCTCGTGCAGACCCAGTCCACGCGCGTCTCCTGGACCGAATGATGCGCTCGACCCTGCTGCGCGCGAGCGCGGCCGCCTCGGCCTGCGCGGCGCTCGCCGGGGTCGTCGGGTGCGCTTCCGACGACGAGCAGGCCGGGTCCTTCCCGTCCGCGGTCAGCGCGGCGCCGGGCAACGGCACGGTCGTGCGTGATCCCGCCCAGCTCGCCGCCGGCCTGCTGGCGGCCGAGGATCTGCCCGGCGACTTCAGCGTCGTCCCACCGCGCACGCCCGCCGGGGACACCGCGGCCGTCCCGCCCGCGGCGCCCACCGATCCGCCGGACTGCGGCAGGCTGCTCACCCCGATCGCCGAGCAGCGGCCCGGGTCGGCCGCCGCCGCCTCGGTCCAGTTCGCCGGGCCCAGCTATGCCACGATCGATATCGACGCCGCGAGCTATCCCGACGCGGCGCTGGCAGCCGCCTTCGACGCGCTCCAGGCGCAGCCGCGTCGCTGTGCCGCCTACACCGGCGACGACGCGGGCGTGCACATCGACTACCGCGCCGCCGGTCTCGACCAGCCACCCGCGGGCGACGCGAGTTCGGCCTTCACCCTGACCGCCGCCAGCGAAGGGCTGACGCTCACCTCGGCGACGGCCCTGGTGCAGGTCGGCAACACCCTGGTCCAGGTGGTGGTCACCGCACCGGAGACCGTCGACCCGGGAGTGCTCGCCGACCTCACCGCCGCGCAGGTCCGCAAACTGCGCGGCTGACTCGTCAGCTGGTGGCGGGCACCGGCGGTGCGATCTTGCCGCCGAGATGGGCGATGTAGCCACGCACCTCGTCGGCCGAGCGGTCCGGCATGCCGAAGACCACCTCGGTGACGCCGAGTTCTTCCCACTGCGCGAGCTGGGCGGCGTCGTAGCGCCCGGCGAGTGCGATCACGCGCGGGGTGCCCTCGCGACCGGCTTCCCGCCAGACCCGGTGCAGCAGTTCGATCTTCTCGCCGAGATCGCCCTCGGTCGGGGTGGTGATCCAGCCGTCGGCGTGCCGGGCCAGCCAGCCGAAGGACTTCTCGGTGCCGCCCGCGCCGAGCAGGACCGGGATCGTCGGGCTGGTCGGCTTCGGCCATGACCAGCTCGGCCCGAACCGCACGAACTCGCCGTCGAATTCGGCTTCCTCCTGCGACCAGATCGCGCGCATCGCGTCGAGGTGCTCGCGCAGCACGGTGCGCCGCTTCTGCGGCGGAACGCCGTGGTGGGCGAGTTCGTCGGTGTTCCAGCCGAATCCGACGCCGAGCTCGACCCGGCCGCCGGAGAGGTGGTCGAGCGAGGCGATGGTCTTGGCGAGGGTGATCGGATGATGCTCGGCGGGCAGCGCGACCGCCGTCGACAGCGTGATCCGCTCGGTCACCGCGGCCGCGGTCGCCAGCGCGACCCACGGATCGAGGGTGCGCAGGTAGCGGTCGTCGGGCAGCGAGGAGTCGCCGGTCTGCGGATGCGCCGCGGCCCGCACCACCGGGATGTGGGTGTGCTCGGGGACGTAGAACGCGTCGAAGCCGGCGTTCTCCGCCGCCAGCGCGGCATCGGCGGGCGTGATGCCCCGGTCACTGGTGAACAACACGAGCCCGTAGCGCATGTTCCGGCCCTCCGGATCAGACAACAAAACTGAAACAAGTTCTACCAGTCTTTCGGGCCGCTCGGAAGACCGCGCGCCCGACGGTCTTTCCCCGGCGGGACGAGGGGAATAGGCTCGAACGGTCCGAGCATCAAACGCGACACGGAGGTATCCGATGTCTGATGTTTCCCCCTTTCCCGCTGGTTATCCGCGTATCTGTCCCGGAATCTCGTGTGCGGGCGCCGCGGCCGCGATCGACTTCTACACCGCGGTCTTCGGCGCGACCGAGCGCATGCGGATGCCAGGTCCGGACGGCACCGTGGCGCACTGTGAACTCCTGATCGGCGACTCGGTGCTGATGGTCGGCGACCCGGCGCCGGAAATGGGTTTCCTCGACCCGACGGCGGTCGGCGGTTCGCCGGTCAACCTGATGGTCTACGTCCCCGACGCCGACGCCGCGTTCGCCGCCGCCCTCGGCGCGGGCGCCACCGAGATCAATCCGATGACCGACCAGTTCTACGGCGACCGCACCGGCGCCTTCGAAGACCCGTGGGGCCACCGCTGGACGGTGGCGACCCACATCGAAGACGTCACGCCCGAGGAGATGCAGCGCCGCATGGACGAGATGATGAACGCGGCGGGCTGACCCCGCCGTCAGGCCGGCACGATCGAATCACCCGACACCCGGACGGGTTTCGCCGGCAGCGGCGCCGTGGCAGGCCCCGCGGTGACGCTGCCGTCGAGCCCGAACCGGCTCCCGTGACACGGGCAGGCGATCGAGCCGTCGGCGACCGAGCCGACCCGGCAGCCCGCATGCGTGCACGTCGAGGACAACCCGACGAAGGTCCCCGCCGTCGGCTGTGTGATCACGGTGTCGCCCACGATCACCCCGCCGCCCACCGGCACATCGGCGGTCTTCGCCAACGCGCCCGTCGGCCCGCCCGCCGGGGCCTGTGCCCCCGCGGGCGCGCTCTCGTCCGTGCCCGCGCAGGCGGTCAGCGTGGCGGCCGCGGCGAGGACCCCCGCGCCGACGACGACGGTCCTGCGGTCGAGCTGGATCTCACTACTGGTCATCGTGGAACTCCGATCGGAACTGGCGAGGGGAGCCGGTGGCCGGGCGTTCCGACCGCTCCCTATCGGTTCAACGGGACCGGCGGGTCCCGGGTTCGACCTCGGGACCGGATCGGGGCCCCTTCTCCGGGAGTTCCCCGATGCGGCCGGGACGGGTGCGGGCCTACTGTCACGCTCGTGAAGGCGATCGTGCAGCAGGTATACGGATCTTCGGCGATGCTGGAGGTGGCCCGGGTCGAGCGGCCCGTAGCGGGGAACGGGCAGGTGCTGGTCCGGGTGCGCGCGGCGTCGCTGAACGCGCGGGACTGGCACATCATGCGAGGCGATCCGCGGATCGCGCGGTGGATGGACCGGTCGGTGTTCGGGCGGCGTGGGCCCGCGCAGCCGATTCCCGGCGGGGACTTCGCGGGGGTCGTCGAGTCGGTCGGGGCCGGGGTGACAGATCTGCGCCCGGGCGAGGAGGTGTACGGCGAGTCGATCAGCGGCGCGTTCGCCGAGTATCTGGCGGTCGACCGGTCGGTGGTCGCCGCCAAGCCCGCGGGACTGAGCTTCGCCGAGGCGGCGGCGGTGCCGTTGGCGGCCAATACCGCGCTCACCTGTCTGCGCCACGTCGCGGCCGGGGACCGCGTGCTGATCATCGGGGCCTCCGGTGGGGTCGGCACCTTCGCGGTGCAGCTCGCGCTCGCCGCGGGCGCCGAGGTCACCGGGGTGTGCAGCACCCGCAATGTCGAACTGATTCGCGGGCTCGGTGCCGCGCGGGTCGTCGACTACACCCGCGACCCGGTGCCCGGCCGCTACGACACCGTCCTCGACCTGGCCGGCAGCCGGCGCCTGCGCGAGCTGCTGCGCCTGGTCGAGCCGACCGGCACCCTGGTCCTGTCCGGCGGCGGAAACTACACCGGCGGTAGCCTTTTCGGCCCGATCGGGCTCATGGCCCGCGCCCAGCTGAGCCGACTGTTCGTGCGCCCCACGATCCGGGTGCCGATGGCGAACCAGAGCAGCGCGGCGCTCGACGAACTCCGTGACCTGATCGACACGGGCCGAATCCGTCCGATCATCGACCGCACCTACCCGCTCGACGAGGTCCCCGCCGCGATCCACTACCTGGAAACCGAGCACGCCAGGGCGAAGATCGCGATCACCGTCGGCTGACCGCCGTCACTGCAGCCGGAACTCCATCATCGCGATCGCGTCGTCGACAGCGACGATGAGATTCTCCAGCCGGGTGTACGGGTCGGGCGCCGACAGGGCCGCCTGCCGGTCGGTCGGGCCGATCGGCAGGCGCGCGGCCAGCTCGTAGGAGCGCACCGTCGGGTCGTCGGACAGCCCGTCGAGCGAGGCCGACGGCGGTGGCCGCCGGATCCCGGAGCGGCGCGCGAGCTGCGCGGTGAGCGTGTGCAGCCGGTCGGCGCGTTTGCGCAGGTCGGCCAGCAGTTCGCTGTCGTCGGCGCCGACGCCGTCGGGCCACACCGACACCTCGGCTCGCGGATACGGCGCGTCGGTGAGCCACTCGTCGACCCGGATCCGCTCGGTGCCCGCGCAGCGCAACCGGAACCGCGAGCCCGACAGCTCGACGACATCGGTGATCCGGGCGAGGACGCCGAGGTCGGTCCGGACCTCGCCGCCGCCGACCTCGTGGCCCCGCGCGATGAGGACCACGCCGAACTCGGGCTCCCGCCGCCCGTCGAGGCAGTCCTCGACCAACGCGACATAGCGCGGCTCGAAGATCTGCAACGACAGCGGCTCGCCGGGCAGTAGGACCGCGCCCAACGGGAACATAGGGATCTCCACCCTCACAGCATGCCCGCTGTCGCGCAGACCGTGCCCATCCGACATGCGCGAGCGTCAGATCCCCGGGTCATCCCTTCGCGATCGCCTCGAACACGGTCGGGTCGACCAGCGTGGAGGTGTCGCCCAGCTCCCGGCCCTCGGCCACATCGCGCAGCAGTCGGCGCATGATCTTGCCGCTGCGGGTCTTGGGCAGCTCGGGCACCAGGTGGATCTCGCGCGGCCGGGCGATCGGGCTGATCTCCAGGGAGACAGCGGCCTTGAGCTCGGTGACCAGCGTGTCGTCCGGCGCGGCCGAGCCGGTGAGGATGACGAACGCGACGATGCCCTGCCCGGTGGTCGCGTCGGTGGCGCCGACGACGGCGGCCTCGGCCACGGCCGGGTGTCCGACGAGGGCCGATTCGACTTCGGCGGTCGAGATGCGATGGCCGGACACGTTCATCACGTCGTCGACCCGGCCCAGGATCCACAGGTCGCCGTCGGCGTCGAGCTTGGCGCCGTCCCCGGCGAAGTACCACCCCTCGGAAGCGAAACGCTGCCAATAGGTTTCACGGAAGCGGTCCATGTCGTTCCAGATTCCGCGCAGCATCGACGGCCACGGCTGATCCAGGACCAGCAGACCTGAGGCGTCGTTGTCCAGCGGGGTGCCGTCGTCGTCGACCACCGTCGCCGAGATCCCCGGCAGCGGCGCGGTCGCGGCGCCCGGCTTGGTGGCGGTGACGCCGGGCAGTGGCGAGATCATGATGGCGCCGGTTTCGGTTTGCCACCAGGTGTCGACGATCGGGGTCTTGTTGGCGCCGAGGACGTCTCGGTACCAGCGCCAGGCTTCGGGGTTGATGGGTTCGCCGACGGAGCCGAGCAGGCGCAGGGTGGTGAGGTTGTGGGCGTCGGGGATCTCGCGTCCCCATTTCATGAAGGTGCGGATCAGGGTGGGGGCGGTGTAGTAGATGGTGACGCCGTATTTTTCGATGATCTCGAAGTGGCGGTGTTCGTTGGGGGAGTTGGGGGTGCCTTCGTAGACGACTTGGGTGGCGCGGTTGGCGAGGGGGCCGTAGACGATGTAGCTGTGGCCGGTGACCCAGCCGATGTCGGCGGTGCACCAATAGATGTCGGTGCCGGGTTTGTGGTCGAAGACGTTGTGGTGGGTGTAGGCGGCTTGGGTGAGGTAGCCGCCGGTGGTGTGCAGGATGCCTTTGGGTTTTCCGGTGGTGCCGGAGGTGTAGAGGATGAACAGGGGGTGTTCGGCGGGGAAGGGCTGGGCTTCGTGCGACGGCGAAGCGAGCGAGACGGTTTCGTCCCACCACAGGTCGCGGACCGGCGTCCAGGGCACGTCAAGGCCGGTGCGGCGCACCACCAGCACACGCTCGACCGAGGTCGGGTCGTCGCCGAGCGCCTCGTCCACCGCCGACTTCAGCGGCGCGGGCTTGCCACGGCGCCACTGCCCGTCGGTCGTCACGATCAGGCGCGCCTGCGCGTCGTCGACGCGCTGGCGCAGCGCCGTCGGCGAGAAGCCGGCGAACACCACCGAGTGGGTGAGACCCAGCCGGGCGCAGGCCAGCATCGACACGATCGCCTCGGGCACCATCGGCATGTAGATCGCGACGCGATCACCGGCGACCAGCCCGAGCGCGGTGAACGCGTTGGCCGCGCGGGAGACCTCGTCGAGCAGTTCGCGGTAGGTGATGTCGCGGGAGTCGCCCGGTTCGCCTTCCCAGTGGATGGCGACCTGGTCGCCGTGTCCGTCGATGACGTGGCGGTCGACGCAGTTGTAGGCGACGTTGAGCTCGCCGTCGGCGAACCAGCGCGCGACCGGGGCGTCGCTCCAGTCGAGCACCTGGGTGAACGGCGTGTGCCAGTGCAGCCGGTTGGCCTGCTCGGCCCAGAAACCGTCACGATCGGTGCCGGCCCGCTCGGCCAGCGAGGCATCGGCATTCGCCTGCGCGACGAACTCCGCGGTGGGCGGGTAGCTGGTCGCGTGGTCGGGCCGGGTGGGGTCGGTGACTGCACCGGTCACAAGAGATCTCCTTCGAACAACAGGGGTGAAACCCGTGCCGGTGGTGGGGAACCACCGGCACGGGCAGGGCAACGTCAGTGCGAGATCGCCTTCTCCGCACCGACGCCGGTCAGGGCGCGCACTTCCATCTCCGCGGCCTTGGCGGTGTCGACCTGCTCGCCACGGTCACCGACGAAGGTGCCGATCACGCCGAGCGCGAAGGCCAGCGGGATGGACACGATGCCGGGGTTGGACAGCGGGAACCAGTGGAAATCGGTCCCGGTGATCATCGAGGTCTTGGTGCCCGACACCGCCGGGGAGAACACGATGAGCACGATCGTCGAGATCAGGCCGCCGTACATCGACCACAGCGCGCCGGTGGTGTTGAAGCGCTTCCAGAACAGCGAGTACAGGATCGTCGGCAGGTTCGCCGCCGCCGCCACCGCGAACGCCAGCGCCACCAGGAACGCGATGTTCTGGCCGTTGGCGAGGATGCCGAGCCCGATCGCGAGCACACCGATCACCACGGCGGTGATCCGCGAGACCCGCACCTGCTTGCGCTCGTCGACCTTGCCCTTCTTGATCACGCTGGCGTAGATGTCGTGGGCGAACGAGGCCGAGGCCGTGATCGTCAGACCGGCGACGACCGCCAGGATCGTCGCGAACGCGACCGCGGAGATCACGCCGAGCAGGATCACACCGCCGAGTTCGAACGCCAGCAGCGGGGCCGCCGAGTTCTGGCCACCGGCCGCGGCCAGGATCTTGTCCGGGCCGACGATGGCCGCCGCGCCGTACCCGAGCACCAGGGTGAACAGGTAGAATGCGCCGATCAGGCTGATCGCCCAGACCACCGAGCGCCGAGCCTCCTTCGCGGTCGGGACCGTGTAGAAGCGCATCAGCACGTGCGGCAGACCCGCGGTGCCCAGCACCAGCGCCAGGCCCAGCGACAGGAAGTTCAGCTTCGAGGTGTCGCTGCCGCCGTACTGCGCGCCGGGCGCGAGCACATCGCGGGCGGCGACGGCCTTGTTGGTCGACTCGCTCACCGATTCCTGGGCGGCACCGAGGATGTCGGAGAAGTTGAAGCCGAACTTCGCCAGCACCATCACCGTCATCAGCGCGGCGCCCGCGATCAGCAGCACCGCCTTGATGATCTGCACCCAGGTGGTGCCCTTCATGCCGCCGACCAGCACGTAGACGATCATCAGCACGCCGACGATCGCGATCACGACCGATTGGCCCGCGCGACTGGAGATGTCGAGCAGCAGCGCGACCAGACCGCCGGCGCCCGCCATCTGCGCCAGCAGGTAGAACAGCGACACGGTCAGCGTGGTCAGCGCGGCCGCGGTGCGCACCGGGCCTTCCTTCAATCGGAAGCTGAGCACGTCGGCCATGGTGAATTTGCCGGTGTTGCGCAGCATTTCGGCCACCAGGAGCAGCGCGACCAGCCAGGCGACGAGGAAGCCGATCGAGTACAGGAACCCGTCGTAGCCGTAGACGGCGATCGCGCCCGCGATGCCGAGGAAGCTGGCCGCCGACAGGTAGTCACCGGCGATGGCGATGCCGTTCTGCGGACCGGAGAAGCCACGACCGCCGGTGAAATAGTCGGCGGCACTGGCGTTGTTGCGGCTGGCCCGGATCACCACGACCATGGTGACCGCGACGAACAGCGCGAAGATGGCGATATTGGCGACGGGGTTACCCACCGTCGTGTCCGCGGCAAGGATGTTCACGCGCGGCCTTCCTCGAGAGACTCGCGAATGGCCGCGGCGCGCGGATCCAGCTCACGATTGGCGAAGCGGACGTAGAGCCCGGTGATGAGGAATGTGGAGACGAACTGCCCGAGGCCGAGCAGCAGACCCACGTTGATGTTGCCGAAGACCTTCGTGGCCATGAAGTCGTGCGCGTACGCGCCGAGCACCACGTAGCTGAGGTACCACAGCAGGAACAGCGCGGTCATCGGGAAGACGAAGCGGCGCAGGCGATTGCGCAGATCCTGGAACTGCGGGCTCGCCTGCACGGCGAGCCATTCCTCGGCACTCGGCGCGCGCCGGTCGGGCGCTTCTTCGGTATCGGTTTCGGTCATGCTCGAGGTCCTAGCGTGAGGGGGTCGTGCGTGGGATGACGGTAAGACGGCGAGCGGACGCGCAGGATGGTGTGGCCTGGGTCACTCGGTGAAAGCCGTCACATGTGCGGTGAACGGTCGCTGTGGCGCGACGAACGGTCAGCGCGAGATCACCGGTGGGCGGCCGATTCGGGGTCGCGGTCGGCGCTCATCCCGAGCCGTTCCGGTGCGTGCATCCGCAGGAAGATCCCGGCGATCGCGCGCTTGTCCTGCTTCCTGGTCAGCAGGCTCACCAGGATCGTCACCGCGAACGCCAGCGGCACACTCACCGCGCCCGGGTAGTCCACGATCGCCGAGGCCCAGCCGCCCGCCAGTTCGGGCGAGACCCCGCCGAGGACCGCGAGCACCGTCGCGCCACCGGCGGTGATGCCACCGGTCAGGAGTCCGCTCGCCGCACCCGCTGCGGTGAGCCCGCGCCACCAGATGCCCAGCACCAGCAGCGGACACAGGGTCGAGGCGGCCACCGAGAAGGCGAGCGCGACCGTGCGTGAGAGATCAAGGGACGCGACCGTCAGCGCCAGGGTCAGCGGGACGAGCCCGGCGACCAGCGCGGCGGCGCGGAAGTCCCGGATCCGGCCCCGCAGCACGTCGGTGCTGAGCACCCCGGCGAGGCTGACCAGCAAACCCGAGGACGTCGACAGGAACGCCGCGATGGCTCCCGCCGCGGCGAGGGCGGCGAGCAGCTGTCCGCCGAGGCCACCGAGCACCGCACCGGGCAGCAGGACGACGGCCGCGTCGGAGGCGCCGGTGATCAGCAGCTGCGGCACGTACAGCCGGGCGAAGACGCCGAGCAGGATCGGGAACAGGTAGAACAGGCCGACCAGCCCGATCACGGTCAGCGCGGTCCGGCGGGCCGACGGTCCGTCGCGGTTGGTGTAGAACCGGACCAGCACGTGCGGTAGCCCCATGGTGCCGAGGAAGGTCGCCACGATCAGCGAGAACACCTGGTACTGGGGGTGTTCGCCGCCCAAGCCGCCGCCGGGTGCCACCCAGCCCGCGCCGTCGGCGGGTGCGCCGGCGACCACCGGTACCGCCGATCCCGCGTCGAGGATCAGTTCGGTGTTCGCGGCCAGGGTGTGGTCGCCGGGGGTGAGCAGGACCGGCCCGTCCTCGCTGCGTCCGTCGAGGGTGCCGAACACGGTGACCTGCTGGGAGACATCCAGGTGCACCACCACATCGGTCGAGATGTCGACGGTGGTGCGCTCGGCCACCGTCGACGGCGCCGCCGTGCCGACCGGGCGTTCGTCGGCGAGGAAGTGCAGGCCCAGCACCAGCGCGGGCACCGCCACCGCGGTCAGTTTCAGCCAGTACTGGAAGGCCTGCACCAATGTCACCGATCGCATGCCGCCGCCGATCACATTCGCCAGCACGATCATCCCGACCGCGACGGCGCCCACCCAGGACGGCGCGCCGAGCAGGATGTGCAGCGTGAGCCCGGCGCCCTGGAACTGCGGGATCAGATACACCGCGCAGACGACGACGACCAGCCCGGCGGCCATGCGCCGCAACCGGATCGAGCCCAGCCGGAACTCCGCGAAGTCGGGGACCGTGTACGCGCCGGAGCGGCGCAGGGGAGCGGCGACGAACATCAGCAGCCCGAGGTAGCCCGCGGTGAAGCCCACCGGATACCACAGCGCGTCGGTCCCGTACTTGGCGATGAGCCCGGCGACGCCGAGAAACGACGCGGCGGACAGGTATTCGCCCGAGATCGCCGCCGCGTTCCACCGGGAGCCGACCGTGCGGGAGGCGACCAGGAAGTCGGAGGTGGTGCGCGAGAGGCGAACTCCGTAGAAGCCGATGCCGATCGTGGCGAGAGCCGCCAACACGAGGGCGGTCACGGTGAGGGCGGGATTGCCGACGCTCATCGGGGGCATCCGGGCGGCGCCGAGGTCACGCGGGGCGGGGTCGGGCCGTCGGCCTCGCGCGGAATCGTCGCGCCGGTGGTGGTCCGCGGCGCAGGCACGGCGGTGAGGTCGCGGGCGGTCATGTTCAGTCCCCGGCCAGTTCGAGGAAGTCGTCTTCGTTGCGCTGGGCAAGGCGCACGTACAGCCGTCCCACCGCGTAGAGCGTGGGGAACGCGAGGAAACCGAGAATCAGCCAGGGCAGCCGGATGCCGAGGACGGTCGTCTCGGCCACGGCATCGATGCCGAACAGCACCGGCAGCGTGCCGAACCCGGCGACGACGACCAGGCCGAGGCGCAGTGCCAGGCCGAGTTGCGCGCGGATCAGACCGCTGATGAGGGCGGCGCCGAGATCGGTCTGCTCGACCACTTCGGTGCGCGTGCGAACCTGCCGCGCGCCCCGCCGCTGCGCCAGCACCACGCGCTCGCGGGGCGGGCGCTGCGGTCCGGTCATCGCTGCGACCAGTTCTGTCGCGGGCCGTGCACCAGCCGCTGCTTGAGTTCGCGTACCTGCCGTCGGCTCACCGGCAGTTCCACCGCCCCGGCCGCGCCCTCGGCCCGCAGACACACCACCGTGCCGGTGCCCACGCTGCGCAGCCCGGTGACCAGGCGTAACGCCACCAGGTACGAGCGGTGCACCCGCAGGAACCCGGCGTCCGCCCATCGTGCCTCGAGCGCCGAGAGCGGAATCCGCACCAGGTGCGATCCGGTGCCGGTGTGCAACCGCGCGTAATCGCCGTCGGCCTCGACCCAGGCGACATCGGCCCGGTTCACCAGGGTCGTGACCCCGCCGAGCTCCACCGGGATCACCTCGCTCGGATGCGCCGGTTCCGGCGGTGTCGCCGCGGGCGCCGACACCCTGGCGGCGAGAATCCGCCGCACCGCCTCCGCCAGTCGCGCCGCGCGCAACGGCTTCAGCAGATAGTCGACGGCCCCGAGGTCGAACGCCGCCACCGCGTGATCGTCGTGCGCGGTCACGAACACCACCGCGGGCGGCTCCGCGAACTCCGACAGGATCCCCGCCAGCTCCATCCCCGTGAGCCCCGGCATATCGATGTCGAGGAACACCGCGTCGATCGGATGGGCCCGCAACAACCGCAGCGCACTGGTCGACTCGCTCGCCCGATGGATCTCCCCGACCCCGGCCTGCGCGCTCAGCAGGTACACGAGCTCGTCGAGCGCGGGCTTCTCGTCATCGACAGCGAGCACCCGCAGCGCGGTCGGTGATTCTTCGGTGGTCCAGGTCACAGCCCATCCATGGTAGCGGCACGTGGACGCGCGGCGTACCCGGACAGCGGCCAGGTCTTCGGGCCGGTTCGCCCACCGACCTGCGCCGCATCACCCTGCCTCGGGTCAGGAACCGGAACCGGTGGAGGGCAAGCCACCCCCGCGGGGCAGGCCCGGGTACTGGGCGAAGACCCAGTTGTCGGCTTCGGTGACGAGGGCGGGGGCGACCCCCGCGATCGCCGAGCCGCCGTCGCTGTTGAGGACGGTGATGATCTGCGGGCCCGCGGCCGTACCGGTCACGTAGGGGCCGCCGCTGGATCCGCCACCGACGTGGCACTCGGACTGGTCGGTGACCCGGTGTACGGCGGCGCGGCCCCGGCCGGGGAAATAGGTGTAATCGCCCACGCACGCCGACATCAGCACGGCGTTGTACGGTTCGGGACCGGGGTAGCCGAGCAGTGTCGACTGGACCGACTGGCTGCTCGACAGTGCCGGGTGCACCTTCAGGCCGCCACCGGTGGCCGCCGAGACGACGCGGTTGCCCTCGGCGGGGCGGATCGCGAGCACGGCGACATCGGGAACGCTGCCGTCCACGGGGATCTCGGAGGTGAAGGCCCTGTCGACCACCCAGTCACCGTAGGGGCGCTGCCCGTCGTGCCAGGCCGGGGTGAATGTCGCCCTGCCGGCCGCGATCAGCGCCGCGTCGTTGTCGATGCAGTGACGCGCGGTGATCGCCAAGGCGCCGCTCGGACTGTCGAGCACCGTCGCGGTGCACAGCCCGCCGGTGGTGAGCCTGCCGACCTTGCGGGTCACCTCGTTGCCGGTGTAGGGCGCGGAGACGAAATAGCCGCCCTTACCGTTGGTTTTCAGTGATCCGTCGTCGTTCTTCACCAGCCGGCTGTAGAGCAGCGAGCCACTGGGATCCGGTTGCACGGCACTGTCGGCCGTGGCGTGGGGGATCCCCCCGAGCGTGCAGGCGGCGATCGTGACCGCGGCCGCGGCGAGCCGCTGCCCTGTCCGACGAGTCTTGTTCACAGCGAATCCTGTTCGATGTCGGCGCGGTCGCCGACGCAGCCAGGTCGGCAACGCCGCGCAAGGGGGTGGAAGCCCGCGGGGCGCCGTCGTCACCCCAGCGCCCAGTGGGTGAACGAGATGTTAGCTGTGAACAGGCGTCACAGTATCGGTTTCCGAAACAGATATGTTTAAGAGTGTGTGACGAGCGTGCGATCATCCGCGATCCGCCCGTCCGGGAACCCGGTCGTTCAGGCGCGGATGCCCGCACGGAATTTGGGGACGCGCATGCTGACCTTGGTGCCCGCCCCGGGGGCGGTGTCCACGACCAGCCCGTAGTCGTTGCCGAAGGCGGCGCGCAGGCGGTCGTCGACGTTGGCGAGGCCGACGTGGGCGGCTTCGCCGGTGCGGGCGGGGCCGGTGCCGGTGTCGACGGCGTCGAGGGCGCCCGAGCGCAGGAGTTCGGGGTCCATGCCGATGCCGTCGTCCTCGACGCTGATCAGGCAGTCGGTGCCCTCGTCGCCGGCGACGATGCTCAAGTGCCCGCCGCGACCGCCGCCGCCGAGGCCGTGCCGCACCGCGTTCTCCACCAGCGGTTGCAGGGCCAGGAACGGCAGCACCACGCCGAGTACCTCGGGTGCGATCTGCAACCGCACGTCGAGTGCGTCGCCGAAGCGGGCCTGTTCCAGCGCGAGGTAGCGCTCGATATTGCGCAGTTCGTCGGCGAGGACGGTGAATTCGCCCGCGGCGCGGAACGAATAGCGGGTGAAGTCGGCGAATTCGAGGATGAGTTCGCGGGCCCGGTCGGGATCGGTGCGGACGAAGGAGGCGATCGTATTGAGCGCGTTGTAGATGAAATGCGGACTGATCTGCGCCCGCAGCGCCCGCAGTTCGGCCCGGTCGACCCGGGCCCTCGAGGCGTCCAGCTCGGCCAGCTCCAGCTGCCCGCACGCATACCGGGCGACCTCACCCGCCGCCCCGAGCATGCCGGGTCCCGGCTTCCCGGTGGTCACCATCCCGAGTGCCCCCACCGCCGCCCCTGTCTCGATCAGCAGCGGCTGCGCGATGAGCGAATGCTCGTCCCCACCGACCAGCACCGCCCGTTCATCGGCGATCGCCCGCCGCGCCGCCTCGGCGAACGCCTCGACCATCTCCGGATGCGGCCCATCCCACGCCAGCAGCGTCGCCTCCGCGTCCACCACTCCCAGCGCCTCGGCCCCGGCCAGCGCCCGCAGATGCGGCGCCGCCTCCCGCGCCGCCTCCGCCGTCAACCCCCGCCGCAACGGCACCGCCGCCAGCGACGCGGTATGCAACGCCTGATGAACGGCCCGCTGGGCAGGCGTGGTCACCACCCGCTGCGTCCGTCGCCACACCAGCCAGGCGGTGGCCACGACGATCACCACACCGGCCAGCGCCACCGCTGTGGTCGTCACCGTGCACTCCTGTCCGCTCGCATCCGGCGATTATCGCCGCAGTCCGCCGTCGCGCGCCGATGCGCGCGCCCGGTGCCCGCGCGCCCCGGTGAACCAGCGGAAAACAGACGTTGCCGAGGACTCGCCGGTGACCTTCGCCACGACACGCCGCAACCGTCCAGCACGGGGGCGGGGTGCCCGTGTGGCACGCGAAATGTTGTCGGACCCACGTGCCTAGAATGCCTAGGCCAACCCCCGTCGACACCCTGGGAGGAAGGACCGTCTTGGCTCCGTCCGGATCGTTCGTTCACCTGCACAACCACACCGAGTACTCCATGCTCGATGGTGCGGCGAAGATTTCGCCGCTGTTCGCGGAGGCGGAACGGCTGGGCATGACCGCCGTCGGCATGACCGACCACGGCAACATGTACGGCGCCTCGGAGTTCTACAACAGCGCCAAGAAGGCCGGCATCAAGCCGATCATCGGCATCGAGGCCTATATCGCGCCGGAGTCGCGGTTCAACACCAAGCGGGTGCAGTGGGGCGATCCCGGTCAGAAGAGCGACGACGTGTCGGGTTCGGGCGCCTACACCCACATGACCATGGTCGCCGAGAACGCGACCGGCCTGCGCAACCTGTTCAAACTGTCGAGCCTGGCCTCCATCGAGGGTCAGCTGGGCAAGTGGGCGCGCATGGACGAGGAGATCATCGCGCAGTATGCGGAGGGCATCATCGCCACGACGGGTTGCCCGTCGGGTGAGGTGCAGACCCGGCTGCGCCTCGGTCACGAGCGCGAGGCGCTCGAGGCCGCCGCGAAGTGGCAGGAGATCTTCGGCAAGGAGAACTTCTTCCTCGAGGTGATGGACCACGGCCTGTCCATCGAGCGCCGGGTCCGCGAGGGCTTGCTCAGCATCAGCAAGCAGCTCGACATTCCGCCCATCGCCACCAACGACTGCCACTACGTCACCAAGGACCAGTCGACCAATCACGAAGCGCTGCTGTGCATCCAGACCGGCAAGACGCTCTCGGACCCGACCCGCTTCAAGTTCGACGGTGACGGCTACTACCTGAAGTCCGCCGCGGAGATGCGCGCGATCTGGGACGCGGAGGTCCCCGGCGCCTGCGACAACACCGAACTCATCGGCGAACGCGTGCAGTCCTACGACGACGTGTGGGCCCACCGCGACCGGATGCCGATCTTCCCGGTGCCCGAGGGCCACACCCAGGCCACCTGGCTGCGCAAGGAAGTCCTCGACGGTCTGGATCGCCGCTTCCCCGACGGCCCGCCGCAGGACTACCTCGCCCGCGCCGACTACGAACTCGGCGTCATCTGCGAAATGGGTTTCCCCGCCTACTTCCTCGTCGTCGGTGACCTGATCCGCCATGCCCTCGAGGTCGGCATCCGCGTCGGCCCCGGCCGTGGTTCGGCCGCGGGCTCGCTCGTCGCCTACGCGATGGGCATCACCAATATCGACCCGATCCCGCACGGCCTGCTGTTCGAGCGGTTCCTCAATCCCGAGCGCGTGTCGATGCCCGATATCGATATCGACTTCGACGATCGCCGCCGCGGTGAGATGGTCCGCTACGCCACCGAGAAGTGGGGCAGCGACCGCGTCGCCCAGGTGATCACCTTCGGCACCATCAAGACCAAGGCCGCGATCAAGGACTCCGCGCGAGTCCTGTTCGGCCAGCCCGGTTTCGCCATCGCCGACCAGATCACCAAGGCGCTGCCGCCGCCGATCATGGCCAAGGACATCTCGGTCTCGGGCATCACCGACCCGGACCACGAGCGCTACAAGGAAGCCGCCGAGGTCCGTGAGCTGATCAGCTCCAACCCCGACGTCGCCAAGATCTACGAGACCGCGCGCGGCCTGGAAGGCCTGATCCGCAACGCGGGCGTGCACGCCTGCGCGGTCATCATGTCCTCCGAGCCGCTCACCGACGCGATCCCGGTGTGGAAGCGCGCGCAGGACGGCGCGATCATCACCGGCTGGGACTACCCGTCGTGTGAGGCCATCGGCCTGCTGAAGATGGACTTCCTGGGTCTGCGCAACCTCACCGTCATCGGTGACGCCCTGGAGAACATCAAGGCCAATCGCGGCATCGATCTCGACATGGATCATCTGCCGCTCAACGACCCGGCCACCTACGAGCTGCTCGCCCGCGGCGACACGCTCGGGGTGTTCCAGCTCGACGGCAGTGCCATGCGCGATCTGCTGCGCCGCATGCAGCCCACCGGCTTCGAGGACATCGTCGCCGTGCTGGCGCTGTACCGCCCCGGCCCGATGGGCATGAACGCCCACAACGACTACGCCGACCGCAAGAACGGTCGCCAAGAGGTCAAGCCGATCCACCCCGAGCTCGAAGAGCCGCTGAAAGAGATCCTGGCCGACACCTTCGGCCTGATCGTCTATCAGGAACAGATCATGCAGATCGCGCAGAAGGTCGCCGGGTACTCGCTCGGTCAGGCCGACATCCTGCGCCGCGCCATGGGTAAGAAGAAGCTCTCGGTGCTGGAGGAGGCCTACGCGGGCTTCCGCGAGGGCATGCTCAAGAACGACTTCTCCGAGCCCGCGATCAAGGCCCTGTGGGACACCATCCTCCCGTTCGCCGGCTACGCGTTCAACAAATCGCACGCCGCCGGCTACGGCCTGGTCTCCTTCTGGACCGCCTACCTCAAGGCCAACTACCCGGCCGAGTACATGGCCGGCCTGCTCACCTCCGTGGGTGACGACAAGGACAAGGCCGCGATCTACCTGTCGGACTGCCGCAAGATGGGCATCACGGTGCTGCCGCCGGATGTCAACGAGTCCGAGCAGAACTTCGCCTCGGTCGGCAAGGACATCCGCTTCGGTCTGGGCGCGGTCCGCAACGTCGGCGCCAACGTGGTGTCCTCGATCATCGCCGCGCGCAAGGAGAAGTCGAAGTTCACCGACTTCTCCGACTACCTGAACAAGATCGACGCGATCGCCTGCTCCAAGAAGGTCACCGAATCGCTCATCAAGGCAGGCGGTTTCGACTCCCTCGGGCATCCGCGCAAGGGCCTGCTGCTGATCCATTCCGATGCGATCGACGCGGTGATGTCGACCAAGAAGGCCGAGGCGATCGGCCAGTTCGACCTGTTCGGCGGCCTGGACGACGGCGACGACTCGGTGGCCTCGGTCTTCAATGTGAAGGTCCCCGAGGACGAATGGGAGACCAAGCACAAGCTCGCCCTCGAGCGCGAGATGCTGGGCCTCTATGTCTCCGGGCATCCGCTCAACGGTGTCGAGCACGTGCTGGCCGCCCAGGTCGACACGCCCATCCCGGCGATCCTGGAAGGCGACGTCAAGGACGGCGCGCAGGTGACCATCGGCGGCATCCTCGCCTCGGTCAACCGGCGGATCAACAAGAACGGCCTCGCCTGGGCCTCGGCGCAGCTCGAGGATCTCACCGGTGGCGTGGAGGTGCTGTTCTTCCCGCAGTCGTACTCGGTCTACGGCATGGACGTGGTCGAGGACGCCGTGGTGCTGGTCAAGGCGCGCGTGTCGGTCCGCGACGACCGCATCTCGCTGATCGCCAACGACCTTGTGGTGCCCGATCTCTCGGCGATCGGCGTGGCGAAGCCGGTATCGGTCGTGATGACGACCCGCATGTGCACGCCGGACAAGATCGGTGAGCTCAAGAAGGTGCTCTCGCGCCACCCCGGCACCTCCGACGTGCATGTCCGCCATGTCGGCGCGCGGGAGAAGACCACCCTGCTCAAGCTCGACGACAGCTGGCGGGTCAGCCCGTCCTCGGCGCTGATGGGCGATCTGAAGGCACTGCTCGGTCCCGGCTGCCTGGGCTGAGCCGGGCGCGGTGCTCCCGCGAGCACCGCGCGCCCCCGGCCGGTCGAGAAACGATGCTCATCGCCCGGCCGCGCAGGTCGGCGGGGACCGGGCTCGCCGCCGCGATCGCCCAGAAACCGGCGTCGACGAACGCGCTCACCACGCGCGTCCCGAACAGCATCCGGTACTCGCCGGTCAGCGCGCCGACGATATGCGCGGCCACCAGGACGGCGAGGAAGACCAGCAGGGTGTCGCACCGGGGCAGGCACAGCGTGACCGCGGCGAGCACCGGTGCCCCGACCGGCATGCCGAGCGCGAAGCCCTAGATGACCAGGCCCGCAGGGGGAATGGAGACACCGAGATCGGCGGCGAGGTCGGTGAGCAGTCCGGCGAGCATCAGCTCGGAGCTGCCCTGGGCGAAGATCGACAACCCCAGGATGCAGAGGGCGGGCGGCACGGAGAGCTCTCTCTGCGGCGACGCGCATGCCGCTGATCGTCGCGGTCAGGAACCGGGCGAGGTCGCGGGCGGGGCGGTCGGTGGTGATCTCCCCGGCGCGCTGCCCGTGATGGTGGCGGTGAGCGCGGCGAGGCTGCGGTCCTGGTCGGCGCGCAGCGTCGCCCTGACCGCGGTGTCGTGCGGGGCGAGCTCGACGGTCGAATCGAGCACCAGGCAGCCCGCCGGTTCGGCGTCCGGAGCGTCGGCGGCCTGGTCCAGGACCGCACGGAGACGATCGCGGGCCGGTGCGCCGCGGTCGAGGATCTCGAAGATGGTCGCGTTCTCGGTCGTCATGGAGCGCTGGAGCGCGCGGTCCTCGTCGAATGCTTTGGGACGGGCCATGACGGCGACCGTCGCGCGTTGTGGACATGTCAGTCCAGAACGGCCCCGGCGGGTGCTCATCGAAACCCGGCGGGCGACGAGCTAGCGTCGGGAGACGTGACGTCAGCGACTCGGCTCGATTCGCCACCACAACCCGCGCGGCCCGCGCGGCCGCGCCTGCGGGTGTCGCCGCGGGCCGTGCTGCTCGCCGCCGCCGCGCTGATCGTGGCGCAGTTGGTCCTGCGCGGCTGGGTCGCGGCGTCGGGGTTCTTCTACTGGGACGACTTCATCCTGCTCGGCGAGGTGGGGCGGCATCCGCTGTGGTCGGCGGAGTTGCTGTTCACCAGCCACGACGGACACGTGATGCCGATGGCGTTCGCGCTGACCTGGGTGGTGACCGCGGTGGCGCCGTTCGAGTGGGCAGTGGCGGCGGCCGTCCTGGTGCTGTTGCAGCTGCTGGCCTCCCTGGCCGTGCTGCGGCTGGTCGTCGTGCTGCTCGGGACCGGGCCACGCCTGCTGGTGCCGTTGACCTGCTACCTGTTCGTGCCGCTGACGGTGCCCGCCTTCGCCTGGTGGTCGGCCGCGGTGAACGCGCTGCCGCTGCAGATCGCGCTCGCCTGGGTCAGCGCGGACGCCCTGCGGCTCGTGCGCACCGGCCGCCGTCGGTACGCGGTGTCGGGCGCGGCCGGGTACGCGGTCGCGTTGCTGTGCTTCGAGAAGGCGGTGGTGGTGCTGCCGGTCGCGTTCGCGGTGGTGACGCTGTCGGCGTACGTCCGCGGGGAATCGGTGCGCGCGGTCGCCCGGCGCGGCGCCGCTCTCTGGACGGCGGCGGGCGGTGTGCTGCTGGCGTGGTCGGCGTTCTTCCTGCTGGTCATCCAGCGTCCGCGCGGGCTGTCCCGGCCCGAGCAGCCCACCGCGCTGCTGCGCCAAGCGCTCTCGGACGGCCTGGTACCCGCTCTGTTCGGGGGACCGTGGCGGTGGGAACGCTGGCAGCCCGCGACCCCGTGGGCCGATCCGCCCGGCGTGGCCGTCGCGCTGTGCTGGCTGCTGCTGATCGCGTTCGCGGCGTGGACGATCCGCACGCGCGTCCGGGTCGGCGCGGTCTGGGTGTGCGCGGCCGCCTACGTCGTCCTGACCGTCGCGCCGGTGGTGGTGCTGCGTGACGGACCGGGCACCGCGGCGCTGTTGCTGCAGTCCATCCGGTACTTCGCGGATGTCGCCGTGATCGCCTGCCTGGGACTCGCCCTGATCATGACCGCCGCGCACCGCGTGCCGCGTGGCGTCCGCGCCGGTTCCTCGGTGGCCGATGACACGGCTCACGAGGCGGGAGAACGCCTCCGTGGCGGGCTCGCGGTGCGGCAGCTCGTCGCGGAGCGAGACGACGGTGATCGCGTTGGCTTCCGCGCGGTCGCGCCCGTGGCGGCGACCGTGATCTTCCTCGTGAGCAGCGTGTTTTCAACCGTCACCTTCACCCGCTCCTGGGAGCCGAGCCCGGCCCGCACCTACGTCACCGGGGTGCGCGCCGCACTCCCGGGCGCGGACGCGCCGCTCTTGCCGCAAGAGGTTCCCTGGAACGTGCTCAACCCCTTGGCCTTCCCGCAGAACATGACCGACCAGGTATTCGCCGCGCTCGCCGGACCGGACACCTTCGCCCGCTCGACACCGCACCTGCGGATGTTCACCGACGACGGCGACCTCGTCGACGCCCAGGTGTGGTGGAACCGCTCGATCGTGCCCGCCCCGGAACCCGGCTGTGGCTACCGGATGACGCCGGGCGAGGCGCTCCGGCTGCCGCTGGACGGACCGATGCAGATCCGCGAATGGACCGCCCAGCTCAACTACCTGGCCGACCGCGACGGCGCGATCGCCGTCTCGTTCGAGGGCGCCGCCGAAACCGTCGCCGAGGTCAGGGCCGGACTGCATCCGGTCTACCTCCGCATGCTCGGCGGCGGCACGGCGCTGCGGGTCCGCGCGCTGACGCCGAACATCGAATTGTGCTTCGGCACAGGGCCGGTCGGGGTGGTGGCCCACGACTGACGTCGGCCGGAAGCCGGGAGCCCCACCGCGCGTGGCACCGGTCGCCCTGCCCGATGACCGCGCGCGTGCGATGCTGGGGCCATGAGGCAGTTTCGGGTCTGGGCGCCGGAGGCGGGGGCGGTGCGGCTGCAACTGGACGGGGTGACCCATGCGATGCGGCGCAATGGCGGCGGACGCTGGTCGGTCACCGTCGACGCAGGTCAGGGCGCCCGCTACGGGTTCCTGATCGACGACGATCCGACCGTGCTGCCCGACCCGCGCTCCCCGCGCCAACCCGACGGAGTGCACGAGCCCTCCGCCGTGCACGACCTGGACCCGGCGGCCTGGACCGACCGGAACTGGACCGGCAGACAGCTGGCCGGTTCGGTGTTCTACGAACTGCACATCGGCACCTTCACCCCGGACGGCACCTTCGACGCGGCGATCGACCGGCTCGACCACCTGGTCGCGCTGGGCGTCACCACGGTCGAGCTGATGCCGGTCAACGCCTTCGACGGCACCCACAACTGGGGCTACGACGGCGTGCTCTGGTACGCGGTGCAGGAGAGCTACGGCGGTCCCGACGGCCTGCAACGCTTCGTCGACGCCTGCCACGCGCGCAGCCTGGCGGTCTGCCTGGACGTGGTCTACAACCATCTCGGCCCCTCCGGCAACTACCTGCCCCGCTTCGGCCCCTACCTCACCTCGGGGCGCAATACCTGGGGCGAGAGCCTGAACCTGGACGGTCCCGGCTCCGACGCGGTCCGCCGCCACATCATCGACAACGCCCTGCGCTGGCTGCGCGACTTCCACATCGACGCGCTGCGCATCGATGCCGTGCACGCGCTGGTCGACCGCACCGCGACCCACCTGCTCGAGGAACTCGTCGTCGAAACCACCGCGCTGTCGGCGCATCTGGGCCGCCCGCTGAGCCTGATCGCCGAAAGCGACCTCAACGACCCTCGCCTGATCACGCCGCGCGCGGCGGGCGGCTACGGCCTGACCGGCCAGTGGAACGACGACCTGCACCACGCCGTGCACACGGCCGTGTCCGGTGAACGGCAGGGCTACTACGCCGATTTCGGCTCGCTGGCCTGCCTGGCCCAGACCCTCACCCACGGGTTCTTCCACGCCGGCACGTATTCCAGCTTCCGCGGCCGCACCCACGGCACGCCGATCCCGCGCGCGCTGATCCCCGGCAGCGCCCTGCTCGGCTACACCTGCACCCACGACCAGATCGGCAACCGGGCCGTCGGCGACCGCCCGAGCGCCTATCTCACCCCGGGACAGCTGGCGGTGAAGGCGGCGCTGGTGCTGCTCTCGGCGAGCACGCCGATGCTGTTCATGGGCGAGGAATGGGGTGCGCGCACCCCGTTCCAGTTCTTCACCTCGCACACCGACCCGGTCGTCGGCGCGGCCACCGCGGCCGGCCGCCGGGCCGAATTCGCCGAGCACGGCTGGTCCACCGACGAGGTGCCCTACCCGCAGGACCCGGACACCTTCCTCCGCTCCAAGCTGGACTGGACCGAACCGACCAGGGAACCGCATGCCCGGCTGCTCGCCTGCTATCGCGCGCTGCTCGCTCTGCGCAGGAGCAGGTCCGAGTTCACCGACCCCTGGCTGGAACGGGTCTGGGCCGACTACGACGAGGCGAATCGCTGGTTCGTGCTGCGGCGCGGCCGGATCTCGGTGGTCTGCAACCTGTCCGAGGACGAGGCGGTGATCCCGGTGCACGGCCGGGTGCTGCTCGCCTGGGCGCCCGCGACCGAATCCGGTGCGGGAACGCTCATCTCGGGGCACAGTTTCGCCGTGCTGGAAGAGGGCGACGGCGCGGGGACCGTGGTCACCGACTGATCCGCGCAGAGCACGGCTCGGCTACGGTCGCCGGTAGACCGTTGCCCAAGCGAACAGACGTCCGTACGGTTGAACGATGAGCAACGACGCTTATGGGCAGGACAGCGCTGCCCTCCCGGCCGGTGTGGGCGGTCACGCCGCAGCCGGATTCGGTCCGCTGGTGCGCGCTTTCGCCACCTTGATCGGCCATCGCCGCAGCGCGGGCGGCGCCATCGCGATCTATCGGCACGGCGAACCCCTGGCCCATCTGTGGACCGGCAGCGCGGGGGACCGGCCGTGGACCGCCGACACCGCGCCCATCGTGTTCTCCGCGACCAAGGGCGTCACCGCCACCGTCATCCACCGGCTCGCCGATCGCGGCCTGATCGACTACCAGGCGCCGGTCGCCGAGTACTGGCCGCGCTTCGCCGCGCGGGGCAAGGGCGCGATCACCGTCGCCGACCTGCTCACCCATCGGGCGGGCCTGTCGTCGCTGCCCGCGATCGCGACCACCGCCGCCGAATCCCTCGACCACGAGCTCATGGAGGACCGGCTCGCGCTGGCCACCCCCGACCGGCTGCTCGGCATCCCGACTTACCACGCGCTGACCTACGGCTGGCTGCTGGCCGGGCTGGCCAGGGCCGTCACCGGGCAGAGCATGAGCACGCTCATCCGCAGCGAGGTCACCGACCCGCTCGGCATCGACGGCATCCACCTCGGCCGCCCAGCCGTCGGATCGTCCACGGAATACGCCCGGCTGGCGGGCGCGCACCTGAGCGTGGCGGGCCACCCGATCGCCGCCGCTTTCCTCGACCGGATCGGTCAGCGGTTTCCCGGCCCGCTCGGCGCGGCGGCCCGCTGCCTGTTCGTGCCCGGGCTCGACGGCATCCTCGACGGTGACGAGCCGGCCATCCTCGATTCCGAGATGCCCGCGGGCAACGGTGTGTGCACCGCGCCGGGCCTGGCCAGGATGTACTCCGCGCTGGCCGACGGACTCACCGTCGACGGCAGGCCGTTCCTGGCGCCCGGGACCCACCGGACGATCCGGCGGGTACAGACCTACCGCCTCGACCACGCCCTGTTCTACTTCCCGATGATGTGGCACCTCGGCTATCACTCGATGCCGGTACCCGGCGCGCGCAACGCCTTCGGCCACATCGGGCTCGGCGGGTCCTTCGGCTGGGTCGACCCGCAGTCGGGCCTGTCGGTGGCCTTCGTGCACAACCGCCTCGACCAGGGTCTGCTGCCCTACGACCAGCTCGCGATGAGCTGGCTGCTGCCGCTGGCCGTGGCGGGCGCACGCTCGTCCCGGTCGGCCGCGCAGCGCCTGGACCGCGCCGCGGCGTAGTCCGGGGCTGTCGCGTCCGGACTAGGTGAGGTAGCGGTACGCGGGAGAACCCGGTTCCAGGCGCTCGGCCTGGATCGGGGACTCCTCGATGCGGTGCAGCAGCGACGCCAGATCGTCGGTGGCGCCGAGCTCGATACCGACCAGCGCGGCCCCGGTCTCCCGGTTGTTGCGCTTGACGTACTCGAACATGGTGATGTCGTCGTCGGGGCCGAGGACGTCGTCGAGGAAGCGGCGCAGCGCGCCGGGTTCCTGCGGGAAGTCGACGAGGAAGTAGTGCTTGAGACCCCGGTGCACCAGCGAGCGCTCGATGATCTCGCCGTAGCGGGAGACATCGTTGTTGCCGCCGGACACCAGCACGACCACCGTCGATCCCGGCTCGATCTCGATCTCGGCCAGCGCCGCCGTGGCCAGCGCGCCCGCGGGCTCGGCGATGATGCCCTCGCTCTGGTACAGGTCGAGCATCGCGGTGCAGATCGCGCCCTCGTCGACCTGCATCATCCGGAAAGAGGCGGTGCCGGTGGGGGATTCGGTGGTGGTGAGCAGCGGCAGCGAGGCATGCGAGACCACCCGGCCACCGAACGAGGACGCCGCCTGATACGGCAGGTTGCCGATGCGGCGCACGGCCGCGCCGTCGACGAACGGGTCGATCTCGGGCAGCGTGACCGGACCGCCCGCCACCAGTGCGGCGGTCATCGAGGCCGCGCCCGCGGGCTCGACGCCGAGCAGACCGGCCTGCGGCGCGCGTTCGCGCAGATAGGTGCCGATGCCGGCGAGGCAGCCGCCACCACCGACCGGGACGATGACCAGGTCGGGCGCGGTGCCCAGCTGCTCGAGGAATTCCGCGGCGATGGTGCCCTGACCGGCGGCGGTGCGCGGGTCGTCGAACGGCGGCACCATGGTCGCGCCGGTGCGGGCCACATCGTCGGCGGCGGCCGCGGCGGCCGCGTCGTAGGTCTCGCCGACGGCGATCAGCTCGACGAACTCGCCGCCGTGCACGCGGATGCGATCGCGCTTCTGCTTCGGGGTGGTGGTCGGCACGTAGATGCGCCCGCGCACGCCCATGGCCTGACAGGCGAAGGCCACGCCCTGAGCGTGATTGCCCGCGCTGGCCGCGACCACACCGGCCGCGCGCTCGGCGGCGGTGAGCTGGACCATCAGGTTGTAGGCGCCGCGCAGCTTGTACGAGCGCACCGCGGTGAGGTCTTCGCGCTTGAGGTAGACCTGCGCACCGGTGCTCGCCGACAGCCGCGCGGAGTATTGCAGCGGTGTCGGCTCGATGATGTCGGAAATTCGCTTGGCGGCGGCGTCGATCTCGTCCGCGGTCAGCGGCGGACGGGTTACGGACACTTCGGCGACGTCAGCGATGGGGGACACCCGGTAAATGCTACCGAGGGGCTCGAGCGCTGCGAGAGCGCGCCTCCCGTCGCCGGACCAGCCGCGATGACGGGCCCGGCGACGCGGCGTCAGCGCGGGGTGAGGACGAAGACGGGGATCTGGCGATCGGTCTTCTTCTGGTACTCGGCGTAGTCCGGCCACACCGCCACGGCGCGGTCCCACCACAGCGCCTTCTCGTCACCGAAGACCTCGCGAGCGGTGTAGTCCTTGGTGACGGTGCCGTCGCGCAGTTCGACGTGCGGCTCGGCCTTGATGTTGAAGTACCAGACCGGGTGCTTGGGCGCGCCGCCCAGCGAGGCGACGACGGCGTACTCGCCGTCGTGCTCGACGCGCATCAGCGGGGTCTTGCGGAGTTTGCCGGTCTTGGCGCCCTTGGTGGTCAGCAGAATGACGGGCTTGCCCTGCAGTGAGGTGCCCTCGGCTCCGCCGGAGTTCTCGTAGGTCTCGGCCTGGGTACGGGCCCAGTCCGAAGTGCTCGGTGCGTACTCTCCAGTCAGTGGCATGACCTGGACAACGACCGTGCGCGGTGTGATGTTCCCGACAGGTCCGGCCAGGAAAGTTCGGTGGCCCGAACTTCGATGTCCGCCTATCCTGTGTGCATGGCAGTGGTCACCCCATCGGCAGCATCCGCGACGGTCGACATCGCGGGCAGTGCGTGGCCGGTCTACAAGCTCGAGGCGCTGGTCGCCGGGCTCGTCGTCGGTGCCCTGCTGCTGCTGATCCTCGGTTCGGCCCAGTCCGCCGTGCTCGCCGCGGCCGCCGTCGCCGCGCTGCGCTGGTCGGTCGGTGCCGCCAGGGCGCACTCACTCCGCTAGGTCGAGTTCGCGCAGCTCTCCGCGTGAGAGCACCCCCAATTTCGGATACGCCTTGTACAGGTGATGCCCGACCGTGCGGTGACTCAGCAACAGGCGCGCCGCGATCTCCCGGTTCGACAGGCCCTGCGCGGCCAGCCGCACGATCTGTGACTCCTGCGGGGTGAGCACGCTGAGCGGGCCCGCCGCGGGGCGCGCGGCGGCGCCGACGCCGAGCGCGGCCAGTTCGGCGCGGGTGCGTTCCCGCCACGGTCCGGCCTCGAGCCGGTCGAACAGCTCCAGCGCCTGTTCCAGCTGGGTGCGCGCGTCGACCTTGCGCTTGTCGCGGCGCAGCCATTCGCCGTAGAGCAGCCGGGTACGGGCCTCGTCGAACGGCCGCTGGGCCGTGAGCGCGGCCAGGAAGTGCTCTTCGGCGTCGGCGCCCTCGGCGAGCATCGCCGCGCCCCTGGCGGCCCCGGCCGCGATCCATGCCTGACCGGTTCGCCGCGACCACGCGCCGAGCTGTTCCTGCGCCGCGACGGCCCGGTCGGTGTCGCCGAGCCGGGCCGCCACCTCCACCTGATCGACCAGGGTGCGCAATCCGCTGACGTGATGCCGGGCCGGTTCGACGGTCATATGGTCCAGTTCGGCCTGCGCCTGATCCAGCCTGCCCTGGCCGAGGGCGAGCAGCGCCAGCGCCGCGTGCGCCCAGGGCGCGCCCACGGACTGTGTCCCGCCGAACTCCTCGGCGACCGCGCGATCGGCGTAGGCGCGGCAGGACTCCTCGTCCCCGCGCAGCGCGGCCCCGTAGGCCAGGAAGGCGGTGAGCTGGCTGATCCACTGCGGCTGACCGATGTCCTCGGCGATCCGCAGCCCTTCCCCGGCGGCGATCCGGCTCTCGCCGGGGCGGCCACCGAACAGCTCGGCCTCGGCGCGGAAGAACAGCAGGGGCGCCAGCAGCGCGATCCGGCCCTGCTCCCTGGCTTCGCCGATGAGGACCTCGGCCAGCTCGCCGACCTGGTCGTCCTGGCCGACGACGAGCCCACTGCCGCACAGCTGGACGAGGTCGGCGGGACTGTCGGCGCCGTTGGCGCGGGCCGCCTCCGCCGCCACCCGCAGGTCGACCGTGCGCCGCCCGGCCACCGCGCCGGTCAGGTAGCGCACGATCGGGGTGACCGGATCGTCGGCGTCCAGGCACAGCGTGGCCAGCAACGCGGCGACCTCGTCCAGCTCGGCGGGACCGAGATACCAGGCGGTATGCACCGCCCTGGTGACGATGCGCGCCGCCGAGCGCGGATCGGTCTCCCGCGCCGCCACCGCCATCAGGCGCCGATGCGCGGACCCCGGCTTGCCCGCGGCGAATTCGGCCTGCGCGCGCACCAGCTCGAGGCGCGCCTCGAACGCGTCGTCGGTCGACATCGCCGCGGCGCGCTCGGCCAGCCGCGCGGCCTGCTCGGTGAGCCCGGCCTCGGTGGCGGTCTCGGCGGCCAGGACGAGTAGGCGCAACCGGGCGTCGGAGTCGGCGCTGAGTGCCGCGGCCCGGTCGTAGGCGGCGACCGCGCCGTGGAATCCGTTGCGGCGCCTGGCCCGGTCGGCGGTGTGCTCGAGCGCGGTGGCCGCCGCCTCGTCGGGACCGGTCGCGGCGCAGGCGAGATGCCAGGCGCGCAGGTCCGCGCTGTCGGCGTCGTCGAGCGCGGTGGCGAGCGCGCGGTGGGCGGCCAGGCGTTCGGTGAGCGCCGACCCCTGGTAGACCGCGGCGCGGGAGAGCGGGTGACGCCAGGTCAATACCTGCCCGTCGGTGCGCACCAGGTCGGCGTCCTGGGCCGGCTGCAGATCGTCGAGGCCCGCGCCGAGGCTCGCGGCGGCGCGCAGCACCGGCGCCAGATCCTCGGCGCCGGCGGCCGCGGCGATCAGCAGGATCGTCCGGGTTCCCGCGGGCAGGCGGGCGACCCGGCCGTGGAAGGCCAGCTGGAGCCGCTGGGTCAACGGCAGCGGATTCGGATTCTCGGCGCTCTCCGCCGCAGCCGGAAGTTCCAGCAGGGCAAGGGGATTGCCACCCGACTCGGCGAGCAGACGATAGCGGGTGGTGGGCGAGAGCCGGGTCGGGCCCGCGTCGAGCAGGGCCGCGGCGGCGTCGGCGCGGAGGCCGGACAGCGCCAGTTCCGGCAGCCCCGGCGCGGGGAAATCGTCGGGGCCGGACCGGGTGGCGAACAGGATCACCACGCCTTCGGCGTCGAGTCTGCGGGCGGCGAACAGCAGGGTTTGCGCCGTCGCCGGGTCCAGCCAGTGCGCGTCGTCGATCAGGACCAGCAGGGGTCCCTCGGCCGCTTCCTCGGCCAGCAGGGTGAGCACGGCCAGGCCGATCAGCATCGGGTCCGCGGGCGCGCCGTCGCCCAGTCCGAACGCGGCGTCCATCGCGTCGCGCTGTCGTGGCGGCAGCTGCCGCACCAGTTCCATCGCCGGCCGCACCAGCAGATGCAGTGCCGCGAACGGCAATTCGGCCTCGGACTCGATACCGGCGCTGCGGATCGCCGGAATGCCCTGCGCGGCCGCATAATCCAGCAGGGCCGACTTGCCGATCCCCGCCTCGCCCCGCAGGACCAGCGCCCCGCTGCGCCCGGCCCGCGCGCCCGCGAGCAGGTCATCGATCGTGGCCTGTTCGGGTTCGCGTCCGTGCAGCATGCGCACCACGGTAGCGCCGTACCGGTACCGGCGGTATCTCCGTCGCCGGAAGTACCTATAGACGACTGATTCGACCTACCCCCGGCGCGCCATAACGTAGGTGTCATCGCAGGAACAACCCGCGAAACACCAGCTCACAGCATATTTCGGAGGTCGAGATGAACACCGTCGTCGCGCAGTACCTGGAGGCCTGGAACACCCGTGAGCCCGGCGCCCGTCGCGCCGCGGTCGCCCGCCTGTTCACCCCCGAGGCCCGCTACGTCGACCCGCTGGTCGCCGTCACCGGCCACGCCGAACTCGAGGCCGCCATCGCCGGCGTGCAGACCCAGTTCCCCGACTGGACCTTCCGCCTGGCCGGCCCGGTCGACGCCCACCACGACCAGGTGCGTTTCACCTGGGGCCTCGGCCCCGCCGAGGGCGAGCCCGTGGTGATCGGCTTCGACGTCGCCGTCCTCGCCGACGGCCGCATCGACAGCGTCTACGGCTTCCTCGACCGAGTACCCGCCTCCGCCTGACACCCCTTCCCAGCCAAGGAGATCCGCCATGACCACCGCCACCGTCTCGTCTCGCCTGTCCACCCTGCTCACCCCGGGCGAGCCGCTGCTGCTGCTCTCGCTGCGCCTCGACGCCGTCGTCACCACGGTCAACGGCGTCGCCTACCTCGCCCTGGCTCCGCTGCTGGAACGGCTGCTCGGCCTCGACTCCCGGGCTGGCCTCGCGATCGGCGCCTTCCTCACCGCCTACGGTCTCGCGGTCGCGGTGGTCGGGCGGAGGTCTCCGGTGTCACGGACCGGGGCGGCGGCGGTCGCGATCGGCAACGCGACCTGGGTCGTCGCGAGCCTGGTCGCCGTGGTCACCGGCGTCCTCGGGCTGACCGTGGCGGGCGCGGTGTGGGGGGTGCTGCAAGCGGTCACGGTCGGCGCCTTCGCGGCACTGCAGTACCGCGGCCTGCGCGGCACCGGCCACTGACAGCGACCCCGAAACGCGCGGCCACGACCATCGTGGCCGCGCGTTTCGCGCGGCGTACCGTCATCGATATGGCCGTCCCCGACGAGCAGCTGCCATCCTTCCGCGCCGACGCCGCCGGTGCGGCCGACGACCTGCTGGTGACCCTGCTGGATCGGCAGGCCGAGCTGTCCGGCGTGGTCCGCATGCGGCGCTGGGTCATGGACGTCCTCGCGCCGCAGCCCGGGGAAACCGCCCTCGACATCGGTTCCGGCACCGGCTCGGAGGTCCTGGCCTTCGCCGCACGGGTGGGCCCGCGCGGCCGTGCCGTCGGGGTCGACGCCAACCCGGCCATGGCGGCGGTCGCCCGCGATCGGGCGCGCGGCACCGCCGCCGAGTTCGTCGAGGGCACCGCCGCCGCGCTCCCGCTGCCGGACGGCTCCGTCGATGTGGTCCGCTGCGAACGGGTCTTCCAGCACCTCGACGACCCCGCCGCCGCCACCGCCGAGATCGCCCGGGTGCTGCGCCCCGGCGGCCGGGTATGTCTGATCGACAGCGACTGGTACACCGCTATCCTGCACCCCGGCGACCCAGCTGTCGTCGCCGCGCTGGCGGAGCTGATGCGGGCGACCACCGCCAACCCGGGCTCCGGCCGGCTCCTGCGCGGGCTGCTGGTGCGGGCGGGATTCGTCGTCGACGATCAGGCCGCGACCGCGGTGATCTGGGACGCGGAGACCGCGACACCGCTGGTCGGGCAGATGGTGGCCACCGGCCGCGCCGCCGGGGTGATCACCGCCGACCAGGCCGAGGAGCTGACCGCCGCGGTCGCGCACGGCGTCGCGACCGGCGACTACCACCTGTCGGTCACGATGTTCGCGGTGCTCGCCCACCGGCCGTGACGTCGGCTCAGCGCACCAGCAGGGCCACCGGCAGCCGGGTGAACAGCTTGTCCAGCCGGACGCTGCCCGCGAACGTGGTGCCGGTGAGCCGATCGATCCAATTGCCTTCCGGCAGATGCAGAGTGGTGTCGAGCCAGCCGGTCGCGGCCAGCCCGACCGAGTGCCTGGTCGCGGCCACGATCACCTCCGGCGCCTCGCCCGCGGGCCCGCGCCCGAAGGCGACCAGCCGCTGCGCGTGCTCGCCGACCGCATAGAGCGGGCGGTACATCCCGCCGACGAAGCACTCCGGCCGTTCCCTGCGCAACCACAGCGCGTAGGCGACCACCCACATCTTCGCCGCCCCCGTGGTGTCCAATGTCGGCGGCTCGGTGAGGGATTGGAGCAGCCCGGCGCGCACGGCGAAGTTCACCGGGCGGCGGTTGTCCGGGTCGACGAGGGAGTCCTCCCACAGTTCGGTGCCCTGATAGATGTCCGGGATACCGGGCCCGCACAGCTGTAACAGCTTCTGCGCCACCGCGTCCGACCACGCGTGCGGGGCCAGCTCGTGGGCCAGATCGCCGATGCCGGTACCGACGGGGCCGTCGATCACCGCGTCCAGCCAGTGGTGCACCGCCGACTCGAACTCCGCGTCCGGTTCCTCCCAGGAGGTCTTGGTCCCGGCCTCGCGAATCGACTTCTCCGCGAACAGATGCAGGCGATCACGCAGTCCCGGCACCGACGAGGCGGGCCGCCCGTCGGCGGGCCAGACCCCGAACATGTTCTGCAGCAGGAACAGTGCTGTCGCGCCGTCGGGCGCGGGCGTGGTCTCCAGCCAGCCGCGCACCCGCTGCGACCAGACCTCGGCCACCTGCGACAGCACCCCGATCCGGGCGCGCACGTCCTCGCCGCGCTTGGTGTCGTGGGTCGACAGCGTCGTCATGGTCGCCGGCCAGCGCTGCGACCGTTCGCTGTTGGACAGGTGGAAGTCGTTGACGGAGTGCCCGAAGCGCGCCGGATTGCCGCCCACCTCCTGCAACGACACCAGCCGCGCGCCCTGATAGAACATGGTGTCCTCGACCGACTTGGCGGTGATCGCGCCACACACCTGGGAGAACCGCGTCGCCGCCTCGCCACCCACCGACAGCGCGGTCACCAGTACCGATAGCGGCACCGTCAGTTCGGCATTGCGTTTTTCCACCTCGGCGACGACCGCGGCAGTGATCCCGGCCAGCGGCGCGTAGTCCACCCGGTACACCGGCATGAACGCCAGCACCTCGATGGTCGCGTTGCTCACGGCGAGGGTGTCGAAGCTGCCCGCGTTGCCGTCGCGCTTGATCGCGGCGACCAGCCGCCGGATCTCGGGCGCCAGAATGGTTTCCGCGACGGCGCGCTTGATCCGGTGCTCGGTCTCGCCGAACCAGGCCCGGTCGCTGCCGTGCCCGGCGACGTGCTGGGACAGCTCGGTCAGCGCGGTCTCACCCGCGGGATCGATCAGGACGCCGCCGAGATCGGCGAGCGCGTCGTAGCCGGTGGTGCCGTCGACCGGCAGCGTCGCGTCGAGCGGTTCCCGGTTGGCCAGGATCTTCTCCACCAGCAGCAGCCGCTGCGGGCCGATCAGCCTGCGCAGCCGGGTCAGATAGGCGCTCGGATGCGACAGGCCGTCGGGATGGTCCACCCGCACACCGTCGATGAGATCGTGTTCGCACCAGGCGGCCAGCTCGCGGTGGGTCGCCTCGAAGACCTCGGGATCCTCCTGCCGGATCGCGGCCAGACTGCTCACCGCGAAGAACCGGCGGTAGGTGCACACGCCGGCCTTCCAGCTCACCAGCCGGTAGTGCTGGCGATCGTGGATGCGCAGCGCGTTGTCGCCGTCGGTGCCCGGTGCGATCGGGAACCGCAGATCGTGCAGCGCGAGCATGGGTTCGGGGCCGGATCGGTCGACGGTCAGCGCTGCCGGGTCGTTCTCGCTCTGCAGCACCGGCAGCGCGAGCCGCCCGCCTGCCCCGTTGCCCGGACTCCAATCGATGTCGAAGTACTTCGCGTACTTGGACTGCTGCCCGTCGCGCAGCACATCCCACCACCACGGGTTCTGTCGCGGATCGGCCACGCCGACGTGATTGGGCACCAGGTCGACGATCAACCCCATCCCGCGACTGCGCACCTCGTCCGAGAGCGCCTTGAGCCCGGTCGGCCCGCCCAGCGCCGCCGACACCGTCGTCGGATCGGTGACGTCGTAGCCGTGCGTCGAGCCGTGCCCGGCGGTCAGGATCGGCGACAGATACAGATGCGAGACCCCCAGTTGCTGCAGGTATTCGGCGATGGCCCGGGCATCGGCGAAGGTGAGCGCGTCCGGCCGCAGCTGCAGCCGGTAGGTGCTGCGCACCGTGCTCGGCCGGATGGGCGCGCGGTGCAGCAGGGTCAGCGGATCGGTCACGTAGGTCTCGGTCATCGTTTCGGCTAGGCGGTTCGGCGCAGGACGAGCAGGCAGCGGCTGGGGACGGGCAGGGACGCGGCCGCGGGGTGGGCCCCGTCGGCCGCTCCGGTGGGGGTCGAACAATCCAGGGCCAGTGTCCATTCGGCACCGAACTCCGGTCCTGGCAGCACGAAATCGAGCGCTTCGTCGTGCGCATTGAAGCACAGCAGGAACGAGTCGTCGCTGATGCGTTCGCCGCGCGGTCCCGGCTCCGGAATGCCGTCTCCGTCGAGCAGCACCGCCAGGGACTTGCCGAAGCCGCTGTGCCAGTCGTCGGTGGTCATCTCCGCGCCCGCCGGGGTGAACCAGGCGATCTCGCGGTTGCGGCCCGCGCCGTCACCCGGGCCCGCGGCCAGGAAGCGGCGCCGCCGGAAGATCGGGTGCTGCGTGCGCAGGGCGATCACCGAGCGGGTGAACTCGAGCAGGTCGGCGTTGGTCTGTGCCAGCGACCAGTCCATCCACGACAGCGGCGAATCCTGGCAGTAAACATTGTTGTTGCCGAGCTGGGTGCGCCCGATCTCGTCGCCGTGGGCCAGCATCGGCGTGCCCTGGCTCAGGATCAGCGTGGCCAGCAGGTTGCGCTGCTGGCGTGCCCGCAGTTCCAGGATCGCCGGATCGTCGGTCGGCCCCTCGACACCGCAGTTCCACGACCGGTTGTGGCTCTCGCCGTCACGGTTGTCCTCGCCGTTGGCGTCGTTGTGTTTCTCGTTGTAGGACACCAGGTCCCGCAGCGTGAAGCCGTCGTGCGCGGTGACGAAGTTGATGCTGGCGCTCGGGCGGCGGCCGGTCGACTCGTACAGATCCGAGGAACCGGTGAGCCGATAGGCGAACTCGCCCAGTGTCGCCGGCTCGCCGCGCCAGTAGTCGCGCACGGTGTCGCGGTACTTGCCGTTCCACTCGGTCCACAGACTCGGGAAGTTGCCGACCTGATAGCCGCCCTCGCCGACGTCCCAGGGTTCGGCGATGAGCTTGACCTGACTCACCACCGGATCCTGGTGCACCAGGTCGAAGAACGCGGAAAGCCGGTCCACGTCGTGCAATTCGCGCGCCAGCGTGGCGGCCAGATCGAACCGGAAGCCGTCGACGTGCATGTCCAGGATCCAGTAGCGCAGCGAGTCCATGATCAGCTGCAGGGTGTGTGGATGCCGCACATTGAGACTGTTGCCGGTGCCGGTGTAGTCCTTGTAGTGCGCCGGATCGGTCTCGTCGAGCCGATAGTAGGCGGCGTTGTCGATGCCGCGCAGACTCAGCGTCGGCCCCAGGTGATTGCCCTCGCCGGTGTGGTTGTAGACCACGTCGAGGATCACCTCGATGCCCTCGGCGTGCATCGCGCGCACCAGCGCCTTGAACTCGGCGACCGCGGCGTCACCGCGCGGGCGGGCCGAGTACTGGTTGTGCGGGGCGAGATAGCCGATGCTGTTGTAGCCCCAGTAGTTGCGCAGTCCCTGATCGGTCAGCACGTGATCGTGGAAGAACTGGTGCACCGGCATGAGCTCGATCGCGGTGACGCCCAGGCTCTTCAGATGCCCGATGATCGCCGGATGCGCCAGGCCCGCGTACGTGCCGCGCAGTTCCTCCGGGACGTCGGGGTGGGTCATCGTCATGCCCTTGACGTGCGCCTCGTAGATCACCGTCTCGTGATAGGGGCGGTTCGGCGGTCGGTCGGCGCCCCAGTCGAAGAACGGGTTGATCACCACGCCGGTCATGGTGTGGCCCAGCGAATCCAGGCCGTAGGTGTAGAGCGACGGGTCGTTGACGAACTGCCCGTCGAAGGCCTTCCCGTACGGATCGAGCAGCAGTTTGCTCGGATCGCAGCGCAGGCCCAGCTCGGGTTCGTACGGTCCGTGGACGCGGAAGCCGTAGCGCTGACCCGGGGTGATCGCGGGGAGATAGGCGTGCCAGACGTAACCGTCGACCTCGTCGAGTTCGACCCTGGTCTCGGCGCCGTCCTTGGCGATCAGGCTCAGTTCCACCTTGGTGGCGACCTCGGAGAACACCGAGAAATTCGTCCCCGCGCCGTCGTAGGTGGCGCCCAGCGGATACGCGGTGCCCGGCCACACGCCCAGTGGGGTCACCTCACCGGATCGGTCGTTCGGGCTCGACATGCTACGACAGTAGAGGAATCCGGTCCCCGCCCGCGCGCGGTGCGCGTGGGTGCTTCGTCACCCCTGGTCAACGCGCATCGGCCGCACTCGCGGCTGCGAGCAGCCGCCTGGCGTAGCCGGTGCGCCGGGCCAGCGCGGCCAGGCCGCCGAAGATCAGCCGCTGCAACGGCGCGGGTGGGCCGGCCAGATACCCGTCCTGATACTCCCAGAGCAGCCCGAGAGCGAGCGGATTGCGGGGCAGTCCGCTCGCGGTGGTCCGGCCGGTGTTGTCCAGGCCGGTCCAGAACGCGAACATCTCCCAGTGCTGCAACGGCGGGCGGATCACGTGGTCCATGACGGTGTCCTCGGCCTCGTTCCAGAACTCGTGTACGGACCGCGGCGGCGCCGTGACCGTGTCGCCCGGGCCGGCGACGATCTCCGTGCCGTCGATGCGGAACCGGACGCGGCCGACGCGGACGGTCCAGGTCTCACCGATTTCTGGATGCCAGTGCGGACCCGCCTGCCTGCCGCGTTGGGGGAGGACGTGCTCGAGCCGCAGATAGGCGCCCTCGAGGTCGGCTCCACGGTCGACGAGCCTCGTCCAGGCCGCCGATGCCGTCGAGCGTGAGCTGGACCGCGAGCTGCGCGCGGAACTCGGCCCTGAGCTGCGGCCCGCGCACTACGCCGTATTCCGGTATCTGGAACCGGCCGGCACCCGGGTCACCGCGCTCGCCGATGCGGCGGGCATAACCCAGCAGTCGATGGGCGAGCTCGTCACCCACTTGGAGCGGTGCGGCTATGTCGAACGTCGCCCCGACCCCGCAGACGGCCGGGCGCGCCTGGTCGTTGCCACCGCGGCGGGCGGCACGGCGCTCGCGGTGGCGGGCGAGTGTCTCCGCCGGATCGAGGCGGCGATCTCGGCCGAACTCGGTGGAGCCGCGCTGGCCGAGGTTCGGGCCGCGCTGGCGCGCATTCCCGCGGCGATCGCCGTTCGGCCCGTCGAACCCGTCACGCGAGTGCTAACTTGAACGGTGTTCAAGGCCGTCGGCGACGGCACCGGGCGACGACGAGGAAACCTGTGGACCTGACCCCCGAGCAGATCAGCGCCCTCGATGCCGAGCACGTCTGGCATCCCTACGGCGGCTTTCCCGCGACCACCGAACCGCTGGTCGTCGCGAGCGCGGCGGGCACCAGGCTGACGCTGGCCGACGGCCGCGAGCTGGTCGACGGGATGAGTTCCTGGTGGGCGGCGGTGCACGGCTACCGGCACCCGGTGCTCGACGCCGCCCTGCTCGCGCAGTCGCGGCGGATGAGTCACGTCATGTTCGGCGGCCTCACCCACGAACCGGCCACCCGGCTCACCCAGCTGCTCGTCGAGCTCACGCCGCCCGGCCTGGAGAAGGTCTTCCTCTGTGACTCCGGCTCGGTCTCGGTCGAGGTCGCGGCGAAGATGTGCCTGCAGTACTGGCGCGGCGTCGGTGCGCCGGGCAAGCACCGGCTGCTCACCTGGCGCGGCGGCTACCACGGCGACACCTTCACCCCGATGAGCGTGTGCGACCCCGACGGCGGCATGCACGCGCTGTGGACCGATGTCCTCACCGAGCAGGTCTTCGTCCCCGCCCCGCCGGCGACCTTCGAGGCCGACTACGTCGCCGAGCTCGAGCGGGCCGTCGCGGAACATCGCGACGAGCTGGCCGCGGTGATCGTCGAACCGGTGGTCCAGGGCGCGGGCGGGATGCGCTGGCACGACCCGCGCTACCTCACCGAGCTGCGCCGGATCTGCGACGAGAACGAGGTGCTGCTGGTCTTCGACGAGATCGCCACCGGATTCGGCCGCACCGGCGAACTGTTCGCCGCCGACCACGTCGGCGTCGCCCCGGACGTGATGTGTGTCGGCAAGGCGCTGACCGGCGGCTATCTCACCCTCGCCGCCACGCTGTGCACCGCGCGCATCGCCGAGACGATCAGCACCGCGCACGGCGGGCTCATGCACGGACCCACCTTCATGGGCAATCCGCTGGCCTGCGCCGTCGCGATCGCCTCGATCGAACTGCTGCGATCGCGGGACTGGCGCGGTGAGGTCGCCCGGATCGAAGCCGAGTTGCGCGAAGGCCTGGCGCCGCTCGCCGGGCTGCCGGGCGTCGCCGAGGTGCGGGTGCTGGGGGCGATCGGCGTCGTCGAACTCGACGCGCCCGTCGACATGCGGGCCGCCACCGACGCGGCCGTCGCCGCGGGAGCGTGGCTGCGCCCGTTCCGCACGCTCGTCTACACGATGCCGCCGTTCATCAGCACCACCGAGGACATCGCCACCATCACCGGCGCCGTCCGTGCCGCGGTGAAGGCGACCCTCGGATGACGGCGCGACCGCACCGCCTGAACGGCGTTCAAGTAAGCTCCTCAGCTGTGAGTACGGATCCGTTGAGCTGGTTGGATGAGCGCGCGGCCGAGCGGGTCGACGCCGGGCTGCGCAGGCATGTGCGGCCGCGGCCCGCCGAGTCGTCCGCGATCGACCTCGCGTCCAACGACTACCTCGGCCTGGTTCGCCATCCCGAGGTCGTCGAGGGCGCCATCGCGGCCGTGCGTCGCTGGGGCGCCGGGTCCACCGGCTCCCGCCTCGTCACCGGGACGACCGCCGAACACGCCCAGCTCGAAGCCGAGCTGGCCGAATTCGTCGGTGCCGAAACCGGGTTGGTGTTCGCCTCCGGCTATGCCGCCAACCTCGGCGCGGTGACCGCGCTGGCCGGTCGCGGCACCCTCGTCGTTTCCGACGCAGGCAGCCACGCCTCCCTGGTCGACGCGTGCAGGCTCTCGCGGGCCAGGGTGGAGATCGCCCCGCACCGTGACGTCGACGCCGTCGAACGCCTGCTCGCCGAACGCTGTGAGGAGCGCGCGCTGGTCCTCACCGACTCCGTCTTCAGCGCCGACGGCGACCTCGCTCCGCTCGCCGACCTGCACCGGGTGTGCCGGGCGAACGGCGCGGTCCTGATCGTCGACGAAGCGCACGGACTCGGCGTGCGCGGCGCGGGCGGTCGGGGGCTGGTGCACGAGAGCGGCCTGGCGGGCGAACCCGACCTGGTGATCACCGCGACCCTGTCCAAGGCCCTGGCCGCCCAAGGCGGCGTCGTCCTGGCCGATGCGCGCATCCGCGCCCACCTCATCGATGCCGCCCGCACGTTCATCTTCGACACCGGACTGGCCCCCGCCGCGGTGGGCGCGGCCCGCGCGGCCCTCGGACTGCTGCGCCGCGACCCCGCGATAGCGGCGCGGGTGCTCGACCGTGCGGCCGATATCGCCCGCATCGCCGGGGTGCCCGAACCGGACTCCGCGGTCGTGTCGGTCGTCCTGGGCGACGCCCAGCTCGCCTTCGACGCCGCGCAGGCCTGCCGCGCCCGCGGCCTCGATGTCGGCTGCTTCCGTCCGCCGTCGGTCCCCGAGGGCACCTCCCGCCTGCGGCTGACCGCCCGCGCGAACCTCACCCCCGCCGAACTCGGCACCATCGCCGAGGTACTCGGCGACGTGCTCGCCGCCGCCCGCGGCAAGGAACCGGTGACCGCATGAGCCTCCTGCTGATCAGCGGCACCTCCACCGACGTCGGCAAGACCGTCGCCACCGCGGCCGCGGCCGCCGCCGCCCGAGCCGCGGGCCGCTCGGTCGCGGTGTGCAAACCCGCCCAGACCGGCATCGCTCCCGGCGCACCCGGCGACCTCGCCGAGGTCACCCGCCTGTCCGGGGTGACCCGCACCGTCGAGCTCGCCCGCTACCCGGAACCCCTCGCGCCCGACACCGCCGCCCGCCGTGCGGGTATGCCGCTGCTGTCGCTCGGTGACACCGTCGCCGCCGTCGACGCGCTGAGCGACGCCGACCTGGTCCTGGTCGAGGGCGCGGGCGGCCTGCTCGTGCGGATGGGGGAGTTCACCCTCCTGGACCTGGCGCGCAAACTCGGCGCCCCCGTGCTCGTCGTGGCCGCCGCCGGCCTCGGCACCCTCAACCACAGCGAACTCACCACGCGCACCCTGGCCGCCGCCGGCGTGCCCTGCGCCGGCGTGGTCATCGGTTCCTGGCCGGCCGAGCCCGACCTCGCCTCGCAGTGCAATCGCGACGATCTGCCGCGCGTCACCGAGACCCGGTTGCTCGGCGCGATCCCCGCCGGTGCCGGGCAGTGGGACCGCGCGCGGTTCACCGCGGCCGCCCCGAGCTGGTTCCCCGCCGACTGGCGCCCCTGAGCGCGCGCCGATGATCACCGCGCGGCGAAGAAACCCCCGCTGACCAGCCGATTTGACTTCATGATCGGCGATGCGTAACTTAATTCGAGTCAGAGCGACACGGACACCGACCCGGTGCCGATCTGCTGAGCCTCTCGAGGCTGGCGGGCGGTGCAGGGAAACGAGGTAGGACGATGAGCGCCTGACTGATCATGTGTGCGGGCTCACTGTTCGCCGGACTTGCTTCGGTGGATCGCCTGCGCTAAAGTTTGAACCCTTGCCCTGACTGAAGCCCCGACGAAATGTTGCGGGTGGATGCTTGTGCGTGTGTTCTTTGAGAACTCAATAGTGTGTCGATGAATGTCAGTGCCAATATTATTATTGGTTCCGGC